>NZ_CP029425.2:6172768-7380960 GCF_002278135.3 Bradyrhizobium ottawaense | reverse complement strand
TCGCGCGAAGCGTCGGATCAAAATCGGTGCTGCCGTTTGCCTCCTGGCATTGGTGTTCGATTGGGCTGCTATTGGATGCCTGAGATTGTTCGGATCGGCACGCCAGGACGCGCCCACCACTTCATTGTGGACGCGTGATCTAAGGCAGACAGCCCGTGCGCAGCAAGATGGACGAGCCGGTGCTTGAGGTGGCGAAAGGCGCGTTCGTAGATCGTCTACTTATGCAGAGGCGAGAACTACATTCTCTCGCTCGAGAGGCCTGTGGCGGACCAGCGCAACCGGTTTGGTTTGCTGTTTCCAAGCGGACGACGCTGGATCAAGCCGGTCTAGTCGACGCGCGGGAAGCTAAGCCACTTCCGCAAACCTAACATACGAGGTTGTGATGTCGGAATAGCCATTACAACGTCTTGCGCGTCGTTGCGACAGGCTGCTTTGTACGAGCGCGCTTGTTGTCTGGAATCAGCCAAACGCATCGCGAGCATCACGACTTGGAGGCCGCAATCGGCGGTACTTATCGAGGGAGAAGAGCATATGAAGGTTACTGGCCGAGGACTAACGATCCTGTTGTCCTTGCTTTCGGCCGCGAGCGCGCCGGCAAGAGCCGACGACCCCTCGCCGAAATACACTGAAGTACTCAGAGCCCTCCAAGCGGGGAAGAATGTGAAGCTCATCCTCGATATGACCCACTGTACCAACGCGGATGGTGGCAAACCTGCGTCGGCGACGCAGGCCGGTCTGGTCATCAATGCCTTCAGGGTGACCAGCCAGAGCGGCATCAGCTTCGCCAATGCTCATCAAACGGTCGACAGCTCCGGACATGCCGTGACCGAGTACATCCGCCATAGCCTTAGCCGCGAAGGCAAGCTGACGGTGCGAGCCTCCAAACTTGTCGTCGGGACCACCGAACTCGCGAATCAAGGCGAATTCATCTGCGAAGTGCCGGATGGCGCAAAGTTCATCTGGTAACGAAGAGCACAGAGCAGACGGGCGCTTCGTAGACTTGATCCTCCATCGTGTGGACAGCTTCGCCGGGCATGATACGGATCTTTTCGATCGTCAGGACTGCCAGACTCTTTCTAGCCGTCTTTTCGTCAGGGAAGGATCAAGTTGCCTGAACTTGTTGCTCAGCTAACTCATGAATGTCGCCGATCTCCATTCGATCTTTGAGGTGGAAGATCGGCGGCTCATGCAGTCGTCGTATGGGGCTGAGCCAATACCTCTCGGTTGAACGTCCAGATGATCTCGCTACGTCCACGCGCTGCCCGCGGCCCTCGTGAGAACATCATATTTAAGCGGATCCAGCCAGGACCGGCGTTGTTGACGCTCCCCCTCGCCGGGCAGACGGACCGGAGGATTATAGCATGAACGCTGTTTTCGACTTTTCCAAGCATCGGAAAAGGCAAATCACCCTTTCCGGAGCCTGCGTCATCAGCCTTTTGCTCCTGACTTTTTGTACGGATTCGATGCGCTGGCCGTCCGAAAGTCGTCCAGATTCCCACCCAGAAATAGTACCTCACGCTCTTCGGTTGGGGTAGCACTCACCCATGCCAGATCGGGTTCATCATTTTCGGTTCCATCCTCGAGAATACTGACGATGTCTTCCGCCGTCCAAGTTGTGACCCTCGGCACCGTGTAGGTGTGCAACTCATTCGCGTTTTCCGCGATGACTTTGGCGCCAAACTCCTTGTCGTCGTCCGGCGAAACGAGCAGTAGTGAGGCGTCCTCGGACAGTGACACAAAAGGCGAAGAATTGGTATCGCCCCTCATGTGCTCTGCCGCTGCGCGGCCCAGATCTAGTCGTTGGCCTCCCCAGATATTCCAGGGAGCTTGCTCGTAACGCAAAGCCGCCATGGAACGCAAATGGGCCATCGCGCTTTGACGGTCCAACACATGTGGCCTGCAGTGGCTGGCGTGGTTTTGAAAGCGCTGCAGCTCCGTGTATGACGATGCCAACACGTCGTCGTAAACGCGGTCACTGTCGACGCGATAGGCTGACGATCCAGTCGCTCTTGGCCATTGTGCTGATCTTTGCGCAGCGAGTTCGATGTCTCTTCTGAGTTCCGCAAGGTTAGCGCAAGTCAACGTTGCGGCAAGCTGACCGCGCGTTCTCACGAACGATGCAGCCGCGCACCGTTCGTTCTCAGGGATAGCTTGCGCTTTCTTGTTGCCGTCCGTTACCGTCGGGTTCGATCCAGCCGCGGGTGAAGCTAATGATGCGAGGATTGGCTGAGCCTCTCCAAGCCGATGCTCAAAGTCTGCTTGCGCCGTCTCTTCCTGTTGTGGATCGAGGTTATGCATCCGAGCCTCGGATGGGTTGACGTTGTCAAATGGGGCCATTCCGGTCTCCTTTTGTCGGCCTTCAATATCGTCATGCAAAAGTTGATCAGATCAGGAGCAGGAACTGAGACGGGCGCAGTTTGTATAAGATGCACCGGTCTGGTTCTCGAACGTCCGGTGTTGAGGCGTGCGGCAGGCCCCTGACCGGCAATCCAGCTCATGCTTCTCGTCCAGATATTTGTGTTCGAGTCGGGCTCCAGTCCGGATAAAGATGCTGTTATGCTAGAAAGCCTAGCTGTCGAACAGCTGACCAGACCCAATTGCTTGAAGAAAGCCCGTGGCCATTGCGTCTGTGCCGGCGAGCCTGTTGTTTATTGCGGAGCAGAGTTTTGGCGAGATGGGCCATTGTCGCTCTCCGCTTCATGGCAGTACCGTATGAAAGGTTATGGGGAAGCAGCCCGGGGGAGGGCCCGCTTACCGTAAGCTTGAGCCGCATGGGGCAGCCTGCCTGGACTAGCTTGCATCGGCTCCCCGTGAAGGACTTTGAAAAGCTCTTCAAGAAGCTGCTGGGGATACTAACGCCGGATCATGCCGCGGCCATCGGGCTCTGACCGGGCCGCGTGGCATGAAGATCCATTGTTGGGAATACTGATGCGATGGATCGCGTCGGCGCGCCGAGCGTTAGTCGCAAAACAAGCCACGGGGGTGCGACTTCGATCGGCCCAACTCGTTCTCCCATAGATGGACCCGTCGGCTCGCGGAGCAGGCCTAGCCGATCGCGAGCTTTGGCTAACCAGGAGGCCGGCGATCCGCAAGTGTCGAATTGCAATTGATCGATTGCGTGCCCGTAAGGACTGCGGCTCTTGCCCTCCTGCAACCGAAGTCGGAATTTTTGCTTTCAAGGTGGCGTAGCGACCATAATGCGGTTTCTGTCAGCGGGACCGTGTTTGTCAGAATCAGAACATTCTGCGCCCATGTGGAAATTACGCTGCCGATTTAGCTCGACAATTCCGACTGATGCGGCTGGCACGGTTGTTGCTGCCGATGAGGTAAGGCCAGGCTGAGTGCAGAGCTAGGTGAACGATCACTGTTCCGCCCGCAAGCCGCGGGTCCATTCCGAACAAGAAGAAAGACCTAGAATGTTGCGCATTCGGGTTAATGGAGAGTGATGTGGAGTGTCGAAGAGCTGGCGAAAAGAAACACACTTTCGGACATATCAGCGCTGCCAAACAACGGATCAGGGTTGGTGGGTGTGGTAGACAATTGCACCGATTGGCAGTGGACACGCATGACAAGAATTCGGCTGACGTGGTCAAGCGTCGGCCGCCGCGGACAGCGACATGATAAGAGTCTCGTCGACACGTCGTGTCACCAAATCCCCGGCGAGTTCGCCACAAAGCCCGCAGCCTGCGTCCATGCCAAGCACAAAGAGGTCCTCGTAATCCTGGCAGTACGGAACTCTCGACATGTCGCAAAGGATCGGCGCTGATAGCGAGTGCACCGTGAATGAAGGGGCAGAGCACTACTCAGATCCGAAAGACAAGCTTTCATCAGATGGCGAGTTCGTTCGGTACTGGAGCCGGGCTGCCGACCGGCTGCTGGCGGTTGCTGCTGTTAGGAGGCGAACCGAGGAGGCAATCAGAAGGACCGGGATTGGCTTGCAGCTATCCTCCGAGAACCTTAGCGGTCATGACCTATCAGATTTCCCGCTGCGACGCTGTACCCTCAATCGCGCGCAGCTCTACGGAACAAAGTTGGATCGAGCAGATCTTTCTGAGGCGAACCTTATCTGTCCGGGGCTAGAGCGGGCAAGTTTCATGGGGGCCAAGCTCGATTTTGCCTATATGCATGCGATGGCAGCGCAGGTCTGCAACTTCGATGATGCCAGTCTGCGCAATGTAATCGATGCAACCGGTAGCCTTTTTCACGGTTGCAGCATGAAAAGAACACGCTTTGACAACGCGATGCTCAGCGGGCTCCTCGTTTACCAGTGCGACGCGAGTGATGCTGTATTCGACGGCGCGGAATTACAGGGCTCAACCATCAATGAATGCTTCCTCCCTTCAGCGTCCTTCCGCTTCGCAAAGCTGAGCCAGGTCACGATCACGAAGGCGCATCTGGCGGATTGCTCGTTCTTTCAGTCGAAGGGAGACTGTTTATCGATCGTGCGTCCCATCTCGATCGATGGTCTCGTCTTAGAGGGCGCTCATCTTCCGTATCTGAGACTCTCAAAGGTGAGCGGGCGGATTCGGGCGAGAGCCCTGAGCGCCCCATTCGCTGATCTTCACCTATCAAATCTTGCGGGAGCGGAGCTGGAACAGGCAGACTTGACCGAGGCGCGGCTTCTGTCCGTAGGCCTGTCCGACGCGAACCTCGTGGGTGCCGTGCTTACCGGTGCATCTATTCACTCCTGTCAGCTGAATGGGGCGGATCTATCTAGCGCATCAGGTGAAAGCATTTCGATAACAGAGAGCACAATGCGAGCGGCCAAATTCACCGGTTTTCGCGGCCGCTGCGCCTTTGTGCGCGACTGCGATCTGGAGCATGCGGACCTATCCCAAGCTTACCTCTACAGGTCGATGATCACCGGTGATCCGCCGCAATCAATGGCATTGAATCACGCAAATTTCGAGGGATCAAATCTCGTTCAGGCATATCTCGCCGCGGATATGACCGAAAGTAACCTGGAGGCAACGCGAGCCGCATACGTTCGCATGAACCAATCGTCCCTGCGCGATGCGAACCTGAGTGGGATATCGCCGTTCCAGGCCAGTTTCGTAAAGGTGGACTTTTCGGGCGCTAAGATAACCACTTTCGAGCCACCATTTTTCGCCGACCGTTGTCGGGGACTGCAGGTCGCTCTGGAGGGGCGGCAGCCGCGCGAACCATCAAGCTATCTGGCTGAATTCTCATCGGTGATCAGACGGGGTCGAGAAGGGTCAACCTGACTGCTTCGGAGCTGCAAGAACAGTGCGCGCGAGCTTTGGACAGTTCGTGCGGTGGTCGAGGTGTGAGAGGGCGTAAAACCTCTTTGGTGCTCGTTGGCGTGCGCGGCCCACGAGACGCTGGGCGGCGCGCCTTCCGAGATCCGAACGCGCCACTATTTTGGCGTTCAAAAAGCGGAGTAAGAAGATGCATCTGACAGGTCTTTCCGCAGGCAAGGCGTTCATCCGGGAGGTCGCGAGAACAGGTCAGACGATTGGAACGGTCCACACTCTCGGCGCCCTGCATCTTGGGCATGCAGAGCTGATTAGAAGAGCGGCATTGGAGAATGATGTCGCGATCGTCACAGTGTACCCGAACAAGATCCAGCTTAGACCAGGTGGGAGCTACGATTTCAATTTGGACGATGATATTGGACTTGCCCTACGTTCAGGAGCAACTGCCGTGATTTCGTCGAGCGACACCGAAATGTTCCCGGTCGGCTATCGAACGTATGTATCGCAAGGTGACTGTGATTTGCGTTTAGGGGGGCCTGAAACTTATTTGAAGGAAGCCGTTACTGGAGCAATCCGCTGGATCTGCTATTCGAGGCCAACTCGCAGTTACTTCGGCCTGAAAGATATAGGTCAGGCGATCCTGGTAAAGCGCGCCGTCGCAGACCTGCTTCTCGATTGCGAGATAAGGTTTGTGCCGACCGTGAGATACAAGAACGGAGTGCCCATTTCGTCGCGCTTGAGGCGATTTAACCGTTCCGAGCTTGATGAGCTGTCCTGTCTCTTCACGGCACTCAACCGTTCAAGAGAAGAGATCGCCCGAGGAGCGTCAAGCGTGAAGGATCTGGTCGCGTCGGCGACATCTCGGATAGAGTTTCGACAGTTTAGACTCGAGTTTGTTCGGATTGTCGACGCTGATAATTTCAAAGATTTAGAGCAGGTCAAGCTCCCATTCTTAATTATTGGGGCTGCAATGGCTCATGGCCTCACGGTTTCCGATAGCATCTATGTTCCAGATCAGGATACGCTCCTAAATGGTGCTCAGGATATCTGGATCGATTTGCCTAAGCAGTCGTAGCGAGTCGATTACTCATAGATCTTCGCCCGAAAAAGTAGACGGGGTTAGGTGGCTCTTAGCTCCATGTCGATTGGGGCGATATATGCGAGCGGAATGAAGCCAAGTTCGGTTGTAGGAGCCCTCAATGAAGGCGAAGTTTCGCGCTGGGCTCGCGCGGTAGCGCTCAGATAGCGATCGGGCAGCGCGATGACGTTCGTCGGCGGCCTCTGTTAGGGCGGCGCAGGACGGTGTCACTGGGAAGAACAGGACCTAGCCGCGGCAGCCGGACCAGCTCCTTCGCCGTCAGGGCAACGACAGCCACTATGTTGACGCCGATGCCGTTCCCGGAAACGGCGAGGCCAGCGGTGGTGACAGCTCTCAGCGATCCATTGAGTAGATGGAGCCGGAAAGTCAATGCGATCCTTACTGCCCGACATGGTAGGGCTGGCTAGCCGCACTTTGAGATAGTCTGTTCGGGTAGCTTGTCACAGCCAAACGCCACGACAGCTCAAACCGGTGAATCGTAAGTTTGGATCCGTAAGCTCTCGCGAACAAAATCTGCGGAGATGTTATGAACAGGCGATTGGAAATCCATAGAGCGGATGATGGATATATTATCCCGCTCAGCGAGCTGGATGTAAGCGAGGGCAAGCGCTTTCAAGACGACAGCATATGGGGTTGCTTCGAGCGGTTGCGAAGAGAAGATCCCGTTCACTACTGTCAAAATAGCGCTCATGGTCCATATTGGTCAATAACGAAATACCGGGATATCGTAGCGGTCGACACAAACCACCACGCGTTTTCGTCACAGCAAGGTGTCACCATTGTCGAGGTGCCTGATAAGCACTGGACCCCAAGTTTCATCAAGATGGGGCCTCCCCAGCACGCCGAGCAGCGCAACACGGTGAGTCCGATCGTCGGGCCGGAAAGCCTGACGAGGCTCGAAACCTTGATCCGCTCTCGGGTCCGGATGATTCTCGATGGCTTGCCGCGTAATGAAGTCTTCAATTGGGTAACCAAGGTCTCCATAGAGTTGACGACGCAAACGCTCGCCACGCTGTTCGACTTCCCATTTGAGGATCGGCGACTCCTGACCTATTGGTCGGACGCAGCTGTTACAACTCCTAAAGCAGGCTATGCCATCGACAGCTGGGACAAGCGAAGCACCATCTTGTCGGAGTGCCTGGACTATTTCACACGGCTTTGGAACGAGCGCATCAATGCCGAGCCACGCCTCGACCTGATTTCTTTGATGGCGCATTCACCCGTCACACGCCATATGGAGCCAACTGAGTTTCTTGGGAACCTCATTCTACTGATCGTAGGCGGCAATGATACCACGCGCAACTCGATTACCGGCGGCCTCCTGTTCATGAGCCAGTACCCCTCCGAACTGCGGAAACTAACTGACAATCCCAAGTTGATCTCGAGCGCCGTGTCTGAGATCATTCGATACCAGACGCCGATCGCACATATGCGCCGCACTGCTGCTATAGACAGCATCGTTGGGGGAAAACCGATCAGGACAGGCGACAAGGTCGTCATGTGGTACATCTCCGGCAATAGAGACGAAGAGGTCATTGAGAACGCCAACAGTTTCGTGATCGACCGCAAGAATGTGCGGCAACACCTCTCGTTCGGATTCGGAATCCATCGCTGTCTTGGCCGACACCTTGCGGAACTGCAGTTGAGAGTCCTCTGGGAAGAGATTTTGGATGGGGGATTGAAGATCAAGGTCGTCGGCGAACCCGAGCGAATTGCATCTAACTTCGTGCACGGCTATTCCGCTCTCCCCGTGCGGATTGAAGCTTAGGCCATGATCGGGACAGTCTCGACCGCCGGTGTGCGGTGGGTGTGGATTGATGTGAACTATCTTGGCTTCTTCAAACTGCGCAGATGAATGGATAGAAGCGAAGGTTCTGTCGGCAGCTATTTATAACCGGGCAGACGTTGAATCGCCCGTGAAGAACGATACGTGAGGCGAATGCTTGGTGCACGCGACTGTCATTTTTCTATAGCTGTCAGTTTTCTATAAGGGGGCGTCTGGCCTGTTCGCGTCTCAGCTGATGACACCGGAACTGACGCGGTTACTCCAGCAGCATGGAAGCTGCGATAGAAGTCGAACACAAGGCCGCATCTTCTTCCTTGCGCATCCGGATGAATGCTCTTGGTCAGCTAGTCGTCAGCCAGTCGGCCTATCCAGACAGGCTGCGCACCCTCAATTATCCGGAGATGAAGCATGAAAGGCATTGGCCGAGCTGGTCCATCAGAGCTTGAGGCCGCGGGAGCCGAAAGCATTAGGGAATCGAGCCGTTCGAGCCCGGAGTCTGGTCTCTTCCCTGGGGAACGCGATCAGTCCTTCGATGCCGTCGTAGGGCGGATACGGTCTGAGCCTGATGTGAGAGCGGCGACGCTTGCGAACCCGCCGCCAACTTCGGACGTAGCGGCGCCAACGAGGGAGGAGATAAAGGCAGCAAAGCGAGAATTGAGCAGCCTGCTTGAGGAACTTGAAGCTTGCCGCCGAGCGGCCGGGCATGCCCGGAACTTGCCGGAGAGACAAGATCTGATGGATCAGGTCGTCAAAGCAGGCGCAACAGTTCTGGCGTACTACGCCAGTCTGCCACCCGATTTGGCGCGCCGAATTCTGCCAAACGATCGGGCTCGCCGGCTCCGCGATGACACTGTGAGGGAGGCTGACGAATGTAATGAAGTGGCGACCCAGATTATCTACGAGCTGGAGGAGAGCAGAAAGAAAGCACAAGGCGTGCTCGACAGCCTCAAAGACATCGCCTCGCCTGCACAGCTGAGCCGACTGTTTACAAGCGTTGCGAACCACTATGCAGCATGCATGGAGTTGTGGGGAAAGAAGGTGCTGCGCTGTGAGCGGATGCAGTCAGTCTGTGCCGCTACCGCCCACCTTCCAGGCAGCACGCCCGCCATGCGCACGGCCGAAGATGCCGCACTAAGGCATCATACGGGCTGGGCGCTCTTTACGAAGTGCATGTATCTGCAATCGCGGATCGCTCTCGTGGAGCTTTTAGTCAACTCGCAAGCGAGCACGTTGGAACCAGACGTGCGCGACGCCCTCATGGATGAGAGCGGGAGGGTGCGCCTGCTCGGGGCCTTCATCGGAGATGTTTTTCCGGCGTTCGTCTCGACGGCCCAAGCCGTTCTGTACAGCGATGGAGCGGCGCTCGAAGCGGAGCATCGCGCCGTTCTGGAAGGAGTCATGGAACGACTTTCGGAATTTGCATCGGGGCTGAGCGGCATGCTTGACAGCCTGAGGGGGACTGCAACGGAAACTGACCTTCCGTTGCCGTTGCTGGACCAGATCGTGGAAGCTGCGTGGGTGACGGCGAACGAAGTCATGCGGCTGCTGGCATTGCAGCCAAAGACGCAAGCCACGATTGAACCGCCGGCTTGGGCTGCGCTTCCGGATAATATTGGCCCAGCGGGCGGAGGCAGTCCGGCGCGCAGAACGGGCAAAGCAAGGCCCGCAGCAGCCGCAGGAGAGGGGAGTTCGACGGCCAGCCCCGCCACGCCGCAACTCGCTAGGCCCGATGCGGCGACGGCCCCGGCGGGCAAGGTCATCGTGCTCTCGGATCTCGGTACAAAGAAACTCGCCACTCCGGAGCAGGCACGCGCGTCATCCGCTGCGGCCGATAACCTCCAGATGTGGATGGCTCCGCCATCCAGGAAAGCACTGCCGGGATTACTTGAGCGATTGGACCAGCTGCTGCAGTTCGATCTGCCGGCTCAGCAAAGCGCCGCCTCGCAAGCTCGCCACATGAAGCCCGAGGACGCCGAACACGTGTTGGATGTCGTCATCAAGCGCATGCAGACGCAGTCCTCCGAGATTGAGGCCTGTGTAGCCGCGCTGGAGGAGCCTCGCCGGCGAGGCCTGCTCACGCCTGCGCAAGTGCCTGAAGTGCACGAAAAAATAGTCCGGCTGACAAGGATGTGGTCCGAGGTTCAGGGACAGGCAAGCTCATTGAACGCGCGAAAGGCAGCAATCACAAGCGATTGCACGAAGACCTATGCGTTTCCATCGCAAGAATACCTAGAACAGTTGCGGGAAGCGGGAGAACTGGCGTCAGTGGATCCACCGCACGCCTTGAAGGGAGAGCCGGGGACGCTATTCGAAATCAAGCTGCAGCCCAGGGCGCTGCGCAGCGGTGCGATGCCAAGGCCGATGTGGGTGCACATCCATACCAAGCGCCCGGTAAATGCCTGGCAATTGGCAACGCTGGGCGATCGCGAATTCGCCGCTTGCCACGTCAAGTCCGACGAACAGCGCGGCTACAATCGGCACTGGCAGAGCGCTCGAGCCGCCGAGGGGCACGACAATGTCGTGATCCATCGCGGCAGGCTCACTCCTGTGTTCTGCAAGTCCTTGTTAAGCACCGCCGCTGGCCAGCCGTGGCAGCCCCTCCCCGATCCGGAGCACGCTTCAGCGCAGATGGCTCGACTGGGGATCCGGTGAGGTATCGTCTTGCGGCGGTGAGCCATCCGGTGACAGCGCTCATGCCTCCATCGGCTTGGCGGACTGCCTGAGCAGCGCCGAGCCCCATCAAGCTCTATCTTACAAAAGCATGGAGCCTGGAGAGAACACTCCTTTCGGGAGGGTTATCAGCCCGCAGTCCGGAGGATCGCCAATCGGCGCGCAAGCAAGCTTGCCATTGCGGGGTGTGGCGAACATCGGCGCTCGGATGAGAATGTAGGCCGCTGAGTGTTGCAAGACGGAAAACTTTGTAAAAGAAGGGACTTGAGCTGACAGCGAGTGCTTTGTCGCGGCAGGTGTCCGACAAAGGTTTCATGTGCGACCCCACGCAGCCGGCAACAATTTTTCTCTCGACAGAGCACTTGCGTCACGCAAAGTTTGCATCGGCGTCTTGCCGTAGCACCAGCGCCCCTGATGTGGGCGCACCTCATTGTAGGCAGCGATCCACTCATCGAGATCGCTCTGCAAGGCAGTGATGCTCGGATAGATCTTCTTGCGGAACACGACGCGATAGAACTCCTCGAGCACGGTGCGGTGGAAGCGCTCGACAATGCCGTTGGTCTGTGGGCTCCTCGTCTTGGTGCGGGTGTGATCGATGTCTTCGACGGCGAGGTAGAGCTCATATTCGTGATGCTCCGGATTGCCGCAATACTCGGTGCCGCGGTCGGTCAGGATCCGGTTTAGCGGGATGCCCCGCGCATCGAAAAACGGCACCACGCGATCATTCAACAGTTCGGCCGCCGTGATCGGCGTCTTGCGATCATACAGCTTGGCGAACGCCACCTTACTGTAGGTGTCAATGAAGGTCTGCTGATAGATCCGCCCGACCCCCTTCATGTTGCCGACATAGAAGGTGTCCTGCGCACCGCAATAGCCGGGGCACTCGCTCTCGAACTCGCCGTGCGCCTCCTTCTCGGACTTGGCCCTTTCCAACGCAACGAGCTGGGCCTCGGTCAGCACCAGGCCGTCCTGGGCCATCTTGGCCTCCAGCGCCGTCAGCCGCTTCTTGACGTTGGCGAGGTCGTGACGCAGCCACACCGCCCGCACGCCGAACGGGGAGATCGACAGGCCGCGGCTCCTGAGCTCATTGCTGACCCGCACCTGACCCCAGGCCGGCTGGTCGATCCCCAGCTCAACGACGGCTGCCTCGACCTCCGGCGCGACACGGTTCTTCAGGACCGGTTTCTTGCGGCTGATCTCAATCAGCGCCAGCTCGCCGCCCTTGTCGTACAGTTCCTTGAACCGGTAGAAGCTGTCGCGGCTATAGCCCATCATCCGGCAAGCCTGGCTGACGTTGCCGAGCTGCTTGGCCAATTCCAGCATGCCGACTTTCGCGCGAATGACTTCTGTTCCTGGGTCATGGTAACGTCTCCCTGTGAGACGCCGCGGGCTGCGCGGGAGCGCCCTTTGGGTGAGCGCTCCTGCTCGCCCGCAGCTCCATTCCCTGCCAGTTCAAACCTTGCCGTCAGATTAAGTCGAAACTTCTACAGACCATGACATATTCCATGTCCGGCTCGTCTGAGACCGCATCAAACATGCGCTTCCAGACGCCCGCCTTCGCCCAGTCGCGAAAGCGCGTGTACGCAGTTATCCAGTTGCCGAAGGCGCGCGGAAGATCGCGCCACGGACTGCCCGTGCGGGCAATCCACAGCGCGGCTTCGACAAACAGCTTGCCGCTCCGGCCGGGATCGCCCGGCTTGCCAAGACACAGCGGCTCCATCTTCGCCCATTGGGCGTCAGTCAAAACGAATCGGTCCATCCCAAGCTTGAATCACAACCAAGCCAGGATGAGAATCCTAATAAAAGCCCAATTCTAACAATCTGCCAAAGTAGTGTTAGGGCGCGGATTCATTAAGGCGCAGCCATAGCCTGACTGACGCGAGTTGAACGAAGGCAAGGTAGTTGTCCTGACATCTGCTCCATTTTTTGATCTTCGCATCCAATGCCGGCGAGCCCGGGTGGATGGTCTCGTTGCTCGATGAGTTGGCCCGACACTTCTCGAGACGCCTACGAAGAAAACGGCCAACGAAACCCTCCTCACCCAGGCAACCCGGAAAGATCCCGAGCCATTCTGATGGCGAGGACACAATGACGCTGGCGCCTGCCATAGGCAATCCGCTCCTCCCGCCCGGGCGGGAGTCGAAAACTCCGGCTGGAAGCCGGGGTTTTCTTTTGTGCTATTATAGGCACCAGCTCTCGTAAACCGCCGCCAGTACAGTGCACCTCACGGCTTGAGCCGAATTGGCTTGGGCTTCGCTCCGTCCAAGGCTCGATCGTAAGCCGCAGGTGTCGGTTGGTCTGCGCTCTGCTCCACCTCAAATGGATTGGTAGAGATCTCACGTCACATGAAGTCTCCATCCGAGTCGGGCTCTGATGAAGGTTCATCATCGCTCGACGCTTTGGAGAGATACATCGAAGAATTGGTTGCGCGCTGCCATTCACCATCCCTATATCTCCACTGTTTGGACTGGGTGGGATCAAGTACCATATCATCGGGATCCACATGAACGAAGCCCAGTTGTTCTGCACGGGCTCTCGCTTCGTCATTGGCAGGACGCCAGTTCACTAGCGGCCGTTCGCCGTCTCGCCCTAGTTGGTGCTCGAGCAGAATATCGCCGGCGTTACCGACGAGCGGATGTGCAACCTGAAAATCCACGATTGATGTGACATCAGTCCGTCCGGGAAACAGTTCTCGCCACCGCTG
This sequence comes from Bradyrhizobium ottawaense, assembly GCF_002278135.3. Lineage (NCBI taxonomy): Bacteria > Pseudomonadati > Pseudomonadota > Alphaproteobacteria > Hyphomicrobiales > Nitrobacteraceae > Bradyrhizobium > Bradyrhizobium ottawaense. The sequence goes on along the minus strand of NZ_CP029425.2, from coordinate 7,367,485 downwards.
GCTGGTGAAACCAGTCGCCATAGGAAATCCGGCTTCCGTTCTTTGGAGGCCGACGCTCGTATTTCCTAGTTGATAGCTGTAGCCGTTGTTGCACCTTTACTCGCGTCGGATCATCCCCGAAACGACCCGTGATCGCACCTACCAGGCTTGGTGGGACGGCAAGGGTAATGGGCTGCTGCGGGCAGAACTGCTTGTGGTTGTCGCGTCTGCAATTGCCTGAGAAGAGCTTGGAGCCTGACGAGCTTGCAATGCGTTATGCCGAGAAGACCCCGTCCAATGCCAGGAAATGCCTGACGCACGTGCGAGGAAGAAGCAGCAGCACCGGGCGCGCCGAGGAAACCATGCACGAACTTCAGCCGCAGCTAAGAAAAGCGATTGGGCATGGCGGGCGACACCAAATCGGAACGGTGGGCGAGATCGAGCGGAAACCAGCACACCCATGGCATTCCCCATCCTTCATTCAAAGCTCCTGCATTCTTGAAGAAGCCAGCAATCCTGAGAGTGCGACGAATCTGTACGATATCGATCAATCGGAGAGCCTGCAGCGAAGTCCGTCCAAGATTTCACGGAGTCTCCTATGGTCACGTCTCCGCGCCTGGCCGTCGTTCGAGTCGGCGCGCATCATGTGCACATGCACAAACCTCCTAACAATGCTAGCCCGTCCTATTCGTGAGAGTGCGGCTTTGGGGCCCGATTGATGCGGCCGAACATCTTGTCTGACGAGGCGCACAGGATTGCCTTCGGCTTTTCACCGCCTGACGACCCGTACTTTGCAACGCGCTTGAGGTATAGGTTGGGCGAACGGGGGGCGGACGCCCCGCCGGTCAAGGACCGAGCGGCAGCAGCGCACCTGGCAAGCAGCGGATCAGGTCGGCTTCCGGACAGGCCGCGGCGAACGCAAGGCGAATGCGGCTCGTGGTCTCGACCACACGGGCAGCGATTTTCAAGAGCCGAAGACGCAGCGTCGCGAACTCGGCAGCGGCCAATTCCCGGACTTTGGGAATGGCCTCGCGCACGGTCAGCATCAGCCAATAAGCGGCCGTATGGAGCACGAGACGGACCTGGTTGGCGAGCGCCGAACGGCAGCTGGTGCGGTCGGAGGCGAGCTGTGACTTATGCAGCTTGTCAGATTCTCGGCTTGGCCGCGCGCGCAATACAGGCTGTCGTAGATCCACTCGGCCGAGCCGACATCGAGGCTGGTGACGACGAAACGGATGTCGAGGCCGAGCATCGCCGCCTCAATACGGGCGACAGTGCGCCGTTCGCGATCCCAGGACTTTGCCTTGTGGCGGGTCTCGGTATAGCCACGCAGAACCGGCAGGTTCTCGATGGCGCGTCGGGTGCGGATGTCGTCGGCGACCTCGTCGACTTTTCTGGCGAGAGGCTTGGTGCCGGACAGACCGAAGATGTAGTCGATGCCGTTGGTCTCGCACCACGCCATTGCCTCCGGCCGGGCATAGTGCCCGTCGCCACGGAACGTAATTTGCGTGTTGTGCCATCGCGTGCGGATATGCCGTACCAGGCGGCGCAGATGGGCACGCACCTCGACGCCGCCCGGCGTCTTGCCGGGCCGCAGCACGACGGCCACGGGCCGGCTCTTATCCGTGTCGTAGACGTGGATCGACCGCCATCGAAGGCAGCTGTGACTTTCTTGGCGTGAACGGCTGGAAACGAGGATGGCAGAATCGTATCATCGGTCATGGCGGGCGTGGTTTAAGGTGATGGGGTGGCTTCGCAACCGAATCCTACGCCGCATCAGCGCTTTACACCACGCTCGCCAGCCCTCAGGCGCACTCTTACGAATAAGACGGGCTAGCGCTCCATCTCGCCCATAAGAATTTCATCTGAGACGTATCGTGGATTGGAAATGACAGTCCGCATTTCCGCATTCTTGCCCTCGTCCGCAAACCGGAATCCCTTCTTGTAGAAAAATGCTGAAGCTCCTTCATCTTGAGAGAGAAGGGATAGCTTGGAAAGGCCCGCGGACTGCCTAGTATGATCGGCGACTTCAATCATAGCCGTCCCGACCCCTTTGTACCTCGACCGGCCGAGATTTTCTATGCTGAGAATTCGCAAACTGTTGCGCCCCGGCGCCACGGTCATCGCTCCCACCTTATTGCGTTCATTGGCATCAGTAAACAAAGAAACACTTTGGGCGTTGCCAATATTGCTACTTACTCTGTGTAGGCGGACTGACACACCTGTCCTCTTGTCAAAAGCGGAAGACGCTGGTCCAGCAGCTAAAGCGGCCGTAAAAGCAGCACCATCTGCGCCAGAAGTGCCGGCCAGCGCATCGCGCTGCTGGTCCACACTTTGCCCGTCGGAGGGCCAGTTGTTGTAATTGGTTCTCATCACAACGAGCTACTATTTGGACGAGCTGACAGAAAGCTGACAAAGCCGACGCATGAGCCGGTCCTTTACGAATAAGACGGGCTAGCGTAATGATACTCATCGTAGGATGGAACATGCGACATATTGTTAACTCGATCGTCCATGACGACCACACTCCTATGCCGGTTGCATTGTGTTTCAGGTCGTTAGACCTGACTCCGCAGATAAGCAGCTTAGCTGTCCGTAAGCTGACGCCGAGAAATTAACGGAAAACTAGGTGTTTGGCCCCGGCATTTCTGCAGCGGATTGAGTTTGAATCGTTCCGGCTGGGAAGTTCAATCCTGAATCCAAACAGACCCTAGTCGGGTGCTCCGAGAAATGCATCGACGGAGGTGCGACGAGCATCCGATCATAAGTAGGTCTACAGGTTCCGAGCGGGTAGACGGAGCGATGCGGTGATGGCCGAACTTATCCATTCGGTCGATAGATCTGATCAAGAAAATCAATTTTACCGATTGTAGCGTCGTCATATAGACCGTCATCACGGCTGGGGCTAACCTAGGGAAGCGATCTCCCAATGAAGAAGTCAGTTTTGGTGACGGCGAGCGCCCTCGCACTTGCGACCGCGGCGGTACCTCCATTTGCTGCAGAAGTTGCCGCGCAACCGCTCACCTCCAGCGTGCAGGTAGCCGATACATCGTATCCTCAGTGCGCCGATGACCCATTGAATGGTATCTGCGATCTGTTTTTTTGCTTGACCGATCCCGCGTGCGTGCTGCACTGACGACGGAAAACAATCAAGCAGAGAATGAGGATCGAGCCTCGTGCGGCCGCTGCTCCGTCAGCGGCCGCATCCTTAGTCGTCCGTTAAGAAGCCGGATTGATCGAGGCTGGCCGGGCGAGCGTGCGCCATAGCTGGGCCAGGAACAGGCACAAGAGATATCTCAGCCAGGCGAGGATGCGGCGGAAGTTGTGTCCGACGGCTGAGAGGACGACGTTGGCGGCATCGCCGGCGCGGCCTTTGAGGTAGCAGCGCCCGAGGTGGCCTTCCGCCTTCAGGTGTCCGATGATGGGCTCGATGGCGGAGCGGCGGCGCAGCTCGCGCTTGATGACACCGAAAACGCCGCGCTTCTGGCCGGAGATGAAGACGCGACGGGGATTTTGTGCGTCGTGGCCGCGGTATCCCTTGTCGACATAGGCCCGCTCGATCGGACAGCCGGTGAGTGTCTCGGTGCGGTCAATGACGTCCCGCAAGGTGTGACCGTCGTAGGGGTTGTCGGGCAGTGCGCTGGCGTGCAGCACGAACAGGCCACCGGGAGCCCGGCGGTTGTTGGTGACGATGGAGGCCTTCACGCCGAACTCGTAAGGCGCGCTGGCCTTGCCCTTGCCGATGCACTCCACTTCCGGGGCATGGAAGGAATAGAGCTTCCAGCCGCGCTGGCGCTGCTGCTGCGAGCGGATCTGCGTGGCCCGGCCGAGCGGGAGGGCGAACGCCTGCTCCAGTGCTGGCTGGCCTTCGATCTTGCGGCGGATGTCGCGGATGATCCGGCCCAGCCGGCTACGCAGGATACGCAACTGCCGCTGATGCCGCCTGAACTGTTTGGCATGGGCGTAGCGGCCGGCCATCATCGCGGCGGCCTTGGCGATGCGAGCATAGGATTGCCGCAGCCTGACGCCGTGCCTGATCGCCAGGCGGTTGAGCCCCTTGATGGCCGCATGCAGCAGCTTGGCATCGGTCGGAAAGGTGATGGCCTTCGGCTGCACCGTGGTGTCGACCGTAACCCGCTTGAGGTCCTGGCTGCGTAATGCACCGGCCTCGTGCGCTACCCGCAAGCTCTCGGCCAGCAGCAACTCCAGCTTGTCGCCAAGCCGCTTGCGCCAATGGCTCAGGTCCGAGCGCTCGTGCGGGAACGTGTGCTGAAAGAACTCTTCCCCGGTGAAGAACTGGAAGTATGGGTCATGGACCCAGCGCTCGCACACCTCCTCATCGGACAGCCCGTAAATGTGCTTGAGCAACAGCAGACCGATCATGAAGCGCGTCTCGATCCCGGGCCTGCCGTTCTCGCTGTAGAGCGGCGCGATCTCGCCGTCGATCCAGTCCCAATCGACCTTGCCGGCGAGCAGAACCAGCTCGTGCTTCATATTGATGATCTGGTCGAGCCGAGCCCGGAACAGATCGTTCGATCCCGTCGTCTTGTGCTTCTTCGGCCGCATCGTTCCCTCCGATGCAGACAAGGAATCATGCTTCCCGCTTCGAGGGAATCCACGAAAACCAAATCGCAAGGTTCTGACGCCCAAAGCATCAAAACCTTGCAATCTGGAAATGCCCCTTAGCCCAAATCGAGATTCCCGATCAGTGGCTTAGTCCTTCTTCACGGACGACTCCTTATGCCGTTCGTTTACGCTGGCGGATGGTGCGAGCCGCGCCTTCTTGTTCTCTAAAGATGATCAGAGTCATTGCTCACTCCAGCCGGCGGGTGACGGCAGCCCGATCGCTCAACTGCAGCATCGGCGAACGTTGGGTAAACGGAGAAAGCCGTTTCAGACCGCGACGCTGCCGTTACGGCCGGAACTCCTTCACGATGTCAAGCTGCGCCAGTTTTCAGGATAGATTGCTGTTCGGGCTAGCCCCATACCGTGCTCCTGCTCGATGTTCGCATTTCGGACGTCACAGATGTCATCCTTACCTGTTCGGCTAAGCTACTAGGGCGGCGATCGTGCCGTTACAGATGTTCGTCTATGGTTTCGCTCGAAATTGAGTGGCGCCGTCTCCGGCATCATCACCATGGCAAAGAGCCCGGCCGCGCTCGCGAAAAGCATGTACCAGGCGGGCGCGAGTGCGCTCCCGGTCAAGTAGATCAGCCATGTGACGACCAGTTGAGCTGTGCCTCCGAAAATGCCTATGGCAAAAGCGTAAGTCGTCCCGAAGGCGCCACCACGAATGTTCCTGGGCAAACTCTCGGCCATGCTTACGTAGAAGGCGCTATACGGAACCGTTCCGATAAGGGTGAGCGTGCCGAGGCCTCCTAAAAGTGCGAAGGCGCTGCGGCTCTCTGCAATCCACAAGAATACCGGATAGATCATCAGCAACGCAGCTGCCTGCGGCCATATCATGATGCGCCGGCGGCCTGCGCGGTCGGCGAGCAGGCCGCCCAACAGCGCCGCAGCAATGCCTGCCATATTGCTGATGAGCGTGGCGCCGAAGGCGAGAGGCGCGGATACGTGGAGGGTGTTCAAGGCGTAGGTGGTCATATATCCCGTAACGTAAGTAGTGATCGTGCAGCTGGCCAAGATGACGAATCCCAAGCTCATGATGCGGCGAGCGGCGGGCGATCGCCTTACAGGCCGGGTGACCAGAACCGGCGCCTCCGGGCGGAGAAACGTTTCGGGTAGGACGCTCCGCAGCCAAAGTCCGAACGGCAAAGTAACGGCGCCGAGCAACAGCGCGATCCGCCATCCGTATGCATTGAGCGCCTCACTTGTCATGGTGAGCGAGAGTATTTCTCCAACCAACGCTCCAGCCGTCGCAGCGACCTGTTGGCTCGCGGGCTGAAAGGAGACAGCAAGACCGCGGGCTTTGGCTGGTGCCGCTTCCATCAAGTAGGCTGTCGTTGGACCGACTTCGCCTCCGAGAGCAAAGCCCTGCAGCAAGCGTGCGAAGATGGCTAGCAACGGAGCGGCAAATCCTATTGTCTCGTACGATGGCGTAATGGCCAATAATAGGACCGCGACGCTCATCATAGCAAAGCTGGCGGTCATGGCAGGCCGGCGGCCAACCCGATCCGAATAGGAGCCGAGCACGATGGACCCGATTGGCCTGGTCACAAAACCCGCGCCGAAGGTTCCGAGTGACAGCATGAGGCTGGCGAACTGGTCGGTTGCCGGGAAGAACGCCTGACCGATCTGTATTGCGAAAAAGCTATAGGTGCCGAAGTCGTAGAATTCGAGCATATTGCCGATGGTGGCGCCCAACACCGCCCGGCGCGTTAAGCCTTCGTCTGCCGGACTGGGGACCGGCTCCAGCCTCTCTCGAGTTAATTGCCTCGCCATCCTCAACCTGATCTGGAGCGCGAACCCTGGCCCGAACATTTCCACCAGACACCGGTCGCGCAAAGTTGCAGTCCGCTTGCCCGAACTCGTCCTTCACGGCCATTGCGCCTGTCCACATGTAGCCTGAAGCGCGTCGCTACAAACCTCACGGTAACGTCTGCAATAAGAATGCCTGCCTTTCTGGGCCGATTTGACTTCTGGTCTGATCCCAGGCCTGGCCGGTAAGAGGTAAGCGGAGCTTTTCTCCCATTTGATTGACTGGTTTCGCTTCGGCTTTCGCTCTGCGATCCTTGGCTTGTCAGAGAGCCGAGAGGAGACTGAAGGCGATGGAACAATCGGGGGAGGAAGCCGAAGCTGATGGCTTTGTGGGGAAGCTTACGCGCCGGACGCGTTCTGGATGCCGGTTATGGTCTGCGGAGATCAAGGGGCGCGCTGTTTTCGAGAGCATGAAGCCCGACGCCCGGGTATGTGATGTCGCACGGCGTTATGGTGTGAAGGCCCAGCAGTTGACGACGTGGCGCAGATTGGCGCGTGCTGGCCGGCTCGCATTGGTCACGGACGACGCGGCGGATTTCGTGTCGATCGAGCTGAGCGATCCAGTGGCGTCAGGCAAGAGCGAGGGCCCGTCGAGATTACGATTGGCAAGGTTTCGGTCCGCCTGGATGCGGACGTGTCGGCGGTGCGGATCGCGGAGATCGTGACTGCGATCGAGCGCGGCGCATGATCATTCCGGCGCAGGGACTGCGGATTGTGCTTGCTGTGCGTCCTGTTGACTTCCGGTGCGGGCACGACGCGCTGGCCGGTCTTGTGCAAAACACGCTTGGGCTCGATCCGCATTCGGGCCTGATCGTGGTTTTTCGTTCGAAGCGCGCCGACCGGCTGAAGATTTTGCTATGGGACGGCACGGGCCTCGTTTTGGTCTACAAGCGCCTTGGCCGCGATGGTCGTTTCGAGTGGCCGCAGATCAGCGACGGCGTCATGCATCTGACGCGCGTGCAGTTCGAAGCGCTGTTTGAAGGGCTGAACTGGAAGCTGCTGAGCGCATCCTCGAGGGCTTCGACGGCATCCTTCAGGTCGACGGATACCAGGGCTATCATCGGCTCGCACGGCCCAAGCGCAAAGGCGGCGTGCCGCTGCGGCTGGCCGCATGTTGGTCCCACTCAAGGCGCAAGATCATCGCAGCGACTCCGAAAGCCGGCTCACCCATCGCCGAAGCCGTTCTCGCGCGCATCGCCGCACTCTATGCGATCGAGAAGGAGATCCGTGGCGCCGACGCCCCGGCTCGGCAAACGACCCGTAACGAGCGATCACGGCCGCTCGTCGCTGAACTCGAGAGGTTTCTGCGCGAGCAAGCCGCTCGCCTGTCGCCGGGCAGCGAGATGGGCAAGGCGATCGCCTATCTCCTGAACCATTGGGATGGCCTCACCTTGTTTCTCGACGATGGTTGCGTTGAGATGGACACCAATCCCGTCGAAAATCAAATCAGGCCGCTGACTCTGACGCGTAAAAATAGTTTATTTGCTGGTCACGACGAAGGTGGTCGTTCATGGGCGCGCATAGCTTCGCTCATCGCCACCTGCAAAATCAACAGCGTGGAGCCCTACGTCTGGATGAAAGCGACGCTCAAAGCGATCGCAACCGGTCACCCGCAGTCCCGGATCGACGAGCTCCTGCCCTGGTCGTTCGGCCGCACCTCGTAATTCTCCGTCGTTGTCGCCTCCATACCCCCCGCCAGCGATTTGCAAACACGTTGATCAACAGACTGCAATCCCCACGCCAAACCTTTGCGAGTGGGACGCGAACGTCGCTTACGGTAAGAGAAATATGAGAACCTGGTGCAGTTGTCGGGCGCCGCAGACATTACGTTGCTGTGGCGGGTTTGCGACAAGACTGGCTGGCGCCGAACATGATCGACGAGGACGCGAGCCACCTCAGCGTCACGCGTTGCGTCCGCTCCTTAAACAGCCAGTCGGGGCTGCGTCATCGCCTAGACGATGCTGCCAATCAACGCGCCCGAGGCGGTCTCTTGCGCGCGAGCAAGATCACCATTCACCAGTGCTCCACTTTCCGTCGCGGCCGGATCGCCAGCGGACGGGCAAACCGCTTTCCCCCGAGCCGCTTGGGTCTGGCGACCATCAGGACCGAGGCCGTCATGCGTTCCGCGCCGCTCGCTTGCATCTTGGCTATCGCCCGAGCGAGCGCGTCGTCCAGGACGTGAGAAGGCCCAGCTGTTCGGCCGCAACACCGACGAATGCCGATCTCAAGTCGTTAGGTGAGCGCGAGCTTCAGAGTCGCCCATCTTGGTCAACCATGTGGAGAGCTGCTAAGGCTAATCGATAGCGCCACACGCAGAAGCTAGCGTTTGTGTGCCCGGGCGGGCAAGCAAGAAACGGCTACGCTTCTTCGCCAGCGGACGCTTAGAGGAAGACGGCCATTTCAGCGGCGGCTTCGCCAACAATTACAACGATTTGTCTTAATCAGGACACGAGTGAATCCTCTTTTCCAACAACAAGGCGCGAGCGCCATCTGCATGACGCGTAGCATCAATAGCAGCCGGATAAAGTTGGCGGATCGTATTGCCTCATCTGACGATGAAAATCTCAGCTTGGCCGATGTAGCTCCGGCTGACGGCCTGTCCGACGTTGCATCATGGCGCGCAGGATCGGACGCACTGGGGACATCGCGGAGTGCGCATTAAACGCAGCGGCAGCCGCAGTCCCGAGATCATCGGCCAGCGCCGCACCTTTAGCCGTGCGCGGGATGATCGTCTGGGCTGCTTTGCGTCTGAGCGATTTCTTTCTTCATTTAATCAGGTGAACAGATCGCTCCGCTCTTGCCGGACTCTCAGATCGCGCTCTCGTCTGTTCTCGCGTTGGCCCGGCTATCGCGGTCATTCTGCTTATCGGACCAAGCATAGGCTCAAGTGCAGGCCAGAACAACTGGTCGCGGACAGAGATCGAAATGCACATGTTCGGTATGGGACTGGGGCTGGCTACGGTCAGCGTCGCCTGACCTCCTAACGAGCTTTCCGTCAGATGAAACGATGCAGGACGCAGAGCTGCGCGCCGACCGCGAGTTGAGGTGGAATGAGTTCAGGATCGGAGATGATCGCATCAGACGTGGTAGATGCAGCCGCGAGTTTGTCTTTCTTCTTCGACCTTTGTCAGCTTCTCGAAAGCCAGCCTCTCTAACACTCGAACTTGGCCTCTTGATGACGAAGCTGCCCATGCCGGAATTCGTGACGAACTTCAGCTCATTCCCTCTGGGAGATATTCTAGAGGCCTTTGGTCTCTTAACAAAAAGGAGGGCTTTATGGCTCCAAGCCCGATCGATAATGCCCGTTCACCAGAATCACCGACAGCGCACGTCTGGACACAGGAAGATCATGATTTGTTCAGCGAGATCATGAATGAAGCTGGACCATCATCGTCTGCCGCACCTGAGGAAGCGGTAGATGTCTCCTTCGCCGCTCCCCAGAGATTTTCACACGGTTCGCAAATCGCCCCTGACTCGATGGTCGATAGGCTGTTCCACCGGGGTCTCTTGCCGGACTCGGACCAGCCGACAATGACCTATGAAATCCAGGGTCACCGCTACACGGCCGGTTTGGATGAGTGTAATCGCGTTCTTCTTGTTCATAACCCTGCGGAAGACCAAGTGCTTGGGGCCGGCCGGGCGGGGGTACCGGACTTCGGAGCCTTCTTCGCGGAGAACCGACGCTATGGAAGGCCGCTACCACAGCAATGGGCCACACCTGCCCTCATAGACAAGCTGCGCGAAGAAGGTTTCATGCCGACCGCCAATAGCCCCACGACCATCCATCTTAACGGACGGGCCTACAAAGCCGAACTAGCCGAAGGAGGATTCGTTAAGCTTACGCGGGTATGAGACCAACTTGACGGTGAGCCGATCGCGCTGGGTCTGAGTCGTGCGGTCACTTTGGTTGTCCTTACCTGGATAGACGGTTCATCGCTTAGCAGTGGATTGTTCGAGCCGCCAGCGGGTACGCATCATCGGGCCCGCTGGCAGCGCTCGAGATGCACGGTCATCCTGGCCATTCGTCTGCGTGGTGCCGACCTGTCATCCGGCCGGCAATATTGTCGCCGTGTTGCTTCACTCGAGGATGTTGCTGGCGCTTGACCGATACAGCTCCGGCTGTGGGCCAGTCCGAGGTTGCACCATTGCGCGCGGGATCGGAAGAACCGGGGTGCGTCGCGGAGTGCCCAAGGCACGCCGCCGCGCCCCGGTCCCGGGATCACCGGCCAGCGCCGCACTGTTAGCCGTGCGCGGGATGATCGTCTTCTCGGCTGCTTTGCGTCTGAGGGATCCCCGTGAGCGCTGCACGACGGTGTGCCGCGGCCGAACTGCTCGGGGCGGTGCTTCGCGAGGTGACCGAGAATTACCAGGGCAAACGGGGCTCGGCCGCAAGCCAGCGCTCGATGTCGGCTGGGTTCGGCAAATTGGGCAGAAACCGGTGCCCGTTGAGCACTTGCTTGGAAACGGCGGAGGCCCTGCAAGTGCGAGGCTGGATTGTCTTGGCGGACGCGAAGGTATTCTCAAGGAGGTGGCAGCAAAGATCGCCTAGCCGCAAGGACCGTCGCAAGTGGCGCAGTCGCTTTGCGTAGCAGTGGGATTGCGTGAGCGTATTTGTCGAGGAAATCGTGTCAATTTAACACTACCAAATCTGGGCGTTCTGCAAGCAGTAGCTCCACCGTAGAGTCACGCAAGATCGCATGCACATAGGCGTGTGCAACCAGCCTCAAAAACCGGAAAAGAACGTCATGGCGAACATCAATCTCAGCTCCCAATCTATTGCAGGTGCACGCGCCGGACAGCGAGCCGCCACCGCCCGGAAAGTCATTGAATGGCGAGCGCCGGCCCCGAGACGCCGAGGCTTCCACATGATCCACGGAATGAAGCCCATGGCGCGGATGCTCGCAGCAATTAGGCGCGGGCTAGCCTTGTCCGATCTTGACCGGTGCTGCGCAATCTGGTGGCTCTATCGTCTCCATTTCGGGTTCACCGGCGACGTGATGTTGGGGCTCGCCGCGGTCAGGATTGCCCAGGAGAGATCCCGCTGCGGAATTTAGGAATCGTGGGGGCGCGCCTTCCATACGGGCTCGGCGCCCTGCCGCCGGTTACGTGTTTGGCTGGCGAGGAAAAGTGGCCGAATGCCGATTGCCTTTAGTCTCCCCCAGCCAATTGGGCCGCATTCACTTCTAGCGCCGAGGATCTGCCCGTGGGGGTGGCACCAAAGTGCAGGCAAATACGATGAGCAGATTGCAAAAACTGAACTTGCGCTCGCCCTTCACACGATCAGTAAGCTGAATTTGATGTCGGATGATGCTGCTCATGAAGGTCCCAGCAGGGGCAGACGACCGGGCCATAGCGGGGAGTGTAGGAATCAGGACGGTCTGGAATCCTTGGTCACGTCTGGTGATCGGGGGCAAGGACGCGCGGCTCGCATTCCATCTGGTGATCTTCTGCTGTTACATGAAAGGAAATGACCCGCGTGAGTTCGCGTGGCGATGCAAGGGCGGGTAGCTCGCCAAGCAATACTGCCCGAGTCGTTGCGCTGGATGGATCCTCGCGCAGAACCTCACCGACGCTGTGTACCCACGGCTTGAATTCCTCTGTGAGCGGCTCGTCCGTTGCAGACCGCCAGCCGTTCAACTCTCCCCTCGGTGAATAAGCCGTTGATCTTTCGCCAGGCACTTTGCGCCCGCCTCCGGCCGCCGCGCGATGAGACAACGGCCGCGGCTTCCCGGTCGGTCGGCGCCTTCGCAATGGTGCGCGGAATCGGCTTTGGAGCGAATTCCGGGTCAACGGATCGAGCTCTTATCACCAGAAACGAGCTCCGGTTCGCGAGCGGAGTTGCGCTCGCCTTGTCCATGCGGGCGGTTTGCAATCGAAGCAAGCCGGTGTACAGGCGTGATCGCGACATAGTCCTCGGCGGCGAATGGGCGCCGAGGACTGGGGCCATCAGCGAACTTCAGAACGGCCCCTAAGCATCTGCAGTTTGGAGCCTCGTAACAGTGAAGCCCTTAGTTGAGCTTGTAAGACGCCTGGAAGAACGTACCCCACCGTTCCATGCTGTAGTTCGCAAATCCTAGCGAGCCGCAGCCGTTTCCGCAGTCCGCGGAGTCCGCTTCCTTTTTCGTCCACATGGCCCAATAGCGGCCTCCAACGCCTAGGCTGATATTGTTGGTGACAAAGTAGGACAGAAGGCCTTCAACCTGGACGCCGCCGCCACCATTGCCGTGTTGCTCACTAAAGGTGGTCTTTTTGCGCAAGAGATGATTATCGCGGCCCTTGAAGTCGGTCCAGGGCAGGTAAGCGATGTCCGCATTCAGGCGCCAGCGCTCGGTCAGCATAGTTTCGGCGCTCAAGCCGATTCGAGGCGCATTCCATTGAGTATCTTGGCTGCCAACGATCCTATCGTCGCTCGGCTTGATACGACAAAAGTCCTGCGGATTTGTGAGCGGAACGCAACCCCTCGAGTCTGAGCTCTGGCTGTAATAGGCCCAGCCTATAAATCCGCCGATCTTGTAGTTCGTACTGCGCAGGACATCGTAACCGGCGTCGGCCGTGTAATATGCAAATCGCCCGTTTGACTCACCTGAACGAGTATTTAGGTAGGGGTATCCCTCGTGGGGCAGCCAATCTTCATCGTTCGATTTCCCTTTGTTGAAGAACCCGATACCAAGGCTACTCTTCAAGAACACTCCCCAGGGACTGTCGACACGGCCGAATACCTCCCCCGAAAGTCCGTCCAGTGCATGATAAGTGAGCCTGGAAATCAGTATGCTGGGGTCTTCAGGCCAGCCATACGGGACTGCGCTTTGATCCCACTGGAATCTTCCCCGGCTCAGCCAGAGCCGCGAGCCCCCTTCGAACGACCAACCGGACGTGTAGGGAATGGGTGGTACGCTGCCGGCTGATCTCGCATGCAGCGGCGAATCGGACTTTGGTGCGGCTTCTGGGTCCGCACCAAAGTGGTAGTTCAGACCAATTTTCCCAATGTGATAGTTGCTGGACAGGCTGGTCGTGCTCGCCGGCAAAATCGTAGACGGAGATAACTTCGCGGTCGAAGCGGTCGCGACGCTCGGCCCGCCAAAATGCAGATAGTCATACTCGACGTTCACCGACCATGAAGGCGTAAGGGCTTGCTCCACACCGAGCCCGATGACGCCACCAACTTGGCCATAGTCGAAATGGGTTTTCTCCTGTGGCAGGTCGCCCCCTTCAAAGTTGTTGACGATATCGCCTCGATTATTTTGCCAGGCGAGCTATGCGGGATTTTGGGTGACGAGGCGATCAGGCGGCGTGGTTTTCCGGCACTTGGATGACCTCGATGCCGTTTTCGAATCTGACACCTGCGATGACCTTCGGCAACTGATTTGTGCCTTTCAGCCGCCGCCAGGTCTTTGATGCGGCGCAGAGCAGCTTGAACACCATCAACTTGGCAGTCGTTGACGATAACGAACCTTTCGTGCGCACCGTTCTGTGCCGGACCGTCGCGAACACGCTTTCGATGGGATTCGTCGTCCGCAAGTGGTCCCAATGCTCGGCGGGGAATTCGTAGAACGCAAGCATTGCGTCGCGATCTTTCGTCAGGCACTCGACCGCCTTGTCGTACTTCGCTCCGTATTTCTCGGCAAAGACATCGATCGCCACTTCGGCCGAAGCTCGGTTGGACGCCAAATAGACCTCGCGCAGATCCTTCTTCATGCTGGCCTGTACCGACACTGCGACTTTGTTCAAGATATTCGCGGTTTTGTGCACCCAGCACCGCTGATGTCGCGTGGCGGGAAAGACCTCGTCGAGCGCCTTCCAGAAGCCGAGCGCGCCGTCACCGACGGCGATTTCCGGGGCGATCTTCAGCCCACGGGTTTTCGCCTCGACGAGCAGTTCGTGCCAGCTCTGCGTGCTCTCGCGCACGCCGACCTGGAAGCCGATGAGTTCCTTCTTGCCTTCCGGCGTCGCGCCGATCAGCACCAGCATGCATTCGCTGTGGTCTTCCATGCGAGCCTGCAGGAAGACGCCGTCCGCCCACACGTATACGTACCGGCGCGCCGACAGATCGCGCTTCTGCCAACGCTCGTACTCGAGCTGCCACTCCGTCGTCAGTCTGGAAACCACCGCCGGAGAAAGATTCGGCGCATCCTTGCCCAGGAGCGCCGCCAGCGCCTCCTGGAAGTCGCCCGTCGAGATGCCTCGCAGGTACAGAACCGGCAAAAGTGCATCCAAGCTCTTCGTGCGCCGTGCCCACAACGGCAGGATCGCCGAGGTGAAGCGGATCCGCTCGCCATCGCTGGTCACCGCGCGATCGCGAATCTTTACCCGGGCGACTTCGACGGCGCCGATCCCCGTCTGGATCGTCCGCACTGGACCATGGCCGTGCCGCACGAGGCGGTCGCGGCCATCGGGAAGCTTCAAGCCCTTCATCGCGGCGAGAAACGCCTCGGCTTCCATCTCGACAGCCTGCGCAAGCAGCTGCCGAGCACCAGATCGCAAAATATTCGTCAGTGGATCGTCGATCTCATCGGGCTGACGCAGTGGGACAATGTTGCTATGCTCGTTCATGGCGTATCGCTCTCCTTGAGGTTCTGGCAGGCTCGACACCCGCCTCGATACGCCGCCTATCTCATTCCGTCATCACCCAGTTTCCCGCATAGCTCTTGCCAGGCTGCACCTGCCTTGAGATAGGCAAGCGTTTGCCCGAGCGAGCCGAAGGCGTAACCGATGCGACCGGTCCCGGTCGCAAAGAGGTTCGGAGCTGCGTTGCAGTTTGCGCTTACAATCAAGTCTGAGGCTGCGAGGCAGGTGTTTGAGCCGCTCGCGACAGCTGCGCTGGCATCCAGTTCGAGGCCGTACACCCAACTATTGTTCTGCCAATTGTAGCCGATTTGGCCACCTGCGACGAAGGAGGGAATATCGACGACGTCGCCGTAGATCGGTGGGCCGAACGGATTGGTGAAAGAGGTTCGACCGTACCCGCCGCCTACATGCCCGCCAATGTAGCCTCCGGACCAGTTCCACACCGACGGTGGCAGGGCTTCTCGCCCGAGGTTCGCCATAGATGTACCCGTTGTGGCGATCGCCATGGTCGCAGCCCCCAAAAAGAGAACTCTTGATCGCATAAAGATTGCCCTGAACTTTCCCGAGTTGTAGTCGCGCTCGCTAAGTATCGCCGCACGGCAAATCGTCGGAGCACCAGGCCCCCAATAACGAGCCGGGGCCGCTCCGAAGATCACCGCACGACGATTGGTGATGACGTCCTCAACGTAGCAAGCCGCGTGCCGGAGCAATTCCTTTGTTCTGCAGGAGCTTACTAAGAGCGTGCCGCGTCAACTTCCCTACATTGGGTGGAAGGCGGACGAACGAGTGTCGAGGTTCGCTGCATTGCGGAGCTAGCGTCCAAGGCACGTGCATGTGCCGGAACTTTGTGGTCTGCCCGGTGAGCACAAGCTGGTTCAGCTTGGATGAGCCGTGAGATTTCAAGCCTAGTGTTCTTTTCACTCCGCGAGCTGCCTGATGGCAACCAGCCGGCCGTTGCAAGTTCAGCTCGTACTAGGGTCTGTACCTAAATAGCGCCACGTGATTCTCTTGCCTACGTGTTGATTCGGGGGCGAGAGAATGCGCGCTGGTTTGTTTTGGCTGAACGACAGGCAATGGGCGCGTATCGAACCGCATCTGCCGAGGGGACTGACGGGGCCGGATCGGGACGACGACCGACGCATCGTCAGCGGCATCATTCACATGCTGCAATCGGGTGCACGATGGCGTGATTGTCCACGTGAATACGGCCCTTACACGACGATCTACAATCGCTTCAATCGCTGGGCCAAGCGAGGACGATGGTGCGCAATCTTCGAAGCGCTGGCCAAGCCTGGCGAAGACGGCGTCGTACTGTCGCTCGACTCGACCTCGATTAAAGCTCACCGGTGTGGCTCCGGCGGAAAAGGGGGGAGCACAATCAAGCAATCGGCCGCTCGCGCGGAGGCCGCACGACAAAAATCCATGCGCTGAGCGATCCGCTCTGCCGGCCGGTCGTCCTGCATCTGACTCCAGGCCAGGATGCCGATATCGCTGCGGCTCCCGATGTCCTGGCGCTCGCGCCACCCATGAGCGTGCTCCTCGCCGACAAAGGGTATGATGGCGACAAGCTTCGCGGCGCAATCATTCGTCGTGGCGCCAAGCCCGTAATCCCCAATAAATCTAACCGTGTCGTCATCCATCGCTTCAACAAACGCGCCTACAAAGGACGAAATGTCATCGAACGCTGCTTTGGCAGGCTTAAGGACTTCCGGCGCATCGCCACGCGATATGACAAGCTCGCCCGTAATTTTTTGGCCGCTGTTCATCTCGCCGCGAGCTATGCGGGATTTTGGGTGACGAGGCGATCAGGCGGCGTGGTTTTCCGGCACTTGGATGACCTCGATGCCGTTTTCGAATCTGACACCTGCGATGACCTTCGGCAACTGATTTGTGCCTTTCAGCCGCCGCCAGGTCTTTGATGCGGCGCAGAGCAGCTTGAACACCATCAACTTGGCAGTCGTTGACGATAACGAACCTTTCGTGCGCACCGTTCTGTGCCGGACCGTCGCGAACACGCTTTCGATGGGATTCGTCGTCCGCAAGTGGTCCCAATGCTCGGCGGGGAATTCGTAGAACGCAAGCATTGCGTCGCGATCTTTCGTCAGGCACTCGACCGCCTTGTCGTACTTCGCTCCGTATTTCTCGGCAAAGACATCGATCGCCACTTCGGCCGAAGCTCGGTTGGACGCCAAATAGACCTCGCGCAGATCCTTCTTCATGCTGGCCTGTACCGACACTGCGACTTTGTTCAAGATATTCGCGGTTTTGTGCACCCAGCACCGCTGATGTCGCGTGGCGGGAAAGACCTCGTCGAGCGCCTTCCAGAAGCCGAGCGCGCCGTCACCGACGGCGATTTCCGGGGCGATCTTCAGCCCACGGGTTTTCGCCTCGACGAGCAGTTCGTGCCAGCTCTGCGTGCTCTCGCGCACGCCGACCTGGAAGCCGATGAGTTCCTTCTTGCCTTCCGGCGTCGCGCCGATCAGCACCAGCATGCATTCGCTGTGGTCTTCCATGCGAGCCTGCAGGAAGACGCCGTCCGCCCACACGTATACGTACCGGCGCGCCGACAGATCGCGCTTCTGCCAACGCTCGTACTCGAGCTGCCACTCCGTCGTCAGTCTGGAAACCACCGCCGGAGAAAGATTCGGCGCATCCTTGCCCAGGAGCGCCGCCAGCGCCTCCTGGAAGTCGCCCGTCGAGATGCCTCGCAGGTACAGAACCGGCAAAAGTGCATCCAAGCTCTTCGTGCGCCGTGCCCACAACGGCAGGATCGCCGAGGTGAAGCGGATCCGCTCGCCATCGCTGGTCACCGCGCGATCGCGAATCTTTACCCGGGCGACTTCGACGGCGCCGATCCCCGTCTGGATCGTCCGCACTGGACCATGGCCGTGCCGCACGAGGCGGTCGCGGCCATCGGGAAGCTTCAAGCCCTTCATCGCGGCGAGAAACGCCTCGGCTTCCATCTCGACAGCCTGCGCAAGCAGCTGCCGAGCACCAGATCGCAAAATATTCGTCAGTGGATCGTCGATCTCATCGGGCTGACGCAGTGGGACAATGTTGCTATGCTCGTTCATGGCGTATCGCTCTCCTTGAGGTTCTGGCAGGCTCGACACCCGCCTCGATACGCCGCCTATCTCATTCCGTCATCACCCAGTTTCCCGCATAGCTCCTCGCCGCTCTCGTCGCATATTGGCTCAATTGAGTCTGGACCCTAGTTTTTGGGAGCGTGAGTACGCCAGTAAGCTAGGAGTCGTGCTCGGACCGCTTTAGGATCGACGCGCCCATTGTCTTGCGGCTTTCGTCCCTCGCGGCATCCTTGAGCGCGTAATGCTAGTTGATCGGCAAGATCGGATGGACCTCGGCCGACGAAATCGATCACACGATAGTCGCTGATCTCTTATCTAAACAGGTCCTGATATGGCAGTATGTAGGATCGTGACCAGATGGGACGGATGCTCTCTGCATTGCGCGAAGCTAAATCGGAGGCGCAAAGATCGAGCCGCGATAAGCCCTCATCAAGTGCGTTTGTAACAGCACATCTGCTACTCTGACATCAAGCGGCACAATCGGCCTATCCTAAAGGTAATATCAGGATCGGTGCCCGGGCCATCTCAGGAAATATCGAGGATCAAGACTCAAAAGTCAGTGCGAGAACGGGCACATCCGCGGAGATCCGGCGTTGGGTAAGCTCTAGAGATGCAATGAAGTCCGCCTCGAGGAGATACCTCATCGAAAGCGCTCCCGCGACGGTGCGCCAAGGAGCTCTGCGCGCCAAGGGATGTCTGTCGAACAAGGCTCCGCTCGCAAAATCTTCTTGCTCGGTAAGGCAGCTAGAAAATTGGCCGAGTCGGTCGATGGCCACAACGAGTTGCCGAAAGTCTTGCCGGCGTAATTCGCCAACGGATCAAGTCGTCAGACCGCGAACTTGAATCCACCGTCGCCTAGCCCGTTGGGGCATCAAGATTCATGGATGGTTCTTCATTCCACGATACGTCACACCGTGGATCGAAAAATAAGTAATTGCAGGTCAGTTCTTCACCGGGTTGTACGTCACGGGCTGTGAAAACTCGGCGGTCGTCTTGGTATGTGTTTGGGCGGCTGCTGTGGTTCATGAAGCGGGCATTGTCAGCATTGTACTCGATAACACCATCGTAAGCCTTGTAGTCTCTTGGATAGGCATGCTTATCAAGTAGCGCTTGGAATGTTGGAGCTAGGGCTTCGTATTGTTCAGGCGTCACCGTGATGTCAACGATTGGGTTGTGAATCCAGATCAACGAACCTTTGGGCAAACGAGTCGCGGAGAAAAGTCCAATACCGCCAAACCTGTCTGGCTTCAAAATTGTGTCGACGATCAGCATTGAAGAAGTCTCCCGGAGTTACTACCCAGCAAACTAACTGACGTGAGCTGCGAAATCTGCTGCACGAATTGGTAGGCTCGTTTATCCGCGCCTCCATCACAATTTATGTCTTCTCCAGGCGTATTGGGCCGCCTGCTGCGGATCGCCTCCAGCGACAAGGCCGTGAGCTGGGAGGGCTGCAAGTCAGTCGCATTCCGAGCAAAGATCCGTGTCGATTATAGCGGCGAGCTCGTGTCGCACGATCATGACCTGTTACCAGCGCGACGGCGCGCTCGATGCTCTCGCGGCCCGGCAAGCCGCCGACAAGCCCTTCATCGCAGCTTCAAGAGCCGCCCGCGGGTGAATGCGTCAGTGCGTGCCCAGGCAACTGTGGATGTGGAGCAGATATTGCAGGCAAAGTGCGCGGGAGGCCGGCACTCGACTGCCGATTTCGCTGCACAACCGCCTCGAGGCAATCAACGTGATCACGCCGTAGTTAGCAAGAAAACGGAGGTAGAAGTTCGGCCCAACGAGGAGTTGCTAAGCGATGATGCTGGCAAGTCATCGACGCGAGCAGCGGACATCTGTGCTGCCCAGAACCGCGCCAACCTCGCAGGAGCAGCCGGAGCAAGCTATGGTCCAATAACAAGTCCAATTCCGGAACTATCTGGACGGGCTCCATGCGTTTGAGATGTCCCTCGGCGTCTACATTCGTGGGTGATGGATGAGCCGAAGGTCATCGGAGCCTCCGGGTCCGAAAAGGGCGGTGTAGCGCTCACCATGAATGTCGTATTGTTTTGTCGGATGCGCTTCGTCCGGCAGAAGGCCCCACTGGCCGAGTTTCGCCCGCATCGTGTCCGGCGCGGGTTGGGTGCCGTGCAAAAAAGTCTCGGGAACGGAGAATGATGCAGCGTAAATCTCGCGGGCCGCGGGGTACGTCCTCTGAGCCCTGGAGGACGCCGGAGCGGCTTGCTCAATCGACCGTCCAAAAAGCGATCGGGCGGTTCGATCCGTTGGCTGCAGGCTGGGCGGCAGAACGTTTTCCGGTCGAGATCCGAATTGAATGGTTGAGCCTGGCGGATTGAGTGGGGTGCTTCGCCTCATCGCCCCCGCAGGCACGAACAGCGCCGTGTAACGGTCATTGTGAACGATAAAACTGGTAGGTCGGCTGTCCTGGCTCGGCGGGACGTTGCTGCGCTCGTGCGCAGCGGACGCGTGCTGGTCGCCGTGCTGCGCGTTGAACGGACCAACGGCCGCTTCTGAGTCCAGGGCTTGGTGATGACCCTCGTTTGGTTCGAGAGATGACGATGGGCGAGCGTTATCCACCATGGCCCACAGCAGATCCTGATCGTAGACTTCCTCAGGAAGGACGAACCGGCTGCTGGCCAGAAGCGGTGCGCCGGCGTCTTCAATTAACTCGCGACCGGTTGAATTGCCGGGCTCGGTGCGCTGGCGCGCAGTGGCATTTTCTTCCGCCAGGCTTAGTGTCCTCTGCCTCTTCGTAGGTTGGCCGGTGTAATCCTCATCCACAACGACTTCGTGACCTGAGCTGGAAGCGACCGAGGCTAGCTCGTTTGCAGCCGGCCGGTAGGCGCCGCTCCAGCTGAAGTAACGAACGGCTTCTTCGGGATCCGGTGCCAGACCACCCGGGGCTGGCCGGTTGAGAGACGATGCTAGGATCGCTTCGCGTATCGGCTCTTGCCACGGATCCTGATCGTGACCTTGCGCAGTCAGTTCCTCCGGCCCACCCTGCGGCGCGCGATGCTGCGCAGCGGCGTCCTCGCGTCTGGTGACTGCGTGTTCGGGATGAGGACGGTCCGTGCTCTGGTGCTCAAGTCCCAATGCCTGGGCCAGTCTAAGGCCTTCTTCAGACAGATGAGGGTAGTAGGGATCATGAAAAACGGGATTCTCTGCGATTGTCGAGGTATCAAGCTGGGGCACTTCATCCAAGTAAGGCTCAAACTCCGCTTGCTGCTGTTGCGGTGCCGCGGCGTGGTCACGGTCGAGTGGGTTGATGCGGTTAAAAGGGTCCATGTCGACTCTCCGGTGGTTTGAGTCGGCTCGCAATGCCGATCCAATCGTGTCACTGTCTCACTCTATTAGGATCAGCTGTCGACAAGCTGACGTGCTTAGAGACTAACCGGAGTGCGATCTCAGCTCAGTCATTTCGCCGCAATCGCGACTGGTGACGAAGCCGAGCAGGCGGCATCGTTTTTGCCTGTTTGGGACGGGCTCAAATACTGTCGGCACTCTGACGCCGCGATGATCTCGGCAACTGATTGTGGCTCTTCGGTCATCCCAACGTCTCACGCTTGCTCAGCTTGCACAATCTAATACGGTTGGTGGCCGACAACGGTTCCTGGCTCGCATGTTCGTGTGCCGTACCGCGGCGGATGCTCTCGCTCGGATTGTGGTTCTCTGCTGGTGCTCGGCCGGCAAGACACAGAAAGCCAATAGGCTTTATATCGGCGATCCTTGTCCGGTAATCGCGGCCACGCACATATTTGGTGCGCTCGCAGTAAAGATGTCGAGTGCATGCTCCGCGACCGCGCCGGCTGGGCGCCGTTGAGACCCTCCATGGCCTTCTTCTTGCCGCTCAGAACCAGCTCGGGCTCTCTTTGATCGCCGGCGGACTTGTGCTGCGGCGCACGTATTTGCCCCGCGATCGATTGTTCAGGCCCCAAAAATCGCTAATAGCAAAAGATTCGCCGCATCCTTTCCAGCAGGGCCGATCGTGCCTCCTGAAATCGCGAGTCAACATACGGCCCGGCTAAGCAGGGGATCAAAGCTCCTGGTCGCCGCGCTCGGCTGGCAAAATCAAGTACGTGAAGCGGATCCAACCGGCGAGAGTCGCGCGCCCGGTCCTCACCTTGGGCCCGGCCGCCTCGATTGCGCCGATAGCTTTTGCGGTGTTGCGCGGCCATCCTTGGCCGCTTCATCTCGCCGGCGTCTCTGGAACGATTCCGTCGCGGCACCGGGCGAGCAGAACACGCGCTCTGTTGCGCAGAATTTGTAGCACGCATGATCAACCGCAGGCGGCTGAGCGAAGGGCAGGATGTTGATAGTCTCATTCTGGCCATATCGCCTCGTCGAGAAGTTCTCGCAAATTCACCATCCGCGTTGCTCCGCTGCTTCCCTAAGCGCGTCATCAGCCAGATTCCTGCATAGCTCCCGCTTTGTTCGTATTCACCCGGTCCCGTTCAAGACCTCGATGTGCAGAGCCCGACAGCACATTGCAATTGAATCGATCTGAGATCGCAAAGAGATGATTGTCTGAACCAAGCGCGCGAGTCCTGGCATGTCGATTGCTGGGAAGTGCTTGCTACACCATGCACTGAACTAGACGCAAAGGCCGAGTCAGATCCAACTTGCCGTCGAAACCAATTCTCTAGCTTAGAAGCGGCGCTGCTAACTGCCGCTCCGCCCAACGGAGCCAAGTCATGCTGAGCGACACATCCAAATTCTTCGCCTCCATTCGCATCAACAAGCAGGAAGCGCAGGAGGAGCGCCGGACCGCGGTGCGATGCGAATGGCCTGATTGCCAGAACAAGGCAACCCATCCCGCGCCAAAGGGCCGCCACAATGCGCGCGAATATTGGCACTTCTGCATCGAGCATGCTCGCGAATACAATCAGTCCTACAATTTCTTCTCCGGGATGGACGCCGAAGCGATCGCGCGCTACCAGAATGACGCGCTGACGGGCCATCGTCCAACTTGGAAAATCGGCGAGCCCATCAGCGCCCGCAAGATGACCGGCAGCCCGGCCCATTCCGAGGACGACTGCGATGCTTTTTGCATGCTCGCTGAGCTGAAGGGACGCGCCCGCGCGGAGGCCAGGCCTGAGACGCGCAAGCTTTTCAATGCCAAGCGGAAAGCGTTGCAGGTGATGGGCCTGAATGTCGATGCGACGCTCGGAGATATCAAGGCGAGGTACAGGGCGATGGTCAAGAGGCACCACCCCGATGCCAATGGCGGCGACCGCTCTACGGAGCAGCGCCTGGTCGAGATCATCAAGGCCTACCATTACCTGAAGACCGTGGTGCGGGAGAGCTAACCCGGACACGACTTGAACGGCTTCACCTCACCCGCCATTCCATAGCCCTTCATCGTGTGAAGGCTGCACCCGAGCTGGCGTGTAACCCGCTTCAGACCCTAGGCCCGAGAGGCGCAACATTTCCGCCACGCCACAAGGAGTTCTATCAACCTGCTCCCGGACCGATCAACAACGAGCCTTTGTTTCTTTCCTCGTTCATTCGCTCTCTCCTCGGGTTTGCAAGGAGGGGGCAAGTCTTCACGACGCCGATGGGAAGTTCGCAAAGGCGAGCCACAGCGAAAGTTCGAAAGTGCCGTCCTCGACTGCTCGAAAAGCAGAGCCACACTAAACTGCTGCTCCGCTGCCCGCAGGAAGGTTGGTACTGGACTTGCCTCGCGCGTTAAGATGGCACTCAGGGAGTGCCATTCGCGCCCCGTCAATGCAGGTGAGACGGCAGGCCTTTAATCACGCTCTTGATCTATATCAAATTCTGTGTCGCGCATGAGACGTTGTCGCATGTTCGACGTATGTCACATCCGCTCAACCAGAGGAGACCATCTTTCTGCGAGTGCCCCTATTATGGGGGCAAGTTCTCCGATCGGCGAGTGGTGCGAGAATTGCTGTGCGCATCGGTGGTTCTTGGAAAGTCCTGAGGATCGCATGCACGCTGTCGTCCTCGTCAAGCAGCCATTTGTTGATGTCCGCGGGTGGTGGCCCAAAATGCGCAAGCACCTGAGGGCGCTGGACCCGTCCGGGTGTGGTGTGCCGAGCTGCGAACAGTTCCATGCCGACCTCGCTCCTTTGCGGTGGCGCTCGAGATGCCGGCATGTTCTTACGAGAAGTGCTGACCGTGTCCGCCGCAATCGTTGCATGATTTGCCAGCCGTTCTTTCGAGAGACTGGGGCACTGGCACCTCGGAGAGCAGCCCGACCGGTCAGCAGCGAACAAAGTCAGCTTCGCTTTGGCTCGACCTGCCAGCGTGCGTCAAGTCGCTCCGATTATCTTCTCGGAGCGTGCTGGGACCGTGTGAAACAGTTCTGGGCCGGCGCTTTCCTTTCGCGCGCGAGCTTTCAGCTGCAAGAAGCAAAGCCAACATCTGTGTAAGCAAACGGAAATAGAAAATGGATGACCAGTCGCACGGCAAAATGCCACTCGCTTCAAGCAGACGGGAAAGTCGCGGGCCCGACCTATTCAGCTTCATCGAGTGCGCTATACAGACAAGATCAATCGCAGCGCTGTTCGATCTTCTTGTGAATTTCGCGAGCAATGAAGGCTTTGATAAAGTCGCCTACGGAGCACTCTCCTGCTCCAATGAGCGTCGTTTGCCAGAGTATCTACCGCCCCCGCCAACTATAAACTTCCCGTCTGATTGGTGCCAACGCTATGCTGAACAAGAATATCAAGCGATCGACCCGGTGGTCCGGCGGACAGCAATGCTGCCAAGGCCCTTTCTTTGGGATGAACTAACCAGTCGATATGAACTGCAGCCCCGTGAGCTGCGCGTCTTACGCGAGGCCAAAGAAGCAGGCCTTAAGCATGGCATGAGCGTGCCATTGTTTGGATCGCAAGGCCGATCGGCTTTCGTATCGTTTGCATCTCCTTTCGATGATGCCGATCCACAGGATCGCATGGCTCATCTCACGACATTGGCGTCGGCGTTTCACAACGCTGTCGCGCAGATTACACCGCCGCTTGATGAGAGTTGCGAGACAGACATTCCGCTAACACCGCGAGAAACAGAGTGCCTATACTGGGTCGCAGAGGGGAAGTCAGCCTGGGTAATCGGGCAACTTGTTAACGTCACTGATAATACCGTCAATTTCCACATGAAGAACGTCATCAGAAAGCTAGGGGCGGCAAACCGGACAAATGCTGTAGCCAAAGCAACCCGGCGCGGCATCATTTAGCTCCGTACGCCTTCAAAGGAACGATCAAGGACCCTGCGTCGGCGGGCTCTTCCTTTGCGATTCATCTGCTGCGGTCGGGATAGCCGATCTCTAGTGGATTCAACGATGTACTTCAACGGAATTGGCTCAAACCAGATGACGGGGCAAGCGCATCCGGCGCGCGTGTCCGGTGTTTATCAGTGGCTGGCGTGGACCTAGGGGCGTCGGCGCTTCATGCAAGTCTCGCTGCGTCAGACTCGCCTGAGGCTGGATTTCCTAGTTCGGACAATGCAGGTCCTAGGCGGTAAATCGCATGCTTTGTCATACCGACCACGCGATCCCGGCGCTATTGATATGAAGTTCCATCCGTTTCAGATCGAGGATGTCGATCTGTTTGCCAGGAATCGCGCTGTTATAGGTTTTTGCAAGTAAGTGTTGCTAAACAGGCTGCTCAACGCAATGAACGGGTTGAAGCAACAATGACAACATCTTCATTCTCGCCACCAACCGTCTCGAGGCTCTCGAGGCTGCGCCAGCCGGCCGTCCCGGCCATATCAATCAGGCAACTGAGGTGCCGCTGCTCGATGCGACCGCCCGCGAAAGCTGGTTCGTCCCTATGGCAGGGGCTTGCCGCTGGACGAAGCCGTGATCGCTGAAGCCAGGCCCTTCACCTGAGCGGCAGCGCGGCCCTTATCGAGAAGTTGATGCTTCGCGTTGTGCAATCGAGGCTTGCCAGCTGCGGCAATGTCGGCGCGATTTCCACTAACATGAAGCTACCTGCCCGTGCGCAGCGAGTTCAATCGCGATGCGCATTGCATTGTGGCTATGGTGCGCGCCCCACAACTAGGCGCGTCCCAAGTTACCTATCGAAGGATTTGTGGTGAGGGGTCTCCAGCCGTCGACCTTGCGCATGTTGATCTGGCCGGGGGTGAGCAGGCCAGGACGGCATTGCCGCGGCGGCCGCTGATGGCAAACGGTCTTGATCTTGATCCGTCGCTCGAACTCCTCACGCGGCCGCTCAATTGCGTCGGTAGCCGGAATAAGATGTCGCGGCGCCAACTTCCGCTGCGGTGTTCTACAGCGCGGTGTATGGTGCTACCATCGGCGCAGAGGCAGCGGGAGCGCGAATGGCAGGTACGACGACGCGGGCGATGAGCCGGGGTTCGGCTCGGGAGCTTGCCTCTGCGACCCGGTGAGTTGTACCAAGAGCGCGAATTCTTCTTGTCGTTTCGCCGCAGCTCAGATGCCACTGAGGCGAGTGATTGGGGTCGGCATCCCACCGAAGCTTCGGAGAGGTGTTGTTTGGGGAGGCGGCAGGCTTCACCGGCAGCACCGATATGGCGAGGAGTGGGCCAACGCGCTGGCAAGACCCCGCTGGCCAGCGATGAAATGTTGCTCGAGGTCGTAGGAACATCATGGCGGTCTCGCGCGTGCGGACGCCTCTCGCGGAGCGAGTATGTCGGCCGGCCGCTGCAAGCAAGGCGACTGGCGCAGGGCTCTCGACCAAACCGACAAGATCGTCCCGCTCAGCGGCCAAGCGGAGGAAACTAACTGTCCCAGATTTGATGCGTCAGAGGCCCCAGATTCGTCATCCCGAATACGTTGGAACTTTCGGCAGGATAAGCCGAAGAGCAGGCCAATATATGCCCGCTATTCGAACTTCTGCCGATTTGCGTCAGCAACCCGGACAAGAGACTCTTCTCGACGCACATGGGGCAGACGCTAGCGGCCAACAAGCGGCAGGCGTTGGGCAGCTGAATGGTGATCGCCTCGCAATCGCGTTTGACGCAATAGCGATCTTGCGGCCGGTTCAACCCGCTACCTCAACTATTTTCGACTGCCAGCCCTAGTGCCAATTCGTTTGCGCAACTTCCTTCCACGATCGGCTTCGAAGTTCGCGCTAATTCGAGCGTGCAGCAAGGCTCGACAGCGAGGGACTGTCTGAGTGGCGGCAGGCACTGATCCTGAGCCCCGCGCAGCTGTTGCCGGCGCTCCTGCGGGAGGGTGGAGGATCGCGGCTACGCGCAGAACTCACCGAAACTGCCGGGGACTGCAAGTCCTTGATAGGAGTATCGCCACGGGAAGCTGTCCTGTTTGTTGATGCCCTCGCGTCACAGTGCCGCATCCGAATTCCTAGTACCCACTTTTCTTGGAACGTGAGTCGTGATTCAAGGTCGGGATGATACCCGAAGCAAGAGAAGTCCACCTTTCGAGGAAAGATCGCAAGGTGCTTGAGGCGTGCTGTCGCTCACCGGTGACGTTGCAGCGCGATTTGAAGCGGGCGCGGATAGTTCTGTTGGCGGCGGATGGGCGCAGCACCCGGTCGATCGCCAAGGAAGTTGGGGTCCAGCCGCGGATTGTCAGCCTTTGGCGGCATCGCTATGCCGACCATGGCCTTGAAGGGCTGCAAGACAAGCCGCGGCCTGGCAAGCAGCCGATCTATACGAAGACGACCGACAAGCGGATTCTGAAGCTGCTGGATAAGCCGCCACCGCAAGGGTTTGCGCGCTGGACCGGCCCCCTGCTGGCCGAGGCGCTGGGCGATGTCGATGTCCAATATGTCTGGCGGTTCCTGCGCAGCCACAAGATTGACCTGGTGGCTCGCAAGTCCTGGTGCGAGAGCAACGACCCGAACTTTACGGCCAAAGCCGCCGATGTTGTCGGCCTCTATGTCGCGCCGCCGGCGAAGGCCATTGTGCTGTGCGTGGACGAGAAGCCCTCGATCCAGGCTTTGGAGCGAGCGCAGGGTTATCTGAAGTTGCCCAATGGCCGCGCCTTAACCGGCCAAAGCCACGATTACAAGCGGCATGGCACCACAACATTGTTTGCGGCGCTCGAAGTCGCCACCGGAAAGATCATCGCGACCCATTCAAAACGCCGGCGCCGCGTCGAGTTTCTCGATTTCATGAACAGCGTCACCGCGACTTTTCCGAACCGCAAGCTTCACGTCATCCTCGACAACCTCAACACCCATAAAAAGAACGAGGACTGGCTCAAGGCCCACCCCAACGTGCAATTTCATTTCACGCCGACAAGTGCGTCATGGCTCAATCAGGTCGAAGTATGGTTTTCCATCTTGCAGGGGCAGTCGCTCAGCGGCACCTCCTTCACGAGCCTCAAGCAGCTTCAGGAACACATCGATGCCTACGTCAACGCATACAACGACAGAGCCGAGCCCTTCGTCTGGACCAAGAAAAAGGTCCGTCAACGCCGTTTCAAAGGCCGCCGTATCACTCAGCTCTGATTCCGGGTACTAGGGTCCAGACTCAATTGAGCCAATATGCGACGAGAGCGGCGAGATGAACAGCGGCCAAAAAATTACGGGCGAGCTTGTCATATCGCGTGGCGATGCGCCGGAAGTCCTTGAGCCTGCAAAAGCAGCGTTCGATGACATTTCGTCCTTTGTAGGCGCGTTTGTTGAAGCGATGGATGACGACACGGTTAGATTTATTGGGGATTACGGGCTTGGCGCCACGACGAATGATTGCGCCGCGAAGCTTGTCGCCATCATACCCTTTGTCGGCGAGGAGCACGCTCATGGGTGGCGCGAGCGCCAGGACATCGGGAGCCGCAGCGATATCGGCATCTTGGCCTGGAGTCAGATGCAGGACGACCGGCCGGCAGAGCGGATCGCTCAGCGCATGGATTTTTGTCGTGCGGCCTCCGCGCGAGCGGCCGATTGCTTGATTGTGCTCCCCCCTTTTCCGCCGGAGGCACACCGGTGAGCTTTAATCGAGGTCGAGTCGAGCGACAGTACGACGCCGTCTTCGCCAGGCTTGGCCAGCGCTTCGAAGATTGCGCACCATCGTCCTCGCTTGGCCCAGCGATTGAAGCGATTGTAGATCGTCGTGTAAGGGCCGTATTCACGTGGACAATCACGCCATCGTGCACCCGATTGCAGCATGTGAATGATGCCGCTGACGATGCGTCGGTCGTCGTCCCGATCCGGCCCCGTCAGTCCCCTCGGCAGATGCGGTTCGATACGCGCCCATTGCCTGTCGTTCAGCCAAAACAAACCAGCGCGCATTCTCTCGCCCCCGAATCAACACGTAGGCAAGAGAATCACGTGGCGCTATTTAGGTACAGACCCTAGTCCTCTCATCTCGCGCACAATGGGGATTGACGAGGGAGCTCCGACTGAGTGTCGGATTCCGTTGTTCGCTGCCTTCATCTCACCTCGCATCCGCTTTTGCGCGACATCAAAGCGCTTAGATCAGCTCCTGACTAGATGAGCAAAACGCAGACCAACTTCAGTAACGGTTCTTGCTTCATGGCGCTCACGCAAAGATTAGAGTTCCGGCAATCCCAGTCGCTGGTCATGTCGCCGCAGCTGATGCAGGCGATCAAGCTGCTGCAATTATCTAATCTCGACCTCATGACCTTCGTGGAGGAAGAGCTGGAGTGTAATCCGCTGCTCGAGCGTGCCAGTGACGATGCAGCTGGGGCCGAAGCCCCGACTGAGGTCGATCAGGTCAGCGGCGATCAGCTGGCCGAGGCCCAAGTGCGCGACGCCCGGGATGGCGCCATGACCACCTATACCGAATGGGGTGGCGGCGGCTCGGGTGACGAAGACTACAATCTCGAAGCGTTTGTCGCGTCCGAGACAACATTGTCCGACCACCTGGCCGAACAACTGTCGGTCGCATTCACCGCGCCGGCGCAGCGCATGATCGGGCAGTATCTGATCGATCTCGTCGACGAAGCCGGCTATCTGCCGCCGGATCTCGGCCAGGCCGCCGAGCGGCTCGGCGCAACGCAGGAGGATGTCGAGCACGTTCTTGCCGTCCTGCAGGAGTTCGATCCGCCCGGCGTCTGTGCGCGTAACTTGCGCGAGTGCCTGGCGATCCAGCTCCGCGAGCTCGATAGATACGATCCGGCGATGCAGGCCCTCGTCGAGCATCTCGATCTCCTCGCCAAGCGCGACATCGCGAGCTTGCGCAAGCTCTGCGGCGTCGACGACGAGGACATCGCCGACATGATCGACGAGCTCCGCCGGCTCAGTCCCAAGCCGGGCATGAAGTTCGGGTCGGCGCGGCTGCAGACGATGGTACCCGACGTCTATGTCCGTCCGGCTCCTGATGGCGGCTGGCATGTCGAGCTCAACAGCGACACCTTGCCGCGCGTGCTGGTCAACCAGACCTATTATTCCAAGCTGTCGAAGAAGATCGGCAAGGACGTCGATAAGTCCTACTTCAACGACGCGCTGCAGAACGCGACCTGGCTGGTGCGCGCGCTCGACCAGCGCGCCCGCACCATCCTGAAAGTTGCGACCGAGATCGTGCGTCAGCAGGACGGCTTCTTTACCCTTGGTGTTGCGCATTTGCGGCCGCTGAATCTAAAGGCCGTTGCCGAGGCCATCCAGATGCATGAATCCACGGTGTCGCGCGTCACCGCCAACAAATACATGGCAACAAATCGCGGCACATTCGAGTTGAAATATTTCTTCACGGCATCGATCCCTTCGGCGGATGGCGGTGAGGCGCATTCCGCTGAAGCGGTGCGTCACCGCATCAAGCAGCTGATCGAATCCGAAGAGCCGTCAGCGGTTCTGTCCGATGACGCGATCGTTGAGCGCCTGCGAGTCTCGGGCATTGATATTGCCCGCCGCACGGTCGCGAAGTACCGCGAAGCCATGCGCATTCGGTCCTCGGTGCAGCGCCGCCGCGACAATATGTGGTCAACGATGAACAGTAGAGCATCGGGCGGAACTGGCCTCGATAAATAAACCCCCAGCTGTCGATTTAATCCGGAAGCGTAGCTTTGGAGGTCTCTGAAAGCGGGCCTTTGGAGCGAGATTGTTGATGGTGATGGAAGGAAGCTTCTGGCGCGGCATTTGAGGAGAGGTAGTATAGGCCGACTGCCGTCTAAGAGGGGCGAGCGTTTTCAGAGGCTCCGTCGGCGCCAAGCTCTTATTCCTCCCAAGTCCTCGCCTTGGCTTATTGTCGGCCGATATACGGCCCCGATCGGTAGCAGCCGGCTGATCTCGCACGCCAATGATCGCCACCACCTCTTCCGCGATAACTTTCCGGTTCGTTGCTACGCTGCACAACAAGGTTGTAGGGCGAATTATTGGCTTAACCATAATAGCTCGGCGCTAAATGTTGTAAAAACTACACTTGGAGCGCCCAGATTTTGGAAAATGAACAGGTTTTCGAGTGCGCAACTGTAGCCGCGCCCAGCATCGCCAAGTGCGGTTGGGCGGGATCGTCAGGATTGGGCCAAGTCGGGGCTGCTTAGGACCGGCGAGCTCATGGCGGCTTCAAGACAATCGACGACGTCCCGGCAGGAGGGACACATGACCTGGCTGAGCAGGGACAATCTGCCGAATGGCACGTGTTCGGACGAGGCGCATTCGAACTCGGCGGAAGCTAGCGACGCCGGCACACAAGTCGGCGTCGAACGCCATCGCTCATAGAGTCTTGAGATATTCGACAAGCGCTCGCCGTTCGGCGTCGGTCAACTCTGGTCCGATGATGCCGGGCGGCAGTTTCCTTAAGTCGGTTTCCTTACCCTCGAAAGAATGTCCGCGATTGCTGTTCCCAAGCAGCGACACATCGAAGTTCGTCAGACCGGCCGCACAGCTTTCGGACGACTGTGCTTTCGTCGCGAGCCCGACGTTGACCGGGTCGAACGCACGGCTGCCTACGCAAAACGACATCGGCCGCTTGGCGTGCGGCACCAGCATGTCTCTCAGGGTCGGAACAGACCCGTTGTGCAGATAAGGAGCTGTTGCCCAAACACCGTCCAATGGTCGCGCCCGGTACTGAGTGAAAAGCTGTCCCAGCTATTTAGGTTCATCGAGGGTACGATCAAGCATGTCATGCCGACCATCGTTGCCGAGATCGCCTATCAAAGCCTTGGAAGCGAAAAGCTGGTTGATTTTATCGATGAGCAGATACGCAGCGAGAAGACATCTGCAATTCGCACGCTGCTCTGCTCTTTCATGTTGCTCGAGATCGACTCGTTCCCTAGCTATAACCAGGATAAGTGAGTTTTACGAATCGGAAGATACGCCACGGTGGGTGACAGCTGTCATAACCGAGCGCCTGTACAGCTATTATCGGCAACGACCTCTGGCGGGCGCAACACGCAAAAAATTTGAGGAACTTGTTGTGACGCTAGAAATGCGCTTGGCCGGTAAATCTCGTCCAAGAGTTCGAGGAAATTATTTATCCGCCTTGAAGAAGAAGGCATTCAAAGAACCAAAGTCCTAAACTCTTATTCTGGATGAAGCGCCTCCTACAGTCAAAGATCGAGCCATGTCGCTGGACTTGCGGCGCGGATGGGGCGGCGGACTCGATCATGGCCATGGATCGCCTCAAGGGTCGCGCATGGCAACCGAAAGGCTACCATACGCCGGCCAGCTGATCGTTAGGGTCGCGCCGGGCGGCGATCATGGTTCGATGAACGCCGCTGCGCGCGGATCACGCCCGGCCTGCCTTGACCAGATCGAACCACCGCTTCAGGTGCGGATGCGCGCACCAGTCGATCCGTCGTTGATCGACCGGGAGCGGTAGCCCGCGGGTCGCTTCGTCCGATGTCGATACGTTGCGCCACGCCTTCGATCTCGCCCAGGCCATCCTGGACAACAAGCATCTCGACGTGGACTATAAGACCTTCTCGCGACGGACGGTGAGGCACAGCAAGACGCTGGAACGCGTTGAAGGCGTCGTGGTTCGGCTCCTGAGTGGCGTCCTCGAGTTTCCTCCGGGCGCGCGGCCCCGCGAGGCACTGCGGGCGATCGGGCTGGAACGCTTTGCCCCGCCGCTGCTGATCGCGGGTAAGATCGATCTTCTTGGGGCCGATCTCTCCGGAGCCACTCCGCTCATCTCGGGATCGCGCCTAAGGAGGCAGATCATGTCCGCTTCCGGGAGCCGCCGGCGTATGTTTTGACGATCGAAAACTTGGCAAGCTTCAACAGGCACGTCGCCGAGGCCGACGCCGCTCGACTGGGTGCTACGCTGTATGTTGGCGGGTATCCCTCGCTTGCCAGCCAACAGGCCCTGCGCACGATCTCGGCAATGGTGTCCGAACAAACCCCGATCTTTCACTGGTCGGATATCGATCCGGACGGCACCTGGATATTCCACACGATGGAGCGCGCCGTCGGACGACCGATCCTGCCGCATCTCGGGGCGGGCGCCGACCAAAAAGTCCGCACCCGCTCGTTGCCCACCAAACTCCGGCATCGCTTCACTGGCGGCATACTTGGCCAAAGATGGATCCAAGATCCTCGAGCAGGAGGAGCTTGATCCGATTCTTCCTACGCCCACGTAGGCGTTCGGACTGACGAGGGCGCCAGCTTGCGTAACGGGCACGCTTGGCCATTGACGTAAGCGGCTCGGTGACAAGCTGGAGCTCTTGCTGGCCGAGAGCTTGAGGGGGCGCATGAGACCGGCGCGTTGCGGACGCGCGATCTCAAGCAGCGACGGTGGAGACCACCGTTCAGCCCAAGACCATCACCTCCCGACCGATGCCAAGCTGGAATATGCGGCGATTAACCAATCGGCTGGCCCGCGAGTGCGGCCTTAAGTTGCGGCAATCTTATCTGCGCATCGGCTCAGGCGCCTCTCAGTCATCGAGCCGTGAATGGCCACATGAAGAGCGACGGGCATCTCGGTCGCTGCCATCTCAAAGGGCCGGGAGGGGGACGCCGCCAACATCGCCTTCACCGCCGTCGACCACAATCTCCGCCTCACCCTCAGCCTGGCTGAGGCTTTCGTTGGGCCTAATCCGCAACGCCTTGTTGCTGATGCTCGCGGTCGCGCTCGAGCTTCGTCCTGCAATATGGCGGGTTGAGAGACCAGATTGTTTGCGGATCGAGAAAGGTTGCGGCAATGCATCAAGCACTCGTCCCTCTTAAAAGCAGCACAATCAAGAACAAGATCGAGGCGTCCGTGCCGCAAGGTGAGATTAACAGAGGGATTCGAACGAGCTACTATGCATCAGCTCGGGCGGTTGGCCCGGCTCGGCCCTCGTTTGTAGGCTGGCTGCGCGGGGTCTGAACATGGGCCTGCATTGATCATCTCCCCATGGCTTTTGCAACGGCTGCTGTAACGCTGTTTTCTTGACTTACCCAAAAATACCCAACTTCGATCTGAATGGGTGCATAAGGGCGGAAAATCACGGCTAGCGTTACCAACACTCGCGGCCCTGGAAGACGACAGGCACGTGAACTTGAGGGCCGAAGAGCCCAGAGGAGGGACCAATGCCAAGGACGCTAGCCGCACCGCGCGGCCATTCTTACCATTTCGTCAAAGCCGCTCTGATTTGCTCAACTCTCTTGTCCGGTGCGGCCGCATCTTTCGGCCAGGCCAAAGCGGAGGATATCAACTGGCGCCAGTTCGAGGGCGCTTCGATCGTTTGGGCTTACGACATCCATCCATATGCTGACGCGGTTGCAGCACAGCTTCCTGAGTTCGAGAAGTTGACGGGCATCAAGGTGACGCCCGAGCTTTATCCGGACGATGCCTATTGGAATAAGCTGACCATCCAGCTGAGCACAAAATCGCCCTCGTGGGATGTCGTCGGCACAGGAATTCAACCGGCTTGGGATCTTGCGCCCGGTCAACTGCTTGAGCCGCTCGACCGCTATCTGAACGACCCTAAGCTCACATCGGCAAGCTATGACTACAAGGACTTCTTCCCCGCATTGCGTGACGCGCTGACTTGGCAAGTCAATGGCGGGCAGATCGAACCGGGCCGGGGTCAGGTGTGGGCCATCCCGCACGGGTTCGAAAACATCCAATTGTTCTACCGTAAGGACATTCTTGACAAACACGGTATCAAGGTTCCGACAACCCCGCCGGAAATGTCGGCGGCATGCGAAAAGCTAAAATCTGCCGATCCCGCGATCACGCCCCTGGGTGTGCGAGGAGTGCGCTTTTGGAGCAGCATCCACACGGCCGCGATCTCAATCGCCAAGTCCTATGGTGTACACGACTTCGTCGTCAAGGACGGCAAGTTGGAAACCGGTCTCAATTCTCCCGAGTCGATCGCCTTCCACAAAGACTACGTGGAGATGATCAAGAGGTGTGCTGCCCCATCCTTTGCCAACGACAACTGGTACCAAGTGGTCGATGGCATCAATTCGGGTCGGACAGCGATGGCGATCGATTCTAACATGTTCGGGTTCTGGAACGATGTTGCCGGCAAGCCCGCTTCGGGCAAGATTGCCTTCGCTCCGCCACTGCGAGCTCCGAACGGCAAGACTTTCGAATCGAACATCTGGATCTGGTCCCTGGCCATGAATGCTGCTTCCCAGAAAAAGGGAGCGGCCTGGCTCTTCATTCAGTGGGCGACGTCAAAGCAGGTCGAGCTGAACGGTGCCATCGCCGGCAAGCTCGTCAACTCGCCGCGCGCTTCGACCTGGAGCGACAAGGTTTGGCTCGACTATGCGGCTAAACCGGAATTCACAAATTTCGTGGATACCTTCAAGAGTGTTCAGGACCGGGCTGCGCTCGCCTTTACGCCGCGCGTAGGGTTTGCCGAGGCCATGAACGCCTGGGCAGTTGCCATGCAGAAGATGGTTAATGGTGCGGACGTGAAGGCGACATTGGCCGACCTCGCCTCCGAGATTCGCTCCTCCATGTAAGGCAACCGGGGAGCGGCATCACCGGATTGCCGCCTCCACTACCCCCGCGTATCTTTCGAGAAGTGAGCGATGAACCTTCGAGGCATCGACGCAACCGTGATGCTACAATCATCGGTAGGCCAACTGGCACCGCCCAAAAAAGAGCAGGTGCAAAGCGCCGGGCAGCATGCTCTTGACTGGTGGAGCCTTGCTGCGATTGCTCCCGCGATCATCATACTGCTCGGATTTCTTTTTCTGTTTTTCTATGGCGTCTTCCAATCGCTGACCGATCTCAAGTTTGGCCGTCCCCTGGTTCGTTTCATTGGGGTCACCAACTATGAAGTGGCAATCAAGACTCAAGATTTCTGGAACAGCATGCGGGCGACCACGGTGTATGCCTGCTCCGCGGTCCTCGCGGAAGCGTTCTCTGGGCTTGCGCTCGCCAAATTGTTCGCAAGCCGCGTGTTTCTTGCACAATTGATGCGGCCTGTCATTCTCCTTCCGTTGGTATTGCCGCCCATGAGCGTCGCCCTGATGTGGACCACAATGATGGATCCACAAAACGGGATTCTGAACTATTTGCTTTCGCTCGTCGGGATCGGCCGCTTCGCCTGGATTTCGGACGCCGGTACGGCGATGTTCTCGCTAGTTCTCATCGACATATGGACTTACACACCATTTTTTGCGCTCATCATCTTCGCCGGTTTGCAGGGCATTAACGAGGAGATCAGAGAAGCCGCGCGGATCAATGGCGCTAAGGGTTGGGCGACGTTCCTCCATATTGAGCTTCCACTCATTGCACCGTATATCCTGATCGCCGCAGTCTTTCGGCTGATCGAGTCGCTCAATCAGTTCGATATCATCTTCGGAACAACCCAGGGCGGTCCAGGTGACAGTACCTCCGTGCTCTCGGTTCGCGCCTACATCACAGCCTTTCAAAACCTCGCCTTCGGGCGTGGTGCCGCGCTCATGGTTGTCAACTGGTTGATCGTGCTTCTCGGGACCTTGGCCATGGTAAAATTGTGGCGGTTGGTTCGGCAGCGCGTAAGCTAGAGGAGGCTGGCAATGCGCTTCAAACGCTTAACGCCCGCAAGCTTGTTCCTTAATGGACTGGTTGTTGTCTGTACGCTCATCCTGACATTTCCCCTGGTCTGGATCGTGATGATGTCGCTGAAGCAGCAGGCCGAGGTCATGACCTTGCCGCCGCGCTTTGTCTTCACTCCAACATTTGAAAACTTCCGCGTTTTGTTCGATGCCGCCCAGGCCGGGGCGACAAGCTACGGCACCATCAAGGTTGATTTCCTGACGCCGGTCGCCAATAGCGTCGTGATATCGCTTGGCGCGGTGCTCGTATCGCTGATCGCCGGCGTACCCGCAGGTTACGTCTTGGCAAGACGTGATATCCCTAGGAAGGAGGACATCGCGTTCTTCATTCTGGGCTTCCGCTTCGCGCCGGCACTCCTTGTCGTTATACCGCTGTTCAGCGTGTTCCAAACAGTTGGCCTTTATGACACTTATCTCGGCATGATCTGGGTTTATCAGGTCGTCACGCTGCCAATGATCATCTGGCTAAGCCGATCATATATCGAGGACATCCCAAAGGACATTGAGGAGGCGGCGGCCATGGATGGTGCAAAGCCGTTCCGTGTAGTCTGGCACATCGTTCTTCCGCTTCTAAAGCCCGGCCTAATCGGCGCTTCATTGCTCATTTTCTTGCTTGCCTGGCACAATTTCGCTCTCGGCCTGATCCTCAGTTCGACGAAAGCACCGGTCACCGTGGCCCTGCTCAAGCTGCTTAATCCAGGCGTTCAGTTCTATCCGGTCATGGCTGCGGGTTTGGTGGTGACCATGATTGTGCCGATCGTCCTGATTATCCTTGGCCAGCGTCATCTCGAACGTGGCCTTACCTTCGGGGCCGTGAAATGAGCCCCAGACCATTGATGTTCTTCGGAACGACCAATCTTGACCTCTGCTTCAACGTCGAGCGGCTTCCAACGCCGGGTGAAAGCCTGATGGGAAGCTTAAAGCAGAATGCGGGAGGCAAGGGCGCAAATCAGGCGGTCGCCGCCGCTCGATTGGGGCTTCGGCCGAGCTTCTACACCCGGCTTGGCGATGATGACGCTGGCCGATCGTTGCTGCAAGCGCTGCGTGAGGCAGGTGTCCGCCTTGATGCCATTGAGGTATGCCCGGGGGAGATATCCGGTTCTGCTCTTGTCCTCGTCGGCGACGACGGCTCCAACATGATTGTCATAGACCCGGGAGCCAATGCAAATGTCACTCCGAGCATGGTCGAGAAGGCGGCCGAATTCATTGAGCGGGACGCAATCGTCGTTGCCGAAATGGGCATGCCGGTCCCCGCGCTCAATCACCTTTTTGCATTGAAGAGCGTCAAGGAATTCGATCTTATTTTCAATCCGGCCCCCGTGAGGGCGGGCCTGTCGCCCGCGGCGTGGAGGAGTGTCGATTTCGTCACACCAAACCAGACGGAAGCTTTCGAGCTCACCGGTGTCGAGGTGCATGACTTCGACGGCGCCGCTCATGCGGCTGGAAAGCTTCTCGATCTCGGGCCGAAGGCAGCGCTGATCACGCTAGGTGCGCAGGGAGCCTACTACGCCGATGCCAGCGCGACTTTCGCGCTCCGCGCATTTCCTGTGAAGGTCGTTGATACGACCGCGGCGGGGGATGCCTTTAATGGAGCTTTCGCAGCCTCTCTTGCTCATCGGTTGCCGATACGAGAAGCGATCAAAAAGGCGCTCGCGGTTGCCGCCTTATGTGTGACGCGACGCGGCGCCCAAAGATCGATGCCTAGCAGTTGGGCCGTCGACGAATTTCTGAATTCTCAATCGATCTTGGAGTTGGAATGACCGAACAGTTCTCAGTTGCAGACAGGACCGTGCTTGTGACCGGTGCAGGTGGAGGCATTGGCTCAGCCATAGCTAATGCTTTCCGTCAAGGCGGTGCGAACGTCCTGGCAACCGACGCGAATTTGGAAAACCTGCGAGTCATTCTGACTCGTTTGCCGCACGGCAATGGCATCCTGCCGATGAGCATGGATGTGTCACGAGAAGATGATGTCGGCAGGGTGCTTGATGAGATCGCCAAGCGCTTCGGCAGGCTCGATGTCCTGATCAACAACGCCGGAATAAAATCGGCTCAGGCGCTTCTGACCGGAAATGCCGATCGAATCGAAAAAACCATCCAGATCAATTCCGTCGCAGTGCTTCGTTGCGCGAAGCTGGCGATCGAGCGCTTCATGAAGAGCAAAGGCGGCCGCATCGTCAATGTCGGGTCCTCGTTGTCATCTCAAGGTGCTGTTTTCAACTACCAGGCTGGCGGCGCCGACTATTGCTTGTCAAAAGCCATCGTGCACGATGTGACAAAGCTGCTCGCTTATGAATGTGCTCCGTTCAAGATCAACGTCAACGCGATTGCTCCCGGGATTATCGATACACCCTTGCACGGGCGTCCGCGGGAGGAAACCGAAGCGCGCCATAGTGGCCGAATTCCGCTGGGCCGGGTCGGACTGCCGGAAGATATCGCAGGGCTTGCGGTGTTCCTGGCCAGCCCCGCAGCTTCCTACATGACCGGGCAGATTGTCCATGTGAATGGTGGGATGCTGATGAATGGTTAGCCTCAGCTCTAAGATCAACTGGCCGCCGATAGAAGGGATTATCTCCGATCTGGATGGCGTCGTTTATCGTGGCGGCACCGCAATAGCGGATGCCATAGAGGCGTTTACGAGATGGCAGAAAGCAGGCGTGCCATTCTGCTTTGCGACGAACAATTCAACGCATACCCCGGAGGACGTCGTCGGCAGGCTGAGAGGATCTGGTCTTTCGATCGCACCGTCTCAGGTCGTTACAAGCGCTATCACCGCCGCAGAACTCGTTCGAACCAATTATCCGCACCTAACGCGAATCTATGTCATCGGAGCTTCCTCGCTTGTGACGGCCATGCGAGATGTTGGGCTGGAGGTCACGGACCGAGCGCCCGAAGCTGTCGTGATGGGGCTTGACCGGGACATCACGCATGAGAAGCTGCGAATTGCGGTTGAGTCGATCCTCAATGGAGCTGTGTTCATAGGAACCAATCCCGATCTTCTGCTGCCGACGGCCAGCGGGTTCGAACCTGGCGCTGGTGCGACCATTGCAGCTGTGGCCGCTGCTACGCAAGTGCGGCCTTCGATCGTTGGAAAGCCGCAAGTGCCGATGATCGAGACAGCGCTCTCACGCCTCGGTACGAAGCGCGGGTCGACCATCATGATCGGAGATCAAGTTCCTACGGATATTCAAGCCGGAAAGAGGGCGGGTCTTGCCACGGTGCTTGTTACAACCGGCGTGCCAACGCGTCAGGATCCGTCCTTGATGGCTCCCGACTTCATCGTATCGAGCTTGCGCGAGATTGAGGTAAGTGCTGCTCGCGCGGCTCAACCGCGACAGAGGAGGGCATAATGGCCGACGTTCGCCTGGAGGGCCTCAAGAAGACTTTTGGGACAATCGAGATCCTGAGTAATATCGACCTGACTATCGATCACGGCGAATTTGTCATCTTTGTTGGTCCGTCCGGGTCGGGCAAATCCACGCTTCTGCGCATGATTGGCGGGCTCGAGCCCATCAGCGGTGGGCGGCTCCTCATCGACAATGAGCTCGTCAACGACATCGATGCGGCCGATCGCAACCTCGGCATGGTCTTTCAAAGCTACGCTCTCTATCCGCATATGACGGTGAAAGAGAACCTGGCCTTTCCCCTGCGCATGGCCAAAGCCGGGAAAGCCGCGATCGCCGCCAAGATAGCCAAAACAGCATCGCTATTGCAGATCGACCATCTATTGGAGCGCAAGCCTCGACAACTTTCAGGAGGGCAACGCCAGCGCGTCGCAATCGGGCGCGCCATCATGCGAGAACCAAAAGTTTTCCTGTTCGATGAGCCGCTCTCCAACCTGGACACCGATTTGCGCGTGCAGATGCGGGTTCAGATCGCCAAGCTCCACAAGCAGCTCGGAAATACCATGATCTACGTGACGCATGACCAGGTGGAGGCGATGACCTTGGCTGACAAGATCGTGGTGCTCAAGGACGGCAACATCGAACAGGTCGGCAGCCCGCACGATCTGTATCACAATCCCGCTTCGCGCTTTGTTGCAGGATTCATCGGCTCGCCCAAGATGAACTTCCTGGGCGGCAAGGTCGAAGCAGCTCATGAACATGGCATGGATGTCCGGTTGGACGCCGGGCCCACGATCTCCGTTCCGGTCCAGCCGGACCAGATGCTGGTTGGCAAGCCGGTCACTGTTGGAATTCGCCCGGACGACTTCTCCTCGTCAATGCCCGGGCAGCAGGAGATCTCGATTGAACTTGGGGTCGATTTCGTCGAGCATCTCGGCAGCGTCACGTACATCTACGGTAATGCCGGAAACGAAGCTCTCGTCGCCAGGGCGCCACAATCCGGTTGGCCCAAAGGCGCCTCCAAGTTCACCCTCACCGCCGCTCCAGCCGATTGCCACTTGTTCATGGGCAATGGAAAGGCGGTATGGCGGTTGCACGCACCTGCGAGTTGGAGCTAGTCTTCACGTAGAGCCGTGCGATGATGCGCGGCTCAGGATCGACAGGCGGACGGCTGAGGTGAAGGGAGCCGGTATCAGGCAGTTCTTCCGCAATTCCCGTTCGTTTGTCCTTGGTGCGGGGATCGGGTCGGGCATGACCGCCAGAGCCGCCGAGCGGGCGGGGGCCGATTTCGTGCTCGCGCTCAATGCGGGCCGTTTTCGTGCCATGGGTGGGGCCTCGCCTGCCTCGATCCTCCCAATCCGCAATAGTAACGAATTCGTGGCAAGCTTCGGACGGACCGAAATTCTGCCCAGCACGAAACTGCCGGTCTTCTTCGGCACCTGTACATTCGACCCCGAGCTCGATGTTGATCGTTGGCTCGATCGGATCATCAAATGGGGATTTGGCGGCGTGACCAACTTCCCATCGGTCATACACATCGACGATGAGCGCAGGTCATTGCTCGAGAAGTGTGGTCTTGGTTACTCCCGGGAAATCGAGCTCCTCGTGAAAGCTGCAAAACGCGGCCTGATGACAATTGCCTATACGCGCAGTCAATCCGAGGCGCGTCGAATGGTCGAAGCGGGCGCCGAGGCCATTTGCATCAACTTCAATCTAAACCGCGCGGTTGAAAGCGGAGCCGATCCGTCGGTCAGCCTGTCTGAACTTGCAGCGCGTACGAGCGCCGTTGCGCGCGTTGCTCAATCCGTCAACAAGAGCACCATCTGCCTGCTTGGGGGCGGCCCCATTACGAAGCCGGACGAACTCCTCGACATCTGCCGCGAGACCGGAATCCAAGGTTTCATCGGAGGCTCTTCGCTGGACCGCGTGCCTCTGGAGATGTCGGTCCTCGAGGTGACGTCGGGCTTCAAGACCATCCACCTGTTGCGCGAGAAGGTGGATCTGCTCGAACGGCAGCTGCAGTTGAGTGGTTTCAGGCACGGCGTGATCGCACAGTCCTCGGCAATGAAGCGCATCCTTGAGATCACCAGACGCGTTGCGGCGACCCCCCGCCCGGTCCTCATCTGGGGGGAGGCCGGCTCTGGCAAGCGTAGAATAGCAACCCTGGTTCACGCGTTTAGCGACCGCAGGCACGCCAAAACGGCGTTGTTTCATTGCCGCCCCGGTCCGGCGATGGATATACTTGGCCCGTTGTTCGGCGCCGAGCGTCTTGAGAGCGGCAGACGCCAATTGTCACTCCTGGAGGCGTCGAGTGACGGTGCCGTCGTGCTATTGCATGTCGACCAACTTTCGCGCGATGGACAGGAGCGCCTTGCCGATTACCTCGAGACAGGCGGATTTACCCCTCTGAACGGGGTAACTGTCATGCGTTCCAACGCCCGGATCATTGCCACCGCGACCGTGGCCCGAGGCGCTGGTCTTGAAACGGTTCTGTGCGCGCGGCTTCTCGACCTTTTTACCGGGCTGGATGTCCAATTGCCTTCGCTACCCGACAGGCTTGAAGATCTGCCGCAACTCGTTCAACACTTCACCGTCGAAGCCAAAGGAGATTCCAGCGCCCAGACGCTCACGATAGAAAACTCTGCATTCCTTGCGCTCGCGGGGCACGATTGGCCAGGCAATTTGCGCGAGTTGCGGCAGGTCGTGAACCAGCTCGTGACCTTGCCATCAAGTCACATCACCGGTGAGGTGCTAAAGCCGTTGTTGGAGCCACCTTTTGGCGCACGGCCCGCGGCCTCGCTGTCCGAGCGAGACTGGATCATCGAGGGCTTGAAGAGAAACCGGCTTCACCGCGGCAAGACTGCTCGCTCTCTCGGGCTTTCGCGCAAAACCCTCTACAATAAAATCAAGAAACTGCGGATCCTCGAATAAGGCCTCATGCCCGTCGTAGCGGCTGCTTGGCCGTGGCGGCCTGCTCCAGGGAGAACCTCGGTACCGACGACGATCCATGAGAGCCAAGGCTTACGAGCCCGATATCCGATCCAATCGGCAGCGCAAGCGCCTCGGGTCGCAGATAGACGGCCCCATCCAGCTGCGAACCAAGCCGTTGCTCCGCTGCTGTC
Organism: Bradyrhizobium ottawaense; assembly: GCF_002278135.3. NCBI lineage: Bacteria > Pseudomonadati > Pseudomonadota > Alphaproteobacteria > Hyphomicrobiales > Nitrobacteraceae > Bradyrhizobium > Bradyrhizobium ottawaense. The sequence goes on along the minus strand of NZ_CP029425.2, from coordinate 7,324,106 downwards.
ATCTTTGCCTCGTCCGCCGCGATAAACAGGACTTTGAACCCGCGCCTTGCAAACCACTCCATACGGCGAAGCTCGAGCTCCTGACCGCGATCGAGCGGCACTCCTGCCGATGTCCGTTCAATCATGCAGGCTGGCGGAAAATTCGTCACTCCGGTCATCTTTGCATCCTGTAACAGATCTCCGAGATCTTCCCAGCAGGCAAAGGGATCGATCATGACGACGGCCGCATAGCAGCAAGGGGGCGCCTTGGGGCTCGCGTGCAAGTCCCGCACGAGGCAGTCGTTCCAGTCGATGACAGGAAGTGTAGCCATGACGAGCATGGCATTCTGCGGAAGAGTCCGCAGTGACGGCGCATAGATCGTTATCTGATCACCGCGAGGCGAGGGGAGACTTGCGGCAAGGCGACCAAAGACATTGGCTCTCACGGTTCTACCCAATCCTACCCATTTGAACCTTTCGCCGATCTTACACGCCATTCCATCGAGGTCTAGACCACCACTCGTCGATCTTTGGGGGAGCAATGTCATGTCTTTCTTCGGCGGGGGAGCCGGGCTCGGCTGGATGCGATGAACGCTAACGCCGTCATAGCCGTTCTTGCTTGAGTAGCCTCTCCGCGCCTTGCTGTGAGCCGGATACGATTTGCCGATGCTGCCCGAGTTCGGCTCGTTCTGAAAAAGGGCCCGTGAAGCGTCTCGGGTAGAAAATTCCGGGCGAGCTATCGCTGCGTCCTACGGATCCGCTAGCAGACCGGCTCGTCTGCTTCCTCCCTGACTCGCGCCGCTGCTGGAAGATTCCGGCAGCGGCATCTTTTTGTCTCGGAGCGCGCCGACGATGCGGGCGGCCCAAACCACAAAGCTCCGCCAGCTGACGCTCGCCTCCTTGCAAAGGGGAGAGGCGGCTTCCCTCGTTACGGTGGCGCTCAGGATGAAGCGGCTGCTGCTATGGCCGCTTGGAGCTACCCAACTTTACCCAATCGCGCTCGTATCCGGGCTTATGGGCCATTTCACTCCGATCTAGACCTCCAGGTGTCCAGAAACGTCCAGGAGGAAGATCGTGTCTCACCATTACGCGGACGACGAAAGGTCGATCCGGGATGGTCAGCGGTGCGATCCTGCGGGCATGGCCGCGATCGTCGCAACCCTGGACACAAAGGGCCGCGAAACCGCTTATCTCGCGCGCGTCATCGAACAGTGGGGCCGCAAGACTCTTACGATTGATGTAGGCACATCAAACCGGAGGAACAGCAGCGATGCACGCGTGGTTTCACCCGCCGAGGTCTTGCGGGAAATAGCTGCAAGCGCGCGTGAAGAGGTCAAGGAGCTCCTCCGATCAGGTGCGATCGACGCCATCGTCGGCGTGGCGGGCGGCAAAGGCAGCGCGGTCTTCGGTGAAGTTGTATCGGATTTGCCGTATGGATTCCCGAAGCTACTGGTGAGCAGCGCGAGGCCAGCCCTCCTGGCCGAATTGGCCCTCCACAACGACATCATCCTCTATCCGACCCTGGTCGATCTTTTCGGGATCAACGCGTTCACCGAACGCGTTCTGGACAATGCGGGGCGGGCCATTGCGGCGATGCGCTATGTGCCCGCTCAGGATCGGCGGAAGAAGAAGACGGTTGCGATCACGGCCTTTGGGGTCACGACGCCGGCGGCAAATCGCTGTGTCGCGCGGCTGGCAGAGGCAGGCATCGACGCGATTGTCTTTCCGGCCAATGGCGCCGGGGGCCGCAAGATGGAGCAGCTCGTGTCCGCCGGCGAGTTCGATGCGGTGCTCGATCTGACCACAACCGAGCTCGCTGACGAGCTTGTCGGCGGCACCGCTAGTGCGGGTCCGGGTCGGCTCAAAGCAGCATCTCGCCGCATGATTCCGCAGCTCATCGCCCCGGGGGCCGTCGATATGGTAAATTTTGGCCCTCCCTCGAGCGTGCCTGCCGAGTTCAAGGAGCGCCAATTCTATTCGCATACCCCCTTCACGACGCTCATGCGTACGACCGTCTCGGAGAATGAGCGCATAGGCAGGCTCACAGCCGAGCGCCTTTCGCAAGCAAAGGCGCCCGCCCTCGTTCTGTGGCCGGTCAAGGGGGTCTCTGACTATGACCGGGACGGCGGCATCTTTCGAAACCCTGAAGCCGATAGGGCCTGGTTCGACGCGGTCAGGCGACATCTGCCGCGATCGATCATCGCCCGCGAGCTGGATTGTCACATCAATGATCCGGAATTTGCGGAGGCGGCCGCATCGTGGATCGTCGAACAATTGACACCAGGAGATTCATCAGTTGCGGATGTTTGATCGGGCCGAAATACTCGCAAAGATCACAGCTCAAGTTGAGGCTGGAAAGGCAGTGCTTGCCGCGGCGAGCAGTTGCGGCCTCGTCGCAAAATGCGCAGCTCTCGGCGGCGCCGACATGCTCGTGGTCTACAGCACCGGGCTGTCGCGGTTGATGGGGCTGCCGACGAGCCGGATCGGCGATTCCAATGCGCGCACGCTCGAGCTCGCGGCGGAGATCCGCAACGTCGTCTCCTCGGTTCCTGTTATAGGCGGTGTCGAGGCCTGGGATCCCCTCCGGCTCGAGCTCGATGATCTCTTGGACAAGTTCTGGGCTGCCGGATTCTCCGGCGTGATCAATTACCCGACCATTTCAACGATGGGTGAGAAATGGCGCGAGCGTCGTGGCCGCGTCGGGCTCGGCTTCGAGCGTGAGGTCGAGCTGATCGCGGCGGCCCGCAAGAAGAACATCTTCTCCCTCGCCTATGTCGCAAGCCCGCACGATGCCAAGGCGATGGCAGCCGCGGGAGCCGACTGCATTGTCCCACATGTCGGCGCAACGCGCGGCGGGCTTGTGGGTCATGAGGCGGGACAGTCGATCGAAGAGGCCATCAGGCGCATCAACGAGATCAATGCTGCCGCTCAAGCCGTTCGGCCGGAAGTCATCCTTCTCTGCCATGGCGGGGCAATCGCCGAGCCCCAGGATACCTCGGAAGTCTACCGGTCTACCGGATGTGTCGGTTTCGTTGGCGCCTCCTCCATCGAACGGATTCCGATCGAGCGGGCGGTGAAAGCTGCAGCCGAAGAATTCAAAGCCGTTCCGCTCCCGCGAAAGCGTCAGCAATCAATGCAGAAATCTGCACCGAGGCAGGAATGAACAACCCGATCACCAAATTGAAACCTAGTACCGCTTCCTCCTCCAAAGCGAACAAGCCGACGCACGATTGGGAGACGGACGTGCTCGTGATCGGCAGCGGCGCTGCCGGGCTGTCCGCGGCGCTCTATGCGGCAAAAGCCGGACTTCGCGTGACGGTATGCGAGAAGTCTGGCCGGCTCGGTGGCACGACCGCCCTCTCGAACGGCATGATCTGGGTTCCATGCTCAATGCAGGCTCGAGCGGCGAAAATCGATGATTCGATTGCGAATGCGAAGATCTATCTGCAACACGAACTTGGCGATTACTATCGCCCCGACTTCGTGGATGCCTATCTTGAAGACGGCCCAACGGCGCTCGCCAGCTTGGAGAATGGGAGTGAAGTCAAGTTCACACTGGCCTCCGCTCCGGATTATCATTCGAGCCAGATCGGCGGGATCGACATGGGCCGGGCGCTGAGCCCCGCAGCTTACGACGGACGGCTTCTCGGCAAGGATTTCGACCTGATAAGTGATCCGATTCGCGTCGTGCTCGGCGGCATGATGATTTCGTCCGGCGAGGTCAGAAGCTTTCTCAATCCCTTCCAGTCGGCTGCCTCGCTCAAGCACGTCCTTCGCCGGGTCAGCCGCTACGCAGGCGACCGGCTGCGCTACAGGAGGGGCACTGAACTCAGTGGCGGCAATGCTCTGATCGCGCGGTTATTGGCAAGCCTTCGCAGATACGACACTGAAATCTGGCCAAGCTGCCCAGCGGTTGATCTGATGAGGGAGGGAGGGAGAGTTACTGGCGCACTCCTCAAGCGGGATCGCACGGATCTCCGCGTCCGAGCCTCGCACGGAGTAATCCTGGCAACCGGTGGCTTTGCGCGGAACGGTAAATTGCGAGCCCAGCTCAGCCGAGCCCACCAGCACAATGATACGCTGGCCCACAGCGATGTCACAGGAGACGGCATTGCGCTCGCAGGCAGGCTCGGAGCTGCGATCGATAATGACGTTGCATCGAGTGGATTCTGGACGCCCGTGTCGATCCTCAGGAACGGCCGCTCCTCGCAAGTGGTCCCGTACGGCTGGCTCGATCGTGGCCGTCCAGGTGTCATCGCGGTGGGGCCAAATGCTAAGCGCTTCGTCAATGAATCCAATTCGTACCATGACATCTGTCTTGCCATGTTCAATAGCGGCTATCCGGCGGACAAGCGGTTCTATTTCATCTGCGACAAGGAATTCGTCCGCCTCAGAGGCATGGGACACCTGCTCCCCTGGCCCTGGACTTTGAGTATCAAGAAGTATGCCCGCTTGGGTTACATCGAGATTGGCCGGACGATTGCGGAGCTTGCGGCGGAATTGGGCCTCGACCCGCAAGAGCTCCAAAAGACCGTTGAAGAACATAATGCCCACGCAGCTGAAGGGCGCGATCCGCTTTTCAAACGCGGTGAATCGGCTTTCAACCGAACCCTGGGAGATCCCGCGGTTGGAAAGAAAAACCCGAACCTTGGAGCTATCAAGAACGGGCCATTCATTGCGCTCCCGATTGTCCCGGCGACCCTTGGAACTGCGACCGGCCTGTCAACGGATCCTGGCGGAAGGGTCCTAAATGGAAACGGCGTGCCGATCGCAGGTCTTTATGCCTGCGGCAACGACATGACTTCACCGATGCGTGGGATCTACCCTGGGGCCGGCATTACGATCGGACCAGCCATCGTGTTCGCCTACCGCGCGGTGAACAGCATCGTACAATCCACCCATCAGGGACAGACGGCGGCGGCATCCGGTGCATAAGTGCAGTGTTTTCACCTCTTGGTCCAGCAACGACGGACGGTGGAGAGAGCGAAAGTGCGCAACGTCGGCCAGCTCGCTTTGAATACCTTGTGAGCGGCCCTATCTCGTTTGATGCCGAACTTATCTTCTGAACTAGAGGGGCACGATGCGCCGCTCACGCCATGCCAAGATTGTCGCAACCGTTGGGTCGGCAACCGCATCACCTGAAAAGCTTTGTGCGCTCTATCTTTCGGGGGCTGATACTTTCACGCTGAACTTCAGCCGCGGGGACCCATGACGATCACGCCCGTGTGCTCGTCTCGATCCGTGCGCTGGAGCTGGAATTCAATCGGCCGATCGGCGTGCTGCAGGATCCGCAAGGCCCGAAGATCCGCATTGGCCGGCTCGATGAAGGCAAGCTCGCGCTGGATGCCGGGGAGACGGTCTGCTTCGCGCTAAGAGACAGGCGGGAAGCAGTCAATCCCGCGGCCTCATCCAGAAATATTCGCAGCCGCTTATCCCGGTCAGGCCCTGCTCATTGACGATGGGCGTTCGTCTAGCTAGTCGTCGAAAAGCTCGGTTCTGAACGGAGAATGGCGTGCGTTGTGATCGGCGGCGTCATCCGTGATCACAAGGGCGCCAGCCTGCCAGGCGCGCTGCTCAAGATCTCGCCTCTAACCAAGAAGGATCGAGCCGATCTTGCGTTCGGCCTCGAGCTTGGCGTCGACTGGGTTGCTGTCCTTTGTTCAGAAACCATCTGACCTGGTCGAGGCACGAGCTTTGATCGGTGAGGCCGCCGGTGGCGTTGCCAAGATCGAGACCCCGATGGCGCTTGATCGTATTGGGATATGATCCACTTGTCAGACGCCATCATGGTCGCGCGAGGCGACCTCAGGGTTGAAATCCCCCTGAGGAGGTGCTGGGCCGGCAAAAGGAGTTCGTCAGGGCCTGCCGGCTTGTTGCCAAGCCCGTCATCGTCGCAACCCAGATGCCGGACTCGATGATCACTGCGCCGACAGCGACCTTCTCGTTGCCATCGATGCACGCTGTACCGCTCGGCAACAGCTATGGCGGTGTAAGGGAGTGGCTCGGCGTGTAGATCGACGCGCATTACGATATACTCGCAAGGGAGCGGAGAGCCGCATCGAAGCTCACGGGGAGGCAATTGCGAGCCGCATGGGGGATGCTGAACTGGTCGGTGAAGCAGTTGGCCGAGCGAAGCGGGTTATCGTGCGCCGTCATCAGGCGGCTCGAAGAGTACAATGACACGCCTCCCGCATCCGACGATCTGCTGCAGACTCTGTGGACCACGTTTGCGGGTGCGGGAATTGAATTCACATTTCCGCTGGTCGGCAAGCCAGGTGCTCGGCCACAATGACTTGATGCCTTCTCGGTGCTGAACTCACGGCCTGCGGCCATCGCAAATGGTGCGTCAGCTCTTCTGGTTTCCTCCGATAGTTCGGTAGGCGCTAACGACGCGCGCGTTTGCGGGAGCCTGCGGTGAGGGCATGCGGATAGCTCTCTATCGCTTTTGGCTGCATCGAAATTGGGCTGGCGAGAACGGCCGGCGACCCGCCGTAGGACCTCTTTAACGTGTCCGCAATGTCGGTCGCCTGGCCAACATTACCCAACATTACCCAAATCTCCCTACGTTGATCTAGGCAATCTCGAGCCGCATGTCGTGAATGAAGCGCCGACAGGCGGGCCGCCCTAGAAGCCCACCATCGCCTGCAACTCCCATTGCCGGGATGACCTTCCAGGAGCGCTCTTGTGACAGCAGCCCTTCGCATTCCAACGAGTAGCTCACGCCTTCGCGCGGTCGGCGTGAAGAAGCTGTGCTCGCAAGCCCAAGGAATGTGACGCAGCAGCATGGATACGCTACTTATCGCGACCTTCGAGATTTTGAGCTTCGGTGCCATTGTTGTGCTGGTCGTGCTCGGTCTCGGGATCATTGCCAGCATGATGGGCATCTTCAACTTCGCCCAAGGCGAGTTCGTCCTGCTCGGCGCTTACGTCACTTATCTCATGCACAGCGTCGGTTTGCCGGTCCCGCTCGGCATGCTTGCCGCGCCCGTCGCGGTCGGCACGCTTGGTTTCGTCCTGGAAAAACTCGTGGTGCGCCGATTCTATGCCGCTCCAATCGTCGCCATGCTTGGCACCTATGCGCTGGGGCTGATCATTCGCGAAGCCGTGCGCGGCCTGACCGGGGGACTGTATCTCTCGGTGCCGGAGCCAATCAGTGGCTCTATCACGATCGGCAGTCTGCATTTCGCCGCCTGGCGCGGCGTCATCGTCATCATCACTTTGCTGGTCATGGCCGCGAGCCATGCTCTGCTCGCCTACACCTCGTTCGGCCTGCGAGTCCGCGCCTCGCTGGAGAACCCACAGCTGGCGCGTGCCTCGGGCATCTCCACGGGCATGATCTACAGCGTCACCTTTGCATTTGGTGCGGCACTCGCGGGTCTCGCCGGCGCGCTGATCGTGCCGGTCTTTTCATTGTTCGCCGATCTCGGCATCCGCTTTCTTATCCAGGGTTTCGTTGCTGTGATGGTCGGTGGGGTCGGGTCCTTCGCCGGCCCAGTCGCTGGCGCCGGCGTCATCGGCACGTTCAGTGCCTGGCTGCCTTGGCTGATGTCACCGGTTATCGCCGACGTTCTGGTGTTCGTGCTTGCCATCATTTTCATCAAGTTCCGGCCGCAAGGCCTTGTTTCGGGAAGAGGGGTCAACCGATGATCAACGCCAGCCGTCAACTGAGCCGCCGCCGCTTTCTCGGCAATTTCGCCTTCGCCTCCGCCGCCATCGCGGCGGGTCCGGGCAGCTGGATAATTCGCCCGGATTGGGCAAATGCTGCGGAAGGCCCGATCAGGCTTGGCATTGCGACCGATCTTACCGGGTCACTTGGCTTTGCCGGCAACACTGACGCCAATGTCGCTCGCATGCTGGTCAAGGAGATCAACGACTCCGGCGGCCTGTTGGGACGCCCGATCGAACTCCTGATTGAGGATACTGCCTCCGACGAATCCGTCGCCGTGGGAAATGTGCGAAAGCTGATCCAGCGAGACAAGGTCGACTTGGTGATTGGCGGTATCTCGAGCTCGATGCGCAATGCGATCAAGGACGTCATTATCTCTCGCGGCAAGACGCTCTATATCTATCCGGAAGGTTACGAAGGTAAAGAGTGCACGCCCTATCTGTTCTGCACGGGACCGGTACCGGCACAGAATTGTGACCAGTTCATTCCCTGGTTGATCAAAAATGGTGGTAAGCGTTTTGCCCTGCCTGGCTCCAATTATGTTTGGCCGCAAACAATCAACGCCTATGCACGCAAGGTGATCGAGAGCAGCGGTGGCGAAGTCGTCTTTGAAGAATACTACCCGCTCGACCAGATTGACTTTTCCTCCACAGTTAGCCGGATCATATCCAACAAAGTCGACGTGGTTTTCAACGCCATTGTCCCGCCCGGCGTCAGCCCGTTCTTTAAACAGCTCTATCAAGCCGGCTTCTCCAAAAACGGCGGGCGGCTGGGGTGCGTCTATTACGACGAAAATTTCCTGGAAATGAACCAGGCCCAAGAGATTGAAGGGCTCGCGAGCAGCCTCGACTACTACAAGATGCTTGCGGCGGAGGATCCGGTAAGCGCCAGGATTCAATCGGCCTACGACAAACAATTTCCAGCCAAGTTCCGGTTCTCGGCAGGCAGCGCCGCGACCGGCACCTATCGAGGATTAAAGCTGTGGGAGGCTGCAGTGAAGGAGGCCGGCACAATTGACCGCGACGCGGTAGCCGCCGCCCTCGACCACGCGAAGATTGCGGAAGGGCCGGGCGGGCCTGCCGAAATGGCGCCCGGCAAGCGCCACTGCAGGATGAACATGTACATTGGAGTGGCGAAGGGCGGCCAGTACGAGATTGTCGCGCGTAGCGCCGGCCTGGTCGATCCGAAGGAGTGCTGATGTCATCGACCGGCACTGGCACACAGCCCCCGCCACACGTGATTGAAGCTGCTCGTTCGCCCGTCATGGCATCTGCCATCGCAGGGCGAACGAAGGTGCTTCCAATTCTCGAACTGGCATTGCTGATTGCCGCTTCGATCGCACCGCTCGTCCTGCGGGATTACATCACTGTCTATGCAACGCGAGTGCTCATCCTGTGCCTCTTCGCGTTGTCGTTCGACCTGGTGTGGGGCTATGCCGGGATCTTGAGCTTGGGTCAGTCGTTGTTCTTCGGCACGGCCGGCTACGGTGTGGCGCTGCTTTCACGCGATTTCGGGGTCGCATCGATTTTTGCCGTTCTTCCGGCCGGAACCTTGATCGGTTTTGTAGCGGCATTGTTGCTGGCAGGTTTCCTGCTGCTTGGCCGTCACCCCTCCAGTGTGGTCTTCGTTTCGCTTGGTACTATGACCGGAGCTTATGCAGCCGATCGGCTCGCTCGGGGTTCTCATTATCTTGGCGGCCAGAACGGTATCCCTTCGATCCCGCCGATGACAATCGGCTCGCACGAATTGAGCGAGGGACCAGGATTTTACTATCTGGTTCTCGCCATTCTGGTTCTGATCTACCTTCTGTCGCGCTTTTTGCTGCGGTCGCAGTTCGGTCTGGCACTGGCGGGATTGCGAGAGAATGAACAGCGCATCGCCTTCTTCGGCTACAATGTGCAGCATTTGAAGGCCATCATATTCGCAATCAGCGGCGCGATCGCAGGTGCTTCCGGCAGCCTCTATGCGTTTCACGAGGGCTTCGTCTGGACGAACATGCTGGGCGTGGTCATGTCTACCCAGGTCGTGCTCTACGTCTTGTTCGGCGGCTCCGGGACATTGATCGGTGCGGTCATCGGCACCGCGATTGTTGAGGGCCTCAGCTTCTGGCTCTCCGACAATTATCGCGATATCTGGCCGATCATTCTCGGCGTTTTGCTGTTGCTCGTCATTCTGTTCCGCCCCCTCGGCTTGATCAGCCTCGTGCTGGGCGAGCGGGAACGTGTAGGTCATTTCGGCCCGAGCCTGAAGGAGAAGCGCAATGCCGCTCCTTGAAGCCGCCGGCATCTCCAAGGTCTTTGGCAAACTCACCGCGCTGGACGGAGCGGCGCTCAGCGTCGGCGAGAGAGAGTTTCATGGCCTGATCGGGCCGAACGGCTCGGGCAAGAGCACGCTGATGAAGTGTCTTGCAGGTGCGCTAGTGCCGACGCGAGGCAAGGTGACATTCATCAATACTGACGTCACCTCGTTGACGCCGCCAGAGCGTGCGCGAGCGGGCATGAGCCTGAAATTCCAGATCACCGCCGTGCTACCGACCCTCACGCTATACGACAACATCCTGCTCGCGCTGCAGGCCCGGTCCTCACTGCTGGATCTGGCGTTCTCGCGCAGTCGGGGACGACTGCACGAGGAGGTCATGACGTTGCTCCTCCAGTTCCGGCTCGCCGATCGCGCGTTTGATGCTGCGGCGACCCTTTCTCACGGTCAGCAGCAATGGCTGGAGATCGCGATGGCGCTCGCATGCCGGCCGCGCCTTCTGCTCTTGGACGAGCCGACCGGTGGCATGAGCCTTGAGGAGCGCCGCGTCACGGGCGAGTTGCTGCAGCCGATCAAGCAGCATTGCTCGCTTGTCATCGTGGAGCACGACCTGGATTTCATCCGAGACATCTGCGACCGGCTAACCGTGCTCGATCAGGGCAAGGTTCTGGCGTCGGGGACGGTTGCCGAGATCCAGGCCAACAGAAGCGTCCAGGAGATCTATTTGCGCCGTGCCTGAATTCCTCAATCTCAAGCATCTCGACGCCGGCTACGGACGCAGCCAGGTGCTGTTCGGTGTCAATATGACCGTCCCACCGCGGGGCGGTGTGGCCGTCCTCGGCCGTAACGGCGCCGGAAAGAGCACGCTCATGAAGGCGATCGTGGGCGAACTGCCGGCATGGAGGGGCGGCGTGCAATTCAACGGCCAAGATATCGATCGCCGCCGAACCGAAGAGCGGGTGCGGGCCGGCATTGGATATGTGCCGCAAGAGCATTCAGTGTTCGGGCGCCTGTCGGTGCGCGACAATCTCGCCGTCGGATCGCTTTTGCACCGCGATAGATCGGCAGTGGACCGGGTCATGATGATGTTTCCAAAACTCGGCCAGCGTCTGGATCAGCCGGCCGGAACGTTGTCCGGTGGCGAGCGCAAGATGCTCGCAATCGCCCGCGCGATGCTCGGAAACCCCAAACTCCTCCTGCTGGATGAGCCGACCGAGGGTGTCTGGATCGGCGTCATCGAGGAGATCACCGAGCGCTTGATCGAACTAGCCAGAGAGATCGCGATCATCATCGTCGAGCAACATCTCGATCTCGCAATGCGCGTCGCGGAGCAGGCCTATGTGGTCGATCGCGGCCGTGTCGCGCTGTCGGGCCCGTCGCAACAGCTGCGCGACGACCCGCGGCTCTTGACGTATCTGGCGCCGTAGAGGCGTCCCGGCTGCCATCCCACGCCCGAAAGATGGCGCGTTGAAGTTCCTTGCGATGACTGAACAGAGAGGGACGATGTCCAAAACCATGAGCGATTTTGTGAATGCGTGCCAGGTCGTCGATGTCCATGAACATCACATGTCCGAGGTCGCACATAGCCGGGACGTGAATCTTTTGAAACTGTTCCAGCAGAGCTATGCGGCTTGGACAAGCCACGTCCTGCCATCCGAGCCCAAGGCGACTGGCGATATGTTATCTACCGCTACCGAGCCAATCACCTGGGAGGCCCTTGCTCCGTTCCTGGAGAGGAGCGGCTCAAATGCATTCGTTCGTAACCTCGCCGGCGGTGTCGCCGAGCTTTACGGCGTCGCCGAAACCGGAATCACGCGCGACAACTGGGAGGCAGTAGACGCTTTGGTGCGCTTGCGCCACAGGGAGGCGACATGGCCAAGTGAAGTCATTGGGCGCGCCGCCATCGGAAGGATCGTAACGGACCCTTTTCTCGATCCGTTGATGGATCCGCGGCCGGTCCTAGGGCAAAGTTACGATGCGGTCCTGCGGATCAATGCATTCGCCCTCGGCTGGCACCCGGAATCTCGCGATCACAATGGAAATTGCGGCCATACGTTGCTGCGGCGCCTCGGCATGGAGGTGAAAACCTTCGACGATTATTGCGACGCAATCCGGGAGCTCGTAGCCGGCTGCGCCCGGCGCAATCACGTTGCGCTCAAAAACGCGCTCGCCTATGACCGCGATCTAAGCTTTGACGAACCGAACGAGGACCTCGCTCGGCAGGCCTGGGGACAAAGGTCTCCATCCCCTGCGGCGCGCAAGGCTTTCTGTGACTTTGTCGTCGATTTGTTTTGTCAGCTCGCAGGCGAAGCCGGCCTGCCAGTCCAAACTCATCTTGGAACGGCAATCATAAGCGGCTCCCACCCGCTACGCATGACCGGGTTGATTGAGCGTCATCCTCGGACCCGTTTTCTGCTGATGCATTTGGCCTATCCCTGGAGCCGGGACTTGTTGGGAATGGCTTTTGTGTACCGCAATGTTTGGCTCGATTTGTGCTGGTCCTTCCTGTTGAGCCCGTCCCATTTCAAGCTGGCCCTGCACGAGGCTATTGAAGTCTTGCCGGATGAATCGCGAATGATGATCGGAGGAGATTGTCTTCACGTTGAGGAGACATTTGCCGCGATACAGGGCGCACGCCGGCTCATCGGCGAGGTTCTGAAAGAAAAAGTTGCGAGCGGCTACTTTCGCCCCCGAGACGCAGAGCGCTTGGCGGTCAGGATCCTTGGCGAGAACGCGAGGGAGCTTTTCAGACTGTCCTGATTGCTGCACTTCGTTCGCGATTTTAAAAAGTTGATCCGAAGAGCCGACTTGAAACCGAAAAATGACGGATAGCGTTCCGGTTACCGCGCCCCCCAGGAAAGAGCAGGGCGCGTGGATTAAGGCCATGAGCCAAGGGGAGGTCAGTTCCATGTTGAATGATCACCGGCAACTCAGCCGCCGCCGCTTTCTCGGCAATTTCGCCTTTGTGTCTGCGGCCATTGCGGCCGGCCCGGGCAGCTGGGTGATCCGTCCTGACTGGGCCAACGCCGCTGAAGGCCCGATCAGGATTGGCATTGCCACCGACCTTACGGGGGCACTCGGCTTTGCCGGGAATACCGACGCCAATGTCGCGCGCATGGTCGCGAGCGAGATCAACGAGAACGGTGGTCTCTTGGGGCGCCCGATCGACCTCCTGATCGAAGACACCGCGTCCAACGAGTCCGTCGCTGTTGGCAATGTCCGCAAGCTGATTCAACGAGACAAGGTCGACCTGGTACTCGGCGGCATTGCGAGCTCGATGCGCAACGCCATCAAGGACATCATCATCTCTCGTGGCAAGACGCTCTACATCTATCCACAGGCCTACGAAGGCAGGGAGTGCACGCCCTATCTGTTTTGCACCGGGCCGGTACCGGCGCAGAATTGCGACCGGTTCATTCCGTGGTTGATCAAGAACGGTGGCAGACGCTTCGCGCTGCCTGGATCAAACTACGTCTGGCCGCAAACAATCAATGCCTATGCGCGCAAGGTGATCGAGAGCAGCGGCGGGGAGGTGGTGTTCGAGGAGTACTACCCGCTTGACCAAATCGATTTTTCATCGACCGTGAGCCGCATCACGTCCAACAAGGTAGACGTGGTCTTCAACAGTGTTATCCCCCCGGGCGTCGGCTCGTTCTTCAAACAGCTTTATGAAGCGGGCTTTTCTAGGAATGGGGGACAGCTGGGCTGCGTCTACTATGACGAGAACACGCTCGAAATGAACCAGGCTCACGAGATCGAAGGCCTCGCCAGCAGCCTCGACTATTACAAGGCGCTCGCGGCGGAAGATCCGGTGAGCGCCAAAATTCAGTCGGCCTACGAAAAGCAGTTTCCGGGCAAGTTCCGGTTCTCAGCAGGAAGCGCCGCGACCGGCACGTATCGAGGACTGAAGCTGTGGGAAGCCGCAGTGAGGGAAGCCGGTACAATTGACCGCGAGGCTGTCGCTGCCGCGCTTGACCACGCCAAGATTGCGGAAGGGCCTGGCGGGCCGGCGGAGATGGTGCCGGGCAAGCGCCACTGCAGGATGAACATGTACATTGGCGTGGCAAAGGCCGGCCAATACGAGATCGTCGCCCGTAGCGCCGGCCCGGTCGAGCCGAAGGAGTGTTGAATGTCGCATGTTGCGCGGGCGAGCTTCGCCGGCGCCGCGTGCGAGCCAATCGCGGGGGGCTACTTCCCGCGATAATTCGGCGGCCTCTTGTCAAAGAAGGCGTTCATTCCCTCCTTCTGGTCAGCTGTGCTGAAAGCGTGACGTATCGCTTGCCGCTCGAACTCGAGCCCGGCGTCCAACGTGGTCTGAAAGGCGGCGAGAACGGCAGCTTTGGCAAGTTCAGCCGAGCGGGGAGGCTTTTGCGCTATCAGATCGGCTATTTCGAGCGCTCGCCTCTGCGCCCTGCCGCTTTCGACAACTTCCGCCACAAGGCCGGCCTGCATCGCACTCCGCGCCGTGATGGATTGGCCGCTCAGGATCATCAGCATGGCCAGTGATTTGCCAGCCACGCGTGTCAGCCTCTGCGTTGCGCCGTCGCCGGGCAATATTCCGATGTTGATCTCAGGCTGCCCAAATACCGCCCCTTCACCTGCTATCACGATATCCGCGAGCAGCGCCAATTCGTGGCCGCCGCCGAAGCAAATGCCCTCGACCGCGGCAATGAGAGGCTTGGGGAAATTGGCGACATCCCCCCAGGCAGAACGTCGGGCGGAATTGTCGATTGCCTCAAAGCCGCGCTCCCGCATCTCCTTGATGTCGGCTCCGGCAGAGAAGAACGCATCGCTGCCACAAAGCACGACACAGCGGACATCCTCATCGATTGCGGCACGGCGCAAGATGGCGCCAAGCTCCACGATCAACTGGTTGCTCAAGGCGTTTCGTTTTGATGTCCTATTCAGCGTCAATAGGCGCACGTGGGGCGCGACAGATGTCGAGAGGATGAGATCGGGCGTCTCGGACATGGAGCGGTTCTCCTGAAGGAATATGAGAACCACGCCTTAGACTGAAATCGATTTCTTCGCAACGAGGCATCCAAAAGCCTCTTCTTGGAAGAACCAGCCTCAGCGGCGCTGAGCCACCTTGCTCAACGCGGAGCCGACGGAGACCATGAGGCGGGCTTCACCCGTAAAAAACGGCTTGACTCCGCAGTTCCGAATTCTTACTAATCTTGAAATCGATTTCAGAACTCGATGTCGAAATGCCCGGTACTGCGGGAAACCAGAAGGATGCGGCCGGCGAGAGTGGGTCACATCTGAAGGATCTCATTGACGATGCGACGGGTCTTGTGACGCCGCGCTGTCCAACAAGAACATCAGCTTCTTCAGAAGCGCGCTTAGAGCAACAGGAGGAAGGCTGGCCATGGGAATGGCACGGAATCTCGCGCGCGCTTTATGCGAGTCGCCGCGCAAGTCGGAAGCAACGATGAAGGCGTCCTGCGCCATTAGGATCGTGCAATGGCCGCTCGTGAGGCGAGGCCCGCAATTACGTGAAGCCAGGCGGGCTTTCCGCCGGCATCCCGGGCAGCTGTTGCGCTTGCGCTTCCGCGGTCCGGCCTGCTCAAGGCCGCCGCTCTCGTAGACCCCCGCTCGCGGCGGGCGCAGTTGAGCCGACGAGCGGCTGCTCGTTCTCGCGCGACCCGCAAAATCATTAAGTCATCAATAGAGCCCGAGGACCCATGAACATCATTGCTCAGCCCAGCGCTGTACCCGTCCAGCTTGACAAGCAAACTGCCAACAAGCGAATGACCGCCGGCCTTGGAGGAGGGGTGGCGCTAGAGTGGTACGACTGGAATGTCTACGGCGTAATGGCGGCGTTTCTCTCGCCGCACTTCTTCCCTTCCGATGATCCCACCACCTCGCTGCTGGCGGGACTTGCCGTGTACGGCGCGGGCTTTTGCGCTCGACCGCTGGGCGCTGTTTTGCTGGGGCCGGTCGCAGATCGCATCAGCCACAAGCGCGTCATGCTGATCTCTGTCACGGCCATGGCGGTTTGCTCGCTTTTGATATCCTTGTTGCCCACCTACAAGGACCTCGGCGTCACGGCGGCCATAGCGCTGCTGATCATGCGGCTGATTCAGGGGTTTGCCACAGGCGCTGAAGCTGGTGTCGCCAACGCCATTGCAATTGAACTGGCGCCACCTGGTAAGGAGGGACGCTATCTCGGTCTGATTGGCGGCACATTCATCCAATTGGGAAGCCTTGGATCCAGCCTAGTTGCCTTCCTGGTGAGCGCCTCGGTCGCACCTGAAGCCATGCGCGAGTGGGCTTGGCGTATACCCTTTGCGGTCGGCGGCGTGCTGGGCCTTTTGATCATCTATCTGCGCACGACGGTGCCGGAAACCTTGATCAATCGAGCCATGCATCGGCAAGACGAGTCTTCGCGCATTCAGGAATCGACTGGCGGTGTGTGGAAAACGCTATGGAGCGTCCGCCTTTCGCTGCTCGCCGTCATCCTGGTGATCGGGTCGGTGCAGATCGCCAACTATGCCTGGAACACCGGTCTTCCCAACATGGCCAATACGGTCTTCAAGGAGGACAGCACGTATGTGTACGGGATCATGACCCTGATGGTCCTGATCTGGATGTCAACGGCGCCGTTTGTCGGCGCTTTCGCGGACAAGGTGCGACCCTCGCGCGCGTTCGCGCTGCTGCGCCTGTTGCTCATCCCATGCTTCTTCCTGACACTGCTCTATTCGGAAAAAGGCATCGTCACGTTCTTCTTTGTTACGGTGTTCGGCGGCGCGATCGTGGGCTTCAACATGGCCCTCTATAACTTCATCGCCACCACGCTGATGCCGCGCGCCGTGCGGACCACCGGAGTGGCTCTCGGCTATGCGCTCGGCGTCTCCTTGTTTGGCGGGACGTCACCCTATCTGCTGGTTTGGTTGCAACGCGAGCACATCGCCTGGATGTTTCCCGTCTACGGATCGTTGATCGCGCTCCTGAGCGTGCTGGTCTACCAGATCGCAAAGAAGCGCGGCTGCCTCTACATAGGTGAATGAACACGCTCTGCCCCTGCGCTTCGCCGTGCCCGCGACGGACGCAAGGCGTCCACGTTAGCTGCAAAACATAAGGGCTCGCGCGTATCTCTTCATGCTCGGCATGAGCATGGGGTCGGCGCAAGCGTCCTTGCGCGAGCAGTCATTCACAACAAACAAAGAATGCTTGCGAGGCACTGAGTTGCTGAAACTGGAGTCCGAAGCATGAAAACACCTTCATCGCCGCACTTCACGCCTGTGGACTTGAAGCGATATTTCAACGCCAAGCGCGCAAATGCCGGTGAAGGGTTCGCCGCCCGCCCGGGTGACACCGGCTGGATCGATTCACTTCGCGGGCTCCAGACCCATCGCGGCATGCCCTTTCTCTTCGGCAGCGAAATAGGGCCGGATGTGCTGGAGCTGCGCCCCGGCGCCCCTCCTGCCGTAATCGCGTTGCCGCCGACGATGGCGAGCTATGTGCTGTTCGTGCAAGTGGCGGCAGACCGCCCCAGTGCAAGCCCCGAGGGTTTCGGAGAGATCGGCCCGGCTACGCTGCCTGTAGAAGGCAATCCACTCGGCGACCGGGTGGCGACATACGGGCTCCGCTATGCCGACGGCAGCGAGACCGACGTGCCGGTGCTGCGCCGCTTCGCGATCCAGCAGAACCACATCTCCTGGAGTGCGAGTGCGTTCGCCGCCTTGCCGCTACGCGCGCCCACCGTACATGCAAGCACCGGCGAGGACTTTGTACTCGGCAGAGCGCCGGGGGCGAACTTCTTCCAGGGCGAGGCTCGCACCCAATCGGGACGCATGGATCGACAAGGTGAGAACGTGTGGCTTTACGCGCTCCCCAATCCTTATCCGGACAAGGAGCTTTCGGCGTTGAGCTTGCGCGCGGAACAGGAAATCTCGCTTGTGTTTGCGGTGACCACGACAGCGCTCACCCAGCACCCGCTGCGCCTCCAGGGCCGTCGCAAGCTGAAGGTGAGGCTGCCGCCGGGGTTCCATCTGAACAAGCTTGGCGAGCTCGATGTCGACGATCGGGGCCAGCAGATCGGCATGGACCTCGGCACGGTCATCTCGGCACGCGCAGTGCTCGAGTACTCCAGAGCGGATTGGCTGGGCGCCAAAGTTGATGTGCAGCCCGTGCGCTGCGGGAGCGAAGTCATCGTTGAGTACTCGGCGCATCCGGACGCAAGACTCTATCTGCGCCCCGACGATGGCCGCTTGCACATGTTCGAGCTTCGATCGTTGGAAGGTGGCGGTAACGCAAGCGCCTCGCTCAATGTGGCGACAGTCGAACCGGCCACAAGGCCGGTCAAGATCCGCATCATGGAAAAGGACAGTGGCGTGCGCGTTGCCGCGCGGTTGCATGTCCATGGTGCGCATGGGGAGTATCTGCCACCCAAGGGACATCACCGCAAGGTCAATACCGGCAGGTTCGAGGACTTCTCGGGCGAATTTGCCAATGGGCTGAACCAGTACGTCTACGTGGACGGCAGTTGCGAGGCGGACCTGCCGCTCGGGCCCGTGTTCGTAGAGATCTGCAGGGGTTTTGAGGTGCGCCCGTTGCGCACCATCGTCGACATCACTGCAAGCACGGACACTCTCACCTTTGAGCTCGATCGTGTGCTGCGCTGGCGCGAACAGGGATGGGTTAGCTCTGATACGCACGTCCATTTCCTAAGCCCGCAGACAGCGCTGCTTGAGGGCAAGGCGGAGGGTGTCAACGTGGTCAACTTGCTCGCCGCACAGTGGGGCGAGCTATTCACCAACGTCGCCGATTTCGACGGACGCACGACGTTCGGGGCAAAGGATTTCGGCGGCGACGGAGAATTCCTGGTTCGGGTCGGCACGGAGAACCGGATGCAGGTTCTGGGGCACATATCGCTGCTCGGCTATGAAGGTGAGATGATCAATCCGCTCTCTTGCGGCGGGTCCAACGAAGCTGCAATCGGCCATGTTCTGGAAGCGACCATGGCCGACTGGGCGGAGCGCTGCCGTCAGCAAGGGGGGCTGGTGGTAATGCCGCATGCGCCGAACCCGCAGGCGGAGCGTGCGGCCGACATTGTGCTCGGCCTTGTCGACGCCATCGAAATGATGTCGTTCAACCCGCGGACCGCGCAGCTCAGCGCATTTGGTCTCGCCGATTGGTATCGCTACCTCAACATCGGCTACCATCTGCCGCTGGTGGCGGGCTCCGACAAGATGGACGCGGCCGCGCTCCTCGGGGGCTCACGGACCTATGTGCGGTTGGGCGAACGCGACTTCACGTATCGCAACTGGATGGATGCCGTACGCAGCGGGGACACGTTCATCACTGTCGGGCCTCTGGTTGAGATGACCGTTGAAGGACGTCGCCCTGGAGGCACGGTGTCCCTTCCCCGTTCAGGCGGCACCCTCACGATCGACTGGCGGATCGAATCGGTCAGCGTCCCGCCGGCGCGGGTGGAGCTCATATGTAACGGCACGGTCCTCGAGGAGGTTCGATGCGGAGGCTTGTCGTGCAAGGGGCAGCTCTCCCTGCCCATCAACGAGTCATGTTGGATCGCGCTGCGCGTTCGGGGCAGTGTCGCCGGACGCGAGGCCGACATTGCGGCGCACACCAGTGCGGTATATGTCAAAGTAGGCGGAATGCCCATCTTTGCCACCGCGGATGCAGTGTCGGTCCTTGCTCAAATCGAGGGATCGATCGCCTATATGGACACGCTCGCTCCCAAGTCCGACGAAGCGCGACACTCGCGGCTGCGAGCTGCCCTGGAACTTGCGCATCATCGCCTGCATCATAGATTGCACGAACTGGGCGCCAGCCACCACCATGCGCCCGTTCACTCCGTTCACGTTGAACGCGAGCATTGAGAAGTCTCTTGTGCCATTGACGATCGCGCAGGCGGCGCATCGCATGCTCAGCCACCTCTACTTACGGGCGAATAATGATAAGGGGCGAGCAGCTTGCGTCATCGGGTCCTGGGATGCGGACGCCAGCCTCCGGTTCTGAAATAGTTATCAGGACCGTGGCCCGGTCAATGATCTCGACTGCGCCCGCGACGGGCGGGACGGACGCTGGACCGCGGCGGGGCGCTCGATGAGCGCATGACCAGCCGGTACGGCAACACGACACTTCTCGGGACAGGACTTCCGGCAATGGCATTGATGAGATAATCGGCGGCTCCCCGGCCGATTTCTGCTGCCGGAACGCTGACTGTTGTGAGCGGCGGGTCCATTTGCGCCGCCAGCTCCACATCGTCAAATCCTGTGATGGAAAGCGTAGCCGGTACGGCCAGCCCCATCTTGCGAGCCTCTGCCATTGCACCGATGGCAAGCGTGTCGGTGGTGCAGATGACTGCTGTCGTGTCCGGATGATCGGTGAGGAGCTGACGAAGGGCGCTACGGCCCTGGGCAAGCGAATAATCGGCCTTGACGACCTGGCTCGGCTTGAGCGGGAGACCGGCGTCCGACAGCGCGCGCTGAATTCCCTCGAGTCTGGCGCGGGATCTGTCGTTGGACGCGGCGACAACGTTGGCAATCGCGCCAAAACGGACGTGTCCAAGCCTTAGCAGATACTCCGTCATCTCGCGGGTGGCGCTTTCGTTGTCGATTCCGATCGCGGGGATGCCGCCGCCGGCCTTGGCAACATAGGTGGTGATGACGGGTACGCCTGCCTGTTCGATCAGGCTCCTCAGCTCCCGTCCGTGGGAAGCTCCGACCAGCACGATTCCATCGATGCCGCGTTCAATGAGACTTTGCAGTTCCTGAAATTCACGCCGCTGGTCATATTGCGAATTCGCAATGAACAGCGTGTAGCCGCTTTCGCTGAGGCGGTTCTGGAGGGCTTCCACGCCTTCTGCAAAGATACCGAGCGCCAGTGTCGGAACGATGACGCCGACGGTCCGCATGCGTCCCGATTTCAATGCTCTGGCTGCGCTATCGCGCGTGTAGGCGAGGTCATTGATATGCCGCATGACCCTGTCGCGAAGCTCCGGCCGTACGATATCGGGGTGATTGAGAACCCGCGACACCGTCGCCGGCGACACATTCGCCTTCCGGGCAACGTCCTCGATCTTCACGCGCGGCTGCTGCCGGCCTTTGGGCGCGATTACAGGTTTCTTGTCCATTTGCGTTGGTCAACCAGGAGAAGGAGAGGGTCTCCCCTCAAAAGGGTTAAACCATCACGAGCGCTACCTTCTCAAGCCCTGTATGCGGGCCATCGGCGCTATTTTCTGCCCCTCTCATGCACAGATGGAGCGGGATGAAGCGAATCTCATTCGAAAGTTGGTAGATTCGCTTGACTCCGCTTCTCGCACAGCCTAAGTCTGAAATCGATTTCAGAAATCGAGAACCAGCACCTCGATTTCAGGTAAAACCGAAAGCAAGGATGTATGGTCGATCTTTTGAAGGGCATTCGAGTCCTCAGCCTCAATCACTTTCTGATGGGTCCGGTCGGCGTGCAGTTTCTCGCCGACCTCGGTGCGGACGTGATCGCCGTGGAACCGCCCGGGGGGGCCTTTCAGAGGAAATGGGGCGGGGCGGACAAGCGGGTTGACGGCCAATCAATGTTGCTTCTGACGGGAAACCGCAACAAGCGCAGCCTCACGCTCGATCTGAAAAAACCCGAAGCCGTGGTCATCGCCAGGCAACTGATCGCCAAATCGGATGTGATCGCAGAGAACTTCCGCCCGGGTGTGCTCGACAAGCTTGGTCTCGGCTACGAGGATGCAAAGAAGATCAATCCGCAGATCATCTATGCCGCTGCCTCCGGCTACGGTCCTGACGGGCCCTATGTCGATCGCCCAGGCCAGGATCTCTTGATCCAGGCGCTATCAGGACTTGCGATGATCACCGGAAGTCGCGAGCAGGGGCCGCGGGCTGTCGGCGTTTCCGCCATCGATCATCACGGCGCCGCCTTGTTTGCGGCGGGGATCCTGGCTGCCTTGGTGCGGAAGGCGCGGACGGGGCAGGGCTGCCGCGTCGATGTTAGCCTGCTGTCGGCTGCGCTCGACCTGCAGATGGAATCTTTTACCTGCTACCTGAACGGCCAAAGGCCTGACGACGTCCGTCAGCCGGGCCCGGTGGCCGGCTGGTACTACGGTGCGCCTTACGGCATCTATGCGACACGCGATGGGCACATTGCGATCTCTTTGGGATCGCTGGAGGCGCTCTCAGGCGCGCTTGGCCTTCCGGCCGACCAGCGAATTCCTGACGAGGAGGCGTATCGCCGGCGGGACGAGGCCTCAGCCATGATTGCTGCCAACATCGCCAAACGCTCAACCATGGAATGCATCGTCCTGTTCGAGGCGCGTGGAATTTGGCACGCTGCGGTGAACGATTATGCCGACGTCGTTGCGGATCCGCAGATCGCGCATAACAAAAATTTTCAGGTCGTGACCGGCGCGACCGGAGCTCCCATCACCCTTGTCAGCCATCCCGTGCGCTACGACGGCGAGCAGCCGGACGTGCGTTTGCCGCCGCAAAAGCTCGGTGCGCAAACGGAAGAGATTCTGAAAGAGCTGGGCTATGACGCTAGGAAATTGAAGCATCTTTATGAAACCGGCGCCATCGGCGCTGCGGACTCGCATCACTAACGAACAACGAGGATTGTCGAAAGCAGCACGCTTACGTCGGAGGGTCATCGTGATTGGCATAAACTTGCACGCGGCTTTCCCTGCGGTGCTGCTGACGAGGCTTGCTACTCCGCAGAGATGCAGCCAAGCACGATTGGAAGTCTCGTGAACACCAACCGTTCGCGCCAGTCCAGGATCTGTTGGTAAAGAGCTTTAAGTTGCCGCCAGGGCAAAGCCGCGCGGCGAGTATTATGTTGGACCAGAAGCCATGTCGGAAAGCCAATATCTGCCCGCGCGCGAGCGTATGCTGAAGCGCATTGCCGAGACTCGGGACACCGCACGCTCGGGCTTGCCACACTGGGCGAGTGCCGCCGACGGAAAATGGACGTTTACCCCCGATGGTGATTGGACCGGCGGGGCATTTGTCGGTGAGCTTTGGCTCGCGCACCTCGCTGATCGCAGCCAGTTCCCAATCGAAGACGCGCGTGCTGCGCTAAGCCGAATGTTGCCGCGTGCCGAGCGGCTTACGGCCTTCAAGGGCTTCGGCTTCTATCATGCCGGCGCCCTCGGCAGCATCCTGTTCAAGGAAGAAAACGCCCGCGCGGTGGCTCTGACAGCAGCAAGATCGCTTCGTGATATGTTCGATCCACACCTCGGACTGATACCGTTGGGCAGGGATGCCGAGGAGGCGAGCGCAGTGGGAGCTTCCGAGAGCAGCATCGACTCGCTCCAGGCGACAGGCCTGCTCTATTGGGCCGCGGACGAGCTTTCCGATGCCCGGATGGAGGAGGTCGCCAATGCACATATGCGGCGCGTCCTGGAGATCCATGTGCGGCAGGACAATTCAGTTATCCAGTCTTCCACCCTTGATCACACCGGTAAGGTGCTCAGAACGCACACGCACAAGGGATATAGCGATATCAGCACCTGGGGCCGGGCGCAGGGATGGGCGATGCTCTACACCGCTCACGCCGCCATGGTCCGCCCCGACGAACCGCTATGGCGCGACTACGCCGTCCGCCTTCTTGACTGGTGGATCGACCATGTCCCCGCGGATCTCATTGCCTTCTGGGATTTCGACGATCCGGCGATCCCCAACACCAGCAGGGATACTGCGGCCACTGCTATCGCTGCCGCCGCGGCGCTGCGCCTCGCATCCGCACTTGGTCCTGAGGGGGGCGCCAAATATAGATTATTTGCGGAGCGCACAGTTACTCAACTGAGCTCGAAATACCTGACACCGACTGCTCCCGATGACCCGCGCCCGCCTGGAATGCTCACCGGCGGCTGCTTCACCCGAAAGGCGATCGTGCGCGATATCGATGCGGCCCAGAACGTCGAGCTGATTTTCGGAAGCTACTTCCTGTTTGAATGCCTTGCCATCCTGACGGATCTGGTGCCGCCTGGCTGGATCTAGAGGCGCGAAAGGCTTCCAACGCGAACAAAGCCTCCAACCAATCTTGTTTGTGACGCCACGCCAGTCAATCTGTCCAAACAGTCCGACGGCATCGGCTCCACTCCTTGGATATTCGCGATGGGCTGATCGAGTTAGACAGCAACTGACTGCCTCCTGTCTGGAATCCTCTACATGAGAAATGCGAAACCCCCCATCTATCGCGGCTTGTTCCCGGTCGCTCCGACGCCGTTTACGGAATCTGGAGATCTCGATCTCGAAGGGCAGCGGCGCGTGCTCGATTGCATGATCGACCAAGGCGTGGACGGGATCTGCATTCTGGCCAACTATTCCGAGCAGTTCCTGCTGTCTGATCAGGAACGTGACCTTCTGGTCGATCTCTGCCTCTCGCATGTCGCGGGCCGCAAGCCCGTCATGGTGACCTGCAGCCATTTCAGCACGCAGATTGCGGTGCAACGCGCCCGCTATGCGGCCGAACGTGGCGCAAGCCTCCTCATGCTGATGCCGCCTTATCATGGTCCAAGCCTCAAGGCGGATGAAGGCGCCATGATCGGGCATTTCGGCCGGGTCGCGGACGCCGCCGGGATTCCAATTATGGTCCAGGACGCGCCGCTCTCCGGCGTTACATTGACGGTCCCGTTTCTCGTCCGGCTCGCTTGCGAGGTGCCGCTCGCCAGATATTTCAAGATCGAGGTGCCGTTTGCGGCTGCCAAGCTCCGCAGTCTGATCGAGCTCGGCGGTGAGGTCATCATTGGTCCTTTTGACGGGGAGGAAGCCATCACTATGATGGCGGACCTCGATGCCGGTGCGAGCGGAACAATGTCGAGCGCGCTGTTGCCCGATTTGCTCCGCCCCGTGCTCGATCATCACAAAGGGGGCAGCAGGCAGGAAGCCGCTCTTGCATATGCAAGGGTGCTGCCGCTCATCAATTTCGAAAACCGCCAGTGCGGCCTGCGCGCCACCAAGAGCGTAATGGCTGAAGGCGGCGTGATCAAATGCGAAGCCGTGCGGCATCCGCTCGAGCAGATCCATCCGGCGACGAGAGCTGGATTGATCGAGCTTGCGCGTGAGCTCAACCCGCTGTCTCTTCGCTGGGGACATTGAGATGCGGGCATGATGCGCCGAGAACAAGCCACGCAGGCAGAACCTGTGTACCCCAAGATCAGGATGTTCATTGCCGGCGAGTGGACGGAAGGGGGTTCGGATCGCTCGGAAAAGATCCTCAATCCCGCAACCGGCCAGCCGATTGGCGAAACTCCTTATGCGTCTCGTGGCGATCTCGATCGTGCGATCATGGCCGCTCAGGAGGGATTTGAGATTTGGCGAAAGGTTTCGGCCTTTGACCGATACAGGACGATGCGCAAGGCCGCCGATCTCATACGCTCGCGCGCAGCCGGCATCGCATTGATCATGACGCTCGAACAGGGTAAGCCGCTCACCGAGTCGAGTGCTGAATCGCTCCTTGCTGCCGATATCATCGACTGGCTCTCCGAAGAAGGGCGGCGCGCCTATGGACGGATCGTCCCGGCGCGCTTTGGCAATGTTGTCCAGCTCGTGACCAAGGAGCCGGTCGGGCCGGTTGCCGCATTTACGCCCTGGAATTTTCCGATCAACCAGGCCGTGCGGAAGATCTCCGCCAGCCTTGCAGCCGGCTGCTCCATCATCGTCAAGGGACCTGAAGAGACGCCAGCGAGCTGCATGGCGCTGGTGCGTAGTTTCGCGGATGCTGGCTTGCCTGCGGGCGTGATCAATCTCGTCTTCGGGGTGCCATCCGAAGTTTCAGATTATCTCATACGCCATCCTATCATCCGGAAAGTCTCCTTCACCGGTTCGACCGTGGTCGGAAAGCATCTCGCAGCCCTTGCCGGCGCCCATATGAAGCGCACCACCATGGAGCTCGGCGGGCACGCGCCTGCCATCGTTTTCCCGGATGCCGACGTCGAGAAAGCCGCAAGAATCTTGTCGGCGAACAAGTTCCGCAATGCGGGCCAAGTCTGCGTCTCGCCGACGCGGTTTCTGGTGCATGACAGTATCTATGAAGATTTCGTCAAGAGGTTCGTTGCCGAGGCCAGCGCGATCAAGGTTGGCAATGGCCTTGAAAGAGATAGCCGGATGGGGCCGCTCGCCAATTCGCGCCGGGTCGATGCAATGGAGACCCTCGTCGCGGACGCTCTCGATTGCGGCGCCCAGTTGCGCATCGGCGGCAAGCGTATCGGCAATACGGGGTACTTCTTCGAGCCGACGGTCCTGACCGATGTTCCACCTCAAGCGCGCATCATGAATGAAGAGCCGTTCGGCCCTGTCGCGCCGATTGCGCGGTTTAAAACCTATGACGAGGTTGTGGCGGAGGCCAATCGACTGCCTTACGGGCTCGCCGCCTACGCCTACACGCGATCCGCCGCAACGATGGCCGCGATCGGGGCCGATCTCCAATGCGGGATGGTATCGATCAATCATCATGGCCTTGGGCTTCCCGAAGTGCCCTTCGGAGGAACGAAGGAGTCAGGCTTCGGTTCGGAAGGTGGCCTCGAGGCAATCGAGGGCTATCTCGACACCAAATTCGTGAGCCAGGCGAGCTAGAACCGGAATACCAGATACCAAACCGGAGCAGAACGACTTCGTTAGTGCCGCCGGATCGCTTCAAGCGCTCCGCCCTTCTCCGCTGGCAGACCGGTACGTCTGCCTCTCCCCAGACTTGAGCCGCTGTCGGAGAAATCCGGCAGCGGTCCTTTTCTTTGCTGGACCGACACCTTCTTGTTCTTTCAGGCGAGAGCAGAAATGAGATACGTTGTCCGCAGATCAGCGCGGACGGATAACAGCTGCGTGTGCCAAAGCCCTCAAGTATCCGCGCCAATGATGAGGCCGCGAGCACCACGAATATTGGTGCGGTCCAGCATGACCATCGCCTGGAATTTCTCGGCGATGACCATCTCACGCGCAGAAGCGCGCAGATGCGAGCAGGAAGATCGTGGAGAACCGACAGGTCCATGTCCAGTAGACCCGATTCGACCGCATCACCAAAGGCGAAATCGATAATGATTCGGGCCTTGGCAGTATCGACCAACGCGTCGGTGATGCGCAGGCCGCCATACTCAGTTTCCTCGCGAATGCGATTGACCTTGACGCTGTTTGGATCGAACTCCACCCCATCGTATAAGAAACGCCGCTGACTTCTTTGAAGATGCGGACCATCTCGTCCTAGTCATCGCTCTCGATGCCCAGGAAGTCGAGGGGCACCAGGGACTCGTGGAAAAATGGCCCGCTTGGAACCACACCAAGCGTCTACGATCGGGCCAAATGTGGGAGGGTCAGTTCACCTTTGCCTGCGACAACTGAGAGGTTGAGTTCCTGCGCGGCAGCATCCAGGACCGGCACGGAAACGGCACTCTCGCGCGCTAGGCGCACAGCACACTCGATGTCCTTTGCAGCATTTGCAATCGAGATTGCCAGTGCATCTGGTTTCTCTCCCAACAAAAAGGCGGCGAAGGCTTGGAATATTCCACTGTTCGTAGAGCCCCGACTGACCAAAGAGCGCAGTGTCACAAGATCTATCTGAAGACTATCCGCGAATTGGCAGACCTCAGCGGCGACCGCAGCGATGCCCATAGTCATGCTGTTGTAAACAAGCTTGAGCTTGTGGCCGTGTCCGACATCTCCAACATGCATAACGGTCTCGCAAAACGCAGCAAGAATGCGTTCAGCAACGGGAAAGAGTGTTGCATCCGATCCAACCATCGCATTGAGAAGGCCGAGCTCTGCTTGCTCGGGGCTTCGTGTTACTGGAGCATCAATGAAGCTAAGACCTCGTCTTTCCGCCGTTTTGGCCAATGCAATGGTCGATGCGGGATACGAGGTCGTACAATCAATTATCAAACCTCCTCGGCACATGTTAACAAACAGTCCATCGTGATCGAGGCACACCGTCTCAACTTCGCGGCTGGACGGTAATGACAACACCACCACACTTACATGCTGCGCCAACTCAGCGATCGACGCATGCTCGCGGGCCCCTGCACCCATCAGGCGATCAGCACCGAACCGGTTCTTGTTGACTTTGATGTGGAGTTCGTTTTGCTGACGCAGCAGGCTGATCCCTATACCTGTTCCCATGCGCCCCGCTCCGATAAGCCCTATGCTCTGCTTGATCGTTTTGGGAGCCGCGTTCGCTGACGATCCCTTGCTCATGATTTAGTATTCCGAAAGAAGCCATGGCTTTGTAGGATCGGCAACAGCTCGTGATGGTTGTTGATGGTGTAATCTGGACGCGCAGCTTGCAGGCGCGAGGTCGAAACAAATCCTCCGGTAATGGATATGCTTGTCAGCCCGAGACTGCGTGCAATATCAGTCTCGACGGGCATATCGCCGACGATGAAGGTTGACGACGGCTTCAGGTTGTGCCTGTTCATATAAAGGCGAAGCCGCTCTCCTTTGCTTATCGATTTGTATTGCGTGGCGCGGCTTTCAAAGGCGAGCACGTCGGTGACGTAGTCATCCACTCCAAGTCTCCTCAGCTGAAACTGTAGAGGCGCGACTATGTGGTTGCTGAGGATGATGAGTAGAGCAGATTCTCGGCGGGCTAACGCGAGCACTCTGCGCGCCCCCTCACGTAAATCGGCTTTATCCGCAAGAGGCTCGTACGTGTCGTGAAACAGTGCGCCTTCGTCACGCTCCACCGCCTCAACCTCCTCCTGCGACATTCCGAGGCTACGATAGAGACGATCGAGGGGAACATCACAATGCTCTCGAAAGGTGTTTATATCGATGCTCGGACGACCAAAGCGGTCCAAAATTACATTGGTCGTTTCGAGCAGCGCGTATGTGTCATCGAGCAGTGTTCCGTTCCAGTCAAATACGAGAGCGGGCATCATGATGCTGACCTCAGACGGGGATTGACAGGAAGAGCGGCCAGCAAAGCTTTCAAGTTTCTGTCCGCGCGCTGACGTCCAGCGGGGGTCGGCATCTCCAACGTGAAGGGCGACAAATCGATGCCCTCTAGCCTGTTGGCCAATATGGGTACAAGGGCACGGAAGGGCAGATAAGTGATGGTGGCTGCTTGGATTGCCGTCGCAATGTTGCTTTCAATAATTTTGAGGGCTGGCGGATCCATCCTGTGGAAGCGAAGACTCTGGGCGCGTAGTTCGGGCGGCAGTCGCTTCAACGCCTGCCAGAATGCGAGCTCATCTAGCGTATCAATACCCATGCCGTAGTAGTGTGGAGCAACTATAGGCGGCGAACCAATTGCCCAATGTACGGCTTCGGCTCCAGCGGCAAGGAGCATCGTTGTGACGGCTTGGCTGGTATCACCTCGAATGAGGGCCTCATCGACAACTATGATGGTCCGTTTAGCGACGGCAGATTCCGACACGAGATACTTCTGAGCAATGCGAGATTGTCGGGCCTTGGGTCTGCCCAGGAGCGTTCGCTCAAGAAATTGCGTTGCCACTACGTCACTACGCTCGGCGAGCACGCCCTGTTCGGCGAGAGAGTCAAACAGACCATCGGCGTACGGCCCCCCAGTCTTTGGCATGGAGGACACGATTGGCGGCATCAAGAGTGGGTCTGCTTGGACTCGCTCCGCAACGATTCTCCCCAAGGCCAGCCCGATGTTGTGACGGGTCTGGCGATGTGAATGGCCCTCAACCGATGTGTTCGGACTTCCCAAATAGAGAGTTTCGTAGGCGCAGAGTTTGGCCTTACATCCTCGGCTGTTCAGGATATGGTCAACGCTGCGGCCGGACTTGGCGTCCACGCGCCGTATGCTCCCAGGCAAGAGCTGCTGGGTCTCACCTTTCAAGCCAGCGAAGGCACAATTTTCGGAAGCAAAGAGCAACAATCCATTGCTTGCCCGCATAGTCTCCAACGGTCGCAAACCGCTTCGATTGCGATATGCAACAAGATCACCGTTCATATCTAGCAAAAGCGCGGAAATGGCACCATCGATACGATCATCAAGCTCGCGAAAGATAGCTTCGTAGTCTGCGGGCAAGCCGTGACGCCAATATTCTCGTTCGCAAGATCGTTCGATCCACCTCAGCAAGAGCTCGGCGTCTGTGTTGGTATCTATCAGTGGTCCCTGAGCGAGCAATTCGCTCCTGAGTTCATGAGCGTTCACCAAGGCGCCGTCCAGAGAAATTGCAAAATAGCGGCTGGGAATTGACTGCACATCGCCGTCATCCCCACCTCCGCTGCGGATCTGCGCGATTGCAACATGAGGCCGAAAGCGCGGGTCCTGTTCGATTCCGTCGATGCGCACTGAATTATCGTTCGATTGAATCGCCCTTGCATATCGGATCCCACGCTCTTGCATGAAAGCATAGACCGCGACACCTGCTTGCCCACGGAGTGCAAGCGTCGGAATCATTTTCTTCAGCTGATCAACAACACGCGACCATGGTTCGCTTGAAGCGCAGAGAAACGCACCGGCGACACCGGACATATAGTCACCCACTTCTTAAGAAGCCGATCTGGCGGGGCGCCTCGCATGGCTATATGAAGGCGGAAGTTCGCTTCATCCTTAAGCAAGCGTCGTACCACTCCTTTGAAAATACTGGCTGGCACTTCTAGAGCGAGGAAAATTGGAACACGAGCCACTCTAGCCACTCAGTTGAGTGTTGTGCCTCGTTCAGGCCCTCACACGATGTTCAAGATGCTACGACTGTGTGCGAAAAGCGCCACACCGGAGCGAAGGTGCGAGTGCTTGAAGTCAGTGAAAGCCTTCTGATGTTCCACTCATTTCCTTCCATTCTGCGGGGAAACCACCAAAGCGGGTCCTTACGGACGACCAGCATTAGAAAAGGGCTCCAAGCAGGCCTGGTAGCGGCGCGTTGGTATTTTCGTGTTTTGCGAGTAAGACCCGGCAGATGATGCAAAGCGACCCATTGCGCGATTGCCGATACCGAGAGCCGGGTCCTGGACAGTCGAAGTGCGCACGTCCGTCTGCGGGACAGAGTAACGAATGGACTTATAGGCAACCTAGCCCCTCCGTTCTTTGGCCAACTCACATTTGGTAGCCGCTGTGCGCACACTGCTACGAACAGGCTCTCTGGGGTAGCGAGCGCCTGACCGATCTCGCGGCCCGATGTTTTCCTGCCTTACCCTAATCAATCTCAGGGGGCGAGTGACGAATAGAACGGCTTTGTCGATCTCAACCTCCACAGAGTGAAAACCGTCCTTCTCACGCCATTGTAATCTTCGCTTCCATTTGGCTTACATATTGACCCTCTATCATCAGCTTGCATGGTGCATGATTGTCTGGAAAGGTCGCAACATCTTAACGCGCGTTTTCAACGCGTACCGGATCAACTACTAACACTGGTGATTGATCAGGCACCAAAATTCCTGGCGATGACACACCGTGCCGCCTGCGCGGATCGGGCGCCGATGCACCTTGAACGAATTTGGCAGGAGCAACTGCAATATGTCACCGTCAACGGCTCTGTCGCGGCGCACGTGCCTAGTCCTCACGTTTGCGAAATCCTTTGAGCCCGAGGTCGTTCAAGTATCCACGTGCCGGCTGCAAAACGCTTCGCAAGTAGGAGGATGGCAGGGGCCCGCATTTTGCAAGCAGTCCAGCCGTTCTATGCAGCGTAGTCGAGCCAAAGAGCCGTCAGTTTGATGTTGAGCCACAATTGTCGCACCAAGCACTCAGCATGGAGCGACGGGCGATTAGGCTGTCGGCTTTGTGTAGGGGGGCTGTGTCGGTGTAGGTGAGATCGCCAGCCTCGCCGAATATGGTTCGATGGCTAGACCGCGAGAGTACGGCGGTCGCGAGCTTTGGCTCGCTGCTCGAGTTCGACGACCGTAGGAGGTCACTTGCAGTCAGACTCGATATCGTTCTGTTTTACAGAGCGTGTGCCCGGCGCCCAGGACGTGGCGTCGGGTTCTGCTTTTGGCGGGCATGAGTTTATCGATCTCGCAAATGACGAGATCTTCCAGTCACTCTCATTAGCGCACGAGAGGGCGATGGTTACTGTCGATTCTGGGGCGAGCGGCGTCCTGGATCCCATTGGCCTCATGCCGCTCCGCAAAGCTATTGCGGAAAGGCTCGCCGCCCAGACAGGCTTTGATTGGAGTGCGGAAGAGATCGCAATCACTGCCGGCTCAAAGGAAGCGCTGCTTTGTGCGGGCCTGGCTGTCCTAGAGCGGGGCGACGAAGTTATCATTATCCGCCCCTGGCAACCGTTTGTCCCAGCACTGGTTCACGCCGCTGGCGCAGTACCAGTGTTCGTCGACGCTCAGCGCCCACGATATACTCCTGATGGCAACTCAATCCGAGCTGCCATTACATCGCGGACTAAAGCGATGATTATCAATTCACCCAACAATCCGACGGGCGCAGTCTACAGCCGAACAACATTGCAGGACGTCGGCGAGCTTGCTATCGAATTCCGAATATGGATCATTTCGGACGAGCGCTACTCAAGATTGGTATTCACTGGTTTACACCGCCATGAGTCGATCGTCGTGGCGCACCCCGCCGTGCGATCGCGAACGATCATGGTCAATCCATGTTCACAGGCGCTGGAGATATCAGGCTCTCGCTTGGGTTATTTCGCGGCTCCAAGGGCCATCGTTTCCGCCGCTAGAAAGCTTCAGGGCTATGCAGCGATGATACCAAGTCGAGAGGCGCAGCAGGCTACGCTGAGCCACTTTCAGGTCGGCGGCCGTATTGAGCGGGAGACATACCAACGGCTTTTCGACGCTCGCGACATAGGTCTTAACATCCTTTCTAATCTACGTGATGTAACGCCACCTCGTGCCGACGGGGCATTATTCTTCTATCTTGATCTGAACAGGCTTGCATCTGCTTTGCAGGACGAAGGTCGCGTTGGAGTGACGGATGATGTTGCAAGCTGGCTCCTGAAGCAAACTAACGTGGCTTGCGTTGGGGGAGACGCGTTTGGCGACGTCAACGGTCTGCGACTCTCATTCGGCGCCCCTCCGGGGGCATCGGCCATCGGCCTGACGCGCGTCGTCCAGGCGCTAAATAGCCTTAGGATCAAATAACGGCCGGTCCAGTTCCAGACGAAAGGCATGGTTGTGAATATCTGCGCTTCAGCTGATGACTTGCACTCGGCAATGTAAGCAGCTCCTATGTCCGTTAACGGCGAGCATCGGTCGAATCGTAACGTCAAAGACCGCATTTCGTCGCCGCCTCTGGAGGTCACGTCTCCTGATCTGGTCGACGATCTCACCATCCGGTAAAGAGTTCCGATGCACTCGTTCGCTCGACGTCGGAGAAGGCACAAAGGGCCGCAGGTCGCACGCACGCAAATTGTCGCCGTAGGCGGGAGTGCTTGGTCCGAAACCGAACGCGTCCGGTGTCACGAATCGGTCAAGTCGCTTCCAACTCCGACTTTGATCAGACAATCGCCAGCGATTCCACTGATTTGAACTGGCCCAGAGCGTGCATCGTGACAGATGGGAGCCCATCTGAGTCTCGCGATGAGCAACAGTTGCGGCGCCTTCAAGTCGAGTGGATCACCGGCATTAGGTTCGGAGACAGTATGCGCATCTGCGGTATCAAACTGACCCATGACGGAGCAGTCGCTCTTATCGAGGACGGACGGCTTGTCTTTTGTATCGAGCAGGAGAAGCGGGGCAATAATCCGCGATATCAAAAAATCGACAATCTCGATGCAGTTGTTGTCGCCCTGGCAGAGCACGGTTTTGATCCGCGAGACGTTGATCGCTTCGTCATCGACGGATGGTGGGGCGAGGTCGAGTCACAATTTGAGGTTTTCAGTGGGACTGCACCCATTACCCTTAAAGGGGCGCCGTATGTTGAGGGCGATGCCGAAGGCCTCCTCATAGCGCACGACGGCTCTGGGCTAATGCTCAACGGGAGCGCCTTCCCCTATCAAAGCTATCCGCATGTCACAGCCCATGTGGCTTCGGCCTTTTGTACTAGCCCTTTCGCCAAGGCCGGGCAGCCCGCGTTCTGTCTGGTGTGGGACGGCGCCTCCTTTCCACGTCTCTACCATATAGAACGCCGCGCAGCCAGGTTCCTCGAGTGCCTCTTCCCGCTGATCGGGCATGCTTATGCTGCCGCAGGCTACCACTTCGGACCATACAAGCAGTCGAACCGGACCAAGTGGGACCTCGGTGTTGCGGGCAAGTTGATGGCCTATATCGCGCTCGGTTCGGTCGACGAAGGCATCGTCGAGGTGTTTCAGGAGCTCTACGAAAAGCACTTTAGCACGTTTACGGAGCCAGTCGATCGTTGCAGCGAGGACGCCGCGCTTGAGCCTGTCCACGAGTTCTTCGATGCCAGCGCGCTACGGTTAAAAGCCAAAGCCCCCGAAGATGTGCTTGCATCCTTTCATTGGTTCCAAGAGCGTCTGCTCGTTACCAAGCTCGCGAGTGCTATACAGAGACATTCGAGGCTTCCCGCGCGCAATCTGTGCATCGCCGGCGGTTGCGGTCTCAACATAAAATGGAATAGCACACTACGAGCTGCCGGCTTGTTCGATGCTATCTGGGTGCCACCCTTTCCGAATGACAGTGGCTCGGCAATAGGTGCCGCTTGCTCCGCATTAGGGGCGGACCAAGGCTTTGTACCATTGGAATGGTCCGTCTATAGTGGTCCAGCCGTGGAACGAGGCGACGTGCCGCCCGGATGGGACGGCTCACCATGTAGCATGCGTGAACTTGCAACGATTCTCGCCAGCAACAAGCCCGTCATTTTCCTTGCCGGCCGCGCGGAGCTTGGACCTCGGGCTTTGGGTAGCAGAAGCATACTGGCCGCGGCGACATCGCCGCGAATGAAGGACCGTCTCAACGACATCAAACTTCGCGAGCACTTCCGGCCGGTAGCGCCAATATGCCTGGAGGATCGTGCGCCGGATATTTTTAGTCCTGGAACGCCAGACCCTTACATGCTCTTCGAGCACCTAACACGAGCAGAATGGCGGGCCAAGATCCCCGCTGTTGTGCATCTGGACGGATCTGCTCGATTGCAGACTATTTGCAGGACCTCTCAGCACAAAATCGCCGAACTTCTCGTCGAATACGAGGGCCTCACGGGCATTCCGCTACTATGCAACACAAGCGCCAATCACAATGGACGCGGGTTTTTCCCGAATGCGGCATCTGCCTGCCAGTGGGACCGCGTTGACCACGTGTGGTGCGATGGCGTGCTGTGGACGAAACGCGCGGGCGGAGACTCAGTGCTGGCCAACGACATCTTTCTCTCTCAGCGCGCGGAGGCGGAACCGTACGCCAAAGATCGGATACCTCCCGCCAGAGGCCGCCTTGTTTGACGAATGCGATCGCTGCAGGCCTAGGGGTAACGAAGAAAGGTAGGGATCGCGACCAAAGCAATCCGTTTTCTGCTGAAGACTTGGCCGCTATATTCCGTCAAGCTCCATGGAGAGGATGCAAGGATTCCGAAAACAGGATCAAGGCCGGTTCGCTCGTCTATCACGACGCATTGCACGTCGTACCGTACCTCGCGAGATACACTTTCGGGCGCCGAGAGGAGCTATGCGGCTTGGACATCGATGACGTTCTCGAAGAGAATGGAATCCCCTATATCTTCATTCGGCCGAACGAGCACCGAGCGCTGAAGAATCTGCAGTCGATGCGGCGAGTGCCGCTCATAAGTGAAGTTCTCCGACTTGGGTTTCTTCAATACCACTCCGCCATTAAAAAGCTGGGCCACAAGCTTTTATTTCCGGAGCTGCGAGCGGCTAATGACCGGACTCGGCGACACGTTCTATGGTGATTGGATCAAAGTGCCAAACGTCGCGGTGCCCAATGCCGCCGAGAAGAAGGTTTTCCATTCGTTTCGCAAAAGCGGAGGCGCTGATCTGAAGCACGCTGGCGTGGCTTCTGAACTCCGCGCCGACATACTCGGCCATGGCGGCGACAACATTACGGAAGAGCGATACGC
Source organism: Bradyrhizobium ottawaense (assembly GCF_002278135.3). NCBI lineage: Bacteria > Pseudomonadati > Pseudomonadota > Alphaproteobacteria > Hyphomicrobiales > Nitrobacteraceae > Bradyrhizobium > Bradyrhizobium ottawaense. The sequence continues at coordinate 7,288,351 of NZ_CP029425.2, read as the reverse complement.
CAGTTCGGCCAAACTCAAGCAGATGTTGGAAGCGCTCCAAAAGCTACCAATCGTGCCCGATCACATCTGACCTTGCCCCTCGGGCTTGATCCAGTTTGAAGTTCGTTCTGGCCCACCACAAGGACCAGAGCATGAAGCGCAGCCGCTTTTCGGAAGAGCAGATCATCGGGATTTTGAAGGAGCATGAGGCCGGCGTGTCGGTCGCCGATCTGTGCCGCAAGCATGGCGTCAGCGACGCCAGCATCTACAAATGGAAGGCCAAGTTCGGTGGCATGGAGGTGTCGGAGGCCAAGCGGCTAAAGACGCTGGAGGACGAGAACACGCGACTGAAACGGCTGCTGGCCGACTCCATGCTGGACAATGCGGCGTTGAAGGACCTCTTGGGAAAGAAGTGGTGACGCCCGCGGCCAAGCGGAAGGCTGTCGCGCATCTCGTGGCTGCCCACGGGATGAGTGAACGGCGGGCGTGTAAAGCCATCGGCTGCTGCCGCATGACCATGAGATACCGGACGACCCGGGCGGACGAAGCCGGCGTTCGCCAGCGCATGAAGGCGATCGCCCAGGAGCGCCGCCGCTTCGGCTATCGGCGCCTCCATGTTCTGCTCAAGCGGGAAGGCTATCTGATCAACCACAAGAAGCTGTTCCGGCTCTACCGGGAAGAGAGGCTTGCGGTGCGCCGCCGCGGCGGCCGCAAGCGGGCGATCGGGACCCGGGCGCCGATGATGGTGCCGATGGCGCCGAACGACCGCTGGTCGCTCGACTTCGTGTCGGATCAGCTCACCGATGGCCGCCGCTTCCGTATCCTCACCGTGGTCGATGATTGCACCCGCGAGTGCCTGGCGCTGGTAGCCGACACCTCGCTCTCCGGCACCCGTGTGGCGCGGGAGCTGGACCGGCTGCTGATGGAACGCGGCAAGCCGAAGATGGTGGTCAGCGACAACGGCAGCGAGTTCACCAGCAACGCCATCCTGACATGGGCCGATCAGAGCCGTGTTGCATGGCACTACATCGCGCCGGGCAAGCCCATGCAGAATGCCTTTATCGAGAGCTTCAATGGCCGGCTGCGGGATGAATTGTTGAACGAGACGCTGTTCACGTCGCTGGCCCATGCCCGCGTCGCGCTCCGATGCTGGCGGACCGATTACAACGACGCACGACCACACTCGCGGCTCGGATGGAAGACGCCGTCCGAGTTCGCCTTCACCTGCGATCCGCGCCGGGATCTGGCGCTGCGCTATGCCGAGGGCTCCGCGCCAGCTCCCGTCGCTACCACCGCCCAACCGGGCAAATCCAACAGCCGGGGCGAACTCAGGACTGGATAAAACTTGATGTGGTGGAACGGCCCGCTCCAACAGCATCAAAGTGCTAGAACGTGGTCGTTGTTCGAACGCCACAAAGGAGGGACCGTTCCGTGAAACAGGTTATCACCATCGGGCTGGATCTGGCCAAGCACGTTTTCCAGGTTCACGGGGCGGATGCCGAGGGCTCACCCGTGTTCAACCGGAAGCTACGGCGCAGCGAAGTTCTGCGTTTCTTTGAGAAGCTGCCAGCATGCCTGGTGGGGATGGAAGCATGCGGTAGCGCCCACTATTGGGCGCGCGAGATCGCAGCTCTCGGTCATGAGGTCCGGCTCATTCCGCCGGCTTATGTCAAACCCTTCGTCAAGCGTGGCAAGACGGATGCGGCGGACGCTGAGGCCATCAGCGAAGCGGTGACCCGAAAGACCATGCGCTTCGTGCCGATTAAGACGGCTGAGCAACAGGCTGCCGCGATGGTGCTGAAGACCCGCGCTCTTCTAGTGCGGCAGCGAACGCAGTCGGTCAACGCGTTGCGCGCGCATCTGGCAGAATTGGGGATCATCGCCACCGCCGGCCTGGCAAAGGTTGAGGCGCTGGTCGCAATCATACGGGATGAGACAGATGCACGCCTGCCCGCAGCAGCGCGCTTCGCGCTGATGGCTATTGCCGACGAGATTGAAGCTTCAGCCGACCAGATCGAGAGGCTCGAGCGCGCAATCGTCGCGGAGGCCAAGCACGACGAGGACATGCGTCGGTTGACCACGATCCCTGGCGTCGGCGCCATTACGGCGGCGACCATCAAAGCGCTTGTGCCGGATCCCGGCGGGTTCAAGTCGGCTCGCCACTTTGCCGCCTGGCTGGGATTGACGCCGCGGCCTCATTCAAGCGGAGGCAAAGAGCGGTTGGGACGAATATCGAAGATGGGAAATCCAGAACTCCGCTCTCTCCTCGTTGTCGGGGCAACGGCCGTCTTGCGGCTTGTCCGAAACGACGTTCGGGCGCGGCCGTGGCTGAAGGCGCTTCTCGCCAGACGCCCCTTCAAGGTTGCCGCCGTCGCGCAGGCCAATAAGACGGCGCGGATCATCTGGGCGCTCCTGAACAAGGGCGGAATTTATCGGCGTCCCGACCCATTGGCGATTGCCGCGGTGACGCAGTGACCGCCAAAACGATCTGACCGGCGCAGGCCGGCAGAGGGCGAGGTGCAACAACAGGCGATGAACCCATGGGACGAAATCCCGAAACGAGTGAAGCTACTGCCCCCAATGCGCTCAAGCGCGTAAACTTGATTTAGCTCCTCGTTCCGCGGATCTCATCGAGGCCAGCGGCCATATTGTGCCGCGCGCAAAGGCCGGACATATGACCGCACCGTTCCAATGTGTGAAATCGACTGAAAAAGCTCTTGCCTCGCGGGCCGTTCCACATATGGGGGCAAGGTCAAAGGTCACTGAGCAGCTCTTTGGCTTTGGCAAGCTGGGTTCCGCGGATCACTCCCCGGCTTTTTTGGGGGATGAAGCTGCGTTTGTCGCTTATTGCCGCCCAGACAGTGACAGACCTCTCCGTCCCAGCTCGGTTTTTCGATCCGGAAAAAACCTCCAGGCCGGGGCCGGTCCACTCCGGCGCGTCGAAGTTCCGCGCGGCGCCGAGTGCGTCCAGCGGATTGGGTTCCGTATTCTTCCGGCGTGTTTCCCTCCGAGCGCAGGTTGTTGCCGAAGTCTGCGAGCTGGGTTTACAGTCTCCCCGTGTGCCGTTTGCACATGATATTTGAGATTTCGGCATCTGCGATTCACATATGTACTCGCGGGTCACTGCAGTTCAGTCAATCTTGAGAACTCATTTTGTAACGCATTTGGAACGACATGTGGTGTAAAGCAATAGTCTCAGCTTACGTTCGCTTAAGGAACCAGCAGGCGCTTGAAGATATGAGGGGCCTTCGGCGCGAATTGCTCGAGTCCGCGTCCGGCTCCGCAAGCAAGCACGTTCACGCAGATCTCCGATTGATCAAGGATGGGTTGGAACAGCTCCGCCGTCGCAAACTTTGAGGCCGGCACCGAATTCGCTGCCGCGGCCCTGCCGCTCCGGCATTGAGCGCCGTGATCGCTTGCTCCAACGCGCGCTTAGCGCCGATGTACAGATCCAACAGGTCGGTGGGGCGATGCCGTTGATGTTGCATATCAGCGCTCCTTTTGAGCGTGCTCGGCCTCGACCGCGCGGAGCAAGGCGGCAAGACAGGGATATTCCACGCCATCGCGCGCGTAGCGGTTGACGCGCTCGACATATCGGGCCGATCCGTCGGACTTGCCGCGCCAGCTGAACAGCAGCACGGCGCTGTTGTGCTGGCGCAGAACGTGGCCGGCGCCACTACCGAAATACTTGCTCATGGCGTGGCGCTTCATGGCCGGCCTCCAGCTTCCCCAGCTCCGACTCGTCCATTCCCGGATGAGCGTCCCGGACCGGGACGTTCCTATTGTAGGCGAAGAGGGATTCGGCGGGGGTGAACAGCTTCACACTTCTTGGTTTTCAGGCGGGTTGAATAGGCTGACCGCTGCACAGTTCGGGAGCCTTCCATGGAAACAGAGCTCACCGTCCAGCATGCCCCGCTGCCCGGGCCTCGGGAGCGCGAGCTCCGGGCTGCGCAGTACGTCCGGATGTCGACGGATCGGCAGCGAGAACTCTAGCCAAAAATGGTCCAGTTTGCCGGCCTCAGATATCAGAAGAAGGAGGACAGATGAAGCGAGCAAGGTTCACGGAAGAGCAGGTTATCGCGGTATTAAAGGACCATAGGCTGGGGCGAAGACAGCCGACCTGGCTCGCAAGCAGGGTGTTTCCGAGGCGACGATCTACAATTGGCAGGCCAAATTCGGCGGCATGGAGGTTTCCGAGGCGAAGCGGCTGAGGGCCTTGGAAGAGGCAGGTTGCGCAACAAAGTAAACAGCTGCTCGCGCACAGTCATCGCGTGATCTTCTCACATATTTATGGGGGGCGCTGGCAAACCACTGAAATGGTTCCGGTACCAGGCATTCGCGCTAGCTCACATTGAAAGCATTGAGCCCAACCATACGGGCGACTTGAAACGGATTGAATTACGGCTACGCTCTTAGGTGGCGCGTTTAATATTGTGCACTTCCCTACAGAAGTGTTCCGGGTTTGTCGATATCTTGTACGCGGCGATCGCAGAGTTTTCCTCCGAATGACCCGACTTCTTTGCATCGCTCGGCGAATAGCTTGCCGACGTATGTCCCGCTGGGACGGCTGACAAGGCCTGATGCGAACGTTCAGCACGAACTGCACCGTTGCCTGCAGAGAATGCGCGCTTGCAAGGCACAGGTGCGAGATTGTCCGCGACGAAGCTGCGATCGAATGGCCGTCGTTAGCGACGTCTTGCGGCTTGAAAACAACACCCCGCGCCCTTGTTCGTCGTGACTCCGTGTGAAAACGCAAAAAGCCGGCGCCGCCGCTGCTCTAGTCTGAGGGGCTCAGCTAATTAGCTGATTTTGGAAGGAGCCGAGCAGATGGCTGAAGTTGCCGATGAGAATGAAGTTGTTGATTTTGCGAAAGAAACGCGTGTCGTGGTGTTGAACACGAAGACAAACCGCGACGTGACCTTTAAGGTTTCGTGGGCGACCACGCTGCAGGCTGTATGGGACGCTTCTTACGGCAAGTTTAATCCGGCGGAGCACAAGGACGCTGACGACAAGTTCCAGTGCCAACACGCCGGCGCCGACCTGACGCCCTATCTCGGGCTCACGCTGCGGCAGGCCCAAGAGCAGCATATCTGTCCGGCACGCAAGTATCAGATCGTCGGTGGCACCGGCGGGGCGTGATGGCCAATGCCAACGAGACACCTGTCCCAGATCCTGCTCGTGGCGGCGAGGCGCTCGAGCGGGATCTTCCTCTCGCTCTGAAGGGACGGACTTTGGAAGAGGCCGGCTGGTGCAGAATCGACGCCTTAACCCTGTGCGTGCCGCTCTGGAGCCCGAGTGCCGACTTCTTCCTGCTGCGACTTCAATTTCACTGCTATCCCGAATGGCCACCGAGCGCGCAATTCGTGAACCCGATTACGAAGGACTACAAGCTGGGCGACGATGATCGGTGGCTTCCCAACATCGAGGCGCCGCACCTTAGGGTGCATCCAAATTACAACGACCAAAAGCGGCAGCTCATCTGCAACTCCACGACGCTGGAGTTCTACGACTTGCGCCACTCGGTAGAGGCGCGGCATGTCTGGGACCCTGAGCGCCACAATTTCAACCACACCTTGTTCACCATCACCGAGGCCATGCGGCTCTACTACAGGGGCCGTCAGGGGTAACCGCATGAGCAATTTCGATCAGGACGACCAGATACGCCGATCGCCGCCGCAGCAGCCCTATCAAGCCAATTCCGCTATCCTCTACGCGCCCAAGAATGCCCTCGAACAAACGGTCGGGGTGCTGCAAGGGGCCGGGCGCGTCGAGACGTGCTGCTTCTGGTACGGTCGCGATCTGCCTGGAGGGTGCGGGCGCGTGGAAGCCGTTGTTGTGCCCCCACAGCGCGGCACGTGGGGCAATTACGACGTCACCGGCGAGGCAATGGCGGCGGTGTCGGCGGCCACCCGAGCAAAGCGCTGGGTCGCGCTCGCTCAGGTGCATTCGCATCCGGGCGACTGGGTCGAGCATTCCCGATACGACGACGCCCGTGCGATAAGTCGAGGGGTCTTGTCGGTGGTCTTTCCGCGGTACGGTCACTGGACCGGTCCATGGCCGCATCGGGCCGGCATCCATGAATTCCAGATCAACTACTGGCACCTTCTTTCGATCGCCGACGCGGCCCGCCGTCTCGTTCTCGAAGGTGCCGGTACGGTTTCTTTTCTGGATTTGCGCTGATGTCTGGCCCTCTTCTCGGCGATAGGCATTTGCGGCCGGACCCTTCCGGTGCCCTTCGACCTATCGATCAGGCCCGCAAAGGTTTGGTGAGAGTCACGGTGCCCGCCGCGATCGCGTCCACGTTCGCCGGGCAGCACATGATCTGGACTCTGACGAACCAACTGGTCCGGCAAGACCAGCTTGTCGAGGGCATCGCGTTGTCAGTGCCGGAGACCCGCCTTCTCGACGGCGTCGTACCGTACGCCAAGCCTGGAAGTCTCGGTGAGTCTCTTTTGGCATGGGCGAAGGAAGCCGTAGGCGATCGTGTCCGCGTTGAGCTCGATATCGCCGCTGATAAACGCGCAGACGTTGAGATCACGGTTGGAAATGAGGGCGCGCGATTCGCCGCGGATCGACGACTGTCGATCTTCGCAGACGGATGGAATATCTACGCGGGTCCGCTCGGATCAGCTCCTAGCGTGATACCGCGGGACAAAAATCCACTCGGCCCTGCTTTCGCGGGGTGTCTAGCTGCTGCCGAGGTTTTCAAGCACCTGCGCGGAATTAACCCCGAACGCGGTTCCTTCGTCGATCAGCTTGCGTATTCGCTCCTCGATCTGCAGACCCGATCGGGGTGGGAAGATTTGCCCTCCGCTGAGCTGCCCGAGACGTTGTCCATCGGCCAGCCCTACTTGGTCGGCGCCGGTGCGGTCGGCCAGGCTTTCGCGCTGGCCCTCGGCTCCGTGCCTGGTGTGCGGGGTCACGTGACGGCCATCGATCCGGAGGCGCTGGACGATATAACCAATCTCAACCGTTATCCGCTTGCTCGCATCGTTGACTTTAACGACGATCGATCGAAGGCTGAGATCGTTGCCCAATATCTGCGGTCCCGCGGGCTGACGGCCCACCATGTGATGAAGAAGTGGGAGGAGTTTCTGCGTCGCGTCGATCGAGGCGATCAGCTTCCGGAGCTCGCGTCCGATGAGGCAATCTTCCGGTTCGACACGATACTCTCATGTGTTGACGATACTGATGGAAACTTCGCCCGGCACGCGATCCAGAATGTATGGCCGCGCATGTTGATGGGCGGCAGCACGCACGCTACGGGTCTGCGGTCAAGCGTCTCCATCTACGACGTTCCCTCGCCGTGGATGTGCCTGAAGTGCCACAACCGGCTTCGCGATCCACGCAAAGAACTCGTTGCCCTGGTTGATGAGTTGCGCGGGTTGTCGCAGGTGCAACGGGCAGCGTGGACATCTGCTCGCGGCATGAGCGCTAACGAGGTCGAGGAGGCATTAAGCAATCCAGGGTGCGCGTCGGTCGGCATCCAGCAACTTGCCGACTACGTCAACCGGCCAGGTGACCCGCAATTCTCGGTGGGGTTCACATCCATGGCCGCGGGAATCATTCTGGCTGCCCAGCACATTAAGATGTCGATCGGAATTGCTGCTTTTCCAACCGATCGTGGTTGCTCCAATTTCTTCTATTTTCTCCATCCAAGTTCTCGCTGGTTCGTGCAAGGCGCAAATCCGAACTGCACCTGCCAGACCGAAGGCAGGTCTCGCCATCTTCGTCTGTGGCGTTGAGCGGTCCCGCCTTCGGTCTAGAAGATCGTCCGTTAGAGAAAACCAGTTGCGCGCCAGATAAACGCGAACGCTCGAGAAGAGGTCGTCCGCTGCCTGGACGACCAACCTGAGCGCCATAGCAGGGACGGTGGTCAGGCGAAGGGATGGAGTGAATCAGCGCAGTTGCGCAGCAACGCTGATCGGCCGAGCTCTGGCCGCGGCAACTTGGTCTCCTGCGGCTGATCTCTCCTTAAGAAGTGACGAATATCTGTTGCCGATTTTGCATACCAAGCCAGCATTTGCTCCGAAGGCCCGTTCTCGAACTGAGTCGCATCGGCGCGCTTGTTGGCCCATCGAAAATTCTGGACAAAATAGTGCCGCAAGCCTTTTCCGGGGGAAGTGTTACAAGCACAGATAGTCGTCGCTCTCATTCTGTTGTTCGGTTGAACACTCATGGTGTTCTGGCGCTGGCCTCATCACGACGTCTCGGATCGCCCTGAGGACTGCTTCAACGGCGAAGAGTTTGGCGTTGTTCGGGAGCTTGAGCGGACAGCGATTGATCCCCTTTAAAACTCGAGTTGCCGCGCGCTTTGAATGACGAAAGAAACGATTTGTCACCAGTGATGCGTCGCCTGGTGGGCGATCTCTTCGCCGATCTCCGCCGCCTCGAAGAACGGATTCGCGAAGTGACAAAGGAGATCGAGGCGGTCGCCGATCGAGAGGACGTCACACGCCGGCTGATGACAATCCCTGGTATCGGCGCATTGGGTGCGACCGCCGTACTTGTCGCAATAAGGATAGTGGGTGTTGTTCACCCCAACCAACCACGATCCGGTCGCAATTTCCGACAGCAATGGCGTAGCAAAAGGCAGGGTTGTTACAGCGTCGGCAGCCATTGGCGTACTCTCAAACGACAGCGACCTCGATCACGATCAACTGTCAGTCGGCTCGGTTACGGAGATGATCTTGGCGCAGGAGCAAGCCGCAAACTGGGGCAGAGGTGGACTCCTTCCGCAGTCCCAGCGTGGACACGAGTCTGGCTGGAGAGATCAGCCTCGTCAGATCCGCCGAAATGGCGTTCACGAGCGAAGGGCTTAACCTCACTACCAAACTCTCGGGCTCGAGCGGGGAAAGGCCGGACAGCCTTCTTGGATTGTCGGAAGTGAATACGGACAAACTGACTTTCGCCTTTGCCGAGCGATCGGCGACGGGAACCATTGCCCGCGCGGCGCAAACTTCGCGAGCGCTCTCTCTACTGAACAACATTCTTTAGTGGTTCGTCATTACAGTGTGTTGCGAGAAAGTCGGAGGAGGAACGCTATCAGGAATGTCGAGGTGAAGTTTCTGCCTATGCCCGCCGCCACATGCTCTCGGCAGAGTAATGCAGCTGAACTGAATGTCGTCCCTTCAGTCGCATACGTGCTCAACGGACTTTGCCCCAGTTTTCCAGCAGAAGACAGGCCACAAGCTCATCGTTCAATATGGAATAGCTCCTGACCTTAAAAGATCCCGTCGTCGATGGCGAGACGGGAACGAAGATCCGATTTTGGTTGCAGAAAATTCTGACGCAACTAGGATGTAGCCGTAATCTCTTGATTTATTTTTTGAGGAGGATTTGGCATGAATGCGTTGCCCTGGTCGTCGTCAGCGGCCTTGCCGCCCACCGAAAATCAACCCATTGCGCCCGTCATCGAAACTGCCGGCAGTGATGGCAGCGCCGAGTCCAAGGGCGAATCGCAGCAGGATCTGCTTGTCTTTGGAAAATCGGATGTCAAGATAAAACCGAAGGGCGTGCGGGTCGGCAACGAAACAGTGCTGGGCACCGACGACCGCGTCAGAATTACCAATACAAAGGCCCCGCCGTGGCGCAAGATTGCCGGGCTGAAATTGAAGCCTCGGCCGCCACAGACATCTTCGTATATCGGGACGGGGTGGTTTATCGGCCCCAAGACCCTGCTGACCGCAGGACACTGCGTCTACAGCCCGTCGGATTTCAACGGCTGGATTGGTTCGATCGAGGTCTCGCCGGGGCAGGACGCAGGCGTATCTCCCTTCAGGACCGTGACCGCAACGAAGTTCTTTGCGCTTCAGCAATGGATCAACTCGGCCGATCCCGATCATGACATCGGTTGCATTCAGCTGGCGGAGCCGCTGGGCGAGGAGGTCGGCTATTTCAAGATCGCGTCGCAGACGGATGCCGAGCTGGAGAACGCTCTCGTCAACATTTCGGGCTATCCGGGTGATCTCGACAACGGGCGAAACCAGTACTTCCACCAGAACAGGGTGCTTCGGACGTCCGCACACCGCATCTATTACGACGTCGATACGTACGGAGGCCAGAGTGGCTCGCCTGTCTGGGTCCAGGCGTCGGCGACCAGCGAAGCTGTTGCCGTTGCGGTGCACGCTTATGGAATAGGTGGCACGGCGCCCAGTCTCGGCGTGACGGCGAATTCCGGACCGCGACTTTCGCCGGAGATCGTGTTGACGGTGAAGGAGTGGTTGCAGGCCGCCTCGGCTTGACAGCTTCCGTGCCGCGCAGCCGGTGCTTCATTCATGTGACCCTCCGCGATGGGCAGCCGCTTGCCGGTGCCCGGATCGCGGTCGAGCAGGCAAGCGGTCCGGTGCCGGAACTGATGTATCAAACGGATGCGGACGGGCATGCCCAGATCGGGCTTCCAACCGGAGAGGTTCGGCTGCGCATCTTCACCGCCTCTGGCGAGAGCCGCTCCGTAGACATCAATGTCGGAGCGGAGCCGGACAAGACCTATGACGTAACAATCGATCCGCCCTGATGACGGTCCCCTGCGGAGAGACGCCATGATAAGTCGAGCCCGCTTCCCGGAGTCCACTGAGGAACGCGCCGAACGAGTCATCAAAGAGATCAAGAAGCTGGGGCTCGGACCAGCGGCGGCGCCGCGAGAAGCCGGCGGATTGGAGTCAGTCGCGCCGAAGTCACCGTCGTTGCAGGAGGTTGAGCAGCGCATCGAATGGAATCTCAAAGCGGCGTCTCCCGGCGCGACGGAGCTCGCTCGCGCGGTTGCCAACAAGACCGCACGGGAAGGACTCGACCTTGCCGCCTCGCTCGCCGGCGGTCACGTCAGCCATCGCGATCTCAACGCAGGGCAATTGGCGAATCTGGAGGCCGTGATCCAAGTCATTGGGCGGCCAGCCTGGTTCGTCGAGGGCGATGCGCCCGACACCAGTGCGGCGACTGCGAAAGACGACTTCTGGGTTGCGTATATCAATACGGCACAGAACGCGATCCTGGACATCTGCGCTCGGGTTGGCTGCATCATGGTCGGAAGCGCTGAGCCGTTCGTTCCTGTTGCGACCGGGTGGTTGATTGGCAGGAACACGCTGGTGACCAATGCGCATGTCGCCGGTGCGGTGGCCCGACAGAACGCTGCGCTGGCGGCCACCGACGTGCGCCAGGGATGGCGGTTGCGGACCGATCGGCCATGCGTCGTAGATTTCCGCTTCGAGAAGGGAGGCTCGAAGCATTCGCGGTTCGCCCTCGACGAGGTGCTTTATGTCGAGGGCGGTGACAAACCGGATCTCGCGATTTTCCGGCTGAAGCCGCCGACGGCGGACGCGGCAGGCGGCATGCCGTCACCGATCGTGATGGATCTGAAGGCACAGTCCAACGGATGGGCGAAACGGAATGTTTTCGTCGCAGGGCACCCGATCAAGGACCTCGCGGACGATCAGAACGTATTCAAAGTTTTCGGTGAGCTCGACGGCACCAAGCGCTTTTCTCCGGGTTGCGTGCTGGAGCTTCTCGGCACGGATGTACTGGCCCACGACTGTTCGACGACCAATGGGTCCTCCGGCAGTCCGCTGGTGGATTTCGCATCGTCGAAGGTTGTGGGACTGCATTATTTTGGCCGCCCCGGAGCGCGCAACGAAGCCGTGCTCCTGTCGGCGATAGCCGATCACCCTGCGATCGTCCGAAGCCAGACGGGGGAGTGGGGTATCTAAAATGCCGACGCAGGCGATTTTACCGAAAGTCTTGAATCTCTACGCCTCGTGGGCGGTGATAACGGCGGCGGTCGACGCGATCCTGCCGCCCGACACGCAGCCGAGCGATCGCAAGAACTATATCGAGCGTCTTGCGCCACAGGATCCGGGCAACAAGGTCGTCTTGACGGAAGCGCTGGTACCGCACTTGGCCAGCCAGGGATGGCTCGAACGGTTTTGTGTCGAGCTCATCAGTCGCAGTCAGACCAATGCCGTGCTTCGCGGAATCCTCTCGGACCAGATTGCCGTGAATGCGGACGGAGTGGCCGATCAGGCTAACCTCCAGAGCCTGAACAACAAGGTTCAGCCCTTCCTGGTTTCGAAGACGTTCTTTGAAGGAATGGAGGCCGCCCGTTACCGTGTGTGTGCGATCTGGATCGACGATCCGTACGAGCCGGGCTTCAAGGGGACCGGTTTCCTCATCGGGGCAGATCTCGTTCTGACGGCGCGTCACGTCGTCGAGCGCTTCCTGGTCCCCGGCCCGGCCGGGGATGTTGCGCTGGCGGGAGCGGAGCAGAGCCTAGCTTTCGTGTTCGACTACTGGGCGCCCGTCGGCGCCTTCGCCGTCGCAGCCCCGCCGAGTGGTCTGCGCGTGGTCAGGCTCGTGACTCCTCGGGAAAATCCGCCAGCCAGCCGTTGGCTCGAATGGTCGAGCATGAAGCATCCGGATGACGGACGGACCCACCTTTTCGGCCCGCCGCCGATTGACCAGCGCCTCGACTGCGCAATCATTCGTCTGGCCGAGCGGATCGGTGCCGAATCCATTGGCGGAGGCGGAGGCAAGCTTCGCGGATGGCAGCGTTTGGGCGCCCCGGTGCGCCCGCCGCGTCCTGGCAGTGCAATCGCGCTTCTGCAGCATCCCTCCGCCGGTCCCCAGATGTTCGATAAGGGGGACTTTGTCGACAGCGATCCCGATCCCTCGACCCGATTGTTTTATTCGACCAACACGAACGGAGGCTCCTCCGGATCACCTTGCTTCGACGCAACGCCGGATATCGTCGGGTTTCACAATGCGGGGCACCCGTCAGCCTATCCGAACAGGCCCACCAGTCTCTGCAATCAGGGTGTGTTTATAAATCAGGTGATCGCCCGGCTTTCGGTGGAGAAACCAGGCCTTCTGCTGGAATCATCCGCCGTTTTCGGGACCAACGACGGGCTGTGGTCGTTGTCCGATGATCGCCAGAAGCCCGAGCCTGTGCTAGGAAGGGTGGATTTCAAGGAAGCCGCATTCGCGATGTTCGATTCGCATGCGGTGCAGCGGGTTCTGGTCGTCAGCGAGCAGAACGCATCTGGTGTGCCTGGAAAGTCCGGCAAGAGCTTTTCCACCCGAATCCTGCGCGCCATTGCGCGACGTCGGCCCGCGATCGTGGTCGAATTCTCCGCCGAGGAAATGAAGGAATTTAAATCCGACAGGCCGGAGGATTTTCTCCTGGAACTCGGCCGCCGCATCGATCTCGGCGAAATGAGGGGTATGCCGGAAAAACCTACGGACGAGCGGCAACGTACCCGCTGGTGGGCAAACGATCTGCCGGCCTGGTTCGGTCGGCTGTTGGAGGATCGCGCCAAAAACGCTGGACTTACCGTGAGCGAAACCGTGATCGACAGAACGGCGGGGCCGGCGGCAGGTCAGGAACTGGTATTGCGCGAACTCGTTTGGATCGTCATCGATGACATCCACAAGTCGCCGCCTGACGGAGGGCTGAAGGAACTCATCGCGGGGATGATCGGTGTCACGGACACGCAGCAGGTGTTGGGACCGGGCTTGAAATCGATGCGTTGGCTGCTAATCGGTCATATTCCCGATTTTGTGCGCGAATATACAAGTCAGTACAAGCACGATGTCGTCGCTTACGACACGATTGGCATCGAAGCCTGGAAGAGCTGCATTCGGGCAGCAGTTTCTGCCGCTGGCGCGGACGGCCGCTACAACGATGATACGGTTGCAGCGCTCTACGAATATTCGAAGGCCACGTTGCCGGATTTGGCCGATCCTGGGCTCAGGCTGAAGACGTTGGCTGGCGGTGTGGTCCCAGCGCTGAAGGCAATCAAGGTCATGCAATAGAGGTGAATGGCATGGCGGCACCGGATAGCACGTCTTCAATGGCTGACATCGTCGCGCGATTGCGAGCAGCCGGTATCGATACGGCAAAGCTCGATAGCGATTTGAGCGTGGTGCGGGACGCTGCGAATTCCGTGTCGGGCAAGACCGAGACGGCTTTCCCTGGTGACCTCGCGTCACAGCAGCTGCTGGCCGCCGCCACCCGCGGCTACTTCCTTCCCAACAGTATCGGCTTCTCGCCCGACAAGGACGAAAGTCCGGATCTTCGTGCGTTGCTTGCCCAATCCGAACTGGTGCCGCGGAGCGGGACGCCCATGTGGCAACTCAAGCCCAGCGTCCGTCGGCAGGTGCTGCTGGATGCCAACGCGTCCAACACGCTGAAGTCCGCGATCGACATACCTGCGGACAGCGACGATCTGGAGGGCGCCATGCTCCGCCGGGTCATAAAGGGTGATTTGCCCGAGCTAGACGCCGCCACGGCCTCGGAGCTCGATCAGTTGATGGTCGTGTCCGGCTGGCTCGCCGGGACCGACTTCGCGGCGGTGCCGCCAACGGCAGATGTCCGCAGGCAAATCGCCAAACGCGAATTGTTGGAGCCCTTGAGAGTCCTGGTTGGGCGGACGGAGCAGGATGGCGCGGACGGCAGCAGAGACCGCATCGTCGGCCGTGAAAAGCAGATCGAGACGCTGCGCGCATATGTTGGAATCGTGCCGCCCGAAGAGCTCAGGCAATATGCAAGTCGAGCCATTCGGAGCTTGTGGCAGAGAATAACCTTCAGCGACGCAGCCAACGAGCCGCTGATCATCAGCGGCATCGGCGGCATGGGCAAGTCAAGTCTGATCGGAAAATTCATTCTCGACCATGCCTTGTTTCCGGGCGTCGATCTACCCTTCGCCTATCTCGATTTCGATCGCGCCGCGCTGGCACCGCGCCAGCCGCTGCAGATCCTCATCGACATTGCCCTCCAATTCTCCACGTGGTTTCCCGGGCTGGAAGCGCCGCTGGCCAAATTCCGAGCCGATTTGCGCGGTGCAATCGATCTGCTGGCCAACAATCCGTCGCAGCGGCTGCTCGAAGATACGACGCGATCGCAGCTCAATGCATATTGCTTCGAGCTGAGGTCGATCATCGAATCGATCAACGAGGGTCGGGCGCCGGTACTGCTCGTCTTCGACACATTCGAAGTGGTTCAGTACGACCAGCAGGCGGTGAAAGGTATCTCAGATCTAATCGCAACGCTGCGCGCACCGACGCCGCCGACGGGCGCGAGATCGGGGGGGAGCTGGGAGAATTTGCGGGTCGTTGTAGCAGGCCGCGCCGGCGCGCCGGAGATCACGACTAGTCACCCGCCCATCAAGCTCGGGCCGCTTCCACTCGCGGCCACTGTCGAACTCATCCGCCGGCGCAACCAAAGCGATGCCATCGGAATCGCGAGTTCGCAGATCACAGCTCTTGCCAAGCTGCTGCGGGGCAGTCCTCTCGATGTCGCAATCGTCATGAACTGGCTCAAGAGCAGGGACCAAGCGGAGCGTGCGTCTCTCCTGGACGAGATCATTCGGGAAGTCGAGGCATCTGACCGCGAGTCAGGGGATGCGCAGGAGTCGGCCGGAGACGATGACAGTGATGCCGGCGCAGACCTGGTGACGAGCAGGCGCATTACGGGCATCCTGATCAACCGGATGGTCAATCACATCAACGACCCGCAGGTACGGCAGCTCGCGGTGCCCGGGCTGGTCGTGCGCGCCGTCACCACCGACGTCATCCGCGAGGTTATGGCCCCGGCCAGCGGCCTCGTCGAAAAAGCCGATGCGCTGTCAACGGACGAAGCGATGGAGCTGTTGCGGCGGCTTGAATCCGAGCGCTGGCTTGTGACCCGCACCGGCGAGTGCCTGCGGCACCGAAGCGATGTAAGGCTTGCGATGCTCGACCTGATGCGCCGGCAGGATCGCCGGCGGTTCGACAACGCCAATTTGCGAGCCACGAAATTCTTCCGCGCCCGGGCCAACAGCAGCACCGACATGCGCGCGGAAGCGATCTACCATCTGCTGTTGAGCGGCGAGGAGAGAATCGAGGAGGCGGATTCCTATTGGAGGCCAGAGGTGGGAGCCCTCCTGGCCAGTGCCGTCGACGACCTGACGGGGGCGGCGCAAGTCTACCTCAAGGTCAGGCTCGGACGGGCGGTCTCTGCGGAGGCGCTCAGAACGTTGCCGCCTAGGGTGGCGTCCTCGTTGCTGGTGGCTTTCGGCAGGCGTCTTCTGCAGCGGGGAGCGGTCGTCGGGCTTTCCTCCGTGTTGGACGATCTGCAGAGGGGCGCGCACAATCCTGCGCTCGTCGGGATGGTCTGCGAAACCCAGTATCGTTCGGGGAACTGGGACGAGCTGCGGGAGTGGCTCAATCGAGGCACGACCTCCGGACCGCTGGCGCCTGCGTTCGCTGCGCTTGGCGACGGCGACTTCGATGCCGCGCGCATGGCCGATGAAGCTGCCGGCGGGCCGTTGCGCTTCTGCTTGCGTCTTGGGGCACGCGACCCGCAGGCCATTCCCGTCCTGCTGCAGTCCGGCATGGCCGACTGGAAGCTCGTATCGTTCCCGACCGGATTGGGCGATGCAGCCTGGGACTATGCAGCGTGCATCGTGCATGCGGATGACTTCGTTGCCGGCTCGGTCGTTCTGGAGCGAAAAGCTCGCATCCTCGATGCAGTCGGAGCGATGTGCAGGAGTGGACAAAAGGTGCCGGCGGCCGCGACCACGAGCGGCGCATTGCGCGTGCTCGCTTTCCATGAAACGGATACGGCGCGACCGATTTTGCGAAAGCTCGATTTCAACGCCGTTTTCTCCACGATCGGGGCGCGGATGTTGCAGGAGTTCGGAAAGTCATTTGAAGCCGTCGCTTCCCAATTGCAGCCCAATTTTCCGGAGCTAGTCTCCGGCATGAGGACCTTGCTGAAGGGCTCGTCCGCGATTCCGGGCAACGCGGTGATCGCCGACCCAAAGTTCACGCGCGAATTCGCGGGGTTGGTCGCACAGATGGCCGCATCGGGCTCGGAGGCCGCGGCGCGATGTGTCCTGAACACGCTCGCCGGGACACATCCCGATTGGATAGAGCCGGCTGGGCACGCCCTGACCAGGGCATTTCCAGGAGAGATTCCGAGCAAGCTTGGATGGTGGTCGTCGGTCGACAAATACCTGGCGAACGGCGGCCGCCAGGCCCGCAGTCGGCGGCCACTCGATGGCTACGCCATTCTTTCGCTGGCCGATGAGGCCGGCAGTTTCGTCGAAGCCTTATCTGCATATGCGGAGATCGTCGACCACCACAGCGATCGGGCGCAGGATTTCATTGCGATAGCTGCCGCATTTCAGGGATGGAGACGTTGGCTGACGTCTATGCTGTCACCGACTGCTTGAGAATTTATACTCGTTGAAAGTCATTTGCTGATGGGGCAATCTTTCTAAGGGGGTGGGGGATGAGGTACAACCGAACGAGTCGGCGGGCGCCATGCCGGCCATGCGCGGCTCTGTTGACGCTCCTTTGTCTTGCGACCGCCACTCGTGCAACGTCCGCCGCAGTCCGTGAAGACAACTGCGGTGCACACGGTACCTGCGTGAATGCGCTGTATCAGAAACTGGCGCTCATCAATGGCGGTCCTGTCGAAACCGGCGGCACTATCGTCATTCGCGAGCCTCTGATCTGCTTTCCCCGCGGTGCGAGCAGGTTGAGCGGCCATGTCTGGTCGTCCGACAAGAAGCGGCCAGCTGCCATCATTCGGGAGATCAAGGAGCTGGGGGCCCTGCTCGTCGCGGCGAATCGTGACAGTGGCAGGCCGTCGAAGTCGCGCCTGCTCGTCCGCGTTTCGGGTTTCGCCGACAGCGAGGGCGGGGACGATTCAAACCTGAAGCTTTCGTTCCAGCGCGCGCAGACGATCGCCGCACTGTTGCGACAAAGCGCGCCGGGCGTGCCGCTCGCGCTCGAGATCGAAGGACGCGGGCAGGCCAAGGCGAATTCAGGAGCAGGCGGCGCTTGTGCGGATCCTGCCAGGCCGGCCACCGAGGCTGCAGGCGAGCCGGCGCCGCAACCGTCCCATCGTCGGGTCGAGATCGAGATTCTTTCCGCGGCGCTGACGCACGCGTCGGCTCCGTCGCCCGAGTCCGACGATATGGCGCTTCGACTGTTTCCGGAAGGAAGCATGCCGTATGGTCCGTTTCGCGTCACGCTCGCGGAGGGCGACCTGAAGATTGACGCGATCAGCAAGGCGTGCCGGACACCGATCGCGGCGCCTGCGTCGGAGGCTCCCGCAAACCGCCCGCCGGCCGAATTCGAGTATCCATCGACACCTTGGGTCGAGCTCGCTCGACCTGGCGGCAGCGTCGATTCGGCGAAATACCCTCTTCACCAGTTCGAGCCGAACTTGTCCGGCTCGGTCGAGGTCGTCCCGGTTCGCCGCCTCAACGGAACGCGCACGACCGACGGGGTGCGCATCGTCCTTCGGCTCGCCAAGGCCGAGAGCACGCCATACCTGATCCCCGGATACTGGGCCGTCGCCCTGCATCTGGCGACGCTACCTCAAAAACTTACGTCTTCCGTCGGAAATCCCGCCGTGGAGAATCCGGCCACGAAGCCCTGGGAACGGATCGTCGATTGCTACGCAAGCATCGCCGCAGGACGAACGGCTTCGAAACTTGTTGACGAGAGTCACAAGCTCCTGAACGGGCAGATCGTATCTGAAGTGGTTTCGCGCCTGCCGAAGACGATCGACGGGATGATGCTACACACGCATCGGGCGGATCGAAATTTCCATTTCTTCGATCTGCACCCGGCGATGTCGCTTCGTTTCAAGTCGACCAGCGTGGATCCGGTGTCGCGCACGATGCAGCCCGGCGCGCCACTGGATCTGGCCACCCAGGCCGATCCGATTGATCCCTACGCATTGGTTCCTAGGCCGCGAAAGGTGGCCGCGCCGCGCGGGCGCGCCGCCTCTGACCTGTTTTTGGCGTACATGTTGTCGGGCAGGCTTAACCGGCCGAGCAGCCTCGGGGCGGAAAGTGCCGAGGCCGAGAGCGCCAAGGCGGAGCACGCCAATGCCGAGAACGCCAATGCCGAGAATGCCAAGGCCGAGAGCGCCGCCGGGGCTGCAGTGGAGGCCGGTACCACACTTAAACTCGGGGCCCTCGCGTCCCATGTCGTCTTTGAGGATTTGCTCCAGCAAGGGGTTGTGCGGGTTTTTCTCCCGAGAAACTTGCGCCAGGTCCAGACCATAGCGACTATTCCGAGCCCGGCCATTTATTTCAGCAAGGCGCCTGACTCGCTCGCTCAAAATCCGGCCACGTTGATCGTGGCGGCGCAGGATCTGGCCGCGTTGGACAAGTTCACAGCCGACGCTCATACGACCGCATTCGACCGAACGGTCCTTTGCAAGCCGGAATATCAGGTTGCATGTGCGGTCGCCCTCGGTGGCCTGACCTATTCGCCGAACGTCAAGATCGAGATCGGCGGGCAGGATCGTCAGGTGCCGCTGGGAGCACGCCTTGCACATGTCCTCCCGGCGGATATTCAAAAAGGCTGCTTCGAACCGATCAAGGACGCCACCGATCAATGGCCGCCCGGTGCACGGCTCGGCAAGGCGGTGACGATTGAACTCGGTGGCCTTCCAGCCCCCCTGATTATTGACCGTAAGGATTGTCGTTTACTCGGATTGCCGTTGACCGAAGGGAGTCGCATTTCATGGTGACATTTTCCCGTTGTGGAACTTCGTCCATTTTTGCCAACGATGCTGTAAACCCCAGAATCCTGTTTCGTCCTATCAACGATGTCGCGTCGGAGCCGTCGTTGACCTTGGACGACAGCGTCGTTCGCAACGGCATCTTTTGGGTGCTGCCGTCAGCGCAACCGTTTGCCGGACTTTCGGAGATCGTTGCATGGCTCGATCATCGGGCGGCCGAGCAGGCAACAATCGGGCTCGCCCAGACAGCGGAGCGAATTGCTTTCGGTCGCGCCGGCGGCGGTGTGCCGCTGTTCGTATTGAAAGGCGGGCGCAGCGGGTCCTTTCCGCTCGGCGCTAACCAGGTCCAGCTCGAGGATCCGGCAACAGGATTGCTGGAATACGTCCTTGACCTCGACCGATCGATACTTTCGGCCGGCCCGATCGGTCTGGTATTCACGCCCCAGGGATCCGGACATGTTTTCGGTCGACGGCGCGCACTGGACACAAGCCGCTCGCCCTTCGCCATCATGCAATTGGAGCTCGATCTCACGGACGCTTCCGCGATCGGATGTTTCCGTGGCGAGGGTCACCTCAGCTCGAGTAGCGATGTCCTGACGCCGACGTCGATCGACGAGATCGTCGGCGCGGGGCTCGTCAACCGCTTTACTTACCTGAAGCGGAACGATGGATCGCCCGCGACCTCTACGGAAGAGGCTGCCGTGCTGCACGGCGGCGAGGCCGGCACGAGAAGCGGTCGATGCGTGCTTTCGCTTGATCCGTTTGCACCGCTGGACCAGCTCCGGTCGTTTCTCCAGCCATTGCCTCGCTCCGACACCGAAGCGCTCGTCCTGGCGATCCCGACAGCGCCCGGGCACGACGTTGAAGTCGTGCCACATCCGACCCCGGCGCTGCAGCGCGGACCGGTTTTTGTATTCACGCGCCAGCCGCTGAAACTTGAAGCAGGTGCCAGTGACTACGACGACACGATGTCGTTGCGCGGGACCTTCAAGGCAAAGGTGAAGCCACCTGCGGGAGGCACCGAAGCCGGTGCGGCGCTCGACCTTGCGCTGCTCGGACTGCTGCCTGGTTTTGCGCCCAGCGAGACTTTGGGGCCTTCAGCTTCCGGAACTGAAGCGTCCGGAGATATATTCGTCACGTTCGACCTCGGCCCCGCGATTGACAAGCGCCCGCCGGAGGGGTTTGCCGAAGCCGCCGAGAGCACTGCAGCCACGAACACGCCCGCGCTCTCGGCGCAAGGTGACAGCCTCGGCGTTACGTCGTGGATGAGCGTGCACCGCGGCGATCCCTCCGGCACCATGCGAATGATCGCCGAGCCACCCAGTGGCCGCAACCTGAAGATGGATGGCGGTGTGCTCGAGCATGCGCCGCTCGAGCTGACGGTCGGGAGGCAGGACGCCGCGAATATTCCGGCGGGTTTTGTGCCTGTCCTGCCGCCGCGCGGCGTTCAGCAGGACAAGCGCAAGTCCGCTCAGGCGTTCGACATAGAAAGGCTGGCGCATGAGCGCCGCAAGCTGGCGGCCCCAAAGGGATATACTGTCACCGAGAGTTCGCCCGCGACCGAAACCGATCCGGACATCAGCAGATCGACGACGCCGCTCGGCTTCGAGGTCGAGCGCCTGCCGGACGGGCGCATCGCGGCGATCGTCTTTGCCGTTTCGGTTGGCACCGCCAAGGGGCAGCCGGCGCAGTTTCAATTTGCCGTTCGCGGCCGGACCCCGGGCGGAGGGAAGGGGCCGGTGCTGCCGGCCGTTGCCGACGCATTGATCCGCAATCGCTTGTTCCTGGTCGCGAACAAGATGCCCGACGTGACGGCGCAAGGTGGCACCTCCCTCGAGAGCCGGTTGGCAATCGGGGGCTGGCCTTTCGATGTCGGCATTCCGGGCGCAGAAGGGCGCGCGGACCGTCAAAAACTACGCCCCGAGACGCTTTTCATCATCAAGGGATATGAAAGCAGAAGTATCATCGAACTCGCCGATGACCCGGCATCCTGGTCGGGCAGGGATCAGTTTCTGCGCCCGGGACCCGAGGGAAAAGAGGATCCGACCGCGAATGCGCGTGATATCCTTAAGGCCTTCATCAACCGTGCGAAGACAGAAGCCGCTGCCACCGACTCCGCTGCGGCCAGGCAATACCAGCTACTGCTGAGCATTCTCAACGACGGCAACTGGGCCGGCGTTCTCATCATCAATTGCGATCTGGGGCTCGGCGATCTCCCCGCGCAGGTCCAGGGTCTGCTCGGCGGCATGGATCTCGACCGGCTGCGCGGCGAGTATGTTGCAATCGAACTCAAGGGTATCGGCAATTCGGGCGGGTCCACAAAATCGCGCCTTTCCGGTCTGGTCGACTATCGGGACGACGGCTCGGCGATCAAACCTGCCCTAGCAAATGAGGAAGAGCCCGAACACGACGGTTCTTACGGCTTCAAGATCCGGCGCTTGCTCGTCAGCTTTGCGAACGGCGAAATTTCGACGTTTCAAGCCAAGATCGACTTCTACCTGGGACGTTTGTTCCATGGGTTCGGCGACATATGGGAGAAGAGAGGGAGCACGGCCTGGCAGAGAAAGCACGACTCCATTCTGTCTTTGGTCGGACGCTACGAGCGGATACGCGAAGGCGGAGCCACGCGTGAAGTATACACCTATGAGACCGACCCCGAGCAAAGCTTCAGATACGCCGCCAAAAAGGAGGGGCAGGTTGCACCTGAAGAGGGCGATGAAGATGCAATCATCCGTATAGTCGACGTCAATCGCATTGCTTATGTGACCGACGATTCGAAACCCGACGGGGCGGATGCAAGATCGGTCGTCTCCCGCTTTCTTCTGGACGGCAGGGTCAAATTTGGCTCCCTGGGCGGGCTTGATGTCATCGATATCGAGGCCCTCGATTTCAGCGACATGGGCATTGCGACGGGGTTCAGGATTCCGAACCTGCCCGGCCACGCGATTGAGCGAGCCCTGCGAATGTTCTTCAATCCGGGGCGGCTGCGCTTTCAGTTCGGCTCCGCCGCCAAGCGGCCCGGCCGCGGATTCTGGTCCTCCTTTCCATTGAAGTTCAAGGCTCTGAACCTGTTCGGGAAGGGATTGAGACTTCCCGATCTCGGCTATTTTGGATTCGGAAATTTTCCGGAGACCGACGGCTTCCGCTTTGGTCTCGAGTTCGATCTTGATCTCGGATTCCTCGGCTCGCTGGCGCCGAAGAAGGGATTCAAGCTGTCGGTGCTGTTCGGCTTCAGTGACGGAGTGAGGACGGGTGGCGGATGGGCTCCGCGCTGGGCGCTGGGCATCAAATTCCCGGAAAGCGATGGCAAGCTCGACATCGGCATCGAAGGCGTGATCAAGCTGCGGGCCGAACGGTTCAAGATTCTCGACAAGCAGTTCCGGCCGCCGGGGGGCGGCGCTTCATCGCAGATCAAGCTGCTCTATGCGATCGGCGCCCAGCTCGAAATTCTCGGATACAAGTTTCCGAAGGATGAGGCAGGCATCTCCCTGTTCCTGTTCGTGGACCCCAAAACGCTGGGGAGCGGACAGGCCGCGAGTGGCATCGGCTGGTTCGCCGCCCGCAAGCCCATCGATGGCAAGATTGGCGTGTTCGATCTGAAGGCGATTGCGCTCGGGCAGCGTGTCGATCCGCTTCCGGCGACCCAGCCTCCTCCCAGGACCACCAAGGAGGTCGTCGGTCGCTTTACGGCCCTGACATCGAAAGCGCCGTATGACCAGGATCCTGGAAACAACGAGACGGCCGCGCTGGACAAGATATCCACCGCGATCGAGAGGGACTACATCCGCTTCGACCCGTCGCGAGGCTGGTCCGTCGGCTTCTCCGCAGTATTCGCCGATCGCGTCGAGCTCGGCCTTGCGATGCGCGACGACGACATCTATGGCATTCGCTTCGGTGTCACGCTGTCGCCCGGCTCCAGCGACTATCTCTTCTCGCTGGATGTGCTGTATCGGAAGCTCAGTGAAAAGCTCGGCGTCTATTCGATCGAGATCGTCGCGCCGCCGGCCTGGCGTCAGCTGGAATTCGGCGTCGTCAGTGTCACGCTTCCAACGATCGCATTTGAGATCTATACCGACGGCGGTTTCACCGTCGATCTCGGTTATCCCTTCAACAAGGATTATGGACGCGCCTTCGGCGTACAGGTATTCCCGTTCATCGGATCTGGCGGGCTCTACTTCCGCCGCGTATCGGGGCCTGCTGCATGGTTGATCCCACAGCCTAGATTTCACCAGGGCGGCGGATCGGGCGCATTGATCGTCGATGATAGCCTTCTGACCTACAAGCCCGTCACCGAGGTCGGCATGGCGTTTCGTGTCGGCCTCGGCAAGGAGATCAACAAGGGTATCTTTCGTGCCGGGCTCTCGGTCACGGTGTTCGCCGAGATCGAGGGAGGCTATGGCGTGCTCTGGCACGATCCGGCTCGCCCGGAGGTGCGTCAGTGGACGCAGGCAGCATCCACCTTCGTCGCGATCCGCGGGCAGGTCGGCATACTCGGCGAGATATACGGCTATGTCGACTTCGGCATCGTGAAGGCCGGAGTCTCCATTCGCGTATGGGTTGCTTACGGCTTCGATATGAAAACGGACCACCGCATTCGCCTCTATATCGAGGCCGGTGTCAGCGTGCGGATTTCGGTCGTGATCGCCCGCTTCAGGGTGTTCGGCAAGACCATCGAGATCAGTCTGCATTTCAGCTTCTCGACGACCGTAGACTATTCCGTCTACGTCGGGTCGGACCGCAACACGCAGTACTACCTGTTCCAGCCGCGTGCCGGCACCGAGTCGATTGTCGTGACCGAAGCCGGCAGGCCGCTTCTGGTGTTCAAGGAGCCGCCGGCCTGGACCGAAAACATCAATCCGGCAGACTGGCGGCTCGCACCGGATCTTGGGCCATGGCGGATGCCCGTGTATCTGATGCCGGACATGACGCTCGCAGCGGCAGCCGACGCGTCCGTTCGCGCCAACGCCGTTTTTCTCGGCGTCATTCCCGATAGTACGGCCGATGGGCATCCCGTCGGCGGATCGAGCCTGGCTGTCTTGATGGCGGCCTGGACGATCGCAAACACCACGAACCGGAGCCCCGGTGTCGCCTTGCGCGATCACGAGATCACGTTCGACACGCTCGACAGAATTTCGCTTTGGGTTGCTGCGGGCGACACGATCTTCGACGGAACCGCCCACGCATCCGAGCGTCGGAAGCGCCAACCGTCTTTCCTGTTTGTCGATGCGCTGTTTCGGACCAATGTGGACGCGACGATCTCGCGTGCGCCGGACGCGGTCGATGGTGCCGCGCAAATCGGCGGCGTGTTCTTCCCGCTTCCGCCCACCGCGACGATCACCCGGAGCGGCTTTGCCGAATCGGAATGGCCGGTGACGACGCGCCTTGCCGACAAGCAGGTCGTCAACGATGCCTACCGCGAAAAGATCGACGCCGAACTCCAGCGTCAGATGGCCGCTCTTGTGCCTTCCCGAGTTGCCGAGTCGGTCGGCGCCGAGGCGGAGCCGCAGCGGCTCCCGATCGCGCAGGTCCTGTTCGAGGACTATGTCGGGTTGATCATCCGCGGCTCGATCTCGCGCCTTTGTGCCATCGCCGCGGAGAAGATCAGGACCGCAGCGCCGCGTGCGGATGGATCGCCTCATGCCTTCAGGCTGGGCGATCTGCTCGACGAACTGGAACGGGACGAGGTTCGCTCAGGCGTTCTCGCAATGGCGACGCGCCTGTTCTTGCATGGACCGCGGCTCCCCGACCCGGATTCGCCGCCCGCCGGCGTCATGCCTCCGAACCTTGCGCCCGGAATGCATCATGGTCTCTACCAGCTCGCCTGGCTGCAACATCCGCTCGGGCGCCCCGCCGTCCCGGCTGAGCGGCCGGCCTTCGTCATTGAGACGGGAGATTCGTTCCTGCGTGGCGGGGCGCTCACCTTTGCTATCGACGGCGTCGAGAGCGATGCCTTGGTCCAGTTCGCGGCCAGTGCGCACCTGTTTACCGACCTTGGCGGGCGCATCAGCGCCGCCGACAGGTTTCGAACGGTGCCGCGCGACTTCGCCGTGGGGCGCCCCCGCGTTCTCGGTGGCAACCGTGCCCATCTGGTCCCGTTCCCGGCCGAGGTCATTCGTCACCAGGCGAGGACGCGTAGCGAGGGCCTTCTCAGTCGTCCAGGCCTCCGTGCCTTCAGAATCGGCGAGCGGACGCGTCCGGAAGCCGCGGCAAAAATCGGCTCGCACGCCGTCATCGCGGTGACGCTGCGGCTGCAACTGGTGAAACCGGCCCCGGGTGCTGCCGTCCTCGATCGCTTCGAGATCGCCGGTATGCCCGAAGGCGATCGCGTTTGGCTGGATGCCCTCAACCTGGAGGCCGGCGGCGCGCAACGGATCGCACGCGCCGAGTTCTACAACGTCAAGCCGGATGGGCTTGAGCCGCTGGTTGGTGCAGCGACTTCGGCCGTGGTCGTGCAGAGTGACCTGTCGGCCGAAGCAAGGCCTTTCGGAGCGACAGAGCTGGCCGCGGAAACGGCTATCTCGGAGACCTATGTGGCTTCGATCGACGAGCTTCAGGCTTTTGTCGAAATCGTGCGGCGCGCGGGCGTCACGAACCGCGCCGGCACGAGTATCGGCTGGCCGACGGCTGGCAGTTCGATCCAGCAGCTCCCGCCTCGCCCGGAGGGTGATGGAAGCACGCCGCCGATCGAGCTAATGATGATCCTGTACCTGACCGAGGAGAGCGCGGGATACGCGAACGCAGTCGTATTCGATGTTCCTGCCGACCAGGCCGATCCTGCGGCTTATCTGGATGGTCACTCGTTCACGTTCCAGATCGACAGCGAAAACCCGTTGGCGCGGGCGGAGCTCAGCGAACCAATCGCTCCGGCCGGGGTCTTGCCCATCATCGTGACGCGGCCGGAGCGGCCCGCCGTTCCGACCGGTCTCAACGAGGAGCTTTGGGACCAGTTCGCCGCGCGCTTCTCCATGTTCGCCTATTCGGTCAGGGATGACAATGCCGAGCTGGTCTCGATATCCGAGAGCCTCGCTGTGGGGCACACCGACGACGAGGGCGTGACGGAGATGCTCACCTACCGGCTGGCCCTGCCGTTCGCCAAGCTGATGAATGCGAGGTCGCCCTATGCTGCCGTAGGCAAGACGCTGCAGCTCGCCGGTCAATGGCGCGACGTCTACGGCAACGATTGGTCGGGGCCGCCGCTCGCGAGCGTCCCGGTCAAAATCCGATACTCCGATCGCCTGATCCCGCTGAACGATTTGCCCGGGCTGCTGCTCGCATGGTGGCCTGGCAGCACTGCCGGCCGGCTCAACGTAGCCATGGTGCTTGATCCCCGCTCTGCGTCGTCAATCGTGCCGGAAGGTGAAGGCCCCCTGACCGACGACCAGTACCGGGCGCTGATTGAAATGTCAGATCGCGCCAGGGTCATCTACGCCCAGGCGGCATTGCAGCTTCGCGACGAACACATCGGCGTGTCGTTGACCGATGGCGGGAGCGAGCAGACTCGTGCCCTGAAGCGGTCGGTCGCGTTTGCGAGGCCCGACGTCGAGAAGCTCTGGAAGTTCATGGAGGCTGCCAGCGCAGCGTTCGGTGCGATGACGAGCGTGAGAGACTTGCGGACAATTCCGGCGACGACGGTCAGGACGGAAGCCGAACGGCTGTTGTCTCGCGATCCTGTCGTGTTCGGATTTGATGTCGAAGTTTCGGATGGAGAGTTCGCTGAGCTTGCATTGGCGCTTCGGGTCGAGCGCACCAGCCTGGATGGGCTGGATGGCACTGAGCCTTCCGATGTGAAGAGCGTGGTTGTGCCGTTGCCGCTGCCGCTGCGCCATGACGGCTCTGCCAAGCCTGCAAACACCGTGGCGTTCCCCGCCGGTTTTGGGCGCACCCTGGAAGAACTGGAGGCTTCCATGGCACACTTTGCGCCGCAGTTCCTGCTCGCAACGGGGTATGGCAGCGTCCCGGGGCTGGTCGAGCGGGCGATCTGGCTGGTGCGGCAAGACGTGCTTCCGCCGGCCAATCATTTCACCACCGCCGTGCGCCACGACCTCGCACTGCCACCCATTTCAACCGGCCTGCACAGCTTCGTTGCCGACGTGCCGACGTTCGGGGACGAAAAGCCCGTGCGGTCGGTTGGCTTCGACCGGATCGATGCAGATGCAACCGCTGCCCGTGCGCTTACGCTGTACGACGAAGTGCTCGATGTTCCGGCCGTGCAAAGACTGTCCGACACGCAAGGAGGCCGCGACGCTCTGCAGCAGATCCTGATCGCCAAGGCGTCGATTGCCGCGTCACTTGTCGCAGATCTTCGCCCCGTTCTCGATGGCCGGCCGGCCATCGGAAACGTTCCAAACGCGATTTTGAAGGACAGGGTTCTGATGCGGCTCTCCGCTGCAGATGCAATCGACACGATCTCGTATTACGAGGATCAGGCTGCCGTCCCGCATGACGAGGAGAAGCGACCGCAGGCCTATGGAAGCATCGTGTCGCGTGACACCGGCGTCGTGCCGTACACGATGCGGCCGTCCGCGATGCAGATCGGAGCTCCGGCGAGCGGGAGACGGCACTTGTTTGTCACAACCGACGTGACGCCGAACTACGACAAGAACACCGTTCCTTCGCCGGCCGGGTATCGGCTGACGCACGTGCAGCGATTGCCGCGACCCGCACTCGAGGCCGTGGTGCCGGGAGATCCGGGGCGTTATCGGCCGACCGCATGGCTCAAGCTCGCGACACCACGGGTCTATGAGCTGCCCGATGCGGACATCCCGATCGTGCGAAAGCGGTATCCGCGGACGCCCGCGATCGAGGTTGAATCAATTAGAGACACGGTGGCGAACACGATCGGCGATGCGCGGCTTTGGAGGCATTCGCGAACGTGGAGCTACGAAGGCAGCGGAAGCGATCGACTCAAATTGACCCTCCGCTACAATCCGGGAACCGGCCCATTGCCCACGGAAGCATTACTCGGCCTTACCCGGGACGCGCTGCGAGCAAGGGCGTTTGCGATCTTTGCCGAGGCGGTCGAGCCCGTTCTGCGACAGCTCGGCAGGGAGGCGACCGGCGAGGCTGCTGCCAAATTCCTCGCGGCACGCGCGCAAGACCTCGCAAGCGCATTGTCGCAACAGATTATCGAATCCGAGGCCGCGCTGGTCGAGCGTCTCGATGTTTACGATGTTGCAGAGGAGGTCATGGCTGACAGCCGGCGCCGTCTTGTCATCAAGCGTGATAAGAGCCGCGCCGGTCTGCCCGGGCCCGGGAGCTTTGAGCTTTATTGTCCGGCCGACGCCGCCCATCCGAAGACCGACGATGTCGGTCCGCTGATCTTCAATGAGGGGGATCTGGCGAAGCGACTGAGACGGCTCGATGCGTTGGATCTCGACATTCTTGCCTATCGCTCCGTGCAGACGGAGCTGGATCTGACACGTAATGCCGAAATCCGGGGGGAACCTGTCGCCAAGGAATTCGTCTATCGGGTTCCGACCGTTGCGTCGGGTGCTCCGCTGGTGCCCATACTCACCGTGGCCGAGGTGGAGATGGCGTCGCAAGCTCGCTCGTTCGGCGAACACTTCGCCGCAATGCTGAAGGATCTGCTTGGGCCGCGCGGTGGCAGTGCTTCCGACCACGACGCGATTCTCGGAGAACTTTCATTGGATGTGCTCCTCACCTTCGAGCCGCTTCTTGCTGAAGAGGTCGATATCAAGGGAGACGGCCTGCACGTGTCGGGCCTTGCGCGCTCCGGACTTCGGACCGGGGACTGGGCGGGCTGGGTCGGCCCGTTTGTCGAATCGGTAGCGGCGTGGCGCCGGTCTTATCGGCCCGCAGCCGGCGGCAATTATGTCTTTGACCTTCGTGTATTCGAGGCTGCGTCGAACCGGCCGATCATCCGGATCCGGCGCTGCGTCCTTCCCGCAAAGTTGATTTCTGGTTGACGGTAAGGGTTTAACGAAATGAATCTGCAAACGAAGTGGTGGCGTATTTCCGCGGCAATGTTGGCATTCATCGTGGCTTCCGCGGTTTCGCTCGGATATGCGGAGGCGGCGACGCCAAGCTACCTGCGATTGGTTGTCGGGGGTGTCTGTCTGCTCGGCGTATTTATGTTTGCAAGCGGCATCACCGGCGTGAAGACCGCGCTGGTCGACGAGTTCAATTGCTACTCACTGCAGCGCGTCATTACGTTCGGGTGGTTTGTCGTCCTCTCTTCGGCCTTCCTCGCAATTTCGTTCTGGAACGTTGCCTTGTGGAAGGCGGGCGGAAGCGGCGTGGTGCAGTCCTTCGTTGAGATTGATGCAAGCATCTGGGCGCTCGCTGGTGTCGTGCTCGGGGGCCTCGTCGGAAACGGCGTGGTTAATTCGATCCATGCCGCGACCCCGCCAAAGGATGCAGGTGCCCACGAGAGCGCTCTCTCCCCGGACCCCCGGCGCCAGGGGTCGATGTACCGCAATATCGAGATCGATGACGCGAAGCCTGCCGACATTACAACCAATAGCCAGTTTGGCGTTCAGAACACCGTCGATATGACGGCCGTGCAGCAACTGCTGCTTCAAGCCGCGGTTCTCGTTGCCTATGTGGTCGCGGTAGGTCGGCTTGTCGTGGCAACTGCCAGCAACGAGCCTATCGGACATCTTCCGGGTCTTCCCGCCGAACTGTTGGCTTTGCTCGGCGTGAGCGCGGTGGCTCAGGTCGGAAATGCAGCGGTCCCGAAGGCCAAGATCAATGGTGAGGCCGCGGCCCCGAAGCCGACGGAAAGATTTTGGACCGAGGGCCGCGAGCGGGCCGCGGAGAGGCTCGCACATGAAAAGTCTGGTCAGGAATCCGGCGGGCTGCCGATCACCTCAGGTGTTCTCAGTGCCCCAGAATGGGATTTGTTCAGGCAAAATCCCGTCGTCGGCGCTCTGGTTCTGTTACACGCGAAAACTGCCGTGAACGAGGCTCTCGCCCGCTACAAGTCGACGGCGCTCGAAGACGACAATGGCGATGCCTTTCGTCATGCGTTGTGGAACGCCCGTATGGCGGCCGACAGCGGCGTGGGCGTTGTCTGGGCCGACAAATGGGCGACTACGCATGAGGACGGAAATCCCGGCAAGCCGCTCGCGACGCAAATGGACTTGTTCAACAACGGGGTCGGCCGCAAGGCGGGCGACGGCATGAAGGTCGATGAGGTCTTGAAAAAGGTGCAGGACTGCGTCGATACCGGCAGGTGCAGGGTCTTGCGCGCCGGAGTCCTGGTAAACTCGGACGGCAAATACAAGCTGTAGTTCGATCGCCGCGTCGACCGAATTTCGAATTTCAAGCAGCCATATGAGCCAAGGCGTACGCTTGCCTGGATTGAGTCAAGTGCCGCATTGACGAGCGGTGGTCGTTCATGCATCTTGAAGTAGTATGTTGATCCTATTTTGTCTGCCTGGGCCCGCGCGAATGGCGGGACCCTGGGTGCGGAATGTGTATTGCAATCACGATAGCATGCTGTGCGTATGGCAAAGCAGAAGCGGACCAGGAAGGTCACCGTCAAGCCGCGGTCCGGCAAGGGCAAGGCCGGCTCGCAATCTGGCGCAAGGGAGGCGGCGGTCGCGGCCGGGCCCGTGACCCTGGACGAAGCGCGCGTGCTTGCCGGCGTATCAGCGCCGGCGCGGCCACGCGCGGCTGGTCTCGAGACCGCACGGGCAGCGGTAGCGCAGTCGCCGTCGCTAAGGACAATTGGCCAGGAGCGCGAAAAGCTGCGACGCGAACAGCGCAGCGAGCGCGTTCGCCGGACCCGCGAATACCAGGCAGTCATGAAAATCATGAAGGCCCGCGGCACGTTGCCGCCGCGAGCGGGACGCGGGGAAGGCGGCGCCGAGGCGGCAGGCGAGCGCGGCGAGGCGTTCGCGCCTCTGCAGATCCTCGCCGAAGGCGATTCGTGGTTCGAATATCCCGTGCCGCTGTTCGGCGGCGGCATCGTTCCGCGACTGGAGCGACGGCTGGGCGTGCCCATCCTCAACCTGGCGAAGACGGGCGATGAGGTTCGTTTCATGCTGGGTGTCGAGGAGCGCACGACCCTGACCGAACGATTGACGAACGGCAGTCCCGCGGGCGGCGATTGGGACCTGCTGCTGTTTTCCGGAGGTGGAAACGACATCGTCGACAATCCGATGGCGCTCTGGGTCAAGGACTGGAATCCGACTCAGCCACCAGCGGCGCACGTCAATCAGCCGCGCTTTGCTGCGGCCTTGGCGCTGGTGCGCGCCGGATATGAGGATCTGATTGCAATCCGCGACAAATGCAGCCCCGACACGCATCTCATCTTTCATGGTTATGATTTCGCCATACCCGACGGCCGCGGCATCTGCAAATTCGGACCGTGGCTCAAGCCGACCTTCGGTCTGCGCAACTTTCCGACGATTGCGTCGGGCCAAGCCGTCGTCAGCGAGATGCTCGGGCAGTTTGAGGCGATGCTGGAGTCGCTGAGCGGTCCTCGGGTGACGGTCGTCAGGACGCAAGGTGTGCTGGCGCCGCAGGTGTCCTCCTGGCACAACGAACTCCATCCTGCGAAGGCGGGGTTTGAGCAATTCGCCGACTTGTTTCATCAGAAGATCAAACAACTTTTTCCGGCGCGCGTCGCTTGACCGGCGACAAGTTCGCCGGCGACGCCGTAATCATTTTCCAGCAACCGCGGAGCGCGAACGATGGCCGACAAATCCCAACGAAGCGATCTGATCGAGTTCGTCAAACGGTTGCTCGCGCGCAATCCCGACGCGGCGCAGAGCATCGCCAAACGGATAAGGGACAAGGCCGGTCTCGAGACGGCAAACCTCGAGGAAGCGCCGCCAAGCCCGCGTGATGTGATTGACCTTTTGACACGCAGTCCGATCGCCGATCTGGAGACGATCGTGTCTGAGGAGAGACCGGTTTTCTTCGTCGAGCGAAATGGAGAAGCCGGTCTCAATTTTGAGGATGTGTCGCTTATCGGTGTCGAGGCACAGACGCTGTTCGAATTGTCGAAGCAAAGTCGCGCGGTTCCGGAAGGCTTGGTCGACCGGGTCGGCCGCATCGACCTCGTGGACTTTCCGGGCGGTGCGCCATTCGCGGGGACAGGCTGGTTGATCGATGCCGGAATTATCGTGACCAACCGCCACGTGGCGAATGTCTTCGCGCGGCGACAAGGGCAGGGCTTTGTGTTCCGTCAAGGCGCCGGCGGCGGGACGATGAGCACGGTTTGGGATACCGGTCATTTTCGCGATGCGGCATCTGGTGGGCTGCGCCGCCAGATTGCCGAAGTGCTCTACATCGAGCCGGATGATGGGCCGAACGACATCGCCTTCATGAGGCTTGCGTCCCTTGGCCACGGGGATGAACTGCCGCCGTTCAAGATCGCAGGATCCGACGCTCTGGAAAACACCGCCGTTTTCACGCTCGGCTACCCCGCCAAGGCACCGCCATCGCGCATCTCCGATCAGGCGCTGATGCAGCGGCTCTATCGTGGCATATATGACGTGAAGCGGTTTGCCCCCGGCTACATCACGGCGCCGCGTGCCGGTGCCACGACGCATGATTGCACGACGCTGGGCGGCAACTCCGGATCGGTGGTCGTCGATTTCAAGACCCGCGAAGTCGTCGGCCTGCACTTCGCCGGCATCTATAAGGAGACGAACCTGGCGGTCCCGGCCAGCCAGCTCAACTTTTACGTAGCGAAAAAGCGCTGGACCCTGCCTCTGGTGATCGAGTCCCGGCCGGCGATCGCACAGGCGCCGCAGCCCGCCCCCGGCGGGCGGGGCACGGTGAGCGTCACGGTGCCGGTCACCATCACGGTCGACCTCGGCACGATATCGACTGTGGCCGGTGCGGCCCGTGTCGGGATGTCGGTCGAGCATGCCGCCGAGGCGTTCTGGAAGCAGAAGCCGGAAGGCGTGCTCGCAGCGCGCGTCGGCTATCTTGAGGATGACGGCCGCATCGGCGATACGCCCTGCATCGCCGTGTCAGCGCAACCAGGCGCGCTGGAGGGGCTGCGCGCGGACGGACCGCATTCGTTCCAGGGCTATCAGGTCCAATACGCCCCGGCCACGGTCGAAGAGCAGCTCGAGGGCCTGATGTCTCTCGAGGCCGCCGCGGCTCCGAACGCTTACGACGACGATGCCCGCCGCGATCCAAAATACCAGTTGAGTCCGGTCGAAGAACTGATGACGGTGCGCGCGCACGTCAGCCCGGAATACGGCTTCGATGAGCTGAAGGCCTTTATGAGCGAGGATGCAGGCTCCTGGGTTTCGGCGATATACGAATTTCGTGCATCAGCCATTAGCGACCTGATGGCAAAACGTCTCGCTGCCGGAACGAAGATCATCCTGGCAGCCGACTTCAAGACGTTCGCTGACGTTGACGACGAGACTACCGAATTCGATGCAGAGGCGATCTTTCAGAAGTGGGCCGATCGGTTCGGCGATGGCAAGTTCAAGCGCATCGCCGTTCCGCTCGGAACAACCGGCCTGGTTCAGCAGTCCTATCACATCAAGGTCACCGTCCGGAACGATGACAAGTTCTGGCTGTCCTCTGGCAACTGGAAGAGTTCGTCGAGCCAGCCGATCATCGATCCATCCGAGCGCGACAGGGCTACGGAGGAGGACCTGCCCGGCAATCGCGAGTGGCACGTGATTGTTCAAAGCCCAACTATAGCCGAGCGATTTCGCGAGCACATCCTTCAGGATGTGCGGCGGTCGCATGACCTTGGCGGCAAGGAAGTGCCGGTGAAAGCGGATGATCGCGAGCCGCTGGTCGATGTGCCGGAGTCCGTCTTCGAAGCCATCGAGCGGCCGCGCGAACGCCGGCCGCCAGCGCGGCTGAAGAAGCCCCTGGAGATCACCGAAAGCATTGTCGCGGCCCCTCTGCTCACGCCCGACCGCGAAGGCGGAGTGTACAGCGAGGCCGTTTTGAAGCTGATCCGCTCCGCAAGGCGCAGCCTCGTTTTCCAGATCCCCTATATCGGAATGCCGAGCAACCCGCGGCAGCATCGCGGCTACATCGACGATCTGATCGGCGAACTGACCGACAAGCTGGTTTCGCTGGACGATGCCCGCGTGATCCTGCGCGCGGACAGCAGCAAGAAGTTCTCGGATCCCACCCACTCTGCCTGGTATTTTAAGTCGAAGGGGGTCGACATCGACTCGCGTCTCAAGCAAATCCCCAACCATCATACCAAGGGTATGGTCGTCGACGGCAAGCGCGTCCTGATCGGGAGTCACAATTGGAGTGGCATGGGGGTATCGACCAACCGCGATGCTTCACTGATCTTCGATCACGCCGGAATTGCAAAGTACTTTGCGGACGCGTTTGAGATCGACTGGGATCGCGCCGACCCGGTCCCGCCCAAAAAGTTCGTCCCACGGCCGCGCGGCGAGGAGAGCGTCCTGATGGTTCCACCGGGAGACGAGGCGCCGCAGCGGCCCGGCTATCGTCGGATGCGACTCTCGGACTATCTCGCAATGGTGGATGAATGAGAGCGACTCAAGCCGCCATGTCCAACTGCCCATTGCCGCCAACATCGAGCAGATCGAAATTGCCGTGCTCCTTCAGCCAATAACAGGTCGGCCGTCTTCGATCTAGTACCCGGAATCAGAGCTGAGTGATACGGCGGCCTTTGAAACGGCGTTGACGGACCTTTTTCTTGGTCCAGACGAAGGGCTCGGCTCTGTCGTTGTATGCGTTGACGTAGGCATCGATGTGTTCCTGAAGCTGCTTGAGGCTCGTGAAGGAGGTGCCGCTGAGCGACTGCCCCTGCAAGATGGAAAACCATACTTCGACCTGATTGAGCCATGACGCACTTGTCGGCGTGAAATGAAATTGCACGTTGGGGTGGGCCTTGAGCCAGTCCTCGTTCTTTTTATGGGTGTTGAGGTTGTCGAGGATGACGTGAAGCTTGCGGTTCGGAAAAGTCGCGGTGACGCTGTTCATGAAATCGAGAAACTCGACGCGGCGCCGGCGTTTTGAATGGGTCGCGATGATCTTTCCGGTGGCGACTTCGAGCGCCGCAAACAATGTTGTGGTGCCATGCCGCTTGTAATCGTGGCTTTGGCCGGTTAAGGCGCGGCCATTGGGCAACTTCAGATAACCCTGCGCTCGCTCCAAAGCCTGGATCGAGGGCTTCTCGTCCACGCACAGCACAATGGCCTTCGCCGGCGGCGCGACATAGAGGCCGACAACATCGGCGGCTTTGGCCGTAAAGTTCGGGTCGTTGCTCTCGCACCAGGACTTGCGAGCCACCAGGTCAATCTTGTGGCTGCGCAGGAACCGCCAGACATATTGGACATCGACATCGCCCAGCGCCTCGGCCAGCAGGGGGCCGGTCCAGCGCGCAAACCCTTGCGGTGGCGGCTTATCCAGCAGCTTCAGAATCCGCTTGTCGGTCGTCTTCGTATAGATCGGCTGCTTGCCAGGCCGCGGCTTGTCTTGCAGCCCTTCAAGGCCATGGTCGGCATAGCGATGCCGCCAAAGGCTGACAATCCGCGGCTGGACCCCAACTTCCTTGGCGATCGACCGGGTGCTGCGCCCATCCGCCGCCAACAGAACTATCCGCGCCCGCTTCAAATCGCGCTGCAACGTCACCGGTGAGCGACAGCACGCCTCAAGCACCTTGCGATCTTTCCTCGAAAGGTGGACTTCTCTTGCTTCGGGTATCATCCCGACCTTGAATCACGACTCACGTTCCAAGAAAAGTGGGTACTAGGTTGTCCATTAGCCGGGCCCCCCGGATGGGTGCAAATCGAACTTCTCCTCCATTTTGGACGACGTCTTTGGAAAGCTTGGAAAACGGGCGCAGGTCTATACGTTTTCGGGAAACCACGACATGTACCGGGACGGCGCGGAGATTTCAGTTGCAAATAACTGCCGGCGCCGAATCTAGTGATCCACTTACAGGGGTTTCCGCTCGTTAGCTCGGGCTGATCGCTCGCGAATCCCTCTGCAAAGTAGCACCCTGCGACAACATGGCGCGTGTAATATCAAGCTCAAGCCGGCCAACCCTCAGCTTCTTCGGTATCCACATCGAAGAACTTGAGCGGTCGGGATGGCAATTGGCGCTGGCTATCCTATCTCGGTCGCGAGAGCCAATCGTACACCTTCGATATTATGCCTTTTGATAATTGTTTTCTTAGTTGATTGTCTGCCTCGCGGTCGAACGATTTTATTAGCTCGTCCTTTTTCGGCGGTGTCTTCGATGCCTTCCCAAATCTTCACACAAACTTTGGTCATCGGATTTGAGCGTCGGACGGGCGCCGACGGCGTCCGTCGGCGTCACGCCTACCTCATCGACGATCCCGAGCGCGGCGCGTTCACGCCGAGTATTGCTGCACGATCGCTTTGCCGCGCGCCGAGATTCCGTCCAGCATCGTGTCAAGCACCGGTTCTTTCAGGCCCTCGACCCTCGCCTCCTTCACGACGTCGCTGAGCGCGTCGGGAATCTTCTCGCCGAGCACCACCAATCGCGCGATCATCTCGTCGGGATCCATTTTCATCAGTTCCGCCTGGCGTCTCCAATGCCGCGGCAGGACTTCTGAGAACTTGTAATAGCCGCCGATCTTCATCGCCATGCGCAGGCGTCGCCGCTCATGTTCGTCGTTGTCGTAAGGCACGAAGCTCAGGACGTCGTAGAGTGGCGCAAGAAACATCCGCCGGCCCGGGAGGTGGATGACTGAGAAGTTCTTCGCGTGCGCGTCGGTACCGAGCACCAGGAAGCTGAAGGCGATCATGTCAGCGAACGCCGCCTTGTCCGCCTCCGGATCGGTAGCATAGCGCAGCACGTCGTTGGTGATCTGCTCGATCGAGGGTCCGCCCTCGCTCTGGTACTTGACGGCGGGATGCACGCCGAGCGCCTGGCACATGTCTTCCTGGTGGAATCGTCTGACGACGCCGTCCTTGTCGATCTCGCGGTCGTACCGGGTGACGACGATCGCGACCTCTTCGCCAAACTTCCCGACCTTAGCTTCGGCCGCCGTGATCCCGAGGTGGTTCGCGAGGCGCAGGCACGCGTACTCGTTCTCGGTCGTGCCTCGCAGGTGAGGCATCGGCGGCTTGAGGATGTGCGTGGTCGCCCGGCGGCCGCTCGGTACGCCCCATCGCTTTCCGTCGAACAGTAAGGCCATCTTCGGCTGCGCGCCGGCGAGACTGAAATGCCCCCGGTCGCCGTCGCGACGTCCCGTCCAGGTCCTCTCCTCGCGCAGGCGCTTGAGGCGGTTCGCGACCTCCGCCTCGTCGATCCACTGAACCTCCCCAGGCGAATCCGCATTGGCGGCCATCCACTCGTCGGTGACGATCTGGATCGCGCCGGCGCAATCCTCTCCGACCTTCGACAGCAGAGCGAACGCGCTGTTCGGCGACACGCCGTAGATCTGTCCCCATTTCTGCAGGGTCTGGTCGCTGTCCGGAAGCAGATTCCAGAGATAGTTGGCCACCTTTGCGCCGGAGTGCTTCTTGGCGGCGAGAGGCAGCGACATCGAAAGCGGAATTTGAACCCTGTCGGCCGCGAGCCAACCATCGGCGTACTCGATGGCCAGGGCGCCGGTATCCATCTGCTCGAGACGGCCGATCGGGACGCCGCCCATCAGGACGTTCATGAATTTGCTCATCGCCGCCGTCCCTTGAGAAAGCTCGGCTCGTCGAGCGCCAGATCACCGGTATCCAAGTCGTTGTTCCGTAGAGATCCCGGCACACTGTCGATGTTCAGGTCGATCCCCAGCGCGGCGAAGGCCTTTAGCACCGTTCCGAGGCTCGGATTCTCCAGGCGGCCGGTCTCGAACTGCGAGATCCACTCTTGGGTGGTCCCCAGCGTCTGGGCGAGTTGCTTCTGGGTCAGCTTCCGCCGACGGCGGGCTTCCCGGACGGCCAGTCCTAAGTCACTGATTGTCTTCAAAATCATGCCGTCATCCCGTATGAGATTTAAGACATATAGGCCGAATATGATTTTTACGCAATATCAAAAGGATATTAGTTTTACATAATATTTTAGAATATGGCCATAAAACTCATATGGGTGCGATCGGCGCTCGCTCGCTCGCCCGCGATCAGCCTGAACGACTTCGCCGCCTTGGTTGCGGGTCCGCGGCATGACCACCGTGCCGCGGCCCCGGTGAGTACCCGGGGGCACGTTTCTATGCCCACGGTGAAAAACGGATAAAGGCGGTCAACGTCTGCAGGCGAGGGCGATCTCGCGCAGGTAGATCTCCGCCTTGAGGAAAGCGATCTCGTCGTTGACAGCCGCCTCGCCGACGTCGATGTACCAGGATCTGGGCTGCCGTCGCTCCATCTGTAGCCGCGACGTTTCAGGACATCCTTCAGATCGAACGGCGACTGCTCGGCCCACAGCCTTACCGTTCTCTTTCGGGCTTGCTCTAGCAGCACCGCAAGCGCCGGCGCGCCTGCGGATGGTAGTCAGGATCTTGATGAGGGCGTGACAGTCGTCGGCCCTGTGCGCATGGTGAAAGAAGCCGGCACCGTTCAACAGGGATCCGAGTTGGGCTCCCGCGAATCCATGGTGGCGCCGTTCCACCTCGGTCCCCATGCCTTGTGCTCGAACACGGCCCAGAAGCGAAGGCTTCGGATCCTAGGGCAATCAGCAGCAACGCAACAGTGACCCCCGCCGTACGATCCTCACCCTCCCTCTATATTCTGTTTGGCTTGGAGAGAGCAGGCCTGAATCGTGCAGGCGACGCAAATTAGCAATCGTGCGCTGGAGCAAAGTGCTCTGAGACTGTTGCTCGAACGCTTCGGTGCTGCAGCGTCAAAGGCCGGACAAGAGCGTGAGTTCTTTAAGACGTGGGGTCGTTCGCGGCTGTTACGCAGGCCGCACCGACCGCGTTGCTTTGACGTCCTCGACCTCAACCGCGATTTCGAAGTCAGGAGGCGGTATCATCCAAACAGCACCGCCACTGCGACGTGATCGAGAAGGCTGGAAGTAGAGCGCCAGCCGCGCGTTGAACGCAGGCGTCCTCCGGTATCAGGTATCGAGCATCCCGACGAGCGCCGAAAAGCAGACAGTCAACTATCGGTCGCCGCTCGCGCTCTCGCATAAAAGGCCTGAAGTTTTCTGGACAAGAAGTTGCTCGGCGCGGCCAGAGCCGCATCGAACACCCAGTTTATTAGCCCCAACTGCTCTTTTGCGCGGCCATCCTGCTGATCGCTCTCAATCCTTCGCTCCATGCAGACGCGCAGGCGGGCCAACTCCCGGCAAAGGCGCGAAGGCGCGCCAAATAGTAGCCATCGCGGCAGCTGGTCGTAGAACATCTCATGCCGGCCGGTCTGTGCGCACATGCTTAGAAACCGCGACAGCGGAGACTCCATGGTGAGGACGCCAGCTGACTTCGCTTCCTCAAAAAGCCGTTTCTGCATACTCGCCATGGCGTCGAAAACTTCCAGGGCGCGCGTCATCGACGGCTGTTCCTGCTCTCGAGACCGCAAGTAGGCGCGGAGACGTTCGAGGCGTTCCCTTGCCGGTGGATGTGATCGAGGCGCGGTCTCTTGGGACAGATCCTCAATCCATGCAGCCAACAGGATCAGCCACGCCCCCAGAGTGCCCGATATAGCCACATCATCTCCATCGGCAGAGCCGATCAATTCCCGAAACGCGAAACCATCAGCAGCGAATTCCATCTCGAAGTGACTTGTATCTGTTGTGGACAGGTCTCCAGCCGCCACATGCCCGCACTCATGCAGGAGAAGGAACTGGATCGCGAAAAATCTAAGGTTGCTCCCAGCCTCAAGTGGGTGCCCCCAACGCCGGACGTCGGTGACAAGTGGAATTGCTCCAAGTTCCCTGATCACGTCCGGCGTGTCAGCTGTTCCGAGGTGAACGTACCGGTGGATCATCATTCCGAACTGCCAGCCGATCTGCTTAGAAAACCGCTTGGCGAGGTAGGGCCGGCTGGAGAAGCGGACCAGCCGACGCCTTAGCCGCAGCAGCCACGGCTCTGAATCCTTTCCAAGCCCCGTTTTGGTCAATGCGTTTCCGAGCGTCTCGCATAGACTTGTGTCCGCGAGCAGCATGAGCATTTCGGCACCGCTCGAGATTAACGGCATCGCACCCATCGGCAACGCGATCACGTAGCCGAGTCCTTGTGATGACCTGAAGGAGTAGACGTGCCCGTTGAATTCTGCGTCGTTGACGGTTCCGGACGCGATCCCCGCGTCCGCTCGGCAGATTTGGCGGAGAGCCGGAGACTTCGAAATCAAGTCCTCGAAGGCGTTGTGCACCCAGTCTGTCCGCTTCAGAAACGAGGAGTAGCGATCGATAAACGTCCCATCCGCGATGCCTAGGACCTTGAATTGTGCTTCCAGATCCGGCGGCGCCCACAATAGATTCGACCCACTATAGCGCGACGATCTGGGTCGGAAGAGCGCGGCGATCAGGATGGCGAGTCAGTGTCGCGGCGCGATGATGATCGCCGCGATGATTGTCGCGCGCAAGAGTTTTGTTTGCTTTGATTGTCGCGGAGCGTCAATCAAGCGAGCGTTTTTTGTGTCGCGTGCTCCGGTGGCCGCCCTGGACCACGCTTTCGCTCGAGGGCAGTCCGCCTGCGATAGCTCTCGACGTTCATCTCGACGATGGTGGCGTGGTGAACAAGGCGATCGATCGCCGCGAGGGTCATAGCTGGGTCCGGAAAGACCTTGTTCCATTCTCCAAAGGGCTGATTGGCGGTGATCAGCAAAGAGCGTCGCTCGTAGCGTGCGCTGATGAGCTCGAACAGCACACTGGTCTCGGCCTGGTCCTTGGTGACATAGGCAAGATCGTCCAAGATGACGAGATCGAAGCGATCGAGGCGGTTGATGGCGCCCTCGAGGTTGAGCTCGCGGCGAGCCACCTGGAGCTTCTGCACGAGATCGGTGGTGCGGGTGAACAGGACGCGCCATCCGTTCTCGATGAGGGCCAAGCCGATTGCTGCCGCCAAGTGGCTCTTGCCTCCACCGGGCGGACCAAACAGCAGCAGATTGGCGCCCTTGCCGAGCCAGCCGTCGCCGGCGGCGAGTGCGGTCATTTGCGCCTTGGAGATCATCGGCACGGCCTCGAAGTCGAAGCTGTCAAAGGTCTTTCCGGTAGGCAGCCGCGCCTCGACGAGATGGCGCTCGATGCGGCGGCGGCCGCGCTCAGCGATCTCGTGCTCGGCAATGGTGGCGAGGAAGCGCGCCGCCGGCCAGCCTTCTTTATCGGATTGCTCGGCAAATTGCGGCCACAGCGCCTTGATGGCGGGCAGCCGCAGCTCGTTGAGCAACAGATTGAGGCGCGCGGTGTCGACTACGTTGGTTGTGCTCATGCGGCGCCTCCGATCTCGGCGGTACCGATGAGGCATTCATAGGTGGCGAGCGG
This sequence comes from Bradyrhizobium ottawaense, assembly GCF_002278135.3. Classification (NCBI taxonomy): domain Bacteria; kingdom Pseudomonadati; phylum Pseudomonadota; class Alphaproteobacteria; order Hyphomicrobiales; family Nitrobacteraceae; genus Bradyrhizobium; species Bradyrhizobium ottawaense. The sequence continues at coordinate 7,246,541 of NZ_CP029425.2, read as the reverse complement.
TGCGAGGCGTACCACGACGTTCGGCACCTGGGCGGGATCCGGGGCGAAGTGAGTACGTAGCCGGTTGAGGTCGGGCAGCCGGCCGTCGTTCAGGTCAGCCGTGAGCTGATTGGCGAGTTCGGCCTCGCAACCGCGCTCATGGGCGAGTGCGAGGAGATCGACCATGATCCGGCAGGCCTTCTTGTCCGGTAAGCGTTTGCGCAAGACGTCGAAGGCTCGGCGGTAAGCTTCCCGGGGGAACAGCTGGTCGCGGTAGACCAGGTTGAGGAGCGCCATCGGCTTGCGCCGCAAGGAATGGATCACGTGCCGATAATCGACGACCTGATCGTGCTTGCCATTGGGATGCGGCCGCCCGCGCGGCAAGGTGAGGAGATGCGTGCCGCCGACAAACACGTCGAGGTGATCGTCATACAGGCGCACCCGCAGCCGATGGCCGATCAAGCGCGACGGCACCGTGTAGAACACCTTGCGCAAGGTGAAGCCGCCGGACGACGTCACGTGGACGATCACCTCTTCATAGTCCGACGTGCGGCGGTCCGGCAGATCCTGAAGTGCGCTACGTTCACTGTCGATCCGCTTGGCGTTGCGGGCATTGCGGCGGCTGGCGATCTCATCGATGAAGCCACGATAGGCAGCTAGATCGTCGAAGTCGGCGGTGCCACGCAGCAACAGCGCGTCGCCGATCGCTCGCTTGAGATGACCATGCGAACTCTCGATCGCCCCGTTCTCGTGGGCGATGCCACGATTGTTGCGGGAAGGCCGCATGCCGTAATGGGCACAGAGGTCTTCGTATCGCCGCGTCAGATCGTCTTTGGCGTCGCGGTCGAGATTGCAAAAGGCGGCCGACAGGCTGTCGGTGCGATGCTCCCGTGGCGCCCCACCGAGTGACCACAAGGCATTCTGCAGGCCTTCGGCCAGAGCGACGAAGCTCTCACCGCCGAGCACGACATGGGCGTGCTCAAACCCGGAATAGGCCAGCCGGAAGTGATAGAGACGATGGTCGAGCGGTACGCCCGCGATCGTGACACCCAATTCGCCCATGTCGGTGAAGTCGGACAGGCCGCGCTGACCGGGTTCGTGGGTCTGGCGGAAGATGACCTCCTGCTCCTCGCCGTGGATCGCCCGCCAGGCCCGGATCCGGCGCTCCAGCGTGCGACGGATGCCGGCGCCGAGCTCGGGATGGCGTCGGAGCAACTCCTCGAAGATCGTGACCGGCCGCACACCGGGGGCGGCCTTCAGCATCGGCGCGATATCTGTCTCAAATACGCGGGCCAAGGGATCTGGCCGGCGACGGCCGCGGGGAGCCTTCTTCTGCGACGGAAGGCGTCGATCCTTCTCGATCCGGTAAGCGGTCGAGGTGCTGAACGAAGCCTTGGCGGCGGCCACGGGTGGGCTATCGGTCTGACGGTACTTCATGTAGAGCCTCATTTGGTGATCGGTAATGTGTCGGCCTGGCACGCGAGTGATTCCTCTTGGCGGAAGAACCACTTGCATAACCAGCCGGCCGCGATCACCAGTCGGCGCGGTCCGCTGTGGATCGCGCCGACGCCGGGCTCGTAACTCCGGTCGGGCTACGCCCTCCCTGCGTCACGAGCCCGGCGTAGCCCTCTCATCATGGTCGACGCTCCACTTCCATCCTGTTCGCCGCGCGGCAACCCACCGCCGCACGGCGGCACGAGCTTCAGTATCCAGTCCAGCAACTCGGTCGTTTTCTGCAGCTCGGCTAGGAGTTGTTGTGGCGTCATCACTTTCTTTCCGGTCCCGGGCAGATCAGTCGCTTTTGTCCTTGGCTGGAACGCACCCTTTGCAGAGCGTCGCCACGCCTACCCGGAAGAAGAGTACCGCGACGCCCGCAAAGACTAGCGGACTCAGGGGGACAGTGCCTGCAATCGCCATCGGAAGGAGAACCGGCGTAATCCATTTGGCGAGAGCTTGCGCGTCGCCTGCGACGGACTGAAGGCCGGGGCAAATCCTCTCCAGCACATCTCGTCTCTTTACGAGAGACACAGCCTCGTTCAACGCAGATTGCTGTTCGGCTCTCTCCGGGTTCGTGTCGACTGGCTGTTCAGGTAGCGCGTTCATGCTGCCCCGGAGCGCCAGCTCGAGCTCCATGGACTGAAGCGAGTTAAGTACCTCTTGCTCAAATTGTGCCGTCTTAGCATTTTGCATTTGTCTGTACTCCGTATTCAGGTTGGAGCAGGGGCGCGCCGGGTTAGGCAGTAACCGGTATCAATGATCGTCTAGCCACTCTCGTAGGTTAGTCCCCCGGTCGGCACGAATAGTCGAAAGAAATAACGCGCAGGCTGAATCGTTGACGAAAAAGGGCTATGCCAACCGGATAGCTCCAGAGCGCGGCTCTGGTCGCTGCCCGTCAAGGCCCAAGCCCGCTCCCCGGCCGGTCGCTTCGGCGAGATCTGGCAGCATTACTACGGCGGCCGCCGCAAACAGGCGTGGCAGGACGGCAAAATCAGTGAAGTCATTGGGACTACGGCGTTACGACCTGTCCCGCCCTTGTCATCAAGCTGTTCTGGCTCGCAACCGTGTACGGATCGTGCTGATCATTTCGTGAATAGATCCGGTAGGGCCCAGCCGTTCGCTAGGGGCGTCTCGTGGATCACGATCCTGTGGTACGGCTTAGCTACCGGATTGGGAAACGCGAACAAATCTGTCGAGCCTTCGACGAACATGTTTGCTCCGAGCGGCGTCAGGGACGGCAGATGATCTTCAAGATAATCCACATGAGCTCGATTTGGAGCAAGCCCGTCCGACGGATAGAACGTGTAGCGCCCGCTGAAATCGGCCGCGATAATCTCAATCGCTACAAAGTACGTCTCGACCCGGTGAACATCCTGGGTAGCACCCGGCACGACTGCAGCATCTTTAAGATGCTTCCATTTTCCGCGACCAGGAATCAGTTCAGTCTCTCAGGTAATTGAGCATACTATTGCAGGCGTCATCGGCCTCAGCGAAGCTCTGCAGCGGCGAGCCGAGCACCCTGATCGCGCCACGGCTCTGGTCAAGCGGACGCCACGAAGCGACGTAGCCGAACCTCCCGCGAAAACCAGGACCGGTCGGGCCCTGCAAGCTTATAACGAACGAGTAGCCGCCGCTGCGTGCACTCCAAATTTCCATGTTTTTGACAGCGCGGTGGAACTGCAGGGGCATCATGCACCGTTCGCCTGGGCAACTCGACAATGAAATTCTTCCGGCGGACCCACTGGCGTACAAAATCCGAAACTCTAACCGCTGCCGGATGAAAGCGCAGTAGCAGGTCAGCTGGTCTGCCAGGCGAAGCTGTCGTCTAAGTCCTCTTCAATCACCCCGGCCGCGTATAACTGATCGAGCAGGTCGGCTACTGCGAGCACTCTCGCTCCGTCAGTCGTGACCTGCCTAACCAGCTCCGACGCTGTGCAGTTGCCGCAGGCGATTAGATGGCCAACGGAAGTCGGAGCGATGTCGTCGAGCACCCGGTGTTCCATGTTGCGTGACCGGAGATGAAAGCATCGGTTCCCGGCCTGGTATTGCAGGTCCCTGCGGAAGCGGATCGGCAATTTGGGAGCTGGGCTCTCGAGCATATGCTGGTCAATCATGCGCTGCAGCCCCTCGCGGAACTCGTCAGGCGTCCTGAAGAAGCGTTCACTCAAGACGCGGTAGCCGAGAGGCCAGCGTTTGCTACCCGGCACCGGCGTCACCAATTGTAAACGCCCCTGCAGCATATTTACGAGAAAGCCGGAAACGCAGGCGATGGTCGTGTGATCGCCCTCCAGCAAGGCGATTGCATCATCTTTGTTGGCGACCCTAAGTTTCTCGCTCCGCTCGCGCGCGCGCCCAGCAAAAGCCTTTGCAGTCAGCGCCTCCTTGCCCTGCAGGACGAGTTCGACACCGATCAGCTCCTCAGGCGAAAACGCCATGTGAATCTGGTCGAGATGTGTTGTGCTCAGCGCGGAGAAACGATTTGTCACGGTGCGATAGCGCTTGAACAGTTCGAGCACGCGCGTGGTGAGCGCGCGATCCCTGATCGGGGCCGCCGTCGTTGTTTGTGGCAATGCGCCCGTGATCTGATAGTAGTCGAATAGAAAGCGGTCGTAGTGTGGGTTGTCCATAGGCTCTGTGGCCCAGTAGCAGAAACCAGTACGGGCAGCCGAACCAAACATCTCGCTCGCGATACCGACCACACCGCGCCAAAGCGCCGCATGCTCTTCGCTATATTCGTAATAGCCTTTGAAGCGGTCGGCCGAGAGGCCGCAGAACCAACAACCGACGGAGCAGCCGTCGCTCAGCTCGAAAGCGATGATCGGGTACGTGACCGACGCCGCCGTTACGCCCAATTCGTCGTTGCAGCGCCGGATTTGGCGCTCGCGCCAAGCATGAAAGCGAGAGTTGATCGTCGACATTTCGCCCTCTTCGCGCAGGATGCCGCGATGGCGCAACATCTCGCAGATAAACTCGTCCCACATCATAGCCAGGGGCCAGGGCGTAGACTCCGGCTTGAAGCGGTGTTTCAGGTAGCCGCCGCGCCAGAGCGGCAGCATCTTCATTGGGTCAACTTCGATGCCGTAGCGCTCTGTTACCGCGCGAGGAGAATCAACGTTCTCCGAAAGCGCCCTGCGGAACTCCAAGTCACAGCCAGCCGCTCCATGAAGCGCTTGATGTGTGACAACGTGCGCAGTTGCTCGGGGGTACGCCGGTCAAAGATCTGTCGGCAGTGTTCGGTGGCAGTGTGCGTCATACGGTGCGGGTGCGCCCTAAAGCCGCATCTCTAGGCCTGAAAGCAATGATCTCACGCCTGACGAGGCGTGATTTCAGTTCTCTTCGCACCGGTTCGTCTCCTTGAGGACGAGCCAATGCGATCAGAGCTGAAAACATGTCAGGCCGCGACCGCGACAACAACTACAATAAGCAAAACGATAGCGACCAGGTCACGGCCGGCTTCCGCGGCTTGCACGGCGCTCGTGGGTGCCTCCGACGATGAACTAGCCAACGCAGTGGTATGCACAATGCTGCTCAAGCCCGCACCGCTTAAATCCTGCCTGCCGCCGACAATCGCGTCGACCTGCATCAACTCGTGTCGGCCTGGCGCTCGGATGCTGCTCCTAATCTCGTCAACCGTGAAATCGTAGCCGTGACTTCTTCCGACCGCTACAATCGGTGCAAGACCTGTAGCACTCTGCTTAAGGTTTTCGAGCAGACTACCCTCTTTCGTTAGATTCTTGACAAACCGTTCTACCTCAGCCTGCGACATAGCCGGGCCTCTGCTGTTGCTACCTATCCGTCGCCTTGGAAGCGATCGGTGATCATGCCGTAACAAAGCAATCCGCATACCAAACTGAAGTTGCCGCTTTTGCGCTTTGTCCGACCGTGCGTATCGTCAACTTGCCGACATTGGTCTCGAACCTAACAAGCGCTCAGTGTCGAAGTCGCCGCTGAAATGTCCGCTTCCTCCAAGCTCGCCCTGACACGAGCGCCATCTGCATCACGCTGAGCGTCAATAGCAGCCGGGACAAAGTTGGCCGTTCGTATTGCCTCGCCTGAGATGAAACACGCCGCTTGATCGATGTAGCTCCGGTTGTCAGTCGGAGGTTGCATCATGACGCGCAGGATCGGAGGCGCCGGGGACGTCGCGAAGTGCCCATTACACGCAGTGGCAGCCGCAGTCCCGGGATCACCGGCACGGCCGCTCCTTTAGCCGTACGCGGGATGATCGGCTCGGCCGCTTTGCGTCTGAGCGATTTCGTTCTTCATCTAATTAGGTGAACAGTTCGCTCCGCGCTTGCCGGAACTCTCACGTAGGTCGCGCTCTCGTCTGTTCTCGCGCTGGCGCGACTATGATTAGCGGCCCGAGCATGGCTCAAATTGTAAGGCAGAACGACTGGTCGCGAGTAGAGATCGAAATTCACATGTTCGGTGCAAGACTGGGTCTGGCCGCGGTCCGCATCGCCTGGACCTCCTAACCAGCTTTACCGCCAGATGAATGTGATGCACGACGCAAATCTGCGCGCCGACTGCGAGGTCGGGCGGAATGAGACGTTGCTCGGAGATGATCGCATCAGACGTGGCAGATGCGGCCGCCGGTTTATCTCCCTTGCTTGACCTTTGTCAGCTTCTCGAAAGCCAGCCTCTTTAACACTCGAACTTGGCCTCTCGATGACGAAGCCACCCATGTCTGAATTCGTGACGAACTTCAGCTCACTCCCTGGGGGAGATCTTCAAGTGGCCTTTGTTCTCATAATAGAAAGGGGAGCTTTATGGATCCGAACCCGATCGATAATGCCCGTTCACCAGAATCACCAACGGCGCACGTCTGGACACAGGAAGATCATGATTTGTTCAGTCAGATCATAAATGAAGCTGGACCGATCATCATCTGCCGCACCTGAGGAAGCGGTAGATGTCTCATTTGCCGGGACTGAAGATAGTTGCCGCTCTCGTTGTGGAGCAAACAGTTCTCCGGCTCCGCCAGCAGATCGGGCACCGTCTGGCAGCCATGATTTCCAGCGGCAACACTCAGACCGAGCACCTCTTCGAAAGTCGTGCCCGGAACAACGAGCTCAGGCGAAAGATCAAAGATCTCACGGAAGCGCCGGTTTACAACTCGCAGCCGCCCCCACTATCGTAGAGGCAGAGACCCTGAGACATGTGCGTCAGCGCCGCATCCAGTCTCAGGTTCGTCGCATGCAACTCGGCTTTCTGATGCTTCAAACTGGTGATATCGCTATAAACGAGGATAACGCCCCCCTCTTGGGTCGGACTGCGGCTGACTCGTAGCCACCGTCCATCTGGGAGTTGAGCCTCGCTCGCCAATCCTTCGACGTCGTCAAAGACCTCACGTTGGGTAATTTCAGCTGCGGTTGATTCATCGCTCGGTACCTGGTCGGCTCGCAAAAGATCGGAATGGATAAGCTGCGAGGAGCAGCCGATGAATTCGCTCGCTCGGGAATTGATCAATGCTATCTGTCCGTTCGCATCTGTTTGTAGGAGCGTAGCCTGCGGGCCCAAGGTATCGATGCCCGAATCATGGCAGTCAGCAGCAGCCGCTCTGGAGCATGAGACGACAGAGTCGCCGCATTGGCTCCTTCGGCGATCGGGATGCTCAATTTCCGAGGTCGGGCTCCCGTCGCCAGCATGAGCCGGTGATACGCTATTGCTGATCCGTTTGAGAGCGTGACAATACTGGCCGCGCGATCAATTGAAATCACTTCGCTGCCCTGGCGATAATCGATCCCCAAGCTCGGCAAGGCGTTCCGACGTGACAATCAATTTTGGTGCAGGGTTGACCTCGTCGCTCAGGACCGCCTTCGACAGAGGTGGGCGCTCATACGGCAGCGTACTTTCATTGCCGATGACCACCATGCCAGCAGCCTCCCGCAGAGCGACGGCAGCGGCGTTACCAGCTTCGCCCGCCCCAACGATCACTATCGTGGATTGGTTACTCACGCGACTAAACGATTTACGGGTGACGACTGCTCATCGTTCGCCGCCTCCTCAAACAGATTGCGCGCACCAGGGATTTGAGCAGGACAGCTTCCTGCCAGCGGTCCGTGGTGTCGTTGCCCAGCCGATCGCTAATTGCGTAAGGCTGTGGGCCAAGTTCGCATGCGAAGGTGAGGCGGGCATCCGCAGCAGCGCGTCTTCCAGCTCTTGAATCCGTATTTCGACCATCCAAGAAATAGGTCCAGCCAGATCTTGTGTTGAGGGAACGTGATCTCGACCTGTATCTGCTCGCGAGACGCAACACGGCCATGAAATGCCCAAGTGCGATCGAGCACTCGCCGCACCAGCGCTTCGTCCTCGTCCGAGATCGGATACCAGAATTCGCAGCTCACCAAGAAGTGCGAGAGATCGGCAAGCAGGCGCATCTCCGGAACCTGATCCATCAGGTCGAGCGTGAAGAGGAGATCCGTCGTCATCCTGTTGCGATGCGTTTCGAAGTAGATTACCCAACTTTACCCGGATGCTGAGTTCGTGCGCTGTGACCAATCCGACATCTTTTGAATAATAGCGAGCGGGGGCCAGAATTCCGCTCTTATCTCTTCTCCGCTGGCAGACCGGTTCGTCTGCTTTCTCCCAAGACTTGAGCCGCTGCCGGAGAAATCCGGCGGCGGTCTTTTTTGGGGCGTCATCATACCCACTTGGCAGTCGAGATATCGAGGTGATTGCAGCCGGTCCGATGGACGGATAGCGTAACGATAGTCGTGCCTGACACATCCCGCCCGTTGCGCCGTCTCATGTAACGAAAAAGACGGGCTACGAAGTAGATCATGGGACGGAGCAGCACCGGAAACGATGTGATAAGTGGTTCAGGCTCATCCGAGGCCCGAACGGCGAGTTCATCGAGCTGGAAGCGCGCGCTGTCGCGGCCTCCCGATGCCGTGCACCCCCGCTGCAAATCGCTCGGAAATCTGTAATCCCGTGGGGTTCTTCAGCGGCGTCACCACGATCGCCTCCATAGAATAGCAATTAGCGACGGGGCCGCATCCAACTTTTAGCTAATGCCTATTGCAACGCCAGCTGCGATTGATTCCGGCGATATCGACGAGATCACCTCGCGAGGCAGCCCAGCATTGCCAGTCCCGAGCAGGAAATGCACAAACTGCGCTGAATTCCCCCTAGATCGTGAACCTGCTGTTGACGCTCCCAGATACGCATATCAGGTCGTCCTGAGACCGCTGTTGAGCGCGTCCTCACCAGCCAAACGGAAAAATGCATTCTCTCGAGCGACAACGATTCACCGAAGGCTTGAACCCGCACAGACTTCATCGCGGAAAGGCGGCCAGTCTTCTGGGGTCGTCAAGACAAACCCATGCTCGGGAAGCTGCGGATCACAGACAGTCCCGCGCGTCACTTTGCTCAAGTTGGCCGCTTCGAAGTCGTCCCATCCAAAAGCGCGGCCATTGGAAATGACGATCCGTGCTGGCCAAGACTTACCAGCTCCATCTCCTCGCTCATCGTCCGTGTAAGAGCCTCTGCTGGTAGATGGATGAGTCCGTCCAGATGGGAGCCAAATCGCTTCTCCGCTGCAGTAATTTCAGAATCGCTCGCGACGGCAAACAACGCCTTGAAGCCAAGGCTTATGAACCATTCCTTCCGCCGAAGTTCGAGCTCCTGTCCGGCATCAACAGGTACGCCCGCCGCCGACCGCTCGATCATAGATGCGCGCGGAAATTGGCGACGCCGGTGATGCCGGCATCCTTCAACGATTCGGCCCTATCCTCCCAGCAGGCGAACGGGTCGATCATGATTATCGCCGCATAGAGAGCCGTCGTTGCCTGGTCGAGGGTTAGCAAGTCTCGCAAAAGACAGTCGTTCCAGTCCAGGATTGGCAGGGTCGCCATGACCAGCAGGAAGCCTTTTGGAAGGCTGCGCAAGGAGGGCGCGTAGACTTGCAATTGTGCGCCTTTAGCTATGTCCGACATCTGTGTAGCAAGTTTGCCGCGAACTCTCGCTCTCAACGTTTCTACCCAATATTACCCATTTGGCCGCCTCACCAATCTTATACCCGGGTAGAGCCGGGTCTAGACCACCTATAGTTAGGTATGATCTGGGAGGAAGATCGTGTCTCACCATTGTACGGACGACCAGAGGTCGGCCCGTGATGGTAACCTGTCCGAACTAGCGACTGGATCCGCGACTACGGATGCGGTCGCGATCGTGGCCACGCTGGATACCAAGGGCCGCGAGGCGTCTTACCTTGCGGACATTATCGAGGCGTGCGGCCGCAAGACCATCCTGATCGACGTCGGCACTGGGAGGGATGGCGGCGACAAACCAGCCGATGCGAAGACCCCCACGGAACTCTTGAAGCAGATTGCTGAAAGGACGCGCAGTAAGGTTGGTGACCTCCTGGGGGCAGGAACGATCAGCGCGATTGTCGGGGTTGCGGGGGGTAGGGCAAGCGCGGTTTTCGGCGAAGTTGTGTCTGAGCTGCCTTATGGCTTTCCGAAATTTCTGGTGAGCAGCGCAAGGCCTGCGCTACTCGCCGAATTGGCCACTCACAGCGACATCATCCTCTATCCGACGCTGGTCGATCTGTTCGGCATCAATGTCTTTACCAGTAGGGTGCTCAAGAACGCGGGGCGGGCCATTGCGGCCACGCACTATGCTCCCGTCAAGCTTGGGCGAGACAAGAAGATCGTTGCGATAACGGCCTTCGGCGTGACCACGCCGGCCGCGAATCAATGCGTAGCGCGGCTTGCCGACGCCGTTGTAGACGCGATCGTCTTTCCGGCTAACGGGGCGGGCGGCCATAAAATGGAGCAGCTGATCGCGGCTGGTGAATTCGACGCCGTCATTGATTTGATCATAACGGAGCTCGGAGACGAAATCGTTGGAGGCACCGCAAGCGCCGGTCCGGATCGGCTCAAGGCAGCGTCGCGGCAACAGATTCCGCAAGTGATCGCGCCTGGTGCGATCGATATGGTCAATTTTGGCCTGCCATCGAGCGTTCCTGATCAGTTTCGGGGTCGCCAGTTCTACGCCCATACGCCTTACACGACGCTCATGCGCACAACTGCGTCTGAGAACGCGAGCATTGGCCGGCTTACGGCAGAACGGCTATCGCGTGCCAAAGGACCCACGATGGTCCTTTGGCCGGCGAAAGGCGTATCCGATTACGACCGCCAAGGAGGCATCTTCTACGATCCCGACGTCGACAAGGCTTGGCTGGATGCGGTCAAGGGACATCTCTCCGCGCACGTCATGGTCCGCGACCTGAACTGTCACATTAACGATGGCGAGTTCGCCGAGGCTGCCACGGCATGGATCCTGGAACAACTCACGCAAGAAGGTGCATCCCATGCGGATGTTTGACCGAACCGAAATTATTTCCAGGATCGAAGGACAGGTGACGGAGCGAAAAGCAATTCTCGCGGCAGGAAGTAGCTGCGGCCTGGTCGCGAAATGTGCCGTTCTTGGAGGTGCCGACATGCTGGTGGTCTACTCGACCGGCCTGTCGCGTCTGATGGGGCTTCCCACGAGCCGGATTGGCGATTCCAACGCACGCACGCTGGAGCTTGCGGCGGAAATTCGTAACGTGGTGTGTTCCGTGCCGGTAGTTGGCGGTATCGAGGCTTGGGATCCTCTCCGGCTCGACCTCGATGCTCTCTTGGACAAGTTCTGGGCTGCTGGGCTCTCCGGCGTCATCAACTATCCGACGATCTCAACCATGGGCGACAACTGGCGTGACCGCCGCGGCCGCGTCGGCCTTGGCTTTGAACGTGAGGTCGAACTGATCGCTCTCGCGCGAAAGAAGAATATCTTTTCGCTCGCCTATGTCGCAAGCCCTCAAGACGCCAAAGCGATGGCAAGTGCAGGGGCCGACTGCATCGTCCCACATGTCGGCGCAACGCGCGGTGGCCTTGTCGGTCATGAGGAGGGGCAATCCCTTAAGGAGGCGATCCGGCGCATCAATGAGATCAACGCGGCGGCGCGAAGCATCCGGTCGGACGTGCTCTCGCTTTGCCATGGTGGGGCAATTGCCGAGCCTGAAGATACGATCGAGGTCTATCGGACGACCGAGTGTGTTGGCTTTGTTGGCGCATCCTCGATCGAAAGAATTCCAATTGAGCGGGCAGTGAAAACAGCGGCGGCGTAATTCAAAGCTGTCCCGCTTCCGCAAACTCATTGATGTTCACTGCAACGTGCAGCGAGGCCGCATGAACGCACCAAATGACCGAGCTAAGCCGGACACGATCGCTTTCGCCTCAAAAGGAGGGACGAGAGCGGATCAGGACTGGGAGACAGATGTCCTCGTGATCGGAAGCGGTGCGGCCGGGCTGTCGGCGGCGCTCTATGCGGCAAAGGCCGGACTGCGCGTCATTGTATGCGAGAGATCTCCGCGACTTGGCGGAACGACGGCCCTTTCGAATGGCATGATCTGGGTTCCTTGTTCTGCTCAGGCGCGCGCGGCTAACATCGATGACACCATCGCCAATGCGAGGACATACCTGCAGCACGAACTCGGCGTTCATTATCGTGCGCAATTCATTGATGCTTATCTTGAAGACGGCCCGGCGGCGCTAACCGCGCTCGAGAACGGCACGAGTGTCAAGTTTACTCTGGCCACTACGCCCGATTATCACTCGAGCCAACTTGGCGGCGCTGATAAGGGACGGGCACTGAGCCCGGCCCCCTATGATGGGCGGCTTCTCGGCAAGGACTTCGATTTGATTGGTGATCCCATTCGAGTTGTGCTCGGGGGCATGATGATCTCATCGAGCGAGGTGAGAAGCGTTGCGTCGCTCAAACACGTCGTAACTCGCCTGAGTCGCTATGCGCGGGACCGGCTCAGCTTCAGGCGTGGTACTGAGCTCAGCGGTGGGAATGCCTTGATCGCGCGGCTGCTGGTGAGCCTGCACGAGTACGGCGTAGAAATTTGGCCATCTTCTCCAGCGGTCGAGCTCACGCAGGAAGGCGGGCGCGTCACGGGTGCCATTATCAAGCGGATCGATGTTGGCATCCGCGTGCGCGCCTCACGTGGTGTTGTTCTCGCATCTGGCGGCTTTGCCCGGAACGCGCAGTTGAGAACGGACGTCAGTGGTGCACACCAGCATGATGTTACGTTGGCCCACGCCGATGTTAACGGTGATGGCATTGGGCTTGCAACTACGCTCGGGGCCGCCATCGACAAAGATGTCGCATCGGCAGGCTTCTGGACGCCGGTTTCAATCCTGAAACGCGGCAGCGGCTCGCAGGTTGTGCCATACGGCTGGCTCGACCGGGGCCGTCCTGGGGTCATTGCTGTCGGTCCAAACGCCAGACGCTTCGTCAACGAATCGAATTCGTATCACGATATTTGCCTGGCAATGTTTGAAAACGGCTATCCAGCAGATAAGCGATTCTACTTCATCTGCGATCACCAGTTCGTTCGATTGAGGGGCATGGGGCACCTACTGCCATGGCCCTGGACGTTGAGTATCGGTAAATATGTCCGCCTTGGCTACGTCAAGGCAGGTGATACGATTTCTGAGCTCGCAAAGCAGCTGGGACTAGATCCCGCTGTGCTTCAAAAGACGATCGAGGAACACAACGCGCACGCTGCCCAAGGACGGGATCCCCTCTTTAAGCGTGGGGAATCGGCTTTCAATCGCACGCTCGGCGATCCGACCGTCGGAAAAAATCCAAATCTTGGACCAATCAAGAACGGACCATTTGTCGCGCTGCCGATCGTTCCGGCAACGCTTGGCACGGCGACTGGATTGGCGACGGACAGTTACGGAAACGTCCTGGATGCACAAGGCAATGCAATCCAGGGTCTTTATGCTTGCGGCAACGACATGACGTCGCCGATGCGCGGGATTTATCCCGGGGCTGGCATAACAATCGGTCCCGCCATCGTATTCGCATATCGCACCGTCAACGCAATAGTGCTTTCCGCTGATCAGGAGCAAAAAACCGTCGCCTCCAGAGCTTGACGATCTACCACACTCGTCTTGTGGCGGGGAATATGTGCTCGGTCCGGGGCGCGCATCGATAGAAACGTCGGCCCCGACCCGCGACATCCTCGAGGGACGGCCGGGTTCGAGTTTGGTGAGCCCCGGCGGAGGGGGAGATCGCCGCACCAACTGTCTACGATGTATCGCAAAGAGCTGGGCTCCCAACAGGTGTTCCAAGACATATGACAGCGCGAGAAATCGATCGTTCAACAGCTAGGCGGCGTAGTGAGAAGTCGAAAATGTCAGGACAAGCAGCGCAGGCGTCTGCTTCCCCGACGCGATCGCAATCCGCTGGCCGCGAGGCAGTGATGCAACTCGACAAGATCGATTTTCGTCTTCTTGATCTTGTCCAACGAGACAATCGCCTCTGTAGTGAACAACTTGGAGGGAAGGTCGGCCTATCCGCATCCGGAGTTCAACGTCGGCTGAAACGCCTTCGATCGACGGGTGTCATAGAGGCCGACGTTTCCATCATTTCTCCAAAAGCAATTGGCCGTAATGTGACCGCAGTGGTTCTCATTTCCTTGGAGCGCGCGCGTGCCGATACCGTTGATCGTCTAAAGAGGCAAATTCGCAACATGCCTGAAGTGATGAGCGCATTCTGCGTTACAGGTCTGGCTGACCTCGTCTTGCTCGTTACCGTAAACGATATGGAAGATTACGAGCGGTTTGCCCGGCGCCTTACAGACGAAAGTTCAGACATAAAGCGCATTGAAACAATGGTTGTCATGGATCGGTTCAAAGCAGGATTTACTTTGCCAATAGCCTCCATCGCATGGTGTTGAGCGACTGGCGAGAGGACATTGGCTGGCTCAACTACCGTCGACCGCAGTCCGTAAGGGGCGGCTTTGGTCTTTATGACTAGATCGATGTATCGGTCGCTGATTGAGGCTTCTCGAGATGACGTGGAGAGTTCCCCTTCGCATGCCGTCGCGGCCGCGGGGGCAGATCTTGCCGCTAAAATTGGCGCCAAGGTCATCATCGGGTTCACGGCAGGCGGGACGACGGCTGCTCGGATCTCACGCAGCCGGCCGCCGGTGCCGAACCTTGCCCTTACCCCGGACGAGAAAGCGGCTCGGCGCATGTGCTTGTTATGGGGGGGCACAGTGCCGTGTCTAGCGGTCCTTCTGGTTATGAGGAGATGACGCGGATCGCCTCGGCGGCCGTGCACCACGAAGGCTATATTCGATTGGGCGACTTGGCTTTGATTGTCTCGGGAGTGCCGTTTGGACTTAGAGGCGCGACAAACAATCTTCGCGTTGTCGCTTGTTAAGACAATGCCCTTATCGCGCTGCAGAAGGCCACCCGATCGTCATATGGACCACCTCAGGATTCAGCTGTGACCGGGACCGATATTGCTTGAGTTCGAGGCAGCATCAGCCTTCCAAGCTGAATACGAGGGTTCGATTCCGTTCATACGCTCTAAAGCAATTCAATGAAAGCAGGCTGTTGCATACGCTTTTTGGGCGGATTTTGTTGCTCGCTCTCGATTTTCATACAACCACCGTACAACCGAGCCCAAATCGGCCGATTACTGTAATCGAGTCCTTGCCGCGTCGATGGCGATCCGACGCAGTCGAATCCTTGGCGCGCCGGTATATGGGGGGCGTGACGCGGCGCTCCGCGCGCCAATCCTGGCTGGGCGGATCGGGCTTTTTTGGTCTCTACCCGGTAGTCCAACGCCGGCGCGGACCATCAAAGCCAAGATTAACCCCCGCGGTTAGTCGCCGATTTCGCCGTTGACAGCTGGACACTCCTCTCAACGCAGAACTCTGGTGGCTCGCCGTAGCTGAAGACATGTCTGCAAAAACGAGACCCAAGAAGGCGGATAAAGGTTCTTCGCGCCCTTCTGCAAAACGGCGCCGACAGTGGCTTGCCTCCATCGAGCCCTCCATCGCCACGCTGGCCCCGCGCAACATTTCCCAACTGGACCATTGGCTCAGCTGGTCAAGGGTATCTTGGAGCGCATTAGTGAAATGGCGGGCGCGCTCGGGGCCTATGAGGCGCTTCTCGCAGTACTCATCCTCCCGGCATCGTTGCGTTGCAATACGCGAACGCGATAACGTTGCGGCCGATCTTCAGCTTGATCGCCCTCGGTGCCGTCCTGCCACTCGTTGCTCGGCTCATCAAGTCGCGAGATTGATCTAACCGGGATAGAGAGCAGTACGGCGTTTTTGACGAAACCGACCTGCGCTGCGCATTCTGGTCTGGGCGTCCCGCAGATGGCGTCAGGCCGTCGCGTGGCCTGGCCCTCAAGGAGTCGCGTCGCCAAATGTGACGGTGACAACAATCCGGCAATTTGCCAGAGTGCAGATGTCGGAGGGGAATAATGCAATTGACAGTCGAAGTGGTTACGGTCATTGCCGGCGCGACGTCTGTGTTGGGAGTGCTCGCGCTCGTTGCGTATTTTTATCTTTATCAGAAGGTGCGTGCGCTAGAGGGGTCGGAATTCAGGTCTGTCCGACAGGTCGTGGAAGGCGACGGCATCTTCAACGCCGACCAGGTGATCGAGATCCTCCAGACGTTCGGTAGCGATAGCGCAAGGCTCGCTGCGCTCAAAGAACTCGCCAAAGTCCAGAAGCACTCGGCCGACGGCGCGTCGCGGGTTTACAGCAAGATCAAGAGCCAGATCAGCGTTACCGAGCTCGAAAAGCAACGTTTCACACATATTCGGCGTCTGACCGTCAGTGCAGCGCCGTTCTTCTTCCTGATCGCATTGAGCACTGTTACCTACGGCGCCTATTCCAACCCGGAGATTGCCACCGCGATCAGGGAGTTCATTTCCGGTAAGGGCGGAGGTTCGGGGCCGTCGCCGTCACCCAGCCCCAAATTGCAGCACCTCGGAACGGTCACTATCACCCCAAAAATCCTGGCGAAGTCCCAGGAGACCTCGACCCACCCCCGCGTTCAGGTGAGCGGCAAGGGTCAGAATTCGACTTATCCCGCGCACTTCGCCATCGCTCCCGACCTGGCCAAACAGGGATGGAAGATCGATGTCGAGAAACTGGTGGCCAATCGCGATTGGTGGACACAAGACAGGGGCGAGGGGGGTAGCAGTTGCACGGGTGTCGACCGCAACACGATCAAGGACACCGAGTTCACATTCAATATTCAGCTTGGACGCAACAAGGACATGTTTCACGAGTGGGACGCCGATCAGTACTGCAATCTCAACGCCGTGCCGCTCATTAGGACGATCGAACGCCAGGACGAAGCCAGTCCGGTCACGCGCGATTTGTCGTGGAATGCAGACGAACTTGTCGTGCTTCCGGATAATACCGTTTCGTACGTCATGAAGCTCGCCGTCGACGGCTATCCAGAGCGGATACTGAACGAAAGCTCCGCATCTCCCTTCGACTTCCTCGATATCAAGCGAGAGAACAACAGGATCCTTTTTCAACCCAAACCAGCCTCTAAGAACTCGAAGGGTTGACGACCCGTTTTTTCGACCTCTCTTTGAGGGCGCGATAAGCGTGATCTTCCGGCACGGTCAAGATTGCGGGCCGCTGATCGATGATTGCCGCGAGCTCGAATGTGACGGCATCGAACAAGTTGGCGAGAAGCGCATCGCCTATCATCCGAATCTCGGAAAGATTCTCGAAAAGGCCCGCCATCTCGCCGTGAGCAAGCTTGTTTCGGCCCTCGCGGTACACCCTGTTCACAGCATCTGCGACGCCAATTGAGCCTAGCGGAGTCGGATCAGGGAGAAGGACTCGATGAATTCTTCGTAATGACGGCGGCAGGCCGCCGGCCACCGATCGTTGAAGTTGCTCATAAATCGGTCGTGTCTTCGTTGGCAACCACAATTTTGTCTTTGCAATGAATGGAGTCTGAACGACTGAAGCGCTCGCCGTTCAGAAATGTTCCCGAATACTCCGCGGCTCCGTCCGAACCGGAGGACCTGATGTCCCGACCATGTCGTGGGCCTCAGCAAGCAACGGGATGAAACTATGAACAAGCGCATTGCATAGCTCTATCTAACCTCGGCAGCGATCTTTGGGTTGGTGCTCAACAGCCCTTCGGCGTTCGCCTGCGGAGGAATCTTTGATGCAGCCTGCAACACCGCCCATGGCGGCCTCAGTCAGACAACGTCGCGAAACAGACGGCGAAGGTCGTGCAGGATGCCGCCGCCACCACTGTCAAGGCGGTGGACGACACGGGCAAGACGGTCGAGAAGTCGGCCCATGACGGTGGTCACACGCTCGAAAAGGCCGCCCAAGATGGTGGGGATTATGTACTTTACAAACCCATGAAACCTGATACCTTCAACTGAAAGGTTGAAGTTATTTGATTTTCCCATGTCTGTGCTCAGCAACCCTTACTTCCACCACGAGAAAGCGGCCTTCGCTCATCTCGAAAAGCTGTTGTGGATCAACGGGGTGGTTTGCCCGCACTGTGGCGTGGTCGATAAGGCTGGTCGCCTTAAGGGTGTAAAGGGCAAAAACGGCAAGGTCCGGCTCGGTCTGTGGAAGTGCTACGAGTGCCGTAAGCAGTTCACCGTGCGGGTCGGTACGGTCTTCGAGTCCGCCCATATCCCGCTGCACAAGTGGCTACAGGCGGTTCACCTGATGGCGTCCAGCAAGAAGGGCATTTCGGCCCATCAGCTCCACCGCACTCTGGAGATCACCTACAAGTCGGCGTGGTTTTTGGCTCACCGCATCCGCGAGGCGATGCGTGACGGGAAGCTTTCGCCCATGGGCGGCAATGGCAAGACCGTGGAAGTCGATGAGACCTACATCGGCCGTTTGCAGGGCGTTGCGAAGCCTCGCGGCGGCGGCGCGCATAAGAACATCGTCATGACGCTTGTGGAGCGTGGCGGCTCGGCCCGCAGCTTCCATATCGATGCCACCGCTCTCAACGAAGTGACCAAGATCGTTCGCGAGAATGTCAACCGCGAAACCGTCATCAACACCGATGAAGGCCGTTGGTACAATCAGATTGGCGCCCACTTCATGAGCCATGACGCTGTGAACCACAGCCGAGAGGAATACGTGCGCTACAGCGCCGGTGACACGATCACCACCAACACCGTCGAGGGCTACTACAGCATCTTCAAACGGGGCATGAAGTGCGTCTATCAGCACTGCTCAGAGAAGCAATTGCACCGCTATCTCGCTGAATTTGACTTCCGCTACAGCAATCGTGTCGCGCTGGGTGTGGACGATTAGGAGCGAGCGGAACTGGCAATCAAAGGTGCAGCCGGTAAACGCCTCACCTATAGGTGGCCTAGTGAAGCCGGTATTGGGTCGTAAGTATTTGAAGTTGCGAATCAAATGATTCGTAAAAATCTTCTTGACGAATCAATGAGATAGCCTTATATGGTTTGTGGGGCATAGCCCGGGAGGTCGCCGTTACGGCGGCTGCTTAAGAGCCAGTCTTGCGACTGGCTTTTTTGCTTTTTGCCCTCTCGCGCGCTTTTTCGACCATTTCAAAGCAGCTGTATTTAATGCCGAGGTGTGGGGTTTCTTCTTCGGACAACAAGTCATCGATGAGCTTCTTGCTTGTTCTGAGCATTTGGTAGGGCGTGTAGTTCGGGTCGTACCCGCCCCGAGCCATGGGATAGAGATACACGTCGGCGATCTGCATCAGCGGTGACTTTTTCGTCCGGAATCTCAAATCGTAGAGGGTGTCGGCCAACTCTTCCTGTGTCATCGGCGCGTACTTCTTCATGTTGCCGGTGTCGAATGGCATCCCTTTGGTTCTGAGGTCGGAATAGTACTGCCGAACGTGGCCGTCGGCAGTCTTATCGCCCTCCTCGACAAAGACGCGCAATTTACAGCCCTCGGAGCGGGCCCGTTTCGCGGCTCTCTCGCAGATAACGCTAAAGGCAGTCTGGCAAAGCTGCCATGTCTGCCTTCCGTACTTCTCTCGATACCGTGCATTATACCCGGGCCGATCGATCACAGCGGCATACCCGATAACAGGAATGCCAGTTAGCAAGTCGCCCAACCCGCGCATGAACTTCCCGCGCTCCTCGGCGGAAAGCGTCCGAAGCCAGGAGAACCGCTTGTCCCACAGCCGAATGTCGTATGATCTGAGCGGGTATGTAATGCCCCAGGTTTCGCAGAACTTTGCGTGCTGGGTGACAATTTGGCCGTCATCCTCTTCCTTCATGAGAATGCCGCCCAATGCGAACCAGTCTTTGTACGTAAGATCGTCGGCAATCTTCTTGTCAGGATTCCGCGTTCCGGAATCATCCATATATAGGCACATTACCTTAGGCATCGGTGGATCTCGTGACCAAGAAGCAACTGGAAAAGTTCAAGCAAGCCGCCCGCGAGTTAGAGACGGACGATGATGAAAAGCGGTTCGACGAGCGACTCGGCAAAATCGCTCGGCAGAAGCCCGCCGAGCGCCCTAAGCCGACCGATAAGAACGGCGACTAGGTATTTGTGAGTCGGGGAGCCTTTCGCGCCTTCCGGTCGGCTTCAATGGCTTCGCGGATCGCTGAGGCGCTTCGGCCGCTCGCCTCGACGCATTCATCGTTTCCAAGCCTAAGCTCCTCTTCGATGCGCTCGGCAGCGAGGGCTTCGGCGGCCATGACGAACGAAAGCTCGGCGACCGAAAGGTTGTCCCGCACGTTCACCTTCGGAGCAAGGCCGCGTAACTCGCGGAGCTGGTAGGACTTGCCGCCCAGAAGCTTGAGGTAGACCGCTTCCGTACAGTCCATATAACCGCGCCCGGTCACGTAATGGGCCTTGAGGGTGTCCGTGTAGGTTACCCGCTGGGAGCGGGATAGCGCCCGCGCACCAGCCCAACGGTTTTCCTCCGCCGTCGCCCGTTCCAGAATCTCGTCAGCAAGCGTGGCATCGCCAGCACGGTAGCGAAGCCAAACTTCCCGAACCTCAAGTTCCAGCTTTGGGCTCAGGTAGCCAGCGTATGCGGCGGCAATGATCGGATGGGCGTAGGTGCCGGTACTGCCTCTCCCACGCTTGGAGTAAATAGCTGGAATTATTGTCTTATTTTCTTTCAAAGAAGAAATTCTGATCTTTTTCTCAAGCTCAATGATCAGAGCGCTGGCCATGCGGCCACGCCGCCATTTGGCCGGAACCTTACTGTCGGGAGCTTTGGCGGCTCGCCAGAGATCATCGAGACAAATAAGCCCGTATTCGTCCTCGAAAATCTTGCTGCCCCTGATCACGATAGAACGAGACTGATTCACCACGAATCTCCAGTTGCACTCAAACCCCCGAATGCAACTTACCCGATTCCTGCCCGGGTTCCTCAGTCAAACCGCGTGTATCCACCAAAATGGGTGTGCGAAGTACATAATCCCCACTTCCCACTGGCGGAGGTTGGCGCTGCGCACTATGCCGACGGCGGTCTCGTCGCCAATGCCCCTGACCAATGTGCCCTGCACGAGGCAACGCACTTTCTGAGCAAGATGTGTGTCAGATCTCGATCCTCAGCATCGGCACCACTTCGACCGGATTTTCCCTCAAGCGATCCCTCGGTCGCGATCTCGGCAGCGCGAAATGGATGATGCGAGGCCGGCTCTTGAGAACGATCGTTTCCTCACAGCAGCAGCTCGTCGATTACATGCTGCGCCACAACTGGGCGAACGCTATCTGCGAATCGATGCCACCCAATCGGAAGAGCAGCAGGCAGATTTGGCCCTGGATGTTGCTCGGCGCGAACGCTCAAGGCACGTTGCTTGGCCTGGCGGAAGGTAGCTTCCAGAAGGTTTCTGCTGATAATGCACTTCAAAAATTTCTGACTCACAAGCCCGATCCGCCCGACTTTCCCGGCGTGACCTCGGCTTAGATTGAACGGCGAGCGCTCTAAAGTCGGTACCCGGAAGACCAAGTTCTCATAGGCGTTTCTTGAGTTGGATCGATCCCTTGGTATTGCGATCGGTCCAGTAATGACCGCTCATCTTCTTCGGCGGCGTACCGATGACGCGGTAGCGGAATGCGCCATAGTGGATTTCGGTCTGCGTGCCGCGAGCGAGAATGTCGGGGTCGCTCTGGTAAACGCCAATCACTTCATAGACACCGTCATTGTGACGGATCAGCCGTCCAGCAAGCTGAAAGGATCTGTTTGTGTTGGGCTCTTCGCCTGTCACCAATCGAACCGATAACGATGTGTAGGTTTGCGTAATCGTGGCGGTGCCGGTGATCGTCTTGTTCTCTCGGCCACCCTGTTCGGCGTAGGAGGACAATAATTCAGCGCCCCACTCGCCGGAGAGGTCGGGTGTCTTGTGAAAAAGCCGGAACGGCCAGTGCCGCCACAGTACCCGGTCGAAGGCCGTCAAGAGGCCGGTAACGACCGCGACCGTGACCGAAAATGGCTTGGCGTAATCCCAGGATAGGTCTACTCCGAAGTACAGGAGTGAAATTGCCCAGACCGCGGCCGCAACGATGATGATCACTGAGATCGAAAAGCCTGAAGGCATGTCCGAAGCAAATGTCTGAGGAAATGGATATCGAAGCGCTGCTTCGGAAAGTACATTCTGAAGGTCTTCCTCGCTACCCTTTGCTGGTCGTGTTCTTCACCGGAAGCGAAGAGCCGCCGGATTGTGTTTCGATGCTTCGCGTTCCGATGCTGAGTGGAGGCTTTGTCTTTGGCGAGGACTTTGGCAGCCGGGTTCGGCAAGCGATGGCGGATAACGAGAGCGCCCACGATGGAGCGGTTGCGTTCGGCCGATCGAGGAAGTCCAGCTCCTATAAGTGCGCGGGCTGGTCTTACCGCATTGTCGCGACAACAGCATCTGGTGCGGCAGAGGCAAACAGGGGCGCGGCTTACAACAGCGCAATTTCGTTGTCGCTGAGCCGCGGTGTCGATCTCGTCTGCCTGTTTTCCCGGGATCTGGAGATCTTCGTGGGTGGGAGGCGGGCAATCCTCGTTGAAGGTCGGCAGTTCCTATCATAGGGAAGCGATTGCGGTTGCTCCGCCGATAACCAGGCCGTTCTGAATGGTCCCGGCCCCAGCACGTTGGACGGGGAGGGCAGGAACCGCCTTTTTGCCTCCAAAAAAAGGTCCGAATCGGTCTCAATTAGGGTAAATCCTTGATTTGACGTCGAAACCTTTTTGAAATCTAGCTCTTGCGGGGTGTCAGAAGTTCTCCTATGTTTCTGACACTGGAGTGAGAGCCATGATCGCCCTTAGCACCCGGATTTTGGAAGTCACCAAAGAACTGCCCGAAGGCGCACCGATTGCTGCCAAGGCGCTTTTGCACCTTGGAAAGCGTGCTGCTGTCGATCAGGCCCTTTCGCGTCTTGCCGAGCGAGGAAAGCTCCTGCGCGCGAGGCGAGGGGTGTATCTGCGTCCGGTCGAAAGCCGTTTCGGGGTTAGAGCTCCGTCGGTCGAAAAAGTCGTTGAGGAAACCAAGGCTCGCAGCGGTGAGACCATTGTTTCTAGCGGCGCGGCGGCGGCCAACCATCTTGGTTTGACAACGCAGGTACCTGTCCGTCAGGTTTACCTTACCTCTGGTCCTTCCCGCGAGCTCCACCTTGGCAAGCAAGTTGTCCAGCTCAAGCATGCGCCGCTTTGGCAGCTTACGCTGGCGAACCGTCGTGCTGGTGAGGTGGTGCGTGCGCTTGCCTGGCTTGGTCCCAAGACGGCAGAACGAGCATTGCGGTCGGTCAGTCAGAAACTGACACCGACCGAAGTGAGGGAACTTAAGTCCGCGGCGTCTTCATTGCCGACTTGGCTTGCCAGGCCGGTAAGCGAACTGCATGTCTGACAGGTTCCTAAACCTGTCTGACGCCGAGCGCCGAGAGGCGCTCGGCGTTGCTGCTTCCAATTCAGGACGTCCGGCACATCTCCTTGAGAAAGATGTCTGGGTTGTTTGGTGCTTGAACGCACTCTTTTCCTCTCCACTGGGAGAGCACCTCGTTTTCAAGGGCGGAACGTCCCTTTCCAAGGCGTACGGCGCGATCCGCCGCTTCTCAGAGGACGTCGACCTTACCTACGATATTCGGGCAATAGCCCCTGATCTCGTGAAAACAAGCGAGAGCAATCCTGTCCCTCAGACCCGAAGCCAGGGCAAAAAATGGAGCGACCAGGTCCGAGAGCGACTTCCAATTTGGGTGAAAGAAAAGGCGCTTCCCGTTATCAATCAGTGTCTGGAAAACGACAAGCTGAGTGCAAAGGCGGAAGCCGATGATGACAAAATCTTCGTCCGATACGCTCCCTTGGAGACGGGCAATGGCTATGTGAGCCCCGCCGTCATGCTTGAATTCGGCGCAAGATCCACCGGCGAGCCGAGCGAGCTTCACGACGTGGTTTGCGACGCGGCCCAGTATCTTGAAACTCTCGAGTTTCCCACTGCCCGGCCGAAAACCATGAAAGCGGAGCGCACCTTCTGGGAGAAGGCGACCGCCATCCATGTTTTTTGTGTCCAGGGCAAACTGCGAGGCGAGCGTTTTGCTCGCCACTGGTACGATCTGGTGAGGCTGGATGACGCGGGGATCGCGGACGCCGCATTAAAAGACCGAGAACTGGCTAACACGGTGGCAGAGCATAAAACATGGTTCTTCTCTGAAAAGGACCTTGCCGGTGCGATGATTGACTATCACAAGGTAGTCAATGGTGCATTGAAGCTCGTCCCTGAAGGGGAAGCGCGAGCCGTTTTGGAACAGGACTATCAACACATGGTCGACGACGGCCTCTTGCTGGATGAGCCAGAGATCTTTGATACGCTAATGCAACGGTGTGCGGACATCGAAAGCCGCGCGAACAGACCAGCCTTGAAAATCTAGAGATGGTCGGAGTTCATGCGCTGAGCTCGATCAGTTATCGTGCAGATCACCTAATTGGCTCCGCCGAGTGCGAATGTGATCGATGTCAATCAAATGCGCCTGCCGAATAGTCTCCGACGAGACGACGCCACGATCGGTGCCCTATCGGATCGCCGCCGGTTAGTTGGGAAAGATGTGGAGCATGCTCGGCAGGTTACCGACTCAGCCGTGCCTCGACCGGGCCGATCGCAGGCGCAAGCTTTAGAGCTGAGACAATCATAAATTGTAACGATTGTTGCGTTCCGGTCGCAGACTCTGCCCGCCTTCGGGCTCTAAGTTGGTGAAGCATATCAGGCGCGCGGGGCATTCAGTCCGCGACATACGGTATCGCCGATCGTTTAATGGCAAGGCGCATCTAGATGGGTCGCCAAAATTGCCTCCACCGCCCAAACCTGCTGTGGCCCGAGGGCGGGACCGACGATGATTTCCTCGATGCCGCAGTTGTTGGGATGCGAGGTCGAATTGAATACATACCTGGGAACTGGGTTGTTTACCTGTTGCTAGCGAGGGGCGGGAATGATATGGAATGTATGATATATAGTAAGTATATCCGACAAATAAGATCAAAGCCGTGGCCAAGTCAATTTCGACACAACAGGCCCGTGCCATCGAACTCCTCAAGGCGCGCGGCATCGCGCGCCCCTCCGAGCTTGCCACGGCTGGCGTCACCGCCGCGACTATCGCGCGCATGAAGGAAAAGGGCCTCGTTGTCCAGCTCGGACGCGGCCTCTACCAACTGCCCGATGCGCCCATCGACACGCATCATTCCCTCGCAGAAGCCGCCAAGCGCGTGCCCAAAGGGGTCGTCGCGCTAACCTCGGCCCTCGCCTTCCATGAGCTGACCGACACCATTCCTTCGATGGTCTGGCTCGCCATCGGTCCCAAAGACCGCCAGCCCCGTCCAACCAATCCGCCCATGCAGTTCGTTCGCTTCAGCTCGGAACGCCTTCAGGAGGGTGTCGAGACCCATACGATCGAAGGTTGCCCGGTGAAGATCTTCAGCCCCGCCAAGACCGTCGTCGATCTTTTTCGCTACCGACGCAGCGCCGGGACACGCTATCGTCATAGTACCGGCCTCAACCTCGCGCTTGAAGGCATGCGTGAGGCCCTGCGAACCCCCAAGGCGAAGCCTTCGGAGATAGCGGATTTCGCGCGCAAGGCCGGGGTCTGGAAGGCCATGCAGCCTTATATGGACGCGATGATCGCCAATGGCTAACCCACCCAAGCATGTCGCGGCCTCGGTTCGTGCGCGGCTGCTCACGCTTTCCAAGGAGCGTAACCAGCCGTTCGACCTTCTCCTTACCCGCTATGTGCTTGAACGGCTGCTATATCGCCTTGGCTCGACGGATTACCGTAACCGCTTCGTCCTTAAGGGCGCGATGCTGCTTGCGACCTGGGTCGACAACCAGTTCCGGCCAACGCCCGACCTCGATCTTCTCGGCTCGGGCAATCCCGACCCCGACGCGCTGTTGGCAATCTTCAAGGAGATCGCCGCCGTCGACACAGCCGACGGCGTCATCTTCGACCGGCCAGCTTCACCGTCGACCGCATCCGCGACGAAAACGAATACGGCGGCGTCCGGATCAAGAGCAATGCAGCGGTCGATAACGCCCGCGTTCGCGTCGTGATCGACATCGCGTTCGGCGACGCCATCGAGCCCGGCGTGCAGGAGACCGACCTGCCGGTCCTGCTGGATTTCCCGGCGCCGAAGCTGCGTTCCTATCCGCGCGAGACCGTCATTGCCGAGAAGTTCCAGGCGATGGTCGCGCTTGGCCTCGCGAATAGCCGACTAAAGGACTTCTACGACGTCTGGGTGTTGATCCGCTCCTACAAGTTCGACGACGACGCCCTAGCCCGCGCCATCAAGGCGACGTTCACTTGCCGCAAGACCGAGATTCCGACCGCATTGCCGGACGCGTTCACCGCGGCCTTCACCGAGGACGCCGGCAAAAAGGATCAGTGGGCGGCGTTCACTAAGCAGGTCGCGGTCGACCCGGCCCGCTGAAGGATGTGGCAAAGACGCTCGCGGAGTTTCTGATGTCGCGCGCAGAGGAAGCTCGCACCCTGAAGGACGGGGCTAGGGAGACCTAGCTGGGTCGACCATGGTGCTGCTAATGACGCCGATCATCGTCATCGACACTAGCAGCACCAGCAGCACCAGCAGCGTGAGCATTGCCGTTCCCGTGATTACCGTGATCACCTTGATCGCCAGCAGCACCTGCTGGATGATCATGCCCATGCCGATCATCGGCATCACGCCAGCCGGTTAAAAAACCGCTGCCAATCGCGTGCTGAACTACCGGCTCCGCAACCGCCTGATCGCGATATCCACACCGTAATTCGGATAGCCAAAACGGCCAACGAGCCTGGTAGGCTGGATATCGAGAACAGATTCGCCGTAACCCTAATATCTCGAGGGATGCCTGACTGTGAGATTTCGGAATCTTGAAAAGTACCAGCGGGGCAAATCGGGTAGCACCATGCAGCTCGGAATTCCCTTGCCGCAAACGCCGGACGGCCGGGTGTATCGATACTCGCCCAACGAACACGCGCACCCGCGCCATTTCGTCATGGGCAGTCGAGTCGAGGGCTTCTCGTTGCCGGAGGCGATGACACCCCGCATGTCGCATCAACCGGGCGTTCCCGAAACGGTTTGCCCCTACAGCGGCGTCGTCGCGCCCGACAACGACTTCACGCATCCTGACGATCTCGCTGCCGCGAGAAAGATCGTGGAACATGCGGCGCGCGCAGACATGCAGGAAGCGATCCACGGGATGTTTGAAGATCTCGGGCGGAAGTTTTCGGGAAGCAAATCGATCAAGATCAAGGCTGGTCCCCGGCCCGTACACAAGCCGGTGCCCCGCTTCGTGCGCAGCGATTTGCTACGTGAATTGATCTGCGACGAGTGCGGCCGTGACTACGGCGTTTTCGCCATTTCGCTGTTCTGTCCCGATTGCGGCGCCCCGAACATCCATCTCCATTTCGCCCGCGAAGTGATGCTGGTGCGGGATCAGGTCAAACTGGCCCACGGCCTTGGCGAGGACCAGAGCGAGTTGGCCTATCGGCTCCTGGGCAACGCCCACGAGGACGTGCTGACCGCCTTCGAAGCGACGCTCAAGACGGTCTATCTTCACAAAGTGGCAATTCGACCAGCTGGTTCGCCGGACGCAAAAACGGTCGGCAACGCGTTTCAGAATATTGGCCGCGGGCAACAACGCTTCGCGGAGTTCGATTTCGATCCCTATGCCGTGCTCTCGCCGGCCGCGCTTGCGGTTTTGACACTGAATATTCAAAAGCGCCATGTCATCGGGCACAACCTTGGCGTTGCGGATGCAGCTTTCGCCGAGCACGCCGCTGATTCCCGGCTCGGCGAGACCGTGCCGCTCGTCGGCGACGAAATCCTGCAATTCGCTGAAATTGGTCAGATGGTCGTCAATGGTCTGGACGCCTGGCTGGCCAATGGCTCGCCGCCACCGGTGGAAAATTCGACGACGAAAGCCATCGTCGCGCCGCCTACAAGGGAGACTGCTGCAGTGAAAATTGGCGAGCTAGGACCGCTCGCGGTCAAGATCGGTCTGTGGATCGCCAAGGAATCGACCCACGGCTATAGCGATTTCATACCAGAGGACGAGTTGATTGCCGCGTTTCCTGATGCCTCGCTTGATGAGCTGGCTTTCGCCGTCGCTGAATTGTCGACGGATGACTTTATCAATACAACCTCGTTCGTCGCCAAACGGCTGCCGCGCATGACCAGCAATGCCAGCCTCTACATCACGTTCGATCCCTACGCCTTGGGGGGCGATCCTGCCGTCGACGTCGTGACTCTCGTCGATACGGTTCTGGCCAAGAAGGGAACCGTCGGCGTTGAGGAACTGCACAAGGAAACGGGCTGGCCGCTCCGGCGCTTCAATCCGGCTTTCGCCTATCTCATTTCGCAGATTGAGGAGCGACGCGTCCTAAAGGGCGGCACGAACGAATATCCGGCCCGAGGCTTCTATCTCAACGATCAGGACCGGGTGGAGCTGCACCGTTTCGCTTCACGCATGCGGCCCTAAGCGGGCACCGGGCAGAGCGATCCGAATGGCCAATGCGCCGCTTAGGCTTTCGATGGCGGACAAAAAATGCCGGCTGACAAAGCGCGGACGCACGAAGAAACTCTCGCGTATGCCTCGATCTCCTCCGCGCTTTTTACGTAGGTCCTCCCGGTCACGCGGCCGCGCGACGTTGCGAGGCGGCCTGGAAACGCCTCTGCTCCCGATTGTGGCACTCAGGACGGCCTTGACCCAAAGAGCCAGGCCATCAGCCTTCAATCGAATGCGTTGCGAAAGATTGTAGTGCTGCTCGATGACTGGAGCGAGCCTCTCGCGCGCCTCCCGGCTGGAATCCGAGTTCGGTTGCTTGTGGGCAAGTATCGCGCTGGCGGCGCCGCCCAGTCTGCGGTCATCCAGGAACGTCGTCATCGTTGTCCTGCAATCGTGCGGGCTCCAGGGACGAATTCCAAAGCGCTCGAACAGGTTCGGCCTGACCTTCGCCGGGCGCGGTTTTGGTTCCGGACCTTTTCCAGGTCGCGGAGTTCGATGTCGCGCACCATCTTGTTGTTGATCGGTCCGAATTCATCAAGCCTGAGGTAGCGCTCGTACGCCTTGCGATAGCTGACCCTCAGCTTCAGCTGCTTCTGTTTCAGGGATTCGTCGGTCAATTGCTTCCATGTCCAGGACGGACGCCTTCGCCTTATCCTGGCAAGCCAGCAGTGGTCGAGCCTGGCCTCGACGTCACGATCGCGAAAATTGCTGCCGTCGCGAGCACGACAAATTGGAACGTATTTCCGACACTGGTGAGGCGGTCCGGATGGTTTGCGATCAAGCCATCCGAGATGCTCGTACCGAGCGCCTCGTTCAGCCATTGACCAAAGCCGATGTTGCCGCGCAGAAAAGGATGAGTTGCAGTTGCATAAGTCTCGGCGCAAGGGGCAGCACGAAAATCGATGTCGGAGACGTTCAGGCTGAATCGACCCTATCGAAGGGAATCGGAATTTTGTTGGCATCTGCTGCGAGTGTGCCGGTCTCGTTGCCTTTGAGTGTAATTGTGTAAGCAGCTTGCCAGTCGATCAGGAAACGGCGATCGGTCCTGTGAAGAAGCTGTTCCCGGATGGCGTCGGCGAGTTCGCAGTGTATTGCGCCGATCAATCGGTCCCGAGGAAGTGCCTGCTGGCCGGTCAAGTCAGGCAGTTGAGTTCCGCAGGCCGCAAGTGAAAATGCTAGCAATAGCGAAAAGACTTTATCGCAATGCATGTATCAGCCCCCAATACTTCAGCTAGACGTTGAGTTGAATTAGGTAAAGAGCTTGCTTGGCATGGATGACGTCGCGGGCGGTATCGAACGAGTTCACGCGTTCTGCAGCCAATCGGACTGAAAAAGGGAGGCGGAGCGATCAGGTGTCGGATCCGCGAGAGTTGTTGGCCGGCCGCCGCTAGTCCCTCTTCCTGGGTTCGAAGGGCACAGCGATGCCGTTGGATCATGCAAGGTTCATCAGGAGGCGGCGGTTGTGGACTTCAATGGCATTTTTTCAATGCGGCGCCAGATCTCATCCGCGATCTCGCGAAGGACTGGATCTGAGATCCGCTCCTTATTGCCAGTGACGAACTGTCGTCGATTATCGAGCGTTGGAAAATGGTTGGCATAGACTAGCGCCTGGAAAACGGCGTCCAACTTGTCAAAATCGCGAGCCAAGCTCGCGCACCGATCGGCCCCTGTCTCAAACCTTTGAAAGTGACTGAACGAGGCGGCTAGGCCAGGTAAATGCTGATAGGTAGCTAGCGCGGCGATGCGATGCATCGTTGGTATCTCCTTTGACTTCGTCTCGCCGTCGGTAGGGCGGTAGTCGCCGATGTAGGCCTCTGCGATATCGTGATACAAAAGGATTCGGATGATCTGGGTTGTTTCTTTTGGATCGAGTTTCGGCGTCAGTCGTTCGCTCAGAAGGTCGACGAGAAGCATCGCACCATAGGCATGCGAAGCGACACTTTCCACAACCTGCTTTTCGGCCGTCATCTGGCGATCAACCCACCCGATCCGCGGTATTGCTTTCGTGGCAAATAGCTCAACCACCGCATCAAGGCTTGAGTAGAGTTCTCGCGAAAGTGCGTGTTCAACCATGATTAGAAAGGCTGAAAGCTCTGGGCCCAACGTCACGTTGCTGGCCATGAGCCTCTTTATGAGACCCGCCTCTTGTTCACGTTGTTCTGTTGATAATTTCGCGAGTTCATGACGATACCGAACCAGCGAAAAATACGTCAGAATGCAGATTCGATCGTATTCGCCCGTCGTTCCGCTGCTTATCGCGGCCTCTATCCGTCGTCCAAGCAACTGGCGAGTACGACGCCAATTACCTCCTCTGTCTTCATGGTCGAGCGCCACTGTGACGCCTGTGGCATTGTGATCACGGTAGTATTCGAGATGAAAGCTCCGGTTCAAGCGATCTTCATAGGGATCGCTGATGACGGCGGCGATGTAAGAGTCGGTTGCTTTCTTGTCGCCATTTAGCGAGCGGCTGATATAGAGCGAGCGTCTTGCGAGCCGCCAGAATTTGGTCTGTTCGCTCGGCGATATTGTGCCTGGATCCAGCAACACTTGAGCGGCTGTGTCGAAAGCTTTTTCGGCCCGAAGCCTGCCCCGTTCGGAGCGCGCACGTCCGAAAAGATACAAAGCATAGGAAAGTGAAGCGGGCTCAAGGGTGTCCGAGATCTTGTGCGCTGCGGAGAGCACTGCGTCCTCGACGCGCTGGTCGGCCATGAGATCCTTGACAGCGCTGTTGACGTCGTTGCCAAACACCAATGATAGAAAAAGCTCCTCGTTAATACCCGTAGACTTGAAGATCGCGCTGCTACTCTTGGGATTGTTGAATTCACCGAGGATATAGACGACAGCCTTGGCGATCAGTGCGGTTTGGACAATGCGTGGAAAAAGCGCGAAGTCGCTCTCGTATCGGTCATGCGCGGTCGCAAGCTCTGGAGATCCGGCACTTTTCACCAGGATCCGGCAGTAAGACCGCAGAGCTGCTACGCAAAGCAGATTGAACTGCCGGCTCGTGAAGCGGCCGTAGAGGTCGCCGTAGAGGTTTTGCATCGATTGGATCACAAAGGCCGAGCTGTTCTTGCCTTCGAACGCCATCTTCCCGGCATTGTGTAGATATATGGATACCACGAAATGATTGAGATAAAGAAACCCGAGCGTTCGAAGCGCAGCAATGATCGCCTCGGGTGACTCGCTCGTGCTCGTTCCGCTCGTTCGGACGATACCGCCAATAACCGCCGTTGCTAAAGCGTCATCGTTTACTGAGATCGCTTTCAAGTCGACCGTACGGTCGTGCTTTCTGTTGTGAAGGTAAGGCGTCGGAGGGTAATCATTTGAGTCCGCTTGGAGTTCATAATGATCAATTCCGAACGCGATCACCAGCGTTGGCTCGTTGCGCGCGAGCAGCTGGGAAAGCGCCTCGATGATCGGGCGCTCGCTGTCCGTTCCGATCAACCCATCCAGAAAAACGATAACGTTGTCCTTCGTGTCGATCAGGCCGGGAGCATCCCGATCGACACGTCTTCGAAGAACCGAAACGGCATCGGCCGATCCGGCTTCCTTGATTATTTTGCGGGCGTCGAGGAACACTGTTTTGGGTGCTTCGTGCGCATCATTAACTGAAAGCTGGAGGGCTCGCAGGAGTGCCGTCTTTCCGCCGCCGCCGCGCCCCTGGACCAGGAACGACCCGGCTCTGGGCTTTTCCAATATTTCGCTCAAGAGCTTCGAAAACCGAATTGGAAGAACGGTCTCACCATGATCTCTTTTCGAGACGGTAATGCGCATATTCGAAAAACGATCGTCGAAATCTGAAGTGGAGGGGGCGCCTAGTATTCGCTGTCCTGGATACTCTGGACTGTAGTCTTCCGGGACGCCACTAACTCCGCTCAGCTTTCGCTCGTCTCCAAAGAGACTAGGCTCAGCGATGAGTAATTTGACCGTATCCAGTGCATTCGACATCGCCCAGCGGCGGATAAGTCCGTTGCCGATCGCATCGTATTCCGGCTTCTGTGTTGTGGCCGGGTCACTGATAGCTCTGACTGCATAAAATGGCGGCGCCGGTGTCAATGTAAGTAGCCCATCCGCAATAAGCCCGCTTTCCATATCGGCGGCAACATAGTTGCGATCCGCGTTCTTCAATACGTGTTCTTTGAAGCGCGCTGATTTGATCAGCAGATTGCTGACTGCAAAAGGCCCGCTCACCACGGTCGGCGTCTTGGCGAGGTCCTTGACACCCTCCCATTCTTTCAGCTTCCGTCGCTCATTTGGGGTGAGGGTGTAACCCATTCGTTTGGCGAAATTGTCAATGCTGGGAAGCTTGTTCTTCTTCTTGAATGGGACAGAATTTACGACGTATCCGGCACTGATGCTCACGGGAGCCGGTTTGCCGCCGGGAAGTATTTCATACCCATTCTTTTCGTCGTCCTGCGCAGCCGCTCGGTAATCAATGACATTGATGTGAGTGGGGACGACGACGTCACCAACCCGAGCGTCCTTTATTCGGCCCGAAATGCCGACGTTCAACACCAGCTTGGGTGAGAATTTCTCCGAAAAGCGAAGCGCCGCATCCCGGATTCGCAGGCCGATTTCGCCCACGCTCACCAACGCGCCCCGCCGGGAGGTGCCGTTCGCGTCTTCGTATTCAAAGGAGTGATACTGAAAAATGCCCAGTCGAGGCGCCTCCTTCAGCTTATGAAACGGCAAATCGTGAAACGTCTCTGCTTCTTCCGTCAGCGCGATTAGAATCAGTACGTCTAGGGCTTCTGGTGAAGTCATGAAAGGTCTCGACGGGAAATTGGGCAGGGGATCGCCGATTGAAGGCGCCACCTCGGCTATGAGTATTGAAAACTATTGGCGATGACTATTTGCAGCTTGAGAGCTTACGTGTGTTGATTGGTTCAATCAACTGGAACGACGCAATCGTCTTTCGAAAATTGGCGCAACTCTCTAGGGTTAGGAAGACCGCCGCACAGCCCATCATCCGATCTCACCTGGACAGGAGTGGTCGCCGCGTACCGGATGGCTCCACGTGCCGAAAATGCAGACCAACCCCACTGCCGATGGGTTACATTCTCTGCAATCCAGACATCCCTAATGCGGTGACACAGCTGCACGGCGGCCCATCGGCCACTTTCTTCCCTCTGAGGCCGAGAAGATTATTTCCCAGGTACGCCGAACTTTCGCCGAGCTAGCTGCAGCGGCGTCGCAATGTTCGCCGGATTTCGGCGTGCTGCCAGGGAAGGGTGCGGAAAAAATGCGGCCTCCTCACAAATTCGGG
Source organism: Bradyrhizobium ottawaense (assembly GCF_002278135.3). Classification (NCBI taxonomy): domain Bacteria; kingdom Pseudomonadati; phylum Pseudomonadota; class Alphaproteobacteria; order Hyphomicrobiales; family Nitrobacteraceae; genus Bradyrhizobium; species Bradyrhizobium ottawaense. The sequence continues at coordinate 7,213,021 of NZ_CP029425.2, read as the reverse complement.
AAAATGGCGCGCCGTGTCCTACTATTTTGCTTATGAGTGATCGCCGCCCATCTTTGGAAGTATCCTCCTGAGGGGCGCCGCCCGCGGCCTATAGGAGTTTGGATGATGAAGTCGCCCGAGCGGCGCTGTTCGATGTGAAGCAAACGACCCCCGCAAAAGCTCTCGGCCGCGCACAAGAGATGCTACGAGCTTTTGTGATCTTCGCCAGCATCCGCGTGATCACCTTCCCCGTTAATGGCTGGGTACCTGCAAATTGCTAATGAGGGGGGCTGATTGGTCGTGCTCGACGTGATCTTTCAACAATCTCTGCTTCTTGGCTTGCACCCGGATCTGAGACGATCTTCAAAGGGAAGCGACCGACCGGCCTTGCGAATTCCATAGTAACATTCCCGCCTGCTTCTGCGACCAACGCCTTTAGGCGATCGAACTCGCCGCACCAGATCGTTTCCATGTCGTGGTCACGACTTGCATCGCGAGCTTCGGCCGAGCTGCCGATACCTACGGCACGCACCTGAAGGAGATCCGATCTGGGTCCGCCCAAGAGCTCTACTCCGTAGCCAGGATTGGCCGCCTTACGAATGACGATCTGGCCGTTCTGGACCCAGGCAATCGCCATTCCCTTCGATACCTCGTATCCCAGGCCCGCAAGACCTTCGAGCACCGCACGCCTGCGCTCCTCGGCCGCCATCGCCTTGAATTCTTCCTCGATGAGCAGGTCTGCGCGCTTGACGAGTTCTTGTCCCTTGCTGGGCAATGGGGAGGCGAGGGCGTCCTCGATTTCGGTCACCAGCGAGGTAGCCTCCGCTGGCTTCATCATGGAAAGCTCGGCGCGTCGCGCCCGAAGCTCGTCGGCTATCCGAGGCGCACTGGCGCTCATCAACGGACTGTGCGAGCTTAACGGTATTCTCTCGATTGGACGGGCGAGAAGATCCTGCATGATGGTTTGTGATGTGTCCACGAATTTGAGCAACTGCTCGGCGCCTGATGGTGTGGGATCGCCTTTCAGGGCCGGTGGGCCGGGGTGAGGAGTTGTCACATCGCGATCGACCGGAAAGCATGCCGACGCTGAAGGAAGTGGACAGGGCGCGGGCGTGGAGTGAGAAACCAACCAGACCTTAGGAAGGTAATCGTGAAGAAGGGTGAAGCGGAAGCGGCCATTTCGCACTTGGTTGATAAGTGGGTGGAGCAGGCAAAGGAGCCGTGGCCGCCCGATGGCCTGCATCACTACAGCTTCGGCACGTTCTGGACTTGGCTCCAAGACAACTACCATCAGTATACGAAATTTCGGGCCGTACCGAACGCTCGCTATGTCGCAGAGATGTGGTTCGATTGCCGCGCGGCGAACAGGATGGAAGTGGAGCGTCGACCATGATGAGAGGGCTACGCCGGGCTCGTGACGCAGGGAGGGCGTAGCCCGACCGGAGTTACGAGCCCGGCGTCGGCGCGATCCACAGCGGACCGCGCCGACTGGTGATCGCGGCCGGCTGGTTATGCAAGTGGTTCTTCCGCCAAGAGGAATCACTCGCGTGCCAGGCCGACACATTACCGATCACCAAATGAGGCTCTACATGAAGTACCGTCAGACCGATAGCCCACCCGTGGCCGCCGCCAAGGCTTCGTTCAGCACCTCGACCGCTTACCGGATCGAGAAGGATCGACGCCTTCCGTCGCAGAAGAAGGCTCCCCGCGGCCGTCGCCGGCCAGATCCCTTGGCCCGCGTATTTGAGACAGATATCGCGCCGATGCTGAAGGCCGCCCCCGGTGTGCGGCCGGTCACGATCTTCGAGGAGTTGCTCCGACGCCATCCCGAGCTCGGCGCCGGCATCCGTCGCACGCTGGAGCGCCGGATCCGGGCCTGGCGGGCGATCCACGGCGAGGAGCAGGAGGTCATCTTCCGCCAGACCCACGAACCCGGTCAGCGCGGCCTGTCCGACTTCACCGACATGGGCGAATTGGGTGTCACGATCGCGGGCGTACCGCTCGACCATCGTCTCTATCACTTCCGGCTGGCCTATTCCGGGTTTGAGCACGCCCATGTCGTGCTCGGCGGTGAGAGCTTCGTCGCTCTGGCCGAAGGCCTGCAGAATGCCTTGTGGTCACTCGGTGGGGCGCCACGGGAGCATCGCACCGACAGCCTGTCGGCCGCCTTTTGCAATCTCGACCGCGACGCCAAAGACGATCTGACGCGGCGATACGAAGACCTCTGTGCCCATTACGGCATGCGGCCTTCCCGCAACAATCGTGGCATCGCCCACGAGAACGGGGCGATCGAGAGTTCGCATGGTCATCTCAAGCGAGCGATCGGCGACGCGCTGTTGCTGCGTGGCACCGCCGACTTCGACGATCTAGCTGCCTATCGTGGCTTCATCGATGAGATCGCCAGCCGCCGCAATGCCCGCAACGCCAAGCGGATCGACAGTGAACGTAGCGCACTTCAGGATCTGCCGGACCGCCGCACGTCGGACTATGAAGAGGTGATCGTCCACGTGACGTCGTCCGGCGGCTTCACCTTGCGCAAGGTGTTCTACACGGTGCCGTCGCGCTTGATCGGCCATCGGCTGCGGGTGCGCCTGTATGACGATCACCTCGACGTGTTTGTCGGCGGCACGCATCTCCTCACCTTGCCGCGCGGGCGGCCGCATCCCAATGGCAAGCACGATCAGGTCGTCGATTATCGGCACGTGATCCATTCCTTGCGGCGCAAGCCGATGGCGCTCCTCAACCTGGTCTACCGCGACCAGCTGTTCCCCCGGGAAGCTTACCGCCGAGCCTTCGACGTCTTGCGCAAACGCTTACCGGACAAGAAGGCCTGCCGGATCATGGTCGATCTCCTCGCACTCGCCCATGAGCGCGGTTGCGAGGCCGAACTCGCCAATCAGCTCACGGCTGACCTGAACGACGGCCGGCTGCCCGACCTCAACCGGCTACGTACTCACTTCGCCCCGGATCCCGCCCAGGTGCCGAACGTCGTGGTACGCCTCGCACCGCTCGCCACCTATGAATGCCTCATCGGTACCGCCGAGATCGGAGGCGCCGCATGAGCACAACCAACGTAGTCGACACCGCGCGCCTCAATCTGTTGCTCAACGAGCTGCGGCTGCCCGCCATCAAGGCGCTGTGGCCGCAATTTGCCGAGCAATCCGATAAAGAAGGCTGGCCGGCGGCGCGCTTCCTCGCCACCATTGCCGAGCACGAGATCGCTGAGCGCGGCCGCCGCCGCATCGAGCGCCATCTCGTCGAGGCGCGGCTGCCTACCGGAAAGACCTTTGACAGCTTCGACTTCGAGGCCGTGCCGATGATCTCCAAGGCGCAAATGACCGCACTCGCCGCCGGCGACGGCTGGCTCGGCAAGGGCGCCAATCTGCTGCTGTTTGGTCCGCCCGGTGGAGGCAAGAGCCACTTGGCGGCAGCAATCGGCTTGGCCCTCATCGAGAACGGATGGCGCGTCCTGTTCACCCGCACCACCGATCTCGTGCAGAAGCTCCAGGTGGCTCGCCGCGAGCTCAACCTCGAGGGCGCCATCAACCGCCTCGATCGCTTCGATCTCGTCATCTTGGACGATCTTGCCTATGTCACCAAGGACCAGGCCGAGACCAGTGTGCTGTTCGAGCTCATCAGCGCACGCTACGAGCGACGCTCTTTGCTGATCACCGCCAATCAGCCCTTTGGAGAATGGAACAAGGTCTTTCCGGACCCAGCTATGACCCTCGCGGCGATCGATCGCCTTGTTCACCACGCCACCATCGTCGAGATGAACGTCGAGAGCTATCGCAGGCGGACTGCCCTCGAGCGAAAGCGTGGTCCAGGGCGGCCACCGGAGCACGCGACACAAAAAACGCTCGCTTGATTGACGCTCCGCGACAATCAAAGCAAACAAAACTCTTGCGCGCGACAATCATCGCGGCGATCATCATCGCGCCGCGACACTGACTCGCCATCCTGATCGCCGCGCTCTTCCGACCCAGATCGTCGCGCTATAGTTCGATAGGCTTACGAAGCAGACATGGCGCAATTAGCCGGTGCCTAAGAGCGAAAAAGGCCGGTGTTCAAGGACGTTGATCCGATCGCCTGCCTGCTGCCAATTCTTGGACTCACAGATCTAACCGTTCAGTCCCTGAGCCCAATTGCTCAGGTAGACACGGCTTCGTGCCGCATGCCGGACACAAAGTTAGGGGTAAGGCGCGAAAGATAGCATCAGCATCAGGCTCGCAAATCCCGCCTGCTTTAGGTCAACCCTTCACAGTCAGCGCGAGCCTCGCTCCGAAGCCTCCAGCCAAAGCGTCGAGTGGGGTGCATTCGGCTGAAGCTTCGAACGCTTCTTCGGCTGTCGAGGCGGACATCTTTGTGAGACGGGCTCGGTCCAGCCTGCGGGGCAGCTCCTGTCGGTCCCCGAAACAGGGCTGACGACTAGTCTGGGTGGGGCAGTCCTCGAAGTTCGCGGCGGAACGGCTGTGCTCGAAGGGCCCGGTGGGATTCCGAATGGCAGCACGGGGCGATGTGGTCCCCGGCATCGGGCGAATCGACACTATCGTGCGCTGAGGCCAGCCGACTTCGTCCGGCCGCAATCTCGTTTCGCAGGAGAGCTGGATCGACGACTCGGCAGCCTACGACCGGCACGTCAAGAACAGTCTCGAACGTTCAGTCGCGCAGTTGCCGAGACATATCCGACATCTGGCACTGCTGGTGTGCTGATGGCGCCGCCACGAACGAGACGAGCCGAGATCACATGTCGCCAGTGGCTGGATAAGCAGGTTGCAGATCGGCGAGCTCGACCGGCGTGAGTCGCAAAGCGAGCTGCGGGCACGGCTTTATTGCGCTCTAAGCGAATGAGTGAAGAAAAAGTGCGCAAGGTTGCGGATGGAGGTAGGTTACGTTCTCAATTTTCAACGCGGTACCCGATAGGGGATCTCTCGTCAATTTGTTGCGGGCCGCCCGCTATCTCAGGTTTTTGAAAGGGATCTTTGTTGCGGCGATGCGCATCTTACATGATGGCTCGGTCGCGTGGGCGCGTTGTTGCGCAGCTGGTGCATTCTTTCATCGTCTTCTCTGAAATCCCGCACTTTTGGTGCGTGTGTGATCATGTTCACGCGCCTTAAGGTTATTAGGCAAGGAACAGGGCGATCTCAGGAAGATGGATCCTGGCTCATGATCTTAGATCGGACGCTGCCTTCAGCCTCGTGCTGCCAATAGGAGGCGAAAATAACCTGCCAGAATTTTCGGCTAGCAAGAGCGCGAAGTCGGTGCATTGCCTCGGGGTCACACGGTATTCCTGCGGGGCTGCGCTCTGTCTCTATTTTTGCGGTCAACTGCGCAAAAAACAAGCCGAGCTCCGTAAGGAAAATCTACGCCTCCGGACAGAGCCAAGAACGTAGGTCACAGCCCTGAAGACCTGCATTCGGCGACGAGCGCAGATTCGCAAATCGAGGGATTGAGTCCGTTGTTTAGCTGCAATGCGAGTTGCAGCGTCCAAATTTTGCGCGGCTTTCCTGCTCGGCAAGAAGAACAACACAATAAACCAGCCGACGACACGACCCGCATTGGACAACTCCAAGTCGCGAGGAAGTGATTGCAAATCGTGCAGGTAGCTCTAGATATAATATACATCTTAAGATAGAGTAAGCTTACCGAAGCGAGGCGTCCTGTCACATCCGCTTCGCGAGCGCAGGCCGCTAACGAGTTCGTTTCTTGTCGTGCGGATGAGGCCACGCCAGTCGCATGCGGTGACGATGCAATCGTTGTTCGAGGATTTTCCAAGAACGAGTTCGCAGACGAGGGGAACGTTACTCGAGATCGAAAAGAAAGCTGGTTTCGTTTCATGGACTGGACATAGACGGGCTCTATAATTTGTAATGATGATCAGGCTGCAAATCGATCTGTTCGCGTTGTACGCGAGTTGATTCAAACCGCACTGGCTGTGTCCGCACCGTAGGGGGGCAGATCCTAAGATGATGGTGGTAAATCAGCCGGCGAATTGTGCGATGTGGGAAACCCCTCAGACAATTCGGATGCGTGTCATCAAGACGGCCTTGTCGCGTTCGTTGCCACGCGTCACCACCAATCGCGGAGCTTTGTTTAGACATTCACAGAGAGAGGCACCGTCATGAATGGCACAATGACCATTGATAACGTCATCCCACGAGCAGACATCGTCGAACATGCGGACCGGCTTGGTGCCGAAATCAAGAACATTACGCTGTCGGACGATTTGTCTGACGAGGTCATCATAGCCATTAACCGGCTGCTGCTAGAGCGTAAGGTCATCCTCTTCCGTGATCAGGGACATCTCGATGATGCCCAGCAACAGCGTTTGGTGCTCCGGCTCGGCTCGCTGATACCGAATCCCACAATGCTGGACGCAAGGGGGGACCTAACAAACCGGAAGACGCTCCCTGATCGCGCCTGCGGCCATGTCGACCAGATGAACGATGATGACGTCTTCAGTGCCCGCCGCCCAACAATTTCACTGCTGCGGGAGGCGGCGCTCCCGCGTTTTGGCGCGGACATCGCTTGGTCGAACACGGCGGCCGCTTATCTTGATCTTCCCGATCCCCTGCGCATGCTCGCCGATAACCTCTGGGCTGTGCGCTGCGCCGCATTCGATCACATTGCGACGGAGGGGGCCACGGAAGCCGACAAGAGAGCATTGGACGACGTATCCACTGGAACGATCTACGAAACGACACATCCGATCGTTCGTGTTCATCCCGAGACTGGCGAACGGATGCTCTCGCTTGGCCGTTCTGTGCAGAACTTTGTCGGCCTGCAGCGCTATCCCAGCCAAAAACTGTTCGGACTGCTGCAATCCTATCTCACCGCGCCGCAGAACACCCTGTGCTGGAACTGGAAATCAGGCGACGTCGCAATCTGGGACAATCGCGCGACTGAGGCGTACCCCATGAACAAAATTGGCAGTCCTCATTTGGCCATGGACCAGCGTGCGATGACGCCGGCGTACCGCACATGAGGAGGCTGAAATCACGGGCCGCTGAGGCTGCCTAGCAGTGTCGGCACGTCGGGTTTTCGTAAGACGCTGGCGGTTCAAGGCTAAGTTGTGGCTCTGCGATGTCGAGCGGAGCCGGGCCTTCGAGCTTATCCCTCCAGGACCGGCTAACCGGCGCCGGCAACCTGCATCTTTTCTTGTCCATAAGAATTGCTGAGAAGCGCGAGCAGGCGGTGTCATTCTCGGGTGAGAGCCGGGTAGAATGCGAGCCGGCTCTTGGCTATCGGGGCCGGGCATTGAAAAGCTGGAGCGGATCGAGCTCGGCGAAGCGCTATCCAGCCTAAAAAGCGGGCATGCTCACTGCAGAAATAAATCATGAATGTGGGCCCAGGCACGTCAGGGTCCTGATCATCGATGAAGGCCTTTCAAGAGTGTCCTTCGCAATTGGGGATGGCGCTCACGCTCGCTTGTGAGGAGGCGGGGTCGCGTGTTTGTTCGGACAGAAAGGCGTGGACGCGCTTGTCGCATACCTTGGGCATGCTGGGCGGTTCGCTGGAGCCGGTCGCGATCAAAGCGGTTTCTATCCACGATGACTGACGTAGTTGGCACATTCTTCAGGGGTGAACATGTTCAGTGTGCGTCCCATGAGATCCGAGAGGCGTCGACGGTTCGGGGGCTCGCCGCAACAGTTCTTTGGCTTGGCGAATTCATCTCGATCGGCTTGAGATCGGGCTGTAGGCGGCAGGAATAGTAGGCGCGCGCCTGCGCCTCCGATGAGGCAGACGGCCTGTTCGTTCTTCTGGCCTGTGAGGATCACCGAAGGTGCTCGTCTTTTTTAACGGGGCCGCTCTGGGCGTTCGTTAAGCCGAATCGTGCTGGCGCAACATCCGATGGAGCAGGAGATCGGATTCGGCCGCCACAGATTCGAAGGGAGCACGGGCGCCGCTCCGGCGCGTTTCGCTCCCGTGGTTAGCTGCAAACATGGCTCTCTCCATAATTACGTCCTGTTCCGACACGGGCGTGCCGGCTTGCGTCCTCTGGACATTGGCTTGGGTGGCACCGCACCCTTCGCCGGCTCAGCGAACAATTCGGACAAGTGAATACCCAGGGTCGCGGCGATACGATCCAGGAGATCAATGGTCGGGTTCTCTTTCTTCTGCTCAATGCGCCCCATATACGAGCGGTCGATCCCGGCATCATAGGCCAATTGCTCTTGCGGAATGCCGCGCTCTACGCGGATACGGCGCACATTCCAGGCCACAAGCGCACGAGCGTTCATGCGCAAAGGCAGCCATTCCGACGATTATGAAACCACTGGTTATAGCCAGAGTATTACGATAAGCTCACACCTACGCCGTTGGCTGTCCTCGTCCAATTGCTTCAAGGAAGAAGGTCACGGTGAGATGTAGACGCCGTAATGATTGTCGTCTGCGAATGTCGTCGATCATCGCAAGTGTTCTCGCGGTGCGATAGCCCGCTACTCGCCGGAGAGCAGTAATGGCCGCTCAGAGGTACTGCGGCTTTTCCGGGCACCGCGACCAGATAGGACAACCGTTCAAGTGGAGCTCGAAAAGAGAAAAGAATTCTCTCTAGGGGCTGGGCTCCGGCCACGGCGGCCTTTCACCAGTGCGCGCGGGCCGGTCACCACGGGCAACCCTCTTCTTAGGCAGGGAAGAGCAAGAACAGCCTAGCCACATGGGAAATCTGCGGTCAGTTCCGGTATGTACCGCGATGAAAGAGGAAATGCGCAGGATGGAGCCACCAGGTCATTGTGAGCGGATATGCGATCGCGGTCTTGGTGCGAAAATGAGTTTGGCGCTGCGACGATTCGGGCGGTACCACAGCGCCCCCAAGTTAGTTATCGTTGCTCGGATTTCGATAGAATTTTCAGTTCGGTAGGAGTTCAGTCAGTGCCGGCCGACCCGAAAATCGCAGAATTGGCGCCCAGCGCGCACGAGGTCACGTCATATGACAAGGAGCACGCCGTCACCTACATGCGACTTCTCGATGCCGACGCTGACAAGGCAGATTGGCGCGAAATCGCACGCGTTGTGCTTGGGCTTGACCCGACAGTTGAACCCGATCGTGCGCGACGCACGTTCGAAAGTCATCTGACGCGGGCCAAGTGGCTAGCGGGCCGCGGCTATCGTGATCTGCTGCGGGGCGGTTGGCCAAAGCAATGAACGCGGCGGATGTCAGGATCCGCGGAATTCCTAGCAATCGCAAAAGATGATTATTCCATCGATTAAGTGCGCGCGGGGCTCTCACGCGGAACGCACGTAACCGGAAAGAGCCACAATCTTCAGCTGCATTGCGCCGCGTGTGAAATCCCGCGGGAAAATGGTGCGATGCCGGGTACTGACTGGAGATCTGAGGAAGCATACAGCGACCTGAAGAAGGCAGAAGCTGCCGACGTGGCCTGGGAGTGGCTGCGCCGGGATCCCGATTACCAAGAGGATTATAGGCGGTTGTCTCGCCGCCAACGATCCAGCGCAACAACGAGCCACTTGCGACGGAAGTGGGGGCTTTCGTTTTCCAGCTGATCCGCAAAAGACATTCGACAAGCAAGCAGTCTTCTGGGCACCCGAAGTGCTGTCGACCGTACTGCCTATGCGGGCGGCCAATTGCGTGGCGCCCAAAAGCTACCAGCTCGATTTCACCAATCTGCCTGGCAGCGAGGTTCGTCGCGCGCCGGATGGCTGGCATGCCATCGTGCCGCTCGGAGGCGCGAAGCATCGCCTTTGGCTGAAGAGCCTTCCGGCGAGCGGGTCTACTGTCGTGCTCGACCTGCCGCTCGACGCTAATTTCGAGCTTCGCTTGCAGGCCGCACGTCGATTTTGGCTCGCCCTTGAGCATCGGCCGCTCGGAACGCCTCCTCTTGCTTTGCCAGCTTTGAAGCGGCGTCGGCTTATCCTCGCGCTGCGCGCACTGGATGGATGGCAGCAAGGAAATAGCTATCACCAAATCGCGCAAGGTCTGTTTGGAAGCCATCGTATTGACGAGCGGGGCTGGAAAACAGACGACTTGCGCAGCCGAACCATTCGGCTTGTTAAGCTGGGGCGGCGTCTGATGCGCCTTCGCTGCCGCGCATTGCTCGACAAAGGCAAGGATGACAATTCATGAGCTCTCGGGCGTTAAATGGCATGGCCTCGATTCCGTGCAACCAATTCATTTGCTGGCGTCGCTCGATCGGCGATAAGATGAGGTCTTTGCGTTCCGATCTCTCGCGCCGTCCTTTGTTTTCAGGACTGCTGCAAAAGAAACGTAATCTTCGTCGGACGAAGACACCGGCGATCTTGTTCGGATTGTCTCTGAAGTTGAGTGCCCTGGACGTGAATGGGGCGGTACATCGATCTCCCGCAGAGTCATTGAAGAGACCGCGAGAGGCATTTCAGGTAGCCTGCGCTAGCGTCGCCCTCTTGCAAAGACGAGCGACCCACCGGCAAAAAGAACGAGCGATTTCGGGGTGCTCGCTGCGATCCACCGCAAAGGCGCGATATTGCATGCCACTTGGAGCGCGTGAGCCGGGGATGATTTGCAAGGCGCCCCCTCGCACTAGATCACTGACGATGATTTCCGGTGCGACAAGAAGGCATTTTCCTGTCATGACTGCCGGCAGAGCAAGATAATTATGATCGTACCGCGCGCCCGCTCGTATGTCGTTTGAGGACAGGTTCATGGCCCTCAGCCATGTTGGCAGGATGTCGGGTCGTGATGTGATGTTCAGTATCGGGATTGAGCGAACGATCGAGAGCTCTCTGCCCGCGACCAGGTTTGGCGGTCCGACGCATACCAGCTCCTCATTGTAGATCTCCCAACTGTCAGCGGGTTCGATGACGGAAAGGTCACGTGTAATCAATATGTCGAAGTCATCCGAAGATGAAGGCAGCGATAGCGAGCTGATGACGTCCACGATAACGCCGCCAGCTTCAGCAGAGAACGCTTGCAGATTTGGAATCAGAAGCGAGGAAGCAAAAGTCGATAGTGATGTGCGGACGACGATCCGATTGGTGCCGGCGGCCGTCCGCCGCCGCATTCTCTTGGCGGTGAAGCCCACTGTCTCGAGCGGCTCAGAGACTGCGTTAGCAAATAGTCTTCCGAACTCAGTCAAATCACTGCGCCGGCCGCGCCGCGCGATGAGGTCCGCACCGAGATAGTCCCGCAGGACGGATAAATAGCGGCTGACCGAGCTCTGCGTCGTTCCCAAGCTGCTGGCGGCGCGCGTGACGCTGCCTTCGCGTGCGACGGTCACAAAAGCGCGGATGGCATTTAAAGGAACTTCGTCGTCTTGAGCCGCCATTTGCCCGCTCCGGCGCCAGATTGAACGTTTCATCACATTATTCGATGTCCATCGCGGGATTGCCGCGAATCAGGGGGCGGCCGCGCACAAAATCCGCCTCCGAGCGCATTGATGCTTGGCCACCGCACAAGATCGGCGTCAATGGCTCGGTGTTGTCAGGGGGGCTAGGTCCTTTTGCGGCGTGCCGGCTTCGGCTTGCGACCTTTACGTAAGGTAGCAGGTGGCAGCGCCCCCTTGGATGGCCGAACAAACAGCTCGGAGACAGCAACGCCGAGCGTCCTGGCAAGGCGATCGAGAAGATCAATTGTGGGGTTTGCCTGTTGGCGCTCAAGTCCGCTCATATAGGAGCGATCAATACCTGCATCGTAGGCCAATTGCTCTTGCGGAATACCGCGCTCGACGCGGATCCGGCGCACATTGTATGCCACAAGCGCACGAGCTTTCATGCGCGAAGGCAGCCATTTCGATGGTCATCAAACCACTGGCTATAACCGACATAAAAACATCACAAAACTGCGCGGGTTTTGCCGGCGCTGACCCGAGCGCCGTCGTTCCGCTGGCTCGACAGCCGTTCGATTCCGCTGCCCATTTGCGCTAACAGCCTCGAGCCAAACGCAAAAGATGCTGACTGACAGGGCACGATAGTCTTCCATTCAACGAAATGGAGTCGTAGCCCGACGAACGTGCCGCCCCAACCCGTCGAGATTGCAGCGACAGCCGTTCAGGCGAGATTAGAGTCGGCCTGCAGCACTGCATCAGCGCAGGAATCGCGTTTCAGCTGCCTCAATCTCGTCCATTCTCTGCAGTCTGAAGAGTTCCTCTATCGTTACAATATCCTTGTGGACGTTCTGGACGCCGCCATCAGCGATGATACGGCGGAAGGTGTCCCTCAAGGCTGTGCTTGAGGCCCGGATCCGAAATTGCCATAACTCATCATCTGGACGTTCCGCAGCAAGGCTCGTAACCTTGGGAAATGTCTTGTCCTCGATGACAACGGAGCTGGCGCCGGTCCTTTCATACTCGCCAATGGCATGGATGACATTGATCGCATTGCCATAGCCTGTGTCGATGTCGGCCACATCGCATAGTGCAGGGTTTTCCGTCTACTTATTTCGATACCTGTCATCCGGCTGTGACACGATGGGTCTTGAAGGCCCGCAGCTTGCCAAAGATTTTCAAGCCGGCAAGGAAGTGATGCGTGCCGCCAGCGGGTGGTGCCAGCCGGCCTCCCGGTCAGCAACCTGGAGGTGAACGCCTGTATAAGCCTTAGCTCCATCGAGGCGATCGGCGGCGTCTGTTTCGATACGAGGGAAACGGTTTTCGAATTGAAGGGGGCATCATGGACGCCTGGTACACGCGGCTGGACAGCAAACTAATCGAAGTACCAGTTTTTGGTGCAGGAACCGCTTGGAGCGATGGCGAGCACTCACAGTTTCAGAGCCTCCCTGATCCGCGGCACCGTCCGCAGGTTCAGGCGAATGGTTCCATCGTCATCGCCCAGAACACGTGTCCCGGTCAACGGGCTTCGGCTCGTTCGAGTCGAATCTAAATCGTCGCTCGCCTCTAATCCTGTTTGCTAGGGGACAGGGATTACCAAGTTTCCGTTCGGCGGCTCACAACATCAAATCAGTTATCTGGCGGCGCGAAGTGCGCAATTCTTGTCCAAATTCCGACACCGGCACAAAGCCCGTCGGGTTCAAAACACTGGTCGCCGTGAACTGCCGTTGAGCTGTTCATGCGCAATTAGGCGCTTAATGCGCGCAGACGATGCTGGCACGGACGTTGCTACTAAGGGTGCAGCAGTACTGAAAGTGCTGAGCCCACCCAGATGCGAGTCGAGCGATGCTCTCCTTCCTTGAATCGACGTGGCCTGCTCGTGAGAGGACGAGCTTGTTCCTTGTAACTTTGTGTGTCGGCGTGCTTAGCGCTGCGACACCGACATTCGCTACGGCTCTCGTTCGGCAGCCCGTCTACACCACGGCACCCCACTTCTCGGTCGCGGTCGCGATCGGAGATCAGCGAGCACAAAACGTCGCGCAGTCCCTGACAATAACTTTGGAGCGTAACATGACGCTGGGCTTAGAATCCCCAGCTCCCCCGATCAAGGTGGAGAACTGGCTGCGTGGTCAACCCCTCACGAGCTTCCAGCCCGGGAAAGTGTACATCGTCGAATTTTGGGCAACTTGGTGCGCACCGTGTGTGGCGGCGCTGTCCGATCTGGTACAGCTGCAAGAGAAATACAGAGATAGCGGAGTTGAGGTCCTCGGAATAGCAGCTGGTGAGCGCGCTCAAACAGCGGAAAAGGCCCGAAGCAAGTTGGACGCATGGTTGACCGAAAAGTTGCCGAATCTCAACTATCGGGTCGGGCTCGACTACACACGCGAAATGGACGAGCTTTGGATGGATTCCAGCTTTTCTATCGGGATTCCCACTTCGTTCGTCGTCGACCGTGATGGCCACATCGCCTTTATCGGTTCCCCGACGCAACTCGAAGAGGTTTTGCCGAAGATTCTGACTGGCAGCTGGCGCATCAGCGATGAAGCGAAAGCCGCCGATGCTGAGCGGATCGCCAAGGGCGAACGCACAATGCCGATCTTCGTCAAACTGACGCCGGCGATGAAGGCGCAGGATTGGGCGAAGGCGCTTTCGGTGGTCGAAGAAGCCGTCGCTGTTCTGCCGGATGACGTGAACTTCCGCGTGCTCCAGGCGGATCTGTTGCTTCACAAAATGCGCGACTTGCAGGCCGGCCTGCCGGTGATGCGCCAATTGGTTCGTGACGCGATCAACAAAAAATCCGCGCTGTGGATGGCCGGGGCGAGGCGCCAACTCTTTGATCCGGCGAATGACAACTCTCATTTGCCGCAGGCCGAGCGCTTTGCGATGGGCAATGAGTTATCCGGACACATTCTGGCAATAAATGCTCCGCAACGCGGCGACGCCCCTAAGTTCCTGTCCTATCCGGCGGTCGCTCAGTACTATTACGAGAGCGGCAACAAGGATCGCGCGAGCGAGTTGATCGAGGTGACGCTGAAGTCGCTGGACGGCCCCGCACCTATCCCGGACAACCTGAAACAGGAGGTTATGTCGGAATCGGTCCAAACGCTCGCCAACTACAAGGGTCAGAAGGCTTGCTATGGGTCTGTTTGTGCGACTCCGCAACCCGGAGTCTCGCAAAGTACCAAAGCGCAAGCGCCCGAGGAGAGAAGATGAAAAAGGGTGACGATCTGAGCTGCTCACTGGTTAATTCGTCCATTTATCCGGTGGGCCATCGGCAATTAACGATCAGCGAGCAGGGCGGTGGATCGTTTGTGGCGCGTTGGAGGTTCGGATTGCTATGACCTCCATCCGGATCGACGCGGAGGTGATCTTCCAGGTGAAGTTATGCTGAACACTTCCTTCATCAAAATGCACCTTTGCGTACAGCCATGGCCGAGGCCGGAGCTAGCTGGACATCCCCACGCTTCTGCAGATGGGCAAAGCGTGACGCCGACCCCGCCTACGTGGCTCACACGAGCTCGGATCGCACAAGGCTGGCCGATGTCTCAGATCGATGCTCTCATCCCGAGGAGCTCGCAAAGCGTGAGGCGCTTCGGCTAAGCGCTCACGCGAAGAGTGGGTGAAATGGGTAGAAGCTTTCGGCCGCAGCCCCCAGACTCCGGGCATTTATCGCATCCCGCGTACGGCGCGCCAAGCATTGGGCACATCGGGTCTGGATCGACCGTTTTTTACACCGCGTGCGCCACAAACCCCTAGCGCCATGACCAGTCAAGATGACAAACGACCCGCCGCAATCGGCTTGGTTCTCCCGTTTGCGTTGGAGCACTGGCTGAAGCAGCCAGTCCGTGCCGCGATCATCCTCGTTGGCTTCTTAGGGGCGACGGTCGCTGACCTGTTCATGCCGGTCTATTCCGGCCGTCTGGTGGATGCATTGACGTCGGGCCCCTCCGACCAAGCGGCGCGACATGCGGCACTGATTGCGTTCGCTGGTATCCTCGCCCTTGGTCTGCTCTCGATTATGTTGCGGTTTACGGGCTTGCAGGCGATCGTGCCGTTCACGCTGAAGACAATGTCGGATGTGGCCCGTGGGGCCTTCATGCGCGTGCAGCGCTTCTCAACCGACTGGCACGCTAACTCGTTCGCCGGCTCGACCGTGCGCAAGATCACCCGCGGCATGTGGGCGCTCGACCTGCTTAACAATTCGATCCTGATGGCGTTGTTGCCGTCGCTCGCGGTGCTCGTGGGCTCGACGATCCTGCTCGGCCTGCATTGGCCCGAGCTCGGCGCCGTGATCGGCCTCGGCGCAGCGATCTATGTTGCCATCACGACGGCATTGACGATCGGCTACATCGCGCCGGCGGCGCGGGTCTCCAACGCCTGGGACAGCAAACTCAGCGGCACGCTAGCGGACGCGCTCACTTGCAATACTGTGGCGAAATCTTTCGGTGCTGAGGCGCGTGAGGATGCGCGGCTTGACGGTGTCGTCAGACGCTGGCGGGCGAGGGTGCAGCGCACCTGGCTGCGGTCCAACGGCACGAGTACGGTGCAGCTCGTGATGCTCTTGTGCTTTCGTGCTTCGGTGATCGGCGGCGCCATCCTGCTGTGGATAGCGGGGCGCGCCTCTCCGGGCGACGTCACCTATGTGTTGACAAGCTATTACATCATCCACGCCTATTTGCGCGAAGTAGGGATGCACATCAACAATCTGCAGCGCTCGGTGAACGATATGGAGGAACTGGTTGCCATCTATGGCGAGCCGATCGGAATTGTCGATGCCCCCGACGCCAAGCCGATCGACATTCACGGTGGGATGATCACGTTCGAGGACGTCACCTTCCGTTATGACAGCGATCGCGTGCCGCTCTACGACGGATTGTCGATCAACATCTGCGCCGGCGAGCGGATCGGTCTGGTCGGCCGCTCCGGCTCCGGCAAGACCACGTTCGTCAAGCTGCTTCAGCGGCTCTACGACGTCTCCGGCGGCCGGATCCTGATCGACGGGCAGGACATCGCGCTGGCCACGCAACGATCGTTGCGCAGCCAGATCGCGATCGTGGAGCAGGAGCCGATCCTGTTTCACCGCTCGCTGGCTGAAAACATCGCCTATGGCCGACCCGGCGCCAGCATGGCGGCGATCAAACAGGCGGCGAGGCTCGCCAATGCGCATGACTTCATCATACGATCGCCGAAGGGCTACGGCACACTGGTGGGTGAGCGCGGCGTAAATCTGTCGGGCGGCGAGCGGCAGCGCGTTGCGCTGGCGCGCGCGTTCCTTGCCGATGCGCCAGTGTTGATCCTGGACGAGGCGACGTCGAGCCTGGATTCGGAATCGGAAGCGCTGATCCAAGAGGCGATGGAACGGCTGATGAAGGACCGCACCTCGATCGTAATCGCGCACCGCCTGTCGACTGTGCGCGGCCTCGACCGCATCCTGGTGTTCGATCGCGGCGAGATCGTCGAGCAGGGCACGCATCCGGCACTCATCGTGCAACCCGGTGGCATCTATCGCAGTTTGTTCGAGCGGCAGGCCATCGAGTTCGGTCCGCTCTCGGCGGAAGGGGAGCCTAATACACCGCTGGCCGCATCTCCGTAGGCCTAGTGCTATTTGGCCGTGCTGGAGGGACATGAGCATAGCCTGATAATCCCACATCCCTTTTGCGATGTGGTGACGGAGGCGCGCGTGAGCGTTGTGACCTGCCACTGCATTTTCATCCAGCGGCAGTTAGAGTCTTGAGGTTTTGTACGCCAAGTGGCGCGGATGGAGCAACGGACGATCGGCGGAGCTGGTCGGGGTTGCGCAGCCGATCGTCCGTTGCGGTGAGGTGGGCGGCGTAGGCCGCGGGGGGCAGGTATTTCAGCGACGAGTGGGGACGCTGGAGATTGTAGTCGGCGACCCAGTTGGCGATCTTGGTGCGGGCGTCATCGAGATCGAAGAACAGGGTCTCGTTGAGTAGCTCATCGCGCATCCGGCCATTGAAGCTCTCGACGAAGCCGTTCTGCATCGGCTTTCCCGGCGCAATGAAGTGCCAATCGATGGCTGCGTCCTTGCACCAAGCGAGCATGGCGTTGCAGGTGAATTCGGTGCCATGGTCGGACACGATCATTCCTGGCTTGCCGCGTCGCTGGACGATTGCCGTCAGTTCGCGGGCCACGCGCCGCCCCGAGATCGACGTCTCCGGAATGGCGCCCAGGCATTCCTTGGTGACGTCGTCGACGATGTTGAGGATGCGGAAGCGTCGGCCATTGGCGAACTGGTCGTGGACGAAATCCAGCGACCAGCGCGCGTTCGGCCTCGCCTCGACCAGGATCGGGGCCCGGGTCCCCACCGCCTTGCGGCGAGCCCGCCGCTTGCGGACGGTGAGCCCTTCCTCGCGGTAAAGCCGGTAGATCCGGTTGATCCCCGATGGCTCGCCCTCCCGCCGCAGCAAGACGAACAACCGGCGATAGCCGAAACGCCGCCGCTCGTTGGCGAGATCGCGCAATCGGCCACGCAGAACTGCCTCCGGCGGGCGGCTGGAGCGATAGCGGATCATCTTCCGATCCGCCCCCACAATCGAGCAGGCCCGCCGTTCCGACAGGCTCATGACGGCCTGCAGATGCGCGATCGCAGCGCGCTTGGCGGCGGGCCCTACCATTTTTTTGAAAGGAGCTCGCGAAGTGCGGCCGCATCGAGCATCTGCTCGGCCAGAAGCTTCTTCAGCTTCCCGTTCTCCTCCTCCAGGGCCCTCAGCCGCTTCGCCTCGGAAACGTCCATGCCGCCGAATTTGGCCTTCCAATTGTAGATCGTCGCCTCGGAAACACCGTGCTTGCGAGCCAGGTCGGCTGTCTTCGCCCCAGCCTCATGCTCCTTCAATACCGCGATAATCTGCTCTTCCGTGAACCTTGCTCGCTTCATCTGTCCGTCCTTCTTCGGGCCGGACTCTAACTCCTTCTGGAGGAAATACGCAGTGGCAGGTCAGTTGATGCAAAGGCCCATGAGGAGTTCTTCCGGACGTGGCTCGCAGATATGGTTGAGCCGGGCAGGCTGTTCGGCTTAAGCGAGGTCCGACGGCGACGGCAGCGGGACCACGGAGGGACGGCGGACGCTGCCGCAGGATGCGCGGGTGCGCGGCCAGGCGCGGCGGCTTGATGTAACCCTGGCTAGCCTCTGCCACCTGGTGTGGGGGAGGTGGTGGCGGGCAGCAGCGGCCGTGAGCAGGTGGTGTTCGCACGGTGCTGTTCGGCCGCATGCATGGCGGCGCCGGTGCCGCCGCACGATGGGCCTGTTCATCAACATTATGCCGCTGCGGCTCGATCTTGACCGCACCGCCGTCGAGGCAAGCCTGCAGATCAGACATACTCGCCTGCCCGAGCTGGTCGCGCATGAGCATGCCTCACTGGCACTAGGAGTTCTTCAGTCAAGTTCGCATCTGATTTCTGCCGAGGCGCAGAGGACCCTAACGACTTCCGCCCAACGTGGTCAGAACAGGTAAGGGGGGCGCTAGAAGTCGAACGTCGGCGGGTTTTGTCTATGGCAGAGAACCGCCGCGGCCGGAGGAAAGCCTTACGCGCTTTGCTCATTCGAGTGAGTTTTCAAATCCATGTCGAACATCTGGTGGGGACAGCTGCATCCTCTTCGGCAGGCGGACTAAGAACGATCGCACACCAAGAATCTCGAAGCGCCGGCGCCAATCGATTGTCTCAGCGGGATTAAATCCAGAATTACGCGAGAGCATGGGCGCCTGACCGACCGCATTCACAAATGCCGCCGCTTTTAACAGAAAAAGAAACATCGCGACGATTTTCGACACGTGAATGCTTGATGTCGCGCGCGGTGCAAAACTGTCCCCTCGACGTCACGAGGAATTGCCATCGCATGTTTAGTCTAGCGCATGAAAACTCGCGCGCTTGTGGCACTGCACGGGGACCTTGCACAAGCTCTCGGACTGGCGCTGATCGCGGCCACCCATGCACTCGATCATGCCATTCCAGAGTCTCCTGCTACACATGGTGGTCGGCACCAGTAACGCCAAGCGGGTTAGCAAAAGAGGGGTCCCTAGATAGCCACACCGTGTCTGATGTACGACGATGTGTAAAGATACGGACAGAGTGCTTCGGGTGACCACGCTGTAATTTAAACAGTTTCTTCTTTGGCACGACTGATGCTTTTGGGTTAGCCGCCGACGGGCCGGCCGATGGTATTCCCCTGGAGCAAGCGCGATCTGTCGATTGATAGCCAAAAGCATGGAGCATCCTGTAGATGACTTCGATGATGACCTCATTCCTCATCCAGACCCAACTGCAATGTAGCTTGCAAAAAGCCGTCCCGATCCCGCAGCTGACGAACGATATCGATAATGATGCCGCGTCCAATCGGCCGCACGACCGGTCTTTCGCTTCGAAAATTCGACAGCGACTGCTGTCAATGCTGCCGACGTCCTCACCTCGAACGGTCGTTTGCGTTCTAGCACTGGTGCTGATGCGCGCCTTCTTAATAGATGGCGCCTCAGCCGAGACTCTTGCGAAGTCCATGCCCCTCACCAGCTTTACGCTTGGCAACGGCCTGCAGGTGGTCGTAATCCCTGACCATCGGACACCGGTGGTGACGCAGATGATCTGGTACAAAGTGGGGTCCGCAGATGAGGAGCCGGGCAAATCCGGGCTCGCCCATTTTCTCGAACACCTGATGTTTAAGGGCACGGAGAAGCACCCGCGCGGCGAATTCTCCCAAAACGTGTTTCGGGTCGGCGGCAACGATAACGCCTCGACCTCGGTCGACGGCACCAACTACTACCAGCGCGTGCCGAAGGAGCAGTTGCCGACCATGATGGAGTTCGAGGCCGATCGCATGACCGGCCTGATCCTCAAGAATGAGGACGTGCTGCCGGAACGCGACGTCGTGCTCGAAGAGTACAACATGCGGGTCGCCAACAGCCCCGGAGCGCGGTTGAACGAACAGATCGAGAGAGCGCTCTATCTCAATCACCCCTATGGACGGCCGATCATCGGTTGGCGGCAAGAGATCGAGAAGCTCGATCGCGAGGACGCGCTGGCCTTCTACCGCCGCTTCTACGCGCCGAACAACGCGATCCTGGTGATCGCCGGCGACGTGGAAGCCGCCGACATCCGTCCGCTGGTCGAGCGCAATTTCGGCGCCATTCCGGCCCAGCCCGCGATACCGGCGCGCCGCGTGCGCCCGCAGGAGCCCGAGCCCGCCGCCCCGCGCACCGTCACGCTGGCCGACCCGCTCGTGGAGCAGCCGAGCCTGCGCCGCTACTATCTGGCACCTTCCGCAACGACGGCCGCAGCCGGCGAGAGCGCAGCCCTCGACGTGCTGGCGCAGCTGATGGGCAGCGGCAGCAATTCCTATCTCTACCGCGCCCTCGTGGTCGACAAGCCGCTCGCGGTCTCCGCCAGCGCCAGCTATTCGAGCATCTCGCTCGACCCGACCCAGTTCTCGATCTCGGCCGCGCCGAAGCCCGGCGTCAGCTTTGCCGAGGTGGAGCAGGTGATCGACGGCGTCATCGCAGACATCGCGCAGAACCCGATCCGCGCCGAGGACCTGGAGCGGGTGAAGACCCAGCTCATTGCGGAAGCGATCTACGCCCAGGACGATCAGGCCGTGCTGGCGAGCTGGTATGGCGGCGCCCTGACCACAGGCCTGTCGATCGAGGACATCAGGAGTTGGCCGGACCGCATCCGCGCGGTCACCGCCGAACAGGTGCGCGCCGTCGCGCAGAAATGGCTCGAGAAGAAGCGTTCGGTGACGGGCTATCTGATCAAGGACACCAGTGCCGCCAAGCGCGAGGAGAAGCGTTCGTGACCTATCCCTTCCTTCGACGCGTTGCATTCTCGCTTGCCACCGGCGCGGCGCTCGCGCTGGCTACGGTCTCGCCGTCACAGGCGGCCGCAAAAATCCAGCACCTGACTTCGCCGGGCGGAATCGAAGCCTGGTTCGTACAGGACGCGACGGTGCCGCTGATCGCGATGGAATATTCCTTTGCCGGCGGCTCGGCGCAGGATCCCAAGGACAAGTCCGGCGTCGCCAATCTGGTCGGCGACCTCCTCGACGAAGGCTCCGGCGATCTCGACTCCAAGACCTTCCATGAGCGGCTCGACCGCCGCGCCATCGAGCTCTCCTTCAGCGCCACCCGCGATACGTTCCGCGGCAGCCTGCGCATGCTGCGCGACAACAAGGACGAGGCCTTCGACCTGCTCAGGAGCGCGCTGACCTCGCCGCATTTCGACACCGCCGACGTCGAGCGCATCCGCTCACAGGTCATCTCGGGCCTGCGCCGCGAAACCACCAATCCGTCCTCGCTGGCGAGCCGAAAATTCCTGGAGGTCGCGTTCGGCGACCATCCCTATGGCCGGCAGACCAATGGCACGCTGGACAGCGTGCCGACCATCACGGTCGCCGACATGAAGGATTATGTCGGCCGCGTGATTGCGAAGGACGGGCTGAAGATCGCGGTGGTCGGCGACGTCGATCCGGCGACGCTTGGCAAGCTGCTCGACCACACTTTTGGTAGCCTGCCCGCGAAGGCCAATCTCACGCCAGTCGCCGACGTCGAGGCGGCAAAACCGCCGCAGCGCGCCTTCGTGCCGCTCGACGTGCCGCAGACCGTCATCACCTTCGGCGGACCCGGCGTGAAGCGCAGCGATCCGAACTTCATGGCCGCCTATGTCGTCAACCACATCCTGGGCGGCGGCGGGTTGTCCTCGCGGCTCTATCACGAGGTGCGCGAGAAGCGCGGGCTGGCTTATTCCGTGTTCGAATCGCTGCTCTGGATGGAGCATTCGGCGGTCTTCATCGGCAACACCGGCACCCGCGCCGACCGGGCCGGCGACACCATCGACGCCATCGACAAGGAAGTGCGCCGCATCGCCGAGGAGGGCCCGACGCAGAAGGAGCTCGGCGAAGCCAAGTCCTACCTCAAGGGCTCGCAGATGCTGGCGCTCGACACCTCCTCCAAGCTCGCCCAGGCGCTGCTGCAGTACCAGCAGGACAAGCTGCCGATCGACTATATCGAGAAGCGCAATGCCCTCGTCGATGCGGTGACGCTGGATGATGCCAAGGTCGCCGCCAAGCGGCTCTGGGGCCAGGGCCTGCTGACGGTCGTCGTCGGCCGCGCCCCGCAGGCCGCCGCGCAACCGGCGGCCACGGCGCCGAAGTCGAACTGAACTGCCGAGTAGCGATAGCGCTCTTCGCTAACACACGGCACGCTGCGCTCCCTCTCTGTTGTGGTTTACTCGATTCACGCATCGCTTCGGTCTTTCAGTGATGCATCATGAGGTTGGTGCCGCGCTTCATGGCTTCGAACTCGAGCCATCCCTGACGCATGACGATCGGACCCGCGGGCAGACCGTCAGTCAGCACGGCGTTGAGGATGTCGACCATCTGCCGATTGCCGTCGTCAGTGCCGGCAAGCCTGCGCCGGATCCGCTCAAGTACGGCCGGCAGCTCCCAGTCCTTGAAGGGAGCGCCATTGCGCAAAGCGCCGGGTTTGCGAGCCAGCACCGGCACATAGTGCCAGGGATCGGAGATCCTCTCGCCGCGTCCGAAGGATCGTGGACGCTCCGCAAGGATCCTTCCATCCTGGCGGATCACGATGCGATCGGTATAGCCTGGACCTCGACCGGGCGTCCGACTGCGCTGCCTGCGACTGAGTACTTGTTGTTGTCGAAGCGCACCAGGCTGGTCTTCGAGACCGATGCCGTCACCGCATGGCGATGAGCTTTGGCGTAGACGATGCATTTGTCCAGCAGCCAGGCGTTTAGCTCGTGCAGGTTTTTGAACCGCAGCCGCGGCGTGAAGAAGCGTTCTCGGACCAGCCCGACCTGGTTCTCGACCTGGCCCTTCTCCCAGCCCGACGCCGGCGTGCAGGCAACCGGGTCGAACAGATAGTGGCTGCACATCTGCAGAAAGTGGCGATTGCAGCGACGATCCTTGCCGACAAAGATCGTCTCCACCGCGGTCTTCATGTTGTCGTAGATGGCGCGGCTGCAGGTGCCGCCGGTTTGGCCGCGTTCGCCGCCAGCAGTCTATCGAGCTCCGATGCCCACCGCCCCAGCGTAGGTCGTGTATTCGAATTGCAAATGGAGGCTTTCCTCGAACTTGAGATGCTTACGACAGCATTCGTAGTCACTTACGTACGCTTGCATCAAGGCGGTAGCCGCAGCGGCATTTCACGCGACAGCATCCCAGAAAAGCTGCGCAGCTCGCTGAACGAGTTGAACGGCACCACGCACCGATGTGCCGGACCCAGCCAACGCGCCCAATGTTTGCTTTTCAAGTTACGGATATTCGTCGTGTCGCCATCCGGCTCTATCTGGAGAAGTTCCTTGAAGTCGACCGACGTACCTTGGCTTCCAGCTTCGCAGCGCGCTTTTTGGTCGCCTCCATTTGCGCATGCTGCGAGAACGGCATACCCAGCGCGCGGTTGCGAGCTCGCGACCGTCGGCGCCGGTCCGGACAATCGGCGCTTTGTAGTCCGGAAAGACTCCGGGCATCGGTACGAGATTGCCGGCCTAGCGGTTGACCACGCGGATTAAAGGCACTGATCGCCGCCTCGTTTCGGTGATGAGGCACATCTTCACCTTTCTCGAGCAGCGTGACGTGACCGCTGCGCAAGCTGTAGCAGGGTCGCCGAAGGGCGGCGGCGCACTTGCTGCAGCGGAGTCGGCTGGCCAGTTCTTGGCGAACGATGTGCGCGGGTGGCGCAGCGCGGCGAGGTCGACGTCGCGCCTGGTCTTGGCGAGCACTCGATCTCAAGCTAAGGAATCAGAGAGAGCGATCATGAGGAAGCTACATCCGTGGCTTGTGATCTGAAATCCGACCGCCCTTCGGTGTCGTGTTGCTCATACTGAGGCAAGATAGCCAGCCGGAATTTGCGGCTTGCTATAGCGCGACGATCTGGGTCGGAAGAGCGCGGCGATCAGGATGGCGAGTCAGTGTCGCGGCGCGATGATGATCGCCGCGATGATTGTCGCGCGCAAGAGTTTTGTTTGCTTTGATTGTCGCGGAGCGTCAATCAAGCGAGCGTTTTTTGTGTCGCGTGCTCCGGTGGCCGCCCTGGACCACGCTTTCGCTCGAGGGCAGTCCGCCTGCGATAGCTCTCGACGTTCATCTCGACGATGGTGGCGTGGTGAACAAGGCGATCGATCGCCGCGAGGGTCATAGCTGGGTCCGGAAAGACCTTGTTCCATTCTCCAAAGGGCTGATTGGCGGTGATCAGCAAAGAGCGTCGCTCGTAGCGTGCGCTGATGAGCTCGAACAGCACACTGGTCTCGGCCTGGTCCTTGGTGACATAGGCAAGATCGTCCAAGATGACGAGATCGAAGCGATCGAGGCGGTTGATGGCGCCCTCGAGGTTGAGCTCGCGGCGAGCCACCTGGAGCTTCTGCACGAGATCGGTGGTGCGGGTGAACAGGACGCGCCATCCGTTCTCGATGAGGGCCAAGCCGATTGCTGCCGCCAAGTGGCTCTTGCCTCCACCGGGCGGACCAAACAGCAGCAGATTGGCGCCCTTGCCGAGCCAGCCGTCGCCGGCGGCGAGTGCGGTCATTTGCGCCTTGGAGATCATCGGCACGGCCTCGAAGTCGAAGCTGTCAAAGGTCTTTCCGGTAGGCAGCCGCGCCTCGACGAGATGGCGCTCGATGCGGCGGCGGCCGCGCTCAGCGATCTCGTGCTCGGCAATGGTGGCGAGGAAGCGCGCCGCCGGCCAGCCTTCTTTATCGGATTGCTCGGCAAATTGCGGCCACAGCGCCTTGATGGCGGGCAGCCGCAGCTCGTTGAGCAACAGATTGAGGCGCGCGGTGTCGACTACGTTGGTTGTGCTCATGCGGCGCCTCCGATCTCGGCGGTACCGATGAGGCATTCATAGGTGGCGAGCGGTGCGAGGCGTACCACGACGTTCGGCACCTGGGCGGGATCCGGGGCGAAGTGAGTACGTAGCCGGTTGAGGTCGGGCAGCCGGCCGTCGTTCAGGTCAGCCGTGAGCTGATTGGCGAGTTCGGCCTCGCAACCGCGCTCATGGGCGAGTGCGAGGAGATCGACCATGATCCGGCAGGCCTTCTTGTCCGGTAAGCGTTTGCGCAAGACGTCGAAGGCTCGGCGGTAAGCTTCCCGGGGGAACAGCTGGTCGCGGTAGACCAGGTTGAGGAGCGCCATCGGCTTGCGCCGCAAGGAATGGATCACGTGCCGATAATCGACGACCTGATCGTGCTTGCCATTGGGATGCGGCCGCCCGCGCGGCAAGGTGAGGAGATGCGTGCCGCCGACAAACACGTCGAGGTGATCGTCATACAGGCGCACCCGCAGCCGATGGCCGATCAAGCGCGACGGCACCGTGTAGAACACCTTGCGCAAGGTGAAGCCGCCGGACGACGTCACGTGGACGATCACCTCTTCATAGTCCGACGTGCGGCGGTCCGGCAGATCCTGAAGTGCGCTACGTTCACTGTCGATCCGCTTGGCGTTGCGGGCATTGCGGCGGCTGGCGATCTCATCGATGAAGCCACGATAGGCAGCTAGATCGTCGAAGTCGGCGGTGCCACGCAGCAACAGCGCGTCGCCGATCGCTCGCTTGAGATGACCATGCGAACTCTCGATCGCCCCGTTCTCGTGGGCGATGCCACGATTGTTGCGGGAAGGCCGCATGCCGTAATGGGCACAGAGGTCTTCGTATCGCCGCGTCAGATCGTCTTTGGCGTCGCGGTCGAGATTGCAAAAGGCGGCCGACAGGCTGTCGGTGCGATGCTCCCGTGGCGCCCCACCGAGTGACCACAAGGCATTCTGCAGGCCTTCGGCCAGAGCGACGAAGCTCTCACCGCCGAGCACGACATGGGCGTGCTCAAACCCGGAATAGGCCAGCCGGAAGTGATAGAGACGATGGTCGAGCGGTACGCCCGCGATCGTGACACCCAATTCGCCCATGTCGGTGAAGTCGGACAGGCCGCGCTGACCGGGTTCGTGGGTCTGGCGGAAGATGACCTCCTGCTCCTCGCCGTGGATCGCCCGCCAGGCCCGGATCCGGCGCTCCAGCGTGCGACGGATGCCGGCGCCGAGCTCGGGATGGCGTCGGAGCAACTCCTCGAAGATCGTGACCGGCCGCACACCGGGGGCGGCCTTCAGCATCGGCGCGATATCTGTCTCAAATACGCGGGCCAAGGGATCTGGCCGGCGACGGCCGCGGGGAGCCTTCTTCTGCGACGGAAGGCGTCGATCCTTCTCGATCCGGTAAGCGGTCGAGGTGCTGAACGAAGCCTTGGCGGCGGCCACGGGTGGGCTATCGGTCTGACGGTACTTCATGTAGAGCCTCATTTGGTGATCGGTAATGTGTCGGCCTGGCACGCGAGTGATTCCTCTTGGCGGAAGAACCACTTGCATAACCAGCCGGCCGCGATCACCAGTCGGCGCGGTCCGCTGTGGATCGCGCCGACGCCGGGCTCGTAACTCCGGTCGGGCTACGCCCTCCCTGCGTCACGAGCCCGGCGTAGCCCTCTCATCATGGTCGACGCTCCACTTCCATCCTGTTCGCCGCGCGGCAGGCTTGCAGTCTGAGAACGCAAAGACGCCTTCGGAGCGATATTCCGGCCATGGCCGCTCTGTTTCGATTGTGTGTGGTCAACTACCGCGAAGCCAAGCGGCATGCACGCCGTAAGGAAAATCTACGTCTCTCCGGGTGAAACGAAAGACACGGCATCACAGGCACGAGCGCTGCATTCGTCCCGAGTGCAAATTTCGAAAATCGAGGGATTAAGTCCGTTGTTAAGCTGCATCGGAAGTTGCAGCCTCCTTATTTTGCGCTTCTCCCGCTCGTCCAAGGCAGACAGGAAGTGATCAGCTGATGAAAAAAGTCGCGCATAGAACAACTCCAAAAGTCGCAAAAATATGATAATTGACCCGTTAAAGTAGTTTATAGCGTAGTATACATCTTGAGGTCGTGCGCATGAGGCCTTGTGGAATGAATGAGGTACGACGCAGTCGTTGTTCGAGGATTTTCCAAGCATGAGTTCTGAGACGAGGAGAACGTTGCGCGAGCTCGAAAAGAAAGCTGTTTTCGTTTCATAGACTGGACATGGATTGCGTCTATGATCTGCACTGCTGATCAGGCTGCAAATCGATCTGGGGGCCTCATATGCGAGTGTCGTTCGATGAGAACGGCGCTAGCCGTGTCGATGCGTAGAGGGAGATCGGATTCTAAGATGCTGGTGGTGTGTGTATCGGAACTCAGCCGCTTAATTGAGCGACGCGGTGATCCACGCTCAGACAATTCGGGTGTGTAACATCAAGATTGTTGTGCCGGGTTTGTCGCCAGACGCGAGACCACTGAGCTTGTTTAGACATCCACAGAAAGAGGCGCCGTCATGAGTGAAACAATGGCTGTTGAAAATGTCATTCCGCGAGCCGACATCGTCAAGCACACGGACCGGCTTGGTGCCGAAATCAAGAACATTGCGCTGTCGGACGATTTGCCTGACGATATCATCGTAGCGTTCAACCGGCTTCTGCTAGAGCATAAGGTCATCTTCTTCCGCGATCAGGGACATCTCGACGATGCACAGCAGCAGCGTTTTGTGCTCCGGCCTACCGAATCCCACAAACACAATGGGTTCCCGATCCCCTGCGGATGCTCGCAGATAACCTCTGGGCTGTGAGCTTCGTCGCATCTGATCTCACTGCGACAGAGAGGGCCACCGAAGCCAACAAGCGGCCTTGGTGCGGCGTATCCAGTGGAACGATCTACGAAACGACACATCCGATTGTTCGTCTTCATCCCGAGACCGGCGAACGCATGCTATCGCTCGGTCGTTCCGTGAACAACTTCGTCGGCCTGCAGCGCTATCCCAGCCAAAGACTGTTTGAACGGCTGCAATCCGGAGCTCAGCCGTTCTGCTGGCACGGCAGCCGTTCGATTCCGCTGCCCAATTTGCGCCAACTGCCTCAAGCCAAAGGCAAGATGTTGACTGAGAGGGAGCCGATGGTCCTCCATGAAATGGAGTTGCAGCCCCGATCAAATGAGCCGGCGCAAAGCATCGAGATTACAGCGACAGCCGTTCACGCAGGTTAGAGTTGGCCTTCAGCCGTGGATCAGTGCAGAAAGCGCGTTTCAGCTGCCGTAATCTCGTCCATTCTCTGGTCTGAAGATTTCCTCTCCCGGTACAATATCCTTGGGGACGTTCTTGCTCGGGAATAGCTTTCGATCTCGCCAGGATCCTTCTTCTTTGAAATGGATCAGGATCATGTCGGCACCAGCCTTTCACATGCGCTTGCGGCGGGGCTAAGGCTTCAGCTTCGCCAAGCCAGCGATGAGCGCTTTGGTTCTCGCGATCACAAGAAAATTTGGATCCCGAGAGCAGCCTCGATCCAGCCCTGGAATTCCTTCGCTCAGCAGTTGCTGGCGGCGTCCGCAGCAAGGCTCGTAACCTTAGGGAATGTCTTGTCGTCGATGACAAGGGCGCTGGCGCTGGCCCTTTAGTACTCGCCAATTCCAATCATGACATCGATCGCGTTGCTACAGGCTGTGTCGTTGTCGGCCAGGATAGGTATCTTCGGGCGCCGGGCGATTGCTTCGCAAGTGATCGGATACGCCGGGCGTCTCGCTCCAGCCGCGCGCCAGATTCTTCATCAGCTCCTCCGACCTTGCCGCATCGTCGATCTCCCAGGCTTCACGCAGCCTTGCGGATCGTCGCATGCAGATGTCCCGACAGGCGCTCGACGATGCGGCTCTTGTGGATCTGACACCGTTGGATCGCCGTGTGACCGCCGAAGGTTTGGCGGATCGCCTTCGGCAGCGCCTTCGCACCATCGATAATGAAGAGGCGGCAGATTCCAGGATCGAGCCCAAGGCCAGTCAGGTTGTCCACCACCGCCTACACAATCGCAGTATTCTCGGTGGCGTCTTCGACAACCGCCAGCGGATGGTTGTTGCCTTCGCTGTCGATAGCAACGGCGGCGACCAGCGTCAGCTCATCGCGGATATGCAACCCATCGATCTGGATGGCGAGCAGATCGATCCGACCACGTCCATGCGGCCATCCGCTCCGCCCACAACTCGACGACCGGCGCGAGACGGCCGACTTGGATCGCCCGTCGCCCATTTTTTGCGGGAATGTCGCCCTCCGGCAGGCGGACCGCGGCCGAACCCGCGGTCGAGACGTTCAGCAACATCAGGTTCATCGCTCATTTGCCGAGCCATGCTCTGCGCGCGCGCCGGGGCTGGACGACGAACGCGTCGATGCGCGCGGCCGCTCTACCTCGATCCTCCCGCCGTGGAAGCGCTGCCGCCCAGTGCTCCGCCCCCAGTGTTGGCCGGCCCTCTGGTCCAATCGCCCAAGGCGTGGCCCGCACAGCCGCTCGCTATCCTCTTCGATCATCTGCGTAAGTCTCGCGATCCCGGCCGTCAGGCAGAAAAGGTCTAAGCTTCCCAACCTTTTGCCACGCTGCTTCCACCATCCTGGTCGCATCGCCGGCCCTTGTCGTGATAGTCTTCTTCATGGCGATGCTTTCTTTCCTGGTTTTGGCGAACCGAGCCTAACAGCTCAACGGGGGCAACGCCGCTCCTCCTATTTCAACAGCCGTCGGGAAGGGGCTGGCCTTAAGGTAGCGATCAAATTCGGTCTGCTGTGCATCGCTACCAATCGCGATCTTAGGAGGAGCGAGAGCCAATCGGTGGCAGTTCGCGACCCCGACCAAGCCTGGAAACTCGAGGGTCACCTTCAATTTCGACGCAGCGGGCAAGATCGACATCGGATACGCGGGTCGCCACACATGCGCGAAGACCCGAGTTGATAGTCCGTGCGACTGGCCGCTCGTTGGCTCGGGCGCGCACTGGTTGGCTCAGGACGCTAACTGGCGCACATGATCATCCCGCGCAATCTGAGCGCGCGCGAACGACCGTCCATCTTCTGTATTATTGGCAAGTTGTGCCCACTCGATCACCAAAGTTCGGTCACTTGCTCGTCAATTCCAAGGCGCGGAAAACTTAGCACATCGCCGGATCCAGCGCAGGATTTCGGCGCGAACGGAGCTACATTACGGAAATGCGGCTTTGTGGTAAGATAAATTCTTGAAACTTTAGATGGAAAACAACAGGCAAGAGAAGTCCGCAAGGAGTGACGATGAATGGGATGGAGACTGTGAATACAGCGGCATGCACATCCGAGGACGCGTCGCTTCCGCCGGGCGGCGCGGCTATGCTGCGATGGACCCGAGATCAACAGATCGTCGGCTGCCGTAGTAGAGAGAAGATCGATCCGGTCCGTGGGATAAGCCGCGGCCCGCACGTTTACGTCCTGCCTACAGCCCTCCATCAGATCTCGCCACGCTGGACTTGGAGGGGACAAGACCTGGATGTCGATCGCCACATTAAGGCGGAGCGCGTCTCTGGCGTCATTGTGCTGAAGAACCGACAGGTGCTTCTCGAGCGCTATGGTCTCGGGCGTACAGCGAAGGACCGTTGGACCTCCTACTCCGTTGGGAAATCAGTAACTTCTATCCTGATTGGCGCGGCTATCCAGGATGGTTACATCAACGGCATGGATGCGCCCCTCATCGACTATATCCATGAGCTAAAAGGCAGCGCCTACGACGGCGTAACCGTCCGACAACTCTTGACCATGACTTCGGGGGTCAAGTGGAGTGAGGATTACACGGACCCGAACTCGGACGACGCCCTGCTGATGACGGCCCCTTTCATAGACGGCGTCAACCCCGGCGTCGCTTACATGCGCCGTCTGCCCAGAATCCACCGGCCCGGGGCCAAGTTCGACTACAAGACCGGCGATTCCCATCTGGCCGGGGTCTTAGTTTCCAAGGCGGCCGGGAAGTCGATGTCAGAGTACCTCTCAGACAAGCTCTGGCGGCCCTTTGGGATGGAACAGGACGCATTCTGGGTGGTAGATCCAGCAGGCCAAGAGTACGGCGGCGGCGGTTTCATCACGACGCTGCGCGATTACGCTCGCATCGGGCAATTCATGCTGGACGGTGGTAGGGCCGGCGCCATCCAGGTGCTGTCGCCCGGTTGGTTGGCGGAGGCAACCCGCGCTCATTTGACCTTCTCACCCACGAGTACGGGAGCGACGGGTTATGGTTATCACTGGTGGATTTACAAGGACGCCTACGCGGCGCTGGGCCACGCCGGCCAGGCGATCTTTGTCTATCCGAAGGACAAGATCGTCATCGCGATCAACTCTGCGTGGCCTGAACCCAACCTGCCCGAGTATGGCCAGGCCCAGGCTGCCTTCGTCGAGGCCCTCCATGCAGCGGCTGTGGCGCAGCCTGAAGGCCCCGCGCGCAATGCTTGGTGAGGGCGCAAAGAGCTACTCGGCCCAAGGTTATTTATCCGCACTTGTCCCGTTCCCCTTCTGGCCAGCATTGTAGCCTGCATATCCTTCCGTCGAGGAGCTCCATCGCTCATGGGCATCTCGGCAGACGGCTTTATGCGTGTGGTTGGAACTGCGGCTGCCGCGCAGGACTGGCGTTCGTTGCGTCAAGCCGAGTACCGTGACGGTGAACTCTTGCTCGTACCGATGCACAGCAATTCCGGCGCGCCCGCAGTCTACACTGGCGGCACGTTCCGTCGACGTCCCGGCAGAACACCCACGGTCTAAATATGGGACTCGATCGGCTTCATCGTGTAAGCGGCCGCGCCGAGTTGACCGCCAGACGAGCACTTTGCCAAGACACTGGAGCGTATCCGCCTTTTCGGCCTATGAGACCGAGGAAAAGGCAGTCTCTCCTTCCGCTCGAGTCTGAGCGCGCCGGAGAGCAGGTGTATTTTTACTAGGCGCGCTTGTGCATGTAGCAGCCCAATCCCTGAATGGCTTTAAACCTTCGCGTCGCCCCCATGAAGCGCGGAATTTCGGCTCCCTAACGCCAAAAATGTGGAAATTCTGACCTTGCTCCCGCTAATATGGCCAGAGCGGGGAAAATTCCCGCGGGGCGTGGAGGAAACAATGAGGCATCTTTGGGTAAATCGCAGGCGCTTCATGAGAGGAATGTCGTCCGTTATCGCGGTCGGCACGCTGTCTTCTGTCGATGGCCCGGTATCGGCGCAATCCTCACGCGAGTTGCGCGTGGCATTTAGCGGGGGCAATTTTGGCAAGGCCATCGCCGAAGCTTATGTGAAGCCTTTCCAGACCGAGACCGGAGTTAAGGTAATTCAGATTACGCAGGATATAGACGCGGCCCAGATCGCGACGATGGTGCATGCGAGCAACATCACGGTCGACGTACTTCTTATGAATCAAGTCTCGGCGTTTACCTTGGCCGCGAAAGGAAATCTTGAAAAAATCGACTACTCGATCTACAGGCAGGTGGAATTAGAGGCGACGCAACATTACTGCAAACAGCCCTTTGGTTTCGGTAGTTTCGTATATTCCATGAACATGATTTACAATACGGGGAAGTTCCCGGGTGACAAGCCGCGGCCCTCCACGTGGGCCGAATTCTGGGATGTTAAGAAGTTTCCTGGAGCACGTACCCTCAGGACCGGGCAGTACGGCGCACTGGGTCCCTTCGAGGAAGCTCTGCTGGCGGACGGCGTTCCTGTGGATGCGCTCTACCCAATGGATATCGACCGTGTTTTCGCGAGCCTCGATAAAATCAAGCCGCACATCCGCAAGTGGTGGTCGACCGGATCCGAGATCCTGCAAATGATGCGTGATAACGTGGCTGACGTCGCGCAAGGCTATGACGGGCGGGCGCAAGCATTGATCGATGAAGGCGCGCCGATCGAAATCAGTAGGAGTCAGGCCAAGCTGGCTTGGGATAACTGGATCATTCCGAAAGGCAGTCCGAACGTCCAGAGCGCGCAGAAGTTCATTGAGCTCACGTCTCGCGCCGACCGCCAGGCAGCGTTCGCGCAATTGTTCACCCTCGCTCCGAGCAATCACAGTGCCTACAAGCAGCTACCCGAAAATGTAGCCCGCAAACTTGCGACCTACCCCGAGTACATGGCGAGCAGCTTCGCCATAAATCCGAAGTGGTACTTGGAGTCCGGACCGGACGGCTTGTCGAACATGGAGCGGCTAATCCAGCGCTGGAATGAATGGAGTCTGCGTTAGATCGTGGCTGTCCTTCGCGTGAACGGCCGGTCCATCGCGCCGCTCCGCACTTCTTAGCGCAATTGCCTGTCTGGAGTATAAATGCTGAATCCGTATCCTATGACTGCCCTAGGGTCCAGACTCAATTGAGCCAATATGCGACGAGAGCGGCGAGATGAACAGCGGCCAAAAAATTACGGGCGAGCTTGTCATATCGCGTGGCGATGCGCCGGAAGTCCTTGAGCCTGCAAAAGCAGCGTTCGATGACATTTCGTCCTTTGTAGGCGCGTTTGTTGAAGCGATGGATGACGACACGGTTAGATTTATTGGGGATTACGGGCTTGGCGCCACGACGAATGATTTCGCCGCGAAGCTTGTCGCCATCATACCCTTTGTCGGCGAGGAGCACGCTCATGGGTGGCGCGAGCGCCAGGACATCGGGAGCCGCAGCGATATCGGCATCCTGGCCTGGAGTCAGATGCAGGACGACCGGCCGGCAGAGCGGATCGCTCAGCGCATGGATTTTTGTCGTGCGGCCTCCGCGCGAGCGGCCGATTGCTTGATTGTGCTCCCCCCTTTTCCGCCGGAGGCACACCGGTGAGCTTTAATCGAGGTCGAGTCGAGCGACAGTACGACGCCGTCTTCGCCAGGCTTGGCCAGCGCTTCGAAGATTGCGCACCATCGTCCTCGCTTGGCCCAGCGATTGAAGCGATTGTAGATCGTCGTGTAAGGGCCGTATTCACGTGGACAATCACGCCATCGTGCACCCGATTGCAGCATGTGAATGATGCCGCTGACGATGCGTCGGTCGTCGTCCCGATCCGGCCCCGTCAGTCCCCTCGGCAGATGCGGTTCGATACGCGCCCATTGCCTGTCGTTCAGCCAAAACAAACCAGCGCGCATTCTCTCGCCCCCGAATCAACACGTAGGCAAGAGAATCACGTGGCGCTATTTAGGTACAGACCCTAGTACATGTTGAGGATGAAGTGCTGGAGAACGGTCCTGATTCCGCGGAAATCGAATTCCGGCGCGTCACGAAGACATATGGAGCGATTGCGGCGATCGAGGATGTCTCGCTCGCGGTTCGTGGCGGGGAGTTTCTGACCATTCTCGGTCCGAGCGGCTCGGGCAAGACCACAGCGCTCATGCTGCTTGCCGGATTCGTGGCTCCCACCAAGGGAGACATCCTCATTTCCGGGAAGTCGGTCGCGGCGGTGCCCTCCTATCGGCGCGACCAAGGCATTGTATTCCAGAGTTATGCGCTGTTTCCGCACCTCACTGTGCGGCGTAATCTCGAGTTCCCGCTCGAAATGCGCGGCATAAAGGCGGCCGAGAAGGCGATGCGTGTCAACCGCATGCTTCAGCGCGTGCATCTCAATGACTACGGTGACCGCATGCCATCGCAACTAAGCGGCGGGCAGCAGCAGCGCGTGGCGCTTGCTCGCGCGCTGATCGCCGACCCGCCGATCCTCCTGCTCGACGAACCGCTCGGAGCGCTCGATCGCAATCTTCGCGAGCAAATGCAGGTCGAGATCAAGAGCCTGCACAAGGAATTCGGCAAGACCACCATATGCGTCACGCACGATCAGGAAGAGGCGCTCACCCTTTCGGATCGCATCGTCGTCATGCGGGCGGGGCGGATCGAGCAGACCGACACGCCAGAAGCCCTCTATGATCGGCCGGCGACACGTTTCGTGGCCAATTTTCTGGGCGAGGCCAACATCTTCGAAAGCCCTGCGTTCAGGATCGAAACTGCTGCACCGCAGCCTTCCGGCGCCGTGATGATGATCCGGCCCGAACGTATTTGTATCGCCGCACCTGGGGCTCCAAAACGTGACGATGCGGACCTGTGCCAGTCCATCACCGGAGCAGTGAGTGACATGATCTACGCCGGTCCTTTGCGCAAATACCAGGTACGCGTCGGCGACTGCCTGATCGCAGTACGAGAGCATGTCGCATCGGGACAACAGATCTTCCAGCCTGGCGATGCAGTGCGGCTCGACTGGTTGCGGTCGGACGTCCGCTTCGTCGCAGTGTGAGGCACGAGAGCAAATGCGGGTGGAAACGTTTAAAAACCTGAGCCGAATGCCCATTGCCCTTTCTGTGCCGGCATTCGCAATCCTGCTGGTCGTCTTCGGCATACCCGTCGTCCAGCTCTTCTTGGCGAGCCTTAACGCGCCGGCCTTTTCGCTCACGCACTACGTCGCGTTCTTCCAGCAACCGGCCTATATTCGTGTCCTCCTTCAGACAATCGAAATAAGCGCGGTCGCTACGGCTGTGTGTCTCGTCATCGGCTAT
Source organism: Bradyrhizobium ottawaense (assembly GCF_002278135.3). NCBI lineage: Bacteria > Pseudomonadati > Pseudomonadota > Alphaproteobacteria > Hyphomicrobiales > Nitrobacteraceae > Bradyrhizobium > Bradyrhizobium ottawaense. The sequence goes on along the minus strand of NZ_CP029425.2, from coordinate 7,177,457 downwards.
CCAACAGCCTATCTCATCGTGATCGCCTCCAAGCGGGTGCGCGTCGCGCTCATCGTGCTCGTTTTCGTCCCGTGGCTGACAAGTGGGCTGGTGCGCACCTATGCATGGGCGGTGATTCTTGGCGACCACGGTCTGATCAATAATTTGCTTGTCTATCTTGGGTGGATCTCTAAGCCGATACAGCTCATTTACAATCGCGTGGGCGTCTACATTGGCATGGTGCATATCATGCTGCCCATGATGATCCTGCCGCTGCTCAGCGTTATGCATGGCATTGACAGATCGTTGATGCCTGCGGCCCGCAGTATGGGAGCTCGGCCCTTTGCAGCCTTCTGGCGCGTATTCTTTCCGCTGAGCCTGCCCGGTGTCCGCGGCGGCTCGCTGCTGGTATTTGTGTTCTGCCTTGGGTTCTACATCACGCCCCAAGTCCTCGGCGGATTGAGCGACGCCATGTTATCGAATTTCATTGTCACTCAGATTCAGACTTCATTCAATATGGCACCTGTCGCTGCGTCGGCCTTCATACTCCTGGCAATCACAGTGATCGTGCTCTCCATGGTTGGGCTTGATCTTTCCGGTACGCAGCCTCGGGCAGTGCAGTCAGCGCGCATGCTCTCATCGAGCAGGCGATGCCCATTAGTCGCATTGACACGATTCTTCAATGACGTTGCCACTCCCTATCGGGCTAAGCGCTGGACGAGTCAGCTCTATAAACCTGGTGGCGACAGCCGCTGGTCCGACATCTTCGGCGGGATCTTTGTCGTGCTTGTGATGGTGTACCTGCTGTCGCCGGGCTTGATTGTTATCATGATGTCGTTTAGCGCCGGTGCCTTTCTGGAATTTCCTCCGTCTGGCTTTTCGCTGCAGTGGTACCGCGCCTTCTTCGACGATCCGTCGTGGACTACCTCCGTATGGAATAGTGCTCGGCTTGCTTTGCCGGTTGCTGCGCTGTCGACCATCGTCGGAACACTTGCAGCGTACGGTCTGAGCCGCACACTCCCTCGGTTACGCGCCTTTCTCACCATGCTTATTCTGACACCGATCACCTTTCCGGTGGTTGTCGTCGGTGTCGCGACCTATTTCGGTCTGGTCAAACTCGGCCTAATTGGAACAATGACCGGTATCATCCTTGCCCAGAGCGTTGGCGCCATCGGCACGGTCGTCGTCATCGTTTCGGCGACGCTGGCTCAATTCGACCGGCGGTTGGAGCAGGCGGCACAAAGCCTTCGAGCCGGCCCTCTGCAGACTTTCATGAGGGTTACGCTGCCGCTGATCCAACCAGGTATTATCGGAGGCGCCGTCTTCGCGTTTATCCACTCGTTCGACGAGGTCGTCATAACATCGCTTGTCAGTGGGTTCTCGATCCGCACCCTACCGGTAAAAATGTTGGAAAACATAAGCCAACAGATCGAGCCTACTATAGCTGCGGTGGGCGCGCTGCTAACGCTTCTTCCCGTGCTTTGGCTGATTGCACTCTACATCATGTGGTGGCGGAAGAGGCCGGGCGGCAATCCGGGCTCACTGGCGCTGCAACCTAAGCCGGCGCTTTCAGAGGCATCGACCTCGTAGTCTCAATCGCCGAGCGGCCGCATTCGAATGTGCTCTGCGCAAAAAGGCGCACCCATCCCAAGCTCTTTCAGAGTCCTGAATGATGTCACAACCGTCACGATCTCTCGGAGTCATGTGTCTCGAACGCGGAGTGCCAGCGCCAAAACCTCCGCCTAGCTCGATGTCTGATCCCAATACCTTTGAGTTCCCGGTCATCTATGAAACCGCGAACGGAGCTTGGGCGGATGACGTCATCCGCGGTAATCCAGCGCTGGAGTCGGCCTATGTCGCAGCGGCCACAAAGCTCATCGCACGAGGCGCGGTCGCGATAAGCGCAAACTGCGGCTTCTCCGTTCGATATCAGGCTGCGGTCGCCGCTTCGGTGAAAGTGCCAGTAGTAACGTCCAGTCTGCTTCTGCTGCCCGCATTGCTCCGACAACTTCCGAAGTTCGCCAAAGTCGCTGTCGTGACGGCCGACTCAACTCACCTGAGAGAAGAGTTGCTGGGGGTTGATGATCGGCGCGAGCGGGCGAGGGTCGTTATCGGCGGCATCGAAGGCGGCAAATTGTGGCAAAACGAGATGAAGCGTCCGCCCCTCCCGACCGACCCCGCCGATATTGAGACCGATGTCGTAGCCTGTGTCGCGTCGCTCCGCACAGCGCATCCGGAAATTGCTGCGATCCTTTTCGAATGCGCCGGATTCCCGATCGTTTCGCCCGTCATCCGTCACATCGCGAAAGTGCCCGTCTATGATATCACAACGCTCTGTCGGATGACCATGGCGTCCATCGCCTAGGGGGCAGCTGCGCGTCACCTACGCTAGATTCGAGTATTGAAGGTCTCAATCCGTTCTCAGTGCCAGGCGCTACTGAAAGCAAATGCGACTGCTTCAGTCGGCTCGCGGCGCTACGATTTGGGTACTAGCCGCAGACAAGACCACCACTCATTGACAGTTGTCGAAGTGGCAGCTGGTATTGGTAAGAACCGGAAAAACTTGCCTTAGTGGACCGCGAATTCGGGCAGCCACAGGAGAATCTCATTGCCTTGCAATGAAGAGAATTGCGCCACCGACTGATGTGGGCCGAGAATGAATGCGCGCAGCATCATTCGTTCTTGCGATCAGGTGTAGCTTCTCTGACCGATTTCAAATAAGGTGACGAGTCACGCGCAGCGTTGAAAGATTCGGTGAGTTGCAAGATGAGGTAACGGCATGGCGCCGCTATCTGCATCAATATCCTGAGCTCGACTATCGCCTGCATAATACGGCGCGGTTTGTGGCCGAGAAATTGGCCTCGTTCGGTATCAATCGCGTCGAGACCGGGATAGCGGAAACTGGCATTGTCGCCATTATCCAGGGCGAGGGCGGCGAAGGCCCTACCATCGGGTTGAGGGCTGACATGGACGCTTTGCCGATTGTCGAAGCGTCCGACAAGCCGTGGTCATCAACAGCGCCGGGTCAAATGCATGCGTGCGGCCATGATGGCCATACGGCTATGTTGCTGGGGGCCGCCAAATATCTTGCCTGAGGACTCTCGTAACCTGTCTGTGCGACTTCGCGGAACGGCAGATGTCGGCAACTGCGCAAGGTATTGCTGGAGCGTATGGCGCGGAAATTGAATTCAAGTACCGCCGATACGTGCCCGTCACCGTCAATCATGCGCAGGAGACCGATCTGGCGCTTGCGGCAGCACGCAAACTCGTGGGCACGGCTTCCGTGAACGACAAGCTTGACGTGATTATGGGGGCGGAGGACTTTGCCTACATGCTCGAGGCGCGGCCTGGCGCTTTCATTTTCATTGGCAATGGACCCTCAGCTGGCGTGCATCACCCCGCATATGATTTTAACGACGAAGCATTGCCCTATGGCATTGGCTATTGGGTAAGCCTCGTCGAAACGGTGCTCGCCGCATGAGGTAGTTTGCCAGATCGATGGCGCTGCATATGAATGCGATGTAGTCCATCATCCCGGGCTTCGCGCTTCTCCTCGGTGGCAATGCATCAGGCGCAATCTTTTGGCAGGCGCCGCTGTTAACCCTAGCTGGGCTTCAAACGACCACAGCGTATTGCCATCTGTGCCTTCCAGCGTGCCCGCTTACGGGCGATATCGGGGCGATCTTGTTGGGCCCGCCGGATCTCTTACCAGCGTCTCTCCGGGCAGCGACAACCCCGCCCGGACGGCCGTGTTGATCGAGCGTGCGCCTGCTCCCGGTTTGCGCAACCTAAAGGCCCCTGAAGCTTGGCCGCGCCAAGAAATTGGATCCGCTAGAGTCGCTCATCTCCCGTGCTCCCCTCGCAAAGACGTCGTGAGCGGTGAGTTCGCGTGAGACAGGTGAGCGCAACGTCTGCCTGGACATCGAGCACCGCGGAGGAAGTGCTCCCGACCAAAAAACCGACTAAGTGCGCGACCGGACAAAGTGTCGCTGATTTTTTGAGTACTGGTATGCGCAATCCTCAGTACTTCGCCGAAATTCGTCGAAGAGGGGGCAGGTCGCGCTGGATTTAATCGGTAGAGGCCTGCATCATTGCGTTTATCGAAAGTTGGATCACGTATCCTCGGAAGATCAAGGTTTCGTGACGGTCAGCGGAGTTGACCAGCAGGAATTCGCATCCCAGGAAACGGACCGCACTATGCGTGACCACGCGCCTGCCTTCCTCGAAGGGCCTGACGGCTGCGATGAACCAGCTCTCAAGCGCTTATCCGTCGCACAGCCGATCGTTCACAGGCCGGTGCGTTGTCCTGTGCGGCCCTTCGTCAAAAATGCAATTCTGGCTCGAATATCACTTCAAGCTCTTGGGGCGCTCGGCGAGTTCCTCGAGCCGATCGCTCTCAGAGAACGCATGGTTCTGCAAGAGCCCAAAAAGCCTCTGGAGCACGTTTACTTTATCGAATCCGGCCTCATCTCACTCAGGATTGTCGCGGCGGGAAGTATTCTCGAAACAGCGCTGATAGGCCGGCGGGGGGCCGTCGGCGCTTCGGTCGTAGTAGGAGGGCATCTTCCGACACATCAATGTGTCGTGCTCTTTCCCGGACGCGCACACAGGATTCGGATCACGGACCTGCGCCGGATCGCAAATGAGCACCCCGAAATCAGAGAACAGCTCTCTCGATACGTTCAGGCGCTGACGTTGCACAGCGCCCAAGCGGGATTCTGCGGCGTTCGGCACGACCGCGAAAAGCGGCTGGCGAGCTGGCTTTGCTTAGCCAGCGATGCTCTTGATGCTCATGTGCTTCCAATTACCCATGACTACCTGTCGTCGGTCTTGGGATTGCGCCGGGCTGGCGTAACGGAGACGCTAATTCGGTTTGAAGAGCAAAAATTGATTCGTAAGATGCGCGGCGTTTTGCAGATCGATGAACGCAGGTGCCTCGAACAAAAGGCGTGCGGATGTTACAAGCTTGTTTCAGGCGCTTATGCCTCGGCTGAATCTCTGATTGCTGCAAGTGAGTCGGCCGGCTAGAGCATCCTCCGGCCTGAACGGATCGAACAGAAGCGTCAAATCAGCTGTTAGATTCAAACTTCCTGCCGGGGGCAGGAGGGCGGCAGGATCTCTCGTTCGATCTTCCGTTAGGCTTCTGGCGAGCTGAAGGCGAGCTTCGCGCCGCGGGCAGGCGAACGGTTTGCTGAGCGTGGTAGTGGGGCGCTGCGGAATGCGTGAGCGCCAGCAGCGTAGGCACGTGCGATGGCGCTCTATAGAGACCGCAGGTGGGGCCGCATCGAGGCGCAGAAGTAAGACGATCCCAGCGATGCTGAAGGCGACACCACGTGTTTCGATCGAGTAGCTAACGCCGGAGCCGACCCAAAGGCCTGATGCTCGGCGAAGATGCACTCCGTCAATTAATGGTCTGGTATAACATCAAGGGCAAAAAACAGCGGAGGCCAGCGATTAGGGCCGCCTAGTCGTCGTAAAGCAGCGCCAGCTAGGACCGGCGCGACGGCCAGGCTACGCGATTGCCTCGTGGAGAACTGCTGAGGTCGGATTGGCAGTCCGGGATCTTCGTAGCCGGAATCAGCTCCATTGCCCCGAGGTCTTGGTGGACCGACCCATCGCGACGGCCTAGAAATCTATGTAGAGAGTCGTCCGTGAAGAATGCAGATCGACCTGAGAGATAGGCAGAAGTTGTCTCGATAAAGTATTCGATTTTGCAGGAAAGCTGGGTGTTGGGCCGCGCTTTCTTGCGTTTTGGGATTTTGGTTTCGAGCGATTCGTGATTCCCTGACGACGGGTCATCGGCATTAGGGAAGGCGATGAGCAAACCGCGGGATGATCGCCAGAAAGACCTGTTGCTTCCGGCCCTCGATCAAATCATCGACATGGGCCACCCGCTGGTGCGGTTGGCGGCGCTGATCGACTGGAAGTTTCTGGATGACCGCTTTGGTTCGGTGTGCCAAACCGGTCCGGGGCAGCCTGGCCTGCCGACGCGGCTTGTCGCCGGCCTGTTCATCCTGAAGCACATGCACAATCTCTCGGATGAGGTGCTGTGCGCCCGCTGGATCGAGAACCCCTATTACCAATACTTCTGCGGCGAGTTGAGCTTCTGCCACCGGCTGCCGTTCGATCGATCGTCGATGACGCGCTGGCGCCAGCGGCTCGGCGAGGAGCAGCTCGTCGCGTTGATCCAGGAAAGTCTGTCGGTGGCGCACAAGACTGGCGCCATTGGTCCCAAGGACCTGGAGCGAGTGGCAGTCGATACCACGGTGCAGCCAAAGGCCGTTGCGCATCCGACCGACGCGCGGCTGATGCATCGGGCCATCACCAAGCTCGTCGGGCTCGCCAAGCGCAACCGTGTGCCGCTGCGCCAGAGCTATCTGCGCCTGGCGAAGCGCGCCGCCATCATGGTCGGCCGCTATACCCACGCTCATCAGTTCAAGCGCGCCCGGCGCCAACTCAAGTTCCTGCGGACGCGGCTTGGCCGGATCATCCGCGACATCCGCCGCAAGATTGATGGCGATGCGGCGCTGGAAGCTCGCTTCGGCCCGCTGCTCGCTCTGGCGCAGCGGGTGCGCACCCAGGATCAGCATCAGCGCGGCCCCAAGGTCTATGCGTTACATGCCCCGGAGGTCGAGTGCATCGGCAAGGGGAAAGCCCGTGCGCCTTACGAGTTCGGCTGCAAGGTCAGTATCGCCACCCCCGTGACGTCCCCGAAGGGCGGACAGTCCGTGCTCCATGCCAAGGCGCTGCACGGCAATCCGTTCGACGGGCACACGCTCGGCCCCGTGGTCGCCGACATGGAGAAGCTCACCGGCGTGGAGGCTCGCCGCATCCATGTCGACAAAGGGTACCGCGGCCACAACCACCCGCACCGGCTCAGGGTCTGGATCTCGGGGCAGGTCCGCCGCGTCACGGCTTCCATCAGGCGCGAGATGAAGCGTCGTGCGGCCGTCGAGCCCGTCATCGGCCACGTCAAGGCCGAGCACCGCATGGACCGCAACTATCTCAAAGGCCGCATCGGCGACAGCATCAACGCCGTCCTCGCCGCGGCCGGCTACAACTTCGGCCTGCTCCTGCGGTGGCTCGCAGAACTCTTGCGTGCCATCATCCGGGCCTTCGCCGAAACTGTCCCGGCTCAAAAGATCGCTTAAATCAGCGGTCGTCCGCGTTCTTCACGGAGGACTAGAGAGAGTCTCATTCTCGATTCTCGACTTCGCCGTGCGCCATCGTCGTCATAGGCAGCTTCCCGCCACAAGGGACAAGCGTCCGCAAGATCATCGAAGCCGCGGGTACAAGCCTGCTCAACCTCAAGATGCTGCGCTCAAAGCAAGAGGCGTGTCGGCGAAGGCGCTAATCGCGGGTCCGTGTCGCCCGCGGTTCATCGGCCGGTCGAACTCCAACATCGGTCTTTGTGCGTGCCATACTTCTCGGCCGAACTACTGTGTACGTTCCCTCCAAGTGAATTGCTCGTCATCATTGCTACGGCCCGAAATCGAAGTTCTTCGTACGGATCGTACGTTCCTATTCAACGATGGTTCGGACCGTACCCTTATGACGCGATTACAGCACGGCTGCAGAGAGCGCGTGTGCATTGGTCCGTTCCGTACGAAGTTTGGGCGCCGATAACAAGTGCAATCTGTCAACGTAACTACGCGAGCGGCGGGATGATCCGCACCGCGACGTCACCGGTTCGATCGGTCGGTAGCGTTGAAGAAGGCCCTGCAGGTCGAGAATGATTGGGGGCGTGGCGAAAGTCGATTGGCTCTTCCGGAATGGCCGAGCCGCCGCTTTTAAGCCGAAACACTTTGGAGGACATTTATGAACATGTTGAAGAGCCTTTTGCTCGGTTCGGCGACGTGTCTGATCGCTGGAGCCGGAGCGCAGGCTGCCGACCTGCCGTTGAAGGCGAAGGCGGTGGAATACGTCAAGATCTGCTCGCTGTATGGCGCAGGCTTCTACTACATCCCCGGCACTGATACTTGCATCAAGTTCGGTGGTTATCTCCGTGCCCAAACGGGCTTGGCCACGAATACACTCTATTACGCCGCCGATAGCGGTGTGGCGGGGGCGCACAATCGCCTCAGCAACAACTACACCGCTCAGTCTCGTATGGATCTGAACATCGACACGCGCACCGCGACTGAGTATGGCGTCGTCCGCACATTCTTCGATGCTGTTTTCACCTGGACCTCCGGCGGCTATAGCGGTGCTGGCACGACTGCAGTCAATGGCGCCACCGCCTACACCACATCAACAAGTTCACAGGTCGCTGGTGGTTCGCTCGGCGTCTACTATGCTTTCATCCAGTTCGCGGGCTTCACATTGGGTAAGGCGCAGTCGCAGTTTTCTGCGCCTTGGGCCAACTATCCGGGAAACAGCCTCGACACTCTGCCGGGCGGCGGCGGCTGGGACCCCGTGAACCAATTCACCTATACTGCTGACTTCGGCCAGGGTATTACCGCCTCCTTCTCGGCCCAGGATCAGGTTGCCCTATACCAGTCCAGTATCTGGAACGTGAGCGGTGCGACGGCCGCAGGACTCGCGACCGGTGCGTACGGCACAAACAATATCGGGGGAACGAGGTCACCTGACTTGGTCGCCATGGTTCGCGTCGACCAAGCATGGGGTCTCTTCCAGGCGTCGGTCGCCGCGCATGACAATCACGCCGGATACTATGGTGCGGATGAAACGACAGGCCATCCGAACGATAAGTGGGGTTGGGCTGGCCAGCTGGCGTTGTCGATCAAAAACATCCCGACGGGTGCTGGTGACACGATCAATATGACCGGCGTGTATACTGATGGCGCAAGCCGCTATAACTTCCAGGACTATATCACGACCGCCTTTGCGATGTACGGTGGTACCGGTCGGGTGGGCGCTTACCAGAGCGTCGGCCTAGGTGGCGTCTCTGACTCAGTATTCGTGACTGGCTCCGGCCAACAGCTGACTACGACCTACGGCTTCCAAGGGGCCTACACCCACAACTGGAATCCGCAGTGGAACACCGCCGTCTACGGTGGGTGGGGTGCTGTGCGTTATAACAGTACAGCCAAGGGCTACATTTGTGGGGCGTTCGTCGCAACCCTCGCTCTTTCGAGCGGTCTTGCTGGATGTAATCCTGATTTCAACTACTCGGTTGTCGGCATGGTCACACGGTGGAGCCCGGTCAAGAATCTGACATTCTCGGCCGATCTTGCCTACGCCATGCTTGACCAGAAACATGCGAGCGGAAGCACGGTCACCCTGCCGCTGCAGTCGGGTGTCGCCAAGCCGGCCGCTGCTTATGACCTTAAAGACCAGGGCAGTCTCGTGCTCCTGTTGCGTGCAGTGCGCGTCTTCTGAGTTTCCGTAAACTATCAAAAGGAGAAAAGAAGCGGCTCCATTACTTTAAGTGTGAACCTCCAAGAAGGCCTTCGGCATGCCCGCCGGAGGCCTTTTAAGTCTGAGATCAGTTGACCCGAATAGTGACAGAGCTGGCCCGAGAGGAGTAGCGTCCTTCCCGGCATCCCGAATCGAATGATCCGTTCTGTTTCTGGGTTTGCAGATCAGAAATGTGGGCTTCGTCGAACTGGGGCCTCTCTACCGGCCCATCATTTCCGCTTCTGCCGAGTCGCTGGCTGCGTGGAGTTGCATTAGCGTAGGAGATCATACCGGGCCGCTTTCGTCCCTGCTTTGTCAAAAAGAAACTCCGGTTTTGAGACCGACCCGAATAGCCCAGTCAATGTCCGTCCCCACCACTGGATGCAATTTGGCAATCAGTTCGGCTGCTCTTGGGCAACCCGCTGGCGGCGCTGGCAATTGCTTGTTGAACAAATCGTTTGAGGAAAAATCACAATGGCTGAGCACTTCTTCTGGCGTCTCTCACGACTTGTTACATCGTGCGATCAACGCGATTCGAAGATTGCGAAACTCTGGTCGACTAGGATGCTGACTAGTCATTCTACGGTCCACGTCAACATCTTTCCATTTCTCGGAACCCGCCATGGCAGGCCCCGTTCTCGACGTAATTCGGCACATTTCCGATAGTTGTGCGCATTGGTTTACGTCGTTGAGTTTGCAGGTGGCGACGATCGAGGCGAGCAAAGCCCAGTTTTCCGCCCCGATTTCATGTCCGGCGGAGAGCGCGTTTTTCCTGGTCAAGCAGATCGGCCGGATGGCGTTCTCGACCGGGTTGGGGTCGAGCTCGAGACGCCCGTCTTCGAGGAAGCGGGTCAGCCCCTGCCAATGATTGAGCGCATAGCGGATATCCTCGGCGAGCGTCGAACCGCTGGAGATCATCGACAGCTGTTTCTCGAACCAGGACTTCAACGCGGCGACCATGGGCAGCGAGTGCTCCTTGCGCGCGGCCAGCCGGATGTCCGGCGATGCGCCGCGCACCATGGCTTCGATGGCGTAAAGCTGGGCGATGTGCCGAATGGCGGCCTCGGCGATCGGCGACTTGCTGTTGCGGGCCAATTTCACAAAGCGCCGGCGCAAATGGCTCCAGCAATGCACGAGCGTCCAAGGCCCTTGCGGTCGAACGACTTCGGTCAGCCGGTCATATCCGTCATAGGCATCGCATTGCAGGAAGCTTCCGCCAAAGCCGTCCAGGAACTGCTCCGCGAAGGCGCCGCTGCGACCGGGGGCATATCGGAACAACACGATCGGTGGACTTGGACCGCTGTGGCCACGGTCGTCTGACGCGATCGCCCAGAAGTAGCCTTTCTTCGTTTGACCTCGCCCGGGATCAAGCACCGGTGCCATGGTCTCGTCCATGAACAGGCGATCCGCCATGGCCAGGTGGCGGCGCATGTGGCTCGCGATGGGCTGAAGATGGAAGCAGGCGCGGCCGGACCAGTTGCCCAGAGTCGCCCGATCAAGCCGAATGCCTTGACGCGCATAGATCTCGGCCTGACGATAAAACGGCGTGTGGTCGCCAAACTTGGAGACGATCACATGAGCGATAGCCGCTTCGGTCGGCAGCCCGCCGGGCACGACGTGTTCCGGTGCGTGCGCCTGCGCGACAGGGCCCGAGCAGCGGCGACAGATGTATTTCGGGCGGCGTGTGACCAGCACGCGCCATTGCGCCGGGATCACGTCGAGTCGCTTGCTGACGTCCTCGCCGATCTTCGTCATGGCGCCGCAACCGCACGGACGGAGCGTGCTCGCAGGCTCGATGATCCGTTCCACTCGCTGCAAATGGGCAGGCAGACAGCCGCGATTGCGATGGGAGCCTCGATCAGGATCGCTGCGCGATCGACCCTGGATGACCTTCTCGGCTCTTTCCTACGCCGCGTCCAGAATGCCTTGCGCGATCTCCACGTCTTCGAGCGGCAAATGGTACTGATCTGGTCGCAGCTTCTCGGATTTCGAGCCGAACTTGTCGCGTCGCAATTCGCCGAGAATGACCTCCGGCCGACGCCGCGCTTCCTCCGATGCCGCCAGTGCCCCCTGATGCTCGCTCAAGGCCGCCTGCGTTTGCGCCAGAAGCGCCTTTAGGCGTTCGTTTTCGTCGCGCAGTGTCGCGATGCTCATGCGCTAGTTCGAGCACATCGCCGCCGCCCGCGCCACGATCAAAATAGCTCCGAGTCATTCTGCCGCAGTTATCCCGCCACCTCCGGGCGCCGTGCTTCTTCCGGGCGGACCAATCTCCAATCCAGCCCTTCGAACAAGGCAGCGAACATCGCCGGCGACATGCGCATCACTCCGTCCGCGATCGTTGGCCAAAGAACTTGCAACCTTCGCGGCGTTTGTGCACCAACACCAGACCCGTTCGATCCCAGATCAAAATCTTGATCCGGTCCGCTCGTTTCGATCGGAACACGAAGGCTGAGCCGCTGAACGGATCGAGACGAAGCATCTCCTGTACCTTCGCCGCAAGCCCGTCGTGGCCACAGCGGAAGTCGATCGGCCGCGTGGCAACGTAAATCTTCAGATCAGCACCGGCCGCGATCATCGTGACGCTCGCACCGCACGGATCACCCGGGATAGCTGGTCAGCATCTATGGCTGTGTCAGTCCGCAGCACGACTCTGCGCCTTGACGATATCCAGGCCAGTCACAAAACTTGCGCGCCTGCGGCCGTTCGATGCTGATTATCGCGCCTTTGAGTTTTACGGAGGTCCGAGATATGCAGTGGCCGCCCGTCGGCTTTAGCACACGTTGGTACGAGACCGTGCTGACCAGCTCCGAGTGGCAAAGGCGTGTGGTGGCATCGCTCGAGATCGCCATTGGTTCGGCGGTGCTCGCAACCACGCTCGGCCTGCTTGCTGCCCTTGCCCTCGTAAGAGGACGCTTTCCCGGAAAACGGTTGGTAGCGGCCGTCCTTTTGTCACCACTTGTCGTTCCCAGTGTGGTGATCGCCATTGGCATGTTCTTTTAACGCCGTCCGAACAGTCGGCGCACGGCTCGTACGATCATGACCTTATGGAATGATCGAGGCTAAATATGCGGTGTAGGCCGTAGCGACGACATCTGTCGCGCGTCATGGAACTGCCCCCTCATATTGCCTCGGATGATATGTTACCGAAGCGCACCCTAGTGTCGCCTGAAACAGCCGCCGCGAGTCCGAGCAAGCCGCTCGCGAAGCGCGCCCTCAAGAGTGCCCTAGCGAGCGAGCGGCTTGCGGTGATTCGGCGAAAGAACCTGGCGGGATTAGATACTAAGACACGAAGCTTGAACCGATCGTTCGACTTCTACGCTGCTGATGAGCTGTCGACCGGCCTTTGATCGCCAATTCTTCACCAATCGCTGCACCGTACGCCGCTGAGGGCCGCTGAACCGACCAGGCGCATGCGCTTCGAGCCGGGGAGAAGATCGACAGCAGACAAGTGCGGAGCCACGGCGAGCCATTCCTCGACGGTGGGGATGTAGGGGTCGAGCATCGATGGCCGACGTGGCACACGCTTGCGCGCCCATAGCGGCGCCGATGAATGCCCGCTGCTCACCCTCTTTCCGACCATCGCTGAGCTCTCGGGCATAGGCCGCCAAGTCGCTTATGCACCGGCGCGATGGCAGTCGCTGGCTTTCCAACCCACCGATCAACGCGCTTGCCCAGGTCATTTTGAGCGTCCCGCATCTGTGCCAGCAATGCCACCAGATCAAGCGTGCGGTATCCGCAGCCTACGTTTAAATGCCTCATTGAGACTCGGGTGGACCAATGTTCTTTCGTACGGTGTAGCGGGGAGGAAGATAGCGTTTGACCACCTTGGCACCTTCGCGGTGCTTCTCCTTCAGCTTAAACGATGGCTTGAAGATATTGATGTGCAGCCGTGCCGCCGCAAACAGGCGAGCTAGTGAGCGAGCAGCATCAAGGCCTTCAAACCGCCGCCAGCGACTAGGCGGCGAACGATAGCTCCGGTCGTTTGTTCAAAGAAGGCCTCATCGTTCTTCTTTTAGGCACTCGAAAGAGTGACTTCAACATCGTGAGAGCGGCACCACGACACGTCAGTTCATGAAAGGCGCTTCGTTGTCAAAATCGAGCCCGCGAACGGGCCGGGGAAATAGGTTCTGCGCGCGCTCGAGAGCCACGACCACAAGAGCTGCTTCAACGTACGACGAGCGGAAAGCATTCGGTCCACCCCGTTGCGATATCCACCATTGAGTGTCTGAATGAACGCGACGGATACGGACATCCCGCCGTGCGCAACCAGATCCGCATCGCAGTACCCCGGTGGAGGTGATCCCCAGTCATTGAATGTGCGCACCGGGACCTGCCGCCGTACGACACTGGAAAAGCCGGCCCGCCGTCCTCCGGCTGAAACCGGACCTCGCCATCGTTGGGCGTCCCGCGGTTGCGAATCTTCGCCGTAGGACGTCGACCGGGCCGATGCTGGCTTGGATCGTTCGCGCCGAGCCCTACCAACGCTGTACGACGCGGCGCATCCTCCGGCAAATTTGAGGGCTTCACTGCAACAAGAACGACTCGACTTAGGCGTTGTTGAGCATGCGCCAAAGCTGCGGCGCACCAGCGCGGGAGATCGGTCAACGAATGTTTCTCGTCCGCTGACGAGGCAGGCTCCGTCCGTTATCACACCTTTATTCGCCTAGTCCGTTTGCGAGGAGAGTTCGTTTCACTTCCGAATCAACGTTCCCATTTAGGGGTGCGAGCGGTGATGTTCCACCGCTCGAAGATAGTCCCACTTGTGTCCTCGCCCTGAAGCCTTGGCCCCTCAAGACGATCATTATCGAAGCCCAGATCATCTGCCTCTCCGCGCCATGCCGATTTTTCCCTCCTGGAGTTTTCGCAACGAGGCTTGAGTCCAGCGAATTCGGCGCGAGATCGCGGATAGCCGCATAAAATATGCGTTGCCCGCGTAAAATGGGTGATATACTTCGTTTTGGAAAGTGTAGCTTGCATGTGAGAGCGCTCGCTCCGGGCGATGTCCTGATTGGCCTCGGGACTTCAACCCATTGACACTTGATGGAGCCAGAACGATGCCGATTAGCAGAGGACCGCAGGCATTTCCTAGGACAGAGTGCCGGTCGCGCCGTTGGCAGAGCGGACGCTCGGCGTGGTCGGGCTCGGATCGATAGGAACCGCCATCGCCCGCCGCGGGGGGGGGGGGGGGCATGACCGTGATCGGCTCGAAACGCGATGCGACTGATCCCGTTCCGGGAGTTGACAGGCTCTTCCCGCCTGAGGGCTTGACTGAACTCCTGCGGCTCTCCGACTTCGATGTCCTTGCTGTTCCGCATGTTCTGGAAACCTCCAAGCTGATCGGTCGCGAGCAGCTCCAGTGCATGCGTCCCACCGCGTTTCTGGCGAACGTCGCTCGCGGCTCGGTGATTGCGGAACACGAGCTTATCGTGGCACTCCAGGCAGGCGCCATCGCCGGGGCCCTCCTTGACGTATTCGAACGGGAGCCACTTCCAGCTGATAGCCTGCTCTGGATGATGCCCAACGTTATCATCACTCCACACGTTGCCGGCTGGTTGAGCGACTACAACAATCGCGTTAGAAATCTTCATCGGCAATCTGCAGCGATACCTCGACGGGAAGCCGCTACGGAATTTGGTTGATCTGAAGCGAGGTTACTGACCAGCGTGCTCAGTGCTTTGGGGCGGTCGTGACCGTCGTCGGAGGCGTCCCCTAGCTGCAGCGCGCTGCGATGAAGAGAGGAAACGGAATATGCGTAACATTGATACTGAAGAATGGGAGATTCGCTGCGATCTAGCTGCAGCCTATCGTCTGATTGCCCATTTCGGCATGGACGATCTGATCTACACTCATCTGTCGGCACGCGTGGCCGGCAAGGAACATCGTTTCCTACTCAACCCGTATGGCAAGATGTTCGACGAGATTACGGCCTCGAGTCTTATCCTAGTCGACCCCGAGGGGCATGCCCTCGAGAAAGAGGAAGTGTCTGAAATCAATAGCGCAGGCTTCACGATCCATTCCGCGGTGCACATGAATCGCGATGATGCACAGTGTGTCATGCACACGCATACCTTGGCCGGGATGGCGGTAGCCGCGCAGGAGCAAGGCCTGCTACCGTTGAACCAAATGTCGATGGAGCTCTACAGCCGCATAGCCTACCACGACTATGAAGGCATCGCGGATGATCTAGACGAGCGTGCCCGTCTTGCGCGTGATCTTGGCGATAAGGACGTGATGATCCTCAAGCACCACGGCTTGCTCACCGTTGGGCGTACAGTCGCTGAGGCGTTCCTCAATATGTACTACCTGGAGCAATCCTGCCGCATCCAAATTGCGGCTACACAAGGGGGCCAAAAGATCACGCTCCCTCCCGAAGAGATCGTCGCTCACACTGCGGCGCAAAGCAAAGGTTACCGCGAGAGCAAGAGCTATGGCTTGCGCGCCTGGGCCGCGCTCCGGCGCCGCCTCGATCGCATCAGCCCGGACTACGCGACCTGATGGTCCTAATAGGCGCTGAGAGTAATCGATCGAGCGCGATGCGAGGTTCGCAGAAATTTGAAGATATCGCGCTCAACATCAGCACATACGGTGATGGCTACGATCTGCTGTTGAATTGGAGAACGACATGACTGCGCCGATCATCTGGCATCTGCCGGTCGCGGGCACCCATCATTTGTCTGCCAGCGCAGCCGAGTTGAGCGTCGTCGGTGGGATCCGCGGACCTCGATGCGGCGGGGTGGAGTCGTAATCCGCGCCAGCTATAGTATCGCTTACCCGCGCATACGACTGTTGCCCTCAAGCGAGGACGAACGGCCGGATGGTCTCGCAAGCTTTTGCTATGTTGGCGGGAGCCCTTAATCTGCTGAGGCTAGATTGGCGCATGGGCGCAGCTGCAGGCCGTTAAGCAATGTATGCATACTGGAGTGTGGTCTAATGTCAGCCTGAACACCGGCCTGCGATGGAATCCTTCGGAAATATCGGGAATCAGCCGAAACTGTGTGCGCCACAGCCAAAAGTCGGCGGATTTCTTTTCCGCAACTGAGTAAGCGTTGCGCATGATTGGTCGCTTGGTCAAACGGTGCGAGTGAATGTTTTGAAAGCTAATGAACGCACTCAACCAAAACGTTCTGATGGATGCTGAGCGCAATAGCGCGATGAACCTGCGCCCAGACGTCTACATGCGATCAATCTATCTCGAAACGAGGGCGTCGCGTGCGACCTGAAATCGCTGAACGTGGTGTGTGGCGATGTGATGCCGCTCCTAAGGACGTTCGACGTTGCTCGTGCCTTCTACCTATGCGTGTCGGCCTGAGCTTTCATGTGGCCGCGGAAAATTGGGACCGTGGGGTGGGCCGTGAAATGAAAGGAGGCTGAATAGCTCGGACCTGATCTTTGCGGAGCTACGCTTCCGCGGGTTCTTCGGCGCGTCGCGATGGCGAAAAGATTCCACCGAGCTTATGTTCCGTTCCAAAGTTGGGTCGCTAGGACGAACGCCTGCTTCGCGTAGGGATCTTCTCGTAGGCAATGGCAAGATGAGGTGTTGAGAGTATGACTCCATCAGTCAACCCACCCGTGATCCGGCTTGGCGCGGGGGCCGGCTATTCGGGGGACCGCATCGAGCCGGCAGTGGAACTGGCAGAGCATGGTCAGCTCGACTTCTTGATTTTTGAATGCCTTGCGGAGCGCACAATCGCAATTGCTCAGCAGGCGCGTCGCAAGGATCCTCACCAGGGATACGATCCGCTGCTCGAGGCGCGGATGCGCGCTGTATTGCCGGTAGCGGTGAAGAACCGCGTGCGTATCGTGTCAAACATGGGCGCGGCGAATCCGGTTGCCGCGGCGCTGAAAACGGCACAAGTCGTACGTGAACTCGGACTGCCGCCGTTGAGGATCGCTGCCGTCACAGGTGACGACGTGCTCGATGCTGTACTGAGCGGCGCCTGGCGATTCGACGAAAGTGGCGAGGAAATCATCGCGTATCGCGATCGTATCATATCCGCGAACGCGTATCTCGGCGCCGGGCCAATCGTCGGCGCGCTCGATGCGGGCGCGGAGATTGTCTTGACGGGACGCGTGGCGGATCCTTCGCTGTTTACCGCGCCGCTGATCCACGCGTTCGGCTGGCGGATGGACGACTGGACCATGCTTGGTCAAGCTACGGTGATAGGTCATCTATTGGAATGTGCGGGGCAGGTGACGGGCGGCTATTTTGCCGATCCTGGGTTCAAGGATGTGCCGGATCTCGCACGTCTCGGCTTTCCGATCGGAGAAGTTACAGCAGACGGGACGGTGACGGTCACAAAGCTGCCGCACGCGGGCGGTCGCGTCAGCGCGGCGACCTGCAAGGAACAGCTGCTTTATGAGATCCAAGACCCCGCTCAATATTTCCAGCCAGACGTAATCGCCGATTTTACTGGAGTCGAAATTGAGGAAGATACGTCAAACCGTGTGCGCGTAACGGGCGGACGCGGCGGTGCGCCGACACCCACGCTGAAGGTCTCCGTCGGATATCTCGACGGCTTTATTGGCGAAGGCCAGATCTCGTATGGCGGCTCCGGTGCAATGACGCGCGCACGGCTCGCGCTGCAGATTGTCCGTGAACGGCTCGCAATAGCGGGAGTGAAAACGGGCGAACTCCGCTTTGATATGATCGGCGTCGATTCGCTGTACGGTAACACGTTGGACTCCACGGCAAGCGAGCCTACCGAAGTACGCGCGAGAGTGGTAGGACGGACAGACTCTCTTAACGAGGCCCAGCGCATAGGCAATGAGGTCGAGACGCTTTATACGAATGGTCCGGCGGGCGGGGGCGGCGTAGGGAAATCCGTGCGCGAGCTGCTCGCCGTGAAGTCGGTCCTGCTGCCGCGCGAAGTCGTGCAACCTGCATTCACGTTCGTGGAGATCTGAGATGAAACTGCGCGAGATCGCTCACTCTCGGACCGGCGACAAAGGTAACACGCTGAACGTCTCGGTCATCTGTCGGGACCCGACTCACTACGCTCATCTTCGCGCCGAGCTGACGGCGCAACGCGTGAAGGCGTGGCTGGGCAGCTTTGTGCATGGACGCGTTGTGCGCTACGAGCTGCCCAACCTAGCCGCGCTAAATTTCGTGCTCGGCCAGGCGTTGGACGGCGGAGTGACGCGCTCCCTGGCGCTGGACGCGCATGGCAAGTCAGTCAGTTCGGCGCTGCTCGATATCGAGATTTCCGAGCCGGATTGTCCGAAGGGCGAAGGGAACGTTGGGTGCACGCTGGCGGATCCAATGGCGGCGACGCGTCTGGTGGCTTTCTCGTGCAACTCTGTGTAGGCGAACTTCGAGGGAGGTGCGATCCATGGCGACCAGGAGATAGAGCCGGCCTTCGGGCGGTGCGGACCTCAGCGATGTCGATGTGGAAGTAGCCGATCGGATAGCTCTTGAACTTGCGTTTGATGCCTTTGCTATTTTCCACGTCCGGCAGCCGCGAGATGCTGTGGAGCTGAAGACATCGATGAAGCGATGAGCGGGTCAGATGCGGGATCGTGGCCTGAAGAGCGTAGAGACAGTCGTCGAGCGGCAACAGGGTATGCTTGCGAAAGGCCACGATGATGGCTTCGTCCTCCACCGATAGAGAGGTAGACATTGGCTCCTTGGGTCCTATCTTCAGATCACTGACCGAGCCGCGCGGAGGTGAACTCGGTGCCATGGTCGGACACGATCATTCCTGGCTTGCCAGCGTTCGCTGGACGATTGGCGTCAGTTTGCCGCCCGAGATCGACGTCTCTGGAATCGCGCGCAGGTATTCTCGTCGACGATGTTGAGGATGCGGACGGGGCGGTCATTGGCGAACTGGTCGTGGACGAAGTCCAGCGAGCGCGCGTTCGGCCTCGCCTCTACCAGGATCGGGTCACGGGTCCCCACGGCCTTGCGGCGAGCCCGCCGTTTGCGGACCGGTGAGCCCTTCCTCGCGATAAAGCCGGTAGATCCGGTTGATCCCCGACGGCTCGCCCTCCTGCCGCAGCAGGACGAACAACCGGCGATAGCCGAAACGCCGCCGGTCGTTGGCGAGATCGCGCAATCGGCCCCGCAGAACTGCGTCCGGCGGCGGCTGGAGCGATAGCGGATTATCTTCCGATCCGCCCCCACGATCGAGCAGGCCCGCCGTTCCGACAGGCTCATGACGGCCTGAAGATGCGCGACGGCAGCGCGCTTGGCGGCGGGCCCTACTATATTTTTTGAAACCAGCTCGCGAAGTGCGGCCGCATCAAGCATCTGCTCGGCCAGAAACTTCTTCAGCTTCGCGTTCTCCTCTTCCAAGGCCATCAGCCGCTTCGCTTCGGAAATGTCCATGCCGCCGAATTTGGCCTTCCAACTGTAGATCGTCGCCTCGGAACACCGTGCTTGCGAGCGAGTCGGCTGTCTTCGCCCCAGCCTCATGTTCCTTCAGTACCGCGATAATCTGCTCTTCCGTGAACCTAGGGTCCAGACTCAATTGAGCCAATATGCGACGAGAGCGGCGAGATGAACAGCGGCCAAAAAATTACGGGCGAGCTTGTCATATCGCGTGGCGATGCGCCGGAAGTCCTTGAGCCTGCCAAAGCAGCGTTCGATGACATTTCGTCCTTTGTAGGCGCGTTTGTTGAAGCGATGGATGACGACACGGTTAGATTTATTGGGGATTACGGGCTTGGCGCCACGACGAATGATTGCGCCGCGAAGCTTGTCGCCATCATACCCTTTGTCGGCGAGGAGCACGCTCATGGGTGGCGCGAGCGCCAGGACATCGGGAGCCGCAGCGATATCGGCATCCTGGCCTGGAGTCAGATGCAGGACGACCGGCCGGCAGAGCGGATCGCTCAGCGCATGGATTTTTGTCGTGCGGCCTCCGCGCGAGCGGCCGATTGCTTGATTGTGCTCCCCCCTTTTCCGCCGGAGGCACACCGGTGAGCTTTAATCGAGGTCGAGTCGAGCGACAGTACGACGCCGTCTTCGCCAGGCTTGGCCAGCGCTTCGAAGATTGCGCACCATCGTCCTCGCTTGGCCCAGCGATTGAAGCGATTGTAGATCGTCGTGTAAGGGCCGTATTCACGTGGACAATCACGCCATCGTGCACCCGATTGCAGCATGTGAATGATGCCGCTGACGGTGCGTCGGTCGTCGTCCCGATCCGGCCCCGTCAGTCCCCTCGGCAGATGCGGTTCGATACGCGCCCATTGCCTGTCGTTCAGCCAAAACAAACCAGCGCGCATTCTCTCGCCCCCGAATCAACACGTAGGCAAGAGAATCACGTGGCGCTATTTAGGTACAGACCCTAGTCCCATCAGTAGGACTCGGTGAAATTAAAATCAACGGCGACACAGCGCCGTAGTCGGGGAAGCGCAGAGGGCTTCCTGTTGACATCACACGGGCCGGGTCTGCACGCGCCACCGCGCGTACACATTCAGCGCGCGAGCGGGCCACTCTCGGGTAACGTGGCCCTTGTCGGTATCGAGACCAATGTGAGCAACTTGGCGCCACACGCCGCGACGAAGTGCCTGCATAGCCTGCGAATTCACTTCGGCACGCGACTTGCTCTCTTTGCGGCATCACCACCAATCGCTTGCGATGATCCTCGGGGGCGGACTCGGCGCGCGTCGCTGTTAGCGTCTGGTCCGCCCCGACGGTTTGCTGCGGCGATAACTTAAGGGCGCTCGGTCGTGGGCCGAGACAATACAGGGAAGTGTTGGATGCGATCCGGAGTTCTTCTTTTAGGAGCCACGACAATTGCGCTCGTCGCAAACGGTGCAGCGAACGCGGCAGACCTTGAGCCAGAAGTGAAACTGCCGCCCGCGGTGTGGAACTGGTCGGGAGGCTATATTGGCGGGCACCTCGGCGGCGGCTACGGCCGAACCTCCTTCAGCAATCCTACGGTCCGTCAATCTATGGCGATGTCGTCGATACCCCAGTGCTTCTCGCGGGTGGCCAGATCGGCTACAATTGGCAGAAGAATGGCTGGGTGTTCGGCGTCGAACTCGATGCCAGCGGTGCTGTCTCCGACGGCACGAATACTTGCCTCGCCGCCTCCGGCTTTGTCGTGAGTGCAAACTGCAAGGCAGGTCCCAACGTCTTTGCCACCGGGACTGGGCGCGTCGGTTACGCGTTTGGCGCGCTGGGCCGCACGTTGGCCTATCTTAAGGGAGGAGTGGCTTGGCAAAACAATCGAGGCGACGTCGTCAACAACTTTGAAGGCGGCGCGCCACAGGAGAAAACCCATTTCGACTATGGTCGCCTCGGTGGCGTCATCGGGCTAGGCGTCGAGCAAGCACTTACGTCTGCATGGTCGGTCAACGTCGAGTATGACTATCTCCATTTCGGCGGGCCGAGTGTCGCAACGCCTCCGACGGTGTAGAATCCGCCGTTCGCCATTCTTCCGGCGAACATAACCAGCCTCTCCAGCAGCTATCACATCGGAAAGATCGGGTTGAACTACCATTTTGGCGCCGACCCGTGGGTGGTGCGTTGGCCCGATGCGCCGCTCTACGCAAAAGCGCCCGCCGGCGCGGCGCCGATTGCTTACACGGCCGGTTGGTCGTTCGAAGGCGGATCGCGACTCTGGCTCAGCCGGGGTCGATTCCAATGGGACCGCAGCGCAGTGGCCTCCGGCGGCCTTGAAGACCCCAGCATGCTAATATCGAGGCTCACCTATCACGGACTTGACGGACTTTCCGGGGAGCTATTTGGCCGTCTCGACAGCCCGTGGGGGGTGTTCCTGAAGGGCAACATTGGCCTTGGGCGCTTCGACAAAGGACACATGAACGACGAAGATTGGGGCCTCCCCCCGAACCTCTCCTATGTCAACACGATATCAGGCCAGGCCAACGGGAGGTACACCTACTACACGGCCGACGTAGGTTATGATTTCCTCCGCGCCGCCAACTACAATGTCGGCGGCTTTATCGGCTGGACGTATTACGAACAGAGCTCCGATTCGAGGGGGTGTGTACAGATAGCTGCCCCACCTCCATGCTTGGCGCCGGACGACGACCAGGTCGTTGGCAGCCAGAATACTCAGTGGAATGCAGCTCGTGTCGGCCTAAGCGCCGAAACCATGCTCACCGAGCGCTGGCGTTTGAACGCTGACGTCGCTTACCTGCCCTGGACCGATTTCAAGGGGCGTGACCATCATCTCTTGCGCCCGACGACCATGTTTGATGAACAACGGAGCAATGGGGGCCGAGGCGTCCAGGTTGAAGGCGTCTTGTCCTACTTCGTCACCAGGAACTTCAGCGTCGGCGTCGGTGGCCGCTACTGGGCGATGTGGACCAACAGCCGAAGCGACTCATTGTGCAGCAGCAGCGGCTGCGTTGAGCCGACCATGCTTGCGAAGTACAGCATGGAACGCTGGGGTACGTTCTGTCAGGCCTCCTATAAGCTCGATTGAAAAGATCGCACCAAAAGCCAAGAGCCAGGCTTTCGACGCCCCCTCAAGCTTTGGTAGTGACCATCCACCTCCGCGCCACCTGGACCGGCATGCGGATTATCCGAGCCGTTGTTGCAGGCGAGCGCAATCCCGACGTGTTGGCAACCTATCGGGACGTGCGTTGTCATTCTTCGACCGAGACAATCCGCGCGGCACTGGTGGGCAACGACCGGGAAGAACATGTCTTCGCCCTCCGTCAATCGCTGGAACTATACGACGTTTACCAGGCGAAGATGCTGGACTGCGACCGCAAGCTCGAAGCCTTGATCGCCGTATTACAACAAAGGGGCAAAAGCGGGCGCAAAGTTATCAAAGCCACGCGTTAAGACCAAGCAGGTCAACACACCTACCTTCGATGTCAGGGCCGCGCTGTACGGAATGCTCGGCGTCGATTTGACTGAGATCCATGGGTTAGGTCCGTCCCTCTCGCTGAAGCTCATCGGCGAGTGCGGCACGGATCTGAGGGCATGGCCGAGCGCCAAGCACTTCACCTCGTGGCGCTGCCTTGCACCGGGCAACAAAATCTCTGGCGGCAAGGTGCTGTCTTCACGCACACGAAGATCGTCCAGTCGGGCAGCCGCACTGTTGCGATTGGCGGCCACTACTGTCGGACGGAGCGATACGGCGCTCGGCGCATTCTATCGCCGGCTATCCTCACGTGCAGGCAAATCAAAGGCGGTGACGGCGACCGCCCGCAAGATCGCAGTTCTATGCTACAACACCCTGCGGCACGGCATGCCCTACAGAGATCCGGGTGCAGACCAATATGAGCGACAATATCGCAGCCGTGTGCTCGCCAACCTTCAGCGCCGAGTCAAATCACTGGGCTTCGTGTTACAGGCTCTTCCGGGGGACGCCAATCCGGCTGTTTCTTAGGAAGGCCGCAGCCTACTTCGCGAAGGAAGCGACATGAAGTTCGCCTTCGTCGCGAAGCACCGGACGATCTGGCCGGCGGCATGGCTATGCGATGCGCTGGGAGTGTCGCGGTCGGGCTTCCATGCCTGGCTCAACCGCTCTCCCAGCGCCAGATCCCGCAGCGACCAGGAGCTCGGCGGCAAGGTCAAGGCCAGCTTCGTCGCCAGCGACCGCACCTATGGCGCACGCCGGGTGTGGCGTGACCTGCTCGCCGACGGGGCGGATTGCGGCCTGCACCGGATTGAGCGGCTGATGCGCCTGCAAGGCTTGCGGGCGCGGCCGCGACGTCGGCGCTTGCCGAAGGATGACGGCGATCGACAGCTCGAGACCGTACCGGCGAACCTCCTTGACCGGCAGTTCGCCGCCGAGCGTCCCAGTACACCAGCGAGCAGTTCCAGCGCCTGATGGCCGACCACGGCATCGTTGCAGCATGAGCCGCTCCGGCAACGTCTGGGACAACGCGGCGATGGAGAGCCTCTTCTCCTCGCTCAAGACCGAGCGTACGGCCAACAAGATTTATCGAACCAGAGACGAGGCACGCGCCGATGTGTTCGACTACATCGAACGATTTTACAACACGACCCGCAGGCACTCGACCATCGGCTATCTCAGCCCGGTTGCGTTCGAGCGCAAGGTGGGATTAGCTTAACCGGGTGTCCATCAAACCGGCAGCAGCTCAAGTGAAAAGAACTAGCTGCAGTTGCCTTTTTGATTGGCCGCGATCCGACATCGCGCTAACCCAGTAGGCCGTAAGCGTGGCGCAAGCTTGCGAAAGATGCGCAGTTCGGTCGATCGTCGGAAAGCTGGACGCTGATCAACTACAGCCTGTTTTGGAGGGCATCGAAGAGGCCGTCGCGGCTCTCGAAGCAGCCGAGGATCACGCCAATCCAAGAACCTGCGAGAAGCGAACTGCCGAGCGCAGAGCCAACCGCGGTCAGCTGCCGGAGTATTTGCCGCGCATCGTCGAGACCCTGATGCCCACTGCAACCTGCCGCCCGTGCTGCGCAGGCGTCCTTTTTGAAATTGGGAGCGATGAGAGCCAGAGGCTCGACGTCGTACCGGCGCAGTATCGCGTAATCGTCACTCGCCGGCCCAAACTGGCCTGCCGCGCTTGTCATGGCGTCGTCCTCCAGCATGCCGGGCCCGAACACTGCCCACGGAGCGGCTGGTCAGCGCATGTGATCGATGCCAAGTATCATTGGCATTTGCCGCTTTATCGCCAGGCGCAGATGTTGGCGACGCACGGCATCGCCATCGACCGTCGGCCAAGCCGGTAGTCTGATCACGTCCGCAAGCGTGGTCGGCTTGGAGTGAGCACGTCTGCATAGTCCTCGAGAGCCAACCTTCTTTCCTCGCTGATCGCGTCGGCGGCATGAAACTCGAGACCTGCGACAAGTTTCGCGGATACCGATACCGCGGCGGCGTGCTGCACCGAAAGCTCGCGGTGACGCTCAATCACATCAAAAATCGTATCAAATTCAGTCGCCATGGCGCATTTGCCCCAGGCCACATTAGATCGGCACCAACCAATCCTGGTAGGTGCTTCCAGTCCTTCTCAGCGATACTGCTTGGTAGCACCCTTGGGAATTGAGCCTCTCGGGGGGCCGCGGTGGTCGGTCTCGCTTATCCAAGGGCGAAGGCTGGCCACCGAAGTTTGCAGCGCGTGGTAGGGATAAGCGCTTCCGGAGGCGTGAGCGCCGAGTCACCGCCGCCAACTTCACTGGCCGCGCGGGCGCGGTAGGGACAGCGTCGGGTTCTCACTCCCGACGGCGCCGAGTCATGTCCGCGTGCCTCCAAGTCCGCGTGTGCGCCGCGGAGTGGAGCAACCATGATGCCAAATTTATTGCCTCGTACGATCTAAAAGAGGCAAGGTCGGACCCGCACGAGCGCTTTCTTACAAATGCGATCGAGTGCGGCTGGTCTCCCGGGAGTTTGGACCCTGACGACATTCTATTTGGAGGGTTCATTTGTCGATCAAACGCAAACGGTCGCAGCACTCAACCATCAATCCAGCCTTCGACTCCAACGAGAAAGAGAGACTTGCTAGCAGCTGGGCCACATCTACGACGATTGAAGCTGCTACGTTCCGGTTCTCGTGAATAAGGGAAACTAAGGCGCGGCAGTTGGTCTCCGCGGGTACAGCAAACAGGCCAGCCTACAAGGCGCTGCTCCTTGGAGCCCACCAAATCCGGTAGTTGAGGCGACCGCGGCAGATTTGCAGAGTACGACCCCGTTTATCGATCCCAGGGGCGATGCCGGAGCAAGCTTATGGCAAGCGTTCAGTACTTCGTCACGCGCCATAAAGGCCAGTGGATGGTTGCGCTCAATTGCGAGTACTCCGGCCCCTACGCCACTGAGGAAGAGGCGATCCGCGTCGCGGTCGACGCTGCCCACAAGGAGGGAAAGGTAGGACGCGACGCTCAGGTTCTAGTTCAGGGCCATGACCACAGGTTCAGACACGAGTGGACATATGGCCAGGACCCATACCCACCGTCCGGCTAAATCGGGCTGGCGCTGGCCTTCTGGGCCGATCTCGGACACGGCCCTCAGGTGGTCACCCCGTAGTTTTGCAGCAGCGCCTTCTCGATCGCGGGCAAACAACTTGGCTTTGGCGCGCTGTCGACCAGAAAATGGCTTCGTTCTCGACGTCTTGATCCAGCGCCGAACGCGCTGCGCAGCGGCTCATGAAGAAGCTGTTGAAATACGCCGGCACGCCGCCGCGCGTGATGATCACGGACAAGCTCCGTTCGTACGGCCCTGTGAGGGCGAAGATGGGCTTTCACGTCGAACATCGCCAGCACAAAGCTCTTGACAATCGGGCCGAGATTTCTCATCAGCCGACGCGGCGACGCAAGCCGATCATGAAGGGTTTCAAATCGTCCGATCAGGCTCAACGGTTTCTGTCAGTTCACGATCAATCAGGTCGCGAACCTTTTCCACATCCCCTATCCCGGAGCCGTCACCGCCGACTTCCGTCGTGCTTCGCGCGAGCGAGCCTTTGCGACTTGGCGCGAAATCTCCGCGACAAGCCGAATCTCGAACTGAGAAGCGCCTCCTTCGGCTCGGCGGTCGATTAAGTTGACGATGCCCGACGGTCTCCTGTAATCCAAGAGGCCACAGATGCTCGGACCTCTCGTTTTTCCCCCGACCCAAGCTGTTCTTTCTCTCGGCGATCGTTTGGACCGCACTGACGATGCTGGTCTGGTATGGCTTCGCGAGCAATCTGTTCGAAGCGCCGCAAAAGGCAGGTCGGGTTGGCGACGTTCTCGTCGGCGCCGGCTCTCTGGTTCGACCTCTATTTCGCCGCGTGCGCCGCGATATTTGCGGCTGGCTGGATGTTGGTTGCGCCGCACCCCTGGGCGACGTGGTCGATTCTTGGCTCCGCGCTAATACTGTTCACCTCCTACTTTCAGGTCCAGGTCAGCGTCGCCATCAACAGCTGGTATGGGCCATTCTATGACCTTGTCCAGGCCGCGCTTTCGAAATCGGCGCAAGTGATGGTCCAGCAGTTCTACAGCGAGTTGTCGACTTTTGCCGGCATTGCTCTTGTTGCGGTCGTGTCGGTGTGATGACGCGTTTCTTCGTCAGTCACTACATCTTCCGCTGGCGGACGGCGATGAACGATATCTATGTTGCAAGCTGGCCGCGGCTGCGCGCCATCGAAGGCGCCTCGCAGCGCGTTCAGCAGGACCCCATGCGCTTTGCGAGCGGTCGGATATTCCTTCCAGGCTGCGTTCCGCCACCGCTTCCGCGGCGCGACCAGAGCCTTCGGATGATCCAGCCATCCAGCTGATGGAAGGTATCCCTCCATTGAGGCCGCCTTGTTTGACGGACGCGAGCGCTGCAGGTCCTAGGGGTAATCCTAGCATTACAGTTGCCTTTTTAGGAGATGTCTGAATCTATGGACACCATGATTCGGAGGTCGTGGACGCCAGCAGCGTCGATCGAGGAGACGCTTGCGTTGTGGGCGGCGTCGCTTCCAGAGATCAAGAAATGGATACGTCCGTTGTTCACGCAAGAGAGATGGCGTCACCTTGGCTGGCTGCTGGTCACACAGCCGGCGCAAGTTCTATGAGCTGCATGTTGCAGGAAGCTTGAAAGTGGCAACGGCGACGGTCGAGCGGATGGCGAAGCTCTGGCAGGTCGAGAAGACCATACGCGGTCAAAGCCCCGACGTAGGCGTTGCCGCGCGCCAGCAAGCCTCCACAGCGGTCGTCGCAGATCTCTTCGATCTCTGGCAGCAGACATTGCGGCGGATTTCCGGAAAATCAAAACTGGCTGAGGCAATCCGCTATGCCGTCTCGCGCCGTGCCATCTTCGAACGCTTCCAGACTGA
Organism: Bradyrhizobium ottawaense; assembly: GCF_002278135.3. NCBI lineage: Bacteria > Pseudomonadati > Pseudomonadota > Alphaproteobacteria > Hyphomicrobiales > Nitrobacteraceae > Bradyrhizobium > Bradyrhizobium ottawaense. The sequence continues at coordinate 7,149,434 of NZ_CP029425.2, read as the reverse complement.
TGGTTCGCATCGAGCTCGACTCCAACATCGTTGAACGCGCCATCTGACCACAAACAATTACGAGAAAGAATAGCCTCTTTGCCGGTAGCGACGGCGGCGGACGAACCTGGGCGAACCATCGCAACACTGCTGCAGACAGCAAAGATGAATAACGTCGATCCGTGCGCCTGGCTCAGCCTAACGCCTCAGCGTATCGCCAACGGCTGGCCGAGCGGCGAAATCGACGCGCTTATGCCATGGAACCACGCCGCCTGACGGCCGCAGCTTGCCGCTTACCCTTCGACCGAGTACGTGGCAACGAAGAGTGGCAGACGCTCCGAACGCGTAAGCGCTGGCGGTGCCCATGCCAAGGCAATGGGGGCCAAGCTGGTCTTTGCGAAGCTTGACCGGTTCAACCTCAAACCGGGCTTGCTTCGGTCACCGCTGGCAACCGGCGACCCGGGGTTCTGCAGCGACATTCGTCAGCTTATCGACAGGTAGGCCTGCTAAGGGCAGAACGCTGCCACGTTGACGGCCCTCCGGGACTTATCTGGTCAACGAAATGGCAGGAAGCCTCGCAGCAGTATCGATCCATTTGCGCGTTTGGGCTCGTGTGAACAATGATCATGACACCCGGCCTGCTTCGCGACCTTGAGGAGCGGGGGTATTCTTGTTTTGGCGATGGAGATATTGATGAACACAGGACAGGCTCAGTGGAGTGCAGGTTCTTCCTCGGCCGCTTCTGAAGAGGGGGAGCAGGAAAGTTACCTCAGCGGCTTCAGCCGAGCCGTGGCGGATTTGCTCGAAGCCATGACAGGATATCGGACCCCGGCCTCCGCGCGCGCGCAGTTGCTGGACAACTGGGCGGCCGAAGAGGGGCAGGGCGAAGCCGAGAATCGGCGACAGGGACGCGCACGAATTAGGGGGGCGGACAACACTGGCTCGCACTCGCTGGATTTGTCCTCCCTCTCCCTGACCGCTTTGCCCGCCGCCCTGCCGCCAAGATTGCTGGAACTGCGCGCCAGGCACAACGAGCTAAGCAGCCTGCCCGCTAGCTTCCCACCCGGTCTTCAGCATCTTCTCATTAGCCATAACCGGTTGATCAGTTTGCCGGACGCTCTTCCGGCGACCCTCTCTCGGCTGGAGGTGGCCGATAACAGCTTGACCAGTCTGCCGGCCAACCTTCCGGCTGGGCTCGAGATCCTGAACGCAAGCGACAACCGACTAACTAGCCTGCCGGACGCTCTCCCGAGCAGGCTCACCTCGCTCGCGGTTAGTGGCAATCAGCTGACCGACCTCCCCGACTACCTCCCATCGGGGCTCATTGAACTCGATGTCAGCAGCAATCAATTGGCCAACCTCCCCGCCCCCCTTCCGAGCACCCTCCAATCGCTCAATCTCAGCGGTAACCGGCTGACCAGCCTGCCTGAGGATCTTCTTGAGGGGCGTGTACCGAATCTTAGTCTCAGCTACCCGCATTTGGAGAATCTCGAGTTCGGGGATAACCCGCTGCCGGACGACGTCCTCGCTAATCTGGCGACGGCTGAAGCGCCACCGCAGCTTGCGCAGCAATCTCTATATGAGGCTGCCGCGCAATGGCTCGCAGACGACCCGGCGACGCTGGCCAAATGGCAGCACTTTGCGGATGAGCCAGGCGCCCAGGACTACGCACAGTTCCTGGAGAGGCTACGAGAGACCGTGAACTACGGCAATGACGAGTTTCGGCAGGCAGTGGCTGATGATCTGCAGCAGGCGGCCGCCAATCCGACATTGCGCGAGCAGTTCTTTGCGCAGGCGTCCGAGGCCAACGCGAGCTGCGAGGATCGTGTCACCTTGCACTGGAATGGTATGCAGACCGCGCGCCTCAACGCTGACGTCGAGGACGGGGTATATGACGATCGGCTTGGCGATCTGATCCAGCGCGGCCGTGTCGCCTTCCGCTTGGAGGCGTTGGACGAGATCGCGCGCGACAGGATCAACTCGCTCGCCAGCGGCAACCCGAACGTAGACGACATCGAAGTCTACCTGGCCTATCAACATCGGCTGCGCGAGCCGCTGGAGCTCAGTCACGTCGCCCCTGACATGCGCTTCCTGGCGGTCTCTCACGTAAGCGAGGATGATGCGACGGAGGCGCTCGACCTGGTCCGGGAGCGGGAAGCAAGCCAGTTCACCGACTTCATGGCAAGCCGCTGGCAACCCTGGGAGACGGTGCTGAGGCGCATCGCTCCAGACGAACATGCAGCGATGCAAGACCGGCTCGTCGAAGCCATGGGCGAAGAGTTCCAAAGCCGTCTGGATCAGCGACTGGCCGAACATGGTCTGGTGGGCGACGTCGATGCCGAGCGGGTGCTCGGAGCCCAAGTCCGAAACCAAATCGCAGGCGAGATCAAAGGCGAGGTCATGCACCGGCTGCTCGCAGAGCGCGGCCTAGAACAATAAGACTTCCCAACAGTCCCGCGGGGATATTCTTCGTTGCTCTGTGGCGCTGCCTCAAGATGGATCCTGCAATCGACATCATCTTTGAGCTGACGATTGCCGATTGGCGCTCGAGCGAGGAGGCTGAGGCGCGGCCCGTTGAGGCAGCACGCATCTACCGCCGTGAAGATCGCACGGTGTGCGGCAGCATGAAATGGTCGGCGCGCAGCCTCATTGCCGATTCCTTGTAAGACGGGATGCCCGGGCCTTCTACCGGGCTGCGGAATGCTCCGCCGGAATTCTGTCGTGACCGCGCGCCGCCTTTGCTTCGTACTCGTCCTCGGGCGAGCGAAATCGACGCGTCAACAACCGGCTTTGATCATCGCGATTGTCGCGGTCGGTCAAGTGCATGCTCTCAGTCGTTTGAACGAGCGGGAGCGCGCGAGCGGATCCATCGGAGAACGCATTGCCGAAGTTTTCGTCTTACTGGCGCACGATTTCATAGGTCACGCCAATGCCACGCGCCGCCAGCACTTCAGCACGTCCTCGACCATGCGCAAGCTCGAGAGGAAGCCGGAAATACAACCAAGCGGCATAGCTGATTACTTCCGGTGGGAAGCGATGGCGGCGATAAAGAGGGGTCCGGGCGGTCGGCGTGCTGGTCGTCACCACCCCCTCGGCGGCTCCAATTCGTTAACTTAACGCCATCCAGAGTCTTCCGAAGCCGTCGACCAGATGTGTCTCGATCAGTCTGCTGTCTTCCTCATTTAGACGGCCCGACTTGTCGAACAGCGTCAGCGGAATGGTAGCTTCCCGACATCATGGAGCATCGCCGCGAGCCCGAGTCGCCCCAATACTTGCTGGCGAAATAATCAGCGCCGCCGCAGACAATACGTAAGCAGTGCTGAAAGGTGGCCCTCGTGAGCCAATGCGAACACAGGCTTTGAATTTCGCTTTATTTGGCTGCTCGCAACATTGGCGTGAGCGGCGGCGAAGAACCATGTTGTATTTTGCCAATGACCTCGAAGCCGTGGCTTTGATAAAAGGGGATGTGATCGGGATTCGAGCTTTCCAGATAGGCGGTAATGCCCTGCTCATCGCATCGTTGAAGAGCGTATTTCATCAACAATGTGCCAAGTCCTTGTCCGACCCAGTTCGGATCGGCCGCGATGAGAGGCAGGTACCAATGCGGCTCGGACGGATGATGTTCGGCCATTTCCTGCCGCAGGAGCGCCATATCTTCGGTGATCGCCGGGTTCAGGGACAGCGCCATTATTTCGTCTAACGCGGACTCGTCTTGCTGCACGCCAGGCGGCAGCCACAGGGCTGCGGCGCGGATCCCTTCCGTGACGTATGCTGTGCCGTGCTCGAATGCTGGTCCACCAGAGGCGTTAACGAACCGAGGCATGCTCCGAAGATATTGGCTTGCGTCAGGCCAACTCCACCGCATCAATGGATCGGCGGCAAAGCCGAGCACAATTGTCCAGACGGTGCTTGTTCGAATGTTTGCATTCGCACATTTGATATCCGACTCCGCCGGCATAATGTGGGTTCCAAATTTTCTGTCTACCTGTCAGAGTTACGTGGCACGACATAAAGAAGACGTGGCCGATCACCAGATTCCTGATATCGACCGGCTGCACCTGGGTTCTGCCCGCTGATGGTCATGTTCCGTAACGACTCAGAATAGATCCATCGCCCGGCACCGGCTCGCCGTGCTCAGCTTCCGGAGCGCTTTTTCATCACTGCAATCCCTGTGCCATACTGAATGTCGAGCGACGGCATCGTCAACTTAACCGACCGCTGAGCTGAAGGAGGCGCTTCTCAAAGGTTCGAGATTCGGCGATAGCGCTTGTCATGGAGATCTCGCGCCAAGTCGCAAAGGCTCGCTCGTGCCAAGCACGACGGAAGTCGGCAGTCAGGGCTCCGGGATAGGGGATGTGGAAAAGGTTCGAGACCTGATCGTGAACTGACAGAAATCGGTGGGCCTGGAGGAGTTGAAACGCATCATGATCCGCTCGCGTCGTCGCGTCGGCTGATGAGAATTCTCGGCCCGATTGTTGAGAACTTTGTGCTGGCGATGTTCGACCCAAAGGCCCGTCTTTGCCCTCGCAGCGCCGTACGAACGAAGCTTGTCCGTGATCATCACGCGCGGCGGCGTGCCGGCGGATTTCAAGAGCTTCTTCCTGAGCCGCTGCGCAGCGCGCGAGTCTCTTCCGCGCTGGATCAAGACGTCGAGAACGAAGCCATTCTGGTCGACAGCGCGCCAGAGCTAATGTTGTTCGCCCGCGATCGAGATAACGATCTCGTCCAGATGCCATTTGTCACCGCGAGCGGGAGCGCGCTCGCGGACCGATCGGAGAACGCCTTGCCGAATTTCGGTCCCCACTGGCGCACGGCTTCATAGGTCAACAGTGCCACGCGCCTCCAGCATTTCCTCGACTATGCGCAAGCTTAAGGGAAACGGGAACTACAACCAAACGGCATATTGACGCCGCCCCGGTGGGCTGCGCCGACAGACTTTCAGCGGTTGCGCAAAAGTACGGTGCACTGCGTGAGCGGGCTGGTGAGCTCGAAATGACGCTGCAACGGAGCCGGACGGCGCGGTCGCGGCCATCTCGTTTGAGCATTCACGGTCGCAAATCGACGCAGAGCGCGGCCCAACCCAAACAACGTCGACTGGTAGAGAAGCGTTCGCCTGAGCTGAACTTCTTGAAGGTGGGGCGACCGCGAGTCACCGGACCCGGATTAACGAAGGTCGTCGAACGGCCCACGAAACCCTCGCCAAGGCGTGGGAGGCGAAATCCGCTGCTGCTGGCGCGTTCCAGTCGGCGAGCGCTCGCTGCGAGGAAGCTGCCGCGGGAATGGAGGCCGCGAAGAATCGCCGCGCTTCAGCCGAAGGGGCCTTCAATATGGCCTGTCAGGATATCGCCCGGTCGCAGGGTCAGGTGTTCCCGCTGATTGCCACCGACCCGGCTGTGTCCAGAGCGCTACGAACACGAACTCAAGAGCTCGACCGAACCGTAAATGATACGGACGCCGCCGTCCTGATGCGTCGGGACGACCTGGAGAGATCGCTGGAAGGGCTGACGCGGAGGCATCGACTGACGCCGTTGCAACCCTGACAACGGAAATCGATGCTCAACGAGCTGCCGATTGGCGTGAAGCATGTCCCGGGCGCGGGAATTCAGGACAATCTGGGCGACAAGGCGAAGAAGCTCGGCATCCCGGTCTGAAAATTCGGCGGCGCGTGAGCGCCGCAAATTTCTACTACCCGACTTGAGCGACGAAATCGCGCAACTTTCGCTCCGCTTCCTCCGCCGCCTTCTCTACGGCAGGAAAGTTCGTGGCCCACACCTCAGCCAACTCCGGAAACTCCATTCGCGCCTCGGCCGGGTTTCAGCGGTAGGGAAATTTGTCGTACCACGTTACTCTTTCGACGCTTGAGGGTCAGAAGCGCTACGCTTCCGCTTTTCAGTTCAACAGCAGCAGCTGTGAGCGCCAGAACCTCTGAGACACGGCCGCCACTTTGCAATAGCACCGTATAGGAAAGTCGGCGTGCAGGATCGAGCCCTTGTGCCGCGCGACGGAAGCGACGGCGCTCCGGTAGTGTCAGGTATTGTCGAATACCCGATGTCGAAAAATAGAGCGAGCTCTCCGCACAAGGGAGCCGGGGGGCTCGCGGTCGAGCGGACGATTGATTTCACAGATGGTAGATGGACTGCCGCTGTCCTTAAATGAGGAGGGGAAATGTCGCGTCCCGTATTCGTCGTAGGATTGATTGCAGTCTGCTCCTTCTTTCTTTGCCACCATAGACCGCAGCACAGGGACAGCTGTGCGATCCGTGCCTACGCTCAGGTGAGAAATGCTGCGGTCTGCAGCCGTCTGGTTCGGCGCGCGTTCAATGTAGCGTCGGTTATGGATACGAGCGCACCGGCGCCGAACGTCGCTGTCGCCAGAACCAGCGGAAGTGTTCTCACCACTGACAGAGCGACAATACACTCCTGACGTGGTGCCTTGGAAAAAGATGCCCCATGAAAATGGGAGCGCAGTCCCCTGCGCTCCGGTCGTTCTTACCATATACGGAAACGGTCACGCTGCCCGTTGCATCACAGCTGTAGCTCTGATCATCGCTAAAGTTCTGATGACAATATTTGGACTATGGACCGGGATGCCACCCCTTCTTGCGCAGCGTGTTGTCAGAACTTTAACAGAGTCGATTGTCAGCTCTGAAACAATGTCTGACTTCCGACGCTACAAACATTCGTAGAAGACGCAGAGCAGCTGCGATTTTCATCGACACGTCCCTTGCTTGGTTCGCGGACGAACATCTCGGATCGCTTTTCCAGGGGGGGGTGCTGAAGGTTGCCTTCTCGCGTGTCGCCACGAGCGCCGTGGTCGTCAGCTTACTCTGAGGCAACATGAAACTAGGCTTCAAGCAATAAGGTCGCGTTGGCTTGGCGTCTCCGCCCTCAGCGGTCGGACTTATCAGACGTGATGCCGACGGCCATTTGTTCTTAGGACATCGAGATTGTCGATCTGCTCAGCAAGGGGTTTATACCCGGACGTCGTTTGGCGAACGCAAGTGACAAGCGTCCGCAAACAACAGGGGCCTTTGGCATGAATGTGGCATCAGGGCTCAGTGCAGGGCGGACATCGGTTAGCACGTGATGCCCCAAAACATCGGGGTGAAGGAACTTCTGATGAGGGCCGTATCGATTGAGTTCGCTAGTACCCACTTTTCTTGGAACGTGAGTCGTGATTCAAGGTCGGGATGATACCCGAAGCAAGAGAAGTCCACCTTTCGAGGAAAGATCGCAAGGTGCTTGAGGCGTGCTGTCGCTCACCGGTGACGTTGCAGCGCGATTTGAAGCGGGCGCGGATAGTTCTGTTGGCGGCGGATGGGCGCAGCACCCGGTCGATCGCCAAGGAAGTTGGGGTCCAGCCGCGGATTGTCAGCCTTTGGCGGCATCGCTATGCCGACCATGGCCTTGAAGGGCTGCAAGACAAGCCGCGGCCTGGCAAGCAGCCGATCTATACGAAGACGACCGACAAGCGGATTCTGAAGCTGCTGGATAAGCCGCCACCGCAAGGGTTTGCGCGCTGGACCGGCCCCCTGCTGGCCGAGGCGCTGGGCGATGTCGATGTCCAATATGTCTGGCGGTTCCTGCGCAGCCACAAGATTGACCTGGTGGCTCGCAAGTCCTGGTGCGAGAGCAACGACCCGAACTTTACGGCCAAAGCCGCCGATGTTGTCGGCCTCTATGTCGCGCCGCCGGCGAAGGCCATTGTGCTGTGCGTGGACGAGAAGCCCTCGATCCAGGCTTTGGAGCGAGCGCAGGGTTATCTGAAGTTGCCCAATGGCCGCGCCTTAACCGGCCAAAGCCACGATTACAAGCGGCATGGCACCACAACATTGTTTGCGGCGCTCGAAGTCGCCACCGGAAAGATCATCGCGACCCATTCAAAACGCCGGCGCCGCGTCGAGTTTCTCGATTTCATGAACAGCGTCACCGCGACTTTTCCGAACCGCAAGCTTCACGTCATCCTCGACAACCTCAACACCCATAAAAAGAACGAGGACTGGCTCAAGGCCCACCCCAACGTGCAATTTCATTTCACGCCGACAAGTGCGTCATGGCTCAATCAGGTCGAAGTATGGTTTTCCATCTTGCAGGGGCAGTCGCTCAGCGGCACCTCCTTCACGAGCCTCAAGCAGCTTCAGGAACACATCGATGCCTACGTCAACGCATACAACGACAGAGCCGAGCCCTTCGTCTGGACCAAGAAAAAGGTCCGTCAACGCCGTTTCAAAGGCCGCCGTATCACTCAGCTCTGATTCCGGGTACTAGGCTGGTGTTTTTGTACTTCGTGAGCGTGCTTGCGGCCTTGCTTTTGCTGGTGGTGAGCAACCGCGGAGCCATGGCAAAACGCTCCGGCTATCGGAGTGATTGTGCCGGGATGCTGATTGTTTCTTCCATCCTACTTGTTGATAATTTTCAGTCGGAATGCCAAGCCCTCCATCTTTTCAGTGACAACCAGCCCATACGAGGGGAGCTCTTTGAGCGGGGTGCGGATCTGTTCAGCTTCAATGGGGCTAATGCGGGTGCACCGTGCAACGCTGTATTGGCTCCTGTGATTCTTCCAGCGCCCTCGCGTCTGCGCTATCGATCGATGACGCTGAGCAGTGACGAGCCGTCAAATTATCCCGACGAAGACGTTCTAAAGAGGAGAGCAGACAAAGGGCCTCGAGTGGCGTCGTTCGCTCCTGCAAGATCGTTCCGGCAGAATGGTCCGGCTCTCCGTGCGGAGGCGCCTGTCGGTTCGATGCTGATGCAGAGGCTAGTTTCTTTGGCATCTCATAGTTTTACGACCTCGGCCGGGGTCAAAATTAGCTTCACGTTGATTATGGCGTCAAACCCGAGCGGTACTGCTTTTGGTCCACAGGTCTTAATGGATGCCGACAGTAAAGCTTTGGTCTGCGAGATCTCGCCCATGGATGCGGAAAGCATCTCTGCGTTTCGGCACTCGCTGGCGCAAGCCTTTGTTCAACAAGCGGCGAATCCCGGTGGGGGGCTCCCGAGCAAGGATGTCGATGATTTGTTTGCGAACAACTGGGCTGCTAATGCAACAAATGGCATTATGGGCGGTTGCCTGCTCGGGAATAATAATGAAAGCGGAAGGATAGTGTAGCGCAGCACATGGGTTGTCACGAACTCCACGAACGAGTCCGGGCCGCCAGATCCGGAATGTCCCTCTTCAACTCCTGTAACAGGAGGGCGTAATTCGCCCGATATGCTCGTCGCCCAGCCATTCCATGTCGTCGAGCACCGCCCGCTGGCCGTGGAGCGAGCCGAATTGAAAAGTGCAGTGCCTGCCGTCGCTTGATAATCGTGTGGACGCGTCGGGTTGCGGGCCATTAGCGGACAACTGGCAGGCAGCTCTTCATAGCTTAGGCGTCGGCGATCGACCATCTGGTCCGTCCCATCGAACACAGGCGGCGCGCCCTCATCAATTGCCATCTGGGCTGACGAGCGCTTGCGCGCACTAGGGTCTGTACCTAAATAGCGCCACGTGATTCTCTTGCCTACGTGTTGATTCGGGGGCGAGAGAATGCGCGCTGGTTTGTTTTGGCTGAACGACAGGCAATGGGCGCGTATCGAACCGCATCTGCCGAGGGGACTGACGGGGCCGGATCGGGACGACGACCGACGCATCGTCAGCGGCATCATTCACATGCTGCAATCGGGTGCACGATGGCGTGATTGTCCACGTGAATACGGCCCTTACACGACGATCTACAATCGCTTCAATCGCTGGGCCAAGCGAGGACGATGGTGCGCAATCTTCGAAGCGCTGGCCAAGCCTGGCGAAGACGGCGTCGTACTGTCGCTCGACTCGACCTCGATTAAAGCTCACCGGTGTGCCTCCGGCGGAAAAGGGGGGAGCACAATCAAGCAATCGGCCGCTCGCGCGGAGGCCGCACGACAAAAATCCATGCGCTGAGCGATCCGCTCTGCCGGCCGGTCGTCCTGCATCTGACTCCAGGCCAGGATGCCGATATCGCTGCGGCTCCCGATGTCCTGGCGCTCGCGCCACCCATGAGCGTGCTCCTCGCCGACAAAGGGTATGATGGCGACAAGCTTCGCGGCGAAATCATTCGTCGTGGCGCCAAGCCCGTAATCCCCAATAAATCTAACCGTGTCGTCATCCATCGCTTCAACAAACGCGCCTACAAAGGACGAAATGTCATCGAACGCTGCTTTGGCAGGCTCAAGGACTTCCGGCGCATCGCCACGCGATATGACAAGCTCGCCCGTAATTTTTTGGCCGCTGTTCATCTCGCCGCTCTCGTCGCATATTGGCTCAATTGAGTCTGGACCCTAGTGCAATCGTGCGTTCCACCAACTACCGATATCACTGCCAAGGACTCGATTGTCTGGTTCGGACCAATGTCCACAACCGGACGCATGTACCATGAACAAACCCGCTTGAGGATCTCCATCTTCGAGCGGCACGCAGCTTGCTTCGTTTGCGCAGGCGCTCGTTATTGGACAGGAAGGGGCAGCGGAGTGCATGATGCGATCTGGAGTTCGTCTTTGGGAAGCCACAACCATTGCGCTTCTAGCCCGCGGCAGGCCGGCCCGGCCGACTTTGGGCCAGCAGTGAAGCTGTGTCTGATCCTCTGGCACCAATCCGCAAACGGCGGAGCAGAACACAACATTGGCCTCTGGCCCCGACGGTTGCGTTATTCGCGGCTTCGGCCTGAGCCTTCCCATTCTGCACATCAACGGTTTCACCCGCTCGCGCTTCACCGCATGGCTCCCGGCCCGCATAATGGCCGTCATGCGCCGGGGGGCGTGAAACGGCCGATTAGCAAGCAGCTGGCATATTCGCCGCAACAACAACAGATCAGCATCCTTCGGAGTAGGTCGCAGCTGACAGATATCGGAACGACCCACGCGAACCAAGTGGCATGGTCGGCGGACCGACAGTTCGTCAAAGCTTTGGCCAATGAGCGCGGACTGCTCGTGTTCCTGATCCCTTTGCTGAAAAAGCTGCCGCCCAAGATCGCCTATCGGAGACGCGGAGTTTCTCCGCGATCGGCATTTCGCGCTCCGCCCATAGCGCTGCTGCTGCTCCTGGGCTCTCGCAGCTTGCTCCAGTAGCTGTGCTTCCAGGCATAGTTCGGTTCGGATGAACCTGATAACCCGTCAGATCAGCCATCACATGCTTCCGCAAACCTTCCAGCGCGACGCCTTCAGCACGAATTCCCTGGGCCGAAGCGAGGCCGACTTGAAGAGATTTCAGCGTAGCGGTTCGCGTCGATTGCCGAGGGTTTCTGCGCAACCGCAAGAGGGCTGGAGCCAGTGCTACGGCTCGATGCCGAGAATTTAAGGTAACGTGTTCACCATTTTCCTGCTCGCTGTTGTGGCTAGTTGTATCAGGACGTCAAGTAAGTGTGAGTTCATGCAACTGGAGACTTCGGTCTGGCCGCCAGTCTGCGTTGGCCGCTTCATCAGATTGTTGGCCTTGCTGACCCGACGGAAAGGTTAGTGGCTGTGGCTGCGCATCGTCACAAACTGACTGCGGTTGCGCCAGGGCACGATCCGTGGCTCTTCACGTCGCTAGTCTGCGACTGCTTGCTTGCCATAGCCGTTGTCATCGCGACTGGTTTCGGCCCCGTCGTAAAGGCATCGGCGCAGAACGTCTCCTACAATACGCAGCCGCCGCGTCCGAAGCCGCCGAAGGCCGCCAACGACAACCAGATGCTGGTTCAGGCGACCGAGGTCGTCTACGACTACAATAATTCGCGGATCTCGGCGGTCGGTAACGTCCAGCTGTTCTACAACGGCACCAGCGTCGAGGCTAACAAGGTCGCCTACGACCAGAAGACCAAGCGGCTCCATGCCGAAGGCAACATCCGCATGACGGATGCCGAGGGCAAGATCACCTATGCCGAGACGATCGATCTGTCCGACGACTATCGCGACGGATTCGTCGGTTCGCTCCGGGTCGATACCGCCGACCGGACACGGATGGCCGCAACGCGCGCCGACCGTTCCAGCGGCAACTACACCGTGTTCGAGAACGGCGTCTACACGGCCTGCGCTCCGTGCAAGGACGATCCGAAGAAGCCACCGCTCTGGCAGGTCAAGGGTGCCCGCATCATCCACGACCAGAAGGAGAAGATGCTGTACTTCGAGACGGCGCAGCTCGAGTTCTTCGGCGTGCCGCTCGCTTACATGCCCTACTTCTCGACGCCCGACCCGACCGTGAAGCGCAAGTCCGGCTTCCTGATGCCGGGCTTCACCTCGAACACGGGCTACGGCTACGGCGTGGAGGTCCCGTTCTACTGGGCGATCGCGCCCGATATGGACGTGACCTTCAACCCGCGCATCACCTCCAGGCAGGGCGTGCTGTTCCAGGCGGAGTTCCGCCAGCGCCTGATGGGCGGCGCCTACCAGATCCGTGCTTACGGCATCGACCAGCTCGATCGCGGCGCCTTCGCCGGGCAGCCCGGCGACCGCCAGTGGCGCGGCGCCGTCGAGACCAAGGGTCAGTTCGCGCTGAACGACAAATGGGTCTGGGGTTGGGACGGCGTCGTGATGTCCGACTACTATTTCTTCTCGGACTACCGCCTGTCGCAGTACCGTGACCCGCTCGGTTCGTTCCTGAACCTGCCGACCGACGCGGTCTCGCAGCTCTATCTGACCGGCGCCGGCAATCGCAGCTTCTTCGATGCGCGCACGATGTACTGGCGGAGCTTCTCGGGCAACCAGGACAAGGTCCCGATCGTCTACCCCGTGATCGACTACTCGAACGTGCTCAACTATCCGGTGTTCGGCGGCGAGTTCAGCTACAAGACCAACTCCGTCAACCTGTCGCGTGACAGCGCCGTGTTCGATCCGATCACCACGCTCGCCAACACCAACAGCCTGTGCACGACGGCGTCGGCCGATCCGCTCGCGCGCACGCCATCGCAGTGCCTGCTGCGCGGCTTCCCCGGCACCTATACCCGCCTGTCGGCGGAAGCGCAGTGGCGCAAATCCTTCACCGACCCGCTCGGCCAGATCTGGACGCCGTTCGCCGGCCTGCGCGCCGATGCAATCAACTCCTCGGTCTCGAACCAGCCGGGCGTGTCGAACTACCTACCGGTCGGCGACACCCAGGCATTCCGCCTGATGCCGACGGTCGGCCTCGAATACCGCTATCCCTTCATCAACGTTCAGCCCTGGGGCTCGACCACCGTCGAGCCGATCGCGCAGATCATCATCCGCCCGAACGAGACTTATGCCGGCAAGTTTCCCAACGAGGATGCGCAGAGTTTTGTATTCGAAACGTCGAACCTGTTCAGCGTCGACAAGTTCTCCGGTTACGACCGCGTCGAGGGCGGCGGCCGCGCCAATGTCGGCGTGCAGGCCACCACGCAGTTCGACAAGGGCGGCGCGGCCAAGGTGCTGTTCGGCCAGTCCTACCAGCTGTTCGGCATGAACTCCTACGCGGTCCGGGACTCCATCAACACGGGCCTCGATTCCGGTCTCGACAAGCCCCGCTCCGACTACGTGGCGAGTATCGACTACTCGCCCAACCGCACCTACACCTTCAGCGTCCGCTCCCGCATGGACGAGCAGACCTGGAACGTCCAGCGTTTCGAGGCCGAAGGCCGCGCCAACTTCGATCGCTGGTCGATCAGCGTGATGTACGGCAACTACGCGGCACAGCCGGAGCTCGGCTATCTGACCCGCCGCGAAGGCATCCTCACCACCGGCTCGCTGAAGGTCGCGACCAACTGGGTGGTCACGGGCTCGGCGCGCTGGGACCTCGAGGCCAACGAGATCAACCAGTATGTGGTCGGTGCCGGCTATGTCGACGATTGCTTGGTGCTGGGATTGAACTATCTGAAATCCTACAATTATACGGTAGGCGGCGTGCCCCCCGTCTTGAATGAGACCTACATGCTAAGTATAGGTCTACGAACATTCGGGACGATCGCAATCGGCTTCTGAGGCACGGATAGCGGCGCATGCGGGTCACGTCGGGGGACGTCACCACCACGACCGAGGCGCGCAATAGCGGGCAGGCGGTCACGGCTGTGCTGGGAAAGCTCGAGTTCGACGAACGCGCAGAACTGTTCCACTTCAGCCATGTCGGTTTTGGGCGCGCGAGATCGCGGCTTTGGGTCATGACGTCAAACTGCTGCTACCTCAATATGTGAAGCCATTCGGTGCGCCCCGACGGCGCGTATTACCAGTGGAGGAAGGATCCACCCAGAGAGTTGTCGATTGATCTGGTAGCTGACGAGCGGTTTGGACGAGCAATCGGACGGATCGAAGCCTCGTGACAAAGGTCGCTTTAGGCGGCCGAGCAATCCAGCGGGCCGTAACGTGAGTGAAGCCTGAGCACGCCTCGAAAGTTACGATGTGAATGCCGACCCGATCGTATGGCGGGGAAGGCCGTGCGGACAGGGAAGCAATCGACGCACGCACCTGTCTGGTTCACCGGGGTAATGGGCACGGCACGTTGGAAAGGTAGTACGGGTAATCGGGGGAGACCCGTCTTGGTCGAAGGTCGCGCCTTCAGCATTGAGTAGTCGATGGACCGGACGGGAGTCGGACAGGGTCAAAGGTACCGATGAAACCGGGTAATTCCGGCGGAGGAAAGGACCCTGACTTCAGGTGCGCTTTTGAAGATGGCGAGGGAAAGGGTAGATTGGCGATGAGCCTTGAAACGCCCGATAAGATCAGGAGCCTTCAGAGAAAGAAAGCTTTATTGTAAGGCGAAGGCGGAGCCTGCCTTCCGCTTCTACGTGCTGTACGACAAGATCTGCCGCGAGGACATTCTGAGCCATGCCTACAAGCTGGCCCGCGCCAACGCGGGTGCGCCGGGAGTGGACGGAATAACTTTCGAACAGATCGACGCGTCGGGACTCGAAGCATGGTTGGCTGGCCTGCGCGATGAACTCGTCACCAAGACCTATCGGCCCGATCCGGTGCGGCGGGTGATGATCCCGAAGCCCGGCGGCGGCGAACGTCCGCTCGGTATCCCAACAATCCGGGACCGGGTCGTCCAAGCTGCTGCAAAGATCGTGCTGGAACCGATCTTCGAGGCGGATTTTGAGGACGGAGCTTATGGATATCGCCCGCGCCGCAACGCGGTCGATGCCGTCAAGGAAGTGCACCGGCTTATGTGCCGGGGCTACACAGATGTTGTTGACGCCGATTTGTCGAAATACTTCGACACGATACCGCACTCGGACCTCCTCAAATCGGTGGCCCGACGCATCGTCGACCGGAATGTGCTGCGGCTGATTAAGTTATGGCTGCGAGTACCGGTCGAGGAGCGGGATAGCAACGGGAAACGGCGCATGAGCGGCGGTAAGAGCAACAAGTGTGGCACGCCACAGGGGGGTGTCATCAGTCCGCTGCTCTCCGTCATCTACATGAACCGGTTCCTGAAGCATTGGCGTCTCAGCGGTCGGTGTGAAGCATTCCATGGCCAGATTATCTCCTATGCCGACGACTTCGTCATTCTCAGCCGCGGCCACGCGGAAGACGCATTGACGTGGACGAAAGCGGTGATGACCAAGCTTGGGCTGACACTCAACGAGACTAAAACCTCGGTGAAGAATGCCCGATTGGAAAGCTTTGACTTCCTTGGGTACACGCTCGGACCCCGCCACTTCCGCAATGGGGGGCGGTGGTATCTTGGCGCGGCTCCGTCGAAGAAAAGCGTGCTGCGGATCAAGAGGAAGGTCAGCGAACTGCTGACGCCGGGCAACAAGGGCGCTTGGCCCGAAGTACAAGCACGACTGAACCGCCTTCTGCGCGGCTGGTCCGCTTACTTCAGCTATGGCTCGCTTGCTACGGCTCATCAGGCCGTTGATCGACACGTCTTTGACCGCGTGCTCGCCTTTCTGCGCAGACGACATAAGACGCCAGGACGTGGCGTCAGACGGTTCTCTGATCAGATCTATGGGAACCCTGGCGTACTTGTGCTGAACCGCGTGCGCAAAGTGTCGCCGACGTGCGCCTTGTGACGAAACCTGTCGGAAAGCCGGATGCGGGAAAACCGCACGTCCGGTTTGATGAGCGGGGAGAGGAAACGGAACGCGCAACAAGCGCATCACCGCGCCTCTCCTCGACTCTACTCAAGCGCGGGAAGACTGATGCTGCCGACGCAGAGGCGATCAGCGAAGCTGTCGCGCGCAATACCATGCGCTTCGTCCCGGTTCGTCGAACACTGCAATCACGTCCGCTATCATGAGAGCATCGACAACCTCACTCCTGTCGATGTCTACTTCGGCAGGGCTGAGGCGATCCTTGCAAGCCCGCAGCAATTGGCTCTTCCATTCGGTCGTCCCCCATCGCGGGTGTCAAGCCGCGCACGCGGGACCGCGATTTTAATCGACCCGAAGCTACCGGTCAGCGACCGCGGCTGGCTGCCGTGTCGATGCCCGTAACGGGGCGTTCCCTCATGGCCGGCCTTCATGCCGCGTCCGTAGCGCGGCCGCGCAAGGGCCGCATCGAGCTCGCTGCGGAGCAATTCCTCTAATGAGTTCCCGCGTTGGTTTCCGCACCGCCGTTTCAACCGGATCGAACCAATTTCGAAAAGCTGCGGAGCCGTCTCTCTTTCACACGGCGGGGAAATGCATCTTTGTGACATTGCTGGTCATGGCATGGTCTCCGATCCGGCGCTCCAAACGGCGGATGATTCGAGGTTGATCACCTCAGAGACTACGCCGCTTTCAATTCCAACCAATCCTGCGGCGGGACCCTGTCTGAAATCCGCCAGCCTGTCGGGAACGCAACCCGGAGCGCGAGAAAAATAGCACGTCTGGCTCTGCGCATAATGGCCCAACTCTTGCGAGGGGCGAGCGGGCAAAGGTCAGGTTGGAGATTGAGAATGGCGAGCGTGTCAAAGCTAAAGGTGTTTGCGGCCCTGAGTGCGGCCAGTGTTGCGCTTGTGCCAATATCGGCAAAAGCTCCGATATGGAGTTCGAGCGCTCAATACGGGAGCTTTTCAATCGATGGCTACAGTTGGAACAACGACGTATGGGGCAGGGGCGCAGGACCCCAGACTATCTCGGTGAGTGCTGTCAACCAGTGGGGGGTGTGGTCGAACCAGCCTGATACTGGTGGCATCAAGAGCTATCCCCACGAGGGTTTCAATGTCGGCAAACCGCTCAGTTCGATCAACACTCTGATCTCGAACTTCAATCAGGAAGTTCCGACTAGCGGCGCCTGGGACGTCGCCTACGATATCTGGGATAGCTCAAATCAGTATGAGATAATGCTCTGGACGAATTACACCGGCAATCCCGATGGTGGCGGCAACGTCAAGCCCATTTCTTACAAGTACGCTTCTTCCGGGGCGGCGATACCGATCTACACAAATGTCGATGTAGGCGGAGCGACTTGGAACGTGTTTCAAGGAGAAAATCACCATAAGGTCATCTCATTCCTGCGCACTTCGAAGACCAACAGTGGGACGGTGGATATCAAGAGTGTCCTGCAGTGGATCAAGTCTAAAGGGTACTTTGGGGAGATAAACGTCGGCAACGTCCAATACGGCGTTGAGATCACCTCCTCTCCAGGTGGGATGAACTTCAACTTCAATAATTGGACCCTGACATCGAGGTGAGTACCCACGGTCGGTGAGGTGAAGTGGCCTCGGATTCTGGACCGGCGGCTCAGATGGTGCGGATGCCGTTTTGTTTTGATAAACGGAGACCATGAAGAAGAACGAGACGGAAAATCGAAGCAGCGCTGAAGGCAAAGATCGCCTTGGAGCCGCTGCGAGAACAATCAAAGGTGACGGATCTGGCGCTACCAGCGGTGGAGAGAAAATTACGTGAGGCAACAACTCAGTTCAGGAACATTTTCGGCCAGGCAATGCGACAGCTCCCTAGCAAACATGTGGAGCTGATCGCACCGGACGAAAATCGATTCGCACAATGCTCACGCTGCGTGGGCAGCCCGTCGGGGGCTGGGTGGTTTGTTGCGGGGGCGACGTCGAGAAGTGGACTCTTCGCCTAGTCGCCCTCGATCTTCGTTCGCAATCCCCCGAGGAGAGAAACATGTCGTGGGACGACCAGCAATTCTAACGGACGAAAGCTGTGCCGCTGCTCCTACCTTGCAGTGCGCCCGTTTTTCACAAGCTCAAAGAAATAGCGAGCGAAATACGCAATTTTGGATTTTCGCATCACCACCGAACTTTCGGCACTGTTCTTGAAACGGGCCATTCCGCACCTCGCCGAGTTGGGTGAGAACGATCAATGCCCGCTGCGCGACCTTTCGTGAGCGAAGGTAGCGGGAGATGTCCCGATCGCTGTTGAGCGCCGCGCTCGTGACGTGGGCAACGGGCTTGATCGTCATGCGATCGTGGTGAGCTTGAAGGGCCGCACGCAGAACCGACGATTTCTTATGCGCCTTCAATCATCGGAAACCCTTGTTGGCCTCGATCATGCCGGCCGCGACCCATCGCAAGGTCATACCGGCATCCCGCCGGCGTTTGACGTTGCGCGTGACCCGGCGAATGGTGCCCTGAAATGGACCCCGGTTTTGGGACGAGAGGCCAGGTTGGAAAAGGGCCGCTCCGTTTGATCGACGGAGGGCATGATGACGAAGAAGACGCGACGGAAGATCGACGCGGTGTTGAAGGCAAAGATCGCACTGGAAGCGGTGCGGGAGCAGGCGACGGCTGCCGATCTGGCCCAGCGCTATGAGGTTCACCGAACCAGATCTATGCTTGGAAGAAGCAGCTGCTGGACCAGGCGGCCCGGCTTTTGACGTGGGTGTCGGGCGCGAGAGCGAAGGAAACGCGCGAACGCGAGATCGAGAAGCTGCACGCCAAGATCGGACAAACTGACGGTCGAGCGCGAGTTTTTAGCGCGGAGGTCCGGAAGATGAGCACGCCGGACCGTCGAGGAATGCTCGAGCGCGTCGACCAGGCGCTGTCGATCCGTCGGCAATGCATGTTGCTCGGCATCGCCCGTTCTAGCGTCTACCGGCCGCTACAGCCGGCCAATTCAACGACCTTGCCCTGATGCAGCGGATCGACGAGCTGATCACCGCCTGGCCATTCCTGGGCTCGCGGCGAATGACCGCGATGCTGAGGCTGAGGGGCTTGCGGTCAATCGCAAGCGCGTGCAACAGTTGATGCGCAAGATGGGCATCGCCGCGCTGGGACCGAAGCCGAACACGACAAAGCCGGCGCCGGGCCACAAGATCTCTGTCCCGATCTGCTGCGCAACATGAACGATCGACCGGCCGAACCAGGTGTGGGCGGCCGACATCACGTATCTGCCCATCGGCCGCGGCTTTCTCTATCTCGTCGCCATCATCGACTGAGCGAGCCGTGCGGTTCTGGCGTGGCGGCTGTCGAATACGATGGACGTCTCGTTCTGCGTGGCGGCTCTGGACGAGGCGCGGCGACGTACGGCACGCCGGAGATTTACAACACCGACCATGGCAAAGGCGTTCTCCGATCGCATCCGCCAGCGCGCTTCCGCTCGCGGTTACAAATGGCATCTGGACGAGGTCGTTATTTCGATCGCGGGCGAACAACATTGGCTCTGGCGCGCTGTCGACCAGAATGGCTTCGTTCTCGACGTCTTGATCCAGCCCCGAAGAGACTCGCGCGCTGCGCAGCGGCTCATGAAGAAGCGCTTGAATCCGCCGGCACGCCGCTGCGCGTGATGATCACGGACAAGCTCCGTTCGTACGGCGCTGCGAGGGCGAGCATGGGCTTTCACGTCGGACATCGCCCGCACAAAACTCTCAACAATCGCGCCGAGAATTCTCATCGGCAGACGCGGCGACGCGAGCGGATCATGAAGCGTTTCAAAGCGCCCCATCAGGCTCAACGGTTTTAGTCAGTTCACGATCAGGTCGCGAACGTTTCCGCATCCCCTATCTCGGAGCTGTCGCCGCCGACCTCCGTCGTGCTTCGCGCGAACGAGCCTTTGCGACTTGGCGCGAAATCTCCGCGACAAGCGCTATCGCCGAATCTCGGACCTTTGAAAATCGCCTCCTTCGTCTCGGCGGTCGATTAAGTTGACGATGCCATCCATGCGTCGCCCACACGTTCTTCCTTGGCCTTCTTGCATCATGGCCGACGAAGACCGAGATGCAGCCCGCAAAGCTGATCGGCCGCTACGGCAGGACGTTCTGGTGTGTTCGAGGTCAGACATACGGCTTGCCTCAACAATCGCTAGCCTTGTCGCGTAAGCGACATAGCTATCGGAAGCCGTCGGGAATGCGCATCGCTTCGCTGGCATGGAGTCTGCTCACCACCAGGGGCGTAGAAGCGACGCCACGACATCGAACGTCGTTGCGGATGGCGCGCACATGTGTTGTTCGTGAGGTGATATGCGACCTGGAGTTCTTATACGGGGCGCGGCAGCAGTTACGCTTGCCGCTTGCGGTGGCGCGAATTCGGCGGATCTCGATCCAGCGGTGAAGGTTTCATCCGACACTGTGGAGCTGGACCGGGAATTATATTGGCGTGCACGGCGGTGGCGGCTATGCCGGACATCTTCAGTGACCCCTAGGCCCATCTATCTATGGCGACGTCGTCCATACCCCTGCATCCCTGGCCGGGGGCCAGAGCGGTGATCACAGCTTTAGACCGTGCCGCCCAGTCGCCCACTCAGGTGTCTGGGAGATCGGAGCCTGATTCTGGCCCAAGACTTGCGTGCAACGTTTAGGACGCTTTGTGCGCAAGGGTCAGTGCTGGGCTTTGGAGGAGACACTGAACGCAGCTGCGCCAATTTCGTGAGGTCAACCCCAGCCTCCGTTATCCCCACACAACGAGGACGAGTGAACGATCATGTACAAGCTCGGCGCTTTCATGCTTGCGCTGCTGGGTCAGCAGGGATTGGCAGCCGCGCAGGCTCCGGCCGACAACATTGCAAAGCCGCTGCTGGTGCCGTCCGATTACGAGCGAGCGCTAACGATCGGCGCTCAATATAACCAGCTCACTGTCAATATGCCCGACGTTCCGTTCTGGCTCGCAGAGGGCGAAGCGTTCGTCTACCGACGGACGACTCAAGGCAAGCACCAGTTCATGCAGGTCGATGCTGCCACTGGCGGAAAGCAGCCGGCTTTTGATCATACCCGCCTCGCGGCGGCGCTGGCCAGGGCAAGCCTCGAGAACTATAAGGCCGACAATCTGCCGTTCGACCGTTTCGAGCTGGCCGACGATGCTCGCATGATCACCTTCAACATCGACAACACCCGGTGGACATGCGACCTCGTAAGCTATGGCTGCACAGCCAATGCCATGCACCCGGACGTCCATCAACAGATGGGCTATGACCCCACTCCGCCCGCGGAGAACGATCCGGAGAACACAAGCATATCCCCTGACGGCAAATGGTTGGCCTATACTACAAAATACAATATCTTCCTGCGCAGCGAGGACGGCTTGCAGGACATCCCTTTGACCTGGGACGGATCGGAAGGCAACTACTATGCTTTCTCGACGCTAAGATGGTCTCCAGATTCGCGTCACCTCGCGGCTTACCGCATCCGTCCAGGCCACAAACGTCAGATCCACTACATCGAATCGTCCCCGACGGACGAGCTTCAACCTAGATATTCGACGATGACGTATCCGAAGCCGGGTGATGCCTTGTCGCTGCTCCAGCCGGTGCTGTTTGACATCATCATGCAGAGCAAGATTGAAATCGACAATGCTTCCTTTCCAAATCCCTACCACCTTTCGCCGATCAAGTGGTGGAAGGATGGTCGCGGGTTCACCTTCGAGTATAATCAGCGCGGGCACCAACTCTATCGACTTGTCGAGGTGGAAGCTGCTGCGGGTAAGGTGCGCTCTCTGATTGATGAGCGCAGCATTACCTTCATCGATTACCAGCCTCTGGTGATGGACCAGCAGAAAACTGGAAAGTTCTTCCGCTACGACGTTGAGGACGGAAAGGAGATCATCTGGGCGTCCGAGCGCGATGGATACGAGCATCTGTACCTCTTCGATGGCCGAACCGGCGAGCTCAAAAACCAGATCACTAGAGGAGATTGGGTGGTTCGCGCGGTCTACTACGTCGATCCGGTCAAGCGCCAGATTTGGTTTGGTGCGAGCGGGAGGGACAAAGGGGAAGATCCCTATTTTGTCCATGCTTACCGTGTCGACTTCGATGGGAACGGACTGACCGCGCTCACTCCTGAACCGGCCAACCATCACATTGAGTTTTCGCCTAACGGCCGCTACTATGTCGACCTGTGGTCACGCATCGATGTCCCGCCGCGCTTGGCGCTGTATCGCGCCAGTGATAATGCCGAGCTGATGCAGGTTGAGAGCGCCGATATCTCGGAACTCATCGCCTCCGGCTGGCAGCCGCCCCTCAGCTTCCATGCCAAGGGCCGGGACGGCGAGACCGATATATGGGGGGTTATTCACAAGCCCCTCAACTTCGATCGAAACAAGAGATACCCGGTGGTGGAAAACATCTATGCCGGCCCTACGGGTTCTTTCGTTCCGAAGTCGTTCTCGGCCTTGGTTGAGCCGCTCACCCAAATGGGGTTTATCGTCGTTCAGATCGATGGAATGGGTACGAACAATCGCTCGCGCGCGTTCCACGACATTGCCTGGAAGAATTTAAAGGACGCCGGCTTTCCCGATCGGATTCTATGGCTTAAGGCGGCGAGCGCGAAGTATTCATGGTACGATATTTCGAACGTCGGCATTTTTGGCGGGTCCGCCGGCGGGCAGAACGCGGTGAGCGCGCTGCTCTTCCATTCTGATTTTTACAAGGTGGCGGTGGCTAACAGCGGCTGTTACGACAACCGGATGGACAAGATATGGTGGAATGAACAGTGGATGGGTTGGCCGGTTGGTATCGAATATTCGCTGTCCTCCGCCATCGACAACGCCCACAGACTACAGGGTAAGTTGATGCTCGTTGTCGGCGAAATGGACCGCAATGTCGATCCGTCCTCTACCTTCCAGATGGCTGATCGGCTCATCAAGGCAGGAAAATACTTCGACATGCTTGTGGTACCCAGTGCAGATCACGGAGCGCCCGGCAATTATAGCGAGCTCAAGCTTCTGGACTTCTTCGTTCGCAATATTCTTGGGCAGATACCACCTAACTGGAACGCCCTACCGATTGAGCTGCTGAAACCCAATTAAGGGCCATGATTGCGCGAAGAGCTATCATCATTTAGGTCCAACGCCGTGGCGACTCGAACGAGCGCCCTCCGATTTCGCTTGTCTCTCAGCATTAGTAAGCAAAAGCACAGTCATCTATGACTCTTTGGGAGTTTTGGGACAGGCGCTGAACCTCCTCCGAATGAGTGGACACCTGTAGTAGGCTCATTGAGCCCGGAGGTGTCGAATGGAACGTCAACGTCGGTCATTTACCGAGGAGTACAAGCGCCAGGCCGTCGAGTTGGTGGTGTCCAGCCGTCGCACGGTCACGTCGGTGGCCAAGGAGCTCGGTCTGCGCGACTCGGTGCTGCGGCGCTGGGTCGACAAGCTCCGGCAGGAGCCGGCATCGGCGAGGTGGCGCCCCACCACGCAGGTGACGCCGATGTCGGCGGACCAGGCTTCGGAGATCGCCCGGCTGCGCCAGGAGACCGAACGAGCGCGACATTTTAAAAAACTGTCCAGAGCCGTTGCACGCTGCGCGGGTTAGAAACAGCCTTGTGCTATTCTCTGCGGCCGGGAGGGCAGCGGCCGTCAGCTTATTGGAGGCGCAATAGCTTCTTCCATACCTTGAAGACCGAACTCGTTCATCATCGCAACTACAAGACCCGCGCCGACGCCCAGCGTGATATCTTCGCCTTCATCGAGGGCTTCTATAACCGAACAAGGCTCCATTCCGCCGTGGGATATATCGCCCCGATCGAGATGGAGCTAAACGTCGCCTAAACCCGTCTAATTTTTTGGGGGAAGATCATACGGGACATTCACCGTTCAGCTGTTGCTGCCGCTAGCACCCCTGCCGGTTAAAACTCGACGGCGTTCTCAACATCGAACCAAGCATTGGGCCGAGGCTCGTCAGCTTCTCGGAAGCTAGCGCCCCATTCTGAGATCTCTGGACACTTGACCAACGCAATGCCTTCGAAGCGGCTCTTGGCTCGGCCGGTAAATTGCAAAGGTGAGTGTCGATTTCGCCGGGCTGTTGTTTTCGAGCGCGTCAATCAGCTTCTCGAACTGAACCCTCCGTAGCTCGCGCGGAGGATCCGAGCTTAGCTCGGAGGTTGAGAAACCTCTACGTTCTCCAATGAGCGTGGTGAGTCGATCGTTAATAAGCCGAATTGGGCTGAACTGGACAGTTGAGCGTTGGCCAGAGTGAGAGCAGGAAGAGGGACAAAAGGTCTCTGAGCCAAGCCAGGACACGGCGAAGGTTGTGGCCAACGGCCGAGAGGAGAACGTTAGCGGCATCTCCGGCGCGGCCTTTGAGATAGCAGCGGCCAAGGTGACCTTCGTTCTTCATGTGTCCGATGATGGGCTCGATGGCGGAACGGCGGCGTAGCTCGCGCTTGATGACGCCGAAGACGCCGCGCTTCTGGCCCGAGATGAAGACGCGGCGGGGATTTTGTGTGTCGTGGCCGCGATATCCCTTGTCGACATAGGCCCGTTCGATCGGGCAGCCGGTGAGGCTCTCGGTGCGCTCGATGACGTTGCGAAGGGTGTGACCGTCGTAGGGGTTGTCCGGCAGCGAGCAGGCGTGGAGCACGAACAAGCCGCCCGGAGCTCTTTGGTTGTTGGTGACGATGGAGGCCTTCACGCCGAACTCATAGGGCGGCGGCCTTGCCCTTGCCGATGCACTCGACCTCCGGAGCATGGAAGGAATACAACTTCCAGCCGCGCTGGCGCTGCTGCTGCGAGCCGATCTGGGTGGCTCGGCTCAGCGGCAGGGCGAATGCCCCCTCCAATGCGGCCTGGCCCTCGGTCTTGCGGCGAATGTCGCGGATGATCCGGCCCAGCCGGCTGCGCAGGATGCGCAGCTGTCGCTGATGCCGGTTGAATTGTTTGGCATGAGCGTAGCGGCCCGCCATCATCGCCGCGCTTTTGGCCACGCGAACATAGGATTGCCGGAGCCTGACCCCGTGCTTCCTCGCCAGGCGGTTCAACCCGCGGATCGCTGCATGCAGCAGCTTGGCGTCGGTCGGGAAGCTGATGGCCTTCGGTTGGACGGTCGTGTCGACCGTGACCCGCTTGAGGTCCTGGCTGCGCAACGCACCGCTCGCGTGCGCCACGCGAAGGCTCTCGGCCAACAACCGCTCCAGCTTGTCGCCGAGCCGCTTGCGCCAGTGGCTCAGGTCTGAGCGCTCATGCGGGAAAACGTGCTGGAAAAACTCTTCGCCGGTGAAGAACTGGAAGTACGGATCGTGGACCCAGCGCTCGCACACCCCCTCGTAGATGTGCTTGAGCAGCAGCAATCCGATCATGAAGCGGGTCGCGATACCCGGCCTGCCGTTGTCGCTGTAGAGCGGCGCGATCTCGCCGTCGATCCAGTCCCGATCGACCCTGCCGGCGAGCAGAACCAGCTCGTGTCGCATGTTGATGATCTGGTCCAGCCGGGACCGGAACAGATCGTTCGAGCCTGTCGTCCTGTGCTTCTTTGGTCGCATCGGTCCCTCCGATGCAGCACAGAATCACGGTTCGCAGCGGCAGGGAAATCCAAAATCGAAATTGCAGGTTTTTGCTGTGAAGCCCCAATCCCCTGCAATCTCAAATGCCGCCGCAACCGGAAAACAGACTCTCAATCAAGTGCTTGGAGGCTTGTTCACGGACAACTGGTGAGGATCAGAACAATCGAGCCATGGAACCTGACAGGCACTCCAAATCCAGCGTTGACCAGCCCGACGAGAAGCTTCGCGGCCGAGCGAGGCCCTGACCCTACGCGTCGGCATAGCAATCGTGGACCGGTTCATCATATCGTTTTACAGCTTAAGGGAGATGCAGTGAATCGTGAGGGGCTCTATTCTTCGATGTCCGCCGGATAAATTTGGAAATGCGGCAAATGATGATCGAGGACGATAAGGGGATTCGCCCCGGCATCGAAACGATGCGCGGGTTGCCTGCATTTTATGATGGTGCAGTCGTGACGACATCGTCGCTCACGAATGTAAGTCTATGTGTCGATCTGGACGCGGCGAAGCAGTTGGATCGATTACAGCCGATGATCGAACCGATAAACTACACGACGCTTTGGCAGCTGCAACCTGTGTCAAACAGTTGAAGTTCGATGCGGTTTCTCCTTTTCGCCCGATGAAGTAGTCTACGAAAATCGAGCGATGCAGTCGTAGCGCATATTTAAGCTATCTAATGCGGAACGAACGCCGCATAAACTTCATCGGCTCCACTAGGGTTGGCGCGATTATCGCCGCCGCTTCGGCCAAATATCTCAAACCATATATGTTGGAGCTTTGGGCTCGACGCCGTTGATTGTGCTCAACGACGCGGGCGAAAAAAATGACAAGGCTGGCGCGAGCGCCAAGCAAAGGAGACAGGCGAGGGGTGTGGCCCTGCGAAGTGCACACCGCAGTTTTCCTTATTCGCGCGGGAGGGCCACTGGCGTGGAGCGTCGGTCGAGATAGCCACCAGGGAACGCAGTCAGGGGAAGGATTGGCGTATATGGATGCCATAACGCGAGCCCAACCAGCCGCGCGTCAAGCCGTACGATCAGTTTGCGGGCGATCATGTTAGCTATCGCCTCATCAATCTCGCCCTGCATTACATTCGCCGCGCCCGGCCGATCGCACAGGCGAGTTTCAGGCGAGCCTTCGTCCGCGGCCAGAAGAATTTCTCGCTCGAGGCCTCTGACGCGGTGTTCGCGCTCGATTGCTATGGCTCGCGTGTCCTCGACTATGATTTCGTCGCCGTTGTCCTGCATCGACAGCATAGAGAAAGTCGGCCCCCTCCAGGCTTTCAGCCAGGCATCGATGCCCTTGGCGACGGCATTTAGCCCCGGGCGGTTTGAAATGGCCGCCGACATCGTGGTCTTCGCTGTCTTCGAAGTAGTATACCTGTTCCGAGAGATCGCGCTCCGACAGCGGATACACGTAGCGATAGGGGGCGGCCGGGAGCAGCTTCAGTCCATGTTTCTCAGCTGTGTAATGATAGGGGCTGTAGCGCTGGTATCGCAAGCGTACCGCAGGTCCCGGCTGCAGATGATGCAGCAACGGCAACCAAGAGGCCATTTCCGCATACCATGCATCACACTCGCCGGGAAAGCCCCACAATAAACTCCAACTGACCCGCACGCCGTACTGACGGCACCACTTCAACAGCTGAACATTGTGCGCTGAGGTCGTTCCTTTGCGCATCAGCTTCAAAACACGAGTATCCAGGCTCTCAATACCCGGTTGAATCCAGCGGACGCCGGCGGCAGCCAGCTTTTCCACTTCGTGGCGCTTCAGGTTGGCTTTGACCTCAAAGAAGATCGCGAGCTTCTCGGGTAGCGCGGTGAGGTGAGGGAGCGCCTTTTCAAGGTAGTCAATGGCCATAATATTGTCTACAGCTTCGATGCGCGACGAGCCGTAGCGCGCCGACATCTCAATCATCTCCGCTGCGGCCTGCCCCGCGGGCTTCTGGCGGTAGGTCATCGATCCGCCGTTCAGCCCGCAAAACAGGCAATGACTGCGCTCGCCCCACCAGCAGCCGCGAGAGAACTCCATCGGCAGCCCAGCATGGATGCGGTCGGCGTAGAGCGACGCCTCAACCTCCGCAAAATAGTCCGAGAAATCCGGCAGCGGCAGGTCACGCATGTTCTCGATCACGGCGCGGGGCACTAGCACTACTTTGGCAGAATGTGTTTTGGCCGCTGTTTTTCAAGGATTTGCTTTCGGCAATATGGGCATTGCTGAGGCGGCGGCCGAAGGATGAGATCGACGATGGCATGGCGTACGGCGGGCATGGTTGGTTGAGGCGGAGGCCCGTTGATTCTTTTTTTTCCG
This sequence comes from Bradyrhizobium ottawaense, assembly GCF_002278135.3. Lineage (NCBI taxonomy): Bacteria > Pseudomonadati > Pseudomonadota > Alphaproteobacteria > Hyphomicrobiales > Nitrobacteraceae > Bradyrhizobium > Bradyrhizobium ottawaense. Next base: position 7,121,610 of record NZ_CP029425.2, on the reverse strand, counting down.
CCCCGCGTATGCGAGGCGACGATGTTGCAGGAAGGCGTAGGCAATCATTGTCATAAGGGCGTGGCGATGAAGACCTTGCCATGATCGCCCTTCGAAGTGATCAAGTCCAAGCTCCTCCTTCAACTGTTGATGCGCCTGCTCACAAATCCACCGTGCCTTGATGGTGGCGGCCAGCGTGCGCAGATCCGTCGTCGCCGGAAGATTGGCGAGATAGTATTTGCTCTCCCCGGAGGCACGTTGCTCGCCAATGAGCCAGACTTCGTCGCCTGGGAGATGCTGCTGACCTTTATCCCATATCCGCTGCGGAGGGCCGTCGGCGGTGCGGACACGGAGGGCAGCAAATCGGGCTTTGAGCCGACCTTTCGTCCCGCTACGCCAACTCACGGTTTTCCATTTGGCGCTGGCCAGCATTTGTTCTGCCGCAATCGATAAGATATCGGGCACGTGGTGCTTTCGTGGTTTGCCACGGACTTTGGTGATCGGCCAAATGAGCTTCACATCGACGGGATACACTTTCTGGTGCCGAGGGATACCGACCGCCCAGGCCAGCCCGCGCTCTGTTAGCCCTTGTCGAAACGGTGCGCTGAGGCCGTATCCTGCATCCGCCAGCACACATCCAAAGCGCATGTTGGCTGCCATCGCGCGGTCAATCTCGGCCAAAGCGATCTCCGGCTTGGACCGTGGCGTTCGGTGTTCGATTGGCACGCGAGCGCGCTTCAAACGGGGCATGTCGCTTGTCCAGCTGTCAGGCAGAAAGAGACGTAACGCGACCATCACTGGCACTTCGCCGCGCGCAAGCGTTAAAGACACCAGCGTTTGGCAATTTGCAGTTTTACCGAGAGCCGATGCGTATTGCGCCGCAACACCGACCGATCGCTCACCCTTCTTCGGCAGTGAGGTGTCATCAATAACCAGCACCGCATCCCTGCCGCCGACGAGTCGGTCCGCCTGGTTGAGCAGCTCTGTCTCCAGCGGCGTCGCGTCCCAGACACCGTCGGCAATGAAATGGTGCAACTGGTCGTAGTTGCTCGTGACAAGGCGTTCCGCCATCGGCTGAACGCTCTTGCGATCGCCAGGACCGATCAATCCCGCAACATACAGAGGACACATCCGCTGCCGGGTCTTATGACCCAGCCGGTCCAAGAACGGCATCAGCCAGCGTTCGAGTTCGTCTTCCCATCCCGGCATGGTCAGCCCTCCAAGAGCCGACCACCCATGAATCATTGAAAAATTGATTCGGGAATCCTATAAAACGCGGCAAAATCAACAATCTGCCAAAGTAGTGCTAGGGTCCAGACTCAATTGAGCCAATATGCGACGAGAGCGGCGAGATGAACAGCGGCCAAAAAATTACGGGCGAGCTTGTCATATCGCGTGGCGATGCGCCGGAAGTCCTTGAGCCTGCAAAAGCAGCGTTCGATGACATTTCGTCCTTTGTAGGCGCGTTTGTTGAAGCGATGGATGACGACACGGTTAGATTTATTGGGGATTACGGGCTTGGCGCCACGACGAATGATTGCGCCGCGAAGCTTGTCGCCATCATACCCTTTGTCGGCGAGGAGCACGCTCATGGGTGGCGCGAGCGCCAGGACATCGGGAGCCGCAGCGATATCGGCATCCTGGCCTGGAGTCAGATGCAGGACGACCGGCCGGCAGAGCGGATCGCTCAGCGCATGGATTTTTGTCGTGCGGCCTCCGAGCGAGCGGCCGATTGCTTGATTGTGCTCCCCCCTTTTCCGCCGGAGGCACACCGGTGAGCTTTAATCGAGGTCGAGTCGAGCGACAGTACGACGCCGTCTTCGCCAGGCTTGGCCAGCGCTTCGAAGATTGCGCACCATCGTCCTCGCTTGGCCCAGCGATTGAAGCGATTGTAGATCGTCGTGTAAGGGCCGTATTCACGTGGACAATCACGCCATCGTGCACCCGATTGCAGCATGTGAATGATGCCGCTGACGATGCGTCGGTCGTCGTCCCGATCCGGCCCCGTCAGTCCCCTCGGCAGATGCGGTTCGATACGCGCCCATTGCCTGTCGTTCAGCCAAAACAAACCAGCGCGCATTCTCTCGCCCCCGAATCAACACGTAGGCAAGAGAATCACGTGGCGCTATTTAGGTACAGACCCTAAGTCGCGCGTCGACGCCGCGGGATAGCCGGCCTCGCGATGCGTCGGGCCGAAAACGCCAAATGGCAGGTCAGCAGGCGGGATGTCTCTGCCGCGATTTAGGATGTCCCAACACAGCGGGCCGATCAGTGCGTCGGCCTCGCCCGACACGACATAGTCGACCCATGGGAAACGCGCGTGAGTGCTGCGCCCCATTACCGACTCGCAGTTCGCTCCACCCATGAGGGTGACAAGATCAAGTGAGCGCTCGCTCAGCCGGCGCAGCAACGCGAGCGAGGGGACATGCTGGGTGAAGGTCGAGCTGCACCCGACCATAGCCGGCCGCTTCGCCAATATCTTGTCAGCCGTCCAGTCGATAAACCCGCCGATGAGCGAGCGCAGCCTAAGGAAATTCGCGCGACGCTCGGCCATACCTTTGCCTGCGTGTATCGGGTTGCGCTCGAAATAGAGGTCGAGGAAGGCGTTTTGTTCGGGTTCGAAGCCGGGAAAAGCAATGCCCGCGAACAGCCAATCAACCAGTGCCTCCTCTGGCGGGCAATTCTCAAGAGGTCCATAGTCGGCGATGCCTATGTATTCTAGAAACCAGATGTTGGCATATGCTATGGTGGATTGCAGTCCAGCCTGGGTCAGCGCTGATTTCAGCAGACCAAGCGCCAGTGACGGCCTTTCGACTGCCGACACAGGCATGTTGACTAGGACGATTGGCACAGCGATACTCATAATCATTCCACGTTATTCATGATGTGCGCACAGGTGCGTTCGCCATGCCATAGTCTCATGCGCCGGACGGCAAAGTGAATTCTGCGCGACTCCTGACCGGAGCCGTGAACGTGAAGTCGCTAATTCGGCTAGTGGGCAGCCCGCTTCGAGCCACGATTTCCGCGTCACGTTCGTTGCCCGGCGACTGGACGGCATGAGCAAGCAGAGAGTGCTGGAGCCGAACGGGGAATAATTGCCTGCACGCGGCTCCGCTCTGGTATTTAGCGGCGCCACCCTCGAGTGAGACTCGCTGTTTTTCATCATTGATGAACGGACTGACGTCGTCATTCACATGGACCTATCAAAGTTTCAGGCGCGTCGTCGTCCGCTAGCAGGGATCACCGCCAGTGCAAGTTGCAGTGGCGCGCCACGAAAAGCCACGACCTCTCCGGAACCAGCGGCACCGTCGTCTGGCAGAACCATTTGATTGACCACTGGGCGGGGCAAGCCATTCTCGACTTAACCGCGTGCGTCCCAGTCGTGCACCGCTGATGCCCGAAATGAGGGCTTGGCTCGAAGCCGCAAGCGCGGAACCCCGCTGGTCTTCTTTTGTCACGCCGGTTGTGCACGCCACGAAGCCAGGGACCGTGGATGCGGAGCGGCATGTCATCGCGCTCAGCACTGCTGGATGGTGGGATGCTGCTGTCGCTTGAGGCTAAGTAGTGCCTCAATGCGAATCGGCACAATCTGCACCCGTATGGGAGGACGCGTGTTTGACTCCTTCGATGCGCCTCGTCGTCCAGTCACCGGTCTGCCAGATGAAGCAGTCGTCGAGGTCTTCTTCGATCAGCCCGGTCATGTACAACTGATCGAGCAAGTCGGCGACCCCAAGGAGGGTTGTTCCGTCAGCTGCGACCCGAATAACCAGCTCCGACATTGTGCAGTTGCCGTCCGCGATCAAAGGGCCAACGGAAATCGGGGCGATGTCGTCGAGCACGCGGTGTTCCATGTTGCGTGAGCGAAGATGAAAGCACCGGTTCCCTGCCTTATATTGCAGGTCCCTGCGGAAGCGGATCGGCAGGTCATGGGCTGGGCTCTCGAGCATATACTGTTCGATCATGCTCTGCAGCCCGCCCCGGAAACCGTCAGGCGTGCTGAAGAAGCGTTCACCCAGAATGCGGGTACCCGAGAGGCCAGCGATCGCTACCCGGCACCGGCGTCACCAGTCGTAAACGCCCCTGCCGCATATTTACGAGGAAGCCGGAAACGCAGGCGATCGTCGTGTGATTGCGTTCCAGAAAGGCGATTGCACCGTCCTTGTTAGCGCCCCTGCGCTTCTCCTTCCGCTCGCGCGCGCGCCCGACCATGGCCTTTGCTGTCTGCGCCTCCTTGCCCTGCAGGATGAGTTCGACTCCTAGCAACTCCTCAGGCGAAAAGGCCGTGTGAATCTGATTAAGATGGGCCCTGCTCAGCACGGAGAAACGATTCGTCGTCGTGCGATATAGATTGAAGAGCCCGAGCACGTGCCTGGTGAGTGCCGGATCCTTGAGTGGGGCTGCGGTTGTTGTTTGCGGTAACGCGCCCGTAATCTGATAGTAGTCGAACAGAAAGCGATCGTAGTGTGGGTTGTCCATAGGATCTGTGGCCCAGTAGCAGAAGCCCGTGCGGACTGCAGAACCAAACATTTCGCTCGCGACACCAACCACGCCCCGCCAAAGCGCTGCATGCTCTTTGCTATGTCGTAATAGCCTGTAAAGCGATCGGCCGAGAGGCCACAGAACCAACAACCGACGCTGCAGCCTTCGCTTAGCTCGAAAGCGATTATGGGGTGCGTGAGCGACGCCGCCGACACGCCCAATTGGTCATTGCAGCGCCGGATTTGCCGCTCGCGCCAAGCATGAAAGCGAGGATTGATCGTCGACATCTCGCCTTCGTCGCGCAAGAGGTCGCGATGACGCATCATCTCGCGGAGATACTCATCCCACATCACAGCCAGCGGCCACGGCGCAGACTCCGGCTTGAAGCGGTATTGTTGGTAGCCACCGCGCCAGAGCGGCAGCACCTCCATTGGATCCACATTGATGCCGTACCGCTCTGTTACCGCTCGAGGGGTGGCGATTGCCTCCGCAAGCGCCCTGCGGAACTCCTCGTCACCGACTAACCGCTCCATGAAGCGTTTGAGATGCGATAGCGTGCGCAGTTGCTCCGGGGTACGCCGGTCAAAAATCTGTCGGTAGTGCTCGGCGGCAGCGTGTGTCATTGACGAAGCTTACTTCATGTTTTCATCGCACTTCATCGCACTTCATCGCCTCCTCGAGCAACCACCCGATGCGGTCAGAGCGAAGGCATGTCAGACCTCGGCCACGACCGCTACAATAACAACCACAACAACTGCAACGGGCTCAACTGCTGTGGCGTGGTCAGAGGCCGCTTCCGCGGCTTGCGCGCCGCTCGTGGCCACCTCTGCAAGGGCCTGAACAGCGCCGGTCGAGATCGTATCACTCGAATTAAAAGTGCCACCGGCGAGCGGTTTAGTCGTCAACTTCTGTCGAGCTCGAATGCAACTTTTAGCTTCATCAGGTGTGAAGCTGTAGCCGAGGCTCTTTCCGATCGCGACAATCGATGCAAGGCCGGTAGCAATTGGTTTTACGCGTTCAAGCAGACCACCGTCGTTCCCCAGATCGTTGACGAATCGCTCTACGTCAGTTCGCGACACAGCCAGTCTCCGTGCCTTTGCTCAAAGTCGCCAAATCATCCATCTCGGGCTCACAAGCGATTGGTGCCGACGCCGTTAACAGGGCAAGAGGCGTGCCGAATTGAAGATTGCTGATTTTTCGTTTTTCTGACCCTGCGTATCGTCCACTTGGTGACACTTTGTTGCCGAACTGACAATCGGCCCGCTACGCGGGACGAGGTTTTCGTTGACAGTATCCAAACGGAGCAGGTTCTTCACGGCTGCGCCACAACGACGGAGGCAATCCGTCGAACAATACAAAATAGTCAAGAGAGCCTGGGGGCGCTGTCCAAGCGTTATGGATCAATCCGAAGACCGTCGCAAAATGGAAGAAGCGCGGTTCGGTGGCCGATCTTCCGACCGGCCCGAGAGAGCCAAAATCCACCAGTTTGTCGCTTGAGAAGGAGGCCATCATCGTCGCCTTTTGCAAGCATGCGCTGCTGCCGCTGGATGACTATGACTGCCTTTATGCTCTCCAGGCGACAATCCCGCATCTGACACGCTCATCGCTTTATCGCTGTCTTCAGCGCCATGGCATCTCACGGCTTCCGACGTGGAGGATGGCAAGGGCGTAAGGCGCAAGTTCAAAAGCTATCTCGGATACTTCCACATCGACATCGCCGAGGTTCGCACCGCGATGGGAGGGCTTTATCTCTTCGTCGCAATCGATCGAACCTCGAAGTGCGCCTTCACCGAGTTGCACGAAAAGCCACGAGTGTCACAGCCGACTTCTTGCGGAACTTGATCAAGGCAGTCCCTTACAAGATCCACACCGTTCTGACGGACAACGGCACCCACTCACCGACCCAAGCGGTGGGAGTTGGACTGTGGCCGATATCAAAGCCATGATCGAACGAAAGCAACCATTTTGGGCTCATGCCTTCGAGGTGGCCTGCGCCCGCAATGATATCGATCGTTGCCTGACCAAGCCTAAGCATCCCTGGACCAACGGCCAGGTCGAGCGGATGAACCGCACCATCAAGGAGGCCACAGTCAAGCGCTTCCACTACGACACGCATGACGAGTTGCGCAGCCACCTCGCCGACTTCGTCCGCGCCTACAACTTCGCTCGCCGGCTGAAGACCCTGAAGGGCCTCACGCCCTACGAATACATCTGCAAATGCTGGACTTCCCAGCCAGAACGATTCAAACTTAATCCGCTCCAGCAAATGCCGGGACTAAACACCTAGTTTGGAAACGCAGTCGCTGTTGGAGCTTGCATACGGACGGCGCGGGCCGCTCGCCGTCGAAGGAGAGCGGCAATCGCCGTTCTTGAACCGGGCCCGTTTCTTGAGCCGCTGGTTGGCTGCTTTCGGGCAACGCTCCCTGTTGCTGATCGCGCTGCTGCTCCTCTGGTAGGCAGCTTCCAGGTTTGGTTTGGTAGATCCGGTCTTCCTGCCACCGTTCACGGAGGTCATCGTACGCTTGCGCAAACCGGCGATCATTCACTACTCTTGAGCACAGCCAGCGAATTCACACGGCGCTTTGCGCCATCAGCAATCGATATGGCCATCTTCTCCGGAAATCCTTTTGGAAGCGCATTCAGCACCTGATCTATGGCCTTTGCGGCTGTATCGCCGAGCTGCTGGATGACAACCTTGACTGTTTTGTCGGGTAGACCGCAGCTTTTCGCAGTCTGCACGAAATGTCGGCCGAGAACCGTGTGGACGATGTAATGCCGGTTGCTGCCGATCGCCATGGCCAGCTTCATTTGGTTTTGGCTGATCTGTCCAGCGTCCAAGCTCGGTTGGGTCGAAATGATGTCGTAAAGCGGTGCAAGATGAAAACGACCGCCCGGCGCCAAATGAATGCTAAAATTCTTCGCGTGGCCATCGGTGGCGGCAAGCAGCCAGAACACGATCTGCGCCTTGAAGAAAATGGCCTGGTCGTCCTCAGGCGTATCGCTGCCCTTGAGGAAATCCGAGATTTTGCGGATGCCGGGTCCGCCATCGGATTCATACTTTCGCGCGGGTGGAACGGACAGCGCCTGGCAGCAGTCTTCCTGCGGCAGCCGCAACAGGCGGCCGTCGCGCGTCCAGATGCGATCGAACCGCTCAACTGCGAGCACGCGGCGCCCGGCGAAATCGATGATGCTTGATTTGGCGACAGGCAAGCCGAGTGCCGCAACCAGCTCAAGGCACAGATGCTCGTTTTCAACGCTGCCGGTCAGGTCGATTCCGTTCGGCAACTTCCCGATCTGCGGCTTGATAATGTGCGTAGTTGCGGTCGTGCCATGAGGCACGTGCCACTTGTCTTTCCAGTAAAGCAGCGCTGTCTTTTCCTGCGCGCCCGCGAGAGAAATGCGGAAGTCCTGGTCGGGGCCGATGCCGAGCGGATTGCTGGCAAGGTTGCCGAGAATGGCGGCGATCTCCTGATCGCTAGCGGCGCGGCCATCAATGGCGCCGGCGCCCCCGGGTGCGGCACTGTCGGGAAGGAATTGCAGCGCCCCGATGCAATCGCGGCCGATGGCGGAGAGCAGGCTGTAAGCATCGGCGCCATCAGCATGCGCGCGTTCGGCGACGCGTCGGCGGATGTCGTCATTATCGGGCAGAAGATTGTCAAAAACAGCGACGACGGGATCGCCGATATAACGATCCTCCCGCAATGGCAGCGACACGGAAACGGGGATGGCATTTTCCCACGCGAGCCACTGCTTGTCATACTGGAAATCGATTGCGCCACTGCTCTCGCGCCGCAGCCGCCCGACCAGCCGTGCGTTGAGGTAGACGTTGAGCGGCGCACGGGCAGGGCGACGCGCCATCAGAACAGATCCTCAATCGCTTCAGCCGTCAATTTGGTGCGCGGCCGGATGACCAGCTCGAGGTCGAGCGCGGCCAGCGCATCCATCAAGATGCGCAGCTGCGTTGCAGGTTCACCGGCCTCCAGCTTCGAGACCGTCGCTTGACGCGCATGCATCTTCTCACCGAGGTCCCCCTGGGTGAGCTTCTTCTGCCGCCGGTAGCGCCTGATCCCGGCGCCGATTTGCTGGGGGGTGCGGGCAATCGTATCCATAAAGGCATGATACGCAAACGCGTATAATTTGTCAATATACGCGACCGCGAATATCTACAGATCATACGCTTTCGCGTATACTAGGCATATTGAAATTACTAAAAAGCTAAAGCTGATGATCGATGTAGAGCTGGGCTCGAATCTGCCGGTGGGCGAGAGAGCCTCCTCGACATGTCGAACGTTCGTATCACTATCGTGCCAAGCAACTCCTTGTATCCATTTTGCCGCAATAGTAACAACAACAAATTCAATGACTTGAGGCCGGATTGTTCCCGATCTGAGACCGGACACTAGCTCCGATCGGACCTTTGGAGTCTCGACAGCGATTGAGCTGGAAAGCTATATTAGAACATACTAAGAACTGATCTTCCGGTTGTGTTTTCAAGACCCACTCTCACTAACATTTTGCCCGGCAGGCCGTGCATTTAGTGCCGCCAACTCAGGATGAGGTCGGGCCCAGGAGCCGCGTCATTGACCTTGTTCCGCCATTTGCATGACGACGCCTTTTTAGCTTTTTCGCGCGATCACAAGCACCTGTACGCAGCGTGTCTGCTGGATCTGCACGAACGCTTCTTTTCAGGCGCGCCGTCGTTCCCGACGCCGCAGCAGGTGGTCCACGCCATCTACGACGTCATGCGCGCCAACCCCGTCCTCTGGAACGAGGGCGATGATTTCGGCAGCCTGCCGGAAATGATCTCCGCGAGACGCCGCCGGATCCGGAAGGCCGACGTCGCGCTCGCTTCCGAGAAGGGCGACAAGGCGCTCGGTCTTGCCCGACAACTATACGCCCGGCTGCTCGTCTGGGGATGGCTTGAAGAGGAGGAATACGGGCTTCGCGTCACTGTGGACATGGCTATGGGACCGCTGCTCGTGCTGCAACGGCTCGCGAGCCTCAACAAGGATCTCTCGCAGCGATTCGGCGGCTTGATCGTGCAAATCCGCCTCAACCTGGAGGCCGTCGAAAAACTGAGGCCTGAGATCACCGACCGCAAGCAGCGCGAAGCCGCGCTCGCCGTCCGCGAGGCGCGCAATCAGGCCGACCAGTTCACTAAGAGTCTGCGGGCCATTCTGGCCGACCTGAAGCGCGTCCGACGGACCGTCATGGAGTCGAAAACAGTCGCTACCCGGCTCGAAGCCTTTTTCGAGGAGTTCATCGAACAGCTCCTGCTGAAGGACTTCGAGTCCATCCTCACCGTCAACCATCCATACCGCTTCCGCGACGCCATCGTCGATCTCGCGCGGAGGATCTCCTACAGCCCGGAAACCATGCAGGTCCTCGCCGAGGAGTACATAGCTTCCAGCATGGCAGCCGACATCGAGGACGGTCGAATGGCCGCGGCCGACGACCTGCTGGCTATCGAAAGCATCTTCGATCAGATCGGGGAGATGTTCGACAGGATCGAGGCCTTCCGCAGGCAGCTCGAAGCCCGGGTCCGCAACACCATTAAGTACGCCGAGCGGGGCGGGCAGGGACTCGTCGGCCGGGCCGGCGACCTGGTGCGGCGCCTGGATGCCTTACTGCGCGACGGCAGGCACCACAAGGCGACAATCGAATGGAGCATCGAGCCGCTGCGGTCGCCCTGGTCGGAGCACCATCAGGCGCCGGCCAGGCAGCCGCGCCGTCCCGTCGAAGCAAGGGAGCTCGCCGAGCCGCCGTCGGATCCGTTGTATGAACTGCGCAAGAAGCTCCGCCTCGAGTACATCGCTCGCATCGCGCCCCGCCCCGAGGATGTCAGACGATTCCTCGAGGGCCAGGTGCCGCCATTCGCGACCAGGGAAGCCCGCTTCATGGAAATCGATACCGTGGACGACTTTCTCGCCTTCGATTGCGCCCGCCGATATGCGCTGACAGGCGAGGTTCCGGCGCAGGTCGCGGCCGGGTTCGAACTCGAACCGTGCCCCGACACGCCCCCACACGACAGCGAATGGCTCCGTTGCGCCAACTTCCTGGTCAAGCGATCGGGCGCACTCCGGAAGGCGAGGGCGGCTCATGCTCAGTGAGTTCGAAAACGTCGAGCGCTCCTTCGGCGCGGAAAAGGCAGCCGACCTCCGCAAAGCGCAGCACTTCCTGCTACGGCGGCAGTTCGTGTTCGCGGGAGACCCCCGGACCGGGACAGTCTACAACACGATCATGGACGGCCGCTTCCGCGACGTGGTCGACGGCTTCTTCGATAGTTGCGGATACCGCGTCCACCGCGATCCGGAGGCGCAGTGGGCCGGCATCGTCGCCATGGACGAGGACGTGCCGCTGCCCCGGATGAAGCTCGACGAAACCATCGTCATGCTGGTGCTGGCGGCATACTGGCAGCAGGAGGTGAACGTCGGAGCAGTCGAGGACCGGGCCGTCGTAGTGGCCACTTTGAACGACCTGTTCGATCGCTACCGCGAGATGGCGCAACACGGCGGCGGTGGCGCGATCTCGGCCGCCCGGTTCCGGGACATCCTGCGCGAGGTCGCCCAACGCAGTTTGGTCGAGATCGGTGATTTTGACGACGAGCAGCAGGACTGCGAGATCAGGATCCGTCCGATGATTAAGCTGATCAGTGGCGGCGATGCCCTCCAACGGCTCGAGCGCTACGTCCGTAGCGAGGAGGCGCGGTTTCCGCAGCCCGCAGGAGACGAGGCATGATGGAGCTACGCCACCTGACGATGGTGAACTGGCACCTATTCGACGTCGCCGACATCGACGTGAGGGGACACGTCGGGGTCCTGGGCGAGAACCGGTCCGGCAAATCCACAATCCTCGACATGGCACAGGTCGTTCTCACCGGCGGGAGCCGGCGGTTCTTGCGCCTGAACGCGGTCGCCGGCGATAGCGGAAAATCGCGCAGCGGCTCGAAGCGCAGCGTCGTCGATTACTGCCTTGGGACGCTCGGCGAAGATCAGCGCCGGCGCGACGAGGCGCGCACCTACATCGCGCTCGGTTTCGAAGACACGGAAGGCGCCCGGTCACCGGTCACGATCGGCATGGCGCTCGAGGCGCGCAAGTCCGACAGCAGGGAGACCGTGCTGGCACTCTTCGTAGCCGTCGGGACCGTTCTGAGCTCCAAGGACTTCATCGAGCAGCGAGGAAAGTCGCAATTCCCGGCGCAGTGGGAGGACGTGCGCGCCCGGATCGTCGCAGCGGTCGGCGAAGGCAACTTCGTCAATCATCGCGACCGGGCGAGCGACTATGTCCGCGAGTACATGCGCCATCTTCTGCCGCATTCGTCCTTTGGCGAACAGAACGCCAGCGCCCTGCAGAAATCAATCGTCAACGCGATGACGCTCGATCACAACCAGACGGCGACGCAGTTCGTGCGGAACTACATCCTCGAGGACAGTCCGATCGGCATCAAGGAGCTGCGCGAGTCGATCCAGACATACCGCAACATCAGCGAGACCATCCGGAAAATGCGCCTCAGGCTCGAAGCCCTAAGGGCGCTTCGGGGCGTCCTCGCCGCGCTTGAAGAGGCGCTCGAGACCAAGTTCAGGGAGGAATGGGTCGCAAAACGCGCGACTTGGCTCGCGGCGCGCGCGACAAACCTGGACTTCAAGACCAAGCGGCGTACCGAGATGGCGCGCCGGGACGCCGCAGCAAAAGAACTCGAATTCATCGACGACGACGTCAAGGCCATCGATAAGGAGATCGAACGCCTCACGGCCGCGATCGCCGAGCACGATGCCAAGACCGGCAGAAAGTCCCTGCAGCAGACCGCCGATGTGGCCGGGCAGGCGGCGCACCGCGCCTCGGCGGACTTCAAGGCTCGCATGGAGAACATCCGTCGCCTGGAGCCGCTACGCGCGATGTGCGCGGACGGTTTCGAGGACTTCGTTCCTGCGCTTGAGCGTCTTCTGACCGCCACCGCCGGGGCCGACATCGGGGGCGTCTCCGACGAGGTCACCGCGGCCGAGAAGTCCTTCGCGGCAAGCGGCGCCAAATGGCTGCCGAAGATCGACGAAGCGCGTCAAAGGATCATCGCGGAGCTTTCCGGCCTCCGCGGCAGGCGCGACGAGGTGCTCGAACGGATCCGACAGCACGCCGCCGGAGGGGCGCGCGCCTATCTCGGCGACGACACTGAACTCCTCTGCCGCAGGCTGCGGCAGGGTGGAATGGTCCCGCGCGTACTCTGCGACATCATCGAAGTCGCCGAACCCGAGTGGGTAGGAGCCGCCGAGGCGCTCCTCGGTCGCGACCGGGAAGCCGTGTTCGTGGACAGAGCGGATATCAGCGCCGCCACGTCAATCTTCAAGGAAGGTCGCCGCGAGTTTCGCCATGCATCGCTCGTGAGCCTAAACAAGCTCGAGCAGTTCAGGGCCAAGCCGGAGCGCGGCACTTTCCCCTCGATCTTCCGGAGCCAGGATCCGGACGCGATGGCCTTCATCATGCGCCGCTACGGCAACGTCCGTCTCGCCGACACGCTCGACCAGTTCAACAGGCCCGGCCGGGCGATAATGAAGGACGGCCTCTACGACGACGGACTCGTCCGGAGCCATCGCTGGATCGAATCCTCGCAGTATAAGATCGGAAAGGCAGCCCAGGCGAACGCCCTGCGATCCCTGCAGGATCAGGCCGAGGAGCTGGGTCGGATCCTGATCGACAAGGGGAAGGAGGCCCATGCCGCGGAGCAGGCTTTTGCCGCTCTGAAGAACATCTGCGAGGGACGTAATGATCTGGGGGCTTGCGCGGCCGCCTTCGCGGCCGCGCAGACTGAGGTCGCTGAAGCTCAGGCCAGGCTCGATGCCCTCGACGGCGCGGGGGACGGCGGGCTTCGCGACAAAAAGAGGGCGCAGCAAAAGCTGAAGGAGAAGAGGCTGGAGGAGAGAAAGACACAGCAGAAGGCGTTCGGCGAGCATGACGGCGAGGTCAGGTCGGCGGAGAGGAGGCTCGGAGAGGGCGAGAACGTGCCCGGCTCCGAACTCAACCTCAGGGTCGCCCGGTCGATATACCGCAAGTTCTTCCCACTCTACTCCACCGCGAAAGGCAGGGCCGTCTACCGCGACCGCCTCGATGCCGCAGCCCAAAAGGGCTTCGCTGAGAAACACCGGGCCATCGCCGAGAAGGCCTTGAAGGATGCGAATGTGTCCGACAACGAGCGCGCCCGGATCGAGCGACGGGTCCGCGAGCTTCTTTACGATTACTTCGACCAGTTCGGGATGAGTTCGCAGGTCGGTGCGGAAAGCGAGCCGCTGCGGGAGGTGAAGCCATGGATGGAGCAGCTGATCTCGGATATCGAATCCAATGAGCTGCGCCAGTACGAAAGGCAGGCGCGGGATGCGGCGGAAAAGGCCTCTACCCTGCTGCGCGGCGAGTTCATCAACGCGCTCACGGCCCGGATCGGAAAGATGGAGCGGGAGCTGCAATCGTTGAACCGTAGCCTCTACGCACATCCGTTCCATAACGAGCGATATTCATTCCATCGCACCCAGATGGTGGAATTCCAGCCCATCCTGAAGATCATCGAGATCGCCAAAACCTCTCCGGAGGCGCTCGATATGCTGTTCCGGGGCGACGTGCCCGATGACTTCCCGCACAAGGATACGATCGTCGCACTCGAGGCGCTGCTCGAGGACCCCGACAAGGATTTCACCCAGTTCGAGGACTACCGCAACTTCTACACCTTCGAGATCCACATGGAGGATGTTGCCACCGGCCGCTCGACCCGCTGGGAGCAGCGGCGCGGCACCGGGTCTGGCGCCGAACAACAGGTGCCTATCTACGTTGCCATCGGCGCTTCGCTGGCCGCCGTCTACGGCAGCGCGGAGCGTCGTGCCGGCAAGCCCGCCGGTTTCGCGCTCGCCATGTTCGATGAGGCCTTCTCCAAGATGGACGGCAAGAACCAGCGGCAGATGATGAGCTTTTACAAAAACCTCGGCCTGCAGTTCGTGATCGCGGCGCCGTTCGAGAAGCGCGTCGCCGTGCTCGAGCACATGGACACCATCGTGGAGGTGGACCGCATCGGCGAGCAGTCCAGGGCCACTGTGGTGGAACTGAAAGAGAAGGCCAAGCGCGAGCTGATGGCCATCGATCCGGACCTGATGTCCGAAGATGAGCTCGCCACCCGTCTGGCCGCCGAGTAGCCATGGCTCGGCGTTTCACGGATGCGATCGGCCTGCTGAACGACCTGCTCAACCGCTTCGAGGCGGGGGCCGCAAGCCCGATCGCCCACCCGGACTACCCCGCTTTCCCATCAGTAGTCGCGGCGGACGCCTTCCTGAAACAGATCAGGGAAGCCGAAAGCGCCGGCGCGGTCTCCCTTGGTTGGGGGCGGGGCCCCATGAGCGACCAAGTGGCACATGTGCGGCTGGCCTCGGCGGAGATCCTATACCGATATCTCCGCCGTACCCCCGCGTCGCGCATCGCGGAGGATGCCGCTGTGCGGCTTGTCGCCGGGGCGGCGATGCACGACTCTCTGAAGAACAGCGCTTCCCAAGTCGCCGAGGTATGGGGGCGGGGGAAAACGTGGCACGGGGTTGCTTCGTCCGATGTCGAGACACTGCGCGACGCGTTCGTTCTCGCCCAGGCCATCCTGGCTAACAAACATCTTGGCGTCGACTACAAGACCTTCTCGAGACGAACGGTGGGGCACAGCAAAACGCTCGAACGGATCGAAGGCGCGGTCGTGCGGCTCCTGAGCGGCATCCTGGAGTTTCCCCCCGGCGCGCGGCCACGCGAGGCGCTCCGGGCAATCGGCCTTGAGCGCTTCGCGCCACCGCTGCTGATCGCGGGCAAGATCGACCTCGATGGAGCCGACCTCTCCGGAATCTCTCCGCTGTATCTCGGAATCACTCCCAAGGAAGCAGATCGCGTCCGCTTCCGGGAGCCGCCGGCCTACGTGCTAACGATCGAAAATTTCGCAAGCTTCAACCGGCACATCGCCGAGGCGGACCCCGGCCGATTAGGAACGACCATGTATGTCGGAGGGTACCCCTCGCTTGCCACCCAGCAGGCGCTGCGGACGATCGCAGGATTGGTATCCGAACAGACGCCGATCTTTCATTGGTCGGACATCGATCCGGACGGCACCTGGATCTTCCACACCATCGAGCGCGCCGTCGACCGGCCGATCCGTGCCCACCTCATGAGTGTCGAAGTTGCCGAGCGTTTGGGACAAGTGCCGTTCAAAAAATCCGCACCCGCTCGATGTCCACCGGACTCCGGTATCGCAGCTCTGGCAGCGTACCTGGCGAAAGATGGAGCCAAGACGCTCGAGCAGGAAGAACTCGATCCAGTCCTGCCAGAGTTTCATTAGAAAATGCGCGCGGACGCTCGTGGTTGCTGCTTTGGCTGTCTCGCTCAGGACGTCATTTGTTTCAAGCGCGACAACAGCACCGCCCGCAACTACGTGCTGCGGGCAAACCGACATCGTTTCTTCATAAAAACGCTCAACCAGCATTGGCATGCCAGTTGCTTGAAGATGGGACGAAACCACCTGTGACTATGATGCTCGTTCAGCATCCGGTTGAAGTATTGAGATGAAATATGCCCGCTTGATCGATGGCAGAGGTCCCCCGATGCGCTTTCCAAACCGGGCGCCTGCCTCGCGAACTCTGCCATCTTGGGATCGCGCTCCGGTTTGCCGGGCAGAAGCCGATTGTCTTGGGGGCTCGCAACGAATGGTGGTTCTCAGCAAGAACGCCAGCGTAAAGGCGTCCTCAGGACGATCGTTTGGCATCGGATTAGCCCATGGTTCGGGGTGGGGCATCTGCGACATGCAGAGCCTGCGCTCTTGAAGCTAGGTGTCGGCCTTGCATCGGGGCTTGCAGATGGTCAATGAGCTAATGCAGAACGATTGGGATCTTGAGAACATACTCAGGCAACAGGACGAGCTCAAGGTCAAGCTGCTTCGCGCCCAATCGGTTGTCGCCGAATGTAAGGCAGGATTGGCGGATCTGGAGCGGAGGCTTGAGTGTCGAGCGGTCTCGATCGATGAACGCCAGCGCAACTCTGCGGCAAACAATTCAATACGCAACGCACGGCCGCCTAAATCGCGAAGCCTCGATAATCCTGTTAACCCGGATGCTGCCGTGGCGTTTTCGCCTCGATGGGACCGCTGAAAGCTGCCGCCGCGCACGTTAACGGCGACAGGTTTTGGGACGGGCCTGGCGAAGATCTCGAGACGCATGGTGTTGCGAACCCGGCGGGCGAACTGGACAATTAGGTGCGGCCTTGCCGATAGGCTCGGCTTTTTGGCTGATCGCGGTGCGTCCGCCAGGGATGCGCGCAGAGCAGCACCAGATAGGGGACGTATCGCCGCGTCTTTGGCTAGAGCCTCCTGTTTCGGGGCTGCTCACGTAGATGTCCTGAATCGAGTGTCAAGAGCTCTCCACTTCCAGCCAGTTCGGTCGTCTTGTCCGTCTTTAAGTCGTTGAAATTTCCGATTAGGCGTCCATGGAGGGGGCGCGAGCGGGCGCGTTCAATGACCACGATGGTCCGCTATGGCCGTTGGGCAGGCGACGTGCCGAGCGGTGCTGACCGCGGAAGCCGACCATGCCTCCGGCATCGCATGGATGATGACGGAACTCACTGACTATGTCCCGCAAGCGATCACTCCGGAACAGGGCGGGTAACGGCAGTCATCTAAAAATTCGTGAGACACCAGGAAGAGGGGATCCGGTGCGAATGCGATCCGGTGCCGGCCGTAGCCTCGTCAGCTTCTCGAAAGCTTTCCCGAATACTCACTGCCCACCGATCCTGGACGAGAGGCTGCGTGGACTCACGCGCAATTGGAGTTGCACAAATGAAATCGGGGACCGGTTGGGAGCTCAATCAGTGTGAGCAGGCTGACGTTACGAAGTTGTTGGATTTTCGTACTATCGCAAAACGCTTCATCTTTTTCGCGCATAGGCAAGGTGCTGCTGCGCGATCTCAAGTCCAGGCGTCTACTGCGTCGGATAAATGTCATCTTGTGCGCGCCAGTGACGCACGCGCCGACTCGATCAAGCCAGCGCTCAATACCAGAAAAGGCACGCGACAATGATGCGCGTGACAAAAGCACGAGCAGGTCAATGACAAAGCGTTTTCGCAACTGGGCCCTATTGTCCATACTCGCCTCCATGGTTGTCGGCCCCGCCGCAAAAGCGCAAGACCGCCGGACTATCGCCGAACCTGTTGCACCTGATACGGTCTGTGATCGCCCTGTGCCTTCCGGCAAGAACGATACAGTTAGCCTACAGGAGGCCATTGAACATTGCCCCGATGGCGCTGCAGTTTATCTCGGGCGCGGCGAGTTTCACTCAGGTCCACTCGAGATGAAATCGGGCGTGACCTTATGGGTCGGACGCGGTGCGACACTGATCGCCATCCCCGAACCTGCCGCTTACGACAAGGGCCTCGGACAATGTGGTCGCATTGCGGAAAAGGGCGACGGTTGCCGGCCATTCATCAGCTTTTCTAAAACGCGCGGCGGCGGTATCTACGGAGAGGGCATCATCGATGGTCAGGGCGGCGCGCTGATCGGCGGCGGCGCGGAAACCTGGTGGCAGCTAGCCCGCCGCGCCCAAGCCCAGGGCGGCAATCAGAACGCCCCACGCTTGATCCAGGTCGATCATGCGCAGGATATCACGTTCTCTGGTGTCACCTTGCGCAACGCTGCCAATTTTCATGTCGCGATGAACCGGGTTGAAGGTGCCACGTTTTGGGCCCTCACGATCGATTCGCCGGCGGATGCCCGCAACACCGATGGCATCGATCTTGGCGCCAGTCAGGATGTGACCATCACCCACAGCTGGATCCGTACGGGTGACGACAACGTCGCAATCAAGGCCGGCGACAATGGTTCAAGCAGCCATATCTCGATCATTGATAATTATTTCGGCTGGGGGCATGGCATGTCGATCGGCAGCGAGGTGAATTCCGGGGCCAGAGACATATTGGTGCGTAATCTGACACTGGATGGTACGACGTCGGGCCTGCGCATCAAGAGCGATGTTGGTCGAGGCGGTCTGGTCGAGAACGTGACTTATGAGTACGTGTGCCTGAGGGGCAACCGGTGGCCGCTGGCTTTCGATGCAAAATATGATCCGCGCGCTCAAGGCACGAGGATTCCGGTCTATCGGCAAATCGTTCTCCGTCATGTGCATGGCGACACTGGTGTGCTGCTGATGCGCGGCATAGACGAGCGGCATGCCCTGGACGTGACACTCGAAGATGTTCGATTTGCCAATTCCGCGACTTGGCAACTTGAACATGCGAACGTCAGCGCAAATCACTCTGACGTATGGCCCCCGCTGCCCGGACGAGCTACACAACCGCCGCTGCGCGGATCGGAGGTATGTTCCAAGGCATTCCGCGACGGCAATCGGTAAGCACTACACGCGGCGCCGAACTCAGGTGGTGAGTTCCGCATCTGGGGCCAAGATTACTGGTGTTGACGAAGGTCGGGCTCATGTCCCGAGTTGGTTGCTATTGGCCGACAGTTTTGCAGGGCCGGAAATGTCAAGGTGACGCAGGTTCTGATTTGGCGATGAAAATCTTGTGTCGATGCGCGACGGCTATCCCGCTGAGAAACGAAGTGTAAGATCACATGCGAATTTTCGTTTCCTCCGCTGCACTTCTGGCGGGATGTTTCTGCATCGCCGCGGCGTACGCTCATCCACTGTTGGTGTCGCATGCCGGAAATGCAGACTATCACTCCGTGCAGCAAGCCATCGACGCATTGCCGGCGGAAGGCGGAAACGTCCGGATCGCGCCAGGCATCTATCGCGAGAAGGTTAAAATCACGAAATCCGGTGTTCATCTCGCAGGGACTGGCAACAAGCCGGAGGATACGGTCATTGTGTATGGCGACGGCGCGGTCAATGTAGGAGGAACGGCCCGTTCGGCGACGCTGGATGCCCCTAGCGATGACTTCCGGCTCGAGAATCTGACCATTCAGAACGACTATGCCCTCAATCCGGCCAATCCACCTTCGCAGGCGGTAGCGCTGTCCGTTACCGGAGATAGGGACGTCATTACGCGCGTCCGCCTGCTCGGCGCCCAGGACACGCTGTTTGCCGGCAAGGGACCAAACGGTAGAATGTCACGACAATACTTCTCGAACTGCTACATCGAAGGGCATGTCGATTTCATATTTGGCAACGCCAAGGTCTGGTTCCGGCAATGTGAATTGCACGGCATCGCCAATCAAGCGGTCATCTATACCGCTCAGAGCAAGGCAACGCCGGATGAGGACAGTGGCTATGTTTTTGATCATTGCAGGCTAAGTGCCGACCCTGCTGCGCGCTATATCGCGCTTGGCCGCCCCTGGCGCTCCTACGCCACAGTGGTCTTCCTGTCGACAAAGATAGATGCACGAGTGATTGCGGAAGGCTGGCGCGAATGGGCTCCCGGCGAGACCAACAAGTTGAGCACGAGCTATTATGCCGAATATAGATCCTTCGGCATCGGTGCTAACCCATCAGGCCGCGAGCCTCATTCCCATCAACTGAAAGATGGCGAAGCTGCGAGATGGTCGCTGAGAGTGTTCTTCGCGGGTGTCACAGATTGGCTGCCCACGAACCATCAGGTTCGAACAAAGAGCAATGTTCACGGTGAAGGGGTTCCACGGCGATCCTCGGATGAATGAGGGGAGCGAGCCTGATTGTGATGGAGAGTCTTGTACAGCAACCCAACCGCCGCCGGAGCCAAACCGACGGAAAGGGGGGCCGGCGCGACGATCTCATCTGTTCGCCGTCCACCCACATGCGCCCGCTTCAGCTCGCAGATCATCTTGTCCGTTTTGGCGGATCAGTGTCGGCAAGCTCTACGGACCGTCACGTCAGCACGTCGTCATCGCTCGGGAACGGCTGATTTGCCTGTTCAGCGCCTTGCGCAGATCTCCGGAGAGCGAAGTGGGCTGATGCTTCGCGGCTATATTCGTTCGGTCGGTGAGCGACGAAAATTCCCGTGCGCGAGGCGAGGGCGCCTATCTGCGCCCCGTCGAAAGTTGCTTCGGAACGAGAGCTCAGTCGGTCGAAAAGTTGTTGAGGAGACCAAGGCGCGCCGCGGCGAAATCATCGGTTACGGAGGCGCTGCCTCAGCCAACCAACTCGGTTGACGAGGCCGCAGACTGTTCGGCAGGTTTATTTGACTTCGGGGGCGTTCCGCGAGCTCCATCTTGGCAAGCAAGTTGTGGAGTTCAAGCATGCACCGCGTTGGCAGCTTACGATGGCCAAGCCGTCGTGCAGGTGAGGTCGTGCGCGCTCGAGCGGGGCGGTCCCGAGACTGCAAGAGAAGCCTTGCGGTCCCTCAGTCAAAGACTGAGCCCGATTGAAGTGAGCGAATCGAAGTCTGCCGGATCTTCATTGCCAACTTGGCTTGCCAGGCACCGTTACTGCTGCGAACTCAGGACGCCCTGCACATCTTCTCGAAAAAGAATGTTTGGGGTCGTTTTGATGCCTGAACGCGCTCGTCGCCACTGGGCGAGAATCTCGTCTCCGAGCGGAACGTCCCTTTCGAAGGCTTACGGCGCAATTCGCCGTTTCTCGTACGACGTGGATCTCACATACGGCATTCGAGCAACAGCTCCGGACCCGGTGGACAATTTGGTCCCTCAGAACCGCAGTCAAAGCAAAAGTGCCAACGCGCGAGAACGCCTCCGGTCTGCGTCAAGGAAAAGACGTTGTGCGTCATCAATGAACGCCTGCAATAGGACAAGCTCACTACCAAAATTGATGCCAAGGACGACAAGATGCACGTCACGTATGATCCATTGGAGACGGTAGCGGCTATGTAAGTCCCGCCGTGATGCTTGAATTCGGCGCACGATCGACCGGCGATCCATTGTTAGATCGGTCGACCAATTTCGTCAGCTCGAACACGAAACCGGCGAAGAGGTGCGATAAAATTGGAGCAACTCCGTCCGTCGTCAGGCGGGTGCCGATGCGACGCCGGTCTCGCGCGCAGCAATATCCTGATCTCGTCAGCTTCTTGAAAGGTTGCGGCTACAACAATCGAGAATCTGAAGAGCTGCAATCTCGCCGTAATCCAGGCCGTACGGATTGCTGCAGGGTCTCTACAAACATGAGGAGAGCAGGATGGATCCGGTTGACCCATTCTTCGATTCAGGAGCCTGGATGCGGGAGTACGCCGCGCTGCCGGGGCGGGCGGGTCAGCGACGGGGCGACTCAAGCGAGCAAGGCGACTTTGAGAAGCGTATGGAGGATTTGCATCTCGATCCGTCTGATCAAAGCAAGTCAACTTCACCTGATCGGCCTCCCGCAGGAGGTGGTCGAGCAGTCCGGCGGGACGATTTCGGCGGTTCGATGCGGGCGCCGCCGCACTCCACTTTTAGGGAGAGTGCGCTAGGCGACACGCGCCGGAGCGTAGACATTCCCAGCTTTCAGCTTACCGCTGCGACGCAAGTGCCGCAGTCTAGTTTGCGAGATGATCTGTTCAGCAGCGCGCGCTAAAGCTTTCCGGACGCAGAGTCTGCCGCGTCGGCCAAAAGCGGAAAAAGCCGCAGATTATGGTCACGCTTCAAGTCGGGAGAGCTATGCGGGATTTTGGGTGACGAGGCGATCAGGCGGCGTGGTTTTCCGGCACTTGGATGACCTCGATGCCGTTTTCGAATCTGACACCTGCGATGACCTTCGGCAACTGATTTGTGCCTTTCAGCCGCCGCCAGGTCTTTGATG
This sequence comes from Bradyrhizobium ottawaense, assembly GCF_002278135.3. NCBI lineage: Bacteria > Pseudomonadati > Pseudomonadota > Alphaproteobacteria > Hyphomicrobiales > Nitrobacteraceae > Bradyrhizobium > Bradyrhizobium ottawaense. Next base: position 7,099,447 of record NZ_CP029425.2, on the reverse strand, counting down.
CGGCGCAGAGCAGCTTGAACACCATCAACTTGGCAGTCGTTGACGATAACGAACCTTTCGTGCGCACCGTTCTGTGCCGGACCGTCGCGAACACGCTTTCGATGGGATTCGTCGTCCGCAAGTGGTCCCAATGCTCGGCGGGGAATTCGTAGAACGCAAGCATTGCGTCGCGATCTTTCGTCAGGCACTCGACCGCCTTGTCGTACTTCGCTCCGTATTTCTCGGCAAAGACATCGATCGCCACTTCGGCCGAAGCTCGGTTGGACGCCAAATAGACCTCGCGCAGATCCTTCTTCATGCTGGCCTGTACCGACACTGCGACTTTGTTCAAGATATTCGCGGTTTTGTGCACCCAGCACCGCTGATGTCGCGTGGCGGGAAAGACCTCGTCGAGCGCCTTCCAGAAGCCGAGCGCGCCGTCACCGACGGCGATTTCCGGGGCGATCTTCAGCCCACGGGTTTTCGCCTCGACGAGCAGTTCGTGCCAGCTCTGCGTGCTCTCGCGCACGCCGACCTGGAAGCCGATGAGTTCCTTCTTGCCTTCCGGCGTCGCGCCGATCAGCACCAGCATGCATTCGCTGTGGTCTTCCATGCGAGCCTGCAGGAAGACGCCGTCCGCCCACACGTATACGTACCGGCGCGCCGACAGATCGCGCTTCTGCCAACGCTCGTACTCGAGCTGCCACTCCGTCGTCAGTCTGGAAACCACCGCCGGAGAAAGATTCGGCGCATCCTTGCCCAGGAGCGCCGCCAGCGCCTCCTGGAAGTCGCCCGTCGAGATGCCTCGCAGGTACAGAACCGGCAAAAGTGCATCCAAGCTCTTCGTGCGCCGTGCCCACAACGGCAGGATCGCCGAGGTGAAGCGGATCCGCTCGCCATCGCTGGTCACCGCGCGATCGCGAATCTTTACCCGGGCGACTTCGACGGCGCCGATCCCCGTCTGGATCGTCCGCACTGGACCATGGCCGTGCCGCACGAGGCGGTCGCGGCCATCGGGAAGCTTCAAGCCCTTCATCGCGGCGAGAAACGCCTCGGCTTCCATCTCGACAGCCTGCGCAAGCAGCTGCCGAGCACCAGATCGCAAAATATTCGTCAGTGGATCGTCGATCTCATCGGGCTGACGCAGTGGGACAATGTTGCTATGCTCGTTCATGGCGTATCGCTCTCCTTGAGGTTCTGGCAGGCTCGACACCCGCCTCGATACGCCGCCTATCTCATTCCGTCATCACCCAGTTTCCCGCATAGCTCAAGTCGGGAATCGGCAAGGCGCTTGGCCGGAGCAGCAGTGAAAATTCGTCGCGCGACGCTGGGCAATCTGACGTCTTTTCGACGAATTTACGAATTGATTATGCGAGGCAGCCGGGCCGGACGCGCGGGGTCCCTGCGGCCGATGAGGAGCTCATTAAAGATTTCCGAAACAAGGCGGCGGGTAACCTCACCGACGGCACGATCAAGAATGCGGCAACCGATTTGCGCCATTTGAGCGTGCTCCTGAGCGAGCACGGCAGGCCCTCAATTGCGGATCGAATAGCCGGGAATTGGAAAACGCGCAGCAGGACAATCCGGAGGTGGAAAACCACCAGCTGGAAGCTGAGCTCGATGAGGAGGTCGACAGGTACGCAGGCCGCCGCGGCACGCGCATCAAGGCGGCCTTGAAGAAGCTCCGTGAGGTCGGTGCCGGAAACGCCCTGGCGCCTGATCTCCGCCGACTGGCTCCTCACGGCGCGGACGCAACCCTCATCCACATGTGGGCGGCGGCGGAAAAGGCAACACACAGGATCGAGCCGAAGACGATCGACAGGCAAGCTCGCCGCATGTCTAAGCTGAGTGAGTGGCTGCGGACCCATGATAGGCCACCGATGGCCGGCCGACTTTCCACCCCCGCGTTTGTCCGGGATCTCGAGGAGTACAGGCGCGAAACCAACGACAAGAAGATCAATGCTGATCTGGTCAAACTTGGCGGATACGAGCAAATCCTGGAGGCGAACAGGGCGCTTGGATTGAGGCCTCCTGAGGATCCGGGCCAGCCTTCTTGGGAAGCTGCTCGACAGCCGCATGCACTGCAGGGTCCTCCCGCAACGCCAGCTAGCCCGAGCGCGGGCGCCTGGGATTGGCTTGGCGAGCAGATCCACGGGCCCAACATATCGATGCCAGCGCCGCCCAGCCATTGGCAGGCCGGTTCGTCGCAGCAGCTTCCCGCAACCCCGGCGACGCCGAGCGCCGGAGCCTGGAACTGGCTTGGCGAGCAGATCCAAGGACCCGCCTCACCAGAGCCAGCGCCGCACTGGGGCGCGCAAGCTCATCCGCCGCTCGAGCTTCCTGCTACACCGGCCACCCCCAGCCAGGGAGCCTGGGCCTGGCTCGGGCAACAGATGCAAGACTCCGCATCGCCGTCGTGCGTGAGGCCTCGATCGTCAAACATCTACGGCGGTCTCGACTCCTTCGTTGATCTGGATCCACCCCACACCCCACGACTTGCGTGACGATGCGCGCTCTGCGCCAGCATCTGAATTTGCAGCCGCCTCGTCGTTCGCAGGACCGCCGGGGGCGGCTCCGGAGCTGCGGGATATAGGAGCGATCGTTGGCGCCGGCTGGCGCCACGGCTCCCAGGCGGCTTCAGTCGTGTTGATCGATGTATTGGGAAATATGCATCTGCTGCCAAACCAGTTCGGGCCAAGTCAGTTTGTGATCAATGGGGAGCGCTATTTTCGGCTACGGTGGACCAGGAGGCCGCAGGGATGTTCGCCTGATCCATCATCCCCGCGTGAGCCAGCCGGATGAACCAGGCCCGTCTCAGTCGCTCTATCGTCCCCGGCCGATCGTGCCAGCCGTGCAATCCGGTGAGGGGCCCGTTGATCTTGGGTATCTGATCCGCGGGGATGGGAGCACCGAGATCGATTCCTTCCGCCCTACCTCGTCCGCGCCCTGGAAGGCCAAGGCATCTTGCCGCGGGCGGGCCAACCAACCTATTTCGAGATCCGCGGAGTGCCTTACAGGGGTGAATTGGTGGAGAGCGAAGGCCGCCAGCGCGTACGCATTTATCCTGAACGTGGCTGAAGAGGCAGCAGGGCCTGCAATCGAGCTTTCGGCGGGGCAGCTCGCGTAAGGCGTTCTATAGCGAGGCTGTTGGCAGGCGATGGATCCGTTGCAGGGGCACGGCCTGAACCGTCCAGCCTCCTCTTTGTAGAATCTGCCAAGCGATTCTACCAATTTGGTGCGTGCCCGGACATGCTTTCTGCATCCCTGATCCTTTCACATAGTCCGCCAATTCTTGTCTTGAAAACCGCAGCTACCACAGATCGAACGCATTCCTGATCGAGGGAGCACCGGCGCCGAGCGCAGGCGATGGCCAAGCGCCAAGAACTTGGCCACCAAACGAAAGTTTGCTGACAAAGGCTTTTCCTGATGGCCGCCCAAATTCCTCGGCGGGCGCGGTATTTCGCAACCTGCATAGCTTAAGGCCTCATGCCCAGTTCAGTTATTGCGCTATGCAAAGGCCCCTCGCGCTGCGTTGCAAACACCTGGTCCGCTCGGGAGCAGAGTGCAAGTGCCCACTGGACCTGGGAAGCCGATGACAGCGAGCTTGGTGCGATAAAAATCGCTAAGGTCAGCTTCCTCCCAGCGCTTTTCCCAAATAATCTCGAAAAGGATCAATGAGGACAGAGTGTGCGGGCGGCCGCCGGCGCTCAGGCTCACCGCCCGCAGCAAGCCAGCGTTCGATAGTCCTCACGCTCATGGCGATCTGCGGCGCGATCCCGCGCGGCGACAGACCGGTGGCGCGCAAGTCGAGGATTTCGGCATGAAGTTGCGCGACGATTGAGAGCCGCGGGCGACGGCTCGTCAGATTCTCGAAAGTTTGTTCATAGTAGGACTAGCTCAATTGATTGCATGACGAGAGGCTAATGTGGAACCGCACAATTTTGACGTAACTGCCGGGCCGCGGTACAGGTCTCGCAAGAGCATCAACCCGACCGATCCGGGCAAGACGACTTTGAGCAGCAATTAAACGAGGTGCGCGAAGCCGATAACGCGATCCCTGACGGTGGGCCACGCGGTAGGCCCTCTACCAATGTGTCTAGCTACACCAGCAGTCCCCGGCCGAGCCGATGAGTGCACTTGCCAGGAGCAACCTCTTGCCAAGCGAGGTCCTCATCAACGATGAGCGTAACACAGCTGAGTTGAGAGCAGCGAAGAGGCCAAGGGCCCTAAAAAGTCCGCAAGGCGTTGCCATTGAGCAGCAGCTGAGCGAGTTCGCCAATTCAGGCGGTGGTGGAGCAATGTCAGCAGCCTCCGCGATGCAGCCGGCTCAATCAACTGGGATTGTGGTACGGGGGCATCAGTTGGACAAGCGGCCTGTTTATCCCAGGATGCTCCCGAAATCTTGAGGCTTGAGGAGGCTCTCATCAAAGGCGGGATGGTCGCCGGTGGGGCGAAGCAACATGCAGGCGCTCTTCTTAGTCGTCCGTGAAGAAGGACTAAGCCACTGATCGGGAATCTCGATTTGGGCTAAGGGGCATTTCCAGATTGCAAGGTTTTGATGCTTTGGGCGTCAGAACCTTGCGATTTGGTTTTCGTGGATTCCCTCGAAGCGGGAAGCATGATTCCTTGTCTGCATCGGAGGGAACGATGCGGCCGAAGAAGCACAAGACGACGGGATCGAACGATCTGTTCCGGGCTCGGCTCGACCAGATCATCAATATGAAGCACGAGCTGGTTCTGCTCGCCGGCAAGGTCGATTGGGACTGGATCGACGGCGAGATCGCGCCGCTCTACAGCGAGAACGGCAGGCCCGGGATCGAGACGCGCTTCATGATCGGTCTGCTGTTGCTCAAGCACATTTACGGGCTGTCCGATGAGGAGGTGTGCGAGCGCTGGGTCCATGACCCATACTTCCAGTTCTTCACCGGGGAAGAGTTCTTTCAGCACACGTTCCCGCACGAGCGCTCGGACCTGAGCCATTGGCGCAAGCGGCTTGGCGACAAGCTGGAGTTGCTGCTGGCCGAGAGCTTGCGGGTAGCGCACGAGGCCGGTGCATTACGCAGCCAGGACCTCAAGCGGGTTACGGTCGACACCACGGTGCAGCCGAAGGCCATCACCTTTCCGACCGATGCCAAGCTGCTGCATGCGGCCATCAAGGGGCTCAACCGCCTGGCGATCAGGCACGGCGTCAGGCTGCGGCAATCCTATGCTCGCATCGCCAAGGCCGCCGCGATGATGGCCGGCCGCTACGCCCATGCCAAACAGTTCAGGCGGCATCAGCGGCAGTTGCGTATCCTGCGTAGCCGGCTGGGCCGGATCATCCGCGACATCCGCCGCAAGATCGAAGGCCAGCCAGCACTGGAGCAGGCGTTCGCCCTCCCGCTCGGCCGGGCCACGCAGATCCGCTCGCAGCAGCAGCGCCAGCGCGGCTGGAAGCTCTATTCCTTCCATGCCCCGGAAGTGGAGTGCATCGGCAAGGGCAAGGCCAGCGCGCCTTACGAGTTCGGCGTGAAGGCCTCCATCGTCACCAACAACCGCCGGGCTCCCGGTGGCCTGTTCGTGCTGCACGCCAGCGCACTGCCCGACAACCCCTACGACGGTCACACCTTGCGGGACGTCATTGACCGCACCGAGACACTCACCGGCTGTCCGATCGAGCGGGCCTATGTCGACAAGGGATACCGCGGCCACGACGCACAAAATCCCCGTCGCGTCTTCATCTCCGGCCAGAAGCGCGGCGTTTTCGGTGTCATCAAGCGCGAGCTGCGCCGCCGCTCCGCCATCGAGCCCATCATCGGACACCTGAAGGCGGAAGGCCACCTCGGGCGCTGCTACCTCAAAGGCCGCGCCGGCGATGCCGCCAACGTCGTCCTCTCAGCCGTCGGACACAACTTCCGCCGCATCCTCGCCTGGCTGAGATATCTCTTGTGCCTGTTCCTGGCCCAGCTATGGCGCACGCTCGCCCGGCCAGCCTCGATCAATCCGGCTTCTTAACGGACGACTTCTTAGCTTTAGCCGTTGGCTCTTCGCAAAACGCAGACCGAGCATTGTTGCTCGGCAGGACAATAAGTCGCTGAGCAATGGCGGTGACGTATACGAGTTCGTCGGAAAGGGAAATCCCAAAATCCTCCTTGTAGCATTAGACCATCTCCGCACCTTTCGGTCGACGGGCGAAGTCATCGTACGCCAACGGAGCGGTCGCGCCCGCCCCCCGAACGTGGCCCCCATCCATCCCGAAAGCGCGGCACTGATGGAACCGACGCTCATCGGCGACGCCGCTGCACAGCACAGGGCCTCGTACGAAGCTAGCAGTCGGCGAGAGGAGCTTCGGGACGGGCAGGAGGATCAACCCGCCCCGTCGGCTTTCGTCCAAGGGCACGTCGCGATCAATCCCGAGCAGCTTCATCAGTGGGAGCTTTTGCAAGTGCTGGATCATCTTGATCATCAACCCATTCCGTCACCAGCCTCCGTCCCTTCGGACAAGCTTCAGCGACTGGAAAAGGACTTACAGGGCGAGTTGCACCGACACCCTGCCGCGTCGTTCTCCGCCGATCCAGAAGAGTTTAGTTTCGATCTAAAGCAATTCTCTCCAGGGGAGCTTCGGCGATTGCTTGATAATCAATCCATGCCGTCCCCCGTCTCCGTCCCCTCAGAGGAGCTTCAGCGACTAGAAAAGGACTTGCAGGATGACTTGCGCCAACACCCTGCCCCGTCGTTCTCCGCCGGTCCAGAAGGGCTTAGTTTCGATCTAGAGCAATTCTCTCCAGGGGAGCTTTGGCGATTGCTCGATGATCAATCCATACCGTCGCCAGTATCCGTCGATCCAGATGACTCGGCTCTAAATTTAGGGCAGTCTGATCTTCCCCGAAAGAGTGGAGGGGTTTAAGCGGCTTTTAGCTCCATCTCGATCGGGCGATATATCGATTGCGGAATGGAGCCGGGTTCGGCTCGTAGAAGCCCTCGATGAAAGCAAAGATAATGCGCTGGGCGTCGGCGCGGTTATGGTTGCGATGACGAACCAGTGTATGGAGGAAGCTCTCCATCGGGGCATTGTCGTAGCAAACGGCCTCGCGGCTCATCAACGCGGTGATGCCGGCGCCCGCGAGACCGCCTCGTCTCATGCAATTGGGTTCTTTGGTGAAGGTTGCGGAATTCACGGGCGCGAATAAGGTCATAAGATCAGAATCGCAATCGATGCCCGCGATTCGCCCTTGCTCCATGCCTTCCGCTCGCTGGTTTCCCCCGAGCTTACGATCGTCCAGGTCCTTCCCCATGCCGATAAAGTGGTGCTCGTTGCTCGGTCGAAGGTCGCGCTCTCGTTTCTGTCACGCTTAGCCGACTTGCCGTGGTAGGGTTCGGTCCCATGCGTCACGATAACGTCGGAGCAGAACGGCGCTTGCGATGATCAGAAGAATATCAACGTAGATATCAACAGATTGAGCGCGTGTTCCGTTTGGGGCGTGTGTGTGATGATTGTCGGGTAATGAATGTATGACAGTCCGACGCTTGCATATATCCCCGGAGCGAGATGCGCGATGTATGTTCCCGTGACTGCTGTGCTATCGCGGTGCGCAAGCTGGCCTTTTGCCAGAGCAGCATCCACTGCAAGCTTACTCCAGGCCGTGTTGGTCGCCACGAGAGCAATCAGATCACTGGGCCGGCTATCAAAAGGTCCCTTTGCATAAAGACGAAGCTCGTAATACCGGCTGATCCTGTTGCGCTCAGGTGGAGCTCCCATGACGGAGAAGCCGCCGTAGATGCCGCGAGACGGCGACCCAAGGGCGTCACTCTGCCAGAGCTGCCTGTCCGCAGCGATGTAGTGAAAATTATTTCCGCTCTCCCTTTGTTGCTTGGGATCCGCCAAATTCGTGTAGCGGCTCCTGTTCAAACCAACGCCCGCCCGCAGCCACGTGTCGGGTACGCCGGGAGCAGCCTTGCTCTTGTAGCCGGCTTCTTCGACAAGAAGGATGCCTGCATTGGCCGTGCTCCATTTCAAGCCGGTGGGATTCTCGGTTATATGGGCATAGGCACCATCTGGACTGATTGAGCGCTGGACGGAGACCTTGTTGTACAAGCGAGCGTCAAAATTGTACTTCAAGTTGGCCGCTGGCGTGGGCGCGGCATTGGTGCTCATCCCAGCCTGGAACAAGGCAGACATGTTCGATCCTGTGATTCCTCCGAACAATGTGCCGGTGAATTCATTCTGGTTTCTGAGGTAGCCAAGTTTGAGTTCTAGTACCCACTTTTCTTGGAACGTGAGTCGTGATTCAAGGTCGGGATGATACCCGAAGCAAGAGAAGTCCACCTTTCGAGGAAAGATCGCAAGGTGCTTGAGGCGTGCTGTCGCTCACCGGTGACGTTGCAGCGCGATTTGAAGCGGGCGCGGATAGTTCTGTTGGCGGCGGATGGGCGCAGCACCCGGTCGATCGCCAAGGAAGTTGGGGTCCAGCCGCGGATTGTCAGCCTTTGGCGGCATCGCTATGCCGACCATGGCCTTGAAGGGCTGCAAGACAAGCCGCGGCCTGGCAAGCAGCCGATCTATACGAAGACGACCGACAAGCGGATTCTGAAGCTGCTGGATAAGCCGCCACCGCAAGGGTTTGCGCGCTGGACCGGCCCCCTGCTGGCCGAGGCGCTGGGCGATGTCGATGTCCAATATGTCTGGCGGTTCCTGCGCAGCCACAAGATTGACCTGGTGGCTCGCAAGTCCTGGTGCGAGAGCAACGACCCGAACTTTACGGCCAAAGCCGCCGATGTTGTCGGCCTCTATGTCGCGCCGCCGGCGAAGGCCATTGTGCTGTGCGTGGACGAGAAGCCCTCGATCCAGGCTTTGGAGCGAGCGCAGGGTTATCTGAAGTTGCCCAATGGCCGCGCCTTAACCGGCCAAAGCCACGATTACAAGCGGCATGGCACCACAACATTGTTTGCGGCGCTCGAAGTCGCCACCGGAAAGATCATCGCGACCCATTCAAAACGCCGGCGCCGCGTCGAGTTTCTCGATTTCATGAACAGCGTCACCGCGACTTTTCCGAACCGCAAGCTTCACGTCATCCTCGACAACCTCAACACCCATAAAAAGAACGAGGACTGGCTCAAGGCCCACCCCAACGTGCAATTTCATTTCACGCCGACAAGTGCGTCATGGCTCAATCAGGTCGAAGTATGGTTTTCCATCTTGCAGGGGCAGTCGCTCAGCGGCACCTCCTTCACGAGCCTCAAGCAGCTTCAGGAACACATCGATGCCTACGTCAACGCATACAACGACAGAGCCGAGCCCTTCGTCTGGACCAAGAAAAAGGTCCGTCAACGCCGTTTCAAAGGCCGCCGTATCACTCAGCTCTGATTCCGGGTACTAGTGTCCTGTTGAAGAAAGTCTGGTAGTAGGCGAGCGTATTGAGTCCCACCCGATCTGGCCCTGGGCGATCCCACGTCCAGTATTGCTGCTCGGCCCCTACGACAATCTGTCCGTCGGCAATGCCAAACCGGCTCAGATCGTAGGTGACGATCATGAAGTTCGCCGACGCGAAAGTCGGATTCTGGCCCATATAGAGCTGGTTTGCGATAGTGCTTCTGGCTGCATGCGGTAGCTGGTTGCTTGCAAAGGAGTTATGTGTCCACCCGATATAGCCGATGCCGACGTCCGCCAGCGCAGATCTAACGCCCCCCTTGTCCTGATCAATCGTATCTGCAGGACCAGGGATGGGGAACCACAACCCTTTTTCACGCAGATTGTCGTACCTTTGGAAGGGATCGATCGTTTTTTGCGGTCTCGTCTGAGCAGCCCTGTCCGCATTGCCGCGCTTCTCCAAAGGCACTCCGGGACCTGCTGCTCGCGCCGGGGCAGGAGGGCGGATTGCCTGACAGATCAGGTCGATCGGGAGCTTTGCGGCCCGGTCGGAAGTCTTTCCTCTTTTGCTGGCCTGATCCACAGGGTGGTTACTAGGATCAAGTCCGCTCGCGGTTTGTGCCAGTACGGGATTGCCGACCAGACAAGCCGCTAGCGAAAGTGCGATAGCAAGCCCAGATTGCTTGCCCCTTGGTCTTAAATTGAAAGAAAGTGCTGCCGTAGCCGAGTATGTCCGGGGCGAGGTCGTCGCAAGAAGGCAATCACGCATGGCGTAGTTCGGGTCCATGTCTGCCGGCCATGAATATGCGGCCTGATTGGCCCGAAGTGAGCTCGCGGCGGCGTGTGGCACGCGCCTGCTTCCACATCGTCATTGCAAGCGCAGCCAAGCAATCCAGACCCCCCCGCAGTGGCAGTCTGGATCGCTTCGTCGCCAGCGCTCCTCGCAATGACGAGCAAGCGGCATCGCGGCTGTCGTTTCGCGTCCGTGGGGGAGGGGGACGAGCCAGAACTCGATCTATCCGAACAGAGCCACTCAGGCTTCCTGAACCTCTCAGCTCGCGGCGCGAGGATGATCTGGTCCGAAACTTTGGTTGTGCGTGACGCCGGTGCGCCCAGAGCCAGCGGAGAGCGCTGGCTCGGCAAATGCTCACGAGCGCGCGGAGCGTTCTGTCCTGGCCGCCAAAGCGTTGCGAATGTCCACCTTGCTCACTGTGCGTCAGGCGAGTCTGGCGGTGGTGCGCATCTGCATCGAAGGCGGCTTTCTGGACCAAACGGCAGCCACCCGAAAGCAAGGCTAGCCGTGCAAGAGGCTTGGCTTCACGAAGCGTTTCATTGGTATCGTTGTCACCGAAACACGAGACGATCGGCGGGCTTGAAGGCCGAAGAGCTTTTGGATTTGCGCGCGCGGCAACCACACCACAACATCCAACGTGATAGCCCAGGGGACCGGAGGAATCAGCCATCGAGCAGCTTTGGCGGATATCGGCGAGCAGTTGCTTTCTGCCGTCGGCGCGGCAAAACCTGTCTTGCATCCAAAACCTTGATGTGCGCGGCGTTCGTTGGTTACGCTTGCCACGTGCCCGTCATCTCGAACAACCTGCCGGAACTGGTAGTTGATCAGGTGCAATGTTTGCCGGTCCAATCGCGCCATTGCGGCTCGGCCGATCAGCCGTGGCGCTTACGTGGCGCGTCCCAGACGAGGTTGCTGGTCTGGGCAATGCGTGAGGCGGGGCTCCATCGAACACTTGCAGGAATCAGTGGACGGTTTGCATTCGTGCCGGGGCACGGTAAAAAATCTGCAAGGTTCTTCTGAATGATGAGAGAATGCTGCGCCATCGCCGACTACGACGAGAACCATTGCTCGCTGGTGGCGCTATCATTGAGAACGCGCGCAAATTGTCGCGTTGCTCAAGAAGGAGCGTTTCATAGGAGTAGGCGCAGCCGATCGGGAAGCTCACCAAGATTGATTATTGTCGACGCTGGCAGCTCCTGGAACGCGGGAGCATCGCGAGCTATCGCGTCGACAAAATAAGCCTGCTGGAACGAGATCTTGAGCGAGGGACAATGGACTTGATTGATCAAGCGGCCGCTTCAGACTTGCGGCCGCTCTTGCACGGGCCGTCAAGACGGATTCTCCCGGTTTTGGTGCTCCCGCTTATCCTCGTCGGCTCGTGTGCTGCTAGCGCCTGGCTTTGGGCTAACCTTGAAGAGCCTGTCGAGACGCCGGAAAGCAGCGAAGTCGCTTCAACGATGAGCCTGCCACCGGAGGACAGGGCATCCTTGTCCGAGATAAAGTGGGCACAGCAGAAAAATGGTGATGAGATCGCAGAACTCAACCGCCGGATCGATGCCCAGCGGGATGTCCTCAAAGGGGTCCTGGATCAGATCACCATACTGACTTCGCGGATCGATGCGCTGCAGAGTTCAACACCTGTCCCTTCTGCTGCTTCCGAGCCTCCTTTGTCGCCAGCCCGGGCTGTTTCGAGCGCCGCCAGGAAACGCTTCGGGCGGTCCAAACCACAGGGACCTGTTTCCGTCGGAGGCGCGCCAGTGATCGCCGGACCGAAGACAGCCGAGCCTTGAGTCTGGGACGCTGCAGGCGTCGTCGAGTGTCCAACTGTGCTCGAGGAGGTGGACCGTAGCTTCGCAAAGCTGCCTCCAGCCGTAAATTTCCCGAAGCTGGTGCGGGCGCCGGCGTCTCCAGCGGCACGTCGCTGAGGCCGTCACCATCATCAAGAGCAGTCAAGGGGAGGTGGGGCAGAGCCCTTTCGGCATGATCGAGCCGTGGCCCTGAACGGCGGAATCCGCTGCGCTTCTCCTTCAAATCAGCTTCCCTTTAGTCAGCCCTCCCGGTTTGAGGCCATATCTGAAAGATCGTTGTCATGACACCGCCGCTGCATCCTCGAAATCTGGCCTGTCTGCCGGAGGTGCCTCTTCAGATCATTCCGTCGCGAAGAGCTTAAATGTTTGAGATCTGCTCACATGCGCGGCTTAGTTAATAGGGATACGGTCGAGATAGGTGTCGAATGCGGCAGCAACAGCACGAACGAGAAACCGGTGTTCCTGCTTGACCCGAATGAATCCCTCTTCAATGTCCACTATCCCGTCTTCGGCGAGCATTCCCAGCCGGTCGGCCGAATTGAGAAGAGGAATTGGATCAAATCCGTGAGCAGCACAGATCGCTGGTACGTCGGCCTGCAAATCGCACATCAGACGCTCGATAATTGCGGCGCGGAGGCGATCTTCGGGGGAGAGGCAGTAGCCTTTTGAGGTTGCCGGACGACCAGCCTGAATGTGTTGGTGATAGGAAGCGGTTGCGCTCTCGTTCTGAACGTAACCCTCACGCAGACGGCCGATGGCTGACGGACCTAAGCCGATCACGGTTTTGCAGGTATCAGCCGAATAGCCCAGGGAGTTGCGGCGAAGCTGACCGGCTTTCTGCGCCAGCGCGAGCTCGTCGTTGGGCAGGGCGAAATGGTCGAGCCCGATCTGGCGGTAGCCAGCCGAGACCAGCGTATCTGCGATAGCCGCGGCTTGCTCGGCGCGGGCGAGATTATCCGGCAGCGCCGTCTCATCGATCTGGCGCTGACGTTTCATATAGGAGGGGACGTGAGCATAGCCGAAAACTGCAAGCCGGTCTGGCCGCATGGCCAGAGCCGTCCGTGTAGAGTCCACGCAAGATCGCACCGTCTGATGCGGCAGTCCGAAGAGGAGGTCGAAATTGATGCGGCTTATCCCATGCTGGCGAAGGCTTTCGACGACAGACGCCGTCTGCACCTCGCTCTGGACGCGGTTGACCGACCTCTGAACCACCCCGTCGAAGCTTTGCACGCCGATGCTCGCGCGATTGACGCCGGCCACTTGTAATGTTTCAACCATCTCGGCCGTGAACGCACGTGGGTCGATTTCTATGGCGATGGTAGCTGATTTGCTGAACGCGAAGCAGCGTCGCAGGAGTGCCATCAAGGCGAGAAAATCGGCCGGTGCAATAGTAGTCGGCGTCCCGCCGCCGAAATGCACGTCGCTTACCGGCAGCGCGCGAGGCGCTTGCTCTGCGACCAAACGTATCTCGGCATGCAGCGTCGCCAAGTACTTGCGGATCGGTCGCTCGCTGCGAGTGAGGCTTGTAGGGAAGCCGCAATACCAACAGATAGCACGACAGAACGGAACGTGGATGTATAGCGACACGGGATCGTCGGGCGGCAGCCGCCTCAACCATGTCTCACAAGTCTTGGCACCGACGGTCGCGGAGAAATCCGGCACGGTCGGGTATATGGTGTACCAAGGCAGGCGAGCGTCGCAATACTTGTTCAGGAGAGACGTCTGCAAAGCCTAACTTTCTCATGGTCGAGCGGCATAAAGCTGACCGATGCCCACTGTTATGTCTTTGCGTTATGTCAAACGCGTCTAACGGTTCCTGAGATCTGGCCTGCTCTCGACGTCACGGCCAAACGCAGCGTTGGGGTTCATGCCTGGAAGTGAGCGCCGCTCGTCCGCAATTATTCGGACGTTTATGGTGGCATATGAATTTCTACGAGGACGCTCGAATTAGCGCGGTGTACCGCGACTAGCCGTGCGCAGTATCAATCGCTCATCGGGCAGCGTCGTTTCCGCATTCCCCCTGGCGTGCTGCCTTTTTGCGACGGAAACAGGGATCTTAAAACCTCAGCAGGGCAGCTGAGCTTGTTGCTGGACTTCCGAGGAAAGGCCGACGTGGTTGCTCCGCAATCGACGGATGCCTCCCGTTCAAGGCCGGAGCGTCACGGAGATAAGTGACTTGCTAGAGCAGAGCGCGATGTGCGATGTGCGATTGCAGCACGTGACGCTGCGTGCGATTCAAGTCTTTTGTAGCAGCTCACGAAAAACTTTTTTGGTTTCCAGCATAAAATCAATGAGCCTCAATTCCGCCACGCTGCTTGTCTCATTGCCGCAAGCATCATCACGGATGTACTGATGATGTTGGGGTGGCCCCGGCGCACTTCACGCCCCCGGCAAAGTGCGTCGGGACGCCTTGGTTCGCCGGCGTCTCGTTCAGATCCAAATACATGTCACTAACTCACAACGAGTTGGACGTCGTGCTGATGGCAAACGCGAGCTCGGAACGATTTTCTGTACTTTCTATTCTGCTTCATCGGTTGAGGCGTTTTGTTTCTGATAACGCCGTTGCAGCTGTTGATCGGCCAGATCGCATATCTATGCAGCGAGTCTTCATTGGCGTCGCATCAATGCGATGGACCTCCAGATTCGGTTCCACATAAGTCGCCTGGTGAGGCGTCGATCATCCCGTCACAAAACATTCCTACGCTGCGAGCTGGAGGCCATGTATGCAGGAGCCGGGGTGTAAGGTTGTGCCTCATGATTACAGAAAATGGGATTCGCATCCTGGCGTTCCAGTCCATTCACACTGGATCGATAAAGTGTCTGTTTCGAAAACCAATCGAGCGTGGACATCATCTTCGTAATATTCTCCATGAGGACGCAGCCCACACGCGCGCGAGAAAGGAGATTGCGCGGCCTTGCAGAAATACTATATTGAGAGTTCATCGCCCTATCGCTCCTAACCAAGTCGAATGCGCACCCTGGCGCGGTCCTCAGGGTAGTGAGAGCTTGCCGGATCGCCATCGATCAGGTGCTCTTCGTCCGGCACGCTTGATTGAAGCGTCGCGCCAGGCCATAGCCGAGATCGGCGTACGCCTCGTTTGCTCGCCCGGCCTGCCCGACGTTGATCCTGCAGGTCGATTGGAAGCGCGAATCGGATGCGATCTAGTACTGACCGTCCGCCTCAGGACGATGCGGAGCGCGCTCGGATCCGCCTCACCCTCGCTCGACCCTACGGCTTTTCGCGATCGTGTTGGCGGCTTTCAGTGTTGGGCAAGGCGCTCGGACCAGGCTTGAGCCGCGGCTCGCAGAAACCTTGTACTTCGATCTGACCGCGCTGGGATCGCCCGCATGAAAGATGCGCGTTTCCACTTTAAGCGCGAACCAATTGAATGCCGGCAACGAGCAGAACGGCCGCCAGTATGAATCTGATGGCTGTCTGGCTCAACCATTTCAGGCCGATTACTGCTCCAGCGACCGCCCCCGCCAGCGTGAAGATAGCGTATAGAGCCAAATCCGGAGAGGGAAATTGCCCGGTGAAAAGAGCTCCGACGAAGCCGACTGTGGAATTGGCCAGGATAAAAGGGGGTGATAGCGCGACGGTCTGCCTCGGTGATGCCCAATTCAGTGCGATGAGCGTCGGGGCGAGGAACACACCGCCGCCCACCCCAGTCAGGCCAGAAACGAGGCCAAGGACCGCGCCAATGCTCACGCTTTCCCGGAGCGGAATTTCGCCGACGCGATCGACAGCTCGTCCCCGCTGCATGATCATCACTGCGCTCGCCAGAAGAAGAACGAGTCCGGTTAGTGTTTTGTACATGTGCTCCTCGAGCACAATCAAGCCACCGGCAAGCGACGCTGGCATTGACGAAAAGAGAAGAGGGCGCAGGATTGTCCAGTCAACGACCTTGTTGCGGTTGAACAGCCAAGTAGAATAAGCCGCGACGACAATGTTGAGACCAAGCGCCGTGGGGCGCGTCTCTGTCGATGACATACCAAAAAAAGCCATTAGCGAGAGGAATGCAGTCCCGCCAGCCTGGCCAACGCTCGCATATAGCAGGGAGATGATCGCGAAGAGCAGGGAAGTCATGCTTCACATATCTTGGCGACGATCTTCGCCCGTTTTATTAGCAAGCCCATCATGATTCGTGCATCTGGTGCGGCCTAATTGTATTTCCGCTCGGGGCGGATCTAAGCGGTTCGCCGGAATCGTGCGGCCGGAGGTGTAGTCAGTTCAAGTTCCTTAGCGAGTGCCATGTGTGGACCCTCCCATCAATTGCCGAGGTTGGTAGTTGACTGGGCCCCAATAGGGGGCGTTTGAGGCCCTGAGAGGACGGCACTCGAGGGGGCGGCCGAGGTGAGCTGCCGAGGTGAGCTGCATTTGTTGCTGTAGCTTACCCCGTGCCGCAGCTCGCAATGGTACTGTCGCCTTCCCTCCCCATGTCATGAATGCTTCGAGGCACCTACCTCGCAACCAACCGTCCGCATTCGAAGTCCTTTTGCGACGATTGATTTTGGCGAAATCAACAGTTGGTATGGCACTTGCTAATCCGATCCGGGGGCCTCTCCTTCTGGAATGCGCATGCAAAGTGTCTTCCGCATCAAACAGGTTTCGCGACTGCGCCTATCGCTTGTTGCGTTTTTGACGTGGCCCATTTCTGTCCGTTCGGTTCGTTTGTACCGGGCCTGCCGGACGGGCCCGATGAAATGCCGGACAACGATGCGGGGAGTATGGCGTCTGCATCGGATCTTCCGTTCAGCTCATCGATCGCGTCACCGACGCTGTCACACGCCGAGAATCAGCGACAGGTTAGCGATGGATGATTCGCAAGATTGGGAAAAAAGATGACACTTCTGTTGTCTTCATCTCAAAGCAGGGAATTGGTACTGACAAGACGCAGATCGAGTCTCGCACTGAAAGGTGCGTGCTCTACCTTACGTGTAGTTCAGAGCCCAAGATCTCCTCGTGCTCGCCCGAGAGACAAAGCGAAGCACCGTTCGGACGCGACTGCGTTTTCTCGCCATGCAAGCTAAACCGACCCAAGCATCTAGCCGTGCGTGCGCTCGGTTCTTGTCGCCAGCACAGTCCCGGGGCCCTCGGCCCTTCTATCACTGCCGGCATGAGTAAGATGGAGCATCCTTGTGTTCGCATGGAGTCGATCCGCACGGACGACAGGCGATGATCTCCGAGTTCGCCAGCTCGCCATCAGCGAGCACTTTGTCGATCGCCTCGGAGCAAGGATGATGACGCTATTCGGTTGTTTGACGATGCGATCATCCTGGCGCAGTCGCCGGCAGAGCAACGAATGCGGCCAATGGCGTCAGAGAAGGAAAATCGTTATGGGAAATTGGGATGATCCTGGAAATCAGCGAGAATGCAGTCAATTTTCATGTCAAGAATACGATGGGAAAGCTGGGTGCGACCAGCCGGATTCAAGCAGTCGCGATAGCTATTCGCCTCGATGTTCTTTGAATTCAATTGAGGAACGACCGCCAACTGTCACATCTTTGGCTTCCAGCTTCTGGCAAGTTGAGCACGGTGCTTTCGGTGAACTCGCAGATATAACCCTCCTTTGGGCAAGTCTGCATCTCGCGCTGGGTGAGGTTCTGGGGCTTCGTAAGGTCGGTAAGATGTGGAATCGGCCGATCTAATGCTCACTGGTCGGAGCATGGCTCTCTCCACCAGCGGGTGATTCTTTGCTCAGATGAGCCCGCACCGCTTGCTCGGGACGTCGGACAGGGGTCTAGGGAGAGGAACAGCTGAGGAAAGAACCCCGACCGCGGGCCGGGGTCCCGATTCATCCAAACGCGTGGAGATCTTTATCTGGCGAACGGCCAGCCAAACTTGTAGTTGAGCCGTGCCGTGATGAGATCGACGTCCTGGTGCGCGCGATCCGCGCCAAGGGCCGCTGGGAAGCTTATGTTGCTGCGCTGCATGAACAAGTGGTTATACTCGACGCCCGCTGACCAGTTCGGCGTGAGGCTGACTTCGGCACCGGCGCCCAGCACGCCACCCCAACGCACATCATTGTTTTTGCCAAGCTCGGTGCCGGTTGCCACCGAGTTGACGTAATAGGTGTTGCTGGTCACCGCAGCACCGCCCTTGCCATAAAGGAGCACAGCATTGAACGCGTATCCGATATGGCCCGTGAGTAGGCCGAATGCATCTGTCGTGGTGCCAACGGTGTCTGTCGGGAAGGCGGTGCTGACATTGGAGCCGCGGAAGTCGGCCCAGTTGCCCTGGCCTTCGAGGCCGTACACCATGTTGAAGATTTGCCAACGATAGCCGATCTGGCCGCCAACGGTACCGCCAGTCGAATTATGGCAGCCCTCGGAAGTGATGCCATTGAAATCCCAGCAATTGTGGCTCGTTCCCCAGCCACCGTTTGCGCCCATATAGTAGCCGGACCAATCGATAATCGGGGCCGCGACCGGCAGCGGTGCCGCCTTGACCTTGACGGGCTGCCCGGCCAGATCCGTGCCGAATGAGGGGGCGGCCGCACAGAGTGCGCCGATGCATGCAGTCAGAATAAGAATCTTTTTCATTCGCGTGTTGTTTCCTTTAGGTGCCCCAGGCACCGTGCCGTTTAACAACATGAACGCGAATTGCTGTAACTGGCGCACAACATGTCTTGGAAAGAAACGTGCCCAATCGCCCGCGGCGTCAGATTGCGGAGCTCGCGGTTTCCGCTGCTTTGCTTCTACCGAGACGCTGTGGCTCGGCAGTGGTCGCCTCGCGCGGATCATCCTCTTTGAAAATGATCGTTCATGATCACCTGCGACGCGGAGCAAAGCCAAAAGGTGTTCGGCTCCTTCCGTCGCTAAGCTGCGGCAACGCCCAGCCGCACTTACAGTACTGGATCGATGGCACGCCTCAGGCGCTTAAGGTCATTCTTCCGGCAACACGGACGTGCTATCGCTTGCAATCGCGAGCAACGCGATGCCGATCGATTGCAGGCTCGATCGCTTTGGCTCTGGAACGACCACAAGTCTAGCTCGATGGTCCGTCAACTTCGACCTTGATTGATGGGTCGGGAAGCCCACTGCGTGCTAGACAGTGCTCTTGCTTGAAGTTGCGCAAGATCGTGCCGAGCTCAAGGTCACCGTGGTCGGTTTCCTGGCGCGAGCGAATACCAGCGCGGCCGCCCCGTCTCGCCGCCGTCTGGGCCTGGTGTTCAGCTTCCTGGTCTCGGCCGCCAGAGGAGCTGCAGAGGCAACAGCTTTCTCGAGCGCTCTCGTTTCAGCGGGGCCGCACATGATTAGAGAAAAGTCTGCTCGACCACGCACTGGCCCGAATTTTCCACCGTATGAGGCGCCCTAAATGCCTTAACGGCGCCGGATGCTCTCGCCGCAATAGGCACAAGCGAGTCATTGCCCGGTCGACGGTGCCAGTTCAGCCCGCAAGTTGCGTATCGCCTCGTTGGCCAGATTCAAAGCATTCCGTTCGCCGTTTCTTATCGAGCACTCGAGGTAAGTGCGCAATCGGCTATGAAGGACGGCCTTCAGATTATGTGCCAGCAGCGGATCCTTCTCGACAAAGCTCCAAGCCTTGTCAAATGCGACGCTCACAACGGCATCTGGCACCTGCACCTGCTCGGAAAAGATCTGATCCATCTCTAACGCTCCTCGACATCCTGATACAAGGAAGTACCTTCTCAAAAGCAACCGGATTGTGTTGCGTGTCTCAGCACGAAAGACATCTGCTCTTCAACCTCTTCCACGCTACTCCCGGGACTTCAGGAGAGGATATAGATGCTTGTTGAAGCTGCGATGACCGAACGCCGTAATGCCCGCGCAATTCGAAGAAATTCTGAAAAGAGTGAAGCGAGTACGAGTTGTCGTGCCCTTCATTGCCGTCGTGGGCCTCTTGGTCGGTCACCAAATTGTGGCTTTTCCTTCATTCGGAAGATCGGCCCCCACGGGTTGCGGTTAAAGCCCAGCATGATGAAAAAGGCCGCCTACTCTTTTCCCACTCTCAAGAAGCGTTCAAACCGCAATGGCGCTTGTGACGTCGGATTTGGGGTGATGTAGCCTGTTCCGGATGAGACTTGTCTGCTTTGCGACAAGTCTCGACGCCTATTGCCGTGTGATATTCACCTGCGCGTGGCTTTCTGCTCCGGCCGTGGTGTTTGTTACCGGTCAGGCGCCTAAGAGAGGGAACGAGATGCAAGGGCAATTGCACTTTCCCCACGGCGGATTCTTAGTCGTTTGGCAAAGAAGGGCCGGGCGCCGTCGGTGTGGGTTCAATACGGAGTTGCGTAGGAAAGCCGGCGCAGCGTGGGATCGGCGGCGCGCTTCCGAGCTTTGGATACTTGCAGCTCGTGAAAGGCGTCGAGGGACAGCAAGGCCCAGCTAGATCGAATGCGTCGCCGGCGGCGTGAGATAGAGCAAGCCTGATTTCGAAAGTGGTGGCGAAAGCGGCGCGCTTACGGACGGTGAGCCCATAAACAGCAAATGTCGATCCCTGGTGTGTGCGGCCTAAGTGTAACTGTCAGCCCAGCCATAAACGTCCGCTCAACGCCATCAATCTCCAAAAAGCGCAAATGAAATCTCAGTCCGCTGCCGCACGTGAAAGAATGAGCTTGGCGATCGTCAATCGATTGGCGGAAGTCCGCAGCGCGGCCGGTAATGCCGCCACAGTCTGATCAAAAAGGCGTCCCAGAATCTGAAGGTCCTCGGGGTGGTAAACGCCACGGTCTTGCGACAATCGCATTCGTCCGTGGCCGGTTCTTGTATCGCCAAGCTGGCCGAGCTCCAGTTCCGCGGTGATCATTTGGCCTATGAGGGCATTAAGTAATCGGATCGCTTCCAGCTCGTTGCCTTCTTCGCGCATGAGCCCAGCCACGATGTCGAGTTGCAGGTCGACGCGATCCTCGAGGTTTTGTATGCGTGAATTGGAAGGGTCAAGTTCCACGGTATTTCTCCAAAGTGGTGAAATGCAAGACAGGCGGAGTAGAGGTATCGTTTCCCGTTCGCCAACGGCGGACGCTTCGCTGGACAAATGACTGCTGCACAGGAGGCGCTTCCGGTCCCCTGGAAGAGGGGGCACATATGTGCCGCGAAAGGATTGCAAAAGTGCAATGAGCGTCTAGGGAAAAACGAAAAGCGTTGCCGATGGCGCGGGATTTGAATGGATTCTCGAGCCGCCCAGTGCGTTCGGCAACAGCGGTGACTCTGTTCGGGGCCACACAGCTGATTGTACTGCTCTGCTTGGAGCCGCGGCAACAGCGCCGGACTGTTGAGGCGACCCGCCTGGTCAGAGCGAAAGGTCCAGCCCGCACCCCTGCGAAGGCCAACTCACCTGCCCGAGTTCTACGCTGCGGAGGCATTTACCATCGCCGAGTGTGCGTGATAGCTGTCTTCTTAGAGCAATCAAGTATCATGCCCAAAGGGGCAGGCAACGTCGTGTAGATTGCGCGCCAACTGCGACTGGTCACCGCACTGCATTCGTGCCCCCACGTGTCTTGCCGTCAAACATTGCTCGAAGCAGCCAAGAAGCACGTGATTTGCTCTGCGACCAAGTGATCCATTATCACGCGACATTCGTGAACACTGCCTTCCGTAAGCCGGCGATCGACTTATGCGGTGTTTGGCTTCAATTAGTAAAATAGAAAGTGTTGATGGGATGCATCCAGTTCGTTGATAGCGCAGGCGAGCAATCTCACCGCCTTCATCGGAGCCGGTTGATTGGTTCTCCTGCTATCCGGGCTAGGAAGCATAGGGAATGCCCGGGCAGGCGGCTGAGCCGCTGATGACCCGCCATGCTTGAGAGCGCACGAAGTAGCGGAACGAGTAGCGTTGACTTGGACGCCAAAACCTTGGTGCCCCCGCGGCCAAGAGAGACATGCATCCCGGCGCCGGCTATCCACCAGCTCTCGCTACCCGTATACTCGGCTATAGTCTAGGTAGTGGGCCTGATTGCTTCGTGCCGTCCCGCTGTCTCTTCCATTCGTGGATCTGAGATTGCGCGATATAATCCAGGCTAGAGAATGCGTAGATGCTGGTCGGGCACGAATCTGACAGAAGGCGAACGCCTCCAACAAAATCCGTGCTTGTCCATAAAGAATCGTTAGCTTCGCTTTCCTAGTCCTCAACCTTCGATCACTGGCTGCATAAGGGGCATGCCTTCAAACCTAGCAGAACGGTAAATGGCCGCCTCCGAGGCCAGTGCTGCAGACGGGATCAGACAAGGGGGCTGCTATTTGTCTATCATCGGGCGTAGCACCTTCGGCAGGGCGGCGCTCGGTAGCTCTGCGAGCGCCGCAGCGAGCGCGAAAAACGCTGCAAAAGCAGCGAATATAAAAGCGCTAGCGAGCATTGCTGCGACAACGTTCTGAGGGCGTCTCATCATTCGAGATACTTCGCGTGGGGAATGCTGCGTTGCATGAAAATCAGTACTTCTTGACACGCTCGACATGACCGTCGCGCCAGCGATAAACCAAAAATCCAGAAGCCGAGTTGTCCCTCCTTTTGTCGAACCGGTCGATCGGTCGGGAACGAAGCGCGCTGGCGACCCGGTCAGCATTGAAGGAGCCGCTCCGGTTCACCGCCTCTGCCCAGGCTTGCACAGCGGCACAAGCGTATAGCGTGTAGCCTTCACCGGGCAGCCCGGAAGCTTTGAGTCCGGCGACCGCACTGGCAGCATTGGCGTTCCCAGCGGGGTTGGGCATGAAGGTAAACAATGTGCCATTCCCAGCGCTGCCGGTAATGGCCCAGAATTCGGAGGTCATCAGCGGATCGTTCGCCATGACCGTGAGGTCTGCTTTTGCTTCTGCTGCCTGGCGTACCAACAATCCGACTTCGGTGTGGTAGCCGCCGATATAGGCGACGCGCAGCCGGTCCTTCTCCATTCTTGAGAGCAAGGCTCTGAAGCCCCTTTCACCGGCAACATAGCTTTGCCGGCTCACCTGCCGTCCCAATCGATGAAGCCGGGCTTCAACCACGTCGACAATCCCCCTGCCAGCAGTCCTCTTGTCGTCCAGCACCGCGATTTTCTCGAGGCGATAATTCGTGTGAATGTACTCGGCGGCAACGGCTCCCTGTTGGTCGTCGGGCCGCAGATCCGAAAGACAGTCTCAAGGCCGTGCTCTGTTAGTTGAGGAGTTGACGAGCCTGGTAACACCTGGACGATGCCAGCTTCGCGTAGATGTCGGAGGCCGGGATCGACGAAGAGGAACAAAAATGGCCAACCACCAACAGGATCCGCTCTGTCGTGAGCTTATTCGCGACTGCGACAGCTTGCCTAGGGTCGCAGGCGTCGTCAGCGACGCTCAATATAGTTTTGGCATTATCGGGAAGCTGGCCTGAGGCGTTCAGGACCTCGACCGCCGCAGCCGCACCATCGCGCATTTGCGCGCCGAATGCAGCGCTGCTTCCGGTCATTGGGCCAGCCACGGCGATCTTTATTTCAGAGCCGCGCGCAGACGGAGCGACGAGAGCGCAGAAGAGAAGCGCCGCAGGCGCAAGAGAGGCATGCCGCTTATTTACCATTGTAGAGCTTCCAATGCTCACCTGAAGTGAACCGCAACTGGTTGTAGTCAACCACGCCTGTAGACAGGCGTTGCTTGCTGGGCAAACCTGCGTTGGCCGGGCGAGCCGCCAACTACGGTAAGATCTACAACTTGACGTTACGTGCGGATCAAGCCCTTTTGGGAAGAGCGATGGAGGCGTCAGGGACGCGGATCGACCGGCGGTGACAATCCTTCCGTTTGATTCCGTAAAACTCCAAGCCGCGTCGGAGAGCGGCCGGTTCACCTAGCGTTTCTTAGCTTGCCCTAACCGGCGTGTGGAACCCGCCATGAATGCGTCAGTAAGGCTGATCCTCCAATCCGCCAAGGGCAAGATCGAGATATTGCATTAGACAGGGATCCCAACCAGCCAGACTGCGGGGCGCGCTTAATCGTGCAAGTACCTTCAGGATCATCGAAACACGTGAATCGTCGCCGGCGATTTCGCTGATCAGCAAGCGTGCTGCAACCGCGACAGCCTTTGCGCGCTCTCCGCAAGGGTGCTCGCCCCCATCCATGCAGTCGCGAAGATCATCACGGATTCGCCGCCAGCGGTCCTCTCGCTCCGCAGCTAAATTGCAGGTGCACCGGGACGTCTGACTCCGCGTCTCGGCGCGCGACATGGCGTTCAGGGTGGCAGGCAGCTCATCCACACTTACCTGCGCCTCGCTGTCGATGGTCATGTTGCGCAAACGGTCGCGCAACAGAGTTGTGCGCGCGACTTGGACTTCTATGCGCTCTAGATGCTTGCGCAGCAAGTCCGTGAGTGAGG
Source organism: Bradyrhizobium ottawaense (assembly GCF_002278135.3). Lineage (NCBI taxonomy): Bacteria > Pseudomonadati > Pseudomonadota > Alphaproteobacteria > Hyphomicrobiales > Nitrobacteraceae > Bradyrhizobium > Bradyrhizobium ottawaense. Next base: position 7,075,245 of record NZ_CP029425.2, on the reverse strand, counting down.
TCGTCCCCTCCATAGCTTTACGGATCTCCACGAGCGAGAAGCCAAGCTCACGCAGCGCGCGAATCTGATGAACCCGTTGCCCGCTTTCGCGGTCATACATCCGGTGACCGCCCTCAGTGCGCTCTGTCGCTGCTAGCAGTCCAGTGTGCTCATAATGGTGCAGCGTGCGCACCGTTACTCCGGTCGCCTCTGCAAGTTCGCCAATGCGCCATCGACGCCGTCTTGGTGTAGCTCTGTTCATGTTGTTCAATTTCAAAGCCTACAACCTGACGTCACGTATGATTCAAGCGGATTTCTAAGCTCCAGTTGAATCGCCTTTAATTCATGCGCGCGAGTGGTGACTATCCTTAGAATGGCGGCTGATCAACCCTCAGGAGAAAGGGTGATCAACAAGTTCGCCAGGCGTGCCAGTTCAGCCTCGCCAGCCGCCGTACGCTCCAGGATAAGTTTGGCGATTGCTGCGCAGTTTTCTGGACTCCGCATCGACGGAGGTAGCGCGTCGACGGCGCCGTCATAAAGCCGTCCGAGGGCAGATAGCTCTTCTGGATCGAACACCCCGCTGCAAAGCTTCAACGTTCAGCTCCTTGTTTGAAATTGAGTCAAGCGCAGCGCACGTCGTCAAGACGTTTGGCTGCGGTAGGGCCAAAAGAAGTCATACCTGCGGCGCAAAGCGATGAGGATGTGATGTGCTGCTGTGTGATGCGTTCAGGCCACACGCGTTCGCGATGCAGCTTCGACGGCACGGCAAGTCCGACGATCTCTATGCTCACAATGAACGGTGGTAGGAATCCGAATAAGCTGATCATCTCCGTTCATCGGGAGCAACTACCGACCCAGGGAGTTGACGGCAAGAGCTCCGTGCCTGGCCTACCTTCTTGAGAGAGCTGCGCCCTGCCGCGGCCGTTGCAACGTAAACGCCTAGCTTCAGTGCGAAGGCATTGCTCCGTCGCTCGCCGGCCCCGTTCCGTTCCCGTCCCTAAAAGCATCAAGTCGGCAGTCTGCCGTTTCTCGCCCCCGAGGCGGAGGTGCGAAGAGCGAAAGCGCCTCTTGCCTGCCGCAAGGATCCTTTCCCCCGGCAATAAGAGCAAGCCAGGCGAGCAGGAATTGTGTGTTGAGACAAGTGTTGGAATGTGAGGTTCGTAGACTTCGCGAATGTGCTTACGGCAACGGTGAGACGGATCGCACGAAATGTCCCGGGGGCTCCGCGTCTTCCGGGCTGCTGGTCACACGGAGCTCTTGTGTAGTTGCCATGCGGGTGGCCTCCTGAAACAAAATGTCCCTCATCCACAGACTTCCCGGGTCGCTGTTGTGAAGTGAGGGCCATTGGACCGCCTCGGTGAAGGCGGGGAATGGATGCGGAAGCTCAACGATCCGAAGGGGCATCGTTCTTTGGAAATGCCTCACGAGCCCTAATGGCATCGTGCCTATGCGGTTCGTCCCAACTATGAGAGGCGGGATCATGCTGAAGCTCTGCACGAGGATGTCGATGCGCCGCGTGGGTCCGAGATCAGTCAAAAAGGAATGCTCAACTGGCGTCCGGGGCGCACCTCCGTGCTTAACTGCAACGTGACCCATCGACATATATCGATCGAATGTAAGCCGGGGTTGTAATTCCCTATTGGTGCAGCAGCCTACGCAGACGAGTCGCTCCTCGAATAGGGCCGCTCTGGGGTGCGTGCTGGACATGAAAAAATCTGGCCGGATAACAAAATCGACTTCACCGCGGCGGAGGAGCAGCTCGTGTTCATCGGTCGGCGCAGCCAATTCGAAGCTGACGGCGGGGGCTTCTCGCGTGACGCGTGCTACGACATTTCGGAAGAGCACAACTGTTACGAAGTCAGAAAGGACGATCCTGAATCGGCGGTTCAATCGAGCTGGGTCGAACGGATGTCGGGCCATAATCGAGAGTTCAATGTGCATCAGAGCCTCGCGCACAGGAGCCGCGAGCCCTTCCGCGCGTGAGCTCAAGACAAGTTCGCGCCCCCTCATTCCAAACAGTTCATCACGGAAATGCTTGCGCAGCCGGGCAACGGCTGCGCTCATTGCCGGCTGACTAAGATTGATCTTGCGTGCGGCTGACGAGAGGTTGCGCTCAGTTATTAGAGCATCCAGCGCGACCAGAAGATTTAGATCCAGACCTTTGAAACGCATCTCTTCCTATCCGGCACAAACGTCGTTGCTGCGCAATAGCGTGCGGTGGCGCCAGCGCCTGGAGCAATCGTCTTGGCCCGCCCCAATGGACATCGGCTCATTCCTGCGCCCGGGAAAGGAAGCTTGCGAGATGACCGCAACAATGGAGAGCAGGCGGAAAGCCGATCGGCAGCGGCGGGAAAGCGTCGGGAGCTCCAAGCTAATTGGTCTTGCCGGTTCCGGCCGGCCACGCAGCAGGGTCGTTCAGTCCGCTGATGGCAGATCAGCCCAGTGTTCGTCAGCGTGCCAAAGCGCGGTGTCGACAGCTGGGTCGTGCAGCGCTTGTCACGAGAGCAACCTACAACCTGACGCAATGTGCGGTTCAAGACATTTTAGTGATAGAGCCAAACATTTGCACGGCAGGCATATTCTTCTGCGATGGTTGCCGGACGTAGCCTGAATGCGTCGTGAGCGCATCAAACCGCACCTTCGAGGTCACCACGCGCACAACTGGAAAAGGCTTCGCGACCGATCGTCGCATTGCGCGTCTGTGGCTCCTTCTCACCTCCATACCCTGGAGAGACGAAAGAAAACGGGGCACGTCGAAGGTTCTACAGTGTGCCGGGGATGTTCAGAGCGCAGCTTAAGGTAAGCCTAACAGCGCCTGCGAGTTGGAGGCTCCTGGTCCCCAGATGCCATGTTGGATGCTTCCTCGAGCAATATCCGACGCATCCAGATGCTCGCGGGGTCGGTATTGTGGAATGAGGGCCACTGCAGGGCCTCTGTGAATGTGGGCAGGGGGAGGGGCGGTTGGATGATCCGCAACGGCATCCGCTTTTCGAAGTGCCTGGCCAGTCGTAAGGGCATCGTGCCGATACGGCTCGTGTCTAGCAACAGGGGCGGAATCAGGCTAAAGCCCTGCACGACGACCTCAATTCGTCTCCTCAGGCCGTGCTCAAGCAAAAACCATTCTTCGAGGTTCGGTCTCAGTGCGCGTCCGAACTTGGCAGTAACGTGCCCCATCGAGATGTATTGTTCGAACGTAAGCTGCCGGGATAGCTGCTTGTTCGCGCGGCATCCGACGCATACGAGGCTCTCGTCGAACAGCGTCGCCTTAGGGTGCGCGCTCGACATGAAAAGTTCCGGCAGAATGAGAAAGTCGACCTCGCCCCGCCGCAGCAGCTCATCCGGTTCATCAGAAAATGGCAGCAGTTCGAAGCGCACCGCGGGGGCTTCTTGCGCCATGCGGTCCACAATTCTGCGGAAAAAAACGATCGTCATGAAATCTGAGAGAATGACCCTGAAGCGTCGGCTCGATTGAGCAGGGTCGAGCGCGTCCCGCGATATGATTGAGAGTTGGATGTGCAGCAGGGCCTCGCGAACCGGACCTGCAAGCGCTTCCGCGCCAGGTGTCGGGACGAGTTCGCGACCTCTCATAGTAAAGAGTTCATCGCGGAAATAGGTGCGCAGCCGTGCGATCGCAGCGCTCATAGCAGGCTGGCTCAGATTGATTTTGCGAGCCGCCGCTGTGAGGTTGCGCGCCGTCATCACGGCGTCGAGCGCAACGAGAAGATTTAGATCAAGTCCCTTGAACCGCATGTGATGAGTCTATCCATCGTGTGGATGTGTTCTATCGAAACAATCGATTTTACCAAACTGGGGGAGGTTGGATAGCAAACTGAAGTTTGGAAAAAGCAATTAGACGCGCCACGATGGTTTCCGGTCGTTCACGTGAGCTAAGAGAAGAGCTCCCAGACGTGGGAGCGCACCATGGGCGCGCGTTGTTGTTTCTCCTTAAGCGTGGCCGTTCGAACGCCAAGCGCGTCCCGATAAACGTTGGTATGCGGATATCATCCGTTTCCATATTTCAGGTTTACCCGCGTACAATTGAGGGCGCGTTCAGCCTCATTCTAGTGTCGAAGAATAGAGGCAGACGCAGGTTGCGGATGCCAAGAATTCCAGGCGCCGTTCCAAATGGCTCGCCTGTCCAGTGCATGTGGGGCGTGTCGAAGATGTATAAAAGCCAGTGTGATCTGATGCCGCTCCGATGCGCCATCGATGAGGCTTGCGCGCCGATGGCCGGCCCTCAGACGTCAAAGCGCCGGAGGGCGATGCGACTGCAGGCACAAAAGCTCGCTGGTGCAGACAGGTTCTGGCTAGCCCAACCGCCTCGTCGGCAGCTTCCGAGTTATCGTGAGCGCGGCATCAACCGCACGAGGGTGCAATCAAGCGATCGCTCCGTCGCGCAAAGGCCAGCGGCGCGGAGTAGGCGAGCAGTGCCGAGCTCCGACAGAGCATGGCGGCGCATCTCAGCATTCATCGGCGGTTCGGCGAATAGCGAATTGACGTGACCATCCCCGCTCTTCATTCCACCGGCGCAAGGAAGCTCGCCATGAACATTGCCGTCTCCCCGACTGCGGAAGGATCTTCTGGGCGCGCTCAAGTGCAGTGGAGCCTTCGTTGGGAAAGTGAACTGCAGCTCGCCGATCATGCCGAGCTCGCGGAGTTCTTCCGCAAGAGTTACGGACCGACGGGTGCGTTCAATGCGCAGCCGTTTGAGCGGAGCCGAAGTTGGGCTGGAGCAAGACCCGAGCTCCGCGTAATTGGTTACGACGCGCGCGGGGTAGCGGCTCACATCGGGCTACTGCGCCGCTTCATCAAAGTTGGTGAAGTCGATCTCCCTGTGGCCGAACTGGGGTTGTATGCGGTGCGCCCCGATCTCGAGGGGCACGGGATAGGCCACGCAATGCGCGTGATGTATCCCGCACTCCAGGAGCTCGGCGTTCCATTCGGATTTGGCGCGGTTCGCTCGGCCCTCGAAAAACATTTGACCCGACTGGTCGAAAGGCAGGGGCTCGCCACCCTGATGCGTGGCATTCGCGTCCGCTCCACCTTGCCGGATGTCTATCCAAATTTATCGCCGACGCGCATCGAAGACGTGATCGTCGTGGTGTTTCCGGTCGGACGCTCGATAAGCGAATGGCCGGCCGGGACTGTCATCGATCGTAACGGGCCTGAGTTGTGACAGAGCGTTCCACCCTATCTACTGTCCGCTGCGACTACGCTGACGCGGGCGGAAGTCGAGCTGTCCATTTGACCTTTGACGATGGGCCAAATCCATTTTGTACGCCAGAGGTGCTCGATGTCCTGGCGCAACATCGGGTCCCCGCGACATTCTTCGTCATCGGGACGTACGCGACGGAGCATCCTGAACTCATCCGACGAATGATTGCGGAAGGGCATGAGGTTGCGAACCATACGATGACCCATCCTGATCTATCCAGATGCGGACCTACGGAGCTACACGACGAGGTGCTGACGGCGAGCGAAGCCATCCGTCTGGCGTGCCCGCTGGCCTCGCCCAGGCATATGCGAGCGCCTTACGGCATATGGACGCGAGATGTGCTCGCAGTGGCGGCGAGCGCTGGTCTCACGGCTCTGCACTGGTCGGTCGACCCTAGAGATTGGTCCCGCCCCGGGGTTGATGCAATTGTGAATTCCGTACTGGCGAACGTACGCCCGGGTGCAATTGTGCTCCTGCACGACGGATATCCTCCCGATGAGGAGGGATTGCCCAGTGGCTCTACGCTGCGCGATCAGACCAGGACGGCGCTGGCATATCTCATTCCAGCACTACAACGGCGCGGGTTTGTAATCCGTCCACTCCCTCAACTCCACTGAAAAAACGACACCCCATGGACCTGCTCGCGACGACCAGTGCTGCCGCCGTTTCATCTTATGCGCTCCTATCGACGATCTATAAGAGCGTGCAAGCGCTTTATGCTCAGCCGGCGATCAACTCATCGCTGGACAACCTTGGACAAGCCGAGGTGGTCGTTCCTGCTGTGGACGTGATCGTGCCGTGCTTCAACGAGAATCCGAACACACTCGCCGAATGTCTGGAGTCGATTGCCAGTCAAGACTACGCCGGAAAGATGCAGGTATATGTGGTCGATGACGGATCGGCAAACCGCGACGTTGTCGCGCCTGTACACCGGATATATGCGAGCGATCCGAGATTCAGTTTTATCTTGTTGGCGAACAATGTGGGAAAGCGCAAGGCGCAGATCGCAGCGATACGCAGCTCATCCGGTGATCTGGTTCTCAACGTCGATTCCGATACGATACTTGCTGCCGACGTCGTCACGAAGCTTGTATTGAAGATGCATGACCCGGGAATCGGTGCGGCCATGGGTCAGCTGATCGCGAGCAATCGCAACCAGACCTGGCTGACCAGGCTGATCGACATGGAATATTGGCTCGCGTGCAACGAAGAGCGCGCGGCACAGGCGCGCTTCGGTGCCGTCATGTGTTGCTGCGGCCCATGTGCCATGTATCGGCGTTCCGCGCTCGCCTTGCTTCTTGATCAATATGAAGCCCAATTCTTTCGTGGGAAGCCGAGCGATTTCGGCGAGGACCGCCACCTAACGATACTCATGCTCAAGGCGGGGTTTCGAACCGAATACGTTCCGGACGCCATAGCAGCCACAGTCGTCCCGCACAGTCTTCGGCCATATCTACGACAGCAACTCCGCTGGGCGCGAAGTACCTTTCGAGATACGTTTCTTGCTTGGCGCCTGCTGCCAGAGCTCGATGGTTATTTGACGCTAGACGTTATCGGGCAAAATCTCGGCCCATTGCTCCTCGCCATTTCATCACTTGCTGCGCTCGCACAGCTCCTGATCGATGGCTCTATACCCTGGTGGACGGGATTGACGATTGCTGCAATGACTACGGTCCGGTGCTGTGTGGCAGCGCTTCGTGCCCGCGAGCTGCGGTTTATCGGCTTCTCGCTCCACACGCCGATCAATATCTGTCTCTTACTGCCTTTGAAGGCCTATGCGCTTTGTACATTGAGCAATAGCGATTGGCTATCTCGGAAAGTCACCGATATGCCGACGGAAGAGGGGAAACAGCCTGTCATCCTGCACCCGAATGCCGGACGAAGTCCTGCTGGTGTAGGGGGGCGCCTGCTCCTATTCGTAAGGCGGCGTTATCGCAGCCTCCATCGAGCCTGGCGGCGACGGAGAGTGTTTCCGGTCGCGATCGTTCGACTGTCTACAAATAAGTGGTCGGCTGATGACTCAGGACGAAAACCATCAGTTATTAGAGCGAGAGTTGGCTGTCGACGACCCGTGGCGCCTCGACACTAGTGCGTTCGAGCAGCAGCGATACGCGCAAATGCTCCGGATGTCGCGCCGCGACGGAGATGCGGCGTCTGCGCTCGAAGTAGGATGTGCAGCCGGTGCATTCACGGAGATGCTGGCGCCGCTATGCGAGCGACTTACGGTCGTGGATGTCATGCCGCAGGCAATCGAGCGAACGCGACTGCGGACCGGGAAATGGTCACATATTAGTTGGGTGACCTGCGACATTCAGCGGTTCTCGACCACTGAGCAATTCGATTTGATTGTCGTGGCTGAGGTTCTTTACTACCTCAGGGACGTCGTCGAGATGCATGCGGCTATCCGCAACCTGGTGAGTATGCTTGCGCCAGATGAGACTCTCATTTTCGGGTCTGCGCGTGATGAAATATGTCAACGCTGGGGGCATGCTGCCGGTGCTGAGACGGTGATCGCTCTCTTCAATGAGAGCCTATCAGAGATCGAGCGCCGGCACTGCTGCACCGGGTCGGCGAGCGAAGACTGCTTGATCGTCCGGTTTCTGAAGCCGGGCGGCGCGTCGGCACAATCAAACGCCGGTCATTAGGCCAGGAGGACGTATGCGCATCTGCGGAATAAAGTTGACACATGACGGAGCAATTGCTGTCGTCGAGGACGGTCGGCGTCTTTTTTGCGTCGAGCAAGAGAAGCGCGGCAATGGTCCTCGCTATCAGTCCGTCGACAATCTCGATGCAGTCGTCTTCGCCTTGGCGGAGCATGGCCTGAATCCGCGCGACATCGATCAGTTCGTGATTGATGGCTGGGACGGGGAGAATGAATCGCAGTTCCAGCTCCTAAGCGGAGCGGTGCCGGTCGCGCTAAAAGGCGCGCCATATGTCGAGCGTCATGCTGAGGGCCTCCTTGATTCCGTCGACGGCTATGGCCTCCTCCTCGGAGGCGAGGAGTTTCCATATAAGAGCTACCCGCATGTCACGGGCCATGTCGCCTCAGCATATAGCACCAGTCCTTTCGCCAGCGCGGGGAAACCCGCGTTGTGTCTGGTATGGGACGGCTGTATCTTTCCACGCCTTTACTATGTCGAGCCCCAGGGCGCGCGGCTCATCGGATCGCTGTTTCCGATGATTGGCCATGCCTATGCCGCCGCGGGCCTTCACTTCGGCCCATACCGGCAGCCGAACCGCTCCAGTTGGGATTTGGGCATTGCTGGCAAGCTGATGGCCTACATCGAGCTTGGTTCCGTGGACGAAAGCATCGTGGAAGTGTTCCAGGAGCTTTATGAAACGCGCTCAGCGGCTGACACGGAGCAGGCTCGTCGCTACCGCGAAAACATCAACAATGCGGAAGCGTCTCTCGCAGTTATTCACGACTTCTTCGAGTCAAGCGCATTGCGCCTGAAGGCCAAGCGCGCGGAGGACGTCCTCGCGTCGTTTCATGTGTTTCTGGAACGTCTTCTCGTTAAGGAGATCGCGATGGTTCTGCTACGGCACTCGTCGCTTCCGGGAGCGCGAAATCTATGCATCGCCGGAGGTTGCGGTCTCAACATCAAATGGAACAGCGCGCTTCGCGCGACCGGATTATTCGATGATGTCTGGGTGCCGCCGTTTCCAAATGACAGTGGCTCGGCAATCGGCGCGGCGTGCGGCGCTATGGCAGCGCAAGATGGCTTCGAGCCGTTGGAATGGTCAGTTTACAGTGGCCCCGCCCTGCAGGAGAGCGAGGTTCCGCCGGACTGGGAGGCGGCGCCGTGCAGTCTGCCTGAACTTGCCTCGATTCTTGCTGACAACAAGCCCGTCATCTTTCTTTCCGGGTGTGCCGGGCTCGGGCCGCGGGCGTTGGGCGGTAGAAGCATTCTTGCGGCCCCAACGTCCCCGGAGATGAAGGATCATCTCAACGACATCAAACGGCGCGAACACTTCCGGCCGGTGGTGCCGATCTGTCTGGAAGATCGTGCGCCGGAGATCTTCAGCCCGGGTACGCCAGATCCTTACATGCTATTCGATCACCAAACCCGGGCGAATTGGCGCGACAAGATCCCGGCAGTGGTACATCTCGACGGCTCGGCGCGGCTGCAGACAATTTCCCGCAACTCTCCTCACAAAATTGCTGCGCTTCTCATCGAATTTGAGCAACTCACCGGCATTCCGCTGCTCTGCACCACGAGCGCCAACCTCCATGGACGGGGATTCTTTCCCGATGCTGCGGCGGCATGCCAATGGGGGCGCGTCGAGCATGTGTGGTGCGAGGGCATGCTCTGGAGCAAAACGGTCATCAAGAAGTCATCGCCTACGGAACGACTTCTGTCAGCCTAAGATGAACATGTCCAATATGGCGATCGACCTTGTCGGCGTGAGAAAGTCATTCGGGGACAAGGTTATCGTCAATGACCTGTCGTTCTCGGTTGCGCGCGGAGAGTGCTTCGGGCTGCTTGGGCCAAATGGAGCTGGCAAAAGTACGATTGCACGCATGCTCCTCGGCATGATTTCCCCCGATCGAGGCAAGATTACGGTCCTCGATGAGCCTGTGCCTTCCCGCGCTCGTGCGGCGCGCGTGCGCGTAGGCGTGGTGCCGCAGTTCGATAACCTTGAGCCCGAGTTCACCGTGCGGGAGAACCTGCTTGTGTTTGGCCGCTATTTCGGCATGAGCGCTCGCACGATCGAAGCGGTTGTGCCCTCGTTGCTTGAGTTTGCGCGGCTTGAAAGCAAGGCGGACGTGCGCGTCTCCCTTTTGTCCGGTGGTATGAAGCGGCGGCTGACGCTGGCGCGCGCTCTGATCAATGATCCACATCTACTCGTGATGGACGAGCCGACGACGGGGCTCGATCCGCATGCTCGCCACCTGATCTGGGAACGCCTGCGGGCTCTTCTTGCGCGCGGCAAGACGATCCTCTTGACCACTCACTTCATGGAAGAGGCCGAACGCCTTTGCGATCGGCTATGCGTGCTTGAGAGTGGATGCAAAATCGCCGAAGGCAAGCCAGACGCCTTGATCGACGAGCATATCGGCTGCAACGTGATCGAGATCTATGGCGGTGATCTAGATCAACTCCGGGAGCTGATCAGGCCGTATGCGCGGCATATCGAAGTGAGTGGAGAGACGCTTTTTTGTTACGCGCGATGTCCGGACGAAATCAGCGTGCACCTGCGCGGGCGAACGGACCTTCGCGTTCTGCAGCGCCCCCCGAATCTCGAAGACGTGTTTTTGCGGTTGACCGGGCGCGAGATGGAGAAATGAGCGATGGATGATGGTTATGCGTCGGTCATGCCGGCTAATGCGTACAATTGGACCGCGGTATGGCGTCGAAATTACTTGGCATGGAGGAAAGTCGCGCTTGCATCGCTTCTCGGCAACCTCGCAGATCCCATAACCAATCTGTTTGGCCTTGGCTTTGGGCTCGGACTCATTGTGGGACGGGTTGAGGGGACTTCGTACATTGCGTTTTTGGCGGCGGGTATGGTCGCGATTAGCGCTATGACATCCGCGACCTTTGAAACTCTGTACGCAGCCTTTGCTCGGATGGATGTCAAGCGCACCTGGGAGGGAATTTTGTTCACACAGCTCACGCTTGGCGATATCGTTCTAGGTGAGTTGGTGTGGGCGGCCAGTAAGTCCGTTCTAGCCGGGACAGCAATCGGGATTGTCGCTGCCACCCTGGGTTATGCATCCTGGACGTCGGTTCTTTGTGCGATACCGACAATCGCCCTTACGGGCCTTGTCTTCGCCAGCCTGGCAATGGTCGTCATATCTCTTGCGCCAACTTACGATTACTTCGTGTTTTACCAGTCGCTCGTCCTTACGCCCATGGTGTTCTTGTGTGGCGCGGTCTTTCCGACGAGCCAAATGCCCGACTCATTTCAGCACTTTGCCGGCTTGTTGCCGCTGGCACATTCGGTCGAACTTATTCGCTCAGTGATGCTTGAGCGCGGCGCCGACAATGCCGCCCTACACGTAGGCGCGCTCTGCGTTTACGCGGTCTTGCCCTTTTTCGCGTCGATCGCGTTATTTCGGCGCCGCCTGCTGCGTTGACGTGAGTTCAGCGAAACGGAGAAGTCAAAGCGATGCAGTGTCATGATGCGTTCCGCGGTAGCTCGCGAGTGACCTGGTCTGTCAGAGCAGCTTGTGAAACGGCCTTGAGAAGCCGCGATCGAGCCAGCTCTACGGCCGCCTGTTCGGCCGATCGGACCTTGCAAAGTCGTGTTGTGCTGCCTGGCACGCGCACCGGCTGCGCGTGACTGTACAGATTAGATCGGTGGGACGGCATGGCCTTCCATGGAGAACGGGATGTTGAGCATAGGACTGAGTGGCGGCCTTGACAGAATCTATGAAAGCTCTCCGGAGCTGCCGAATACATTTCTTCACGATGGCGCTGCGGTACTTGTGCAGGACGGCCGCGTAATTGCTGCTGTCGAAGAGGAGCGCCTCAACCGCGTCAAGCACTCCAACAAGTTCCCCAGCAATTCGATCCGATACTGCCTTTCTACCGCAGGAGTCGAGCTCGGCGACATCGACCGTATCGCGTTCTACGCGACTGAAGCTTACTGCAAAGCCATGCTCGAGCGCCTTTCTGTTTCTCAGCCCGTTCCGTTGGACCCCAAACTGTTGCTGCGGCAGCTGTTGGCACGGGAATTCGGGGCCGAGATCGATCCGTCCGGGTTTCCTTCGTGAATCACCACGAAGTACATGCCGTGAGCGCGTTTGCCATGTCCGGGTTCGAGCAAAGTCTGGTGTTTGCGATCGACGGCGGGGGCGATTTTCTCTCAGGCTTAATGGCGGTAGGGTCCGGGACCGTAATTGCGCAGCTTGTAAGTTTCCCGGAACACAACTCTCTTGGGCTGTTCTATCTCGAGACGATCCGATATCTCGGCTGCGGGATGTTCGACGAATACAAAGTGATGGGGCTTGCACCGTATGGTGATCCCGATCGCTATCGCGAGCTCTTCGCGCAGTTCTACGAGTTGTTGGACAGCGGTGGCTATCGCGTTCACCTGGATCGAATCGGACCAGCCCTTTTGCGCAACATCCAGGTTCGGCGAAAGGGAATGCCATTCACCCAACAGCATCGAGATGTCAGCGCGTCGCTGCAGGAAGCGCTGGAGCGGATCGTGTTTCACACCCTGCGGCACCATCGTAAAGCGACGGGCATGACACGCCTGTGCCTAGCTGGCGGGGTGGCCCATAATTGCACGCTGAACGGTAAGCTGCTTTATTCCGGGCTATTTGACGACATCTTTGTTCAACCCGCGGCGCACGACGCCGGTTGCGCACTCGGCGCTGCATTAATGGTATCAAGCGAGCTAGGCAGGCCAGCGCCGCGCGAGCGACTGCCGGACGTTTATTGGGGGCCCGATCTTGGGAACGAGCAAGCCACAGAGCTTGAGCTCAACGCATGGTCAGGCCACCTCGACATTCAACGAAGTGATGACATAGCATCCAGTGCGGCGGACTGGATGGCAAATGGCGCTGTAATCGGCTGGGTTCAGGGGCGCTCTGAGTTCGGCCCACGTGCGCTTGGTAACCGCAGCATTCTAGCGGACCCGCGGCCTGCGGAAAACAAGGATCGCATCAACGCGGTGGTCAAGAAGCGCGAGAGCTATCGCCCCTTTGCGCCATCTGCATTAGAGGAGGATGCGAGCGAGTTCTTTGAGCTCCCCGACGGCACGCGGCAGCTCCCCTTCATGAACTTCGTAGTTCGCGTGCGTGAAGCCAAGGGTAACGTGCTCGGTGCGATCACGCACGTTGATGGGACGGCTCGGCTGCAGACCGTATCGCGCAAGACAAACCCCGCCTACTGGGACGTCATTAATGCGTTCAAGAAGCGAACGAGCCTTCCGATTCTTCTAAATACCTCATTTAACAACAATGCCGAGCCGATCGTGCAGTCCGTGTCAGATGCGATCACCACGTTTTTGACGACTGATCTGGACGGACTTGTTGTTGGGCCGTTCCTCGTCAGGAAGCGGCCAGCATCACTGCAGGATTGGAGTGCGCTGGCTGCGTCATTGCCGCCGTACGCATCCCTTCATCGTGTTCGCTCCCACATAGCGCCAGATCGGCAGGAAACGGTCTGCGAGATCCGCATGGGACATTCCGCCCACTCTAGTATGCGTATCTCACCTGAGCTTTTCGAGATCTTGATGCGAATCGAGGGCGAGGCGTCGCTCGGGTCGCTTTTCGACACAGCCCTGCTGGACCAGGCCAAGCGTGAAGATCTTGTGAAGGAATTGCGGCTCGTATGGGAGCTTCGGGGCGTTCGCCTGCATCCGCTGCACGCGGCTTGCCGTCACGATAATGTACAAAGCGGAACATAGCCATGACTCATGCGCATGGCCACGCCCATGCGTGCATGTGAGGGGACCAGGCCATCCGATGCAGAGCGGGGCATCGGGCATCGGGCTTCGGGCAGGTCGATGCAACACCGTTGAAGAAAGGACGATCGTATTGAGAGAACGCGGCCCGTCACGGATAGCCCTGCTATGAAGTTCTACCGATGCAGCTCGCCGGCACCGCGATTTCAGGCCGTGACGCCGGGCGAGAAGATACGCGAGACGTCTGTACTGACGTCTCTTGTCCAACCAGGAGCGCGCGAAAAGGCAAGGCAGATGGTTAGCGGTTCGAGCAATGATCGGTTCGTAGTGTCCCGGCGACGTACGGGGTTTGGCGACTGTCTGTGGTCACTCGCGGCAGCCTGGCGATTTGCAAAGCAGACAGGACGGACGCTAGCCATTGATTGGCGGGGATCTTGTTATCTTGATGAACCATTCACCAATGCCTTTCCAGTCTTCTTCGAACCGGTTGAAGACATTGGCGGAGTGCGAGTAATTTGCGATGACGACATCAATACGCGTTCGTTTCCAGGACCATTCTTTCCAACATGGTGGAACAAGCCATCTTTCGATTGCATCTATCGACCGGACGAGCAGATTTTCAGGGAACGCGATCAACTCGATCAACTGTTCCAAAGTCAGAGAGATAGTGACGCTAACACGGTTGTGTGTGATGCCTGCCTGATGTGGCGCTGCGATCAGGAAGCGGAACGCGAAATCTTCCGGAGTATTAAGCCGCGGCCTGAAATTCAGGCCCGGATTGATGCTATCTACCGCGAGCACTTTGAGCCGTACAGCGTAATCGGCATTCATGTCCGGCATGGCAATGGCGAAGATATTATGGGGCATGCCCCTTACTGGGCGGACACGGAGCGCGCCTTGCGGCAGATCTACAATGCCATTGATGAGGCCAGGAGTTTATCCCACGCAAAACCTGTGAGGGCGTTCCTGTGCACGGACAGTGCGCTCGTCCTCGAGCAGGTTTCGGTTAAATTTCCCGATGTCTTCGCGATTCCAAAGCAGTTCCAGGCGCCTCAAGCGGGCCCATTGCACCATCCCGCCCTCGGAGCTGAAGGCGGCTTTTCTGCCCTCACCGAGATGTATCTCCTTGCCCGCTGCGACACGGTGATCCGTTTTCCGCCAACGAGCGCTTTTACGCGCTATGCGCGTCTTTTCGCCCCACGCGTTATAGAATTCGATTTGAACGATCCGGGCCGGTTGATCCTGATTGAAGACAACTCGCAAGCGCTTATGGCTTCGTGAAAGTCGCAAACCCGCGTGATCGATCTCACCGCCGCTCTTTACGTCCGATAGCCGTGGAAGTTCTTCTCCGGGCGACGATTTTCTGGCCCGCGGGCTGTCATTGCCGCAACGTTCCAGGGGCGAAGAGAACGAAGCCGCGGCCGAATGCGTTCGGCTAAGGCGCGGCTTCGACAACAACGGCCCTAAAGTGCCGCTGCGTTTTACAGAAGGAGCACGCCTTCGTCTTCGCTTCGGGCGGGCCGCAGACGGAAGCTAAACAACGCTCAATCACGGATGAACATTTCAGCTCGCCAGCTCATGCTTGGAACTAGCGCCGCGAAATCCAGTGCCGCTCAGAGCATGGCGCGATAGATCAAAAGTGGCCGCCGACGAATCTAACGTGCAAGCTTGGTACATCAGTTTTATGTTGGGGCGGCTAATGGCCGTGGCCGTTATCCCCGGGCATTTTTCGACTTCGACGAGAGGCGCCGGCCAGCCGCAGGCTCGTACGGTTGTGCGATCGTGAAAGCGAACGCGGGCTGGGTAGCCCTTTCATGAAGCGGGCGAGTGCTCGCGAACTTACGTAGCAGAGTCACCATCGCTGTCAGAAAGCTCACCTCCGCTGTCTTGAATGCGCCAAGCATTCCGCGTGCGCGACATTAGGACGCAAAACGGAAGCGCATTTACGTACATCGCAGTGGCGCAAATCCTGCTACGCGTGCGCGGGCGCAAAAGTAGAGGAGGCGGCCGTGGGTCTCGATCTGCCAAATGACAATCTGATCCGAGGTCCGCTGCCCGAAGCACATTTGGATCGCCTCGTTGACGCCGTTAATGCGCGCGTTGATCGTGGAGAACCGAAGGTGATGTTACTCACCGGCGCATCGCGCGGAATTGGCCATGCCACTGCCAAGCTATTCTCGGAGGCAGGCTGGCGCATCATTTCTTGCGCACGCCAACCGTTCGACGGCGAGCGATGCCCCTGGGAGGCTGGGAATGACGATCATTTCCAGGTCGACCTCGGCGATCATCGAATGCTGCCGCGCGCAATCACCGAGGTTAAGAAACGCTTGGCCGGTGCGCCCTTGCACGCGCTGGTGAATAATGCGGGTGTGTCGCCGAAAACGCCCACAGGCGATCGGATGACATCGTTGACCACCTCAACCGATACCTGGATGAGGGTCTTTCATCTTAATCTGGTGGCTCCGATCCTGCTGGCGCAGGGTTTGTTTGATGAGCTAAGAGCCGCGTCAGGATCGATCGTGAATGTGACTTCAATCGCGGGCTCGCGGGTGCACCCATTCGCCGGTAGCGCCTATGCGACCTCGAAAGCTGCGCTTGCGAGCCTCACACGCGAATTGGCCCACGACTATGCGCCGCATGGCATTCGCGTCAATGCGATCGCGCCCGGCGAAATCAGGACCGACATGCTGTCGCCCGACGCGGAAGCGCGCGTCGTGGCAAGTATCCCGCTGCGCAGAGTGGGTACTCCGGACGAAGTGGCCAAGGTCATCTTATTCCTATGCTCGGATGCGGCGAGCTATGTTACGGGTGCCGAGGTGCCGATCAACGGTGGCCAGCATCTGTGAAGCGGCCGGCCCGGCGGCGAAGCTGACTTGAGCTTCCCAACGGACTCACGTTCTCCGCTGACCACGCGCATACAATCAACAGAAAATGAATCGAAGGCACACGGCAAGTTTACTGTCGTGCCATGAAAAAGTGTCACGGTTCGATGTCATCTCGTCAACACTTGGCGCTAGATCGAGAGTGACATGCAAAACGAACCTCGCCAATCCGGACATGGGTCCAGGGAGGATGATCAAGGAAACGGAGACAGGCTTATGCTGCATATCCCCTCCTCGAGCGAAAGACCTGCCTCGCAGCCGGAACCGGAGCGTGCCCCCCCGGGGGAGCCGTCGCATGAGAGCGCGCTGGCCGGCATCTACGAAATATCGAAAATACTAAATGCTCCCGGCCGGCTCGAAGTCACCTTGGCCAACGTTCTCGGTCTTCTGCAATCGTTTGTGCAGATGCGACACGGCCTCGTCTCGCTGTTCAACGATGACGGCGTTCCAGAACTTACAGTTGGCGCCGGCTGGAGCGAAGGCACTGACGAACGTTACCGGACGTGCGTGCCGCAGAAAGCAATCCACGAGATCGTAGCGACAGGCAGGTCTCTTATGGTCGAGAATGTAGCCGCCGAGACGGCCTTCAGCGCTGCCGACCGGGAGGTTCTCGGCGCCTCTGATAGTATACCGGTAGCGTTCATCGGGGTCCCGATTCGCGTTGATTCGACGGTCGTTGGTACGCTGACGATCGACCGTATCCCGGAAGGCAGTTCAAGTCTTCTCGAGTACGATGCGCGGCTGCTCGCCATGGTCGCGAACGTGATAGGACAAACGATCAAGTTACATCGCTTGTTCGCCGGCGATCGCGAACAATCGTTGGTGGACAAGGACCGGCTAGAGAAACAGACAGTTGATCGTGGGCCGCCCGCTCGCGAGCGCAAGCAGCTTCAGGCACACGGGATCATTGGCGACAGCCCGGCGCTGAGCGCACTGCTTGAGAAGATTGTCGTTGTAGCCAGATCAAACAGCACGGTTCTGCTGCGTGGCGAATCCGGTACCGGGAAGGAGCTGGTAGCCAAGGCCATTCACGAGTCGTCCGTTCGTGCTAAGCGGCCGTTCGTTAAGCTGAATTGCGCGGCGCTCCCCGAGACGGTCCTGGAATCGGAATTGTTTGGCCATGAGAAAGGTGCCTTTACCGGTGCTGTCAGCGCCCGCAAGGGGCGCTTCGAGCTTGCTGACAAAGGGACGCTATTTCTTGACGAGATCGGAGAGATCTCACCTCCGTTCCAGGCGAAGTTGCTGCGAGTTCTGCAAGAGCAGGAGTTCGAGCGCGTCGGCAGCAATCACACGATTAAAGTCGATGTTCGGGTGATAGCTGCGACCAACAGGAACCTTGAAGAGGCTGTGGCAAGGAGCGAATTCCGCGCGGACCTCTACTATCGTATTAGCGTAGTTCCCTTGTTGTTGCCGCCGCTTCGCGAAAGACGCAGTGATATTCCGCTGCTCGCAAGAGAGTTCCTCAGAAAGTTTAACAGCGAGAACGGCCGCTCTCTTACTCTGGAGGCGAGTGCGATCGATGTACTGATGAGCTGTAAATTTCCGGGAAATGTCCGCGAACTCGAGAACTGCATCGAGCGGACCGCGACACTCAGTGCCGGAACATCGATTGTAAGAAGTGACTTTGCATGCAGCCAAGGCCAATGCCTTTCCACGACGCTTTGGAAAAGCACATCGTATGGCAAGACAGACCCGGCGGCACCGATGCAACCGGTGCCTGCAAAGTCCATCATCCCGCTGGCTGAAACGGCCCCTCCGCCGCAGGCTGTCTGCGAACCGGGCTCATTGGCACCTTCCGGCACAGTTCTCGTTAGTGGTGCGAGAATGGCTGATCGCGAGCGGGTCGTTGCGGCTATGGAAAAGTCTGGCTGGGTGCAGGCCAAGGCAGCGCGCCTACTCGGGCTAACCCCGCGCCAAGTCGGCTACGCGCTGAGGAAATACGGAATCGAGATAAAGCGGTTCTGAGCGCCCCGCATCGGCCTGGACTGATTCCGCCAAATCGATAAGTGAAGACGGTCCGCGTAGTTAATCTAGCAATCTGAGGGGAATGGACCGCCGGGGGCGTCGGCTTGCCACGACCCCGAGAAGGGCTCAACTATTCAGCGACAGATGGGGCGGAGAGCCTCACTTGCGAGTCGCACAATCGCGAACCGCCGGTTGCTCGAAATGCAAAGAGCTATCATCCTTATCTCAATCAAGCCGGATTGGCGAACGCAATGCTTAATGACCCTCGACCGGTCCGGGCCTGCAGGGGATTAGCGGCAGTCAATCCGCAAGCAGTCCCGCCGCCACTTGCCAGCGTGGTGCTGCGAAACAGCGCTGTCCGAGCCTGCTTTGTGCCGGCATCCCTTTCAGGAAGCGCGGGGTAGAGAGGGCGCACTACCCGGTGTTAAGCCTTGTGACAGCGAGCGGTCCCAAGCGGCGGGGATGGTACAAGACTTGCTGTTCTCTTCCCAACTGACGTAACTTTAGGAGCAACACCTTGCATAATATTGTCTGCATCAAGCAAGTTCCGGACTCGGCGCAGATCCGCGTGCACCCCGTGACCAATACAATCATGCGTCAGGGAGTGCCGACCATCATCAACCCGTATGACCTATTCGCGCTCGAGGCCGCGCTGGGGCTGCGCGATCGGTTCGGTGGCGAAATTACCGTGCTTACCATGGGGCCGCCATCGGCAGAGGAGTCGTTGCGAAAGGCGCTGACTTATGGTGCTGATCGCGCCGTCCAACTTACTGATCGCTGCTTTGCGGGCTCGGATACGCTGGCCACTACGTATGCGCTTGCAACAGCGATCCGGAAAATTGGCAAGGAATATGGTCCGGCAAACCTCATCTTCACGGGAAAGCAGACCATCGACGGCGATACAGCGCAGGTTGGTCCTGGCATCGCGAAGCGACTGGGCGTAGGGCAGCTAACTTACGTTGCGAAGGTCAGATCCGTGGACGTCGCCAATGAAACAATTGAAGCGGAGCGGCGCTCGGAAGGCGGTGTGCAGGTTCTGCACACTAGGTTGCCCTGCCTCATCACCATGCTTGAGGCGACGAATCAGATTCGGCGAGGCGCGATGGCGGATGCCTTGCGTGCCGCGCGAGCCAAAATCGTGAAATGGAGCGCGCAAGATGCAGGTGTCGAAGACATCTCCAAATGTGGGCTCAAGGGCTCGCCGACTGTCGTCAAACGTGTGTTCGCTCCCCCTGCGCGGGCCGAGAGGGCGGCGCTGGTTGAGTCCGCCGAGCAGCCGGCGCAGGCGCTAATAGACGCAATCTTCTTGAATCAACCGAAGCTCGAAACCGATCTGGCGACACTTGCTCGTGACGCCCGATCTGGACTGTCCGGGCAATGTTAGCAACGCGCTCCAAGAAATGTATCAACGCTCGCACCCGAGTCGATGAGAGCGCAACATGTCGTTGTGCAACGCGGTAAGCTACCATAAGAGTTTTGCTATGCCATCCGTCGATCTCGCCATCGGCTGAGGCCGCATGTTCCGTAGAGCACGTTATCGCTACGATCGAGTCCGGAGCCGCCCAGGATTGCCGGGGCACGGCCAAACAGGCCTGCGCATATTTCAGATCTTCCGTTTTGTCGTGTTCGACCGTGGAAGACCATTGCTTCCTCCGTACCGGTCGCGAGCAAAGACGGAATACGTCAGCAACCCGGGTCACCATGCTAGCGCTGCCGTCTGCACGTCCAAAGCCCTGTCGCTGGCTTTAAGGAGCAAAGCCAACCTATGCGGCGCCTTTGAAGCAATCCGCCAATTCAGCAGCCGTGTGTATGTGAACAGCCGCTGTTTCGTTCCTGACGGCGGTGCGCAGCCTCTCAAGTGCTATGCACTTGCTATGAGGATAGGTCACAAGTGTTATACCAGCTTCTTCGGAATCTGACGGAGCAAATTCAAGAGTTGGCATGATGGTTGCTGTTAGCCAGTAAAAATTAAGAGGGGGTAACCGCGAATGCGAAGAACAGGCGAGCGGCATGCCACGAACGACCTGAGGCCCTGTGAGGTCGGTAGGCACGAATTGGATTTTACAATGCTGTACCAAGTTGACAGCGGTTCGATGAAATGGCGGCAGCAGCAACCGCGAGGGCTTCATTCATTTGCTCAGGCAGCCAAAGCTGCACCGCGCGACTAGGCGTGTCATTCGCGCATGCGGCATTAGCATCAGAATGGCATGCGCGGCGAAGTATCCAAGACGATTCTCCGCGCGCATGCTCGCCGTGGCTGCCATTGCGGCATCGGATTGCTGCTGGACTGGAAGCCAACCGGATCCTCGCCGCTCCCTCAATGAACGAAGTCCCTTCGATGCGCATGACCAGGACAGAGAAGACCGCAATCTGCCGTGGCCAGGAGAACGACAAAAGTTTGCGTGAAAGGTGAACGCAACATTAGGCCCTTTGAAGCCAATGAACTCAGCGCGGTCAATAGTCGGCCCGGACATGAAGGTAGCTTCGTCAAGGACCGTTTCGCTTCTCATCTGCAGGGAGTCAAATGATATCTCAAGCGTCTCGATTTGCACCGGATCAGCCTCCGAAGTTATCCTGCGAGTACTTGACTGAGCGAGTGCGAGCCTTGTTCGGCCCGCATCCGTTCGCCTCCCAGATGTCCGGAGACCAGGTCGCCAGCCTGCTGCCTGAATACCTAGCGATGTCACAGGCGTTCCCGTACCTGCAGGCAGGGTCGCAAAGGGACCTCATATTCGATGCAATGCATCAAAATCGGGACATTGGGAGGGACATTGAACTGACCAGCGTGGTCGCGAATTTTATCTGCTGGGATGAGACCGGTGGCCATGGCGGGATTCTCCGGGGCGGCAAGGCGGCGTTGCCCGATATTCTTTTGACAGAAAACTTTCACTCCAACCTCTTGAGAAAGGATGCTGCACGACTACTCGGCAGAGCGATAAGGCCCAACTATAGCGACAGGACGAAGCAGTACCTGCATTCTCTCTATGCCGGATTGTCATCGAAAGACCCCCTGGTTCGTTGCGCCTACATGGTCGCCTTTGAGCTCCATGCTGCAGACATGATCCAGTCGCTGTGGACCACTCTGGTCAAAACCTTCAAGGCGCGGCCGGACGATCTTGAGTATTTTCGCGGCCATGTCGGCGGAGAAGATCCCGCGGAGAAGTACCACGGAGAAATGACAGGCCGGCTGATTGGTGAACTTGTGCAGCCTGGCCTTAATGATCGCTTTTTGAATGAATTCGGCCGAGCCTATCGGCTCAGCGTCCAGTGGTGTCGCGATCTGCTCGGAACGGCGGCGCGTACGGGAGATGATCACTCCGAGATGCAACATCATGGCCGTTGTCATTGCGGCGCTATCAAATTCTACGTCAATGCACCTCGAGAGCTCTCTGCAGTTCGATGCAATTGCTCAATTTGTCAAATGTCTGGATTTGTCCACTTGCTCGTACCTGGCGATAAGCTGCGCATCGAGTGCGGCGAAGAGTTCCTCACGACATACCAGTTCAACAAGAATATTGCGCGGCACACGTTTTGCCGGCTTTGTGGCGTAAAGCCATTCTATAGGCCGAGGTCGAATCCCTCCGGGTACAGCGTAAATATCCGATGTCTGGATAGAAAGACCATCGAGCACTTAAGAATATCTGAGTTCGATGGCGCGCATTGGGAGCAAGCATTCCTGTCAATGCAGCAGGACCCGGAGTCATGCTTCGAAGATCAAAGGAGTGAGCTCGAATGGCGCGCGCAATGAAAGATAAATCCTGTCTTCTTTCAGAAGAAGTCCTGACAAAGTACCGGATTGAGCTGCTAGTAAAGGGGTCCGTCGTAATCGCCCCGCAAATGTTATTCACTCAAGACGACATAGCCAGGATCGATCAGCTGCAGGCTGAGATTCCGGAAGAAGAAGTGCGGGAGGGAGATGCGGGCGACTTGCACAGCGTCTTTGTCCAGCGCGTGAGGGTAGACCCGCCCGGCCACGCGCCTAGCAACGTGAGTGGTACTGCTTCGGGTCAGATCATGGAGCTGCTACGAAAGTAGAGATCGCAGCTTCGCGCTAAGAAAGATCTTCGGAGCATCCGCAGATTACGTGGTTCGCCGATGCCAGATGCATCGTATGCCGCCGGGGTCCTTTATCGGCATTCATTTGGATGCGGCGAGTGATCCGGATTTCGAGTACTCGGTGATTGTGCAGCTAGCGAGAGACTTCGACGGCGGTGAATTCGTGGTATATCCAACCGGGTACGAACAACACGTATTCCGGCCGCCATTTGGCGCTGTGCTTGTCACAACCTGTAAGGTCCGGCATGAGGTAAAGCCGGTATCAAGCGGGGAGCGCCGATCCCTCGTATACTTCTGTTCAAAACGCAGCGGCGTGAACCGCCGGATCATCGAGGGTTCTAACGCTCGGCCCTAGCGTGCCGCGCCTGGTATGGGTCTCTGCAAATCGTGGGCTGAGCGAGCTCTCCGGGGAATTGATGGCTTTCCCATCTTGCGGGTCCTTCGTGAGGTCCGACACGAGTCTGGTCGCAAGCGATGGCTTACATTGATCGTACGCGTCCGGTGACGGCCCCTAGTTGGGCGTCTTGAGCGGATGGCCGACCTCGCTCATGGGGCATGAGCGACGTTCTGAGGTTACCAATTCCGGGCGTGAGTTCGTGGACGCGCTTGGCGAGATGATCCAGCAGGCAGGCCAGCACAAGCCTGTGGATCTAGGGCTTGGCTGTGGCGATGAAGTGATCGCTTTGGTCGTGTCATTGTTACTCCAAGCTCTGCGCCCCGATCCGGGCCTTTTCCTCGCCCGTCCATCGTCGGCGACGATCCCAGTGATCACCTCGACGCGACGATCACCTTGCTACTGGCTCGAGCATGGTATTTGCCATCG
The DNA here is from genome assembly GCF_002278135.3 of Bradyrhizobium ottawaense. Taxonomy (NCBI): domain Bacteria; kingdom Pseudomonadati; phylum Pseudomonadota; class Alphaproteobacteria; order Hyphomicrobiales; family Nitrobacteraceae; genus Bradyrhizobium; species Bradyrhizobium ottawaense. The sequence goes on along the minus strand of NZ_CP029425.2, from coordinate 7,051,964 downwards.
TTCCTCCTCCACGGATCCGCTCATGCCGAGCTGTATCGCGGGCGCCGAAAGGGGAGCGGTTGGGGCCTCACGCCGTTACAATGGGCCGAATATTTCCACCACAATCACCACAATCACGAGGAGAGTGGTCGCAAAGGCCATGATGACCATTCCGCTGCCCGCAGGTAGGAGGCTGAGAGGCGAGGCGATAGGATTGCAGATCGACGGCATCACACGGGGCGGGAGATTGAGCCTCTCAGTGCTATCGAAGATATAGCTAGTCGGGCGTCGGGACTCACGGACCACACATCCAAAGCTGGGTTGCATCCCCGCGGAATTGTCAGCCAGCTGGTCCCGACCGGGGTTGTCCGGCGGCTGCCCGGGAACGAGCGGCGTTTGGCTGTAGTAGGGACCACCATGCTTGGAGCTCGGTGCCACCTCGCGCAGAGCAGTCTGCCTGACAAATGCGGAACTTGCGCCAGCGGCCACATTCATGGCTTTTGCAACTCCAGATGCAAGCAGAATCAAAGCCAAGTCGAACAAGATCAATCGGATCAGCCTCATTGGGGCTCCGAAGATAGCTGCTGCGGCCGCGTTCTTTGCGGCAACTCCTGCTCCTATGCAGCAATTTACGTGCCGGCAAAGTGCGGTCTTTTGGGGCCGCTTATTTCATAGTGAAACTCGCATAAACCCAAGCCAGCGAGTGCAATCGCCCATCGTATTGTCGAGTTTCAACGTAGGCGTCGCAAATCGGCCAAGCAGGACGTGCAATGCGATTAGCTTTTGGGGTCGGCAACTGCGCTGGCAGCCTTACGCCATGACGCTCGTCGCTGTACAAGCTTCGGCGCACCGCTGGTCTCGTCCGGGACGAACAAGAGCACTCTCATAGGGCCACCATTCATCGTCCGACCAAAGCTTGCTCGGTGATTGGGGCACCTTCGTCGCCACGTGAAGGAAGGGAGGCGCGCGTTCCCGGTGCGCGATGGTGTATCCCAGGCTTCGAAGCGATGAATTGAGCGGCTGACGATGTTTGCTACGACTTCAATAGTCGGTGTTGCTGATCGTGGGCCGCGGGCCTGTTCGGCGCAATCACAACGCACTCCACAGTGCCAGCCTTTTCATCGGCAGCAAGCGGGATCACGCCCTCCTTACGTGTGTGGTCGAATATAAGTCCATCCTTGACGAGACGATCATGCGCCGCCCGGAAGGATGCTGATCGCACATTTCTCACAGATAAAATAACGTTACAGCCGAAATAGTCGACGCCTAGCAGCCGGACGGCAATGTTGTGTAACACCGAGCCGCCACCCCAGCGGCCGTTCGCTTCATTGAACAGCAACCGCCCGTCTTGTGCGAAAATGGCGTCGATGTTGATCATTCCGCGATACCCCAGGTCTCGCGCGAGTGCCACAAAACGGTAGGCATGGGCCTGGGCAGCTAACAATTGCTCTTCCTCCAAGTCGCTTGGAAGCTCAAGTCCCGTCCGGATCAGAGCTCTTTCGGATCGGTCTGCGCTTTTACGCAGACGTATGCTTCCACTATTGACAAAAGCGATTGATGCATCATCCTGGATTGTATACTCGAGATAGAATAAAGATCGGGCCAAGTGGTACGATTCCACGACCAGCGTCTTACACGAGGCTGTTGTCATCTCAGACCACAATGCTTCGGGATCAAACGACGGCCACGAAACCCACCGAGTATCTCTGGCTCCAGGTAGCGGATCGCTCTTATTGCTGGTCAGGATGACGTTTCCAACTCCACCAGCTCCATTATCCAACTTTACAATGACCGTGCCGGTCTCGGATTTGAGGGAGGTGACGGCTTTGAACAGTCCATTTGGGTCTGTCGCGACTGATCCATGGGGGAGCGGAAGTGCAACGCTTGTTGCCAATTGACGGAAGTGGCTCTTGCGATTCAACAGATCAGGCCCGCGCTGCAAAGCGAAGTCGTCACCGGTCTTCGGTATGCCTAGAATGGCCGCCAAGCGTGCGACGCCTTCAGTAGAGTAGCAGGGATACAATTGCCAGTCTGATTTCTGGCGAATATGTCTTTTGAGCCGCTCGACAACAGTTTTGGACAGTAACGTACAATCATCGAGGATTGTCGATTGGCGGCTCGCAGGTACAAGCAGGCGAAGAGCCGATGAATGGAAATTGAGCGTTCCGCCAATGAAGGATAACAGATCGGCCGGGATCACTACCGGAGAGACTATCAGGTCGCCCTCCTGAGCAAACCACGCTGAACGAAATGCCGAGTTGGCGGCCAGCGAAAGTTGAGCTTTTGTTAGGTGGGCGCCCGACATCTGAGGCGTACCGGCATTCATAATCAGGATTCGCGGCATTCTCGACCTCCGGACATCTGGTCGTGATCAGGATGGGATCGTCATGGCAACCACGAAGTCGTTGCCATGCCGTGGCAAGGCTCTGGGAGAGGGGAGAATTTGCGCCATCTCGATGTCACCTGCGATGCAGCGGGAGAGAACGGCCCGCCTCGAATCTGCCGATCTCAATTTATGGCTCGGCCGCGTATGAAATGATCTCGCAGAGCCCGATAAACGGGCTCTGACCAAACATGGGCGATCAGCGCTTGCGCCTCGATCCGGCAGTCGCCGCCGCTTGGTCACATAAGCGGCGGGTGCGTCTTCCCATCGAGCAACGGCTCGACCGACCAGCATTCGGCTACATTTGGATGTTCCGTAAGCACTCGCTCTATTCTTGCTGGAAAGATATTCTCGCTTGAAATAATCGAGAGTTGTTTTGCCGCGGTGAAGCGGAATAGATCCATCGGCCTCGCAGTGTCCATTGTCGCCGGCGAGGCTGGGGATCTCGAGTCGGGCTCCTCTCAGGGCACCAAACTGGCTCTCCAAGGCGCGAGCGATCCGCTCAATGTATCGATTGAGGATGACATAGCTGGACGGCTTCCGTTCGAAATGAATCGCGGTCTTGTCAAAGGTATAGGTAGCGCTTCCCTCGGCCGGGGTGGAAAAATTCAGCTTGCTATTCATGCGTGTCAGGTCCGCGCATTCTGTTTGCGCCACCCGCAACGGCCCCCCAAATCCTGACGAGGCCCCGGTCATATGCTTCGGCTGGCGCTTGTACAGGCTGTGCTCACACGGTCTTGGCGGAAGCCTTCTTTTAATGGCTGTCATGGGGTGCGAACGATGGATATCGCTCGAGGGAAATCTGCCGATCGATCGATCACTCCGCTCTGCTCAGCTGCGGTGTGCATCTTCCGGTAATGATCGGCACACCACGAAGAGGTCTTCTTGCCGCGTTTTTGATATACAGGCTCGCCGCACATATAGGCCGCTCTCATATCTCCATCTTTGAAACCGATGATGCAACGGCACTGGCCTTCAACATGATGAACTAACAGGACCTTCTTAAGGCCATCGCGGTCTTTCAACTTGCTGCTCCAGCCTGCCAAACAATTTCTTCCGATGCCGCGCTGGTCACGCGGAGTCGCCCGCGCGGGCCACTCGTCGAAACCCGCGCGGGCTCACCATCTGCCAAACCTTGCACGGTCGAAACGCCTTGCCAGGTGCGGAAAGGAGCTTGAAGGTGGCGGGTTCGGCGAACTGAGTTTTGTGCGTTGCTGCGCGAGACGAGCAGCTTCAGGAAGCGGGCGCCACCTAAGCGCTTCCGATAGACTTCCACGTCGATCAATTCTGACCTTATCGGCTCCCGTGGCGAAGTGGCCGCCGGCGGCCATATTGTCAGGATCAGAAATGCCGAACCATTTAGAGCTACGTGCGAGCTCTGGCGCCGCGATCGGAACTCGCTGCACAGCCCTCCCGAGCGAGGGACTATAGACAATGAGGAGCATGACCGGCCATCGGTCAGCGGATATGACCAGCTGAGGCATTCGCAGTCCCTCACACGATAGGTGCCACGCCCGAGAGCGTACGATTTAACGTTACGTCAGATTCAAGCCCCTTTTTTGCGGCCTATGAAAACGTGACCAAGGTAATGCTGGCCCAAGCAGTCCCCCAAGGGGCTATCGCGAACATGTAGCGCCGCCGTGAGGGGGGCGAGCCCCAGTTAATGAGGGCCATTGAGGAGAGATCCAGCGAACGCGTCGGCGGCGTACCCAACGCACGTCGCCGCTCGCTTCCGGCGAAATTTGGAGTTGCTCAGGGGGCGTATGCGGGAATCACCATCGGCGGTCAGTCTGAGAAGGCGAGATATCGAAGCCAAGCTTGGCAAGTGTTTTTGGCGTTTGCGTAAAGCGCCACGCTGGCCTGCCAGTCTCTCGGCATGTAGGCGGCAACGGCGCACCTAATGCGCTCTCAGCAGAACACGTCGTTTTGCCTCGAAAAGATGCTCATCCAGGGTATCGTGCAGCGCACGCCGCAGCTCTGGCGGGATGGAGCTATCTGTATCGATCAATTCCCGAAACTTCCGGATGATGTGTTCTATTGTTGCGATCGTTCCCAGTGTTTCCATCCTCTGCCAGGGCATCATCCATTGTCTCCTTTGGCGCGTAACGCACGTTGCGCCGCGGGTCCTCACCTCAGCAACCGGGCCGAGAACAGCCTCTAGTCGGCAAAGGGGTGGCTGTCGGACACCTGCTCAGCGCGAGTTGTTTCGTCAGCGGCGCTCACTCAAATTCCGCAGAAGTGGCGCGCATTTGCAGCTGCAATATTCTTGCGCACGTAAGCTGCACTCTTGATCGCATTAGTCGAGCCTCAGCCAGCTCAGCTTTAGGCGTTTGAAACCGCAATCAAGCGAGTCAGCCGGGCGGCTGCAGCGCCGTGATCAAGTGATTCTTGGCCAAGTGCCACGCCTTGCTGTAGGTTCGAGGCACGACCGGCCACCACCAGTGCCGCCGCCGCGTTCAAAAGTGCGGCATCACGAAAAGGGCCTGGGAGGCCGTCGAGCACTTTCTCTAACGCAATGGCATGAGACTCGCAATCACAGCTCTCCAGCGCATCGGCGCGGTAGCGGGGGAGCCCGGCTTCTTCCGGCGTCACTTCGAACGTGCGGACTGTACCGGCCTCGACCGCAGCAACAAAGCTTGTCCCGGCGAGGGATATTTCATCGAGCCCGTCCGAGCCATGAACAACCCATACCGAATCGGCACCCAGGTTCTTCAAGACGTACGCCAATGGCTGCACCCATTTGCGAGCGAAAACTCCAAGGATCTGCCGCTTGACGCCGGCCGGATTAGACAAAGCCTCGATTAGATTGAACATTGTGTGGGTTCCAAGCACGCTTCGGATCTGGCTGATGCGCTGCATCGCAGGATAGCCGGCTGACGCAAACATGAAGCCAATGCCGGCTTCGTGCACACAACGTGCGATCGCATCAGGCTTGAGATCGACCTTTACGCCTAGACTCGCCAACACGTCTGCGGTGCTTGAACGCAAAGTCGCAGCGCGGTTAACATACTTGGCGACAGGAACGCCGGCCCCGGCGACGATGAAGGAAGCGCACGTCGATACGTTGAGCGGACGCATCGCCCCGTCGCTCGCACCAGTGATATCGATGGGGTCGCATTGCATTTCCACCTTGGGCATTAAATTCCGCATTGCGGACGCGGCGCCGGTGACTTCTTCGACTGTTTCGCCGCGGACTCTCATCCCAATCAACAAGCCACCGATCTGCGAGGGAGTTGCGTCACCCGACATCATGCTGTCGAACGCTGACGCAGCCTCCTCGCGCGTCAGTATGGCGCCCGTGGCAACTTTCGCGATGATCGACTTGAGCGGTTCCATCGAACTGTGCACGTCCCTTGTCCAATCTGAGCTGCGACCGTTCAGCCAGACGTCTTTGCAGCCGAGTGCCTTGTTGCAGCTGCCTGTCTATTCGCACTCGCTATGCCGCACTTGTCCAACAGGCGGCCGACAGATGAAACGTGAGCATCTGTGGCGACGCTACAACCTGACGCTACGTGAGGGTCAAGCCCTCTCCATTCGATGGTGCCCTAGATAGGACGCCGGCGGCTGGTCAGAGGACTGCAGTCGCTTGATACCAGAACAATAGCGTCGTCTCGAGCCTGCTTGCCGGCGATATTAGGAGGGTCACAAGGCTTTTGGCTTCCGGCGCCGCCGTGGCGGGGGCCGCCGGTTAACCTTCGTGCGATGTGCTGCACGTGAGCTGGGACGACTTCTGGTAAGGAGCCGGGCGGACAAGTCGTAGCACCTTCACTTCGATCTGCTGCTCTGATTGCCGATGTCCCGCCCGGAGATCACGTATCGGCATTGCTGACTGAGGCGATCTTGCTTGGATCTGAGGCAGACAGTGATAGCAAAGCGATCTGGTATGTGACTACTACAAAGGCGTAACACGTCTTCCATACAGGCCTCTTTCTCCTCTGCGGTCGGCGCTTGATCAAGCGCGTTGGCTGGCGCGAGCATGACCGTTGTCATTGCCAGGCCAAGAGCGATGGCGCCGTAGCGAAGTCCGAGGTCCGAAGCCAACTTAGTTCGTTGTTTCTGAATCATAACATTCCTTCAATTCGGGTGGGGTGACGTTTTGTTCTTGCTGTGTGCGGAGCGCATCATCTGCCAACCGGAAAGCTGCGGATCTGCTTAGCTGGCTGTCGGCAAGCTCGTTATTCTACTTTGCGGTTCTCATTGTACGGAGCCCGTCATCCGCCGGGAATGACATTCGATGAATCGGGGGTAGGCCTGCACCGGATGGTGTTAGGCTCTCTATTTCGTCGTCCTGGGCTAGCGTACATATTTGAAGCATTCGCAAATGTCGTGATGTCAGGAATCCCCTGGCTCTCAGTGGTGATCCCCACTTGTCCCAACTCGTACAATCTAACGATGCATGCGATTCAAAGTCTCTTCATAAGACCGATGGTCTAAAGCTGTCGGGGGCTGTGGACTAGGGATCGACCGCTTCGGCAGCCGAGCCACGAGCGTCGCTCCTACGTGATGATACGGAGCGTAGGTGTCGCAATTGTTTGATCTACGAATTGCATGCTCTCGGCATGAATCCGAAAAGCAAACTCTACCAACCCGATCACTGGCGAGGCCGCGCGCAAGCAACGCGAAAGAAGGCGGCAGCGCTCGTTGACGGGAAAGCAAAAGACAGGTTGCTTAAGATTGCCTTCGAATACGACAAGTTAGCGCAGCGCGCCCTCGTGTGGCGGATGCGCAAAAATGAGGACGATACGTGGCCTGAGCAAGAGCTGTAAGCGCTGCTACGGCCAATCAAGGCTTCAGCCTTTTGAACTATACCCAACCCAAGGGCGAGGCTGATATCGCTCAACAAGCAAGTCAATCCCGCCTGCTCCGAGCGTTGCGGGAGCGAGGAGCGAGGCGGCCGGGCCGTCCTATGCCATAGGACGTGAGGGCGGAGCCGGCCGCTTGCCCAACGTTCCTTCAGGTCTCTTTGCTTCGTCAGCTTCTCGAAAGCTAGCTTTCACATAACGGTAATGCGGAGTACCAGTTCTCACTTGCAGTCAATCCGTTGCGCCTAACGAGGAAGCCCGGATGCCACCTGCGCGGTACGTCGAGCTGCTACTGGTCATTTTGGGCACTTAGCCGCGGCCGCAACGGCATATCAGTGTCTTTCATTTCAGACATCTGGGTTATGCGTCGGAATTCCTATTGCGGTCGCCGGAACAGCGCACTCTAAATCCAGGTCGCAGCGCGAATTGCGCGCCGGCATCAGGTTATTCGCAGCCGTGGCGGCTGCAGCATGCGATAGGCCCTAGAAGCCTCGCGCGGTCGCCATGCACGGGAGGCTGTCAGAAGAAGGCTGTGATGACCAAGTAGATTCCAGCCCAAAGCACCGCATTTATGAGAAGTGCGACGAGGAGCTCCCAGTTCCACCTTCTCTGCGGTTGCAAGGAGGGACGATCGGCGCCGAAATGCTTGATCATTGGGGGCTTTGTTGCGCGCGAATGTACGTCTCATTGCGCTGAGCGCCGGCCAACAGAAATATGCCAAGCTTTGCATGCCTCCTATCACTCATAAGCTAGCAGTCCTCTCTTCATAGGGCGGTAGGAGAAACGATGTTCGTTGCGTCGCGACCACTCGGCCGATTGATTGCTCGTGTATCTTCGGAACGGCAAGGTCGCGTTCGGCCCACGCAGCAAGCTACATGCCAGAAGGTAGAACTGTCGGCAGCGCCTTTCATTTGATGGGTTGGTCAAACGGAGCCGCTGCGCGACGTCGGAGTCGCGACATTCCTGTCGGAAACAAAACCCGCATTACCGTGTGCAACGAACACCGGCGGCGACGCCGGTGATGCTGTGTTGAAGATGGGAGTTTGGCCTCCCGGAGCCGGCCTTCAGGGGCAGGCTTAAACCACCTCATGCTGCCGCGTTCAAAAGGCGCGGTGGTGAGCGATGAGGAAAAAGGCGGTGAATGAAACCGTCAGGTAAGTGACAAGAAGATGAGTGCAAGCGAACCGCCGATGACGTATCGAAATGGGTTCAAGATGCTGTCAAGACGGGCGTGGGGTAGTAGCGCTCGGAGGAGTGTGGGCGGAGCCTGTTTACGGCCCACGCGGCAGCCGGTGCATAGGCGGCATGATCTCGTCACAGGCTTCAACACGGAACGTCGGAACCTGACGCAATGCGTCAGGGGCGGAGCAACCCGTAATAGTGAGGAAGCGGCTGTAATGGCCGTGGAGCAAAGGGGTTGCGTTATCCTGCCGGCGTCACTGCGCCAACCGGGAAGACCGGGAGGAGCACGGTGAACTCCGGCAAACCGTTGCCCATCACCAAGCGGATGGTGTGGGAAGCCTATAAGCTTGTGAAGAAGGGAAAGGCGGCGGGCGTCGATGGCCAGAGTCTCGAAGACTTTGCCGGCGATCTTGAGAACCACCGCTACCGGCTGTGGAATCGGTTGGTGTCAGGAAGTTACTTCCCGCCACCAGTGCGGCGGGTCGAGATTCCTAAGGCCGGCGGTGGGATTCGTCCTCTTGGCATACCGACGGTCGCGGACCGTATCGCCCAGATGGTGGTCAAACGGTGTCTGGAGCCGGTGTTGGATGGAGAATTTGATCCGGACTCCTACGGCTACAGGCCCGGAAAATCGGCCCATCAGGCCATAGAGCAGGCGCGTAAGCGGTGCTGGCAGCACGACTGGGTCGTAGATCTCGACATCAAGAGCTTTTTCGACACGATCGATCATGAACTCTTGATGCGCGCGGTCTATCGACACACGAAAGCTGACTGGATCCGGCTCTACATTGAGCGGTGGCTTAAGGCTCCGGTCGAGATGCCCGATGGATCGGTTCGGGCGAGGACGACAGGCAGGTCTCAAGGGGGTGTGGTCAGTCCAATCCTGGCAAACTTGTTCCTGCACTACGTGTTCGATGTTTGGATGAAGGGGTCTTATCCCCACATTCCGTTCGAACGCTACGCCGACGACATCATCTGCCATTGCCGCACGCGGAAGCGGAGGAACTCAAATCGGCGCTGGAACGACGGTTTGCTGACTGCCATTTATTGCTGCATCCGGAGAAGACTAAAGTGGTCTACTGCGCTGACAGCAATCGACGGCGGTCCTACCCGCAGATCCATTTTGACTTCCTGGGCTTTAGCTTCCGCCCCCGTATGGCGAAGAACCGGTGGGGCAGGATCTTCACCTGCTTCCTTCCGGGCGTGAGTCCGAACTCTCTCAAGGAGATGAGGGCTCGCATTCGAGGATGGCGCTTGCCTCAGCACTCGCCGCTTCCGCTTGAAGACATCGCGCGTAGTCTCAGCCCCGTCCTTCGGGGCTGGGATCAATACTACGGGCGATTCTACCCGACGGAACTGCGTAGGCTCTATGAGTACTTCGATGAGCGCCTCGGCGCGTGGCTTCGGTGCAAGTACAAGCAACTGAAGGGCCATCGGGGACGGTCGTTGCGGAAACTCAACGAGATGGCGAAGCAAAATCCAAAGCTCTTTGTCCATTGGCAAAAGCTTGGACGGGCTACGGTTGGATAACAGGAGCCGGATGATGCGAGAGTATCACGTCCGGATCTGTGAGCGGCCGAGGGTGAAACTCCCTCGGCCTACTCGACAGCAAAAGGTGAGCGCCTCGCGAGCGTCATGCCGTATGACCTTGCCCCGTGGACTTAATCCAGATTGAAGTTCGCTCTGGCCGATATGAGGACCAGAGCATGAAGCGCAGCCGCTTTACGGAAGAGCAGATCATCGGGATTTTGAAGGAGCACGAAGCTGGCGTGTCGGTTGCCGATCTGTGCCGGAAGCACGGCGTCAGCGATGCCAGCATCTACAAATGGAAAGCCAAGTTTGGCGGGATGGAGGTCTCGGAGGCCAAGCGGCTGAGGACGCTGGAGGATGAGAACACGCGGCTGAAGCGGCTTTTGGCCGATCGTGGACGCCCACGGGATGAGCGAACGGCGGGCGTGTAAAGCCATCGGCTGTTGCCGCATGACCATCAGATATCGGACGACCCGGGCGGACGACGCGGCCCTACGCCAACGCATGAGAGCGATTGCCGAGGTGCGCCGTCGCTTCGGCTATCGGCGCCTGCATGTTCTGCTCAGGCGGGAGGGCTATCTGGTCAACCACAAGAAACTGTTCCGGCTCTACCGGGAAGAGAGGCTCGCGGTCCGTCGCCGTGGTGGCCGCAAGCGGGCGCTCGGGACCAGGGCGCCGATGGTGGTGCCGATAGCGCCGAATGACCGCTGGTCGCTCGACTTCGTCTCGGACCAGCTCACCGATGGCCGCCGCTTCCGCATCCTGACCGTGGTCGACGAGTGCACGCGCGAATGCCTGGCGTTGGTGGCCGACACCTCACTGTCGGGCTCCCGGGTGGCGCGGGAGCTGGACCGGCTGATGATTGAGCGCGGCAAGCCCAAAATGGTGGTCAGCGACAACGGCATCGAATTGACCAGCAACGCCATCCTGACATGGGCCGACCAGAGCCGTGTCGACTGGCATTACATCGCGCCCCGCAAGCCGACGCAGAATGCCTTCATCGAAAGCTTCAATGGCTGTCTCCGAGACGAATTGTTGAACGAGACGCTGTTCACGTCGCTGGCCCAGGCCCGCGTCGAACTCGGACATTGGCGGGCCGACTACAACGATACGCGACCTCACTCGCAACTCGGATGGAAAACACCATCGGAGTTTGCCTTCACCTGCAACCCGCGACGGGATCTGGCGCTGCGCTATGCCGATGGCTCCGCGCCAGCTCCCGCCGCTGCCACCGCCCAACCGAGCAAATCCAACAGCCGGGGCGAACTCAGGACCGGATAAAACTTGATGTGGTGGAACGGCCCGCTCCAACAGCATCAAAGTGCTAGAACGTGGTCGTTGTTCGAACGCCACAAAGGAGGGACCGTTCCGTGAAACAGGTTATGCCGCGCGGCGAACAGGATGGAAGTGGAGCGTCGACCATGATGAGAGGGCTACGCCGGGCTCGTGACGCAGGGAGGGCGTAGCCCGACCGGAGTTACGAGCCCGGCGTCGGCGCGATCCACAGCGGACCGCGCCGACTGGTGATCGCGGCCGGCTGGTTATGCAAGTGGTTCTTCCGCCAAGAGGAATCACTCGCGTGCCAGGCCGACACATTACCGATCACCAAATGAGGCTCTACATGAAGTACCGTCAGACCGATAGCCCACCCGTGGCCGCCGCCAAGGCTTCGTTCAGCACCTCGACCGCTTACCGGATCGAGAAGGATCGACGCCTTCCGTCGCAGAAGAAGGCTCCCCGCGGCCGTCGCCGGCCAGATCCCTTGGCCCGCGTATTTGAGACAGATATCGCGCCGATGCTGAAGGCCGCCCCCGGTGTGCGGCCGGTCACGATCTTCGAGGAGTTGCTCCGACGCCATCCCGAGCTCGGCGCCGGCATCCGTCGCACGCTGGAGCGCCGGATCCGGGCCTGGCGGGCGATCCACGGCGAGGAGCAGGAGGTCATCTTCCGCCAGACCCACGAACCCGGTCAGCGCGGCCTGTCCGACTTCACCGACATGGGCGAATTGGGTGTCACGATCGCGGGCGTACCGCTCGACCATCGTCTCTATCACTTCCGGCTGGCCTATTCCGGGTTTGAGCACGCCCATGTCGTGCTCGGCGGTGAGAGCTTCGTCGCTCTGGCCGAAGGCCTGCAGAATGCCTTGTGGTCACTCGGTGGGGCGCCACGGGAGCATCGCACCGACAGCCTGTCGGCCGCCTTTTGCAATCTCGACCGCGACGCCAAAGACGATCTGACGCGGCGATACGAAGACCTCTGTGCCCATTACGGCATGCGGCCTTCCCGCAACAATCGTGGCATCGCCCACGAGAACGGGGCGATCGAGAGTTCGCATGGTCATCTCAAGCGAGCGATCGGCGACGCGCTGTTGCTGCGTGGCACCGCCGACTTCGACGATCTAGCTGCCTATCGTGGCTTCATCGATGAGATCGCCAGCCGCCGCAATGCCCGCAACGCCAAGCGGATCGACAGTGAACGTAGCGCACTTCAGGATCTGCCGGACCGCCGCACGTCGGACTATGAAGAGGTGATCGTCCACGTGACGTCGTCCGGCGGCTTCACCTTGCGCAAGGTGTTCTACACGGTGCCGTCGCGCTTGATCGGCCATCGGCTGCGGGTGCGCCTGTATGACGATCACCTCGACGTGTTTGTCGGCGGCACGCATCTCCTCACCTTGCCGCGCGGGCGGCCGCATCCCAATGGCAAGCACGATCAGGTCGTCGATTATCGGCACGTGATCCATTCCTTGCGGCGCAAGCCGATGGCGCTCCTCAACCTGGTCTACCGCGACCAGCTGTTCCCCCGGGAAGCTTACCGCCGAGCCTTCGACGTCTTGCGCAAACGCTTACCGGACAAGAAGGCCTGCCGGATCATGGTCGATCTCCTCGCACTCGCCCATGAGCGCGGTTGCGAGGCCGAACTCGCCAATCAGCTCACGGCTGACCTGAACGACGGCCGGCTGCCCGACCTCAACCGGCTACGTACTCACTTCGCCCCGGATCCCGCCCAGGTGCCGAACGTCGTGGTACGCCTCGCACCGCTCGCCACCTATGAATGCCTCATCGGTACCGCCGAGATCGGAGGCGCCGCATGAGCACAACCAACGTAGTCGACACCGCGCGCCTCAATCTGTTGCTCAACGAGCTGCGGCTGCCCGCCATCAAGGCGCTGTGGCCGCAATTTGCCGAGCAATCCGATAAAGAAGGCTGGCCGGCGGCGCGCTTCCTCGCCACCATTGCCGAGCACGAGATCGCTGAGCGCGGCCGCCGCCGCATCGAGCGCCATCTCGTCGAGGCGCGGCTGCCTACCGGAAAGACCTTTGACAGCTTCGACTTCGAGGCCGTGCCGATGATCTCCAAGGCGCAAATGACCGCACTCGCCGCCGGCGACGGCTGGCTCGGCAAGGGCGCCAATCTGCTGCTGTTTGGTCCGCCCGGTGGAGGCAAGAGCCACTTGGCGGCAGCAATCGGCTTGGCCCTCATCGAGAACGGATGGCGCGTCCTGTTCACCCGCACCACCGATCTCGTGCAGAAGCTCCAGGTGGCTCGCCGCGAGCTCAACCTCGAGGGCGCCATCAACCGCCTCGATCGCTTCGATCTCGTCATCTTGGACGATCTTGCCTATGTCACCAAGGACCAGGCCGAGACCAGTGTGCTGTTCGAGCTCATCAGCGCACGCTACGAGCGACGCTCTTTGCTGATCACCGCCAATCAGCCCTTTGGAGAATGGAACAAGGTCTTTCCGGACCCAGCTATGACCCTCGCGGCGATCGATCGCCTTGTTCACCACGCCACCATCGTCGAGATGAACGTCGAGAGCTATCGCAGGCGGACTGCCCTCGAGCGAAAGCGTGGTCCAGGGCGGCCACCGGAGCACGCGACACAAAAAACGCTCGCTTGATTGACGCTCCGCGACAATCAAAGCAAACAAAACTCTTGCGCGCGACAATCATCGCGGCGATCATCATCGCGCCGCGACACTGACTCGCCATCCTGATCGCCGCGCTCTTCCGACCCAGATCGTCGCGCTATAGGTTATCACCATCGGGCTGGATCTGGCCAAGCACGTTTTCCAGGTTCACGGGGCGGATGCCGAGGGCTCACCCGTGTTCAACCGGAAGCTACGGCGCAGCGAAGTTCTGCGTTTCTTTGAGAAGCTGCCAGCATGCCTGGTGGGGATGGAAGCATGCGGTAGCGCCCACTATTGGGCGCGCGAGATCGCAGCTCTCGGTCATGAGGTCCGGCTCATTCCGCCGGCTTATGTCAAACCCTTCGTCAAGCGTGGCAAGACGGATGCGGCGGACGCTGAGGCCATCAGCGAAGCGGTGACCCGAAAGACCATGCGCTTCGTGCCGATTAAGACGGCTGAGCAACAGGCTGCCGCGATGGTGCTGAAGACCCCGCGCTCTTCTAGTGCGGCAGCGAACGCAATCGGTCAACGCGTTGCGCGCGCATCTGGCAGAATTGGGGATCATCGCCACCGCCGGCCTGGCAAAGGTTGAGGCGCTGGTCGCAATCATACGGGATGAGACAGATGCACGCCTGCCCGCAGCAGCGCGCTTCGCGCTGATGGCTATTGCCGACGAGATTGAAGCTTCAGCCGACCAGATCGAGAGGCTCGAGCGCGCAATCGTCGCGGAGGCCAAGCACGACGAGGACATGCGTCGGTTGACCACGATCCCTGGCGTCGGCGCCATTACGGCGGCGACCATCAAAGCGCTTGTGCCGGATCCCGGCGGGTTCAAGTCGGCTCGCCACTTTGCCGCCTGGCTGGGATTGACGCCGCGGCCTCATTCAAGCGGAGGCAAAGAGCGGTTGGGACGAATATCGAAGATGGGAAATCCAGAACTCCGCTCTCTCCTCGTTGTCGGGGCAACGGCCGTCTTGCGGCTTGTCCGAAACGACGTTCGGGCGCGGCCGTGGCTGAAGGCGCTTCTCGCCAGACGCCCCTTCAAGGTTGCCGCCGTCGCGCAGGCCAATAAGACGGCGCGGATCATCTGGGCGCTCCTGGACAAGGGTGAAATTTATCGGCGTCCCGACCCATTGGCGATTGCCGCGGTGACGCAGTGACCGCCAAAACGATCTGACCGGCGCAGGCCGGCAGAGGGCGAGGTGCAACAACAGGCGATGAACCCATGGGACGAAATCCCGAAACGAGTGAAGCTACTGCCCCCAATGCGCTCAAGCGCGTAAACTTGATTTAGCTCCTCGTTCCGCGGATCTCATCGAGGCCAGCGGCCATATTGTGCCGCGCGCAAAGGCCGGACATATGACCGCACCGTTCCAATGTGTGAAATCGACTGAAAAAGCTCTTGCCTCGCGGGCCGTTCCACATATGGGGGCAAGGTCACGTAGCCAACGCGTTAGAGCTATGCGGGATTTTGGGTGACGAGGCGATCAGGCGGCGTGGTTTTCCGGCACTTGGATGACCTCGATGCCGTTTTCGAATCTGACACCTGCGATGACCTTCGGCAACTGATTTGTGCCTTTCAGCCGCCGCCAGGTCTTTGATGCGGCGCAGAGCAGCTTGAACACCATCAACTTGGCAGTCGTTGACGATAACGAACCTTTCGTGCGCACCGTTCTGTGCCGGACCGTCGCGAACACGCTTTCGATGGGATTCGTCGTCCGCAAGTGGTCCCAATGCTCGGCGGGGAATTCGTAGAACGCAAGCATTGCGTCGCGATCTTTCGTCAGGCACTCGACCGCCTTGTCGTACTTCGCTCCGTATTTCTCGGCAAAGACATCGATCGCCACTTCGGCCGAAGCTCGGTTGGACGCCAAATAGACCTCGCGCAGATCCTTCTTCATGCTGGCCTGTACCGACACTGCGACTTTGTTCAAGATATTCGCGGTTTTGTGCACCCAGCACCGCTGATGTCGCGTGGCGGGAAAGACCTCGTCGAGCGCCTTCCAGAAGCCGAGCGCGCCGTCACCGACGGCGATTTCCGGGGCGATCTTCAGCCCACGGGTTTTCGCCTCGACGAGCAGTTCGTGCCAGCTCTGCGTGCTCTCGCGCACGCCGACCTGGAAGCCGATGAGTTCCTTCTTGCCTTCCGGCGTCGCGCCGATCAGCACCAGCATGCATTCGCTGTGGTCTTCCATGCGAGCCTGCAGGAAGACGCCGTCCGCCCACACGTATACGTACCGGCGCGCCGACAGATCGCGCTTCTGCCAACGCTCGTACTCGAGCTGCCACTCCGTCGTCAGTCTGGAAACCACCGCCGGAGAAAGATTCGGCGCATCCTTGCCCAGGAGCGCCGCCAGCGCCTCCTGGAAGTCGCCCGTCGAGATGCCTCGCAGGTACAGAACCGGCAAAAGTGCATCCAAGCTCTTCGTGCGCCGTGCCCACAACGGCAGGATCGCCGAGGTGAAGCGGATCCGCTCGCCATCGCTGGTCACCGCGCGATCGCGAATCTTTACCCGGGCGACTTCGACGGCGCCGATCCCCGTCTGGATCGTCCGCACTGGACCATGGCCGTGCCGCACGAGGCGGTCGCGGCCATCGGGAAGCTTCAAGCCCTTCATCGCGGCGAGAAACGCCTCGGCTTCCATCTCGACAGCCTGCGCAAGCAGCTGCCGAGCACCAGATCGCAAAATATTCGTCAGTGGATCGTCGATCTCATCGGGCTGACGCAGTGGGACAATGTTGCTATGCTCGTTCATGGCGTATCGCTCTCCTTGAGGTTCTGGCAGGCTCGACACCCGCCTCGATACGCCGCCTATCTCATTCCGTCATCACCCAGTTTCCCGCATAGCTCAACGCGTTAAGGGCCGCATCTTAGTGAGGCCTATAAATCGAGCGATATTTGCAGTGGCAGCCAATGAGATCGGTTAATCATTGTTCCTGACCGTTAGCTGACGATCGAGGTCGCAGCGGTCCGCTGGATGTGCCAGCTAAGAAGTGCATTCCAGACGTCTGCGGCTATGTACGAGCCGATTTGGACGCCATAAAACTGAATGGTTTTCACATAATTGACGCATTAGGACTGTTCAGCCTTTGCGAGAAGGCCGCAAGGGATCAAGTACACTCCCGCAGAAGCAGCAATGTCGCCCGGAGCTATCTGGTGCGGCAACTGCGAGCATCATGAAGTCTGGATTCCGCCGCCAATAGGAGAGCATGGCATGATGAGGGACAATTCATTGAAGACGAGATGAGGCCTCAAGAGCCGCCGACTTCGCATGCTCAAGCGTGATGTGCGCTCTGCCGGCGATGAGCAGTGAATGCCTGGCACCGATCAAGACTGCTTCGCCGCGGAGAGGCTCAATGGCGGACTTACATAAGTAGCGGGAAGATTCGATCGGCGGGTCGCCTAACTCAACGTACAGATCGTGCCGCCGCCCGTCCTCAGGCAACCGGCGGCACCGAGCGCAATTCGAGCACCAGAGGCATAACTAGAGGAGCGTGAGTGATGATAGACATCTACCGCTTTTGCGGATGGTGCGTTGTAGAGTGGTTCAGGAAAGCTGGGCCGAGAATCGCGGAGGTTGACTTGTTGCGCGACAACGTCCTCTACGTAGAGTTCAGGGCTATCCGAGAGGCAAAGGAGCGGGCGTGCGAGCGCAGGTGGTAGACAAGCTGGAGGCGGGCCGGGTGCAGCATGGCCGGTTCGCGACTGCTCCGGGATCAGGCCCTTGCGGTCTCTTCTTTGTGCAGGGGCCTTGCGGGTGTGAACTAAAGATAAGTGCATTTGTCCGTCCTGGGTGGGAGCATGTCGCTGTTTCGACACCGCGGCGTTGTCCAAACTGGGAGGAGATGTGCTTTGTCAAAGACATGTTCTGGGATGAAGAAGAGTGCGTCATGCAACTGCATCCGCCACATTCGCGTTATGTGAATAACAGCCGATATTGCCTTCATTTGTGGAGACCCATTTATCGAGACATTCCGATGCCGTCTCCGAGCTTCGTAGGCGTCGTTGGATTGAGTCCCTCAGATGCGGCAACGTTGTTCGCGCGGATGAGCGCGACAGCATGACGGACTGAGTTTACAATATCCGAGCACAAGGTGAGGCCGAGCGGGTGCACAAGCACCGGTTCGGCGTCCCGATGAGATGTCACAAGCGGGTGTATGTCAGGCTCGCTCGGCCGTTGCGGCGTGCAAGGCGGGCTGAGATGAAATGCCGCTGTCAAACAGGAGCAGCCTCAGAGCGAACAACAGCATCTCGCTCGCTGATAGCCGATCACGGGGCGAACTGGGGGCGCGAATTGCGCGCTCTTTGGAGGCGAAGTTTTGGGCGCCGGGCGGCGCGGCACGATGAGGGTGAGATCGATCTCAAGCCCACGACCGAGCCTGGTTTGGTGAAGGCATCGTCTAACGCAGCCATCATCCTGACTGAAGCTGAAATTACACGAGCGCGACCTCTTTCACTGTGCAAGAGTCACTAGCTGGTCGGCCACCGCCTCACACCTGCAGCAGCGCCCGGAAGCTGGGACTGTCGCACAGCCAATTTGCCATGACGGCGATAGCTTCCCTAAGCTTGTGTGGTGGCCAGCTCCTCGTCAGTTTGCCGCGATATCGGTCGCAGGCAAGATGTGAGCAGCGCGCCCTCTGAGGAGACGCACGCGGAAGAAGCCGGTGAACCAGCATGTATAATCGAGTCGATGGCGAATACGCACATACTGAGCAAGCTGAGGAATCGAGTTGGCCCGCAGACGGTAGCGAATGTGCCCAAACACTCACCGAAATCGCGCGGCTGGAGAGCCTGGCGCCCGGCGAATTGTTCGATAGAATGGGGCTCTGCTTCAGCAAGCCGCATACCTCAGATGCAATCGATGATAGTTCAAACACCTCGGGCCTCAGCACATCCTCTCTGTCCTCCAGCTCCGAGTTATCCGTTGCCACTAGCCCTGTCCGTCCTCTGTTCGATTACAGGACGGCGGAATTGCCCCAAGCCAATGTCAGTGGAATCTGTGTTGGATTGGCCGCGGAGTGGCTCCTTGATCTCCCAAGCAGCGCTTCCTCCCGAATGGGGGTTCTGCTCCCGGGCACGGAAAATCACCGCTCGGCGGCAAGACGGCAGGAACAGTCTGAAAAGCTTAAGACTCAATTGAAAGAGGATAAGGCGGAAGGGTCTCACAATTTCCAGGCAAAAAGCACAATCTTGCGTGACGCCGGCCTAGAACCATCTGCTGAAGAGACGCGATATAGGTTTGGTACATCTTCGTGCATCGACAAGATCGTAAACGAGCTTGCGCAGGATCCATCCGTCCATTTGGTCAGCTTGAAATTCGTCCAACCTGGCGCCAGCACCCACACGATTGCAACGGCAACGTCGAATGGAACGACGATCCTCTCTGATCCTAACTATGGCGAATTTACTGTTCCGTCAGATCGGGTCGGAGGGTTGTTTAAGAGTCTTGCCGAGCGCTATAGCACCCTGAACAAACGTGATATTTCGGCGGTCGTCACACAAAGGATCAGGTATGGGCATCCCAATGCAACGGACCTTGCCCTATTCCCGCGCGCGGAACCTCATCGGTAGACACGAGGCAGCCGCATCGCCCGCCTTGTTTCACCCGCCGCGGTTTCTGTGGATGTTCAATCGATGCTCTCGATGGAAGTTCTCTGGAAGTAGTGCAGAGAGGGGAATGTTTAGCGACATAGGTTCGCCGGTCACTGAGGTTTGTGAGCCCCGCGCCATCGCGTGTCAGAGCAATCGCCTGCGCTTCCTCTCAGGCCGGACCGGCGGCCCGTTAGGCTAACCTCCTCGTAGGGTTGCGTTACCCGACGCCCAATCGCGCTCAGGGGGCCGGTCGGCAACCAAGCATCCACAGAGTCGGCACTAGCTGGAGCCGATCTGCTTCGGAATCACCGCCAGCCGCTTTTATAGTGAGCTCACCAACCAAATAGCTGCTGCCGGGGGCATCGGCTTGCCGTCGCACCGGCGCCTCAAAGCCAGTCATCGCTCGCCACGAGCTCCGCGACAATCCGCCTTCTCTCGTCGCTGGACTTGATTGACGGCTTCGGTGAGGACCTCATCCGCGATCTGACTCAGTGATATTGCAGCGCTGTGTTGTTCCAAGCTTCTCAATGGAATTGTGCGCCGAGCTGGAGCACTCTTTCACGGATTAAAGTGCCGAATAGTGCGAGTGACATCGCGAAGTTTGGACGAGGAGTTCCTGCGCGGAGCGCTCGCATGGGGGGTATTTAGCTAATTCGGATGACCGGCGCCCGGTAGCGTGGATCCGATTACGCGGGAAGCAGCGGGGGCGCTGGTCGGGTGGATGGATCAGACGCTGTCTCTGCCGCGCATGCGCGACTGGTTGAAGTTAGCAGGAGCGTGACTCGGCGCCGAAATCCCCACGCATACTCGGGGCGAGCGCTGTCCCTACCACGCGCCGCTAACTTCAAGAGTCATTGTACACCGAATAGCTGTCCAAAAGCTGACGAACCCGACGGCATGCATCCGGCGAGAGCGCCTGCGCGGGTTCATGCCCTGCTGCCTAGCACCCAGCCATCTGCCTAGTGGACGACCAACGTAAAATATCGTTAGCATAGACACATTCCATCCCCTCAGCGCGTCGTGCCGGACGCGGTCCTGTCGCCGCCAAGGAACGGTCACAAGCAAGTTGAGCCGGGGCCTGCCGCCGCGCACATGGATAGGCCGATAGGCCCATGGGCTGTATTCTTCGTCGACTGGCAGGCTACAGACCGCTCGCTGCAAAAAACCCTGACATTATCGCCAGGGTTTTGCATGCCATCGAGAATTTAAGGAGGCCGATCAGAAGTCCATACCGCCCATGCCGGGGGCCGCAGGCATTGCTGGACCAGCCGTAGCCTTCTTCGGCAGCTCGGCAACCATCGCTTCCGTCGTGATCAGCAGCCCGGCCACCGAAGAGGCGTTCTGGACCGCGATGCGCACGACCTTGGCCGGGTCAATGATACCCTTGGAAACGAGGTTGCTGTACTCGCCTGTCTGGGCGTCGAAACCAAAAGAGTACTGCTCGTTGTCGAGGACCTTGCCGACCACGATCGAACCGTCCTCGCCGGCGTTGATCGCGATCTGGCGGGCCGGCCAGGACAGCGCCTTACGCACAATCTCGACGCCGGTCTTCTGGTCGTCGTTCTCGGTGCGCAGACCCTTGAGCTGCTCGGAAGCACGGAGCAGGGCGACGCCGCCGCCCGGGACGATGCCTTCCTCGACCGCCGCGCGGGTCGCATGCATCGCGTCATCAACGCGATCCTTGCGCTCCTTCACCTCGACCTCGGTCGCGCCGCCGACGCGGATCACCGCGACGCCGCCTGCGAGCTTGGCGAGACGCTCCTGGAGCTTCTCACGGTCGTAGTCCGAGGTGGTCTCCTCGATCTGCGCCTTGATCTGGGCCACGCGCGCCTCGATGTCGGCCTTCTTGCCGGCGCCGTTGACGATCGTGGTGTTCTCCTTGTCGATCATCACCTTCTTGGCGCGGCCGAGCATGTTGAGCGTGACGTTCTCGAGCTTGATGCCGAGATCTTCCGAGATCGCCTGGCCGCCGGTCAGGATCGCGATGTCCTGCAGCATGGCCTTGCGGCGATCGCCGAAGCCCGGAGCCTTGACGGCCGCGACCTTCAGACCACCGCGCAGACGGTTCACGACCAGGGTCGCAAGCGCTTCGCCTTCGACGTCCTCGGCGACGATGACCAGCGGCTTGCCGGTCTGCACCACGGCCTCGAGCAGCGGCAGCAGCTCGTTCAGCGAGGAGAGCTTCTTCTCGTTGATGAGGATGTAGGCGTCGTCCATCTCAACGCGCATCTTGTCGGCGTTGGTGACGAAGTAGGGCGAGATGTAGCCGCGGTCGAACTGCATGCCCTCGACGACGTCAAGCTCGGTCTCGAGCGACTTGGCTTCCTCGACGGTGATGACACCCTCGTTGCCGACCTTCTTCACCGCGTCGGCGAGGAACTTGCCGATCTCCTGGTCGCCGTTTGCCGAAATTGCGCCGACCTGGGCGATCTCGTCGTTCGAGGTGACCTTCTTGGAGTTCTTCTGAAGGTCCGCAACCACAGCCTCGACCGCAAGGTCGATACCGCGCTTGAGGTCCATCGGGTTCATGCCGGCGGCAACCGACTTGGCGCCTTCTCGCACAATCGCAGCGGCCAGGACGGTCGCGGTGGTGGTACCGTCGCCAGCAGCATCCGCAGCCTTCGAAGCGACCTCACGCACCATCTGGGCACCCATGTTCTCGAACTTGTCGTCGAGCTCGATCTCCTTGGCGACGGCAACGCCGTCCTTGGTAATTCGAGGTGCGCCGAACGACTTGTCGAGCACGACGTTGCGGCCTTTCGGACCGAGCGTGACCTGCACGGCGTTGGCGAGAATGTCGACACCGCGCAGCATACGGTCCCGCGCGTTTACTCCGAACTTCACTTCTTTGGCTGACATAGAAAATTCCTTCAGTCCCTATTAAGTCATCCTTTGGCGCGCCCGATGGGCTCTCCTCAGGAGGGGTGAGCTTTGCTGTGAATTAGGCGGCTTTCTTCTTGGAGAAGACATCGGTGAGAACACCCATCACGTCGCTCTCCTTCATAATCAACAGGTCTTGCCCATCGATCTTGACCTCGGTGCCGGACCACTTGCCAAACAGCACGCGATCACCGACTTCGATGTCGATCGGAATTAGCTTGCCGCTATCATCGTGGCCGCCCGGGCCAACTGCAATGACTTCGCCCTGCGATGGCTTTTCTTTGGCTGTGTCGGGGATGATGATGCCGCCGGCGGTCTTCTCTTCTGCGTCGATACGCTTGACCACGACGCGGTCGTGAAGCGGACGGAATTTCATAGAGGTCTCCTGAGCGTCTGAACAAGTTGGAGTTAAGCACAATGTGACAAGCAGCCCGTAGCAAGAGTCAGGCCAGAAATGCGCTAAGCGATCTGCCCTTCCAGTTCCGCTGAAGCATTCAGCGGCTGCGCGTGTGTTGTCCAGAAGCAAACGCGTAGAGGTGCACCAGCCCGCCCGCTGTCGTGAAAATGACATTGCGTTTCTTCGAATACTGCTTTGATCCCGGGAACACTTCAACGCTGCTCCGGGGGCCGTTGGACAGTTCGAAAGACTGCGCGTGTTGGCGGCGGTGCCGGCATTGCACGTGATCGCCTGACGGCACCATCTAGCAGCTGTGGCGGACAAAGCGTGCGGTCCACAAGCGGTGTCCAGCGGCGGCGCTCAAACCCTATTGAATTCACCCTGGTCATCGTGCCGGCAGCACTTGAAGAAATTTGCACGCGCCGCGAAAGCTTGATTGCGCCGGACATCGCGTACCGCTGTGCTTTCACGGTTGCGTTCCTCGCCTGCGTTTCCGAGGAAGAGAGTGCCGGGAGCTACTATCTGAGATGGCGGCCATGAGCCGAGAGCGCGCATTTTTGCGCAATTGTCATCGAGATGAGGGGCTGTTGCTATGCACGAGGGGCCACTCTGCTCGGCACGTGCCATAAATCATATCCGGCAGGTGGCGCTTGAACCAAGGCGTTCTTTCGGCTGGCAAAAAGCCAAGACGGCGATCTGACTCACTGAGGCCGCATTTTCCGGCGATAGGGTCGAGAATTGCATCGCGAGGTGCTCGATAGACTCCCTCCTTTTGATGTCGATGGCATCCAAACAGCTGTCGAGGATCGAAGGGATTGGCGGATTTAAGAGCAATATACCTTGATATACGTTGTGCAGCTGCTTCCGGCGTGTGATCGACTTCCAAGTCAAAATTCATCCGATCTCCGCGCACCATGGAAGAGCATCTGTGTCGTCCGTAGAAGTACATCAGCACATCGTCTCACTTCTGCAGAAGCCGAATCCGGTCATCCTGGATATTGGCTGCAATGATGGGACTGATACGCAAAAGTTCCTCGAGCTGTGCCCGCAACCCGAGCTTTACTGCTTTGAGCCGGACCCCCGAGCGATCGCGCGCTTCAAGAAGAAGCTCGGTCCATCCCTCAATAAGGTGAAGCTGCTAGAAATTGCCATCAGTGACCGAAACGGGACGATCGACTTCCATCCGAGTAATGCAGATGGGGATGCGAAAGATTGGGACCTGTCCGGTTCAATACGCCGCCCAAAGAATCATCTTACCGAGTATGATTGGGTCCGGTTTGATCGGCCTGTCTCGGTTGAAACACGGCGGCTTGACGACTGGTGCAGCGAAGCCAAATTGGACGGAGTCGATTTCATCTGGATGGACGTTCAGGGAGCCGAAGCCGACGTTATCGCCGGCGGTATGCGGACCTTGAGCAACACGCGCTTTATCTACACCGAATATAGTGATCGCGAGCTCTACGAAGGGCAGTTGAGCCTGCAAGCCATTCTTAGCTTATTGCCATCATTTGAAGTGGCGGCTCACTATCCGCGCGCAGTGGAAGGTGATGTATTGCTCAGGAATACGCGTGTCTAGCAGCTACTCATATCTAGCGTCTCATTCATGCCGCGCCTGATCAACGGACTCTGTGATGGCCGCACCCGCA
Organism: Bradyrhizobium ottawaense; assembly: GCF_002278135.3. NCBI lineage: Bacteria > Pseudomonadati > Pseudomonadota > Alphaproteobacteria > Hyphomicrobiales > Nitrobacteraceae > Bradyrhizobium > Bradyrhizobium ottawaense. The sequence goes on along the minus strand of NZ_CP029425.2, from coordinate 7,027,663 downwards.
CAACGGTGATCGTCAAGGCGGGCGGCTATCGTTGCCCGATTGGTGTGCGGTTTCGGGCCGGCGTGAGCGCCAGCCGGTCCGTAGGGTGCGGCCAGCGCCATGGCAGTCAGCGGGTCCATCCGATCCTGAGGAGCTAAGGCCGTGGCGCCGTGGCGCTGCCGTGGCGATCGGACAGCCGATGTAGCAGCAAGGCGTTCGCACATTCATGACGCCGCTTCGTCGGTTCCGCTCTACCGGCAGTCGCCAGGATCTACTGCCGATCACGCCAATCCATCGCGCGGCCTCGTCGGCGCGCCCCAAACCGGGTCTAGCTTGCTAATGTCACTCCATCCCAACGGCAGAGGGCTGGCTGTATTGGAGGGCTGACATGGGTCTCTTCAGCCGGAAGATGGCCGGTTAGGCGATGCGCGATCTCATGCGGCCGCAGCGTCTCTTCCGCGCCGTCGATGCCGATCCGCCAGCAGCGGCCAAGAGCCAGATTGATCCATCATTCCGATGGAGGTGCACGGTACGCTTCACATCAATGTCGTACTGCCCTTGCCAGTGTCGGCGTGCCGCATCGATAAGCGGCAAGGTCGAGTGCCAGGATATTGCGCCGTGCAGTGCTGCACCGTGCGCCCAGGCGGCACAGCCCGCGAGAGTCGAGCCCCGTCGCTCGGTGATTTGGAAAGTTCGTCGGTTGAACCGCGAGCCGTTGCGCAGAAATTCAGGTAGATCCCGCTCGGCACGTCAATGATCGGGCAGGGGCGTAGAGGCTCAAAAAACATCGCCGTGTTTGGATGACGAACGAATGGTCCAGGATACGAGGTTTCGTTTTGAAGGAGGGAGAGCCCAGTAGTGTCTTTGTTCACATTGAAACAAGGTCGCCACGTCCTCAGCAGCAGACCACATCATGACGCCGGTCCGGTAATCCATTCGCGTGGCCTGTTGCCCGCGCCTGATCCCCTTACTTCATGGAAAGCCGGGCTGTATTGCAGTTCCGAGCAGGGCGAGGCCAGCACTCTGAAGCGTTCCCTCGTTTAAAGCTGCGTGCTGGGCAACCACGAAGCTGTCGCACATGGCGCGTGCTAGATTGCTGCTGGTATAGAGCGCCTCAGTTCCAGCAAGACCGCTCGAGATCCTGCAGACCTCAGCGCCCTGCCGCGCGGCGTTCGTCGCGGCGAGCCGCACTTGCATCGTGGTGCTCAGATTTACCTCGCCCGTGAGCGCTTGCTTCCACAGCTCTTCCGTGGCCTCGTAAAAGAAGGAACGAGCGGAACGTAGCATGGATTCGGCTTTGGCGATTTCAAGTTGGACATAGCCGCGCTGAGCCATCACGGGCGCTCCAGTGATCGAGGCGCGGCTTCCGGCCATGGCGATCACCTCGTCTATTGCGGCTCGCGCAATCCCGATGCCGACGATCGCATGCGCTTGCGCAGCGAAAGCGACGGACGGATAACGATAGATCGGCCCATCAAGTGTCACCGGACCGCCGCGGATCAAGGTCCATTGCTCTGGCACAATGACGTCGCTGACGACAACGTCGTGGCTTCCGGTGCCTCGCAGTCCGATGACGTCCCAATTGGGCCGGATTGTAACCTTCTCTGCCGGAATCACCGCTACACGCGGGAGGTCTCCGGCCGGATCGTCTTCCAGTGTTATACCAACTCCTATCAAATCCGCCCCGGGCGAGCCGCTAGCGAATGGCCACACGCCGTTCACGACAAATCCGTCGGCGCATCGCCTGGCGGGCTGGAGCGGGAAGAGCGCACCCGCCAATACGACGTCAGGTCCATTGGCGTACACTTTTCGAAGCGTGTCGTCCGGAAGAGCAGCGAGGTAGCGAGCTCCATCCCCGAAGCTGGCGACCCAACCGGCGGATCCGTCGGCCTGGGAGATGCGCTCGATCTGGCGGCAAAATTCGGCTGGTGTTCGCTCCTCGCCGCCGAATCGCTTCGCGACCATAGCCCGATAGATGCCGATGCGCCTGAAGCCGTCGATGATCTCTTTTGGAATTTCCTGCGCGGGGCCAAACTCGTTGCGACGCGCACGGATCTCGACAAGTAGCGGCGACAGATTATCCCAGGTCGCAGCCGCGGTGTGGGATTCGGGACATTGCTTTTCGGGTGAAGCGTTCATAAATCGTCCTCCGCGTCTTGTGCCGATCATGGTCGCGCGTCATTCATGGACTGCGCACGGGGCGAAACTGGGTGATACCATACCGGCGGGAGGACATTCTCAGAGTTGTCGCAGTTGATATCGCTTGCATGTGATTGCGCACGGTAGCTTCCCAATTTACGGGCCGGGAAGCTAGACTGAGATGGAGCTGTTGCCGTTGCATGGAGGCTGGCCGGCAAAACAGCCGGTAGGCGGCGGCGCGATATCGGCCGTCGTTGCCGGACTGGGTCTCCGGCGGTTGATCGGGGCATGCGATGTCATGTCCTCTCCATGGACGTGTGCTCACACGTCGGACAAGCCGGGTCGAACCAAGTGTGGAGTTCCTGAGTTATGCTCGGGAGAGCGCTCAAGCCTGCGACTTAGTTTTCATCGTTCCAGCAATCGGCGTGCCATTAAGCATGTCTGCCGGCCTTGTCCGAATCTCGCGAGATCATTCCGCCGCGCGGTGCCAGCACATGCTCGTGAATTTCGTGTATACTTTCCGCCAATGTCATTGACTCAACAAACCGCAAGCAAAACGACAGAAGCGGACCTCGTTCGCCGACCGGCCAGATTCAACGTTAATGCCAAAATTAGCACCCGCTCCGATCTCCCGATGCCACCAACAGCCCAATAGCCGTTCGTGCGACTGCGGGTGAGCGCCTGGTTAGAAGCGGACCTCCAGACAGCTGGTGTTCAGCAAACGCACGGAGCTCAAGACGCTGAATTACGCGATCAAATCTGTTCGAGGTGACTGCAAGAGTACCCGGCTCATGCAAGCAAAGACAAGGCGCTTCGAAGAGGCCCCGGGGAGCTTAGGAGGCTCGTTGCAGCACACGAGCTGTCTACCTTCTGTCCTACAGGACTCAAGAAATTCGGGCAGAATTCTGACCTGTCGACCCCTTTTGCAGCCGCCGGCGCCTCCATCTTCGGCGGTTTTCCAATGCTTCCGATTTTGGCCGAGCTTGCCAAATTCGCGCAGCATGCCCGCACTACGAGCGTTGCAACTGATGAGGGATCCACGTTCTGAAGCTAGTCTTCTGTTTCCTACTGAGCGACGCCGTGGTTGAAGAGCTTGCTTGCCAAGTCGATCGGTTGCCAGATGATTTCTGGCTGGCAGACGGTGCGCAACACTTGAATCATTGTTCTGGTATTCGCCTGGGCTGACAAATCTGGCACAATTTACTGTGTCCGCAGCAACTAACAACCTGATGGGCTTCGCGTACACACTATGCAATCTGCAAGCTGCCAGTTTCGTCTCGTATCGACCTCGTTATGGAGGACGGATAGTAAATTGTGCAAGTGGGCGGGTCGTGCGATTGTGCGCAATATCAGGCAGTGCATGCGAGATCGTGGTGAAAACAACCATGCTTTCAACGGCATCATCATTGCGGGCCGGGTCCCTTGGCGGCGAACGAGACTATCTAACGAATGATGGATGCGGCTGGCCTACTGGCGCGGGTGGCATGTTCGTTTACAGACCGGGCGGCCAGTCCTGCTGGTTGTTCTATGTGATCTGCAGCCCTGGCTGAGCTTGGTGATAAAGCAACACCATTCATGGCGTGCTCGATCGGAGCCAGAAGATCTCAGGATCGTCGCCGGCTCTGGAGTTCACAGCCAGGCAATGCGCTTTATCGCGATCTGCTGCCGGAACCACGCTATTGGGTTTGCAACTCAATATGGAGGCATGAACGCTGTCGGACGCGTTAGGTGCGTTTTTTGATGCTCGCCGCGTGTTGCTAGCATGAGTACGTAGAACATGAGCAGAATCAAGACGCCACGCATACCGAAGCACTTCCCGAGTTGATCATTTATTGTGGAGCGGATGGTATCCGGGGCATTTGTCGCAGACGATGGACCAAACAGCGGAGCGGAAGGGCCGTATCGCACGGCAGATGATTTGCCTCGGGTGTGAATGTGCTAGTGTCAGCTGACAATATCGACCTTACCGTTGTCGATCCGATACAGGGCCCCGACGACTTTCAGCCGGTTCTGCTCGACTGCAGCCTTCAGAATAGGGCCCGTCGATCTGAGTTTGTTGACATTGTCGATCACATTGTTTCGGGTTGCGCGGGCGGATGTATCGCCGGCCTGCCCTAGAGATGCGTTCACGGCGGGAGCAAGTGCGGTCACCAGGGCTGAAATGTGCCCTGGCGGCGGCTTATCTTGATGGAGCGACTTGATCGTAGCGTCTATCGCGCCGCAATGATCGTGGCCTAGTACGAGGATTAGCGGCGTGTTCAGTACTGCGACCGCATATTCCATACTGGCGAGTGTATCATCATTAGCGAAGTTGCCGGCGACGCGGCAGACAAACAAATCACCTAGCCCGCTGTCGAACACAAATTCGGGCGCCACGCGAGAGTCGGCGCAGCTCAGAACCGCCGCATATGGATTTTGGCCTTCGACCAAAGCCGAACGCTCGCGCCTAAGATCGTCGGCTCGTGATGCACCCTGGACATAACGTTCGTTTCCCATCAGCAGCCGCTTCAGGGCAGCATCTGGCGACAGCAGGTTATCTGGCTTGGGCGTGCTTTTTGCTTCCTTCGCATCGGCGATCTTATTGCCGAATCGCAGGAAAACTGTCGACGCAGCAAACAACAACAGCGAACGGCGCGAACGCGCGGTCCTGGTTAAATGGTACATATTTGGAGAATTGGCTGCATGCATGTGTCGCCTCAACGCACGGCCTTACGCCACCCGGTGGCTTCGGCTTCCGCTTCGCTACAAAACCAGCGTTCGCTACGCTTCTTCGTCATGTCGATTAGTTCGTAGCTGGCTTGCCCTGGCAGGTGATAGATCCGCTCGCCGCTGCGCTCGACAGTGCCTTTTATCAGGCACTCGGGGGACGGCGGTTCCGACAGCAGGACGGATCCGAGCAGTACTTCCTGCGCGTCGATCGGAACCGACCACGCGCCGACGATAATCGTGCCCTTATTGCGGCGAGGCCAGTCCCAGGGAGCGATGAACGCTCCCGACCACAGTCCCGTATGGGCTGTGCTTGCCGCCAACTCATAGACAGCGTGAGATGGAGCAGTCGATAGTGCCCAGCCCGAGCGTACCATCCAGACGTTCACATTCTCGCCTTCGATGAAGCAGTTACCGAGGGCTCGTCTGTACTCATCGACTCTCTGGGTATGACAATCCCAGGTTCGCCCATTTGAATGCTTGATAAGCTCGTCGCGAGCAGCTACGCCGCAGGCCCATTTCCGGCCCTCGACGTCGAGACAAATCTGGTCCGTCTCAGGAGCTTCGATGCCTGAGAGCCGAACGTTGGTTTTGTCGATCTCGATCGTATTGCCGTCGAGGATGCGCGGAGCACCGCTGAACGTCGCGGCGCAGACCGGAGATGTGACGAGAGCGAGCAATGCGAACATAATTCCGCGGTTCTTCATCCCGACAACAACCTTTCGCTCCTGATCCACGTTTCACGCACGACACGGTGCCGATACATTCGACTGCTTGACAGCGTTACGTCCGTTATTCCGCCGGCATTTCCGACGCGCTTTATGAGGGCTTCGCCGGAACGCGAACCTACGGCCTGACGCTGCGTAAGGATCAAGTGATTTCTTTGGGGCGTGCGGCGCTATTCTTCGAGCATCAGCGGCTCTCTCACTAGGACCGCGCTTTACTCTCTCCACCTGAGGGGAGATCCTCGCGGGCGGCGCCGAACTGGCGATGCTGAACAAACCCGAACCCCGGAACGTTGTCTTTGCAAAAAAAAGTGGCCGACGATGAAGCGCTGGCTCGCGCTGGAGTCAGGCGTGGAGCATCAACCTTGGTCTGGTTGGCGACGGTTTCCATCGGCAAAATGGCCGCTGCCAACGGTTCTGCAATGAAATTTCGCACTTCACACGAAAAGATGTGAAAAAGATCGGTCTGGCTTTCTCTGGCCGATTTAGAAGAAGACGCAATGGAGTTCAGGGTAGACGCCCGCGCATAACTTAACCTTCTTACGCCCGGCAAGATTGATCGTTGATGTCGACCTGGGCAGGTGGAGCAGAGTTAAACAGGCGTTTTCCATGCTTCGAAATCTGGATCGATGACATGCAGACGAATGGGTGCCAGCTAAGCTAGGGTCGAGCCAGTCTGGTCCTCGACGTTTTCTTGCGTACGGCCCCTGAGCTTCCCGGCCTGCGCGCTCGGAAATGCGCAAGCGCTCAGCGGTATGCCGGGTCGCTACCGGTGAACGTCTCCCGGTAACTTCCTCGCCGGTTTCGTCTCACACCCAGTTCCTGGTGCCTTCGACGTTGCTATACTCACGCACAGTGGTGTCCTCACACCGGCTGGAGTGAAGGCGGGAAAACCACATCTCGCAAGCTCGTGCGCGCCGCTGACACTAGGCGGAACAAACGCAATCGCGCGGCCGACCTTCTTGCGACGGGCCGGACTGCTGCGAGAAAGGCACCCGGACCGTTGCGGAAGCTAAAACAAAGCAAGTGCCGAGCGCGTATGTCTTGCAGTCGGTCCGAGGCACTGGGCCATGGAGGAACTGCGGCGCGATGTTGCTCTGCGGCAGTTTACTCGGGCCTTCGCTCTCCTAAGTCTTCCTCTTCATTTGGCTCGGTGCGTTGGAACCAGGAGCCAGGGGCAAATTTCGCGATGCGCTTGGCAAAGGAGGATTGTGGCTCCCAATCCTGTCCTTCTCTCTTTTCGAAAGTGATGACCCCGTTGTGTGCAAAATAACGTGGTCCTTGGATACTACAATTCACCAAGAGCAGAACGCGCCACACGTCACCCGTCTCGGCCGGTTTGCCATTCCGCTTCGGTAAGTAGTCCACTCCAACTGGTTCAATGATAGTACAGCGGCCCTGCCGCAGAAGATCGCCGAGCCGGCCTTGCGGGGTGGCCACGAAGTTGAAGTTGGCCGGATCATGCAGAAAGCGAAGATTTGCGTCCCTTTCGCCATCTGCGACTTCACTGGCGATCAGGGAGAGCGCCAGGGCGCGCCAGCCCAATTCCATCGGCTTCGCATAAGTCGACGCAAGTTCAAACGTGCCGTCGAGGGCGATCTTCCAGGTGATAACGTACTGTTCGTCCGATTTGTTGTCCCGGTGTCTGGTCCACGAAACGAAAATAAAGTCGTTTTGGCCAAGTTCAATAACGCCCCACATTTGAGGCACGAACTGTGCCACCTTCGAGACATTGGAGATAATTTGTTCTATCGTCTCACCATCTTGCGCTCGCCAAGTTGACTTCAATCGTTCGACAAGGGGGCTGTCGCTGGCCCGAATATTATTGCTCATGGCAGCCGGCCAGGCGAGGCAGATTAAAAATCCGACCAAGCAAAGCCATAGCGCGGGTCTTCCAGACATTCTCTTCATAACCCTCGGCCTATCGCGTTTCATCCAAACATCTTGTAAAGCAGGCAACCTCGAACCTGCTATGAGCCATCGCAAGAAGTTTACGGGATGCGACGTGGCACCCGCTGGCTGTCCCGCGCGATCAGGCGCTCCCTGTATGTCATGCGCAGCTAACTTCCCCGACAGCGACTGCGTCAGTTGGCTGAGCTGGACCTGCCCAGCAGGAGGAGACTGGGCATGCCGAGGGTCTGCATTCTTCGTGCCAGGCAATAGGCGGAAATTTTCACAGAGTTTGTGTCGCTCTTGTCGACTTTCTGACCTTTGCACGTTTTCGGTGTTCCTATTCAGTGTATCCGCCGCAGCTTGTGCATCCTTGTCCCGCACCGGATATTTAGCAGAAGAGTTGAACGCCTCGATGCCGGATGCCTGATGGACGGAAGTGCGTTTGCCGCTATTGAGCTGTGTGGTTCGCTATCGTGCCGCCGGCGTTCGAGCTGCATGATTGCCAGCGGCACCAAGCCGGCTTGATCCCGGCTTTGAAGTCTGGGTGGCACGCAAATCAACCCCTCGCCTCGTATGTTGCTAAATTCCGCCACGTGCCTTGGCCTATTCGCTGCAGATCCTTTAGTTGAGAGAATAGCTGGCTAGCCGAGGTGCTGGGCGAAACTCTGGAAATCGCAAGGCCGCATCGAAAGCATTCTGATAGAAACGTCGGTACTCCCGCCGGAAGGCTGCTTCTGTCCCTTTCATCGATCTAGCGTGCGGCTCCGCCTCAAGGCAGCTCCGGATGCTATTCCGGTATCTGAGAAGGATATGTCTGATTATGACATCTCTGATTAGAGAATGTTTCTGGATGGTGGTAAGTCACAGAGATGCACGGTCATTCGGCTAGCAGATGTCGCAGATTAGCTTGCACATAATCTGAGAGGTTGACGGAAGAGTTCTCGTGCCGATAATCCAAGTCGTCGAGGTTCTCCGGTTCCCATTGATCCGGAGCTAAGAGGGAAGCCGGTGCAAATGCCGGCGCTGCCCCCGCAACTGTAAGTGGCGAGCCGCTGTCCAACGATGTCACTGAAGCCTGCACGGCTTCGGGAAGGCCGGACAGCAGCGATGACCAGCAAGCCAGGAGACCGGCCCCGACAATATATTGGTCCACGGGCGGGGTGTCTCGGTGGTACGCCAAGCAGCCGTCGCACGCGCGACTTCTCCTGCCTGCGTCCGCCATGGCCTTTGTCCCCAACAGGGGTTAACGCGATGTCTCCTCTCTCTCTTCCAGTTGCTACGCTCGGAACGCCACGCATCGGCCCAAGGCGTGAGCTCAAGCTCGCTCTAGAAAGCTACTGGTCTGGAAAGATTAGTGAACAGCAGTTGTACGAAGACGCATCCGGCCTACGCGCAGCGAACTGGGCTCGTCAAAAATCGCTCGGCGTCACGATCATTCCGTCAAACGACTTCTCGCTGTATGATCAGGTGCTTGATACAAGTGTCATGGTTGGCGCCATCCCGGAGATCTACGCCTCGAGCGGAGAATCCGTTTCGCTCCAGACGTACTTCGCCATGGCCCGCGGATCGCAATGCGGCGATCAGGATGCGAGTTGCGACCAGAGTACGCGGGGATCTGGCGTGCCCGCGCAGGAAATGACCAAGTGGTTCGATACCAACTACCACTACATGGTTCCCGAGTTTTACCGGGGACAGGCGTTCAGACTGTGCTCTCGCAAACCCGTCGAAGAGTATGAGGAAGCCAGGGCTCTTGGCTTTCAGACCCGCCCTGTCCTGATCGGGCCGGTCACATTTTTAAAGCTCGGCAAGAGTACCGATAGCGCGTTCCAGCCCCTCTCTCTCCTCGATGATCTGATACCTGTCTATATCGACCTTCTGCATGAATTAGCCAAACGAGGGGCAAGTTGGGTTCAGTTTGATGAGCCCTGCCTGGTCCTTGATCTGGATGAGGCGGCGCGACAATCGTTGCTGCACGCCTATAACCGGTTCGCAAAGGAGGGACCCGCTATCAAGATCATGCTTGCGAGCTATTTCGGCGCCCTAGGCGACAATCTGGATACTGCCTTGAGCCTGCCAATTTCCGGTCTGCACGTCGATTTGGTTCGAGCGCCAGAACTATTGGATCAGATCATTGCTGACGGCCGAAGTGATCTCGTCATGTCGCTCGGTGTCATCGACGGCCGCAATGTGTGGCGGTCGAACTTGCCGTCGCTCCGTCAGCGGCTGAAGCCCTCGATTGCGAAGCTTGGCAGGCACCGTGTACAGCTCGCTCCGTCCTGCTCGCTGCTTCACGTGCCGGTCGATGTTGAACTCGAGACCGGGCTCGCGTCCGACGTCAAGAGCTGGCTTGCTTTCTCGGTTCAGAAGATGCGTGAGCTTGCGATCCTGGCGCGGGTACTCGCAGGCGACCAGAATGTTGGGCTAGCTCTTGCCGAGTCGGAATGCGCCGCGACTGCCCGCCGGACCTCGCCGAAGATCCATAATGCCAACGTCGCTGTCCGAATGAGGGCGATCGATCAGACGATGCGCCAGCGCGCCACCCCGTTTGCCCGTCGTTCCGAGATCCAAAGGGAACGCTTTGGACTGCCGGCTTTTCCTACCACGACGATAGGATCGTTTCCGCAGACCGCAGCGGTGCGAAATGCTCGCGCGGCGCATGCGCGAGGTGCGATGAGCGAGGAGCAATACGACAGGTTCCTCAAAGAGGAGATAGCCCGCGCCGTACGTTGGCAGGAGGACATCGGTCTTGACGTCCTCGTGCATGGCGAATTCGAGCGTAATGACATGGTGCAGTACTTCAGCGAGCAACTCGCCGGCTTCGCATTTACAAGGAACGGATGGGTTCAGTCCTATGGTTCGCGCTGCGTTAGGCCCCCGATCCTGTTTGGCGATGTAGTGCGGCCGAAGCCGATCACCGTGGAATGGTGGCGCTACGCGCAATCACTAACTGGTAAGCCGATGAAGGCGATGTTGACCGGACCGGTGACGATCCTGAACTGGTCGTTTGTTCGCGATGATATTCCTAGAAGCGAGGTCTGCCGTCAGCTTGCGCTCGCGATGCGCGATGAAGTCCGCGATCTCGAGAATGCCGGTGCAGCCATAATACAGATCGACGAAGCTGCACTCCGCGAAGGATTGCCATTGCGCCGGTCGGACTGGAAGGCATATCTCGATTGGGCCGGAGATTGCTTCCGCCTCTGCTCATCGGGCGTTACCGATCAAACGCAAATCCATACACATATGTGCTACTCAGAGTTTAACGACATCATCGGTGCGATCGCTGCAATGGATGCGGATGTCATTTCAATCGAGACGTCGCGATCGAAAATGGAGCTACTGGATGCGTTCAGGAAGTACGAATATCCAAATCAAATCGGACCGGGCGTGTACGACATTCACTCTCCACGCGTCCCCGAGACGGGCGAAATGAAGGAGCTGATGGTGCTAGCTCGGACGCGTTTGCAGGATTCGCAGCTTTGGGTCAATCCGGACTGCGGCCTAAAAACGCGCAAATGGGAGGAGGTTCGGCCGGCGCTCACCAACATGGTCGCTGCCGCGCGCGAACTGCGCGCTGCATCCGATCCGCAAATCGGTTGATCCCGAGCTCCGGTCTGTTCTCAACAAAGCTAATTCGGTTGTGGTGATTTGCGCTTTCCACAATATCGAGGCTACCATTGCCGCCGACATGATGCCCGGTCCACTTCGTGGACCGGGGAAGGTACGGTCTCGGAGAAAAGACGGTGACGCGTTGCGCTAGTTTCGTTGGCCGGGGTAGAATTGCCGGCTGCTCGATCACGGCGACAACATTCGCCGAAAATCTGCAACCCATGTAAGCAGAAGTGTATTGCAGCTAATCATGCCGTGGTACGCGGCCGTATAGGTTGAGATTTGGAAATTTACGCCGAGATTTGTCGCTCATGGGCACGTTGGCAACGGCCGCGACAGCAATGAGAAAACTAATGCTTGACGGACACCGCAAGGCACTCGGCGCGGATTCGGTCCGCTCGGAGATGCCGTCAGGCTCCCTCATTCGATCCACGAGATAGTTTCAGAAGAGAGGACGGCGAAGGCAGTCCGTACCCCAACTCACACCAATCCATTTGGGATAACGGCGCTATCCGGGCCACATACGCCAATGCGTCGGCCGCACCGCGATTTGCTCTCCGGTATTCGCGTTGATCCATCCGCCGAAGATCCGGCGGCAAGGAAAGACCACCCGGTGAATTGAATTACCCTCGATCACGGCAATCTCCAGATCCTGATCGAAGGGCGGCGCCTTTCCAAGCTGCTCCCATGTCAGATCATTAGATCCTGGCCGGTGTTCATAGCTGCGGGGTGACAAATTCAGATACCTTGTTAACACTGCGCACATCGCTTGGGTTCTGCGCGGACAGGCCGACGCCGATATCGTTCGGACGACCCGCGTCTCGATCGCGTCAGCCGCGGCGGAGGGATATCGGCTTTGCGCTGTTGTGACGGAACATGATCCGCTCGCGAACTGAAATATTTGGATCTGCGCCAGGAAACGACATCTGAGCTTTTGTCGAATTGATTTGGATCAGCTCAAGGCCTCGGCCATTGATATTTGTAGATGTGCTGCACCAGTTTTACTGGACTGCAGCTCCAGTAATCCGGCCCGGGCAGGGTAAATGGTCCGGCCGTCTGTCATGTCACGTCCTTTGTTGGTGAGACACATCTCCTTGTCCTCCGGCGTCATCGTGTTGGTTGTGTGTGGGTGGCCTTCCTCACGCGCGCATTTAGATGGGCGTAGCTTCGCTCTGAGCGCATAGCAGGGCCGTCCCGCAGGCCGATAAAGTAGATGCCATCGCAAGTCGGCGCAATTTATCATGTGGCCGGTCATTGGCTCGCCGCGCGGCTGCGGCTGCGTCTGGCAGCAGTCCTAGGAACGGCCGCGGGTACCCGGGCATGAAAGCATCATGGGCGTCAAGCATTTCTGTCTGCCGTGCGTCTGACCTTACTAGAAGACCACTTCTATCAGAGGCAGCCGCTGCAGCATTGATGCTTGTCAAAAAGTTGTGCGCGTCCGGGATCGGTGGCTCGTGACCGCTACCAGCCGCAGACGCCTGTCGACATGCTCCGAACTCGCGCTTCAGCGAGCGCCTCGCGTTCTCTGCAACAGACCAGCGCCTTGATTTGAGGCGCAACTCACGCCCATGGCTAAGACAACATTTTCGCCATTGCTCCGTGCACGCCGATGGTCATTGATGCTTCGCCTTTCATTCGGTAGCCTTGCCGGCGCTGATCCTGACCTTAAGCTCTGGCGCTGAAGTCCTGGACCGGGCTTATCGAAACGTGGGCTAGGACAAGTGTAATGATCGGCTTCTGCAATCGCGTCTTCAGGTGGACCGCCGATGCAAGTTCGGGGTTCTCGGCGTCATTGCCCAGCGATCGCTTGCGCGCGTAGCCCGCCGGCGCATGGCAGAAATCAGCCCGCGATAAGCCTGCACTTGCGGCAGTCGTTCACAAGACTATCGCGGACAGCTCGTAAAGTTCACGGCGGACTTTCGGCCTATCTTCGGAGGATCGGACAGACCTCTTGGGATGCTCCTTGAGGCAAATCAAATACTCCCCGCGCGAATGGCAGAATAGTGGATAAGCAAACCACACGAAGAGAGGGGCATGCCTTCATTTAGCGTCCGGTTTATGAAGATCGTTTGCGACGATGCCGGCGGCGAGCATCGTGCGTGCCAGGCAGCATTTAAGGTCGATGCCGCCTCGCTGAGTGCTGCAGCTCAGCAGGCGGAGACCGATTTCTGCCGGCAAAGGCGAGTCCGCGATTGGACAATCTTCGCCGATGTTTTGGAGCTTCGAACACCGCCTGCATGAGCCAATCCGTCCACATCGCCTTTCGAGCATTCCGTGAGGACGAGCTCTCCTGAGTTAGCAAGGGCGTCGCACTTTCCCCCACGGAAGTTTAAGGTCTTCAACACCGGCCAATGCTCTCAGTTCACGCCCGTGACATTCACCGGCGTCCTCGCCAGTCATGGCATTCATCTGCATGGGCGGCTATGGCGTCGGGCGCGACGACGTGTTCGTCGAGCATGCCTACGACATTGTGTCCGGCGTCCGCGTTTCGATCGGACGAGACTTTGCCCTTTTACAGTGACCGGCGTCCACTTCGAACCTTGGCAGCGGTGCTCCGGATCAGCCTTACTTCCGCCCGCTGCCACTCCGTGCGGTAGCCTTACTGTGGCAAGCGTTCCAATTGTACAATTTGCGCTACGCCGCCGGCAGCCGTATATGGAATCCCGAAGGGACGGCAAATACGTTATCCGCCGTGGCGAACCTCAGGGCAGATAGGTTGAATTCGTGGTGTAGAGCACCTATCCGGCAATGGTGTAGAGCGCATCTGACCAGCCGGCCAAAGCGGGATCATCCCAGTGGGTAGAGAACAGACGATCTCGCTGCTAGGAGGTAAGCGTGACCTTGAATTCGTACGATGAGTGGTCGAGATTGAAGGAAGTCGTAGCGGGTACGGCCACCAATTATGCGGCTCACGATCGCGAACTCTCTTTCGATCTATTCTTTTATGGCAATCTTAAGATCCGCTCGGAGTGGCCACCTAGATAGACTCTCCGCCTCGTTTGAAGTGGACATTGTCGGGTGCCCTCTCCGTGCGCCGTAAGTCGGGACGTGCACACGCTCACATCTGGCGGCACCATTGTGCACGTGACCGTCTTCCCGTATCAGGACGGGAGCTTTTGAATGTCATTTGATCGTCCAGTGACTTAAAGGCAACTGTTGCTTCGATGACAGCCGATCTACGCTTGTGCAAAAAAGAGCCACCACATGTTCGATATCTATTTGAACCAAAGAAACGATCTTTTGGTCGTGCCGAGAGGCTTTGCGATCCCCGCGGAATTGGGCGGGAATTGGAAACGAAAGAAGCGGGCGGTTCGTTCGGTGAGCGATGTCATTCATCAGGATGTACAACGGCGTGGCTACTACCGACGTCGTTTGATCTCAAGTCGGTCGAAGTCGGCAGTCAAGACCACCTCACGCTCCTAGTCAACGCAGCTATCTAATGCTGAACCGTTCTTCGGAAGATTCTTGGCGGGATGCAGTCGAAAGCGTTGCTTACCGCGGCGACGGCAGGCGGGTGTCGTGCAATCGGATTTAGGAGGAAGCTCTCTTTTGAAAAGCGGCTCGCAGCTCTGGAGCTTACCTCAAAATATGTAATATGGGTTCCTTAAGTCGATGGCGTGCGCGAGTTTTCAGTTGTCGATACTGAAGAGACTTGCCGGCCAGCCGCACGGTCTGGCGAGTATCGAAGTCGTTAAGCAGCATTTGGCTATCTATTGTAGCAGCGGCCCGGAGTGGACGGGTCGTATGAAGCGGACTGCGAGCCGCGCGCCCCAACTCGATGTTTTCGGCCAAAAGCTGATCGAGCGGAAGGCCGGGTGCTGGATTATCACCGAGGAGGGAAGAGAATAGCTTGAGGCGCTCGAAAACTTAGATCGGGGTACTATGCAGGCGCAGGTTGAGCGAGAGTTCGCGCAAGAGCCGAAAGCTGAGGTGCCGCTCCCTTTGTTTTCTCGGCTGGAAGCGAACGCGGGCAGAAAGCGTCCCACGGCATGCGGTTGAGCCCACGTAAACCGATTTCGACGTGGAGGACAGCCGCTTAAACCCTTGCTGGTGGTGATGTAGTTCGACTGGATCGCGAAGTTCAATCTAGAAACAGTGTCGTTGTAATGTTGTAATCAGTGTTGTGGAGTCGTTAAACGCGACCGAAGATATTGACCTGAGGGACGAAGGATTTGGCCTCTTCGTGCACATCAGTGTCGTCGAGACGGTCGGCTAAACTGATTTCCCGGAAGGCATCCGGGTCAGATGCGGGAACAGGGCCAAGAACCCATGTGTTGGTTGGCGAAGGTAGCCGACGAGGGTCTCTGCCCGTCTTTAAGCGTTCTACCGCCTGTGGTGTCCTGATCGGCGGTGGACGCCAGTCGTGCTGGATTTTCAGCAAATTTCTTATCCCGAAAAGTTGGCATGATGATCTTGCACTGGAATTGAGGGCATCACTGGCAGTGGGCTGCACGCGGAGAACGAGCTCGACATATCAGCATTTTGGATGTGAGGTCGGCGCGCGTGAACTTCACCAATAACCTACCACTTCAGTCGAGGCCATCAAGCGGCGGCGCTCTTTGCGCGAGTTGAATACGTCAAGAAGCGAACTTGACAAAGAGCGCGTGATCAAAGCTGAGCGGGCCTTGTGATCATTCTCGTCAGCCACCTCTCTCTTAGCAATATCGCGGAGGCTGAAACACAACATCCTTCCGTTCTCTGTCCGCACCTCCTTAGTGGGATCCGTTCATCTCTATTGCGATTTGGCTCGCTTATTCGGAGCTATGCGGGAAACTGGGTGATGACGGAATGAGATAGGCGGCGTATCGAGGCGGGTGTCGAGCCTGCCAGAACCTCAAGGAGAGCGATACGCCATGAACGAGCATAGCAACATTGTCCCACTGCGTCAGCCCGATGAGATCGACGATCCACTGACGAATATTTTGCGATCTGGTGCTCGGCAGCTGCTTGCGCAGGCTGTCGAGATGGAAGCCGAGGCGTTTCTCGCCGCGATGAAGGGCTTGAAGCTTCCCGATGGCCGCGACCGCCTCGTGCGGCACGGCCATGGTCCAGTGCGGACGATCCAGACGGGGATCGGCGCCGTCGAAGTCGCCCGGGTAAAGATTCGCGATCGCGCGGTGACCAGCGATGGCGAGCGGATCCGCTTCACCTCGGCGATCCTGCCGTTGTGGGCACGGCGCACGAAGAGCTTGGATGCACTTTTGCCGGTTCTGTACCTGCGAGGCATCTCGACGGGCGACTTCCAGGAGGCGCTGGCGGCGCTCCTGGGCAAGGATGCGCCGAATCTTTCTCCGGCGGTGGTTTCCAGACTGACGACGGAGTGGCAGCTCGAGTACGAGCGTTGGCAGAAGCGCGATCTGTCGGCGCGCCGGTACGTATACGTGTGGGCGGACGGCGTCTTCCTGCAGGCTCGCATGGAAGACCACAGCGAATGCATGCTGGTGCTGATCGGCGCGACGCCGGAAGGCAAGAAGGAACTCATCGGCTTCCAGGTCGGCGTGCGCGAGAGCACGCAGAGCTGGCACGAACTGCTCGTCGAGGCGAAAACCCGTGGGCTGAAGATCGCCCCGGAAATCGCCGTCGGTGACGGCGCGCTCGGCTTCTGGAAGGCGCTCGACGAGGTCTTTCCCGCCACGCGACATCAGCGGTGCTGGGTGCACAAAACCGCGAATATCTTGAACAAAGTCGCAGTGTCGGTACAGGCCAGCATGAAGAAGGATCTGCGCGAGGTCTATTTGGCGTCCAACCGAGCTTCGGCCGAAGTGGCGATCGATGTCTTTGCCGAGAAATACGGAGCGAAGTACGACAAGGCGGTCGAGTGCCTGACGAAAGATCGCGACGCAATGCTTGCGTTCTACGAATTCCCCGCCGAGCATTGGGACCACTTGCGGACGACGAATCCCATCGAAAGCGTGTTCGCGACGGTCCGGCACAGAACGGTGCGCACGAAAGGTTCGTTATCGTCAACGACTGCCAAGTTGATGGTGTTCAAGCTGCTCTGCGCCGCATCAAAGACCTGGCGGCGGCTGAAAGGCACAAATCAGTTGCCGAAGGTCATCGCAGGTGTCAGATTCGAAAACGGCATCGAGGTCATCCAAGTGCCGGAAAACCACGCCGCCTGATCGCCTCGTCACCCAAAATCCCGCATAGCTCGCTTATTCGAGAGCGTGTTGGTTGTTTAGCTCCGCATATAAAGGCGTCGATTGGAACGCTATCAGAACGCGACGTGCGTATGAAGTTTACAATTGCGCAGCTGCAACAGTGCAGACACCTCGCTTCGGAAGACATGCCCAAGATTATACCTGGCGCGATTCCGTATAATATTTGTCTAATTTTTTACGGTCGTCGCGCCGAAAAAACTATGTTACAAGCCGCTCCCCTAAGAAGGAGCATTCATCGTGAAGAAAGCAACCAAGAAACGCGTTAAGCGGCGCGAATGGACGAAGGCAGATATCAAGGAGCTCAAAGTCCACTCGAAGGCCAGGACCCCCGTGATAAAAATAGCAAAGATGACCAAACGCAGTGTCGGTGCGCTTCGCCAGAAGGCCTTGAATCTTGGAATCGGACTCGGACATCAGCGATAGCTTGGGCCGCGCTGGTACTTGCACGGTAGGGCGGCTCGCAGGCCGCCCTCAGTGCCATAGAAGGTTCTGTAGCAAATTGGCTTTGCCGATCCGCGCTGAGGGGGTTTTTTGGATGGCGTTTCAATGTGGCGGTGGGCCTCCAGCATCCTCATTGATGGGCTTTGTTAGAAAGTGTTGGTCTCAAAGGTTATGTCCGGTCGTGATTCATAATCGGCATTGAACACATTGTTTTGCTCGTAGCCCTACCAAGGATCTTCCACATGAACGTTCGAGGAGATGCAAACCGTGACCGATCTGGTCGGTGCCGAGCTTTTGCTGGAACTCGGATATGAGCAGGAACTGCTGCATGCCCAGAAAGCCGGTGTTCTAGACAGGGGACGGGAGGTAACTGAACTCTATCGCCGTATATTCCGCACCTGGTGGGATATGCGAAGTACCAATGCGGGAGGATTGCCCGGCTCATCTCACGCTGGAGAGCCGGTCCACACTGCTTTGAACATTTCGGAGAACCGAGACGTGTCTATCGAGATGTTGCGAGGGGAGGTCGCGCGGCTTGAGCAGATCCTCAGCATCTCCTAAGATGCTGAATGCTTGTGGCGATGGTGCCGTCTGGCAAACTTGCTTCCTTTTGGCCCCCGCTCGTCGGCGAACACCTTCGGCGTACGCCCGCACCTTCGCATCGCGAGGCAACTCTGTCACGAGCATGCGCCATCCTGAGCTACGAAGCCCCGCCGCGTGTTCGGGTCATGCTTCGTTCCGCCTTTCCTGGTTGATCGCCATGAAGGCAGCCATGGGCGTAGCCGAAAAGGAAGCGGAGCTCATACTTAGCAAGCGACAAAGAGTGATCACTTGATGATCCGCTCTGGTCAACCGCTGGCGTGCTCGACCGCGCCCGTAGACCATGTCGGACGCGAGCTCGCATCAACGAGCCGGCCTGCAGAGGAGAGAGCAGAACAAGTACGAAGTGCGACTGTCGTCCAACCAGAGTGCCTCATCGGCGAGGTAGTTGTGCGCACCGAGCGCTGGGATGCCGGCAAATCCTGCTCGCCGCCCACGCGTTGGAACCGCCGTAAAGCCGCACGCTCACCGCCGCCACGATCGCTCGGTGAGACGTCCCGCGGCGAAGCGGCGTTAAGTAACTGAGATGCTGAAAGCCCAGGAATCGCTTCCAAGATAAATGCGCGCAACTTAATTGGACCTGGCTCGACGTACTCCCAGCAAATCGAGGCGACATGCGGAGTCACACGGCCGCTCGCCGAAAGGTGTCGAACTGATTCTTGCTCGCCCAGCATCCAAGATCGCTGGATCGCCATCAAGTGTGGCTCGGCGCAGGCTGCCAAGGCCGCTCCATGCGAGCGCAAGGACGTGACACAACAGCTATGGCAGAAGGTGTAAACCGTCATGCACAGCGTCCAGTAGGATCTCGCGGGGACTGCGTAGAAGCTCCGTACCTCCATATGGCTCTTTGGCCCGGATCGCACGTAAACGGAACGATCCCGTCATTTCGCCGCAGAATCGCGCTCGCACGCGGAATACTCACGCTCGATCCAAATTGAACTTTCAAACTATTGAACCTCGCTGTGAATCCTTCGTACTCCGCTCCTTGCGTCGACTCGTCGCTGCCAAACGGGAGTACGTGAGGAAAAATTCCCGCGAGAAAAATACCCGAGAGGGTTGAAACGCCCGTAACGTCAAGTTGTACGATCTTCGAGCTCGCCAAGACAGCCATGTGCGTCCCAATCCATCCACGAGCAACGGAGTGAAAATGCATCAAGTCCCAAGCAATCGCATTGCACACCCGCTGCGAACGAAGACTATCGAGTGCTGCCTATCGTCCGGGCGCGACGATTTAGGCTGCATCGCCTTTCTGGCGGCAAAGCTTACCTGACTGGGCAGTCTTACAGGACCGTCGGCCGACTGGCGCCTCATAGCGCCAGAGGCGACCACGCCCAAGCCTGCACATGCGTGACAGTTGGATGAGAGCGAGCGTCGGCGCCCACTTGCGCCCGAGCGTTCAGTGCCAAAAGGCTATTTGGGAGGTCTGAAACGCATCAACGGGGAGGTTTGTGAAGGATCGCTCTCCGTCCGCAATGAGAAATTGGAGGTTGTTATCCGGCGGCCTTTTGGAGCGGTCGACGCGAAACGCGACCGCGATTCAAGGCGCTTCATTCGAAGCTATCGATGAGGACGGCATACGCGCGCCTCCGGGTCGATGGCGGACGTACGGCAGCTCATCGACGAAACAATGTAGGAGGAATGGTTTGACAAGACAGCGCTCTTTGCTGACGCCTGGTCCATTGTCGCTATCGTTGGCGGTGAGGAGCCAGATGCAGCTTGATCTCGCATCTCGCGATGACGAGTTCAAGGAGGTGACCGCCTGCATGAGGCGGCTGATGCTCGACTTGCTGGGAAACGCTGAGGACTATTCGGTGGTGCCTATTCAAGGAGGGGGCTCCTTTGCAATGGAGGCTGCCCTCTCTTCATTTGTGTCCCGAGCCGACAGGCCGCTCGTCTGCGTAAACGGCATCTATGGTGAGCGTATTCTGCAAATTTTTCGGCTGTGGGGTGTCGAGGCGCTGAAGCTCGTCAAGCGCGCGACCGATCCTTTGGATCCGCAAGAAATCGGCGAGTATCTGAGCCGAAATCCTGGCGTTACGCACCTGTGTTTCGTGCATTGTGAGACGACAACCGGAATCGTCAATCCTCTGCAAGAGATCGTGGAGGAGGCGAGGCGACGTGGCGTAAAAACCATCATTGATGGAATGAGTTCCTTCGGCGCCCTCAATATCGATCTGAGCCAGCGTGGACCTGACGTACTGGTCACATCCAGCAACAAATGCATAGAAGGGCCGCCGGGAGTAGCGTTTGTAATTGCGTCCCGCGAGCTGCTGGAGAATGCGGCTCAAGAACCGAGATCGTTTGTGCTCGATGTGAGAGATCAATGGCTCTCGCTCGAGCGCACGGGTGAGTGGCGGTCGACCCCTCCCACCCACATCGTTCAGGCAACGACAATGGCTTTGAAGATTCTGCATGAGGAGAGCATTGATGCCAGGCGCTTCCGGTACGAGAAGGTCAGAGACGACCTCATCAAGGAACTCGAAGGGACAGTGTCTCCGCTGCTGTCCCCCGAGTTGCAGTCGCCGGTCTGCGTTGCGTTCAGTGCGCCGCCCGGCATAGTAGACCAGCAAGGATTCGATGGGCTGTATCGCCACTTGGCGGCCCACAATCTTTACGTCTACTCGAAGCTGCACCTTGCGACGCGAAGCTTTCGCGTCGGTTGCATTGGGGAAATCCAATCCAGCTGGATTGAGCGGTTGGGATGCGCCTTTCGTACCTATTTTCGGCCCGGCCAGGCCCGGTCAGCAAGGCCGGCGCCGGACCAGGAGGCATATGGGGCGCGCGTAAAGATGCCGGCTCAAGCAGTTGGAGATCGGCAGCTGCCGTTTTCCGCCGAGACTGCTGTTCTGCATGCGGGTTATCGGCGCGACCCGGTGACGAAAGCCGTCGCAGTGCCGATTTACCAGAATACAGCTTATGAACTCGATGGCGATCTCAACCACATCGCTGACGTCTACAACGTCAAGGCGGATGGGTTCACCTACACGAGGATTATCAATCCGACGACCCGCGCGCTGGAGAAGCGCTACGCCGCTGTCGATATGGGCAGCGACTCGCTCGCCGTTGCGTCAGGTCAAGCGGCGACGTTCCTTGCTATCGTCAACCTTTCAAGTGGCGAAGTAGGGGACAATGTCGTTGCCTCTCCATATCTATATGGCAATACCTGGAACCTGCTCCACAACACCTTAAAGCGTTTGGGAATCAGCGTGAGGACAGCAGATCCTCGAAGGCCCGAGACGTTCGAACGAGCGATCGATGATCGCACCATCTGCCTGTTCGGAGAGGTAATATCGAATCCCTGTCTGATTCCGCTTCCCGTTAAACAGCTCGCGGAGATCGGCCGGAGGTACGGCGTGCCTCTGGTCGTAGACAACACGACTACGCCGCTGATATGCCGGCCGTCAGACCTGGGCGCTGCAGTTACAACGTACGCTGCAACAAAATATATCTCGGGCCACGGCACGACCCTCGGCGGACTAATCGTTGACAGCGGTAAAGTTAGCTATCGGGGAGCTTCTCGCTTTCCCTTGTTCAATGGTCCCGACGAAGCGCATGGCGGAATTGTCTGGCACAACGCCGTGCGCGATGTCGATGTCCTAGGGTCTGTACCTAAATAGCGCCACGTGATTCTCTTGCCTACGTGTTGATTCGGGGGCGAGAGAATGCGCGCTGGTTTGTTTTGGCTGAACGACAGGCAATGGGCGCGTATCGAACCGCATCTGCCGAGGGGACTGACGGGGCCGGATCGGGACGACGACCGACGCATCGTCAGCGGCATCATTCACATGCTGCAATCGGGTGCACGATGGCGTGATTGTCCACGTGAATACGGCCCTTACACGACGATCTACAATCGCTTCAATCGCTGGGCCAAGCGAGGACGATGGTGCGCAATCTTCGAAGCGCTGGCCAAGCCTGGCGAAGACGGCGTCGTACTGTCGCTCGACTCGACCTCGATTAAAGCTCACCGGTGTGCCTCCGGCGGAAAAGGGGGGAGCACAATCAAGCAATCGGCCGCTCGCGCGGAGGCCGCACGACAAAAATCCATGCGCTGAGCGATCCGCTCTGCCGGCCGGTCGTCCTGCATCTGACTCCAGGCCAGGATGCCGATATCGCTGCGGCTCCCGATGTCCTGGCGCTCGCGCCACCCATGAGCGTGCTCCTCGCCGACAAAGGGTATGATGGCGACAAGCTTCGCGGCGCAATCATTCGTCGTGGCGCCAAGCCCGTAATCCCCAATAAATCTAACCGTGTCGTCATCCATCGCTTCAACAAACGCGCCTACAAAGGACGAAATGTCATCGAACGCTGCTTTGGCAGGCTCAAGGACTTCCGGCGCATCGCCACGCGATATGACAAGCTCGCCCGTAATTTTTTGGCCGCTGTTCATCTCGCCGCTCTCGTCGCATATTGGCTCAATTGAGTCTGGACCCTAGGAAAGAGCGAGTTTCTCCTCAAGGCTCGCATGACCTGGTTACGCGATACCGGTGCAGCCATCTCCCCGTTTGCGAGCTTTCAACTGATCCAAGGGCTTGAAACGCTGCCGCTTCGCATGAAGCAGCACTGCGCCAATGCCAGGATCGTGGCTGGCGTTCTAAAGGAGCATCCTAAAGTGCGTCGGGTTTTTTACCCGGGGCTCTTCGAAGGCGCCGATCGGGAAATCGTCGAACAGACACTCAACACCGCATATGGACACGGGGCGATGGTCATGTTCGAGGTGGAAGACGAACTGGCCGGGCGAAAGTTCATCCAGAACATTGACTTGATGTATCACGTTTCCAATGTGGGAGATGCCCGCACGCTCGTGACTCATCCTGTCTCGACGACCCACACCACCGTCCCCCGGGAAAAGCGCGAAGCCGCCGGCATATTTGGCGGCTCAATCCGGCTTTGTGTCGGCATCGAAGATGTCAACGACATCTTGCGCGATCTGGACAAGGCGCTTTCCGCAATCTGACAACCTGCAAGGCAATCAGGAAGAGGTTCTCATGAATCAGGCAGACGCTTGGAAACTGAGGTCATCACGCTATGAGGCCGTCCAATTCAGCCGGGAGATCAATAAGCAACTTTCGGAGCTAAGGCCCGACAACATCACAGGGGCCGCCTACATTGCGAAAGATTACGCTGTTATCGCAGCGTGCACGCTTGCGACCGTGTCTGTCTCGTGGTGGCTCTACCCGCTGGCCGTCCTCCTGATTGGTGCATATCAGCGCGGATTGACAACCATCGCTCACGATGCAGCTCACCGCACGCTCGCGAAGAACACCACCTGGAATTATGTTCTTGGCATTCTGTTCGCCTCCTATCCCTTGTTCCAGCGACACTGGGCCTATCGGATCTCACATGTCTACTTGCATCATCCCTATCTCGGCGACCCCGACAAGGATCCCGACCTGAAGTTTTTCCTGGCCAGGGGCGTTTATGACGTGCAGCCTCCAGAGAGATACGCCTTCAACATCATCTGGAAGCCGATCTTCGGCGGCGCGACAGTGGCCTATCTGAAGTATCTCTGGACCAACCGGTTTTCGGTCGAAGATGTCGAGGATCAGAGCCGCTCAGGCATACTGATTGACAGGTATGGCTTCTATCTCTTCTGGATCGGCATCCTGGCCGGATCATATGTTCTTGGGCTGCTCCATATTGTGGTCCTGTTCTGGATCGTGCCCTATCTCACCACGTTTCAGGTCCTCGGCTGGTTCATCGAACTCGCCGAGCACTCGCCAATGTGCGAAAACGAGACGCAGAACGTCTATCTCACCAGAAATCGGAAGGGAAGCTTCCTCGAGCGAGCCATTCTTGGGCAGAATCTAGATGAGTACCACCTTGAGCACCACCTTTCGCCCGGTATCCCGTTTTGGCTGTTGCGCAAGGCTCAGAAAATCCGAATGCAGGATCCGAACTACGCGAAGGTCGCCGCGACTTGGGGCGGGCTCTTTGTCAAGGGGCCTCAAGGTCAGCCTAGCGTCATAACTCAGCTGAAAGAGCGAAATCGACGGCTGTATGAGCAGTCCGTTGCCGCCGTCCGGACGCGGGGCCAGGTGGCGTGAGTCTGCAACAGCCCGAGCGCGCGCGAGCCGTTGTCGGCGTCACTTCGAACCGTCTTCTGGTCGACGGTGTGCATCGCGACTGGTTACGCCGTAAGTACGTGCAGGCACTCCATCGTCATGGGGGAGTTGCTTGCGTCGTATTGCCGACCGTCGACGCGGAAGATGCTGGGGAGGCGTTCGCCACGGCCATCATGCGCCGGCTGGACGGTGTGGTCTTGACAGGTGATGAATCGAACGTCGACCCCGCCGTCCTGTCAGCGCCTGCATCCTTAGTTGATCCTGATCGGGACGTTGAGGCTGGGATCCTTGACCGTCCTAGGGACCGGCTTTCTGCCGTAGCCATACAGAGCGCCATCGCGCTCGGAATGCCTATTTTGGGCATCTGCCGTGGGCTTCAGGAGCTCAACGTCTATTTCGGCGGCACACTCCGCCCATCGCTTGCGGAGTGGAGCCTCGAAAGCGGTGCTATGCATGCCGAGAAGCCAGACCGTCCCAGGGACCGTCAGTACGATGCCGCGCACAGCGTCAGGATATCTTCCGACGGCGCGCTCTTCCCAATCGCCCGGACGATCGAAGCCCAAGTCAACTCGCTGCACAATCAAGGCATCGAGGCGCTTGCCCCGGCGCTGAGGCGGGAGGCGTGGGCGCCTGACGGTCTTGTTGAGGCGGCTTCGGTGATTGGCGCGCCGACGCTGCAAATCGGGGTGCAATGGCACCCCGAATGGCACGTCTCAACCGATCTCCTCGGCAAGCAACTCTTCAAAGCATTCGGAGAGGCCTGTGTTGTGTACCGCGGAACGAAGAATCACTAGGGCAGATCGTGAGATTTCAAACCAAACGTGGTCAGTACAGGCCGAAAGTTGAATGCCTCAAAATCGATGCGCGCGGCCCGGTCCCTGCGCGGGCCGCGCCCCGTCGCGCGGGCACGGGAAGGGTAGACGATTGACGAATAGGTTCGCGCTGGGAGTGCTCTTTGTGGCCCTCTATGTCCTCGTGAGTGCGGCAGGCGAGGTTTATGCCGCAGCGTATTTTCAGCGAGCAGATGCGTTCGTCGCGCTCCTGCTGTCATTTACCGTGGTTTGTCTGACGTTCAATCTCTTGGCGCGCCACGACACAAGCAAGGCAGGAGTGGGGAATCGGTCCCTTTTGGTCTTCGCCGTACTCAACGTCGTGACAGCAATCAGCTGGATCGGCCTATTTATCGGCTTGAAATACGTTGAACCTGCGATCGTCGTCGCGTTCATGGTGGCGTTGGGGCCCACCGCAACTGTGTGGCTAAACGCCGTGATCAGGCGCCAGGGAGTTCCGCCAGCATCCGACATCGTCGTCAGCGCTTCGATCGCGATGATCGCGAGTTACATGATTTGGATCTCGGCCAGCGGCAACGCAGGCGTGGAGTGGGGGGCTCGATCGTCCTTTGGAATAGTCTTGGCCATCGTGGCCGGCCTATCGCTCGCCCTCACAAATGTACTTGTCAAACTGCTTTTCGACCGTGGGTTTTCCGGCCGGCAAGTGCTGGCGCATCGGTTCTATGGAACGATTATCTTGCTGCTGGGACTGGTGGACTATTCATCCATCGTGCTTGAGATCTCGCAGCATTGGTTTGCGATCGCAGCAGTTGGCGTTTCGACGATGATCGTTCCTTTGCTCTTGATCCAGCAGGGCATTCGTTACGTCGAGCCCTTCACCGTCAACATGGTCCTGTCCACCGCCCCTATCATCACCTTCCTGTTCCAGTACTTCGATTCTCGCATCGTGCCTTCGTCACATACGTTCCTTGGAAACATTCTCATTACGGCTGTCGCCGTCAGCAACATCTACTTGCAGTATCGGAGATCCGCATGAAAGAACGGAATTGTGTAATCGTAGACGCATACTCTACCGGCCGATATCTACCGGAACAGTTCAAGCGCTATGGCATTGGAACCGTGCATGTGATGTCGGCCGCACAGATTCCACCCATATTCCAAGCGCACTTTGATGCTAACCTGTATGATGAAGTCATTCGCCCCAGCGAGCGCATGGGGTATGACGACATCGTTGAATATCATCTTCAGGCCCTCCATGGCAGAGAATTTGAGTTCGTTATCGCCGGCTGCGAGTCTGGAGTCGAACTCGCCGATTCGTTGTCGGAGCGGCTGGGCTTACCTTCAAACGGCACCGCTCTATCGGCTGCTCGGCGTGACAAAGCGCGATTGTCTTGCGCGCTGACCTATGCCGGTGTGCGATCGATCAGACAAGTCGTGTCTGACAATGCTGTAGAAATCGCAAGCTGGAAGCGCGAAGCGAACTTCGACGAGATCGTGATCAAACCTCTGAACAGTACGGGAACCGAGGATGTATTCTTTTGCACGACAGATGCTGACATTCAGCGGGCACTAAGCGCGATTGTCGGGAAGACCAACCGTGTCGGAGCGTTGAATCGTTTTGCCCTCGGGCAGGAAAAAATAAACGGTCAACAATACACCGTAAACGCCATCTCGATCCACGGGAATGCCTTCGTTACGGAGGCCTGGACGTATGACACCGTTCCTATCGAGCGAGCATCATCGGTCTGTTCACTCGAGAGATTGTTGGACGGCAGCGAACCAATCGTTCAGGAGCTGTCCGACTACCTGGAACGAGCGTTGCAGGCGCTTCAGATCGCCGAGGGACCGGCTCATGCTGAGATCATCGTCGATCATCGGGGACCAGTTCTGGTTGACTTCGGAGCGAGGCTTCAAGGGACCATGTCGGCAAAAGCACGAACGATGGCGTTGGGGCACAACCATATGACCCTGACGGCCTGGTGCTACGCAGATCCCAAGGGCTTTGGTGAATATATGAGGCTGCGCGGGCCCTACAAGCGGCAGGCTCACGCACTTTGCGTCTCGTTGATCTCAGATATGGGCGGTGTCGTCGCCGGTTACCCGGGACTCGAAGCAATCCGCAAGCTGCCGAGCTTCGCAGACGCCATTGCATTCGTTCCGATTGGTCAAGAGCTTGTTCCCACGATCGACTTGGCGTCGACACCGGGCATCGTTTATCTCGTGAATAGCGACTTGACTACGCTTGAGAATGACTATCGCAAGTTGCGAGCAATGCGGATGGACCAGGTGTTCGATTTAGTGATGCAGGATCGCGACTAATGCCAACTGATCCCAGGTTCACCGGAGCGAATCCAGCCCGCGCGGCGATGGTCGGCGTCAGCGACTTCGATGGCGTTCTGCGAGGCAAACACGTCTTAGGTGAAGATCTCTCGGATGGAGATAAAGTTATCAAGTTCTCTGAAGCGGTGCTGGCGTGGGATTGTACGGACCGGGTCATTCCGGCGAGTTTCACGCAAAAGCCGCTATCAGCGTTCGGAGATGCTGACCTGCGTATTCTATCAGGCACCGGCCGTTCGGTGTCTCATCTCGGCTCTCAATATCTCTACCTCGCGGAGTTCACGGGCGCGCATGAGAACATCTGCCCGCGCGGCGTTCTGCGTAAGGTCCTACGAAGGGCTGCTGACCACGGATACGACTGCACTGCCGGGTTTGAGTTTGAGTTTATACTATTTAAGGAGAACGCAGACACGATTGAAGAAAAGCCGTTCGGTGAATGGGCTCCTTTAACTCGCGGCCCGTTCGGCTACTCGATTGCGCGCTCTATCGCGCAACATGAGCTGTTCGGTGAGATCTTGGCGCTTTGTGAGAAGGCTAGAATACCTCTCAGCGGACTACACTTTGAAACGGGACCTGGCGTGGTCGAAGCGTCACTTCGTCATTGTGATGCGCTGGAAGCCGCCGATCGAGCAACCATATTCAAGTCGATGATAAGAGCCTGGGCGCAAACGCGAGGCATGATGGCTACATTCATGGCCAAGGTTTCCGAGAAATGGCCTGGCCAGTCCGGCCATATTCACATCTCCATGTCCTCGGATAGTCAAAATGCGTTTTACGACGGTGATGCGTTCGGCAACGTCTCCGATCTTATGAGGCAATTTATCGCCGGACAACTAGAATACATGAATGAGTTCTGTGTGCTCGCTGCGCCAAACTTCAACAGCTACAAGAGATTGGTACCTGGCTCCTGGGCACCAATCTGTCCAAGCTGGGGAGTCGACAACCGCTCCTGCGCGGTTCGCGCCATTCCGGGAGAGCCATCTGCCCATCGCCTGGAGTATAGGCTGCCTGGCGCAGACGCGAACCCATATCTCGCGCTAGCATGTGCGATTGGTTCGGGAATATTGGGCGTCGAGACAGGTCCGGCACTACCGGCTTCGATCGTCGGTGATGCAAGCGTGGAAATGTGTCGTCCGTCCGCGAGACTGCCTCAAAGCCTATCAGAGGCAACATCTCGGTTTGCAGAGTCTGCAGCGGCCAGTGATGTCTTTGGAGAAAGGTTTGTTGGAGCGTTTTCTTGCTCGCGCCATTGGGAGTGGCAAGCCGTTCAACATCGGGTCACCGACTTTGAACGTCGGAGATACTTTGAGATCATTTAGCTTGGGCTCTTCGACAGTTCTGGAGATCATTCTTCTGGCCGGTGCCGGCAGGGCTACTGCGGGGGTCTGTGCCGCTAATGTTGGAGTTCATGCAGAGAAAATGTGCGTTACTCGTAGCGTTGAAGACGCCCGGCGCTTGGTTTGAGGTGTGATCTTTTCAATCAAACTTATAGGAGGCCTGAAAGAACGTACCCCAGCGCTCCATGCTGTACTTCGCGAATATGGCCGGATCACCGACGCAGCCGCTGCTGCTGCACAAAGAGTCGCCCCGCTTTTTGGTCCACATGGACCAGTAGCGCCCGCCGACGCCGACGCTGAAGTTCTTGGTGAAGAAGTAGGACAGCACGCCTTCAACCTGGACGCCGCCGCCACCGTTGCCCCGCTGTTCATCGAAGGTGGTCTCGTCGCGCAAGAGATGGTGGTCACGCCCTTTGAAATCGGTCCAGGACAGGTAGGCGACATCGGTGTTTAAGCGCCAGCGCTCAGAGAGCATGGTTTCGGCGCTTAGGCCGACACGAGGTGCATTCCACTGAGTATTCTGGCTGCCGATGATAGTGTCTGGGTTCGCCGGACAAGTGTAGCGGGGGTGGGCAATCTGCGTTCAACCGATGGAGTCGGAACTCTGTTCGTAGTAGGTCCAGCCGATAAATCCGCCGACCTTGTAGTTGGCGCCGCGCAGGAAATCGTAACCTAAGTCTGCGGTAAAATAGGTGAACCGTCCGTTTCGTTGCCGTGATGCGTTGTTGATATAGGAGAGTTCCCGATCGGCGAGCCAATCTTCATTGTTTATGTTTCCTTTATCGAAGCGCCCGAGGCCAATGTTGCCCTTCAGGAACACTCCCGATGGGCTGTCGACACGGCCAAATAGCTCTCCCGAAAGTCCGTCAAGGCCATGATAGGTGAGCCTCGATACAAGGACGCTGGGGTCTAGAGGCAAGTAGGGCGCTACACTGTGGTCCCATTGGAATCGTCCGCGGCTGAGCCAGAGCCGCGATCCGCCTTCGAACGACCAACCATCTGAATAAGCAATCGGCGGCGCGCCGACTGGAGCCTTCGCGTACTGCGGCACATAGGACCATTGCGCCGTCCACGGGTCGGCGCCAAAATGGTAATTCAATCCAATCTTTCCGATGTGATAGTTGCTGGACGGGCTCGTTGTGTTCGCCGGAACAATTGCGAACGGCGGACCCTGCACCGTCGGAGGTGTCGCGACACTCGGGCCACCGAAATTCAGATAGTCATACTCAGCTGCGACCGACCATGCGGGCGTAAGCGCCTGCTCGACGCCCAGCCCGATGATGCCACCGATGCGACCGTAGTCGAAATGGGTTTTCTCCTGTGGCACGAGTCCGCCTTCATGGTTATTGATGACGTCGCCCTGATTGTTTTGCCAAGCTGCACCTCCCTTGAGATAGGCCAGCGTGCCACCCGACGCGCCAAACGTGTAACCGACACGACCGGTCGCGGTGGCAAAGATGTTCGGACCTGCCTTGCAGTTTGCACTCACGACAAAGCCGGACGACGCGAGGCAGGTATTTGTGCCGTCTGAGACAGCACCGCTGACATCGAGTTCGACGCCAAACACCCAGCCGTTCTTCTGCCAATTGTAGCCGATCTGGCCACCTGCGAGGAACGTCGGCGTATCGACTATGCCGCCATAGATTGACGGACCGTAGGGATTGCTGAAGGAGGTTCGGCCGTACCCGCCGCCGACGTGTCCACCAATATAGCCTCCGGACCAGTTCCACACCGCCGCGGGCAGTTTCACTTCCGGCTCAAGGTCTGCCGCATTCGCCGCACCATTTGCGACGAGCGCAATTGTCGTGGCTCCCAAAAGAAGAACTCCAGGTCGCATTCAACACGTCCCCTGCAGTTTCTCGGTCCATAACCGAGCGTCCATAAGCTATCGCCGCAGCAAACCGTCGGGGCGGAGCAGACGCTAACAGCGACACGCGCCGAGTCCGTCCCGAAGACCATCGCGCTGCGATTGGTGATGATGCCGCAAAGAGAGCAAGTCGCGTGCCGAAGTGAATTCGCAGGCTTTGCGGGCACTTCGTCGCGGCGTGTATCGTCAAGCTGCTGACATTTGTCTCAATACCGACAGCCGCGCGGCCACTGCCCCACCAATACTTGGCTAGCGCGGTGTCATGGGCCGAAGCGCACGATGCGCCGGTCTCACTTTGGCACCGGAAGCCTTGCTGCCTCAACAGGTGGAAAGACAGTGCGGAACGGGCTCGTCGCTTCGAAGATATTTGAGA
Source organism: Bradyrhizobium ottawaense (assembly GCF_002278135.3). Classification (NCBI taxonomy): domain Bacteria; kingdom Pseudomonadati; phylum Pseudomonadota; class Alphaproteobacteria; order Hyphomicrobiales; family Nitrobacteraceae; genus Bradyrhizobium; species Bradyrhizobium ottawaense. The sequence goes on along the minus strand of NZ_CP029425.2, from coordinate 6,996,643 downwards.
TCGATCTGTGCTCCCGAGCGCTCTCATCGAGAGCACTCTTCATTTGACGCCGCTCTAGTCTTCAGACGATATCCTTGCTCCTGCGGGTTGGGATCGAGGCTCTCACAGGTCTCTCCGGCGATTACACGTTCTGCGTCACTCCACAGAGTATCGGCACTGGCGTGTTTTCGGGGATAGATTGCGGCCCCTCTATACCAGCTCATCGGCTGTATCATTTATTGCGGTGTAGATTTCGTCGAGGTCTGCCGCTGTGACGCAAGACGGGGGCACGACGTAGATCGTATTCCCCAAGCGGGCGCAGCAGTAAATTTCGATCGTTTAAGAACGCCAGAAGCGGCACGCGAACGCGTAAGCCGACCGGGACCGATATTGGCGAGGTATCCTTCGTCAGCGACTTTCAGTTTAAGTTCTGTGATTCCAGGTGAACCGCGCGGACCTGTTTGCTGACGCGGAGATCGCCTTGCGCGGCCGTCGTCTCGTAGAGCGCGTATAGTTGGGCTAACGCAGCGCCGGTCAGGTCGTGGAGATCCGGCGCCTCCTCCGGCGAGAAAAGCGTCCACGGGCGCTGAACCCGAGGTATGCAGCACGGCGGTGATGCGGATACGTGCGCCGAGATGCTCGGGATTTGCCGGGATGATCGTCATCGGCTCGGAAGCCGCGTGGAACAGCAGGCCATAAGTGCCGATCGCACCCCATAATCGGCAACACTAGAGTCTAGCGAACCTGAACCCGCGGTAAGCGCGCCGCAGGCAAGCGGACGACGAGCTGGCTGTCCGTGATGTCGATGACTTCCTTGCGCTTTCTCCCGTCATCGTACCGCAATTCGAACGACACTCCCGATCCAGATGGGGCAAAGGGCTCAGGCGTAAGGCTGATCCACCCCGCCCCCAAATTCAGAATGATCGGTCGATCCGCCCGGAATCGCGCGTCGAGCAGCACCAAGTCCAATCGAAGAGACTGGAGCCGCACGTTGAGCCGTCGCCGCACGCCATCACGTGGCCAGATACGCAGGGTGTGAGCGAACGTCTCCATGATGCCACCGTGACAAACCTGCCCAAAGATGGGATCGTCGGCAACGATCGTCGCAGCAGCGCGGACCGCCCCACAAAATCCCAGGTCGATCTCGCACGAGTAATACCACGTTCCACGGTGATGCGGCTGACCGAGCCATGTGGTGCCGCTCGGCGCCGGCTCGAAGCCGCCACCGGCCGCGCCGTCATTCTCCTCGCCCGGATACCAATAGCCATGACCCGCCGACGCAGGGCCGCTGTTCAGCAAAGCCCACGCGCTGAGTTGTGAGGCATAGCCGAGACGAAGGAGCGGATGCGGGTCGTCTGCATCGTTCAGCGCATGATCAAGCAGCGCCCAGCCACCCATCTGCGCCATGTAAGTCAGCGTATAGGCGTCGCCCGCAGTGTGGCGATAATCGCTGCCCAGATAGTAATAAGCAGGTTCCAGCCAGCCACGGCAGAACAGATTTGCAGCGATCTGACGCTCCGAGAAGGCACGCGCCGCCGCCTTCGAAACCCCCATGGCGACAGGGTCGTCAAGGGCCGAGCGCGCCAGTGCCTGCGTTGATTCGAAGGCTGTGGAATCGAACGGATATTCAGACTTGAACAGGTCCGCCTTCGGATCGACGAAGGCGCGCACCTTACGCGCCCAGTGCGCCTCCAACGTCGCCGCCTCGCGCGTCAAGCCCGCCGTCGTGAGCGCCGAAACCAGTTCGGGGATCACACATTCGTTGTAGAAGCCGGTGCGGTAGGCAGACCACATCACCACGCGCATCGGCACCGTGAACATGGCCAGCGCCGTACCGTAGGCGCGTACCAAATAATCTCGTGCGCTCTGGCGGGTGGGTATCGCGGGATGGTCACGCGCGATGCGGTGCATGGCCAAATACATCGCGAAGATGTGCGGATAGTCATAAGGCCGCCAGATATGCAGGCGACCCTTCGGGCCGGGATCGCTGCTTTCCCTGTTCTGCTTCCAATCGGGTATGCCGTAGAGGCCGTAGGCGTATGCCTCCTGTGTGGTACGTTGCAGCCCGCCCCAGACGAACGTGTCTATATACCGATCCAGCGCCGCCACTTCCGCCACATCAGGATGCTCGGCATTCTTGGTCGCGAGGTAAGCGGGCTTGCTCAGCCCGGGATCGTCACACGTCACCTCGTAGATGCGCCAACCCTTGATCCGGTCGTAATTGTCCGGGCCAAGCAGGACCTGCGTCTCCATATTCCACTCGCCAAACAAACCGTCGTACCATTTGGACGGGTCACGATGCTGCCGCTTCACGATGAAGGTTGCGCGCTTCTTCATCATCGTCTCGACGGGCTCGGTAGCGGAGAATTCAAGAAATGTCTGGCGCGCACCCGGCTGGTGCAGGGTCAGCCGGTTCTCGCCCAATCGCGAAAAGCGAACCCGCCACAGGCGCCTGCCAGCCCGATCCGGCAACCGTTGCACCACCGTGTCGCCGGTAAATTCCGCTTCGATTCGCTCCACCGGAATGGAGGACGCGAGCGCGATGTCGACATGCAGGTCATTGGGAACCGTCATGCCCGGCATCACTTCCACGTCCACCAGACCGGCGTCCGCGATAGCCCTGCGCGCCGCCTCGTAATTGGCAACCCATTGGAAGCGGAGACGGTAACGCCGTTGCTCGGCCGGCGACAGGGACAGGGAATGCGTCGGCTGTCGCCAGCGAGTCCCCGCCGCCACTGCCTCGCCGGCGGCCGCTCCGCCCAAGATGTAGGCGCACCACGTCCCACTGGCTTCGGCCGAATCCTTGTGGACATCCCAATATTCCAGTGACGTGTCCGCTTCCGGTAAGAGCATGAGGAAGGGGCCGGTGCTGTTGCCGCGAATCCAGAAGATGTGCGATCCATGCCCCGAGACGAAGCTGTGCTTCAAAACAGCCACCGATGCCGGTTGCCCTGCCGGAAATTCGGTGTTCATCGGCATGGGAAAATAGAGGTCGCCAACCTCCACGCTCGCCATGCCGTCGTTCCGCAGCATGATCTCCCACGTCAATCCAGCCTCGTCGACTGCGAGGCGGGTCGTGAGAGGGACGCCGGCATCGCGGGCTGCTAGTTCAAGGGCCGCGCTATGCATCGGCTTCGTTGCATCAACGCCGGTTCGAAGCGTATGCCACTCGGATCCGGCACGCCGAACTCTAGCGTGAGCCGTCCCCAGCACGGCTCCAGGCAGAACATAATCCGTGTCATACGCATCGTTACGATAACGCAAGGAGGTAATGCCGTCTTGTGTGCACCCAACGACGAAGGGAGAGTCGACCGCCTTCAACACCATGGCAACCTTGCGCTGCGGCCGATTGGGTGTAGGCAGCGTAACGCCCCCGAAAAACGCGCTACCCAAGAAGCTACTGCCCAACAGCATCGTACGACGCGTATACGTCCAGGCTTTAGACATGGCTTTAGACTTCGTCATCAACCGTATCCGGTATCGCTCCATACGGATGATCAAGGCGTGCCGTTTCCCGCCGTAAACGTCAACGCGACAAAGCGACATACGTTCTCAAGTACCCAGCGTTCGGTTGCCACCGCTTCGTCACCATCGGTCCTCACGGTGCCCTTGGACACCAGAGCTTGCTCGCAAGGAGGCCAAGCTGCTCTTGGGCCTAGTTGCCAATGGCAAAGACCCGGTCGATGACAAAGTTCACGGCGCGCCTGAGGCATTCGGCCGAGCGCCGCCCCTCGACATTGCGCGGCTTCCACTGCCTGCTCACTACTGCGTAGTCTTACTTAATCAGAGTGTCGCGGCTTTTACCGAGAAGATTCCTATTTTTGAGAAGACTCATCTATTCGGCGTGCGGAGAGGCTGAGATGGGTCGGGTAAAATGGGGGACGTCGCGTCGAGGTTTTCGGCGTATGTTGAGGGTTTTACGAGCGTGATCGGGGACGGAGGCCGAGCCAAACCGCTTCGCGATTACTCCGCCGGTCTGATGATGCCTTGCGATCGCAAGAGTGTCGAGCCGATGGCCGCCATCACGGCTCCTGAACGGAGAGCAGCGCAACACCAGTCGTTGTTACATTTTGCCGGTCAAGGCGACTGGTTGGGTCAGCAAGTAAATTTTGTGATTTGTAGTGCGTCGGAAGGACTGGATGTAGGCCAGCTTGGGACATGAGGAACATTAATCGTGAGCTCCGCGCTCGCGAGGGCGCCATTCCGGCACCAGCGCGAGGCAGGCTGAGCGTCGACGACTTCTGTGCCCTCAAGGAAATCACCAAATATTGCCGATGCGGTTGCGGAGGCAGCGCGCGCTCTCTGCCGCGCAATCGTCTGATGCTTTGCGACGTCACCACGACTTTCACGAGATGGGCCTGCCGACATTTCGATGTCGTCGAAATCAACACTCTCTTGGGCCGAAATCTTCCGGACCTGGAAGCTCTCGCCGTTGCACAAGTGCAACGACATTTCGCTGCGATCGGCGAGGCAGACGAACGCTGGGTGGGCGATGGTATGCATCGCATCGAGGGCGAAGAGACTGAGATCTGTCCCTTCTGCGCTCAGGACCATGCGAATTCGCCGCGCATCGAGACTACCGCGCGTACTTCAGTGAGGGCTAAAGACGGCGGAGCAGAGCAATATTGTTGAAAGATACAAAAAGAGAAGGAAGGTTTATCGCGAAATGACAAGAACGCGTAGTCAAATAGCGGACCAAAGTAATGTGTTTAGTGAATGAGTGAAGGACTTGATTCCCTTTCCAGAAAGAACAAATGTTGCCGAGAAAATACAAGAGATTCTAACAAGCGCGGCGAACCGGGCGCCGGAGGAGCCTATTTTTTGACGAATATCGAAACGTTTGCGAGGCGCCGCCGGCGCACGAAGTCGTGCCTCGCGCGCTTTGCTTGTCACCTGAGCATAGGGACGTCCTTTTATGGATCCAATCAGGGCAGCAGAAGACAGCCGATGAAATTGCCGAGCTCAATCGCAACGTCGATGCGCAGCAAGCCGAGCTAAGGCGGATCTCGGATCAGATCGCAACCCTGACCCAAAGAATCGAGGGGCTGCAGAATCCGGCGCCTGTTGCTTCTCCTGCTCCTGCTGCTTCTTTGCCCCCCGCGCGCACCACATCCAAGCCGGCCAAGAGAGACGTCCGGCCCTCGAAACCGCAGGGGCTGGTTTCCGTCGGAGGCGGGCCGCTGACTGCAGAGCCAAGCACGGAACAGCGCGGATTACCACAAAATGCCTGCCATATGAGGCTTCGCCTTCCAACCACGTCGAAAACCGACGGTCCACCATCTTGATTGGCAGGCCGAGCCTCTCATTGCTCCGCGCGGTTTCGGAAATCCTGTGCGAGTCGCAAGAAGTTCTTAAGCAGGACGTGCCCCTGTGAGGTAAGTATCGACTCGGGATGGAACTGGACCCCATAGGTGGGATAATAGCCGTGCGTGAGGGCCATGATCTCGCCTTCCTCCGAACGCGCTGTCACTACGAGGTTCTGCGCACATGACTGATCAAGCGCGACGATAAGAGAATGGTAGCGTCCGACGTCAAGCGGGGTTGGCAGTCCCTTGAATAACCCTCGGCCGTCATGCGCAACGTATGAGCGCCGACCGTGCATGGGCCGACGCGCACGCGCCACCCGTCCTCCGAAAACGCTTGCAATACACTGATGTCCAAGGCAGATGCCGAGAATTGGTACGCGTCCTGAAAGTTCGCGAACCACTGCTGTCGATATTCCTGCCTCAGTTGGGGTGCAGGGGCCGGGCGATATGACCACCGCGCGCGGGTTGAGACCAACGAGCTCGCTGATGCTGATAGCGTCGTTTCGGATCACTTCCGTTGCTTCACTGAGCTTGTGGAAATAGCGGGCAATATTGAACACGAAGGAATCGTAATTATCGACGATGACAATCAAAATGCACCAGCTGGTTCAGTACCAAATGCATCAAAGATTCGCTCTGCCTTGGTGAGCGTTTCCTCGTATTCGGCCTCGGGCTTCGACAGGGCCGTTATACCGCTGCCCGCATGAAACACAGCCAGGTCGCCGTCGATCGTGACAGTGCGGATCGCAATACTGGTGTCCATGTGCCCGTTGAAGCCGATGAAGCCGATCGCCCCACAATAGACCTCTCGCGCTATGCGCTCGATTTCTGTAATAATTTCCATCGACCGCGGCTTTGGCGCTCCCGTAATGGAGCCGCCGGGAAAGCAAGCGCGGAGCAGGCTAACGGCGTCTTCGTCTCCGGCAAGTTTCCCCGTAACGATCGACACGAGATGGTGCACCGAGGCATAGGACTCGAGATTGCATAGGGCCGGAACCCCGACCGAATGCGCAGTGCAAACGCGTGACAGATCGTTACGCAAAAGGTCGACAATCATCGTGTTCTCGGCCTGATCCTTTTCGGAAGCGAGGAGAGCAGCCGCACGGCGGTGGTCTTCCTTGGGATCAGGCGAACGCGCTATCGTGCCCTTGATGGGGCGTGTCTCGACTTGTCGCCCCTCAAGTTTCAGGAATCGTTCCGGCGAACTTGATGCGATGGTCAGCTTTCCCCATCGCAGCAGGGCCGCAAAAGGCGCCGGATTCAATGATCGTAGCTGGCAATAGAAGGCGAGCGGATCAAACGAGGTCGACAGGCGGGTGCTGAAACGCTGCGCAATATTTGTCTGGAACACGTCACCCGCGAGAATCAAGTCGATCACGCGTTGTACCGCCGCAATGTAGCCGTCGCGGCTGAAGTTCGAGCGCCACGCGCCCGCTTTGCTGGGACAACCCTTCTGTGGCGCGTTTGGACCGGCAAGCAATGCTGCAAACTCGTCGGCTCGACGAAGCGCTCGTTCGCTCCGTCGCACGCGATCCTGCTCCGGCCATCCGGTCGAGACGATCCAGCATTTGTTATCCCGGTGGTCGAAGCTGATGACCACGTCATAGAAATGCAGGATGGATCGGGGCAAACCCAGACCGGCAATTGGCGGGGCAGACAATCGCTCCAATGTCCTGTTCATGTCGTAGGCAAGGTAGCCTGCCGCTCCTCCCTGGAATGGCGGGAGATCGGGACGATGCTCTTGCGGGTACTTCGCGAGTAGCGTGCGAAGGACCTTCCATGGATCGGCCTCGAGAGTCAGTCCGTTCCAACTGGCTTGGCCGTTCGCGACCCTGTAGGTGCTGAAGGGGTCGCACGTTAGATATGAGTAGCGCCCAAGCAGCTCGTGCCTTGCTGCGCTATCGAGAAACGTGAGATGCGATCGATGCCCAAGACGTCGCATCGCTGTGACAGGTTCAACCCACTGCAACTCGCGAACGTACATCGGGTTATCGGTCACAGGCGGCTGACGTCGTGAAAGTGCCGTTCCATCTGTTGCCCCACCGATGAGAATGACTCTTATCTGTGCTGGGCCGAAACATGAGGCCCATTGCCAAGTTACGCCGGCGGCGGACTTTTTGCTGCGACAGCACCAGGATCATCCTGCCGTGGAGGCGAAAGGGGTATCTGTTGATACATCGTAGTCGGCCGCGAACCGCAGCTCGCGGAGCGGTCGGACCCGTTTAATCGATTCCTGGTAGAGATCGTGCGCTTTGTACGCTGCGAGCTCTGTCTCGCTGTCGAACTCACCATAGACCACGATGTCGATATCGTTGCCGAGCTGATCGGTCTTGCGGTTACGGGCAACCTCAAGCCGGCGCGCATGCGGTATCGTGCTGAGAAGCGAAAGACCTTCGATGATCTGGTGGATATGCGCCTCGTCCTTGGCGCTGAAGAAAACGATGTGACGAATCATGGCCGTCCGTGGAGATGTCGCTAGCGGGTGCCATAACTATCTGGGAATAGATTCGGTTGCAATGAGGCTAGTCGCTTGCCGCATGATCGTCGCTTGCAACCGTCGGCGATCTGCAATGGAGCTTGCCAGATTTGCTCAGGACGCCGGAAGGGCAAGTCGCTCAATGGTTTGAATGTGCCGCGTGAGCAGGTTACAGGCGTGATCGACGTTGCGCGTTCGCAGGGCTTGCAGAATCAGGCGGTGATCTTGATTGGAGCGCGGTCGCCAGCCCACCGATCGCGCCATCGCGAACACCAATCGAGAATTGGCAAGCTGCAATCCATCGAGGCTCGCGAGCAGACGCGGCATTCCGCACGGCGCGACCAAGGCTTGGTGAAAGGCGCGGTTGGCCATCTCAAACTCCTCGATCGTCTTTGCATTGTCTCCTTCGATTAGGGCGAGCTCGATTTGAGCCAAATGAGCTGTTGTCAGTCTTGGCCCCGAATGGCGCAATGCCACCACCTCGAGCGCGGCGCGCATTTCGGCGATCTCCTTCACTGAACGGGTATCGAGCGGGGCAACCCGAACACCGCGACGCGGCACAGCGACAACAAGATGTTGTGCCTGCAGGTGCCGAAAGGCCTCGCGCACGGGGACGTGGCTGGAATTGAATTCTCGTGCAACGTGATCCTGACGGAGTGGTGCGCCTGGCGCTAAGGCGCCGCTGATAATGCGCTCAGCGATTGAGTCCGCGATGCGCGCGACCATCGTCATGTTGTCAGCAGTGATCATAGATTATCTACCGCAATAATCGGTGCATTTGCGAGGCAGCTCGATTAGCATCTCTTCGAGGGCGATGACTATAGATAATTCACGCGATTATCTACAACTGAGCGAGATTGGGTTATGGATGCTGCTGTGCAAGTCCAACGAAAGAAAGCTAGCAACGGGGCGCAGGTTCGTAATCATTGGAACGTCGAAGAGGCTAAGGCGCTCTACGACCTTCCTTTTGCCGACCTGATGCTTCAGGCGCAGCGCGCTCATCGCAAGAACTTCGATCCAAACCACGTCGAAACTGCGAGCCTGCTCAGCATCAAGACCGGCGGCTGTCCGGAGGACTGCGGCTACTGCTCGCAAAGCGCGCATTACGCGACCGGCCTGAAAGCGACCCGTCTGATGCGTTGCGCCGATGTGGTTGCGACCGCACAGCGCGCGAAGGATGCCGGCGCTACGCGCTTCTGCATGGCCGCGGCCTGGCGCACGCCAAAAGATCGCGATCTTGATTCCGTCTGCGACATGGTCAACGCGGTCAAAGGTCTCGGCATGGAAACGTGTGTCACGCTCGGCACGCTGACACCGAAGCATGCCGCGCGCCTCGCCGAGGCCGGCCTTGACTTCTACAATCACAACGTCGACACATCGCCCGAGTTTTACAGCAAGATCATCACCACCCGCAGCCTCCAGGACCGCATCGATACGCTGGCGCATGTGCGCGATGCCGGCATCAAGATCTGCTGCGGCGGGATTATCGGCATGGGCGAGCGCGTCGAGGACCGCCTAGGTATGCTCGTGTTGCTCGCCAATCTTCCCAACTATCCCGAAAGCGTGCCGATCAACCTGTGGAACAAGATTGAGGGCGTACCGGTGGAAGACACCGCGGAGCCTCCCGATCCGATCGCGCTGGTCCGGCTGCTGGCGACCGCGCGGGTCATGATGCCGAGGAGTGTGGTTCGCTTGTCCGCCGGGCGGCAATACATGACCGATGAATTGCAGGCGCTTTGCTTCTTGGCCGGCGCAAATTCAATCTTCGTCGGCGACGTGCTCTTGACCACCAATAACCCGAAAGTTGATCGCGACGCGGATCTGCTGGCCCGGCTCGGCATCACGTCCGGGCTCGCCTGACGGAAGCAGCGCGCCCAATATGTTGCCCCTACACCAGCCTAGGTGAGAAATGCAGATAACTTTGATGAAGGGCAAAATCCATCGCGCCTCAGTGACCGAAGCTGATCTGCACTATGAAGGCTCGATCTCGATAGATCGTACGCTCCTGGAGGCAGCAGGAATGGTGATCAACGAGCGCGTCGAAATCTACAATGTAGAAACAGGGACGCGCTTTGCCACCTACGTGATCGAGGCGCCGCCGATGTCTGGTACGATGAGCCTGAACGGTGCGGCTGCCCGACTGGTGATGCCCGGAGACAAGATCATTATCGTTGCATATGCCTCATTCGATGAGGCCGAAGCAAAGAAGTTCAAGCCACGCGTTGTGCGTGTGGACCGAGATAATCGCATCCTGGCAAGTTGAACCTAACGGGCCATCCTTCCTTCTTAAACGGCCAACGCATCTTTTGCGTGATTTGATGCGATCCTCGGAGTGATGAATGCGGTCGATCCAGACAGCAAGACTTAGTCCCTACGTCGCAGCGTTGAATGCCTTGAACGAAGATAAACGGCTGCGCTGCCTCAAGCCGCGCGTGGGGATCGATTTCGCATCGAACGACTATCTGGCGCTCGGGAACGCCTCGCGCATCAAAAAGGCGATGGTCGCCGCGCTCGAGGCGGGCACTCCGGTTGGAGCCGGCGGGTCGCGGCTTCTGCGCGGCAATTGCGAGGAGCATGAACGGCTCGAAACAGAAGCGGCTCAGTTCTTTGGCGCGGAGGCAGCGCTTTTCTTTGGAGGCGGCTACATCGCAAATTTTGCCCTCCTGACAACGCTCCCGCAGCGCGGCGATCTGCTCGTTCTCGATTCGCTCGTGCACGCCAGTATTCACGAGGGGGCGCGGGCCGGTCGCGCAGAGTGTCGAATTCACGCGCACAATGATCCCCAGTCAGTCGAAGACGCAATTCGCGCCTGGCGAAACAAAGGTGGAGCGGGCCGCGTGTGGATTGTGGCCGAAAGTCTCTACAGTATGGATGGCGACTTCGCTCCACTCGAAGAGCTAGTGGCAATCGCCGATCGCCAAGACGCGTTTCTGATCGTGGACGAGGCACATGCCACAGGCGCTTACGGGCATCAAGGACGAGGGCTCACGGCCCCTTATGACAAGCGCGAAAATCTCATCGTCGTTCATACCTGCGGCAAAGCGCTCGGTGCGGCGGGTGCACTTGTTACGGCCTCCGGCATCTTGCGCGATTTCATGGTCAACCGCTGCCGTCCGTTTATTTTTGCCACCGCCCCATCACCATTGATGGCCGTTGCCGTTCGAGAGGCACTCCTCACCCTGCAGAAAGAGCCGGAGCGGCAGCAACGGCTGGCCAAACTCGTTGCGTTCGCGCATCGGCAGATCACCTCGCTTGGTTTGCGCACACCATCGACCTCTCAGATCGTGCCCTACATCGTAGGTGACAATGCTCATGCAATGCGACTTGCCTCTGCTCTGCAGGCGCGCGGCTTCGATATCCGCGGAATTCGGCCGCCAACCGTCCCTGCAGGCACCGCCCGCTTGCGAATTTCGTTGACACTCAATGTTGGCGAAGCGGACGTGCGCGCGATGCTCGATGCGCTGGTTGAGGTGACGAGGGGCTCGTTTCGATGAATAAACGGATCGTCGTGACTGGTACGGACACCGGGGTCGGCAAAACGGTATTCTCCGCAGGGCTCGCCGGGCTTCTCGGCGCGAATTACTGGAAGCCGGTCCAGGCTGGACTCGAACAAGAGATCGACTCCGAGTGCATCCGCCGCCTCGGTGGCCTCTCGTCCGATCGGATTGTCCCGGAGCTCTATCGACTTCGGACGCCCGCGTCGCCCCATCACTCAGCGGAGATCGACGGCGTTCGCATAGATACAGAGACGCTTGGACTGCCGGACAGCGGCGAGCGGCGACTCGTGATCGAAGGCGCCGGCGGACTCATGGTGCCGCTGACAGCGCGCACGCTTTACATCGACATCTTCGAGCGCTGGCAGCTTCCCGTCGTGCTTTGCGCAAGGACGGGACTGGGCACAATCAATCACTCCCTGCTCTCCATAGAGGCTCTGCGGAAGCGTCAGATTCGAATCCTTGGGATTGCGTTCATTGGCGAAAGAAACGCCGAAACTGAAAGCGCGGTTTGCGAGATCGGGAGAGTGCGTTGGTTGGGACGGCTCCCGTGGCTTGTTCCCCTCACAAACGATAGGCTGCAGGCCGCTTTCAAAGACTCCTTTGTTAGCAGCGATTTCCTGAACCTATGAAGACAGCTAAGAGGTCGCCGATCTGGCATCCGTTCACGCAGCATGCTCTACAGCGGGATATGACGAAGGTGGTCCGGGGAGAAGGGGCCTATCTCTACACCGAAGATGGCCGACGCCTTATCGATGCAATCTCCTCCTGGTGGGTCGTGACCCACGGCCATTGCCATCCATGCATCGTGAACGCGATCCGAGAACAGGCAGGCAAGCTCAACCAGGTCATCTTCGCCGGATACACTCACGACCCGGCTGAGCAGGTTGCGACGGAACTATTGAAGGTCACCTCCCCAGCGCTCGAACATGTGTTCTTCTCCGATAGCGGGTCCACCAGCGTCGAAGTCGCGCTGAAAATGGCGCTCGGCTACTGGCGCAATACCGGAAGAGAGCGAACCAAAATTGTGGTGATGCAGCACTCGTACCATGGCGACACGATCGGGGCGATGTCGGTAGGTAGCCGAGGCATCTTCAATGCGGCCTACGGGGCGCTGATGTTCGAGGTGACCTCGATTCCGTTCCCGGCAAGAGATTGTGAGCAAAGAGCTCTCGATGCGCTTGAAAACGCGTGTCGAAACGAACATCCCGCAGCCTTTATCGTGGAGCCCCTGATATTGGGTGCCGGTGGAATGCTGATGTATTCGCCCTCGGTGCTAAGAGAGATGAAGCGGATTTGCGAAGCCTTTGACGTCCTGTTCATTGCGGACGAGGTCATGACAGGCTGGGGCCGGACGGGTACCTTGTTTGCGTGTGAGCAGGCCGATGTCACGCCCGATATTGCTTGCTATTCGAAAGGCCTCACGGCTGGGGCGCTGCCGCTCGCCGTCACACTGTGTCGTGCCGATATTTTCGATGCGCATTATTCTGAAGATCGCACGCGTACGTTTTTTCATTCGAGCTCATATACGGCCAATCCAGTGGCCTGTGCCGCCGCCAAGGCTAATCTGGACCTATGGCAGGATCAGGAGTATCGCTGGCGGCTGGCATCCTTGGCGAGGATGCAAGAACAGGCACTCGCGCCGTTCCGCCTCGATTCACGGTTCGCAAACGTGCGGCGCACAGGAACAGTCACAGCGGTTGAACTCAACACGCGCGATGCTGGCTATCTGGCGGACATCGGTCCGAGGCTTTTGGCTTTCTTCCAAGCGCGGGATCTGCTGTTACGCCCACTCGGTAACACGATCTACGTGATGCCGCCTTACTGCGTTACGGCGGCCGATCTTGATGAAATCTATACTGCCATCCGCGACGCTGCTGACTTGCTGATGTGAGATGCACGAGACTGTGCGATCGTCTGCAGTGACAGGATCTTGGAAGGGAAAGTGCCCGTATTGCTGCTTTTGATAGTGCAACGAGGATGCAGCCCCCAACTTAAGCGCTCCCGATCCAACTGCCGCAGTAATTCTGCGGGCTAGTCATGCAAGGCGCAGCATTTGACCGAAATGTCGAGCGAATTGCGTAAATCACGATAGAGAAATCAATTATCTTGACCAAATTCTCGGCGAGGCTATCTGCGGAAAGTACTGCTTCGCGAGGCAGCCGCACATCAGAGTCAAGGCTCTTGATGGCTGCAACAACCAGGAAGACGGACCGCCGGGCGGGCCGCACCTTCGGTGCGCGCGTGGTGCTGTGGTCAGAGGGCAGCGGGGCTTCCTAGGTAAATGTCTGACAGGAGGCGAGAATGCACATTGGCTTCCGTAATTCCCTCGACCATTCAGCCACTTGCTGCGCGATATGCGGCGGAAAGTTTGGGCTGATCCGCCATTACTGCTGGCGAACGGCTCTTTGCTCGAAGAGATGCGTCAACCGCTTCAAGGCGCGGCGGGAGGCCGATCAGAAATGGCTTCGTTGGCTTCGAGCGGCTTAGGAATGGACTGAGTTGTGCCGGTACGGCCCTGGTCAGAGAATTCGAGTGGCCCTCTAGAGCACGTGGAAATCAAGTGACAGAAACATCGGCAAAAATAATCGACTTCACGGCCTACAGGGCCAGCAGGCTGGCGCGGTCTGAGCGCGTTCGCGACGACATCTACTCGACCGCGACTCTCGCTGCGCTTACGGCGGCCTGTCACCTTTGGACGTTCCTGGCCTGCCATCCGTTTGCTTTGCTCGGTGCGCAGGCGCCGAAGCAGGAGTCTCACGAGTCCCCCTAGCGGGCAGACACGGAGATGTGCCCTAAAGACGAAGTCCCCACTGCGCGCATCTGCGCTCGGTCCGGTCGCCGTCACCGTTTGGAGAGACTGCAATCAGCCCAGAAACGCGTGCAGATGGTGGCTCGTCGCGAGCGCCGCTCCTCGATTGAGGGCGCGGCTGGCATAGCCGCTGAAACTGCACGTGAAGACGAGCCATCGGGTGGTGAAATGGATGAGGAAGGTCTTGTCTCATGGTTGCGCGACCATTGGACTGTTTTTGCGCTGTTCCCCAGTTCTAGACAACTGGGATCTCCATCCTCCATGCCATTGACAGGTTTCTCCCGCGTTCTCTAGGAAGCGCCGACGGTGTGTGCGGAGCGGATTCAATATGAGCCACAGTTCAGAGCAGCCTCTAGAGCGTGTCACGATTCCGGCACTGCAGCAGTGGAAGGATAAAGGACGGCGTGTCGTGATGACCACCGCCTACGATGCGGTTGCGGCGCGCATCGCGGATCCCATTGTCGATATCATCCTGGTCGGCGATAGCGTTGGAAACGTCTGCCTGGGATTCGACAACACGCTGCCCGTCAGCGTGGCCATGATGAATCATCACCTGGAGGCTGTTGCGCGCACGAGGCCTCATGCCTTGCTTGTGGCCGACATGCCCTTTCTCAGCTTTCATGTCGGTTCTGAGGATACGATTCGCAATGCAGGAGGTTTTTTACAGCGTGGCGCCGATGCTGTGAAACTCGAGGGTGGTGCCAAACGCATCGAGATGGTACGCGCCTTGGTCGATTGCGACATTCCTGTGATGGGACATCTCGGTCTGACCCCGCAGAGCGTCAACGTCATGGGTGGATTCAAAGTGCAGGGAAGGACAACAGATACCGCCTTGCGGTTGCTCGATGACGCGCACCGTCTGCAGGAAGCCGGTTGCTTCGCGCTTGTCCTGGAGGGCATTCCTGCCGAGCTCGCGGCGCGAGCGACCGAATCTCTCACGATACCCACCATCGGGATCGGAGCAGGAGCCGATTGCTCGGGCCAAGTGCTCGTGTTTCATGATGTCTTGGGGCTAACCGAAGGCCATCGCCCCAAATTCGTTCGTGCCTATACAAATGGATTCCAGTTGTTCCAGGAGGCGCTGTCGCGCTGGGCTGCCGATATCCGCAAAGGGGCGTTCCCGGGCTCAGAGGAGTGCTATCGGCTTCCTGATCAGCTTCGGCATGCCGTCGCCAACTGGGTGCCCTCCAGTTCAACCTCAAGGTAAGAAATGAAAGTAATTACGAAGGTGGCTGAGCTGCGTCGCGCCCTTGCAGACGTTCGCAATGCCGAAAAGCGCATCGGATTCGTTCCGACGATGGGATACTTGCACGACGGCCACCTGGCCTTGATCTCGGCCAGCCGGGAACACTGCGACGTCACTGTCGTTAGCATCTTCGTCAACCCCACTCAGTTCGGCCCAAATGAGGATCTCAGCAGGTACCCCCGCGACTTCGCGCGCGATGAAGCGTTATGCGGCAGTGCCGGGGTCTCCATCATCTTCGCGCCAAGTGCAGAGGAGATCTATCCGGCTCAATTTGAGAGCTTTGTCGAGCCGGGCGAACTCGCAAAGCCGCTCTGCGGAGCTTTCAGGCCTGGACATTTTCGTGGTGTAGCGACCGTCGTCTGCAAGCTATTCAACATGGTGCAGCCGGACGTCGCGTACTTTGGACAGAAGGATTTTCAGCAATGCGCGGTAATACGCCGCATGACGGTTGATCTGAATCTTCCGATCGAGATTGTCACTGTGCCAACCGTGCGGGAGCCAGATGGGCTGGCAATGAGCAGTCGCAACCGTTATCTCTGCCCGGAAGAACGTGATCGGAGCTTGGCGATCAGCCGTGGCTTGTTCGCCGCAGCGCATGAGTTTGCCTCAGGGGAACGCGACGCCGCAACGCTGATTGCGCTTGCAAGAAGGCATTTGGAAAGGGTCGATCGACTACAGTACCTTGAGCTTGTCGACCCTGGGACTCTAAGGATTGCTGACAGCCCTCTGCGCTATCCGGCGGTGCTCTGTGTCGCAGCGTACGTCGGCTCCACGCGGTTGATCGACAATGTAGTCCTGTCCTGGTCGCCATCGTAGCGAGATCCGCAAGTGATTGCGCTCAGGAGCAGTCGAACCGGATGGGCTGGCCCTGAAATCCTCAACATCCTGGAAGAACTCTCGAAGACGATCCGGAACTGCCCTTTGCGTGCTGAACAACTCCCCCACGCTCGAGCTCATGATGTCGGTTGGAGATTGGCTCTGCCGCTGACGGGGTGGAGCGAGGCGGGGCCGCTCCACGCTGCCGAGATCATCCGCCTGCAAGCGGGCATCGCCAAAGGAGATTCGCTCAAAATCGTGTGCTGCCAATACGTGCGATTATGGATCAACAACCACGCGCCCATGACCATGAAATTACTTCACGATGGCGCAGACGACCTCGTCAAGCTGCAAAAAGCCGAAGCTCCCTAAGAGCGGCCAGGGGCGAGTCAAGGGGGCAGTGAAGCGCGGGCGCCGGATCCTGGCCCGATTTCGTCGCCAGACGTCGGGCGGGCGCTGGTTTTTGACGCAAAGATATGCTTCACCGCAAGAATTGGTCGCGATGTCCCTCTACAGTGTAGGATGCCAGGCGCTCGGGTTTGGAGCCGATAGGTGCCGTCTTGTGAAACGACATCGGAGCAGTGGCAAGCTATTTCTACCAACTCCATCGGGGCAGGTATGCCGAAGCGCAGCAGGCGCGATAAACGGCAAATCCTCTGGCCGCAATTGAACCTGATGAGGCTCGGCAACGAGCTAGCACCGTGCGAGCATTGGCCTGCGGCAGCCGCCCAGTCAGTCCGGCGCGCAATAGATGGCCGAGCATGCTGTACATCATCGCAGAGCATGATCGCAGGGAGCTCACATTGGCCTCTGAGCTCTAGCAAGCTTGTCTGCTAGGCCCAGACGGCCGACGAGAAGACAAACGCAGGCCGATCAAGCGAGCTGCCGCAATGGATCAGCGATCGCAGAGGTGCTGGACATTGCACCGCGCTGGAAATCGGCCGACCGGCAGTCGCGGAGGCTCATGCGCTCCGATGTACTTGAGTTGCGGTCCAGCAAATGCCCATTATCTTCCCCGATGGTATGAGGGAGATCTCTCAATGCTGGACGTTGGCACGATCACGCTTCTGCGCACGATCCTGGATGAGGTTTGCGTGAGCGTCCCACCGTATGACGCCGGCGTCCGCGCCTACGTTGCCTCCAGAATCCTGGAGGCCGCCACCAGAGGTGAGACGCGCCCCGATCTGCTTAAACAGATCGGTCAGGAAGCTCTTTCCAGAGCACCAACGATGTGGCGATAGATCTAGGACATGGCTTGTCATTGAGGTGAATTTCCAAGTCACAGTGCTGAAGATCCAGCTCGCAGAGTGTATCGTGGTCGCAAATCGATGGTGGCCTAACGTCACCCAAGACGCGGCGTTATCTGATGTGAATCGGTTGGCGCGCTGCTCGGTGCCCGGCCGATCCTTGAAACGAGAGAGCAGCTCGCACAGCAGACGCCGCATCCAAGCCTTGGCGCGCACCCTTGCGCGCCACGATGCCGGTGAGGCGACGCTCCAATAACCTTCGTCCGGAAACGGGGGCGAAGTCAGTGTTCGGCGCCGGAGCGCCGTCAACTCACGCGAGCCGGTGCGCCGTTGCTATTTACTCCTGTGTGAGCGCCGCAAGTGCCCTTTCGATCACTGTGATGTCTTGACTGACCTGAGCGATCGCTGGCTTCGGATCAATGCCGGTAACGCAGTTCAACTGCTGCAGCAACTCCCGCCGATGCGCCAGAAGGTTCTCCAGCGCGCTGCGGTTGTTTAGTTTCACATAGCCGTCGACAATCAGTCCAATCGAAAGAGACATCGAAACTCTCAAACAAAGCTGTTCTCAACGAAGATGCGTATAGCACATCGGCAAACGATGTTCAGCTCCTCGGAAGAGAATACTGACGGGCGAGCTTGTTAGCGACAAGCGTCCGGCGCCGGGAGCGTGACCGACTATTCCTTGCGCCTTCCAAGCGCCCAGCTCTGTTTGAGCGACTAGCCGAGCAGAAAGACGGCGTATGGTGAGCCAAGAACGCTGCGGGTCGTGGCGATGGAAATGCTACGCTAGCGGAAGGAGTGTTGTCACGAACTGCCATTGTCCTTATCTGCCCGCCGAACGGCTTCCGAGATGCGATGGCGGGTGGCGCGTTGATCGACGACATGCTCGCCTGAATATCTCTTCGTAGAGATTGCGACGACCTCAGGAGCGTCCAGGATGCTCGATGAATATTTGGCCCGCATTCGTGCTCACCGCACAAACATCCACCGCTATCGTCGCCTGCTGAAGTCGAACCTGTCGGATGTCGAACGTCAGTTCATCGAAAAACGCCTCACCGAAGAGCAGACCGCGCTGGAGTTCCTTTCAGCCGAGACCTTCCCGCTCGCGTTTAGCCTCCGGAAGGGGCGGACATGCCGGCAAACTAGTCGCGGAGCCGCGAACGACGCGCGCGTTCCGGGCGGCCTGATCCGAGGCGCGGTGGGACCCCACGGCTGACCCTCCCAGCTGCGCATCCTCAAAAACCGCTCTGTACCGCGGGCTGTACCTAATTTGCGGGTTCTGATCGCGGCGGGCTTTGTCGAGTCCGATCGCCAAACACTTTCGAGCAGCATCACTGACTTCAATCCGGGACCTCTTCACCAGCGGATTAAAAAGCACCACTGTTCGACCGGTTCTCGCTCAGGACTTGTTTGTACTCGGCCATATCTCGGCAGTTTGTTAGATTGGCTACACGCCTAGCCAAATCGTTCTCACTAGCCAGCTGAGACAGCCACAACTTCATCGTTCATCGGTCTGCGACCACGGCATGAGATTTGCTCTGCTGGCTGAAACGCTGCGGAACCGTATTCGCGGCGAGAGGCACAGCAAGGAAGGAAACGACTTGCCAAATCTGCGAGTGGAGACAGTTTATGTCGGCGGCAGTATCTCCAGCAGCATTCTGGTGAATACACAGGCAAGCGGCGGTACCGCCCGAGACGTGGTACATCAAGTTGGTACGCGCCGATCGGCTGCGAAATACCCTCGTACCGATATTTTTACTAGTCGCCGTCGGGCAAATGGCAGGCCTTTTGCGTGTAGCCGATCCCGTAGGACTACTGCCCAGGTTCTCCGCGGCCGACGGTCGGTTGTTTCGACGGAGACCGCAGTCGGCCGCGCGACAGGGAAGGCGCCGTTCCGGAGCAGAACAACGGCCTCCAGCTTTTGGATCAATCAGAATCGGGCAACACCATGATTGTGCGTAGTCTGCACGACATTGAAGCAACCGATCACTTCGTCGATTGGGGCAATGGTACGAGCCACCGCCTTCTGACGGATAAGGACGGCATGGGTTTTAGCATCTGCCACACCATCGTGCGCGCTAACACCGTTTCTCTTCTGCAATACCGGAATCATCTCGAAGCCTGCTTCTGCATCGGTGGAGAGGGCGAGGTCGAGGACATGGACGGCAATGTCTTTCCTATTCGCCGAGGCGACATGTATGTGCTTGACAAGCATGACAAGCATCTCCTGCGCGGGGGACCGGACAAGGACATGATCCTCGTTAGCATCTTCAACCCGCCCCTCACCGGAACCGAGCGCCACAAGCTGGACGACCCGGCAGGCTCCACATATTGAGCGATGCGAAGAAACGCCAATCCAATATGAACTGCCGCTAATTGCGAGAAACATTTACTCGAGCGATCCAGCACTGGCTCGTACCGCACGCGCGGACTTTTTACGAAATGCCCACGCGATGCGGTTAGGTTGAGCTGACAAATTTACTTTGGCATTCCAGGTCCCTTTTTTTCTTGTCCGGAATACCCGGCGGGCGGGGTCTTGTGCGATTGATAGCGCGCTTAGTTGTACGATGTCTGGCGACGCTGTTGGACAGCTGACACAGCACCGCTGTGGCTATCGCATTGATTGCACTCGATTTCACCTTTGGCACGATACATGCGTAATCGTCTAAAGGGCGCCATAGAGGAGAAGTCGTTCGATGAGAACGCTTACCAGAAACGCTGACGCGCTTGAGTAGCAGCTGCGATACCGCCGCCACCATATTTGGTGGTGCGGAACGTTGGCGGAAGATTGAGTGATCCGCTTTGGCGAAGGGTTTCGTCACATCAATGCAGGCCAGCCAAAGCCCGAAAACAGATCCGAACCGATGTGAGCGATTTGCGTGAATCAAGGAAGACGCCGTCCGATCTTGAGCGATGATCAGGTGCAGAGCATATCTGCCGCGGATGAACTGCGGGCGCGTGGGGAGGAGTTTTGGCGACGGCGGCTCGAGCAGTTTAGCAGATTGCATCCGCCTTTCGTGTCATCGTCCGTGGCTGCGGCGCCGTCCCGATGGCAGTCGAGTTCATGGTTTAGCCCAAGCGGTTTGGCTATTTCCCCACAAGATCGCTCGGAATATTTGGTAGCAGCTTGGCTGATCTATCTCGCTCGGATCACGGGGCAACAAGAGTTTCAACTGGGATGGAAGCCTGCATGGGACCGATTGCAAACCGGCTCCAAACTCGTGATGGCCTCCGTCGTGCCGATGGATGTTCGCATTGAGCTTGCTCATGATTTTGAAGAAGTACGCAAAACCGTAGCGGCCGAAGTCGCTCAGCTGAGGGCGCACGCTAGCTTTGCCCGAGATCTTATAGCGCGCTGCCCGACATTGCGAGGAGTGGTGGCGCTACGGGCGCGCCAGCCTTGGCCGATTGGCATTGCAATCACGACAGAGAGCTGTCACGCCGCTGATGCTCTGACGACGAACCACAAAGCTGGGCATGCCTTGTGCGGCGATTTGCTGACCTTTGAGGTTTGCGCTCTGGATGGGAGCTTCCGCTGGCATTTTGATGCCGCTCGATTAGCACCGAAGCAGATCGACCGCATGACGCAGCATTTGCAAACTTTGTTACGCGGCGTGATGGCCGATGCTGGGCAGCCTGTCGGCCGAATAGACATTCTGGCCGCCGACGAACGCACGTATCTACTTGAGGATTTGAATCGGACGGCGGCGCCTTATCCGTTTGAGCTATGTATCCATGAGCTGTTCGAGGCGCGGGTGCAAAAGGCACCGGAAGCGGTGGCGGTGGTCTATGAGAAGGAGAGACTGAGCTATGGCGAGCTCAATGCGCGGGCCAACCGGCTGGCGCATCATTTGATCGAGCTCGGGGTCAAGCCGGACCAGCCGGTGGCGATCTGCCTCGAACGCAGCCTGGCGATGGTAGTTGGTCTCTTGGCGATCCTGAAAGCGGGCGGCGCGTATCTGCCGCTAGATCCGGCTTATCCGTCGGCGCGGCTGCGGCAGATTGTTGGCGATGCAGAACCGAAACTGCTGCTTTGCGATGTCGCCGGTCGAACCGCATTGGGCGCCGAAGCCGTGGCCGATGTGACGGTGGTCGATCTGGAGACGGCGACCCCGACTTGGGGCGAGCGGCCGCCTTCGAACCCGGACCCGGGCGCGCTTGGCCTTTCATCGCGCCATCTCGCCTATGTCATCTATACCTCCGGCTCAACCGGAATCCCCAAGGGCGTGGAAATGTCCCATGGCGCGCTTGTGAATTCGCTTGCGGGGATTGGCACGTCAAAACTGCGCACACTTCAATTCGCGACCCTGAACTTCGATGTGTCCTGTCAGGAATTGTTCATCTGTTGGAAGGACGGCGGAGTGCTTGTGCTCGTGCGGGAAGAGACCCGGAGGCACTTCTCCGACCTGCTGGAATTTATAGAGCGGGAGGCGATAGAGCGGCTTTTCCTCCCGTTCGTGGCATTGAATCATTTTGCGGAAGTCTGGAGCGCGCAGCGCGTGCAGCTGCCCTCTTTAAGAGAGCTTTATACAGCCGGCGAGCGATTGCAGGCCACTCCACTGCTTAGGACGTTCTTCGAAGCACATCCGAACGCGAGATTGATCAATCAATATGGGTCCACGGAAATCAGCGTCATTTCCGAGCACCACCTTGCAGCTGATCCGTCATGTTGGCCCCAGATGCCTCACGTCGGGCGTCCAATCGTCAACACGCGGGTGTACCTGCTGGATGGCCATGGCGCGCCCGTGCCGTTCGGTGCGGTCGGCGAGCTTTACATTGGCGGGGCGGGGGTGGCACGGGGCTACCTGAACCGCCCTGAGCTGACCGCCGAGCGGTTCATCGCCAGTCCCTTTGTCGAGGGCGATCGGCTGTACCGGACCGGCGACCTTGCCCGTTATCTGCCGGACGGCAATCTTGAGTTCCTGGGCCGCAACGACGATCAGGTGAAGATTCGCGGCTACCGCATCGAGCCGGGTGAGATCGTCGCGCGGCTCTGCGAGCACGCCTGGGTGCGCGAGGCGGTGGTGCTGGCGCGCGAGAACGACGCCGGTGACAAGCATCTGATCGCCTATGTGGTCTGCGCGCCCGAAGCCGGCTCGGATGAGGGCGGTGGAGGCGGGCTTGCGGGCGCCTTGCGCGCGCACTTAAGTGCGCGACTGCCGGACTACATGGTCCCGAGTGCGTTCGTGCGGCTGGCCGCGCTTCCGCTGACGGTGAACGGCAAGCTCGATCGGAACGCGCTGCCGGCGCCGGCC
The DNA here is from genome assembly GCF_002278135.3 of Bradyrhizobium ottawaense. NCBI lineage: Bacteria > Pseudomonadati > Pseudomonadota > Alphaproteobacteria > Hyphomicrobiales > Nitrobacteraceae > Bradyrhizobium > Bradyrhizobium ottawaense. Next base: position 6,974,012 of record NZ_CP029425.2, on the reverse strand, counting down.
GATCAGGCCTATGCGCTGGCGGCCTACCAGTCGCCGCAAGGTGCGGTCGAGACGGCGCTGGCGCAGATCTGGGCCGAGCTCCTTGGTGTCGAGCGCATCGGGCGCAACGACCACTTCTTCGAACTGGGCGGCCACTCGCTCTTGGCCGTGCAGATGTCGAGCCGGCTGTCACAGGCTGTCGGGGTCGAACTGCCACTGTCGACGCTGTTCGCAAGGCCAGTGTTGAGTGACCTGGCGGCAAGCATCGTCGAGCTGTTGAGCTGCTCGGGTCCGCAAGAGCTGCCGTCGATTGCAGCCGTGTCGCGGCATGAGCCGCTTGTGCTGTCGTTTGCGCAGCAGCGGCTATGGTTTTTGGCTCAGCTGAACGAAGGCAGCACCAACTATCACATTCCGCTGGCCTTGCGATTGCGCGGGATGCTCGACCGCAGCGCCTGGCAGCGCAGCCTTAACCGTCTGTTTGCACGTCATGAGGCGCTGCGCAGTGTGTTTGTCGCGACCCAGGGCAAGCCCCGGGTTGAGGTTTTGCCGCCGGACGCGGGTCTGCCAATAGTTGAGCATGATCTGCGGGAGAGATCGGATGCGGAAGCGGCATTTTTGGATCTGTGCCATGAAGAGGGGCGCACGCCGTTCGATCTTGCGCGCGGTCCGCTGATCCGCGGTCGGCTGATCCGCACCGCCGACGAGGAACACGTCTTCCTGCTGACCCAGCATCACATCGTCTCGGACGGTTGGTCGATGGGCGTGCTGCTGCGTGAACTTAGCCAGCTCTACCGGGCATTCCAGGCCGGGCAGGACGATCCTCTGCCGCCGCTTGCGATCCAATATCCGGATTACGCCGCCTGGCAACGCCAATGGCTGTCGGGGGAACGGTTGCAGCAGCAGGCGCAGTATTGGCGCAGCGCGCTGGCGGGCACAGCCCGTCTTGTCTTGCCGACGGACCATGCGCGGCCTGCCCAGCAGTCGTTTGCCGCGGCCGCGGTCCCGATCACCGTCGATGCGGATTTGACGCGGGAGCTGAAGCGGCTGAGCCTGCAGCATGGCTCGACGTTGTTCATGACGGTGCTGGCGGCCTGGGCGGCGGTGCTGTCGCGTCTGTCCGGGCAGGACGATCTTGTGATTGGCGTGCCGAGCGCCAATCGGGGGCACCGCGAGATCGAAGAGCTGATCGGCTTCTTCGTCAACACTCTGGCGCTTCGGCTGGACCTGTCGGGCAAGCCGCGCGTGTCGGAGCTTCTGGAGCGGACGCGGCGCACGGTGCTGGCTGCGCAGGAGCATCAGGACCTGCCGTTCGAGCAGGTGGTGGAGATCGTGCAGCCGCCCCGGGCTCTTGATCACACACCGTTGTTCCAGGTGATGCTGGCCTGGGAGAACAATGCGGTTGGGCCATTGGACCTGCCGGGGCTGAGTGTCGAAGCTGCCGGGGAGGAGATTGATCAGGCCAAGTACGATCTGGAGCTGAGCCTTGGCGAGCATGGCGAGGAGATCGCCGGAACGCTGGGTTATGCCACGGCGCTGTTTGATCAGGCGACGATCGAGCGGCAGCGTGGTTATCTGCTGGCGCTGCTGCGGGCGATGGCAGCCGATGCGCAGCAAGAGGTCCACCGGATTGAGCTGCTCTCGACTGCCGAGCGCACGTATCTGCTGGAGGAGCTGAACCGGACGGCGGCGCCGTATCCTGCGGAGCGGTGCATCCACGAGCTGTTTGAAGTGCAGGTGCACAAGGCGCCGGATGCGGTGGCGGTGGTCTGCGAAGATGAGCAACTGAGCTATCCCGAGCTCAATGTGCGGGCCAACCGCCTGGCGCATCACTTGATCGCCCTCGGGGTCAGGCCGGACCAGCCGGTTGCGATCTGCGTCGAGCGCAGTCCGATGATGGTGGTGGGGCTTTTGGCGATCCTCGAGGCCGGCGGGTCGTATATGCCGCTGGATCCGGCCTATCCGTCGGCGCGGCTGCATCAGGTGCTCGACGATGCGGCGCCGCCGCTGCTGCTGGCCGATGTGGCCGGCCGTGCCGCCTTCGGCGCGGATGTGCCGGCCAAGGTGAGCGTGGTGGAGCTCGATGCTGCGGCGCCGGCCTGGGCCAGCCTGCCGGAAGCGGATCCTGATCGGCGCGCGCTCAGCCTGACCTCCCGCAATCTCGCCTATGTGATCTACACCTCGGGATCCACCGGCAGGCCAAAAGGGGCACAGAATGAGCATCGGGCTATCGTTAATCGCCTGATCTGGATGCAGGACGCCTATGGTCTGAAACCAACAGACGTCGTGTTGCAGAAGACGCCATTTAGCTTCGATGTCTCGGCCTGGGAGTTCTTTTGGACTTTGCTTGAAGGGGCAACGCTGGTACTGGCGCCGCCCGGTGCGCACAGAGATCCCGATACGTTGGTCGACTTGATCGTCAGCCAGCGCATCACGACGGTTCACTTCGTGCCATCCATGCTGGTCAGCTTTTTGGATGCGAAGAGTGTTGACCGCTGCACATCGCTGCGGCAGGTTTTATGCAGCGGCGAGGCGCTCCCTGCCGCCAGTGTGTATAGGGTTCGGCGCGTATTGCCCTGGACGCCCTGCACAATCTTTACGGTCCGACTGAAGCCGCGATCGACGTGACATCCTGGAGCTGCCCGGCTGAGTTTGATGAGGCCATCGTCCCGATTGGCCGCCCTATTGCCAACACGCGGGTCTACTTGCTGGATGGTCATGGCGCGCCTGTGCCGTTCGGTGCGGTGGCCGAGCTCTGCATTGGCGGGGCGGGGGTGGCGCGGGGCTACCTGAACCGCCCTGAGCTGACCGCGGAGCGGTTCATCCCCAGTCCCTTTGTCGAGGGCGACCGGCTGTACCGGACCGGCGACCTGGCGCGCTACCTGCCGGACGGCAATCTGGAGTTTTTAGGGCGCAACGACGACCAGGTAAAGATTCGCGGCTTCCGCATCGAACCGGGCGAGATTGCGGCGCGGCTTTGCGAGCATGCCTCCGTGCGCGAGGCGGTGGTGGTGGCGCGCGAGGATGGTGGCGGCGAGCAGCGGCTCGTTGCGTATGTCGTTGCCGCCGGAGCTGAGGAATCTGATCTTGCCGGCGGTTTGCGGGCGCATGTGAGTGCGGGGCTGCCGGACTACATGGTCCCGAGTGCGTTCGTGCGGCTGGCGGCGCTTCCGCTGACGCTGAACGGCAAGCTCGATCGAAAAGCGCTACCGGCCCCGGGCGACGAGGCATATGCGCGGCGGACCTACGCGCCGCCTCAGGGCGAGATGGAGACGGTGCTGGCGCAGATCTGGGCCGAGCTGCTGGGGCTGGAGCGGGTCGGACGGCACGACAACTTCTTCGAACTGGGAGGGCACTCGCTCTTGGCGGTGCAGATGATGGAGCATCTGCGGCGGCGGTCACTGCGCATCGAGGTGCGCACCTTGTTCGTCAAGCCAGTGCTCGCGGATCTGGCCGCACGCCTGGGCCGCCATCACGAGGTGGCAGTCCCGGCCAACCTGATCACCGAGCGGAGCGTGGCGATAACGCCGGAGATGTTGCCGCTGATCGAGCTCGCGCAGGACGAGATCGACCGGATCATCGCCACGGTACCCGGCGGGGTTTGCAACATCCAGGACATTTACGGTCTGTCGCCGCTGCAGGACGGCATCCTGTTCCATCATTTGCTAGCGGCAAAGGGCGATCCATACCTCCTGGTGTCGCAGATGGCGTTTGCCGAGCGTGGGCTGCTCGCGCGCTATCTTGCCGCGATCCAGCGGGTGGTAGATCGGCATGACATCCTGCGTACCTCGTTTGTCTGGGAGGGGTTGTCGCGGCCGGTCCAGGTGGTGTGGCGGAAGGCGCGACTGGAGGTGATCGAGGTCCAGCTGGATGGCGCTGATGGCGCTGGCGCTGAGCAGCTCAGGAACCGGTTTGATCCGCGCCGGCACCGCATCGAGCTCGGCCGGGCGCCACTGCTGCGGTTTGTGATTGCGCGCGAGCCCGGCAGCGCGCGCTGGCTGTTGCTGGAGCTGCAGCATCATCTGATCGGGGATCACGCAACCCGGGACGTGATGCATGCTGAAGTCCGGGCCAAGCTGGAGGGGCGCGAGCATGAGCTGACGGCGCCGCAGCCATTCCGCAATCTGGTGGCGCAGGCGCATCTACGCGGTGATGCCAAGGCGGATGAAGCGTTCTTCCGGGAGCTGCTGGCCGGCATCGACGAGCCGACCACGCCCTTCAACTTGAGCGAGGTGCGCGGCGACGGCGGCGGGGTTCGTGAGGCGTATCGGATGCTGCCGCCAGCGCTCCATGCGCGGCTGGCGGAACAGGCGCGGCGGCTGGGCGTGAGTCTGGCGAGCCTGTGCCATCTGGCGTGGGGGCAGGTGGTGGCGCGCAGCAGCGGCCGCGAGCAGGTGGTGTTCGGCACGGTGCTGCTGGGCCGCCTGCAGGGCAGCGCCGGCGCCGACCGCGCCATGGGACTGTTCATCAACACCCTGCCGCTGCGGCTTGATCTTGATGGGACCGCCGTCGAGGCGAGCGTGCGGACCACGCACGCCCGGCTGGCCGAGCTGCTGACACATGAGCATGCCTCGCTGGCGCTGGCGCAGCGCTGCAGCGCTATTGCGGCGTCGGCGCCGCTGTTCAGCACGCTGTTGAACTATCGTCACAACAAGGCGCCGGCTGTGCCCGGCTCCGGGACGGATGATGTCTTGTCGGGTATGGAATGACTGGGCGGGGAGGAACGCACTAACTATCCGCTGACCCTGTCGGTTGAGGATTTTGGCGAGGCGCTGGGCCTCACTGTGCAGGTGGCGGAGCCAATCTCGGCGGATCGGATCTGCGGCTACATGCAGCGGTCGCTCGAGCAGCTGGCAGAGGCGCTGGAGCATGCCCCGGATACGCCGGTACGCGAGCTCGACATCTTGCCGGCTGAGGAGCGCACCTATCTGCTGGAGGATCTGAACCGGACGGAAGAGGCCTATCCAACAGAGCAGTGCGTCCATGAGCTGTTCGAGGCGCAGGTGCAAAAGGCGCCGGAGGCGGTGGCGCTGGTCTGCGAAAACGAGCGGCTGAGCTATGGCGAGCTCAACGCGCGGGCCAACCGGCTGGCGCATCTTCTGATCGAGCTTGGGGTCAAGCCGGACCAGCCGGTGGCAATCTGCCTCGAACGCAGCCTGATGATGATGGTTGGCATCTTGGCGATCCTGAAGGCGGGCGGTGCCTATCTGCCGCTGGACCCAGCCTATCCCAGCGAGCGGCTGCGTCAGGTTGTCAACGATGCCGCGCCGCGGCTGCTGCTATGCGACGTCGTCGGTCGCGCAGCACTCGGCCCCGAAGTGCTGACCGAGGTGACGGTCATTGATCTGGAGACGGCCACGCCCGCCTGGGCCGAACGGCCGGCTTCGAACCCAGACCGGCACACGCTTGGCCTCACATCCGGCCATCTCGCTTATGTGATCTACACCTCAGGCTCAACCGGAACCCCAAAGGGGGTCATGGTCCAGCATCGGGGGTTGGTCAATCTGCTGTCGGCTCAGGTCGGCCTCTTTGGCGCTTCTTCCAACAGCCGAGTCGTGCAGTTCGCCTCCATCGCTTTTGATGCAAGCGCTTGGGAGCTTCTTATGGCGTTTGGCTCCGGAGCGGCTTTGCACTTGCCTGCGGAAGAGATCCGTCAAGCGAGGAACAAGCTATCGGATTATCTCCGAAGCGAAGCCATCACCCACGCGACACTACCCCCAGCGTTGCTTCAGACGAGCAAGGATCCGGAACGTTTGGCTGCGCAAGTTCTCATTCTTGCCGGAGAGCTGCCTAAGCCTGAACTCATCCGAAGTCTGGCCCCAGCATCAATGGTCAATGCTTATGGCCCGACCGAGGCAACAGTCTGCGCGACGATCTGGACTTGCCCGGCTGATTTCAATGGGTCGGTGGTCCCGATCGGGCGCCCAATTGCCAACACGCGGGTGTACCTGCTGGATGGCCATGGCGCGCCCGTGCCGTTCGGTGCGGTGGGCGAGCTTTACATTGGCGGGGCGGGGGTGGCACGGGGCTACCTGAACCGCCCTGAGCTGACCGCCGAGCGGTTCATCGCCAGTCCCTTTGTCGAGGGCGATCGGCTGTACCGGACCGGCGACCTTGCCCGTTATCTGCCGGACGGCAATCTTGAGTTCCTGGGCCGCAACGACGATCAGGTGAAGATTCGCGGCTACCGCATCGAGCCGGGTGAGATCGTCGCGCGGCTTTGCGAGCACGCCTGGGTGCGCGAGGCGGTGGTGCTGGCGCGCCAGAACGGCGGCGGCCACAAGCATCTGATCGCCTATGTGGTCTGCGCGCCCGAGGCCGGCTCGGATGAGGGCGGTGGAGGCGCGCTTGCGGGCGCCTTGCGCGCGCACTTAAGTGCGCGACTGCCGGACTACATGGTGCCGAGTGCGTTCGTGCGGCTGGCCGCGCTTCCGCTGACGGTGAACGGCAAGCTCGATCGGAACGCACTGCCGGCGCCGTCCGATCAGGCCTATGCGCTGGCGGCCTACCAGTTACCGCAAGGTGAGGTCGAGACGGCGCTGGCGCAGATCTGGGCCGAGCTCCTTGGTGTGTCTACCTGGGGCTTCTTCGAACGCATCACTGAAGAATTTGGCGCGAGAGTTTGTTTTGGATCGTTGTGGAACCTTGCGCGATGAATATCGCGAGGTTTTAGAACGCGACACGGAACAATGTTCCATCTCTGAGTTGCTCGAAAAGGCGCAGCAAACAGGAGCGTTAGCTCCAGATCACGATCTTCACAGTGACGTCTCGATGTATCAAAGGGCCGCGGCATTTCAACGGGCGCTACAATCGTATCGCATTCCGTCGCTCCCAATTGAAATATACCAGTTTTATGCCAGTGAGCCTCTTAGTCGTTGGGTACCGCCTGACAAGCAATCTGGTCGCGATGCAAACCTGCCAAAGCTTGGCTGGGACCTGGTCGTCGATGCGGGGGCCATTCATGCGGTACCTGTTCCAGGCAACCACGCGACAATGGTGAGCAACCCAGAAAACCGCCAAGTTCTCGCTCATGCTATTTCAACGGCCCTAATCGGCACTCTTGAATAGGCTCAAAGAATTTCTCCGAAGGCTCAGGTTCGAAGTTTCGTTTCTAGACTAGCCCCAAATATCCATCCCACAAGACAGACCGGGAGTAGATGTTGCGGGTAATCGTACCCGACGATGTTCCATTCAGCGACGCTGACGACGACACGTGCCCGAATGTGTTGATAGTCCCGTTCGTGGTGGAGGGACCTGAATACGGGCCACTCAAGATCGGTCCAGCATACTGCTGCTGGACCGCAGTGTCACCGACGTTCAGGACTAGCACGCCATCAATGTTGTTGGTCGCAAGCCCCTGACGAATTTCTGCATGGTGTACGTCCGCATTGGTGGAAACAACACCAACCCATCTTCAGCAACGACGCCGGCTTTCTTCCTTCCTCTGAGATAGTCGCCTGAATGCTAGAAACTAGAGCGGGGGCCCGCGACGTAAGCGGCTATCCGATTGACCGGTTCGGAGGGAAGGTCCCGGCCTGCATACCTTTTGTATGGATGTTGTGATGCATCCTGCTAGTGTCGTCGCCGCAACGGCTAAGGCGAGGAGCGCAACCCCCCAGTGAAGAAATCGCTGAACTGAACCAGCCCCGCCCCACAACAACTATCGAGTTATCTTTTTTCGATACTCGTCTATCATTGCTGTCGTAACATCACCCAGGTAGCACAGCGGTGCCGCGCCGCCCGGCCGCGAATAGGCGCTTCTGCTGCCGCATGCCCGGCCATTGCGCATCGTGTCATCCGGGCAGGCGCAGGGTCTGCCGGTTGCGTGATATTGATCCCGGCTGGCCTTAATCAGGATCGCGGCGATGGCCGCGGCGGTCAGCGCAACTTCGATCTTGCGTTTTGTGTCGGTTTGCTGTGGGGCGGGATCTTGCTATAGCGCGACGATCTGGGTCGGAAGAGCGCGGCGATCAGGATGGCGAGTCAGTGTCGCGGCGCGATGATGATCGCCGCGATGATTGTCGCGCGCAAGAGTTTTGTTTGCTTTGATTGTCGCGGAGCGTCAATCAAGCGAGCGTTTTTTGTGTCGCGTGCTCCGGTGGCCGCCCTGGACCACGCTTTCGCTCGAGGGCAGTCCGCCTGCGATAGCTCTCGACGTTCATCTCGACGATGGTGGCGTGGTGAACAAGGCGATCGATCGCCGCGAGGGTCATAGCTGGGTCCGGAAAGACCTTGTTCCATTCTCCAAAGGGCTGATTGGCGGTGATCAGCAAAGAGCGTCGCTCGTAGCGTGCGCTGATGAGCTCGAACAGCACACTGGTCTCGGCCTGGTCCTTGGTGACATAGGCAAGATCGTCCAAGATGACGAGATCGAAGCGATCGAGGCGGTTGATGGCGCCCTCGAGGTTGAGCTCGCGGCGAGCCACCTGGAGCTTCTGCACGAGATCGGTGGTGCGGGTGAACAGGACGCGCCATCCGTTCTCGATGAGGGCCAAGCCGATTGCTGCCGCCAAGTGGCTCTTGCCTCCACCGGGCGGACCAAACAGCAGCAGATTGGCGCCCTTGCCGAGCCAGCCGTCGCCGGCGGCGAGTGCGGTCATTTGCGCCTTGGAGATCATCGGCACGGCCTCGAAGTCGAAGCTGTCAAAGGTCTTTCCGGTAGGCAGCCGCGCCTCGACGAGATGGCGCTCGATGCGGCGGCGGCCGCGCTCAGCGATCTCGTGCTCGGCAATGGTGGCGAGGAAGCGCGCCGCCGGCCAGCCTTCTTTATCGGATTGCTCGGCAAATTGCGGCCACAGCGCCTTGATGGCGGGCAGCCGCAGCTCGTTGAGCAACAGATTGAGGCGCGCGGTGTCGACTACGTTGGTTGTGCTCATGCGGCGCCTCCGATCTCGGCGGTACCGATGAGGCATTCATAGGTGGCGAGCGGTGCGAGGCGTACCACGACGTTCGGCACCTGGGCGGGATCCGGGGCGAAGTGAGTACGTAGCCGGTTGAGGTCGGGCAGCCGGCCGTCGTTCAGGTCAGCCGTGAGCTGATTGGCGAGTTCGGCCTCGCAACCGCGCTCATGGGCGAGTGCGAGGAGATCGACCATGATCCGGCAGGCCTTCTTGTCCGGTAAGCGTTTGCGCAAGACGTCGAAGGCTCGGCGGTAAGCTTCCCGGGGGAACAGCTGGTCGCGGTAGACCAGGTTGAGGAGCGCCATCGGCTTGCGCCGCAAGGAATGGATCACGTGCCGATAATCGACGACCTGATCGTGCTTGCCATTGGGATGCGGCCGCCCGCGCGGCAAGGTGAGGAGATGCGTGCCGCCGACAAACACGTCGAGGTGATCGTCATACAGGCGCACCCGCAGCCGATGGCCGATCAAGCGCGACGGCACCGTGTAGAACACCTTGCGCAAGGTGAAGCCGCCGGACGACGTCACGTGGACGATCACCTCTTCATAGTCCGACGTGCGGCGGTCCGGCAGATCCTGAAGTGCGCTACGTTCACTGTCGATCCGCTTGGCGTTGCGGGCATTGCGGCGGCTGGCGATCTCATCGATGAAGCCACGATAGGCAGCTAGATCGTCGAAGTCGGCGGTGCCACGCAGCAACAGCGCGTCGCCGATCGCTCGCTTGAGATGACCATGCGAACTCTCGATCGCCCCGTTCTCGTGGGCGATGCCACGATTGTTGCGGGAAGGCCGCATGCCGTAATGGGCACAGAGGTCTTCGTATCGCCGCGTCAGATCGTCTTTGGCGTCGCGGTCGAGATTGCAAAAGGCGGCCGACAGGCTGTCGGTGCGATGCTCCCGTGGCGCCCCACCGAGTGACCACAAGGCATTCTGCAGGCCTTCGGCCAGAGCGACGAAGCTCTCACCGCCGAGCACGACATGGGCGTGCTCAAACCCGGAATAGGCCAGCCGGAAGTGATAGAGACGATGGTCGAGCGGTACGCCCGCGATCGTGACACCCAATTCGCCCATGTCGGTGAAGTCGGACAGGCCGCGCTGACCGGGTTCGTGGGTCTGGCGGAAGATGACCTCCTGCTCCTCGCCGTGGATCGCCCGCCAGGCCCGGATCCGGCGCTCCAGCGTGCGACGGATGCCGGCGCCGAGCTCGGGATGGCGTCGGAGCAACTCCTCGAAGATCGTGACCGGCCGCACACCGGGGGCGGCCTTCAGCATCGGCGCGATATCTGTCTCAAATACGCGGGCCAAGGGATCTGGCCGGCGACGGCCGCGGGGAGCCTTCTTCTGCGACGGAAGGCGTCGATCCTTCTCGATCCGGTAAGCGGTCGAGGTGCTGAACGAAGCCTTGGCGGCGGCCACGGGTGGGCTATCGGTCTGACGGTACTTCATGTAGAGCCTCATTTGGTGATCGGTAATGTGTCGGCCTGGCACGCGAGTGATTCCTCTTGGCGGAAGAACCACTTGCATAACCAGCCGGCCGCGATCACCAGTCGGCGCGGTCCGCTGTGGATCGCGCCGACGCCGGGCTCGTAACTCCGGTCGGGCTACGCCCTCCCTGCGTCACGAGCCCGGCGTAGCCCTCTCATCATGGTCGACGCTCCACTTCCATCCTGTTCGCCGCGCGGCAATCTTGCGGTGTCTTGGGTATTGCGGTGGCGCCACGCGGGCCGGGCGGAGCAGTCTTGGAAGCTTGCGGCTGCGAAGGGCTGCCCGGCACCGCCGTTAGCGCGAGCGGACTTGCTGGGGGGCTGGTTAGCTGCGCTACCATTGCAGGCGCAGAAGTAGAGGGTCGCCCGTCCTGACGGCCGACGGAATAAGCTCCTATGGCTGTAAGGCCCAGAAGCACGATCACAGTCCAGCCCCGCATGAGGACATTCAAGCGAAGCCGGAGCGATCGGGCAAGTTGCAAATTGTAAATCGAAGGCAAGCCCCCGTATTTTCCCGGAAGTGGCCTTGATGGAGGATTAATTGGGCACGGCCCGTCCGGCCAAAAGCGCATGCTTAGACGTTCGTCGTGTTGTTTCGAATGAGCTTCGGACACGAAAACGTACCGGCGTTTATGCTGTACAAATGAACAGGCGTGCCGACCTTCTGGGTGATTTCGCCTTTGAGACGTTGCGGCGCGCGTGAAACCCGAATGCATTCCATTCGAGATCGAAACGGCGGTCGAGTCTATTGCAATGGTTTGCCGTCGTCACCGGCGTTGGCTCAAGGGCCTGTATGATCCGGCGGTGTTTACCGGCACCGCCCGAAGGTACATCGCAGCGTTCGGGAAATAGCACTCGATAGCTGATTGGTTGCGCCTCGGAGGTGAGATCAATTTTCCTGAAAGTGCGGTAGTTGCTGCGGGCGATCCTAACCGCGACCGAAGCTTTTCACGCCGTCCGCATGTTAGCTTTGCAGGTCAAGGCTCGCGAGCCGCTGCCGGTCCAGAATCACGATCTCGCGTTGGGTATTGCCGATGAAATCGAGGACACCATCAGTGTGCAATTGCGACACTGCACGCGAAACGGTTTCGACGGTCAAACCAAGGTAATCGGCGATGTCGCGCCGAGACATTGGGAGCGAGATCACGTCAGCAGCCGTGAGTCGTTCATCCATCTCGTGCAAGAACGCGGCAACGCGCTCCAGAGCAGTTTTACGTCCGAGCAGCAGCATATGGTCTTCGGCGTGTTGCAAGTTATTCGTCGTCAAGCTGAGCAAGGTGCGCCAGACAACCGCGTCATTCTCGGCGACCGTCTCAAGGTGTTGCCGCCTGATCAGGCGAACAGCGGTTTGGATGATCGCTTCCGCCCTAAATCGGTGGACTCCGCCGTTCTCGAGTCCAAAAATATCACCCGGCAAATGAAATGCGCCAATCTGGCGCCGCCCATCGGAGAGTAATTTGCAGGTCCGTACCGCGCCTTTCCTGACCTGGTAGACGTACTCGGCTGGCTCACTCTCGATGTAGATGGTTTTACCTTTCTTGTAAGTGAATTCACTCAAGCTGACGATCGGATTCGAGCCGCTCGATATGCCGAGCTCACTGAGCGAATTGATTAGGGATCTATGGTCTGTGGTGATGCTCACGAACATGGTCCGACACTCCTGAACCAGAATATACGAAGGGGAGCCTCGCGAATTGATCCGGCGCAATCTATGGATGTCATTGTAACAAGCGGCCATGAAGAGGAGAAGTCGTGTCATTGTGACGCAGTGCGCGCGCAGCAGTTGAGGTGACGCAATGTGTTGTCATCCGGTCGAGGGGGGCCCCGCAACGCGCGTCGGAGCGAACGAAGCGATCATGGATTGAGTGCCATACGAGTGTTCTGCTGCGCGAAGGCGACAAGTCGCGCTTAAAAGATGCGTTTCACTGCGGAGTATCTTTGAAAGGCGGCTTCGGATCGCGAGCGAGTGTGTCCAAGACCAAGGACGGGTGCGGATAATCGGCTCCGGCCCTCTTAAGCCCACCCTGATATCCAACGTCTGCTCAAGAGCCCCCGTCGAGGCTCTGCCACGGGTGATTGTCTCGCTGACGATGGTCCAACTGGACCCGACACCGGCAATTGACTAAGATCAAACCTCTAATACGGATGCTCTATCCTTCAGCGAATTAAGGAGGCAAGAGATCTCATGCCTTACCTTCTCGCTACCGGAATCCTAGCACTTCCTATCCTCGTCAGCTTTGGATCAGATTTGACCGCTGCTTCACGGGTTCATTCGTACACCCCACCGGCTCGCCAAGACGTTTATTGCCTGCAGGGCCGAGCCTGGGGATATCCGGGCAACTGCCAGTTCTCGACCTACAGTCAGTGCATGGCTACCGCATCCGGCACCTACGCTTATTGCGGTATCAATCCGATGTACGCCTTCGAGCGACAGGGAAGGCAATTGCGCTGAGGCGAACGTCGTCAGGTCAGCCAAGCAGCGTTGGATGACGGACGGACCGTTCAGACTCGTGTCGCGGTTCGCTCGACCCCAGCCGCTGAATCGGCTGATTGGTCCGTTCGTTCGACTGCGCCCGGTGCCATCCTTGCATCTGGACGGCGATATCCGCTCCTGGGGCGGGGCGACACTATTCGAAACGGATCTTCTGGCTCAGATCTCTCGGAAGATAGCAGAAGGCCCGCGCTCTTCCCAGTACTGTCTCAATCTGTCTCAGAGTTCAGCGCGGCGTGCAGCCGAGCCTTCTCCAACCGAGACCTGAGTCCATTCAAACAGGCGGCCAGTTTGGCGAACTCCTGAATGCTGACATAATCAAAGACGAACTGCTCAACCTCTTTCTGCTGCTCGTAAGGATCTTGCGAGCGATGCCCGTGAGCGACAAAAGGACGTACCTGGCATCATTCATGTCGGATTTCCGGCGCACGAACTGCTTACCTCAAGCTCCCTCGATTGCTTGGTGATGAAACCCGACTCGACTCTCATCAGCTTCGCGACAGCATTGACGGGAACACCATCTTCTTCCAGCTCCGTCAGAGCCATCAAGATCATCATTTGCGGACCAGTAATGCCAAGCGCATTCGCGTGGTAGGACCGAAGATCGCAAGACATACGTCGATTGATCTGATCTACCATGTAAAGCGCCTGAGTAGATCCTGACTGACGCGCGGCGCCTTCCGGGAGCGTGTTGCCAATGCAGGCAGCTTGGGTGGCATCTGATCTCAGGAGCTCCAGCCTCAAAATATTGCTTGCTGGCTGGCTGGCTTCAGCAAAGAGGACCGGTCCTCGCTGATCACTTTGACGCGCCCAAAGCGCCCCGATCAATCAGTCGCCACAGCTAGACCATTCGTTCCGGTTCGATTTATGAGGATATTGCCCCCTCCCCAGTGGCGATCACCATAGCTTCAACCCAAGATCGAGGCCATCAAAAGTACGCCTAGCGACGTTGATGGACAGGATCGGAGAGGTCGTCGACGGGCAGTGGCGGAAATTCGCCATTTATAGGCCCGTCAGGAAACCCTTGCAAAATTATAGCAGTAGTGCTATAAGAGAAGGGCGAATGACCACACAGAAGCCCGTAGTTTGGATCGGATCGTCAAAGGACGATCTACGAGCTTTCCCGGACGAGGTTCGCCGCGTCATGGGGTTTGCGATCAATGATGCACAAAACGGCGACGAGCATCCTCGTGCCAAGGCCTTAAAGGGCTTTGGTGGCCGGAGTGTACTGGAGGTCATCGACGATGAAGATGGCGATACGTTCCGTGCCGTCTACACCGTACGCTTCGCTGGCGTTATCTATGTCCTTCATGCCTTCCAAAAGAAGTCGAAGAAGGGGATTGAGACTCCGGAGCACGACATCTTGGTAATTCAGGCCCGGTTGAAGGCAGCCGAGGCTCATTACCAAGAGAACTACGGAAAAGGAGGCAAGAAATGAGTAAGGCAATTAAAGCAACCGCAGGCAGCGATAATATTTTCGCTGACCTTGGCTTTGCCAATCCTGAGGAAGAACTCCTCAAAGCCAAACTTATTCGTGAGCTTCGTGCGATCATCAAACGTCGCAAGTTGACTCAGACAAAGGCTGCCGAACTGCTAGGCCTTAAACAGCCTGATGTATCTGCCCTAGTGACCGGCCGCGTAGGGAAGTTCTCGATCGACAGGATTGTTCGATGCCTAGATCGGCTTAATTATCGTGTGGACGTCGTTATCCGTCATAAGCCCGTTCGTCGCGCATCCTCGCGAGCTGCGGCCTAAGAGTGGGAATGGATGGATATTGACGAACTTCGGGATGCTGAAATCCAGCTACATGGTTTGACCAAGGCCGACGGCGTCTATACGTTTTATCACGATGAGACCAACAATATCCGCAAGTTGTATATTGACGATGGACGTTTGAACGTTGCTGAGCTGAAGGTATTCGTCCTCGGCGGCATTGTGCATGAAGGAGCACCGCGACCGATTGAGATTCAATCGCTTCGAGAAGCGATGCGTATCCAGAAGACGGCTCCGGAAATCAAACTGGAGCATGTCGCCAAGGGTAACTTTCTTGACGTTCTTCGCTCCCGAAAGCTGACCACGTTCCTTCGATGGCTTATCGATAACGGGTTGATGATCCACTATCACGAGCTGGATCCATTCTACTGGTCAGTTGCAGATATCATCGATTCGATCGTGCCTGAACTTGGCAATCCGATGCTCTTGCAATACCACGTCTTGCTGAAAAGCGACCTCGTCGCAGTGCTGCGCTGCGAACTGGCCGCAACCATCCAGCTATTTCACGATTTCGGCTATCCGGGGTTATCACCCGAGGGGCGGAGACCCTTCCTCGACAGGCTCATTGAGATTCTCGAACGTAACAGTGATGTCCTCCGGCATTTCAATGCAATGATGTTGAAAGGTGTACTGCAGGCCGGACGGGCGCTGGAGAGTCTGGAGTTCATTGAAGGTTATTACCCGAACCTGCTCATCGATGAGTTCAGTACCTTTTACCAGGGACGTATCGCGATCTTCAAGAATTCGACCCACATCTTCGACATGGAGAAGGTCATCCACGACCGCCTGCTGGAAACACCTCTGACCAGCCAGGGGAAACCGGTTGCGAACTTCCGATTTGCGGATTCCAAAGCCGAGCTAGGGCTTCAGATCTCAGACGTTATTGTGGGCGTCTTAGGAAAGATGCACACCTACTTTACGAACACGGGTCATGAGGACGTCGCTGCGGATCGAGAGGCTCTGGCCGGGACGAGCCTGGAGAACGCAAAACTCTTGTCGGACCTCATCTCAGCTTCGCATGCAGCCAATGTCACGTTCCTTCATCATGTCGTCAGTGTGCACGACATAGATAAGCTTGATCTGTTTCTTCGCTTTCCAGATGGGGCTCACGTTGCATGAACGAGGCGATCAATAATCGGCATTCTCGAGGGTGGGATACTTCGAACTTCTCAGCTGAACGTCGGGAGTATTTAGATGGTGATCTTGCCTTTGAAGCAATTGCAAGATCTATAGCGTCAGAGCTGGCCCCGGTTGTTTGGACAGCGCCCCGCTGGATTTAAGTGGATTCCTGCCGGGTTATGCTGAACGCGGGGCTTTACGATTTTGTCGTTGCGTCGGGAGGGCGTAGCCCGACCAGAGCGACGACAAAATCGTCGGCGACGGTCATGCGGCCATCACCATAGCTTGCGTGCCGAAGTAAGCCTCGTCGGGCGTGCGCCCGTCAAGGCTCGAGTGAGGGCGTCCCTGATTGTAGAAGGCCAGATACTTGGCAATTGACGCTCGCGCCTCGGACACGCTGTCGTAGACGCGGAGATAAACTTCTTCGTATTTGACCGTGCGCCAGAGCCGCTCGACAAACACGTTGTCGCGCCAGGCGCCCTTGCCGTCCATGCTGATGGCGATCTTCGCGTCCAGCAGCACATCGGTGAACTCGAGGCTGGTGAACTGGCTGCCCTGATCGGTGTTGAAAATCTCGGGCCTGCCGTGCTTCGCCAACGCCTCCTGGACCGCTTGGACGCAGAAGGCCGCCTCCATTGTGATCGAGACGCGATGGGCCAGGACCCGTCGGCTGAACACATCGACGACCGCCGCGAGATAGACGAAGCCACGCCGCATCGGAATGTAGGTGATGTCCATTGCCCACGCATGGTCGGGCCGCTCGATCTTCAATCCGCGCAACAGGTACGGGTAGATCTTGTGACCCGGAGCCGGCTTGCTCGTGTTCGGGCGACGATAGACCGCCTCGATCCCCATGCGCTTCATCAGCGTCGCGATGTGGCGGCGACCGGCGTATACCCCCTCCCGCCGCAGCAACGATCGCAGCATACGCGCTCCCGCGAAGGGATAATCGAGATGCAGCTCATCGAGCCGACGCATCAAGGCAAGGTCCTCGGCCGAAACTGGCCGAGGTTCATAGTAGACCGTGCTGCGAGCCAGCTTCAGGACCTTCGCCTGGCGCACGATAGAAAGATCATGACCGCGGTCGATCATCGCTTTGCGCTCAGCAGGCCCGCCTTGGTGAGCGCGCCGGACAAAAAATCGTTTTCCAACGCCAGCTCGCCGATCTTGGCATGTAACGCCTTCAAATCGACCGGCGTCTCGGCCGATGTCTTGTCATGCCCAAACACGCCGGCGGCGCCTTCCAGGAGCTGGTTTTTCCAGATCGTGATCTGGTTCGGATGAACATCAAACAGTTGCGCCAGCTCCGCCAGTGTCTTGTCTCCTTTGACCGCAGCCAAAGCAACCTTCGCCTTGAATGCCGGAGAATGCGTCCGGCGGCTCTTCTTCGTCATCTTCGCTCCTGATTCGCAGCAAGAATCCTCGCCGCTGTCAGGCAGAAAATCCACTCAAGCTACTGTCCGAATTTGCGGGGCCAGCTCTATATCGCGAGTAAGCTAGGTCACATTGTCCGCGTACGGAAAGAACACTACCGATCCGGCGACACTCTGTGAGTTGGGTCTTCATCGATATTTCTGCTCGGTCTCTCTTGGATAGCGCCGGATAACATTTTGGCGTTCCTGACTACGTCCGCGAAAACTCTTCGTAGATATCGAGTTCTTCATTGATTTTGCCCCGAGCTTGCGGCCGGCCTCGTCGAGGTAGAGCTGATTGATCAGGCCGCCGTTGTGGATCAGAAAATCACGCGAAGCCTTCATTTCAACGTCGGTCGCGACAAGATCGGGCTTGAGCTGGATCGAAAGCACTTCCGCCGTCTTCGCCAGATACTCGGATGGATTACCGAACATCAGATCCTGGCACCGCAGGGCGATATAGGCTTCTTCTCCAAATAGCGGTACAGCGCCAAGGCGTCTTCTTCGACGACGCCAATGTGGCCGCGGAGAAGCACTTGCTCGAAAACCATTTCCACAACCAGCTCAGGGCCAGGCTACTTGGCTGCGAGGCGATCACCCAGCTCGTGCGCAGACCGCCATTGCCCCGCGCGAATACCTCAACAGCAAGGGCGAGCTTTCCCGCAAGATGCAGGATGACGCACCGTCGCGTGGAATCTCACGACTGGTGTCTATTACAAAGCGGGCGAGAAGCCGTGGTCTCTTGCCGACATCCGGGATGGCGTCTGCTACACAGTCCTCGTCTTCAAGCGTACAAACAACCCGGTCGAAGCGAAGGAGGCGTGCTGTGGCGCGCAGATGTTCCCTCATACCGGCGAAGGCATCGAACGCCGCGGCTGCGAAGACCGCCCCCGTCAATGGCCCGAACCTCGGCCGGCGTTCTCCGGACGCTGCCGTTCTATCGACGTTTTGCGGCGAGGAACGGGCAGCTCTTAGGGGACCTCTTATCGCTTCGGTGTCAGTGACCGTGCATTCGAACAGATTCCTATTCATCGGGCAGCGGACGCAAGAGCAAACGCTCAGCGAAATACAACGCTTTCGCCGCGGTCAACTACCACTGCTAGCAATTGATCGAACTAGGGATTTGTTCAATATTCGATGAAGCGGATGCTGCGGTAACCTTTTCGAAGTCGCGTGAGTTCAAACGGGAGCCACTCGCTACCCATAGATGATGACGGATCCAGCTAGCGGTCGCCGCTCGCGCTGGTCTGCCTGGTCGAGCGGATAGTGTGGCCTAGGGGCTACGCAAGATGGGACCATGACTGCAATGATCTTGTCGGACAATGTCATTCCTCGCGCCGATGTCATTAAACGCGCAGTGCGCATCGGCGCAGAAATCCGAAATGTCAAACTGTCAGGCGATTTACCGGAGCAGACGATTGCCTCGATCAATGGGCTGCTTTTGGAGCACAAGGTCATCTTCTTTCGCGGCCAGCTCCACCTCGATGATGCGGAGCAGGAGAGCTTTGCCATTCGTTTCGGAGAGTTGACACCTCATCCAACGCTCGGTGCGATCAAGGGAACAGCGTCGATCATCGAGCTTGATTCCACCCGTGCAGGTAGCCGGGCGGATCTCTGGCACACTGATGGAACCTTCGTCGATGCCTACCCTAAGATCGCCGTGCTACGAGGCATTGTGATGCCACCTTTCGGTGGCGATACGGTCTGGTCAAACACCGCCTCGGCCTACCTCGACCTAGCGCCGCCGCTCCAAGGGCTTGCAGACAGGCTATGGGCCGTTCACAGTAATGCCTTTGACTACGCAATACTTGCCCGCGTCAGCGAGCTCGACAAGAAGCACTTGGACGAAGTCTTCACTAAAACAATCTATCGGACTGAGCATCCCGTTGTGCGCGTGCACCCGGAGACTGGCGAACGCACGCTCGTGCTCGGCGCTCTGGTGCAAAACTTCGTTGGCCTGCCGAAATACGATGGCCAGAAGCTGTTCGATTTGTTTCAGTCTCATATCACTGCGCTCGAAAACACTGTGCGTTGGAGTTGGAGGGATGGTGATGTAGCGATCTGGGACAATCGCGCTACACAACATTATGCAGTGAATGACTACGGCGACCAACATCGCCTCGTTCATCGCGCAACCGTCGCCGGTGAGGTGCCAGTCAGCATCGATGGTCGGAGTAGCGTAACGCGCATAACGGGCGACCACCAAGCTGTCTAGATAAGCGACAACATTGGCTACGACACGCACAATGGAAACTCTGCGGTTGTGCGCTCAATCGCTCTCTGCAATATTCGGCAGCTAGGTTCCCGTCGCAGTCAAAATATGAACCCGATGCGGCGCCTCTCAACTTGAAAAGCAACAACTGTTCTTCACAGGCCGCAAGAGGTTCAGCAGCTGCTCGTAGCGGTACAATAATCATTAGAGCGGCCGGGGAGTGTTCTCGTCGGCAGATGCTGAGTCTCGATCGGCCACATGGCCGGGGGCCTTTCCAGGAATGCTCCGCTCGTACGTTTTTGAGCAATCCCATACGATCTGTCCTTTCTTGGGGTAATGGCCGCGACATTATAGCTGGTTAGCACCGCGCTTTATCGTGCCTTACAACGCTAAGGAAGTTGGGATGCAATATGGATCTGCCTGCACCAGCATGCGTGAGGGATCTACCGTCTCGCCATCCGCAACAGTTTACTCTTACACCGATCGGTTCCTCCTCATGAACGCGGCTGGCGCACTTTCCCGCGCATCCTCAAAGCCGCAGCCCAAGGTCTCAGCGCCCAGTGACCACCCATCGTCTCGGAAGAGTTCTGGCGCAGACGCGCCTGCTTCCCTCGGCTCGGTCGGAGGAACGTCTAGCTGGTTATTGCCCGTTACGACCGTATCTGAGAGAGGCGGCTCAATTTATCGAAGATGAGGTCATCCACCTCTACAAGCACCACAGTGGCCGCCTCGCGTCTTATGGCGGTCCGCAAATGGCGTGCAGTGTTAAGCGTGAATTGCGGTTCCTCGATCAATAAGACTGACTTGTTGACCACAACGTCGGACCCGGTAGTGCTCTTGTCGGGAGGTGCCTCCTCGCTCGCCTCGCCGGCGGTGGGCCGCCACGTCCGATAACCATGATAGCGCCGAAAATCATGGTAATAGCCGGGGTCGTAGCGATAGCCATATCCCCTGAACGCGCTCACATGTTTCTGTGGTGCTTTGTGGATATGCGGCTTCGCCGGCTGCGAAGCAGGACCCTGGTGGGCGCAACCGGCCGCAAGCGCGCAGAAGAGGACAACGAGTATCGCCTGAACCTGCCGGAAAGCGGGGCCGAGCCGATGCAGCCCGTTGGAAGCGCAGGCCGGTAAGGAAAGCATGACCATCGATCGGCACCTGCGTCGCAAGGATCTGGGAAACGTTGACAGTGGCGCCGAGCCATCCGCGGTATCTGTCGACGGCAGGTCCGCTCGTGAGCTTGTAGGTGAAGCGAGCCTGCGCGCCGGTATCGTTGACCGCACAAGCGATATTGCTGGCGCCGTTTCCGGTCTCGACGTGCCACGTGCACCCTGCAATGCGATAGCCGGGCTCTGCAGGGAACGTCTCGGCATAGTCTGCAGTATGCTCTGCAAAGACGACGGGGTGGTCGTCCTTGGTTTTATCCACCGTATAGGAGCGCTCGATCTGCTTCGGTTCGTCAAGCTGTGATACCGGCACGTTCACGATAAGGCGGCGGTCTTCGGGCAGTATCGTGTGGATCGCTCCGGCAAGAATTTCGGGGATCTTCACCCCAGCGTTGGCTTGGGTCTGCACATGCGTGGAGTTCAGCTTGCTCCAGTTCTCAAAGAAGATCGTCGTGTCAACCCATTTCGTCCAGCAGACAGAGGGTTGTGGTAGGGCTGCGATCATGCTGTAGAGCGGGCTTGCGGTGATCACGGTCGCTGGAATGATGAAGTTGACACCGGAAACCTGCGCCTCGTTCCACTTGACGATGCCGCCACGCCGAACTCGTTGAATGCAGGTCCGCCGCTGTTGCCGACATTCATGATTGTGTCGGTCTGCCGTCGGCCGTTCGGGCTCGTCTGGCTGCTGATCAGACCGCTCGAAATGCTCAGATCCAGATCGAGAGGATAACCTAGCAAATAGATCGGGGCCTGCTGGTTGTCGTTGATCACAGGCATCGGGCAACGAGAGGCGCCACGGCTATTGCCGGCGGACTGCGACAGCTCCAGAAGAGCCAGGTCCCTGGCATCGTCGCGATGAACCGCAGTGACCTTGATGGGATTCGCATTGCGCGACCCGAGGCGGGCATTGACGTCGAAGCTCTTGTAGTTCTCCTCGCGTCCGATCACATGGCTGTTGGTCAGCACGAGGCTGTCGCCGATGAGCAGCCCGGAGCCGCCGCCGACTTCCTGCTTGTCGTTGTACATCACGCCAACGTACTGGACGTGAACCGTCCTGACATTGTAGCGCGCAGCAATCTGCACCGCCGCGCGATCGGCCAGCGCGGGCGCGCCCATGGATAGTAAGAGACCGAGTGTCGGGAGGGATAGAATTTCCTGACGGCGGCGATATCGAGTGGGCTGAGTTGTCCTTTCCGTTCCATGCTGGATTACAATAGTTCATTATTGAATCGAGATCGTATTGGGTGACCTTATAATCGCCGACCGAGCCGGAAGCTTTTTCGTTACGGCACGCCTCCGGCGCATCGTCGCGGTTCTGTTCATGCGTAAAACCGAGGGCATGTCCGAATTCGTGGACAGCGACAACGCGAATGCAGAACTCGCGCCGATCTCGGAGCCTTTGCTCCAATGATTGAAGCTGAAATTGAGAGTCATGCCTGACGGCTTGCGGTCGAGATACTCCACCCTCCTGTATACTGGCACCAAAACCAACCTTTGGACCCCCAGTATGGGTTGCTGGCAGTGCGTGGACGCGGGCAGACCGGGATCAGACGCACAGCCGACAAGCTTCAGGCGGAATTGGTTGAGGCGGAGATCCCCCAAGCGCTTCCGTCAATGCTGGCCAGATCCTGGCTCAGGGATCAGCGGCGCGCCGCCAACGGAAATTGGCCCTTCTGGCTTAGAGGGCTGGACCGCTCTTTTCGCCAGCTTCGAAGCTGATTGGGCTGCAGGCGGAGAAGAGACTGGCGGCGCAGACGCAGCAGCGAGTGAACTCTGCAAGGATTCGATCTTCGCGGTCAACGCTTCGATTTGGTCCGTCATCCGCTTCAAATCGGCTTGCTGCGCACCGATATTGCGATTGAGTTCTGCGATTACATCGCTCGCCCGTTGTTGCTCGGATCGAACCTCCAGCAGAGCTTCCCTAACCTCAGGTGACAAGCCATGCATCGGCGCGGGCCCAAGCACTTGCGACCTCGCCAAAATTGTCTCCATGTTAGTCCAAACACAGGCTGCCGCGGCACACAAACCAAAGAAGACCAAGAGGACGAGAATCCAAGACGAGCGCCGGGAGGATTTGTGCAAAATGCGCGGTAACTCCGAGGCGTTCGCCTCAGCAACCACATCCATCATTCTCAGCTGCCATTCCCAAATTTTGACGCCTCTCGTTCACGCAATAATGGGCATCAGTCAAGAGCTGCGGGCGAGGTACGATACTGAGCGCAAGCTCGCCGGAAGTCCCGCTATCGCTGTCGGCAATCGCCTTTCGCGTTTTTAGATCGGACTTTCGACCGAGCAGCTTACCGACCGATCATGGCTCGGGTCCGGCTGCTTAGGCCGACAGGCTAGCGGATGCAGGGCCGTGAAGCTGAAGCGGCGTCGAGATCCAGCATGAACTCGCCCATATGCGCCGCAATCCTTTGCTAAACGGGGGATAAGAGCAGGCAACGTCACCTCAGATTGTACCAGGCTCGACATCCGAATTACGATTTTGGCGAACACCTTTGGGGCATCCATTCGCGTTCGTATGGACGCGGCGACACTAGATCGAACACTCGTCCTCGAAACCTGTCTCTTTGAGAGGCGCAAACTCCGTTTTGCCAAGCTTTGGGCTGTCCATGATCAGGCCGGTTCGACGCTTGACAGCCCGACAGCCTTGCAGGAACGAGCGAGGAATAGAATCAAAGGGCCTCCCCAGCTCGACAAGGACGGTCTACATTTGCGTCCCAATCTGCCGGATCCGCATCAGCATTTGTTTTGAGGTTCTTGTTTTAAAGTGGAGCGCGGGGTCCGGCAGGTGCCGCTAAGATTTGCGGCTTTGGTGCTACCGCGTTTGGTTGGAGAAAGTGAGTTTTCAGGTCTCGATACTTAGGATTCTCGCCGGCCAACCGGAGGGCCGGGCGAGCCTTGCCGTCCTCAAGGATTACCTGGCGGTGTTCTACACCAGCGGTCCGGAGTGGACGGATCGTACGAAGCGATTGGCGGCGCAGACGCCGGATCTCAATATTTTCGGACAAGGGCTGGTTACGCGGGAACCCGGACAATGGATCATAACGGACAAAGGGCGGGCCTTTCTTGCTCTTCTGGAACAGAAGAGCGTACCTGACTCTCAGGAGCGAACGCTCGAAGGCATGGTTGAGAAACCCCTTGCAAGTAGGCTTCCCGCGCTTGCGCCGGGCCGACAAGACCACAGTGCCAGTCGCCGGCACCTCCGCCGGAAGCCGCTGAGGGCGCGCGATGGGCGTTCCAGCTAGCCCCTCCCTAAGCTCACGCCCGGCGACGATGTTGCTCCATATCGTGCCGGAGCAACATTGCATACCCCGCGCACCGGCTTGATGCCCTTCGCAAACCATACTTAGATCGCTGTTGTTTGAGATGGAGACATTGTAGTGGCAACCGGTATTGTGAAGTGGTTCAGCGCGACAAAGGGTTATGGATTTATCAAGCCCGATGATGGCGAAGCCGACGTATTCGTGCACATCAGGTCAGTCGAGAAGGCCGGATACACCTCCCTTGCTGAGGGGGCCCGGATCAGCTTCGAGCGCAAGACCGGCAGCTCCGGCAAAGTGTCCGCAGACAATCTGCGTATAGGATAGCCTTCTTTCGCGACGAGGGGAGACATGGTTCTCTAAGGACCAAGCCACCACGATTCGAGACGGATGGTAATCGACGCAAGCAATTGAGATATCGTCACTAAATCAACGTAGAAATATTTCTGTGCTAGCATTTGTGCTAAATCAGCGACTTAGACCTGCCTGAATGTGATAGATGTCACACTTTGAGGCAGCATTCTTGACGAGGCCCCAGCCGGGACGGATGGTCTGCTATCGCCTCGCTACCGAGCTCATCTGCCGGAGCTATACCCTCTCCCATACCCTCAAAGGCAAATCCTAGCCCCGGAGAGCCTGCACTGCTTGCCATAGCTCGGTAACGGCCGGATCTTCTAAACCCACATCGTGCAGGCCTTCAAAATTCCTCCTCACATAATCCAGTGCACTGCCACTAGTGCCTCGGGCCTTGAGGATCATCTCTGCCTTCTTGGCAGTGCTTATCGTCGAACCGAGCGGGTTTACTCCCTCATAGATGTATACCTTGGCGTCTACCGAGCGCCCGTCGGCCAACAGCACCTGCAGATCTGTCGGATCACACGCTTCTCTTTTTCGCAGAGCACGTAAGAGGACCGGTATTTTGTCATTGTCCGGAAACTCAAAAGCGGCTCCCTCACAGCTGGCCCCATCAAACGGCTCCAGATTCAGCGTGATGCCAGGGTTCTCTTTGGTCCCCCAGTTAACCACTGACTTCTTATTGAAGGTTCGACGATAGCCACGAAGCGTTGCGCGCTGAGACCCCGCGCAGCCGAACTCGGACTGCCATCCATCAAAGGTGAGAGACCCGAAGCCAAAGACCCAGACCACGATCACGCCTCCATCTGGGCCAAGGTTTGCTCGAACAGCATACTCACCAGTCTAGGGCCTGTACCTAAATAGCGCCACGTGATTCTCTTGCCTACGTGTTGATTCGGGGGCGAGAGAATGCGCGCTGGTTTGTTTTGGCTGAACGACAGGCAATGGGCGCGTATCGAACCGCATCTGCCGAGGGGACTGACGGGGCCGGATCGGGACGACGACCGACGCATCGTCAGCGGCATCATTCACATGCTGCAATCGGGTGCACGATGGCGTGATTGTCCACGTGAATACGGCCCTTACACGACGATCTACAATCGCTTCAATCGCTGGGCCAAGCGAGGACGATGGTGCGCAATCTTCGAAGCGCTGGCCAAGCCTGGCGAAGACGGCGTCGTACTGTCGCTCGACTCGACCTCGATTAAAGCTCACCGGTGTGCCTCCGGCGGAAAAGGGGGGAGCACAATCAAGCAATCGGCCGCTCGCGCGGAGGCCGCACGACAAAAATCCATGCGCTGAGCGATCCGCTCTGCCGGCCGGTCGTCCTGCATCTGACTCCAGGCCAGGATGCCGATATCGCTGCGGCTCCCGATGTCCTGGCGCTCGCGCCACCCATGAGCGTGCTCCTCGCCGACAAAGGGTATGATGGCGACAAGCTTCGCGGCGCAATCATTCGTCGTGGCGCCAAGCCCGTAATCCCCAATAAATCTAACCGTGTCGTCATCCATCGCTTCAACAAACGCGCCTACAAAGGACGAAATGTCATCGAACGCTGCTTTTGCAGGCTCAAGGACTTCCGGCGCATCGCCACGCGATATGACAAGCTCGCCCGTAATTTTTTGGCCGCTGTTCATCTCGCCGCTCTCGTCGCATATTGGCTCAATTGAGTCTGGACCCTAGCACTACTTTGGCAGATTTTTGATTTTGTCGCGTTTTATAGGATTCCCGAATCAATTTTTCAATGATTCATGGATGGTCGGCTCTTGGAGGGCTGACCATGCCGGGATGGGAAGACGAACTTGAACGCTGGCTGATGCCGTTCTTGGACCGGCTGGGTCATAAGACCCGGCAGCGGATGTGCCCTCTGTATGTTGCGGGACTGATAGGTCCTGGCGATCGCAAGAGCGTTCAGCCGATGGCGGAACGCCTTGCCATGAGCAACTACGACCAGTTGCACCATTTCATTGCGGACGGTGTCTGGGACGCGACGCCGCTGGAGACAGAGCTGCTCAACCAGGCGGACCGACTTGTCGGCGGCAACGATGCGGTGCTGGTTATTGATGACACCTCACTGCCGAAGAAGGGTGAGCGCTCGGTCGGTGTTGCGGCTCAATACGCGTCGGCTCTCGGTAAAACGGCAAATTGCCAAACGCTGGTGTCTTTAACGCTTGCGCGCGGCGAAGTGCCAGTAATGGTCGCGTTACGTCTCTTTCTGCCTGACAGTTGGACAAGCGACATGTCTCGTTTGAAGCGCGCTCGCGTGCCAGTCGAACACCGAACGCCACGGTCCAAGCCGGAGATTGCTTTGGCCGAGATTGACCGCGCGATGGCAGCCAACGTGCGCTTTGGATGTGTGCTGGCGGATGCAGGATACGGCCTCAGCGCACCGTTTCGACAAGGGCTAACAGAGCGCGGGCTGGCCTGGGCTGTCGGCATCCCTCGGCACCTGAAAGTATATCCGGTCGATGTGAAGCTCATTTGGCCGATTACCAAAGTCCGCGGGAAACCACGAAAGCACCACGTGCCCGATATCTTATCGATTGCGGCAGAACAAATGTTGGCCAGCGCCAAATGGAAAACCGTGAGTTGGCGTAGCGGGACGAAAGGTCGGCTCAAAGCCCGATTTGCTGCTCTCCGTGTCCGGACCGCCGACGGCCCTCCGCAGCGGATATGGGATAAAGGTCAGCAGCATCTCCCAGGCGACGAAGCCTGGCTCATTGGCGAGCAACGCGCCTCGGGAGAGAAGAAATACTATCTCGCCAATCTTCCGGCGATGACGGATCTGCGCACGCTGGCAACCACCATCAAGGCACGGTGGATTTGTGAGCAAGCGCATCAGCAGTTGAAGGAGGAGCTCGGACTTGATCACTTCGAAGGGCGATCATGGCGGGGTCTTCATCGCCACGCCCTGATGACAATGATCGCCTACGCCTTCCTGCAACATCGTCGCCTCGCACACGCGGGGCGGAAAAAAAAGAATCAACGGGCCTCCGCCCCAGCCAACCATGCCCGCCGTACGTCACGCCATCGTCGATCTCATCCTTCGGCCGCCGTCTCAGCAATGCCCATATTGCCGAAAGCAAATTCTTGAAAAACAGCGGCCAAAACACATTCTGCCAAAGTAGTGCTAGTCCCGATAGGGCGTGCAAAGGTCGGAGGCTAGCTGATCAGACACGCCTGTAACCCGCTTCTGGATAAACTCCGGAGTGAAATCCTGAAACCTATCGCTATTCGCTCGCAGCTTAATGATCGCCTCCGGGTCAATCTTCAGAAGTTCCTCCACATAGCCCAACACCTTCACATAAGAAGGGGCGTTCACGTGCCTTGGCCCAACCAGGTTTGCAAACAGGGTGGCAATTCCCTCCTCAATGTTAAGGGCGGCGCCACCCCCGTTCGGGGTAAGGAGGTGCACTATTTCCTGAGACAGTTCGAAACGCGCTTGCTCTTCATTCGACTGACAAGTGTCGCTCAGATGAATCACCACGCATCTGCTTTCCTGCGAGTACTGCGGAAACCAAACACCAGGGCGAGGGCCTCCCACCTCAATTCCAAGGATCGTCCAGCTCCGATCACGCGTGCCGAATTGCCTCTCTGCCTGATTCAACCAATCCCCCAGTAAAGTTGTGAGGGTGTATGTCCAGCGCTTAGACTCCTCCTGCCAAGTCCTAACGAATCCAACCGTCGGCGACGTAAGCATCTATTCAGCCTCCCTTTTAGGGAACCCTACGCTAAAGCTCCGCAGCGGCCAACAGAGATACCCCTCAATCTGCGCACGCACTTGGGACGAAAGGCCGGACTTTACCCACTCGCTCAAACCGAAGCCCCACTCGTAACTCCCGATGCCTTCCTCTTCGCTTTCGCCCTTAGGATGGGAACAGGCGACACGATGGTTAGAGCTGGCCCCGCAAATTCGGACAGTAGCTTGAGTGGGTTTTCTGCCTGACAGCGGCGAGGATTCTTGCTGCGAATCAGGAGCGAAGATGACGAAGAAGAGCCGCCGGACGCATTCTCCGGCATTCAAGGCGAAGGTTGCTTTGGCTGCGGTCAAAGGAGACAAGACACTGGCGGAGCTGGCGCAACTGTTTGATGTTCATCCGAACCAGATCACGATCTGGAAAAACCAGCTCCTGGAAGGCGCCGCCGGCGTGTTTGGGCATGACAAGACATCGGCCGAGACGCCGGTCGATTTGAAGGCGTTACATGCCAAGATCGGCGAGCTGGCGTTGGAAAACGATTTTTTGTCCGGCGCGCTCACCAAGGCGGGCCTGCTGAGCGCAAAGCGATGATCGACCGCGGTCATGATCTTTCTATCGTGCGCCAGGCGAAGGTCCTGAAGCTGGCTCGCAGCACGGTCTACTATGAACCTCGGCCAGTTTCGGCCGAGGACCTTGCCTTGATGCGTCGGCTCGATGAGCTGCATCTCGATTATCCCTTCGCGGGAGCGCGGATGCTGCGATCGTTGCTGCGGCGGGAGGGGGTATACGCCGGTCGCCGCCACATCGCGACGCTGATGAAGCGCATGGGGATCGAGGCGGTCTATCGTCGCCCGAACACGAGCAAGCCGGCTCCGGGTCACAAGATCTACCCGTACCTGTTGCGCGGATTGAAGATCGAGCGGCCCGACCATGCGTGGGCAATGGACATCACCTACATTCCGATGCGGCGTGGCTTCGTCTATCTCGCGGCGGTCGTCGATGTGTTCAGCCGACGGGTCCTGGCCCATCGCGTCTCGATCACAATGGAGGCGGCCTTCTGCGTCCAAGCGGTCCAGGAGGCGTTGGCGAAGCACGGCAGGCCCGAGATTTTCAACACGGATCAGGGCAGCCAGTTCACCAGCCTCGAGTTCACCGATGTGCTGCTGGACGCGAAGATCGCCATCAGCATGGACGGCAAGGGCGCCTGGCGCGACAACGTGTTTGTCGAGCGGCTCTGGCGCACGGTCAAATACGAAGAAGTTTATCTCCGCGCCTACGACAGCGTGTCCGAGGCGCGAGCGTCAATTGCCAAGTATCTGGCCTTCTACAATCAGGGACGCCCTCACTCGAGCCTTGACGGGCGCACGCCCGACGAGGCTTACTTCGGCACGCAAGCTATGGTGATGGCCGCATGACCGTCGCCGACGATTTTGTCGTCGCTCTGGTCGGGCTACGCCCTCCCGACGCAACGACAAAATCGTAAAGCCCCGCGTTCAGCATAACCCGGCAGGAATCCACTTAAATCCAGCGCGGCGCTGTCCAAACAACCGGGGCCAGCTCTCCCTGCAGGACCTGAGGGGCGCGACTCCAGCGATTGCGCCGCTGCGGGCGGCGCCACAGAATGCACCCCGGCGCTGGTCGCTAATCTAGGGTCCAGACTCAATTGAGCCAATATGCGACGAGAGCGGCGAGATGAACAGCGGCCAAAAAATTACGGGCGAGCTTGTCATATCGCGTGGCGATGCGCCGGAAGTCCTTGAGCCTGCAAAAGCAGCGTTCGATGACATTTCGTCCTTTGTAGGCGCGTTTGTTGAAGCGATGGATGACGACACGGTTAGATTTATTGGGGATTACGGGCTTGGCGCCACGACGAATGATTTCGCCGCGAAGCTTGTCGCCATCATACCCTTTGTCGGCGAGGAGCACGCTCATGGGTGGCGCGAGCGCCAGGACATCGGGAGCCGCAGCGACATCGGCATCCTGGCCTGGAGTCAGATGCAGGACGACCGGCCGGCAGAGCGGATCGCTCAGCGCATGGATTTTTGTCGTGCGGCCTCCGCGCGAGCGGCCGATTGCTTGATTGTGCTCCCCCCTTTTCCGCCGGAGGCACACCGGTGAGCTTTAATCGAGGTCGAGTCGAGCGACAGTACGACGCCGTCTTCGCCAGGCTTGGCCAGCGCTTCGAAGATTGCGCACCATCGTCCTCGCTTGGCCCAGCGATTGAAGCGATTGTAGATCGTCGTGTAAGGGCCGTATTCACGTGGACAATCACGCCATCGTGCACCCGATTGCAGCATGTGAATGATGCCGCTGACGATGCGTCGGTCGTCGTCCCGATCCGGCCCCGTCAGTCCCCTCGGCAGATGCGGTTCGATACGCGCCCATTGCCTGTCGTTCAGCCAAAACAAACCAGCGCGCATTCTCTCGCCCCCGAATCAACACGTAGGCAAGAGAATCACGTGGCGCTATTTAGGTACAGACCCTAATGCGCCCTACGCTAAAGGCCAGAACCGAGAGGCATCTCCGTAGCTACTTTTGGAAGCGTTTGGTTCAAGAATTGCGTCGCTCCCATGCGAGCCTTATCGTGCCGAACGGATGCTCGACTGTCTCGCGATGCTGGCGCATCGCCTCTGTGTTTGCATCAAGGCGCTGCTGCACGGCCTTGAGCAGACGCTCATGCTTGCGTGCTTCCAGAGTGCCGATCTTGTCCTTCAACTTCGCTGCCGGCACCCCCTCAAGGATAGCTTGAATCGCCTTATCTAGCTCGCGCTCAGTCCACTCCCGGCATCGTGACGCTGCGACCGCGCCCCGTCCCCGAGCTTCCGCATCTAGGTAACCAGAGCCACGAAGGCGGCGAGGTCTTGCCCTCCGGACAGGCTGACGCGATCGCGTTCGATGACCCCGGCGGCATCGGAGTGGTTTCCGGCGAACCACACCTGCTGCAGCCAATCCAGATGCTTGAAATTTCGCGCAAGGGCTGCCCCGCACATTCAGCGCGAGAGCAGGCCTTTGTCGGGCACTTGCTGCGCCCGTTGTCGGCATTGAGACTGAATGCCAGAAACCTGACACTACGCGCAGCTATGTAGTGCCTGCTGAGCCTGCGAATTCACTTCGGCACGCGATTTGCTCTGTTCACGGTGTGGGACTGGTCCGGAGGCTATATTGGCGGACACATCGGGGGCACGGTCGAACCTCCTTCACCAATCCGTACGGTCAGTCGATCTATGGCGATGCCGACAGGTTCGATGTCACCCGGCGGCGCAACCCGCACCTGTCGTTCGGCCAGGGGCCGCATTTCTGCCTGGGCGCAGCGCTGGCGCGTCTAGAATTGGGCTGCGCCTTCCCCGCGCTGTTCGTGCGGCTGGAGCATCTGGCGCTGACCATCGCCGCGGAGGACGTCGTCTACATGCCGTCTTACATCATTCGCTGCCCGCAGCGCCTGCCGGTCACCTTCCGCCCTTCCATCGCTTAGAGAGTGAAGTGCCACCATGTCCGAACAACAACCCTTGCCGACGCTGCCGATGTGGCGCGTCGATCACATCGAGCCCTCGCCCGAGATGTTGGCGCTACGCGCCAGCGGTCCGATCCACCGCGTGCGCTTCCCCTCCGGGCACGAAGGCTGGTGGGTGACAGGCTATGACGAGGCCAAGGCGGTGCTGTCCGACGCGGCGTTCCGGCCCGCGGGAATGCCGCCGGCGGCATTCACCCCGGATTCGGTGATTCTCGGTTCGCCGGGGTGGCTGGTCTCGCACGAGGGGCGCGAGCATGCCCGGCTACGCGCGATCGTGGCGCCGGCCTTCAGTAACCGCAGGGTGAAGCTGCTCGTGCCGCAGGTCGAAGCGATCGCCGCGCACTTGTTCGAGACGCTGGCGGCCCAGCCCCAGCCCGCCGACCTGCGGCGCCACCTCTCCTTTCCGCTTCCGGCCATGGTCATCAGCGCGCTGATGGGCGTGCTCTACGAGGATCACGCCTTTTTCGCCGGGCTGTCCGATGAGGTGATGACGCACCAGCATGAAAGCGGCCCGCGCAGCGCGTCCCGCCTGGCCTGGGAAGAACTGCGCGCCTACATTCGCGGCAAGATGCGCGACAAGCGCCAGGATCCGGACGACAACCTGCTGACGGATCTGCTCGCTGCGGTCGACCAGGGCAAGGCGAGCGAGGAAGAGGCGGTTGGCCTGGCGGCGGGCATGCTGGTGGCGGGGCACGAGAGCACCGTCGCACAGATCGAATTCGGCCTGCTAGCCATGTTCCGCCATCCGCAACAGCGCGAACGCCTGGTCGGCGATCCGTCCCTGGTCGACAAGGCGGTAGAGGAAATCCTGCGCATGTACCCGCCGGGCGCGGGCTGGGATGGCATCATGCGCTATCCGAGGACCGACGTGACCATCGCGGGCGAGCATATTCCCGCGGAGAGCAAGGTGCTGGTCGGCCTGCCGGCAACGTCGTTCGATCCGCACCATTTCGACGACCCGGAAATCTTCGATATCGAACGCCAGGAAAAGCCGCACCTGGCTTTTTCCTACGGGCCGCACGCGTGCATCGGCGTGGCGCTGGCCAGGCTGGAGCTCAAGGTGGTGTTCGGTTCGATCTTCCAGCGCCTTCCCGCGCTGCGCCTGGCCGTGGCGCCGGAACAACTGAAGTTGCGCAAGGAGATCATCACGGGCGGGTTCGAGCAGTTCCCGGTGCTCTGGTGATGTCGCGGACGCCACGGGCGATCTCGATCTTCTCCGGAATCTGCCGCGCGCCGGTCAGATCAGCCCGCCAACAGGTAACCAGGATGGACGTGCAAGAAACCACGGCAGCATGCCGGGACGCCTTCGCCGAACTGGCGTCGCCAGCGTGCATCCACGACCCGTATCCGTTCATGCGATGGTTGCGCGAGCACGATCCGGTGCATCGCGCGGCGTCGGGCCTCTTTTTGTTGAGCCGCCACGCCGACATCTACTGGGCGCTCAAGGCCACGGGCGATGCGTTTCGGGGTCCGGCGCCCGGCGAACTGGCGCGCTATTTCTCGCGTGCGGCGACCAGCCCGTCGCTCAATCTGTTGGCGTCCACGCTAGCGATGAAGGACCCACCGACGCATACGCGTCTGCGCCGGCTGATCTCGCGCGATTTCACCATGGGCCAGATCGACAACCTGCGGCCGAGCATCGCGCGCATCGTCGCAGCGCGCCTGGACGGCATAACGCCCGCGCTGGAGCGCGGGGAGCCGGTGGACCTGCATCGGGAATTCGCGCTGGCCTTGCCCATGCTGGTTTTCGCCGAACTGTTCGGCATGCCCCAAGACGACATGTTCGAGCTCGCTGCCGGCATCGGCGCCATTCTGGAAGGCCTGGGCCCACACGCCAGCGATCCCCAGCTCGCCGCGGCGGACGTGGCCAGCGCCAGGGTGCGGGCCTACTTCGGCGACCTCATACAGCGCAAGCGCACCGATCCCCGCCGCGACATCGTGTCGATGCTGGTCGGCGCACATGACGACGATGCCGACACACTGTCGGATGCGGAGTTGATCAGCATGCTGTGGGGCATGCTGCTGGGCGGTTTCGTCACCACTGCTGCGAGCATCGACCATGCGGTCCTGGCGATGCTGGCGTATCCCGAACAGCGGCACTGGCTGCAGGGAGACGCCGTGGGGGTGAAGGCATTCGTCGAAGAAGTCCTGCGCTGCGACGCGCCCGTTATGTTCAGCTCCATCCCGCGTATCGCCCAGCGCGACATCGAACTGGGCGGCGTGGTGATTCCGAAGAACGCGGACGTGCGCGTGCTGATCGCGTCCGGCAATCGCGACCCGGACGCCTTCGCCGATCCCGATCGCTTCGATCCCGCGCGGTTCTACGGCACCAGTCCAGGCATGTCGACCGACGGGAAGATCATGCTGAGCTTCGGCCACGGCATTCACTTCTGCCTCGGTGCGCAACTGGCCCGGGTGCAGTTGGCCGAGAGCCTGCCGCGGATCCAGGCCCGCTTCCCCACGCTGGCATTTGCCGGGCAGCCGACCCGGGAGCCCTCGGCGTTCCTTCGGACGTTCCGCGCGCTGCCGGTGCGGCTGCATGCGCAGGGGAGCTGAGATGCGCGTCATGGTCGACCAGGATCTGTGCGGAACCAGCGGGCAGTGCGTGCTGACGCTGCCGGGCACCTTTCGCCAGCGCGAACCGGACGGCGTGGCCGAAGTGTGCGTGGCGACGGTCCCGCATGCGCTGCACGCCGCCGTGCGGCTCGCGGCCAGCCAGTGCCCGGTCGCCGCCATTCGGGTCATCGAAAGCGACGCTGGCGATGGCGAGCCCGCCAGCGCCGACCCTGCGCCTTCTCCAGCGGAGGCCGAGCGGCATGCCGCGAAAGACCAGCACAATCTAGGATGACACGATGGGACGGTTTGAAGGCAAAGTGGCCGTGGTGACCGGCGCCGGCGCCGGCATCGGCAAGGCATGCGCCCTCGCCATCGCGCGCGAGGGCGGCAGAGTGGTGGTGGCCGACATTGATGGCTCGGCGGCTATCGCCTGCACCGCGCAGATCGCGGCCGAAGCGGGCCACGCGCTCGCCCTGGCGATCGACATCGCCGATGCGCAGGCGGTGGCAGCGCTGTTCGAGACGGCGGAGCGGCACTTCGGCGGGGTCGACCTGCTGGTGAACAACGCGAGCGCGATGCATCTGACCCCGCGCGACCGCGCGATCCTCGAGCTGGAGCTAGCGGTCTGGGATCAGACCATGGCGACCAATCTGCGTGGCACGTTGCTCTGCTGCCGGCAGGCCATCCCCCGGATGATCGCCCGCGGCGGTGGCGCGATCGTCAACATGTCGTCGTGCCAGGGGCTCAGTGGTGATACCGCACTGACATCCTACGCCGCGTCGAAGGCGGCGATGAACATGCTGTCGTCCTCACTTGCCACCCAGTACGGTCATGCGCAGATCCGCTGCAATGCGGTTGCGCCGGGTCTCATCATGACCGAGCGACTCCTCGCCAAGCTGGACGCGTGCATGCAAACCCATCTGCGCCGTCACCAGCTCCTGCCGCGCATCGGCCGCCCCGAGGACGTGGCCGCGCTGGTGGCGTTCCTGCTCTCCGACGATGCTGCGTTCATCACTGGCCAGGTCGTGTGCATCGACGGCGGCATGCTGGCGCATGTGCCGACATACGCCGACGGTGGCAACAGCCGCGCCGCGCGGCCTGCCGGCGAGACCGCAGAAGCGGACGCGGCGCCGCGCTGCTGATGGACATGCTGCTCAACCCGCTGAACCGTCGGCATCGGCTGCGGCACGACATCCCGGTCGTGCCCGGCGCTTTTCCCTTGGTCGGGCATCTTCCCGCCGTCGTCTGCGACCTGCCGCGCCTGCTGCGGCGTGCGGAACGGACGCTGGGCAGCCACTTCTGGCTAGATTTCGGCCCTGCCGGACACCTGATGACCAGTCTGGATCCGGATGCTCTCTCACTGCTCCGGCACAAGGACGTGTCCTCGGCGCTGATCGAAGACATCGCGCCCGAATTGTTTGGCGGAACGTTGGTCGCCCAGGACGGCATCGCGCACCGGCAGGCGCGCGATGCGATCCAGGCGGCGCTTCTGCCCAAGGGGCTGACCCTGGCCGGCATCGGCGAGCTGTTCGCGCCCGTCATCCGGGCGCGCGTGCAGAGGTGGCGGGAACGGGGCGACGTCACCATCCTGCGCGAAACCGGCGATCTAATGCTCAAGCTCATCTTCAGTCTCATGGGAATCCCCGCGCAGGACCTGCCGGGATGGCATCGCAAGTACCGGCAACTGCTGCAGTTGATCGTCGCGCCCCCGGTCGACCTGCCCGGACTGCCCTTGCGGCGGGGCCGCGCCGCCCGCGACTGGATCGATGCGCGGTTGCGCGAGTTCGTCCGCGCCGCGCGCGAACATGCCTCGCGCACCGGGTTGATCAACGACATGGTGAGCGCCTTCGATCGCAGCGACGATGCGCTTTCCGATGACGTCCTGGTCGCCAATATTCGCTTGCTGCTGCTTGGTGGTCACGACACCACCGCCTCGACGATGGCCTGGATGGTGATCGAGCTAGCGCGGCAGCCTGGGCTGTGGGACGCCCTGGTCGAGGAGGCGCAACGCGTAGGCGCGGTGCCGACTCGGCACGCGGACCTGGCGCAGTGTCCGGTCGCCGAGGCGCTGTTCCGCGAGACGCTGCGCGTGCATCCGGCGACGCCGCTCCTAGTGCGTCGCGCACTGCGTGAATTGCGACTCGGCCAACAGCGCATTCCTACGGGCACCGATCTGTGCATCCCGCTGCTGCATTTCTCGACCTCGGCGCTGCTGCACGAGGCGCCTGATCAGTTTCGGCTGGCGCGGTGGCTTCAACGCACCGAGCCGATCCGGCCGGTGGACATGCTGCAGTTCGGTACCGGCCCACACTTCTGCATGGGCTACCACCTGGTATGGCTGGAACTGGTGCAGTTCTGTATCGCCTTGGCGCTGACCATGCACGAGGCCGGGGTGCGGCCGCGGTTGCTGAGCGGCGTCGAAAAAGGCCGGCGCTATTACCCGACCGCACATCCGTCCATGACTATCCGCATCGGATTCTCATGAGCTGGCATCGCATGCCCCGTGTGGTGAGGCAGCGGCGCCGGCGACGCGCGGCATTGCTGCACTCGGCGCGCGCGCTCGGTGCGAGGCCGGCAACACCGCGGCGGCTCGCCGCTCGCCGTGGCCGTCTCCTGGCAGGTACAAGGACATGAACAACATGCAGACTGGTTCCACGCCACACGACGACCGAGCTGGCGTTTCCGCGAACGGCATATTGGGCGCGCAGGCGCGCGGCGCATCCGGCAGGCTGCTGCCCGAGATCTGGATGCAGGACGGCGCAAAGCGGGTCGAAGAGGCGCTGGCGCGTCTTCTCTGCGCCGAAGACGACGGTGAGACCGAGCTGATGGCGGCGATGCGCTACGCCACCTTGCATGGCGGCAAGCGCACCCGCG
The DNA here is from genome assembly GCF_002278135.3 of Bradyrhizobium ottawaense. NCBI lineage: Bacteria > Pseudomonadati > Pseudomonadota > Alphaproteobacteria > Hyphomicrobiales > Nitrobacteraceae > Bradyrhizobium > Bradyrhizobium ottawaense. The sequence goes on along the minus strand of NZ_CP029425.2, from coordinate 6,937,224 downwards.
CCTTGCTCTGTTTGGCTGCCGGCGCACTGGCCGACACGCCGGCGCACATGCTCGATGACGTCGGTGCCGCCATCGAGATGATGCACGCCTGTACGTTGGTCCACGACGATCTGCCCGCGATGGACGACGACGTGCTTCGCCGCGGCCTTCCGACCGTGCACGTCAAGTTCGGCGAAGCCACCGCGATCCTGGTCGGCGATGCGCTGCAGGCGCACGCCTTCCTGACCCTGGCGAGCCTGAATGCGCCGGGCGACACCCCTATCGCGCTCGTGCGCGAACTGGCGCAGGCGGTGTCCGCCGAGGGGGCCGCAGGCGGGCAGGCCATAGATCTGTCGCTGGTTGGAAAGCACGTCGAGCTGGACAGGATCGTGGCGATGCACCGGATGAAGAGCGGAGCGCTAGTGCGCGCGTCCGTTCGCATGGGCGCGCTATGCGCTGTCGGCGTGAATGCCGCGCACGCTGCACTTTACTGTGCGCTGGATCACTACAGCGCCTGTTTCGGCCTGGCGTTACAGGTGATCGACGACATTCTCGACGTGACAGCGGATACCGCGGCGCTGGGCAAGACCCCCGGCAAGGACGCGGCGGCGCAGAAGCCGACCTGCGCGTCGATCATGGGACTGCAGGAAGCACGCCAGTTCGCGCTGGATCTGTTGCGCGATGCCGGCGAGGCCATCGCGCCGCTGGGGCCGCGTGCGGAACGGTTGGCGCAACTCATACAGTGGGCCAACGCGTATCTGTTCAAACACGCGCCACGCGCATGAGCGCGCCCGTCCGCATCGAGTCGCCCCTGTGCCGCTGCGATCGGCCGGCGGCAGAGTGCATCCTGCACTGTGTCCGAGTCCGCGGCGCCGATCGCAGCGGTTGCCCGCCGCGGCGCACGTTTCTGCAAACGGAACATCCCGCGTGAACGCGCTGTCCGAACATATCCTTTCCGAATTGCGCCGCCTGCTGAGCGAAATGAGCGATGGCGGCAGCGTCGGTCCGTCCGTCTACGACACGGCGCAGGCGCTGCGCTTCCACGGCAACGTCACCGGTCGGCAGGACGCATACGCGTGGCTCATCGCGCAGCAACAGGCCGACGGCGGATGGGGAAGCGCGGACTTCCCGCTGTTCCGCCATGCGCCCACGTGGGCGGCGTTACTGGCATTGCAGCGTGCCGATCCTCTTCCCGGAGCTGCGGACGCAGTCCAGACTGCAACGAGGTTCCTCCAGCGCCAGCCCGATCCCTACGCACATGCGGTGCCAGAAGACGCGCCGATCGGCGCGGAGCTGATCCTGCCGCAGTTTTGCGGTGAGGCCGCATCCTTGCTGGGTGGCGTAGCGTTTCCGCGCCATCCTGCGCTGTTGCCATTGCGGCAAGCGTGCCTGGTCAAGCTGGGGGCGGTGGCGATGTTGCCGAGCGGCCATCCGTTGCTACACTCCTGGGAAGCCTGGGGGACGTCGCCGACCACCGCATGCCCGGATGACGACGGCAGCATCGGCATCAGTCCGGCGGCCACCGCCGCGTGGCGTGCCCAGGCCGTGACACGGGGGAGCACGCCGCAGGTCGGGCGCGCCGATGCGTATCTGCAGATGGCATCGCGGGCGACGCGCAGCGGCATCGAAGGTGTCTTTCCCAACGTCTGGCCGATCAATGTGTTCGAGCCATGCTGGTCGCTGTACACCCTGCATCTGGCCGGGCTTTTCGCGCATCCCGCGCTCGCGGAGGCGGTTCGCGTGATCGTCGCGCAGCTCGACGCCCGTCTGGGCGTGCACGGTCTGGGCCCGGCCTTGCACTTCGCGGCTGATGCGGACGACACCGCCGTTGCGTTGTGCGTCCTGCACCTTGCAGGCCGTGACCCGGCGGTCGATGCGTTGCGCCATTTCGAAATCGGCGAGCTGTTCGTCACCTTCCCCGGCGAACGCAATGCCTCGGTGTCGACCAACATTCATGCCCTGCATGCGTTGCGACTGTTGGGAAAGCCCGCCGCGGGCGCCAGCGCGTACGTCGAGGCCAATCGCAACCCGCACGGTCTATGGGACAACGAAAAATGGCACGTTTCGTGGCTGTATCCCACCGCGCATGCGGTCGCTGCGCTGGCGCAAGGCAAGCCCCAGTGGCGAGATGAGCGCGCGCTGGCGGCGCTGCTGCAGGCGCAGCGCGACGACGGTGGCTGGGGCGCGGGTCGCGGGTCCACGTTCGAGGAAACCGCCTATGCGCTGTTTGCGTTGCACGTGATGGATGGGAGCGAAGAGGCGACAGGGCGCCGGCGCATCGCGCAGGTGGTGGCGCGTGCGCTGGAGTGGATGCTCGCCCGCCATGCGGCGCATGGATTGCCGCAGACGCCGCTGTGGATCGGCAAGGAACTGTATTGCCCCACTCGGGTCGTGCGCGTGGCCGAACTCGCCGGGTTGTGGCTGGCGCTTCGTTGGGGGCGGCGCGTCCTGGCCGAGGGGGCAGGAGCGGCGCCATGATCCAGACTGAACGCGCGGTGCAGCAGGTGCTGGAGTGGGGACGTTCCCTGACCGGATTCGCCGACGAGCATGCCGTGGAAGCGGTCAGGGGCGGCCAGTACATCCTGCAGCGCATCCACCCGAGCCTGCGCGGCACCAGCGCCCGCACCGGTCGCGATCCGCAGGACGAAACGCTGATAGTGACGTTCTATCGCGAACTGGCGCTGCTGTTCTGGCTCGACGATTGCAACGACCTTGGCCTGATCTCGCCGGAACAGCTCGCCGCGGTGGAGCAAGCGCTGGGGCAGGGCGTGCCGTGCGCGCTCCCCGGATTCGAGGGTTGCGCTGTGCTGCGCGCTTCGCTGGCCACGCTCGCCTACGATCGTCGCGATTATGCTCAGCTTCTCGACGATACCCGGTGCTACTCCGCGGCGCTGCGCGCCGGACACGCGCAGGCGGTAGCGGCGGAACGCTGGTCCTACGCTGAGTACCTGCACAACGGCATCGATTCGATCGCCTACGCGAACGTGTTCTGTTGCCTGTCCTTGCTGTGGGGGCTGGATATGGCGACCTTGCGCGCGCGTCCGGCGTTTCGCCAGGTCCTGCGGCTCATCTCCGCGATAGGGCGTCTGCAGAACGATCTGCATGGATGCGACAAGGACAGGTCGGCCGGCGAGGCCGACAACGCGGTGATCTTGCTGCTGCAGCGCTATCCAGCTATGCCTGTGGTGGAGTTCCTCAACGACGAGCTGGCCGGCCATACGCGCATGCTGCACCGGGTGATGGCGGAAGAACGCTTTCCCGCGCCGTGGGGACCATTGATCGAGGCCATGGCGGCCATCCGCGTGCAGTACTACCGGACCTCGACCAGCCGCTACCGCAGCGACGCTGTGAGGGGAGGCCAGCGCGCGCCGGCCTGAACGCGCAGGAGGCGGCGGCGTGCGCGCGCTGCCGTCGGCCCGATCCGACGCAACGCCGCCGCCCGATGGAGCGAGCATGAGCGACACCGCCCTGAGACTGCACGTCCACGACCAGTTCGCCAACGGCCGGCGCTTCCGCATTCTCAACATCGTCGACGACGTCACTAAGGAATACCTGGGCGCCATTCCGGAGACGTCAATCCGGGGCGGCGGGTGGCCCGCGAACTGAAGGAAATCGTTGAGCGACGCGGCAAGCCAGGAATGATCGCGTCCGACCATGGCACCGAGTTCACCTGCAACGCCATGCTGGCCTGGAGCAAGGACACGGTCATCGACTGGCACTTCATCGCGCCGGGAAAGCCGATGCAGAACGGCTTCATCGAGAGATTCATGTATAGACGGCCGCGCGGATGCAAGGGATTTCAGCAGCAATTTGGATATCGGTCGGGTGCGTTCATGTATACGGCCTATCATTGCGACCGATAGCATGGCCGCTCGCCCTGATGGAGATCGCGGATCGAGGCCTCATCAACGGGTCGCGCTTGTTGCGCTTAAAACTCTTCTGTAAATCGGCCCTTTAATTGCGGATTATTGTCAACTCTCTTTTTTTGAAGCCATTCGGCAAGACGGTAGCGCTCGACCTCCCCGTCGGCCCGATTCGGCGCGCGCCAATTGTGCACACAATCGGCGAGAAATGGGGGAGCGTGCTACGACCTGTTCACAGCCCTTTCTGTCGCGGGCCATGTCGCGCCGAGCAGCCGGGAGTTGTTGGCAATCGCTGGAATTATCGGGTAATTTTGCGCAACAGGCGCAACACGATGTCGACGAACAAATGCGGACTAAGTTATTGAAATAATTGGTGATCCCAGCAGAACAAGCACATCAGCCGGTATCAATGGCTTAGATTGGCAAACCGCCCGTTCGGGCAAGATTGATCCGCAAGCGCTTTTTCGCGCACTGGCAATCAAAAGCCGCCGGATGGTGGGCCAAAAATGCGAAGGGCCGCCTCGGCTAAGGCAGCCCCAGATCGCAATCAAAAGTCCAGTAGCCTCGAATTTAGCACCCAGTCTCCCGAGCCGCAATCCGGAACCGCCATGCAAGCTGCCTTCGCCGCTGCCCTGGCGCGGAAGATGGTGCGGCCGTGAGTGCAATTCTCGACAAGGACCGGACCCGGCGAAAGCTCCATCTGTTAACGCGCGCAAATGGCGATCTACGCATTACCGATCAAGACTTCCGGGTGCTTTGGTATATCGCCGATGCGATCGATCACGAGACCGATCTAGCCCGCCGCAAGCAGGCCACCATCGCTAAAGATCTTGGGAAGAAGGGCGTCCGCGGCGTGCAGTTGAGCCTCGGACGGTTAGCCGAGTTCGGCTACCTCAAGTTCGAGGTCAAGGAAGGCGGGACCTACGTCAATGCCTATCGCCTTCTTCTCGAAGAGGCGAATGTGGGTTCGCCTTCTTCTGACCAGAAGGCGAACAATGGTGAGCCTTTGGATGACCAGAAGGCGAACGTCGGTGCGCTTTCTGCCGGTGCAGTCCCCAAAAAGGCGAACGAGCGTGACGAAAAAGGCGAACCGTCATTCGTACATGATCCCTTATCTGTCCCTGAAGTAGCTGCAGCCGCGCGCGATGACTACGAATTCTATGCGGCGGGGGCGATGCATTGCACTAACTAACCCCTATGCGGCTCGTAGTACGCCCGCATCGCCTTCAGATGCTCTGCCTGCTGGCGGGAGTAGTGCCGGATCGAACGAAGCTCACCGACCATCTGACCGAATGCGAACAGGATGACAGCTGGGATCGAGAAGCACACCGCAGCCAGGAATACTCCCAAGTGGAATAGTAGGTCTGAACCTATGGTCGGTGGTGCTGGAGTGCGAAGCGCGCCAACAAAGACGAGCCACACGACAAACAAATAGACCCCCGAAACAACCTTCAAAAATGTAGCCACCGGTGCCCCCCTTGGCGGCGATCATTCAATCGCAACCAAAGCGCGAGCGCAAGCCGTAGCGCACTAGATCTCGCTTTCCGCAGCAACGGACTTGCGATATGACGGGCGATGCCGCGGAACACAAACCGTACCCTGCCGAATTCGGCAGATCTCTGTTGGTTGCCAAAGACGAGCTATTTGCTGGTCGCCGGATAGTCGTTGCCCTGTCAGCAGGGCCTCGCCTCAGTGGCCGGAAAGGGGTCATCCTTGGACCGGGAGCGACTGCCACCCAAGTCAAGGTGCTCCTAGACGGTGCCAAGGGCTATGTGACCCTGCATGTACCTCGATCTTCTGGAGGATCGTCCCAGGTAGCGCACCGAGGCCGTCGGCTGCCCGCGTTCTGCGCGATTAAGCTGTCTGATGGGCTTTCATGTACGGTCCGAAAAGGCGTGGAGCTTCTTCGTAGAACTTGGTTATCGCCATGAACTCGTCTCCGCGCTTTTTGACCCATGTCGGACGCTCCGGATCGATGAGATTTTGCATCATCGAGTTGGCGAGGTTTAGGTTGATTAGATGCAGACGGATCTTTTCCAGGTATTTCTGAACGTCCTCGCCGAAGAAATAGGGCACGCGATCGATCGCTCGTCCGTACCGAAAGAATAGCTCGTCAGGAGCGGTGCCGCTACGGCATGCCTCACCGAGCTATGCGGGAAACTGGGTGATGACGGAATGAGATAGGCGGCGTATCGAGGCGGGTGTCGAGCCTGCCAGAACCTCAAGGAGAGCGATACGCCATGAACGAGCATAGCAACATTGTCCCACTGCGTCAGCCCGATGAGATCGACGATCCACTGACGAATATTTTGCGATCTGGTGCTCGGCAGCTGCTTGCGCAGGCTGTCGAGATGGAAGCCGAGGCGTTTCTCGCCGCGATGAAGGGCTTGAAGCTTCCCGATGGCCGCGACCGCCTCGTGCGGCACGGCCATGGTCCAGTGCGGACGATCCAGACGGGGATCGGCGCCGTCGAAGTCGCCCGGGTAAAGATTCGCGATCGCGCGGTGACCAGCGATGGCGAGCGGATCCGCTTCACCTCGGCGATCCTGCCGTTGTGGGCACGGCGCACGAAGAGCTTGGATGCACTTTTGCCGGTTCTGTACCTGCGAGGCATCTCGACGGGCGACTTCCAGGAGGCGCTGGCGGCGCTCCTGGGCAAGGATGCGCCGAATCTTTCTCCGGCGGTGGTTTCCAGACTGACGACGGAGTGGCAGCTCGAGTACGAGCGTTGGCAGAAGCGCGATCTGTCGGCGCGCCGGTACGTATACGTGTGGGCGGACGGCGTCTTCCTGCAGGCTCGCATGGAAGACCACAGCGAATGCATGCTGGTGCTGATCGGCGCGACGCCGGAAGGCAAGAAGGAACTCATCGGCTTCCAGGTCGGCGTGCGCGAGAGCACGCAGAGCTGGCACGAACTGCTCGTCGAGGCGAAAACCCGTGGGCTGAAGATCGCCCCGGAAATCGCCGTCGGTGACGGCGCGCTCGGCTTCTGGAAGGCGCTCGACGAGGTCTTTCCCGCCACGCGACATCAGCGGTGCTGGGTGCACAAAACCGCGAATATCTTGAACAAAGTCGCAGTGTCGGTACAGGCCAGCATGAAGAAGGATCTGCGCGAGGTCTATTTGGCGTCCAACCGAGCTTCGGCCGAAGTGGCGATCGATGTCTTTGCCGAGAAATACGGAGCGAAGTACGACAAGGCGGTCGAGTGCCTGACGAAAGATCGCGACGCAATGCTTGCGTTCTACGAATTCCCCGCCGAGCATTGGGACCACTTGCGGACGACGAATCCCATCGAAAGCGTGTTCGCGACGGTCCGGCACAGAACGGTGCGCACGAAAGGTTCGTTATCGTCAACGACTGCCAAGTTGATGGTGTTCAAGCTGCTCTGCGCCGCATCAAAGACCTGGCGGCGGCTGAAAGGCACAAATCAGTTGCCGAAGGTCATCGCAGGTGTCAGATTCGAAAACGGCATCGAGGTCATCCAAGTGCCGGAAAACCACGCCGCCTGATCGCCTCGTCACCCAAAATCCCGCATAGCTCTTCCTCACCGACTATCCCTCTAATCTCCTCGAAAATGGCGAGCCGCTTATCAAAGAGATCAAGCACTATCTTTTCGTTCGATGTTTTCCAATTTCGTTCTGCGATATCCGCTTGAACCTTGGCGACCGCGATTTGGCTCTGACCAAGCCGGTAGGCAATCCAGCCAGCAGTAATTGCAGCGAAGACCGTTGCGGCCGGGCCGGCGAAGTCTTTGAAGCGTGCAGGATCGCCCACCAGTAGGCCTACTATCAACCAGAAGGCAGTAGCCACTAGTGCCCCGAGCGCGACTTCAGAGACGCCCTTATGCTTCATCGTCGTGCTCAAGATAGCCCTCGATAAGGCGATCCAGGTCAATCTTTCTAATCGACGCCGCGATCAATCGGTCCACCTTCATATCTATTGGGGCTTTCCACAGAACTCAATCAGATAATTGATTAGAGCTCCCCCAACTCCTGCGGTCTGAAGGTTAGGACGGGTCGAAGCAAATGCGCGAACATTGTCTGCGAGCTGGACGTTTGTCATTTTGCTCTTCGAAATGCAATTGATAATGCGTGCCTGCCTTGGCATCTTGCTCGTCAGAGGCAACGCTAATCAGCGCGTCGTAGAAACCGGCCATGTAGGCAGCGCGGATCTGCGCAGGTAACGACTCCCATCGGAAGTAAGTGAAGTAAACGGCATTCGCAGGCGCGGTGATCACAAGCGGAGCCGCTACCAATATGATTCTAATCAAATCTGCCTCGTGATGCCGTGGATTAACAACTGATCGCCGTTGCGTCGCCCCGACTCGGGCGAAGATCATCCGCCCAGCAGACGTGCGCCTCAGTTTTCGCGGGGGTGGATCGGATAGTTGGGTCAAGCTCCGGTGCAGCACTCGTTCACAAACTCTGAGGCTAGCCCACCGTTACGGCATCCGCAGCAAGCAGGTCATCGATCAGCTCGGCAAAGCCCTCTCGTACAAGAAAGCGCCGGCTAAATGCCAGGCGCTGATGGTAGGGAATTAGATATCGATCGAAGCGGTCAGATTGAAGTTGGCGTGCCTCGCGCGCCAGCTCGTCCGTTTCAGGTAGGCCTTGTTCCTTGATTGCGACCAGGAGGTCCTTAAGGTCGGCCGCAGATGTTTTTTCGACAAAGACGGCAAAGTTTTCGATCGAAGCCTTTGCGCCCTCTCGACGTAAAGCCAGCACCATTGTCTGAGCGAGGCGTGCACCTGACCAAGGAAATACAATGACGTCCTGACCGTATTGCAGAAAGCGGTGCCTATCGAGATGGTAGTCGCGGTAGGCTTTGCGCCCTTCCTTGATCATAGCTGCTGTTGCCTCATTCACATCGAGGCCTTTCGAGGAATGACCGTCGTAGATCGATTTCATACGCGCAGCAACCAAGCCGCTTGGCGCTTGGGCTGTACCGCCATAACGGGGCGCGCCAGCAGATGAGGCTTTGGTGACCGTCAACCTGCGGCCGGAATCGTTCACGTTCAGAACGCGCCAGCGCCCGCCAGATTCGACGCGACCATAAAGATTTCTGCACCAGGCTTTTCCAGCACCGAGAACTGGGCGATGGTTTGCAGAGGCGCAACGCTGATCATGCATGGACCAGAAAGCGAATTTGCGGCTAAGGCCGCGTCTTAACAGGGCGACGTCATGATCCCCACACCCTATAATTTTGAGCCAGCCCTCACGGATGCTGAGTACGCCAAGCTCGGCGTCCTGGCTTTGCGCTGGTCCCACATCGAGCACATCCTGGGAAATTGCCTGAAAGTCATTCTTCGCCTCACCGATGATGAAGCAGTAATAGTCGTTTTCACCCTGAGTGCAGACCAGCGGGCGGAAAAGATTCACCAGCTGTCGAAGCTTTCCGAATTACCGGCCCCAGCGCAGAAGGCTTTCGATGAACTAAGGCCAATACTAAAAGGCATCCACTACGTCAGAAATAACGTCGTTCACTCTATCGCTGGGGAGTATGAAGGCGACGACTTCGTCTTTCACCTTCGCTCGAAAAAGCGATCTCTGACCAAAGCCCAGGTATTCAGCACTGAAGAACTAACGAATTATGCCGCACACCTCGTCATCGCCTTCCGCTATGGCTTGGGTTTCAAGGATGGCGCCCCACCGACTGAGTATGCGTGTCCCACGCGCCCTGAGATGCCCGAGTTCCTTCGCTCGATTATCCATTTCAAGCCGTAGACCATTAGCAAGCTAACTCCTTTCAATTACCCATAGTTGTTGCCTCGATTGCGGCTCCAAGTTCGATGTCGTTCAGCCGCGAGAGTCCGCGCCAGATCACGGTACTTCCTGGAGGCGGATCGTTGGCTCGGGCCAAGTATCCTCCGAGCCGCGCGATCTTGACGACATAGTACGAGAGCGTGCTTCGTCGAGAGCAATTACCACCCCGGTCTTTCACCAAATGATCAAGAAGCTTGATTTCGGGATCCGTCAGCGCCGTTTGCGGTATGGCATTCGGCGAGGAGCGATTGAGCATCGTCATCCAGAACACGCGCCAACTCACAATGCAGAAGACCGCGATCAGATTGACCAGACGCTCAGCAGTTCGCAATTTTGAGTCCTCTGCTTTGCAGCCCGATTTGAGGATCTTATGGAAGACTTCGATCTTCCACCTCAACGCGTACCATTCGATCTTCTCGATGGCGTCCGTGCGCGATTGGACCGGGAGATCGGTGAGGAGCTTCCACTCGATTTTCTTTCGCCGCTTCGGCCTTCCCCGCTCTTGAGCATGGATCACGGTCAGAGTGAGTGCGGGATATTTCGTCTGTTTGCCGATCGGCGGCAGGACGCGTATCTTGCGATACCTGATCTCAAGAACGGCGTCGTCGGGATCGCCTTTGTCGTCCTTGACCTTGATCCGATGCAGACCCTTGATCGTAACCTCGTCCATTTCGTCGGCAATTGTATGATTGCCGTCCCCGGCAAGCCGATCAACACAGGTTCGCACCAGGAAATGCGTTCCAACCTCCTCGGCCAGGCAAAACAGCTCATAGATGTCGCTCTCGCGATCACCAATATGAACGCATCGTCCAGGGGCAGCAAGAAGGTCGGTCGATTGCCGTAAATTCTCGAGCCAGCGGATGCTCTCCTTCTGCTCGATCGGCACCCGTGTGTCGGATTGATCCTTCGCTTCAGCGCCGTCGTCCCCTTGAACTTCTTGCGGGTCCAGAACTTGATTGCCGACAGTCCTAGCGGAAGCCCCTCGGTCGTCACGGCGAGACTCGAATGCATCAGGATGCCGCACTGCGTGCGTCCTGCCGTCTTGCCCGTAAAGCCGATCAGATCCGGCTTCTCGCGCTTGAGGCTGAATTCCGTCGTGTCATGGAGGACGAGGATCGGTCCCTCCCTCGCCGCTACGCGCTCGCGCGTCGCCTCGAAATGACCGCCAAGAATATCCGCCTCGTCGACCCGCTCGTTGGAGAAGAATCGATAGGCGGCCTTCGTGTTGGCCCAATCCTGACAAACCAACGGGATGCTTTGACCCATGTCGCTCCCGATTTGTGCGAGCAATTTGCAGAACCGGCGACCAAGCCGCTCATCCTTAAACTCGCATCCCGCAACTTCCCGATCAACCCACGTCTCGATACCGGTCGTCAATCGCTGAGCACGCGCCACCGCGCGTTCCTTCACCAAGCCCATCGAGCACCCCGCACTTCCGAATCAGGTGCTCAACAACGAATCACAACAGATTCTACTGATTCAAGATTTCGGCCGCGGCGCCCCGCTCAAATCCGACGTCAAGTGTGGGTAATTGAAAGATCTCTTTGCCGCTTACAATGCGCGCGCGGCCGAGCCGAGAATCTGATCAAGCTGCATATGACGCAGCTCGCCTCCGACCGCACCAGCTGCCGTTCGGCGCTCGCCAACCAGGTCCGTCTCGCGCTCCATACGGCCGCTTATTGGCTGATGCTGACCGTGCGCGAGGCGATTCCCAAAGTCCGGGAATTGGCCGCTGCCGAGTTCGCGACGCTGCGTCTTCGTCTCTTGAAAATCGCTGCCCGTGTGGTCGAGACCACGAGCCGCATTCGCCTTGCGTTTGCCGCGGCATGTCCCGAGCCGACCTGATCCGCCGTTTGCCAGGCGCGCTGCTGCCGCTCGGTCCTTGACCGGCGGGGCGTCCGCCCCCCGTTCACCCACCCCATCCCTCAAGCGCGTTGCAAAGTACGGGTCGTCAGGCGGTGAAAAGCCGAAGGCAATCCTGTGCGCCTCGCCAGACAAGATGTGCGGCCGCATCAATCGGGCCCAAAAGCCGCCCTCTGACGAATAGGCCGGGCTAGCAGTTGACGGTGCTCAGACCGTGTAGCGGCACACGGTATATGCATGTATATGCATGTATATGTAAAGAAATGCGACAGATGCGTTAATAGAATTGCAGAATCCTACATGTCGAACGCGATGCTCAAATCCAGCTGCGCCTCCCCGAATTTACCGCCCCCCAACGCCTTTCCCGAAGACCCCGGGTCGCTGGCTGCCAAAGAGGTCGCGCGACTGAGCATTCTTGACGGCATGCGGGGAATTGCTGCCATCTGTGTCGCCGTTTTACATTTTTATGAACCCTTTCAGTTCGGTCCTCAGAACCGGATTCCTCACGGTTATCTCGCTGTAGATTTTTTCTTTTGCTTGTCAGGGTATGTAATGGCATTTGCCTACGACCCTTCTCGCGTAGAATTGTCACCCACAGAACTTATTAAAAGGCGTCTGATACGACTGCATCCGCTCGTCGTAATTGGCTCCTTGTTGGGCTTCGTTGTGGTTGTAATCGGACGATTCTATGCGCCTATGGCTGCCGCGTTATTCAATTTTAGTGTCACGGAGTTTTTTATTCTCCTCACCTGCAGCGTACTTCTGTTGCCGCACTTATTTGTCCACGATCCCAGCTTTCCTATTTTTCCTTTTGTCGCTCCCGCCTGGTCATTGCTTTGCGAGTATGTGGCGAGCCTAACGTTTGCTCTTTGTCTGCGCCAACTATCGCTTCGATGGTTGCTAGCGATGCTCGCCTTCGCCGCGGTTGCAACGGCATACACGTGCTACGATTTCGGAAGCCTAAACGGCGGTTTCGACCGCAGAACCTTCTGGATTGGCTTTGTACGGGTAGGTTTTTCATTTATCGCGGGCGTTGTTGCTTGCCGTATTGGCAGGCAACCGCTGTTGCCAGGGGCAGCATATTACCTTCCGCTTATCATGCTTGCGACCTTTTTTTGGCCCTTCCTTTGGAAGCCCTACGATTTCCTGATCGTCACAATCGTATATCCGCTCCTTGTTTGGCTGGGCGCTAATGCAATCGGGAGTCCGTCGATCAACCGTTTTAGCGAGTTTATCGGAGATCTTTCATATCCGCTTTATATGACCCACTACGTTCCACTCATGCTATTGTTCGGCGGAACTTCGGCAGGTTGGGTTGCGCAGATCCATGCAGCGCTAGCGGTACCAAGCATGACTCTAGTTGCAATCGCTTTTAGCTTTCTTGTTAAGCGATATATCGACGAACCGATCCGTGCCACTTTGCGTCGCAGATCATTTGAGCACCTCAAAGGCTAATGCAGGCACTGCCGCAGGTATGCACGGATGTGCTTATCCTGTTCTGCTCTCAGAAGCGCTTTCGCCCCCTCTGGCCTTCCAGCTTCAGGGTAATTAGCTAGGTATGAGATGTGGGTAATTGAAAGAGCTAACTCAGGCAGACCACATGTTTCCCATTCACAATATCTTCCCGAAAGAGATGGCGATAATCGGCCGCACCCTGCTGAATTACGGCGAGCTTGAACTCGACCTGATGAATTGCATCCAGGTCGTCCGCCAATACGACATGAACTCCATCTTGAAGGCGTTTCAGGATTCGGGGAGAGAAGAGCCGCATTCAGATCGCGGACGCTCTGGGCCGCGTACCCGAGCAGACACACATGCGACCTAGACGGGACGTCAGCGTCTCAGTCGCATTCCCGCGAGCGCTCCGGCAAAAAGTACATTCAACTGGTGCCCGTGCAAATGCAGCCTACGCAGCGATCTTGTCTTCCTTGTCTGCGCCGCGCATGACGATCCTCAGGGCGTCGTTGGGCAGCGGGCGCTGCAGCGCCTTTGCCTCATCCCGGGGAGTGTGCATCCAGATGTCGCGCTCCTCCTCGGTGGTCAGGATCACGGGCATTGCTTTCGGATGGATCGGCTCGACGACCGCATTGGGTGACGTCGTCAGGAAGCCGTAGACAAGGTGGGGCCGGGGATCGGCTTCGACTTGGTGCCGCGGTCGCCTCTGAACTCGGTCCAGATGCCGCCGAAGCAGAACAGCGGCCGGCTCTCCTCGAGCGCGAACCAAACCACATCTTTCTTCTTCGTCTCGGGATTTGGCGGTACTGTCCAGAATCTTTCGCACTTTTGATCAGGCGACGGCTCCGGTTTCAGAGAGTTGTGGCTGATAGAGCGGTCGCATGTTCATGTAGCATTTGGTCGACCACGCCGTTCCGGCAATGTGCCGCAGCCGGGCCGCCGCCAAATTGAGACAGGATTGACCGTCGGGGAAGGCGCCGACGACACGGGTTCGTCGCCGGATCTCCTTCATGATGCGCTCGAGCGGATTGTTCGTTCGAATCTTCCGCCAATGGATGTCAGGAAAGGCATAGTAGGCGAGCGTCTCGTGAACCGCCTGCTCGACGAGATCAGCAGCTTTGGCCATACGGCTTGCCCGCAGATCCGCGATGACGGTCCTGGCTTTCTCGTCGGCCGCGGCGCGGCTCTCCTGGGCATGAATGGCCTTGAGCATGTGGCTCACCTCGTGGACCCGGGTCGACGGCACGTGGCTGAAGACATTGCGATAAAAATGCACCATGCAGCGTTGATAGCGGGCCTCCGGCAGATAATCCGCAACGCTTTCGACAAGACCTCGGCACGCATCGGAAACCACCAACTGCACGCCCCTGAGACCGCGATCGACGAGATGCCGCAGAAACGAGGACCAGCCGGATTTGTCCTCCTTGGCGCCCTCACAGATGCCGAGGATCTCCCGGAACCCCTCAGCATTGACCGCCGAGGCCACTAGCAGCGACACGTTGCGAACCTCACCAGCCCAGCTGCGCTTCATCACGATGCCGTCGAGGTAGAGATACGGATGCTCGCCTTCGATCCTGCGATTCCGCCGCGCCTCGATCTTGGTATAGATCTTCTTGTTCAGGTTCGACACTGTGCTCGGGCTGACCCGGGTGCCCCACAGCGCCTCCGTGATGTCTTCGACCCGCCGAACCGAAATCCCGGCCAGATACATCTCGATCAGCGCCTCCTCGACCGAGCTCTCCCGCCTCCAGTAGCGCTCGATAATCGCCGTCTCGAAGGTTTGCCGACGTAGCTTCGGAACCTTCAGATTGACGTCGCCCGCCTTGGTCTGCAGCGTTCGCTCGTAGCTGCCTGCCCGCGTGTCCTGCCGGGCCGGGCTGCGCTCATAACGCCCAGCACCGCACAGCTGGTCCGCTTCGGCCTCCAGCATGGCGTTCAGTGTCTCTTCCACCGTCCCGCGGACCATCTCGCCCAGGTGATCTCGAATCCGGGCCTCATCAATTTGGATCACCTGACCCATGGCATTCCCATCGTTCATTCAAAGCTCCTTCATTCTAGAGGAAGCCGTCAATCCTGAAAGTGCGAAAGACTCTGTACGTTACCGAATGCAAAGCAGTTTTGAGATGGCGTGCAATCTTTTGACAAACATTTACGGGGCAATGCAATGAGTTCGAAAAACATCAGAATTTCATCGACATCGGTGACCAGACAGGAATGGCGTGCTGTCGACGCAGTCGTTAACACCAAGGGCAGAGATGCAACATCGTTTCATGCCGAACCGAGTGCCGCAGTAGTTACCGAACGCAGATTAGCAAGTCTGGGGCCTTCACAAAAATTACCGTCTCAATCGAGCCGGCCAATGTGTCGACGCGACAAGCGATCCGCCGGCTGAATGATGAACTGGAGGGGCGAGTCTCACCTTCGGATACGTTCGCATCCAAAACTGCATCCTGATCCGCGCTCATGCTTGGCCCATGCACTTTGCATATGAGACAACGGCGTTCTCGAGCACGGAGTTGATGCAAGGGGACGTTCTGCGAAGGACGCTAGAGCTGGATGCTCTACTGGAGGCAGTTCATCCTCATTTTTTCCACCATCCGAAGAACTTGTTCTTCATCGTGCTAACGCAAAGTTGCGACCTAGTACCTCGCGGGCCAGCGGGCGGATGCAAGGCACCGTACATTGCCATTGCACCGGTGCGCAGTCTCGAATTGGTCGTAGAACGACAGGTCGGTCAATTCCAGGCTCCTGCTGTGAAATCCGATCTCCCTATCGTTGGACTTCGGGCGAGAAATAAGATCTCGGAGTTTATGGGCCGGCTTTTGAATTACAACGAGCCTGGCTATTTCTTTCTGGATTCCGAGGGCACAGATCTCAGGTAGACTGCATAGCGTTTCTCAAACTTTCCATCGCTGTGAAGGCCGATCTCCACCTAGCAACCTGCGTTGCGGCGAAGATCTTGCAATTGACAGACACGTTTCAGGCAAAACTTGGTTGGCTAGGGCCTGTACCTAAATAGCGCCACGTGATTCTCTTGCCTACGTGTTGATTCGGGGGCGAGAGAATGCGCGCTGGTTTGTTTTGGCTGAACGACAGGCAATGGGCGCGTATCGAACCGCATCTGCCGAGGGGACTGACGGGGCCGGATCGGGACGACGACCGACGCATCGTCAGCGGCATCATTCACATGCTGCAATCGGGTGCACGATGGCGTGATTGTCCACGTGAATACGGCCCTTACACGACGATCTACAATCGCTTCAATCGCTGGGCCAAGCGAGGACGATGGTGCGCAATCTTCGAAGCGCTGGCCAAGCCTGGCGAAGACGGCGTCGTACTGTCGCTCGACTCGACCTCGATTAAAGCTCACCGGTGTGGCTCCGGCGGAAAAGGGGGGAGCACAATCAAGCAATCGGCCGCTCGCGCGGAGGCCGCACGACAAAAATCCATGCGCTGAGCGATCCGCTCTGCCGGCCGGTCGTCCTGCATCTGACTCCAGGCCAGGATGCCGATATCGCTGCGGCTCCCGATGTCCTGGCGCTCGCGCCACCCATGAGCGTGCTCCTCGCCGACAAAGGGTATGATGGCGACAAGCTTCGCGGCGCAATCATTCGTCGTGGCGCCAAGCCCGTAATCCCCAATAAATCTAACCGTGTCGTCATCCATCGCTTCAACAAACGCGCCTACAAAGGACGAAATGTCATCGAACGCTGCTTTTGCAGGCTCAAGGACTTCCGGCGCATCGCCACGCGATATGACAAGCTCGCCCGTAATTTTTTGGCCGCTGTTCATCTCGCCGCTCTCGTCGCATATTGGCTCAATTGAGTCTGGACCCTAGTTGGCCAAATGTATTCGCCCGTCGGAACGCAGGATATGGATGCTGACAAAGCGACAAAAAATTGCGGACTCTCAGAAGAGCGTTGCTCTGTGGTTCGATGACTCAAAAATCAAAGCGGTTGAATTAAGGTTCGCCGAACTCCGTCAGTTGGATCCCAATAAGAGTATGTCAGAGGCTGAAATTGCGGCGATGATCCGCGCCGTCCCATCCGTCCGAAAAGAGGTGATGACCCGAGCGACGGAAATCATCAAAGATACGCTTGGCGAGAACCAACAGGGAGCGGCTCGACGCTTAAGTTCAAGATTAGCGAGCGACGCTGCGCTAAAGAAGCTTTTGCGGTAGATGTCACATGTCGCGGTGACGTGACAGTCGAGCGAGCAACCAGTAGCTGGATTTCGCCGCGCAGGGCATGATCACGATCACGGATTGGTCACCTCACGCTTCGTTCGGCTCCTAGGACGCAAAGCGTCTGTGGACCCATCACGACTACTGACTTCGTAAAGTCACATAGGCGACCGACCTAGAATACTGAACCTTGTGCGCTGGTGCTGATGGCGATGACATCGCCACGGCGGCAGATCTTCGCGACGGCGGCGATGTCGCCGTCCGAAGCTCCACCCTGAAAGAGTATTTGCGCAGAAGATCGACAATAGGCCGACGGCTCAGGAGCGGCTTTGGGCGCGGCCGGAGCAGGCGCCTGACCATAAGCCGAACCCACGAGGGCCATGCAAAGCGCCGCAGGCCAATGTCTCAGCATGATCTCCGTACCTACTTCTTCGTGCCGTAGGGGCTTTGGTTCGTCGGAGCCAGTGAGATTCCTTCCTCAGATGCTTTGTTGTAGATCGCGTTTTCGGTTCGGCCCAACTTCAGGCCGATCACTCGCGTCGGTGTGTTGCCCTTCACAAGTTGTTTGAGTTGGCTCACTTCGCCTGACGTCGACTGCTTGCCGCTATTCCGGGTCGACTTCGCCATTGCGCGCTTCCTCTTATTGGTGGGTGCCGTAACGGTTCCCGGTGTTTGAATTCACATAGGTCCCGCCGCGGTGCAACGATCCCGAGCCGCCTGAAAAGCTGCCGCCGTGGCTTGAGGTGTGGTGTCCGCCGCCATAGCTGACACGGCCCCCGTGACCTCCTCCGCGAGCATCGGCCGGTCCAATTATTCCGATTGCCAAAAAAAGCCCGGCAACGAGCGTTGCTGCCCTCATATTGTTCCCCCTCAAAAACGTCTCTTGTAAATTCGCTCCTCTATCCAACTGCAACCGATGCGGGAGCGCAAGCCGTAGTGCACCGATGACACTTTCTCCACTGGTGTGTGGATGTGAGACTTTGGACCTAGGGAAAAATACGGGTAAGGGGCGACCTTAAAGGTGCAGACCGATGATAAACCGGATGGCAAAGAAGGCGCCCCCGGCGACCACGGCAGTGGCGCTAATCGCGAACACTACTCTCCAACCCTCGTCCATTGTGCCTCGCGATAAAACGACCCCCGCGGGGGCAACGCGGAGGCCGCTGTTGGGGCGCTCCAAGGCAGGGGGTCCTGAAGCGATACGGCAACGTGCACGCGGTCGGAGGGGTTCCTATGAAGGGCAGATCCTCAAAACGCGGTGGATTTCCGCATCAGCTTCAGGAATATCTCGATGAGGTCTCACTGCGAGGAGCGAACATCTCCGCCGCCGAGTTGGGCCACCACCCAATCCGCAAAAGCTCGTACCGACGATCTTTGTCGGCTTGCGCGCGGGTAGATCAAGCGGTGACCGACGTAGCGGATATCGTTGGCGCGTCCGGCCAATGGAGCGACCAAGCGCCCGCACGCCAGTTCGCGTTCGGCCAGAAGCGTTGATTCCAAGGCCACGCCCAATCCCTCTGCAGCCGTCGCGATCGCAAGAAAGCTTCGGTCGAATCTCATGCCGTGAAGCGCAGGTGCTTCTAACCCATTCGCGGTGAACCATTGATGCCACTGCACCCGCTTCACGTCGGAGCGGATGAGCGTCTGATCGAGGAGATCGGCAGGCTTCCTGATCGATTTTGCGAGCGAGGGCGAGCAGAGCGGCGTGACCGTCTCCTCCGGCAGAGGGACAATTTCGACGCCCTCCGCGCGTGGCGGACCGTAGACGATGTCGATATCGAAATCATCGTTGCTGAAGCGCGCATAGTCCGTGCTTGCAGCCAGCCGAACCTCGAGCTTCGGGTAAGCAGCGAGAAACTGTGCAAGCCGTGGTGCCAGCCATTGCGCAGCAAAGCTGGGCGCGGAATGGACGCGCACCAATTGTGGTCCGCGCGCGGCAACTTCCTCTAGGCCACGGCGGAGCTGATCGAATGCCGCTCCCGTGTGACGCATCAGGTTCTCGCCGGCCGGCGTAAGTCGCACGGATCGTGCGCTGCGCTCGAACAAAGCGGTCCGAAGGGTGCCCTCCAGCTTGCGGATGGCATGACTAACGGCACTCGGTGTCAGGTGAAGCTCATTCGCCGCATCGCGAAACGATCCGGTGCGGGCAGCCGCTTCAAAGGCACGAATTGCCGATATGGGGATATTCGACAGCATCCCATAAGTGAACCAGATTCATCGATCCGTGACAACTGCGCGTTTGTCCGTTGGCGGTCGGCGGGTCATTCCTAAGCGCCAAGGAAGAACAATTTGCGGGAGGAACTGATGCTGCTCAGCGGTAAGACGGCCATCATTTCGGGCGCGGCCTCGCCGCGCGGGATCGGGCTTGCCACCGCCCGGCGGTTCGCCGCCGAGGGCGCTCGGGTCGCCATTCTGGATATTGACGCCGGCGCTGCGACGGATGCTGCGGCATCGCTCGGAAATTCCCATATCGGACTAGGGTGCGACGTCGCCGACAAATCGTCCTGCGAACAGGCGGTCGCCCGCGTGATCGAATCCTTTGGCGGCACCGATGTTTTGATCAACAATGCCGGCATCACCCAGCCGGTGAAGTTCCTGGAGATCTCGGCAGCCGATTGGGATCGCATTCAGGACGTCAATCTCAAGGGCATCCTGTTTCTCTCCCAGGCGGTGATCCCGCATATGCGCGGACGGAAAGCCGGATCGATTGCATGCATGTCGTCGGTCTCGGCCCAGCGCGGTGGTGGAATTTTTGGCGGCCCGCACTATTCGGCCGCGAAGGCCGGCGTACTTGGTCTCGCCAAGGCGATGGCCCGAGAGTTCGGCCCGGACGGCATTCGCGTCAATTGCGTCACGCCCGGCCTGATCGGCACCGATATCACCGCGGGCAAGCTGACCGACGAGATGAGGGCGAAGATCCTGGAAGGCATTCCGCTCAATCGTCTCGGTACGGCCGAAGACGTCGCCGGTATCTACACCTTCCTGGCCTCGGATCTCTCCGCCTACGTAACCGGCGCCGTGATCGACGTGAACGGCGGCATGCTCATCCACTGAGCCAGCGAGACAAGGGTCAGATCGATGGAAACCTCGACCAACGCGCTTACGAACACGCCCAAGCTGACGGACCGCGCCCACAATATTCGCCGCAATGCCCTGCGCATGGGCGAAGTTCAGGGCCAAGGCTATATCGCACAGGCGCTCGACATCTCTGACGTTCTCGCCGTCGCCTATTTCCATGCGATGCGCTACAGACCCGAAGATCCGTCCTGGGAGGAGCGAGACCGCTTTCTGCTCTCCAACGGGCATTATGCCATCGCGCTCTACGCGGCCTTGATCGAGGCGGGGATCGTCCCCGAGGAAGAACTCGAAACCTATGGCAGCGACGAGAGCCGCCTGCCGATGTCGGGCATGGCCTCCTACACACCGGGAATGGAAATGTCGGGCGGCTCGCTCGGGCTCGGACTCAGCATCGCCGTCGGCATGGGCCTGGGACTCAAACGCAAGAAATCCGGAGCGCGGGTATACACCTTATTTTCCGATGGCGAGCTTGACGAAGGCTCGGTCTGGGAGGCGATCCAGTCGGCAGGCCACTACAAGCTCGACAATCTGATCGGCATCGTCGACGTCAACAATCAGCAGGCGGACGGTCCTTCCACGCAGGTCATGGCGTTCGAGCCGCTGGTCGAGAAGCTTCAGGCCTTCGGCTGGTTCGTGCAGCGCGTCAACGGCAACGATCTCAATGCCGTGGTCGCCGCCTTCGACGCGGCCAAGTCCCATCCCGAACTCAAGCCGCGGATCATCGTCGCCGACACGCTGATGGGGAAGGGTGTTCCCTTCCTCGAGCAGCGCGAGAAGAGCCATTTCATCCGCGTCGAGCCGCACGAATGGCAGCTCGCGCTTGCCGCGCTGGAAGCCGGGAGGCAGGCATGAAGACCGTCAGATCAGCACCGCAGCCGGGCAAGCCGCGCCTGACCACCTCAGCGATGATCGCATCGATCGCAGCCGAGGGGCAGAAGACCAGACCGGGGCCGTTCGGACACGCGCTCGTCGAACTCGCGCGCCACCGCCCTGAGGTGGTCGGCATGACGGCCGATCTCGGCAAATACACCGACATGTACATCTTCGCAAAGGAGTTCCCGGACCGCTATTACCAGATGGGCATGGCCGAGCAGCTTCTGTTCGGCGCCGCCTCCGGCCTCGCTGCCGAAGGCTTCATGCCTTTCGCGACCACTTACGCGGTGTTCGCGTCTCGGCGGGCTTACGATTTCATTCACCAGACGATTGCGGAGGAAGACCGCAACGTGAAGATCGTTTGTGCTTTGCCCGGCCTGACCTCGGGCTACGGCCCGAGTCACCAGGCCGCAGAGGATCTCGCGCTATTTCGTGCCATGCCAAATATGACGGTCATCGATCCCTGCGATGCCCACGAGATCGAGCAGTTGGTGCCTGCCATCGCGGCGCATCAGGGGCCAGTCTACACCCGCCTGCTGCGCGGCCAGGTGCCGGTCGTTCTGGACGAGTACGACTACAAATTCGAGCTCGGCAAGGCCAAGCTGATCCGCGACGGGAAGGACGCCCTGGTCATCTCATCCGGCATCATGACCATGCGCGCGCTCGAAGCCGTACAGACCTTGAAAGACGACAGCATCGATATTGCGGTGCTGCATGTTCCAACCATCAAGCCGCTCGATACCGAGACGATCTTGCGTGAAGCCGGCAAGTCGGGCCGCCTGGTCGTCGTTGCCGAAAACCACACAACGATTGGCGGTCTCGGCGAGGCGGCTGCCGCGCTTCTGATGCGTTCCGGCGTCCATCCGCCCTTCCGCCAGATCGCATTGCCGGACGAGTTTCTTGACGCCGGCGCACTTCCGACCCTGCACGACCGCTACGGGATTTCCACCGCAGAGGTCGCACGGCAGATCAAGCGGTGGCTTTAGTGTACCGGCGCTAAGCGCCAACTTAGCCAAGCCCAGGTGAGGAGCTACGCCCGTCGCATGTTGCGGCGGCGAGTGATTGCTCCTGCCCAAATGCCGGTGGTCGAGAGCCGGCAAGCGAAGAACCCGGAAAGCTGCACGTCAGCCTGCGCTGATGCAACGGGCAGCAACGTCAATGAAGGACCAGGAGGAAAACATGACTGCATCGAAGCCCGGAAGCATCAGTCGCCGTTCGCTGTTGATGGCCGCCACCACCGTTCCTCTCTGCGGGATTCTCACCCGCCCGGCGTCTGCCGCCGAGTTCGTCTACAAGTTCGCGACCGGACAGGACCCAACGCATCCGGTGAATATCCGGGCGCAAGAGGCGATCGACCGTATCCGCGAAGCGACGAGCGGTCGGCTGGAGATCAGGCTATTTCCGGCCAACCAGCTCGGCTCCGACACCGAGCTTTTGACCCAAGTTCGCAGCGGCGGCGTCGAGTTCTTCAACCAATCGTCCTCGATTCTTGCCACCCTCGTACCTAGCGCAGGCATTGTGAACACCGGCTTCGCATTCGCCGACTACGACAGCGTATGGAAGGCGATGGACGGCGACCTCGGCACTTACATCCGGGCGCAAATCGCCAAGACGCCAATCATGGCGGTTTCGAAGGCCTGGGACAACGGCTTTCGTCAGGTGACCTCGTCGGGCCGCGAGGTCCGGACGCCGGATGATCTGAAGAATTTCCAGATCCGCGTTCCGCCCGCGCCGCTGCTCACCTCGCTCTTCAAGGCGCTCGGCGCCGGGCCGACGCCGATCAACTTCAACGAGGTCTATTCCGCGTTGCAGACCAAGGTCGTCGACGGCCAGGAGAATCCGTTGCCGATCATCGCGACCGCGCGTCTTTACGAAGTGCAGAGCACGTGTAGCCTCACCGGGCACGTCTGGGATGGCTACTGGATTCTGGGCAACAAGCGCGCCTTCGAGCGCCTGCCCAAGGATGTGCAGGAGATCGTGACGCGCGAGCTCGATCGCTCCGCGGTCGATCAGCGGGCAGACATCGCAAAGCTCAGCCAGTCCCTGCGCGCCGATCTGTCGACCAAAGGTCTCAAGTTCATCGACGTCGATCGTGCCGCTTTCCGCCAGGCGCTGTCTAAGACCAGCTTTTACGCCGACTGGAAGGGCAAGTTTGGCGAGGAGGCATGGTCTCACCTTGAAAAAGCCGCGGGCCAGCTATCATGACCAGCGTGAGCCATACGCCGCATGTGGATACCGGGCTCGCGGCCGGCAGATCTCAAGCGAATTCGCGCCGATGGGTGGTGACAGCGAACATGGTGCTTGGCCACGCTGTCGCAGTCCCGGCGGCCTTGCTCGTGCTGGCGGAGATCGTGGTGCTGTCCGCGGGCATCGTGGGCAGATACGTATTCCGCTCGCCGATCGTCTGGTCCGACGAGCTTGCCGGCATTCTCTTCCTCTGGCTCGCCATGCTCGGGTCTGTGATTGCGTTCCAGCGCGGCGAGCACATGCGGATGACCGCCATCGTCGGCGTGCTCAGTGCGGAGCTCCGCGCGTTCCTGGATGTCATAGCGGCCGCGGCGTCGCTGGCATTTCTCGTGCTCGTCGTTTGGCCGGCCTATGAATTCGCCGCCGACGAGGCCTTCGTCACCACTCCGGCGCTCGAGATCGTCAACACCTGGCGTGCGGCAGCGCTGCCGATCGGCATCGGGCTGATGCTGATCGCAGCCGTCCTCCGGCTCATCCGCATCGCGAGCCTGCGCAGCTTGCTGGCCTCCCTGGCGATCGTCGCAGGCATCATCGGAACGTTCATTCTGCTGGCGCCGGTCTTGAAGGCACTTGGCAATCTGAATCTTCTGATCTTCTTCGTTTTCGTGGTCGGCGCGATGGTCTTTGCGGCCGTGCCGATCGCGTTTGCATTTGGCCTCGCCACGGTCGGCTATCTCGCCCTGACAACCAGCACGCCCGACGTCGTGATGATCGGACGAATGGACGAGGGCATGAGCCACTTGATCCTGCTTGCCGTGCCTCTCTTCGTCTTTCTCGGCCTTCTGATCGAGATGACGGGCATGGCGCGCGCCATGGTCAGCTTCCTGGCAAGCCTTTTGGGCCACGTGCGTGGCGGACTGCACTACGTGCTGGTCGGGGCGATGTATCTGGTCTCAGGCATCTCCGGCTCCAAGGCGGCGGACATGGCTGCGGTGGCTCCAGTGCTGTTTCCCGAGATGCGGCAGCGTGGGGCCAAGCCCGGCGATCTCGTTGCGCTCCTGGCCGCGACGGGGGCGCAGACCGAGACGATTCCCCCGTCACTCGTTCTGATCACGATCGGCTCGGTGACCGGTGTGTCGATCTCGGCGCTGTTCACCGGCGGGTTGCTTCCGGGCGTGGTGCTCGCGATCATGCTCGCGGCCGTGGTGTGGTGGCGATACCGCCGCGAGGACCTGTCTCACGTCAAACGGGCGACGGGGCGGCAGATTGGCCGCGCCTTTGTGATCGCGATACCGGCCATCGCGCTGCCATTCGTGATCCGGACCGCCGTCGTCGAAGGCGTTGCGACGGCAACGGAGGTCTCGACCATCGGGATCCTGTACTCGGCCTGTGCGGGACTCTTCATCTATCGGCAGTTCGACTGGCGCCGCATCTATCCGATGCTGGTCGAGACGGCTTCGCTGTCGGGGGCGATCCTGCTCATCATCGGCGCGGCGACGGGCATGGCCTGGGCGCTGACCCAGTCGGGATTTTCTGCCTCTCTTGCAAAGTTCATGACCAGCCTTCCCGGCGGAGTACCTGTCTTCCTTGCCGTGACGATCGTGACCTTCGTGATCCTGGGCAGCGTTCTGGAAGGGATCCCGGCCATCGTCTTGTTCGGCCCGCTCCTGTTCCCGATCGCGCGGCAGGTCGGGGTGCACGATGTCCACTACGCGATGGTGGTCGTTCTCGCGATGGGCATCGGCCTGTTCGCGCCACCGTTCGGCGTCGGCTACTACGCGGCTTGCGCCATCAGCCGCATCAACCCGGACGAGGGCATGAAGCCGATCGTGGGCTACATGATCGCGCTTTTGATCGGCACGCTGATCGTCGCGGCCGTGCCCTGGCTATCGATCGGCTTCCTTTGACGCATCTGCGGGACGCCTTGCGGGACAAAACCGCGAGGCACCTCGTCAGGCGAACTTCGGCAGATGCAGCGGCAGGCCCTCGCAGGGCATATCGATCTCTTCGACTTGCCCCTTGCCGACTTCAGTCACGCGTAGCTTCTTGCCCTCGAGCGTGAAGGCACAATTCGTCGGCTGCGGCCCATCCAGGATCAGCCGGTCGACGACTTCACCCCGTCGGTCCAGCACCCTGACGTTCTTCTGGTTGTAGACCGTGCAATAGAGGCGGCCATCCGTGCCGAAGGCCATCCCGTCCGGACCTTTGAAATCGGGATTGGCATTCGGTTGCAGGACGTTGCCGAAGACCTCGCGTCTAGGCGAGGCTTCGCCGAGCACGTCATATCGGTAGATCTCGCCGGTGAAGGACGCGTTGGCATAGAGGTGATTGTCGGAGCCGAAAGCAATGCCGTTGGTGAAGCGGATCTTCCGATCGAGCACGCGTAGCACCTTCATGGCCGCCGGATCGATCTCATACACACGGCCGTCCCAATCAAGGTCCATATAGCCGTCGACGAAGGCCTGGCCGTTGATGAAATCTTCGGCCGCCATGCCGGAGTCGGTCAGGTAGAGCAGTCCGTTCGGGCCGAAGCAAAGATCGTTCGGAAATAGAAAGCGGTCCGTACCTTCGCCCTGCATGCGCCGGATCTCGTTTCCGCCGTCGTCGATGCAGATCAGCGCCCGGAGGCCTGCTTCCGCGATCCAGATCCGGCCGTGGCCATCAGTCGTCAACCCGTTCGGACGCCCGCCAGTCGTCCGGATCACCCTGCGATTGCCGCGAGAGTCAAGCCGTGTGATGCAAAGGGTCGACGCGGACATTTCGGTCACATACATCGATCCATCGGGCAGGCACACCGGCCCCTCCGGAGCTCCAATTCCGGTGGCAAACAGTCTCGACGCCATTTTTTCCTCCCGTTCTCCAGATTGCCGGCGCTCGTTACGAGATGACCAGGCCGCTGGCCGGATCGATCAGCACCACGCGATTGAGGTCGATGGCGAGGTTGATCCGCTCGCCATGGCTGCTGACGTCATGAGCCTGCAACTCCGCGACCGCATCGACGCCGCCGATCTTGATGGTGGTGAATGTACGGGTCCCCGTCGGCTGAATGAGGTCGACGACGGCCGAATAGGAGACCACCCCGTCGCGCGGAGGTCCGCCGCCAGCCCGGCTGAAGTGCTGGGGTCGAATGCCCACCAGAACTTCTTGGCCATCCGCACCTGTCCGCAATTTGGCTCTTGCATTCGGAAGCGTCAGCGCACCGCCGGACTGAAACACAACTGCGGCGCAGCCGCCGCTTGTCTTGAGGGTCGCCGGGACGAGGTTGATCGACGGAGACCCGAGGAAGCCGGCCACAAAGCCCGTACGAGGCTGCTCGAACAGTTCAAGCGGAGCCCCCTGCGGAAACACCTTCATCCTGAAGCCGTCGGAACGTGATCCATCCGCTTCGCTAATCATGGCGGAATGGCTGAAGGAAGCCGGCCTGCCGGATGGCGTCTTCAACGTGGTGCAGGGTGATAAGGAAGCCGTCGACGCGCTACTGCATCATCCGAACGTCTCGGCGGTCAGCTTCGTAGGGTCCACGCCCATTGCGCAGTACATCTATTCGACCGCCGCGAATACCGGAAAACGCTGTCAGGCTCTCGGCGGCGCCAAGAACCACATGATCGTGATGCCCGATGCCGACATGGATCAGGCGGTTGATGCACTGATGGGTGCCGCTTACGGCTCCGCCGGCGAACGCTGCATGGCGATTTCTGTTGCCGTACCGGTCGGCGAGGGGACCGCGGACAAGCTGATCTCAGCCTTGGAGCCGAAGGTTCGAGGCCTGAAGGTCGGGCCGGGTACCGATCCCGAGGCCGAGATGGGTCCTATCGTCACGAAGCAGCATCTGGACAAGGTCCGAAGCTACATCGATGCGGGCGTTGCGGACGGCGCGAAGTTGCTCGTCGACGGACGCAAATTCAAAATGCAGGGCTACGAAGACGGCTTCTTCCTGGGCGGGACTTTGTTCGATCACGTCAAGCCGAGCATGAAGATCTACAAGGAGGAGATCTTCGGGCCAGTGCTCTCGGTCGTGCGAGCACCGGATTATGCGACGGCCGCGCGGCTGATCAATGAGCACGAGTTCGGCAACGGGACATCGATCTTCACACGTGACGGCGATGCTGCTCGTGAATTTGCTCACCAGATCAAGGTCGGCATGGTCGGCATCAACGTTCCGATTCCGGTGCCGATGGCCTTCCACTCCTTCGGTGGATGGAAAGCGTCGATCTTCGGCGATCATCACATGCATGGACCGGAAGGCGTCCGCTTCAACACGCGAATGAAGACAGTGACAAGCCGCTGGCCAACCGGAATACGGGCCGGTGCCGAATTCGTCATGCCGACCATGTCATGACGGCTGCCGGATACTGCTTTTGTCTGTTCTCCCAGACTGCGAGGGCCATCGGCCCTCGTTCTTTTCATAGGTCATTCTAACGGCCTCTGTCTTAGAGAAATGCTCGAGCATGCCGCAGACAGTTGTGTTCGGCCGTAGCTCGAATGGCGGGTTTTGGCGCCCAAGAAACTTAAAAATGCTTTATCTTTCATTTGGGATTGACTGACACTCTCTCCGTCATTGGCGCGATTTTGTACGCCTCCGCATTTCGACTGAGGTCGACCGCGGGCGCCGAAAAAGTTGGGGTGCGGCCACGCATACTCGGGCCACAGCGACATACGCCTTGCGGCGGCCGATCTTGTCCGAAAGACTGACGAACACGACATACAGAGGCACGGTGATGATAGTGGCGCCGATAAGCATGTAGTTCGCCGTCAGATTCTCGACGCGGAGCACTTTGGCCAACAAGAAGAGCGAATAGAATTGACCTGTGTACCGGATCACGGCCTGCGCTGGCGCGAATTCAATTCAGTATTGGTCAAGCCGGTCTAACATTTCGCGCACACGAAAAGCGAGTTTTGCCTGAGAGATCGGCTTCTCTAATAGCTCGACGCCCTCATCAAGGCGCCCTTGGTGGACCACGGCATTTCGCGAGTAACCTGTCATGTACAGGATCTTGATGCCTGGGCGGATCTGCTGTGCGCGCCGGCCCATCTCCCGTCCATTGATTCCCGGCATGACGACATCCGTCAGCACAAGATCAACCTTCGGCTCTTCCTGCAGAAGGATGGTCAAGGCAGCCTGGGCGCTGGATGCCACAACCACGCGATAATTTAAATCTCGCAGAAGCTCAGAAACATATGCACGCAGGTCCGTATCATCTTCGACGACGAGTATCGTCTCCAGTTTCTCACCTTCCGGGCGAAACTCGTCTGCATTACCCTCGGCGGGTCGAGCATCTCCATGGTAGCGGGGGAAATACATTCTGATGCTGGTACCTTGGCCGACTTCGCTGTAGATCTTCACGTGCCCACCCGACTGCTTTACGAAACCATAGACTTGGCTAAGTCCGAGGCCTGTCCCTTGCCCGAGCTCTTTCGTGGTAAAAAAAGGCTCGAAAGCATGATTGAGGACGTCCGCGGTCATCCCGGTCCCAGTGTCTGTTACGCAAACGATGACATAATGGCCCGGGGAGAGCTCAGGATTCACTCGGCAATAGTCCTCGTCAGCTAATACGTTCATAGCCTCGACCGTGAGTTTGCCGCCATCCGGCATCGCGTCGCGTGCGTTGATACCGAGATTGATAATGGCAGACTCGAGGTGGTTGGTATCAGCCTCGATCGACCAGAGACCCGCACTTCCGACGGTTTGAACTTCGATGCGTTCACCGAGGGTACGTTGCAGAAACTCCTGCAATCCATTCAGAAAAATATTCAGATTGATAGGCTGCGGATCCAGCGCTTGCCGACGGGAGAATGCGAGCAGGCGGCTAGTCAGTGCTGCGGCACGCTGCGCGCCCCGCTTGGCATTGGCGAGTGCCCGCTGAAGATTCGTGCTGTTAGTCAGGCCGCGGCTGTTCCGCTCCGCGGTCTCAAGGTTGCCAAGCACGATCATCAGGAGATTATTGAAGTCGTGCGCGATCCCGCCGCTGAGCTGGCCTACCGCTTCGAGCTTCTGAGAGGCGGCTAACTGCTGCTGAGTGCGCTGGAGTTCGTCCTGGGCCTGCTTTCGCTCGGTTACGTCACGCGTTACTTTTGCAAACCCAACCAATTCGCCGGCCTCGTCGGTGATGCGATCGATGACAACTGACGCCCAAAAGCGACTGCTGTCCTTTCGCACTCGCCAACCTTCAGCCTCGAAGCGTCCCAATTTGGCCGCTTCGGCGAGCGCCCGTTTCGGTACGCCAGTTTGAATATCTTCAGGCGTGTAGAAGCGACTGAAGTGCTGACCGATAATTTCATCCGGATCGTAGCCTTTGATGCGCTGTGCACCCGGATTCCAGGTGGTTATATTGCCGGCAGGATCCAGCTGAAAAATCGCATAATCGACAACAGCCTCGATCAATCGACGGTATCGTCGCTCGCTCTCCAGCAGATCGTTGTGGGCCTGCTGACGTTCTGTGATGTCGCGCGTGACCTTTGCAAAGCCGATCACCTGACCTTGCTCGTCGCGGATCGCATCCACGACGACTAACGCCCAAAAGCGGGTCCCGTCTTTGCGGACGCGCCACCCTTCGGAACTGAACCGGCCGGTCTCTGCCGCAATTTTCAACGCTGTTTGGGGAAGCTCTTTCGCGCGATCCTCGGGCGGATAAAACAATGAGAAGGACTTGCCGATGATCTCGTCCGCTGAGTAGCCCTTCAATCGCTCGGCACCGGAGTTCCAACTGCGCACGGTGCCATCTACATCGATCATGTAGATGGCGTAGTCCACGATGGAGTCGATGAGCAGTTGAAGCGGCCGCGCGTCGGCGACCCCGTCGAGCTTTGTTTGCAGTGTTTTCAACGGGTGGAGCGCTCCCAAACAGGTTCAACGTATTTGGATGCGGGATTGTTCCGTACACCGTGGCATTGTGCCCCTGTCGCCGTGGCCGGCCGAGCAATGCTTAAGACCACAGGATCGCAAGTGGTGAGTATCGCCGTCGAGGCTCCGGCTTGGCCGGGGAGCCCTGCCCGGGAGCAGAAGTTTCCATAAATCAAAGGCGGCTCCGCCTGCGGCGAAACGGGGGTTGATATGGATGAGGAAAAGCGGTTGCTCGACGGCTGTGAGCTCCCGAGGATTTCCACCGGAAATTTTGGTCTAGATGACATTCTCGGAGGCGGCTTTGATCCCGAGAGAATGTATCTGTTTGAAGGCCAACCCGGTTCAGGCAAGACAACCCTCGCTCTGGAATTTTTGCTGGAAGGAGTTCGCGTCGGCGAACCGACCCTCTACATCACGCTATCGGAGACTGAGCAAGAATTGCGTCTGGTCGCAAAGCGTCATGGGTGGTCGCTCAACGGCATTACAATCTTTGAATTGATCCCGCCTGAGACCACGCTGGATCCGAGCCAGGAACTCACGGTGCTGCATCCGGCCGAGATGGAGCTTAGCGAAACCACGCAGATGATCTTTGACCGGGTCGAGGCACTGGCGCCGGCGCGAATTGTACTCGATAGCCTGTCGGAGCTTCGCCTGCTGGCACAAAGCCCCCTTAGATACCGCCGTCAGATCCTCGCGTTGAAACACTTCTTTTCAGGTCGCAAGTCCACTGTGGTTTTGCTTGATGACCTTTCATCACAGCAGAACGATCTGCAATTGCATTCGATCGCCCATGGCGTTGTGCTTCTTGAACAGTTGGCAATCGATTACGGCGCGCAGCGGCGACGCCTTCGTGTCGTGAAGATGCGTGGTATCGAATTCAAGGGGGGATTTCACGACTTCACCATCCGGCATGGTGGTCTCATGGTTTACCCCCGACTTGTCGCAGCAGAACATCATAAGGAATTCGACAGCGACGTCGTCTTGAGCGGCAATCCGGAACTGGACACTCTTCTGGGCGGTGGCCTTGAGCGCGGAACGAATGTGCTCCTCATCGGTGCAGCGGGCGTTGGAAAATCATCGCTGGCGCTTACCTATGCGATCGCAGCCGCAGCCCGAAACGAACGCTCCGTGATTTTTGCCTTCGACGAAGGACGCGGCACTGTGAGTGCGCGAGCGAAGACGTTGGGACTTCCACTTCAAGACGGGCTCGATAAAGGCTTGATCGATTTTCAGCAAATCGACCCTGCTGAAATGGCGCCAGGCGAGTTTGCCGACGCGGTGCGGAGCAGCGTAGAACGTGCTGACGCGCGGGTAGTGATAATCGACAGCCTCAATGGCTATCTCAATGCGATGCCGGATGAGCGCTTTTTGATTCTTCAGATGCACGAGCTGCTGAGCTATCTCAGTCATCGCGGCGCCCTGACCATCCTCGTGCTGGCTCAGCATGGCCTCGTCGGACCGATGGATACGCCGCTGGACATTAGTTATCTCGCCGATGGCGTGCTGATGCTGCGTTATTTCGAGTTTGATGGCAGCGTGCGGCGCGCACTGTCCGTCGTGAAAAAGCGAAGCGGCAATCACGAACATACGATCCGAGAATTCAAACTGAGCCACCAAGGCATCACCGTCGGACCCCCGCTAAAGGGTTTCAGTGGCATTTTCGGCGGTACGCCGGTGTACAAGGGGGAGGAGGCACCTTTGATGCCTCGGGACACCGATGGTCCGGCCTGAAACGCCAAAAGGCGTGGTTTTGGTCCTGATGCCCATTGGACGGGACGCGGCAACTGTTGCCAAGTTGATCGAAAGGGCAGGCTTACGTCCCGTGGTCTGCAACACGCTTCAGGAAGTGATAGAGAATCTCGAGTGGGTCATCGAAGTCGTGGTTGTGGCGGAGGAGGCGCTCTACGGCAATAATGCCCGCGTTCTGGAGGACTGGGTGGGCCGTCAGCCACCGTGGTCCGATCAACCCTTTGTCGTACTGACCAACCGCAATGAAGGTGGCAAGTTTGCCGCGTTCAGGCGGGAGTTGGTCATTCGCCTGCGTAACGTGGGCTTTCTCGAGCGCCCCTTGCAGGCCATCACGCTTCAGGCCACGGTACTTTCCGCAGAGCGCGCTCGAAGACGACAGTATCAAACTCGTGCGTACCTTGAGGCGCAGCGCGGCGCCTCTGCCGAACTGGAGCGTTTGGTTGCGGAGAGAACGGCTGACCTTGAGCGGGCGAACAGTCAACTCCGGGAAGAAATTGCGGGTCGCGAGCGGGCCCAGGCAGCGTTGCTGCAGGCACAGAAAATCGAGGCGTTGGGCCAACTTGTCGGCGGGGTCGCGCACGATTTCAATAACCTGCTTATGGCTGTCATCGGCAACCTCGACCTGCTTTCGAAAAAACTAGGTGAAGATGCTCGACTTCACAGGCTCCTGGATGGCGCCATGGAGGGCGCCCGCCGTGGCGCCACTCTAACACAAAGGCTACTCGCTTTTGCGCGCAAGCAGGAACTGAAGGCGCAAGCTACAGACGTCCGAAGTCTTGTGGAAGACATGATAGGCCTCATAGATCGTTCGGTGGGTCCGATGGTTCGGATCGAGCTTCACGCCGAAGACAATATGCCGGTCGTCGACGTCGACCCGAACCAGCTCGAAATGGCTCTGCTCAATCTCGCCGTGAATGCCCGGGACGCTATGATTACTGGCGGCGTCCTCACGATCGGGCTGTCCGAGCAAATTGTCGACATCGACGATCAGCTTGGTGTCCAACCAGGCCGATACGTGGTGCTCTCGGTGCGAGATACTGGAGAAGGAATGGACGCACAAACGCTGGCCCGGGCCGTAGAACCTTTCTTCTCAACGAAGGGAGTCGGCAAGGGCACGGGTTTGGGTTTGTCCATGGTGTTCGGCCTGGCGCAACAATCCGGAGGTGCCCTGCGGCTCGAAAGCACCCCCTCAAGCGGGACAACCGCCAGACTTTGGCTTCCCGTTGCCAGTGAAACGTCGCCGCCTTCCGGACGCGCGCCGAACATCGTTACCCAAGCCTCGGCGCCAGCGAAGATTCTTTTTGTAGACGACGATCTTCTGATCGCCGGCAGTACTGTCGATCTGCTGGAAGACCTGGGACATCAGGTGATTGAAGCGCATTCCGCCATTGAGGCGTTGCGGCTTCTTGAAAGTGGCTTAGCTGCTGATCTTTTAATAACCGACCACGCGATGCCAGGAATGACAGGAATCGAATTGGCCCGAGAAGTGCGCCGCCAATATCCTCGACTTCCGATCTTGCTTGCGACGGGGTTCGCTGAACTGGAAGGAAGCGAAGTGGTAGACGTCGCACGTCTCGCGAAACCTTACACGCAAGCTCAACTTGCGACGGAGATCGCGCACCTCCTGCCGAATGGAAGGGATGGCTTCTAATGCCGCTCAGCGGCAGCGTGCACCTGCCGGGTAGACGGATTTCGAGCCGTCCCTTCAGGTGGTTTGTGCGCGCGCCGTAGAAAAGCGGCGCTGCGGCCTTCCGCCGGGCGTCCCCCATTCGATGACGAGTGGGGGTAGTGCCTGAAACGCCGGGCCGTTATACGCGTTCGCTCAGGCCGCCTTGGACTCGATCTGGTGCACGTTGGCCTGCGCCGCGCCATTGATGGCGATGCGCAACGGCGGCGGCGTGAACTATGTTTTTTGGGGCCCGGCGCGCGGCGAAGTTCAGCTTGTGCTTCTGCTTCTCCCAACGGGCGTTGCTTACGAGCGCCCTCCAATGCGGCCCGCTCGGCCTCGATAGCCTAGTCGAACTAGCCCAGCGAGGCTTGATTGGTTCTTCAGCTTTCTCGCCCATGAGACCGGCTCGCTAGTCTGCGGGCGGGATCGGCGGGGCCGCGTTAAGAAGCTGCGATATCGCGGTTACGATCTGAGCAGGGGCAAAGGGCTTTGCAAGCAGTAGGCTGTTTGGGACGCCCTCGGACGCCCATTCCTCCCCGTGAGTGCCGGTCATGTAGATGATGGGCATCGTCGGATCGATCTCCCGGGCAGAGCGACCGACCTTCCATCCATCGAGCTTTCCCAGCAGGTTGATGTCGGTCACGACCGCCCGGAATTTGGATTCGTCGTCCTGCCTGCAAAAGAGTAATGGCTTCCTCGCCAGACGCCGTCAGGGTGGACGCAAAGCCGCCGTCTGAAAGAGCTTCTTCGACCATAGCCCGAATAAGCTGGTCGTCCTCGACGACCAGAATCTTAACCGCATCGGTCAAAGCCAATCTCCCCCTGGCTGCCTCGTCGCAGTCGCGCGGCAGGGTAAGACGTGGTGGAACAGTAAGTTCCATAATTGAGATCCTACTAGGGTATTTTCCAGCAAGGCCGCGCCAAGCACTAGACGCTAGGAAAGAGGTTAGGCGCGTAACTTATCATGCTACAAGCCGAAGGCGGGCCAGCCAGGGTTCGAAGGGACGAGTTCATGCCAACCCTCACGGGGACAGAATCCGTGACGTCTCCCGTCGCATCGACCGGGGCAACCAGACAGGAACTTCCGTACCGGTTGAGGCAACAGTCCTTGCTGGGCGAGTTCGGCCGAACCGCGCTGCAGACCCGCGACATCGGCCAGATACTCCAACGAGCGACGCAGCTCTGTGCCCAGGGTCTCGAAACACCTTTTGCCAAGGTCCTGGAGTACATGCCGGAGGAAAAACGGTTGCTGGTGAGCGCAGGCGTCGGATGGGCGCCGGAGACGATCGGCCAGATATCCCTGGGCGTCGATCTGGAGTCTCCCGCCGGCTACGCGTTCCATACCGGCCAAATCGTCATTTCCAACCACCTGCAGGAAGAAACCCGCTTTCGAACGCCGAAACTACTGTCGGAGCACGGCATCAAGCGCGCCATCAACGTTCTCATCGCGCGGGGCGGCGAAGGTCATCTACCGTTTGGTGTTCTGGAAGTCGACAGCGCTGACTCGGGTCAGTTCGATCTCGCGGATGCTGATTTCCTTGCCGGCTTTGCGGGCCTGCTCGGCATCGCCATTGAGCGGCAGCATGCCGACGCCGAGCTCCAAAAAGCCCTCGAGCACCAAGCCATGTTGACTCGAGAGATGAGCCACCGTGTCAAGAACAGCCTGGCGTCGGTGGTAGGCCTGCTCCGCGTCCAGTCCCGCAGCGCACAGTCCGAGGAAGTTCAAAACGCGCTCAAGGACGCCGCTTCCCGCATCACGACGATCGCCCAGGTTCACGACCACCTGTGGCGCAGCACCAGGATCGGGTTTGTCGATATTGCGGACTTCGCGGGCGAGCTTTGCAGGAAGCTGCAAGAAACGCTCGCCTACAAGATTGACTGTAAGTTCGACCACCTGATGATTCCGGCGGACAAGGCAATTCCGCTTGGCCTCCTGATCAATGAGCTTGTCACGAACGCGGCGAAGCACGCCTACTCCGACAAGTCCGGCGAAATCCAGGTGGCGGGCGCGGGGCGCGGAGCCGATTTGCATGTCGTGGTAGCGGATCAGGGCGTGGGACTGCCGGCGGATTTCGATATGGACCAGCCGCGAGCGAGCCTGGGCTTCAAGGTGATCAAGAGCCTGCTTGCCCAACTCAATGGACGCATCGCGGTCTCATCAAACGAGCCAAAGGGCACAACAATCCAACTTGATGTGCCGCTCGATTAGAGGAAGTTCCGTCCATCCTACATCCCGGACCTGTCATGGCTTCACGAACTGATAGGCGAAGCGATCGGTCTCGCCCTTGATCGAGGGATCGAACACCTTCATCGAGTGCGGATCGTCCTTGTTCGCGAGCATTGTGCTTTCCGCGTCCAGTACGAAGCCGGCCGCCTCCACCTCCTCGCAGTGAGATTCATGCACTCGTGGATGCCAACGGCCTGCCGGTCCGGCTGGCGCTGACGCCCGACGAGGCTCACGAGAATCGGCTTGCCAGAAAGCGACTATCTTGTCTGAAGCGCGGATCGATGCAGCTTTCTGACGTGGCTACGACGCCGACTGGATTAAGGAGCTCGCCACGAAGAACGGCGCATGGGCCAACGTCCCGCCAACCCGATCTGCTTCGCTCACCGTGCACCAAGATGGTGCACCATGTTTTGCCGGCGCCCCACTGACCCGACAGCAAGCCATGCCCCACCGCTGGCATCAGCCGTTTGATTAGCCATGCCTTGAGCGGCCGCGGATCTGCATCCCCGTGTGAATTGTGAATAAAGTGCGGCAACTTCGGATCCTGCCGCGACGCCTCATCGATTTCGTCGAGATCATCCTCAATATCGTCTTCGTCTGGATCTGGCGCCGGTGTCTCCGGTTTAGGCGAAATTGGCTTGAGTATCTCCCGCGGCGCGTTTCGACAATTTTCTCGGGCGCCTTCATGCCGTCGAGCAGCGGCAACGCCCTATCAGTGTACTTGCTGGCGCTCCTGGAGATCTCGCGGGAAGTCGACCCTCTGCGAAATAGCGGCCGGCAACCTACTCGTTGCGTTGCCACACGCACGCTCGATGTTTCAGCGAGCGCCGTTCTCGTTGCGAAAGGCAGCAATGAAATCGCAACGAATTGGGTGAAACGACCGTGAACAAAACGGGACGAGGACGATCACCACACCAAGAAAGATCAATAACTTAGAAGATGCTCACTGCGTTCGGGACGCCGTGGTCTTAAGCCATCAGATCGCAACTTGAACCGAATGTCGGTATCGGTGGTTGCGCCTCCGCAATTTGAACCTGCGAAAATCTTGCCCGACCAGGCCGAGAACTGCGCACCGCTATGCAACCGAGCTCGGCGAATTGCTTAGCTAGGTACCGTAGATACAGGCCCTATGAGAAAACTTTTCGGTCGTTCCGTCAGTACGGTTCAACCAGAAGCATTTCGTACCGAAGTCAGCAGTTCGGACGTTAAAGTGGGTAATTCCGCATCCCTTCTTGGCCTCGGCATCGGGATGGTGCTCCAGTGCCGCTCGTAGAATCACTGTGTCATTGGCGCCAACCCGATCGCCCACGTCGTACCGGTGAAGCATGTCATTCAAATAAGCAACGGCGTCACCTCTTTTGGCGAAGTGCAGTGGGCCGAGGTCGATCGGCTTCGCGGGCATGTGAAACCTCCATTCCAATCAAGCGGTAGAATTGCTGTCCACGTCGTCGAGCGGCAGAAGCCGATCGCGTAGCTCGCGGACGATGATGACCGGGAAATCCATGGCTTCGAGCTGACCTTCGCGTTCGGTGACCCACGCCACGCATTCCTCCTTACTGAGATCGGTCTTCTCGTACAAGGCAACCGCGCTCATGCGGGAGAGACCGAGTTCCATGAGTGAGAGGAGGGTCCTCGACGAAATACCAAACTCAAGTTGTGTGCCGATGTCCAAGCCGTGATCAATCAGGTCCTCACGGTTGATCTGGCGGAGATGCATGTGCAGGACATCCATGTAGGCGGACAGATACTTCGGCGCCTTGAATCGCGCGACTTGCTCGACCAGCTCCATCGTGTTGCGGATCTGCACCGGAAGGCTGTAGGTCCTACCGGTGGTACGGTGCCACTCGATGTTCCCGCGGATCATCTCGGCCAACCTCAAGGACTCGGGCGCCTATCTGCTCACCACATTCATGCGGCTCGGGTCCATTTCGGCGGCCAGTCTCTCGAAGCGCCACGATGCCGCGTCGATGGCATATTGCCGAAGTGGAACGCGACCCCGCGTTCAACGAGCGGTGCAAGGCGGAAGTTGGGGCGTACGCCCTTCCGGGCGAGGTCGGCGAGCTGTGCAAGCTCCGGATCGATTGAGCCAGGCTGAGGCAGGAGCTGGCTAACCAGATCGGCGACATCCTCCGACTCTCCGGCGCCGTTCGTGTAGACGAGCGTTCCGCCTCTCTGGCCCGCCGCTGCGGCGATGAAGGCGAGGCGCTTCCTAAGTCCCGCTGGCGTGCTTGCGAGCTGGAGC
Organism: Bradyrhizobium ottawaense; assembly: GCF_002278135.3. Lineage (NCBI taxonomy): Bacteria > Pseudomonadati > Pseudomonadota > Alphaproteobacteria > Hyphomicrobiales > Nitrobacteraceae > Bradyrhizobium > Bradyrhizobium ottawaense. Next base: position 6,899,253 of record NZ_CP029425.2, on the reverse strand, counting down.
GTTCCGACTGGAAGTGTCGAACCCTGCTGTCGGACGGTCAGGTTCCAGAGCTTCGGCTTGCGTGGGGTTTGGTTCGCGACGATCAGGTTCTGGAGAACGGTGGGAGCGTCGCTGTCGACGGCGACAGTCTGCACACCGTCGGGCGCGTCCGTTAGCAATGCCTCCGGGTTCTGTGTCGCGGGGCTGATGAATACGACCTTCAGCTTCGAGTTCGCACGGCTAGCCCGCTCTACGGCGTCCTGCAAGATCACGCCGCGTTGGCTGTCCTCGATTTTGTGCGCCTCGTCCACGATAAGCAGGTCAATTGAGAACGCGTCGCCGAGCACGTTGGCGAGAAGGTGCAGCCGCTCCTGCGTGGAGACTAGAATTACTTGCGCGCCTCCAGCGCGCGCCGCTTCGTACTTGTCACGGAGGGGAAGGGACGACACCTCGATGCGCTTGGTCTTGCCGAGAAGACCTTGGAGAGTGGTCTCGATCTCCGAAACTAACACGCGGGTAGGGGCGAGGTAGACTGCGACCCGGGTGTCACCCGCGCTTAGTTGGTCGATCAACCACTGAAGGACGAGAAACGTCTTCCCGGAGGCAGTGGGGGCGGACGCCGAGAGCCAACTTCCTCCGCCCGCATTGGCCAGAAGCGTTGCTGAAAATCGTTCACCTGCAGCCAAGCGCCGCTCGATTCCACCAGGATGGAACGGTCCATCTCGCGCCGCTGGGATTCAAGGCGCAGCGCCACACCTAGCCGTCCGGTCGAGACCGGCCGTCAGTAGGTGGCGATCGTTGGCTAGCGTGATGGCCCGGTAATTGGAGAGCTTGCCCAACAGGACAGCGCCCGCGTCCTTGAGTGCTTGATCGTCCGTCAGAGAGATCGCCGCAGTTGCGATCCGGAGCGCGGCCTCCTGGTCGATCCGTTGATCGGACCGCGCCAATATGCTGCCGGCGAGCAGCAGCCTTGGCCAATCGATCGCCACGGCAGAGGGGGCGGCGGGTTCGGGCACTAGGTTGTCAAGTTCGGTGCGCACGGTGAGTCGAATGATCGCATCGAGATCGTCGCGAATTCCTTCCTGAAGAAGCCACGACTGGAGACCGACTAGGCTCATTCCGTCTTAATCCCCATCGCTCTGAGAAATGCGGCGCGGAAGCCGTCGGCCGACGGCAGCGGGATGCAAAACAGCTCGATTTCCATCTGGTCGAGCTTCTCCGACTTGAGCCGCTCGCCGATCCTTTTGCTCCAAACGGCCAGTTCCGCGCGTGAGGCCTCAACGATCTCCTCCGCGATCGCCTTTACGTCATCTTTCGGATAGAACGGCGCGTCGAAGCCCACCAGGGCCACGCCGCAGTATTGGACCCGCTTGGACATCACCGACGACTTGTCAAAATACTTCTTCAGCGCGTCGGTGAGCGTCGCATCACTGAGGTCGGCCTTGTCGCTCAGGAGCACCAGATCGCGTTCCCTGTCGGTTTCCTCGTGTTCTGGTTCAATGAGGAAGGGAGCGAGTGAGGCGAGGCAGTCGCGGATCGCGGCTCCCGCGTCCTTGTAGATTTTGGATTCACCCCAGTAGAGCTTCGGGATGCCTTCCGGCATCACGCCAGCGTACACCCCATCGGCTCCATGGTAGTGTAGGCGCGTGTCTGTCTTGAGATCCATCTTGCACAGAATCTGAGGCAGCTTGAGGAAGCGCTCGGCCAATAAGAACAGCAGCATCTCGCCGCCCTCTCCGGTCTTCGCCAAATCGGTGAACGACCGCTTGGCGCGCTCGACGAGTTCGGCGACCGCCTCGGTGCTATTGTACTTGGCGTCGCGCGCTTTCGCTGCAGCGAGCTTCGAGCGCGGTATCGCATAGTCGACTACGGCGTTCCGCATGAACTCCGCCAGCCGGTGCGGCTGGACGCGGCCGTTTCCATCCACTGTGAGGCAATGACAGTGGATCTTGACCGAATGACCCTCGATGAGGACGTCGCGCTCCACCAACATGAGGTGAACGTCGAGTGCTTCCGGATTCCCTGTCAGCGCGGACGTGAGATCAGTCGCGGTGATGGTCGACAGACGGCCTACCCCCTTGTTCGTACGCCCGTCTGCCCCCAGACGAGTCAACCCATAATTGTAACCACCTAGACCTCCGCAGTCCATGTTCGGCGGGAATTGCCATCGAATCCGCGATGATCGCGAGCGGCGCTTTCATGCGCTGCGGACTAGACCAAAGCCTTCACGCGCGTCGTCGCTGTTGCTCGCAAGTCTAGAGCAGCATCGCATGCTCTTTACGAAAACATGCTCGGCAATAACGCGCCTGCCGTCTGCTCTTGGATGGTTGGCTTCTCGGAAACGACTGACCAAGGTAGGAGCCGATGTGCCCCTATTGTGCCCCCGCTTTTTTGGGGCACATTACAGGGGAAGCCAGCGACTAAATCATTGAATTCAGGTTTGAAATGGTGGGCGCACAAGGGATCGAACCTTGGACCTCTCCCGTGTGAAGGGAACGCTCTCCCGCTGAGCTATGCGCCCGGGACCATCATGCAGACGGCCGGACCTGTTCGGCCGGCCGGCGCATCGGAGCCCGCGATTTAGAAGTGCGGGCTTAAGGTGTCAAGTTTCCAGGCGCCGCGGGGGGCGGAAAACCTTGGCCCGGTCGCGCAATTCGCAAGGGAGACCGGATTTCGGGCTGCTTACGCGCCCTGCTGGCGGGCCCGGGAGGCGTGGGCCTGCAGCGCCCGGATGCGCTCGGCCAGCGTTCCGCCGCCTTCGGGCAGGCTCGGCGCGCCATTGGTCGCGGCGTCGTTGGCCGGGCGCGGCGCCGGCTTCGGCGGCTGGCCGGCCTCGGCCGCCAGCAACGCCTCGATCGGGGAGTTCGGGCCTTCGAGCTGCATCGCGAGTTTTGCCACCTCGGCGGCGATGTCGTTGATGCGCTCGCGGAGCAGCGCGTTCTCCATGCGCTCGGTCGCCCAGGAGCTTTCCGCCTGCTGCTGGATCGCGTTGATGTCGCGCTGGAGTTTGGCGCGCTCGTCGCGGGCGGTGCGCAGCTGTTCCTCCAGCGCAGTCTTTTCCGCGCGCAGCGCTTCCATGGCGGCCGACGACTTGCCGCCGCTCAAGGCCGCGATCTCGACGCGCAGCTCCTTGACGGTGCGTTCGGCGCCTTCATTGGCCTGGCGGAGCTGGTTGTTCTCATAGTCGCGCTCGGCGAGCAGCTTGCCCTGCGTGGCGAGCCGTCCCTCGAGGTCGGCGACGCGGCTCGACAGCATCTCGGCTTCCTTCACCTGTCCGATCAGCTGGCGATCGAGCTCGGTGACGCGCTGGCTCAGATTCTCGACCCGGCCGCGGGCATCGCCGAGCTCGCGCGAGGCGGTCTCGGATTCGGTGCGCTCCTGGGCGAGGCGGGCTTGGGTGGCGGCAAATTCCTTCTCGGCATCGCCGACGCGGTTCTTCAATTCCTCGATCTGGGCGCGCACCGCGACCAGCTCGACCTGGCGGCTCTCCGCCATCATCGAGCGGTCGGACAGTTCGGAGTTGATCTTGGCGAGCTCGTTCTGCTTGTCGGTCAGCGCGTTCTCGGCGGCGCGCAGGGCTTCGGTCTTGGCGTTGAATTCCTCTTCGGTGGCGCGGAGCTGCTCCTTCACCGCCTTTTCGCGCGCCTCCAGCGCGAAGATCGTGGCGTTCTTCTCGCCAAGCTCGATCTTCATGCGGTTGATGGCGTCGCTCTTCTTGCCGAGCTCGGCGAGCTGGCTGGTGGTCTTGTTCTTGAGCTGATCGACGCTCATCTCGAGCCGCCGCGCCGACATGGCGAATTCAGCGCGGAGCTGGTCCTTGTCGGCCTGGATCTCGGCCATCGACAGCGGCGTTGCGGCCTCCAGCCGGCGCGTGGTCAGGCGCACGGCGCGGTTATGCACCAGCGGCACGATCGCGAGCCCGCACAGCATCGAAAGCAGGAAACCGATCGCCAGGTACATGATCGGTTCGACCATGGGGCAGAACTCCCAAGCTTAAGGAAAAATTCACCAACGACCATGCCATGGCGACCCGGCAAAAAGCCAGCCCCGGCCTGTCGTTAACCTTGATCCGTAAGCCCGATGGGAGAGGAAAACCCTAGAATGGGTTCCAGGTCGCACGCGGCGTGTATTTGAGGTAGCCGATATTGGCGCCGAGCCTGAGGCCGAGCCCGGAGCGGATCGGCACCAGCACGATGTTGTTGGCGGTGAGCGCCGTCATGCCGAAGCCGCCGATGATGTAGGCCGAGCCGTCGAGGCCGGCAAAGCGCTGGTAGATCGCGTTGGTGGCGGGCAGGTTATAGACCAGCGTCATGGTGCGCGCGCCGTCGCCGCCCCAGTCGAAGCCGAGCGAGGGGCCCTGCCAGTAGACGCGCAGATCCCCGGCATTCTTGGTGTAGAGCGTGCCTTCGCCGTAGCGCAGGCCGGCGACGAACGCGCCGGAACCTTCCTCACCCAGGATATAGCCGTTGGGCAGACCCCATTGGCTGATCGCCTTCTCGATGATCGAGGCGAGCCCGCGCGAGACGTTGCCGAAGAAACGGTGTCCGGCGCCGACGAGCTCGTCCGGCCCATAGGTGCTGGGCGTCGGGGTCCGCTGCGGCGGCGGCAGATTGGGCGGCGGCGCCTGCTGGGCGGAGGCCGGCACGATCCAGCCGACCATCGCGGCAAGCGCGAGCGCAGCAAGGCGTGATGCGAAAGTCATAAAAGAACCCCTGGTACCGAAACCGGTCGCTTCCTTAACCTGACGCCAACAGGCGAGGCTCTAGGTTGCGCCGGATGTCCCCTCGACTCGGATGTTATCCGCAGCAACTATGACGGCACAACGGCAGGAAGATAGCCCTTTGCGCCCCGGAATTGCCTTGATCGGCCTCCTCGTCTGCCTGCTGTCGGGCGTATGGCTCACCGGCCCGGTCACGCCGGCCGGGGCTGCCACCACCGAGCGGGTCGTCGTCAACCGCTTCACCGGCGTCGCCATCGAAGGGTTCGATCCCGTCGCCTATTTCGTCGCGGGGGCGGCCATGCAGGGCACGGCGGAGTTCGAGGCGAACCTCTGGGGCGCGGTCTGGCGCTTCCGCAACGAGGGCAACCGCGCCTCCTTCCTGGCCCATCCCGAAATCTATGGACCGCAATTCGGCGGCTACGACCCCGCCGACATCGCCCGAGGGGTGACCGTCGCCGGCAATCCCCGTTTCTTCGCGATCGTGGCGCAGCGGCTCTATCTGTTCAGCCGGGAAGCCAACCGCGACGCCTTCGCCGCCAATCCCGAGCGGTTCCTCTATGAGGTGGGCAAGCGCTGGCCGGCCCTTCAGGACAAGCTCGGTCAGTAGCAGCCTTCAGAGTCTTGCCAGAGTCTTGCCGCCTGCGGGTCGCCCCAGGCGATGAACTCCGGGATGATGAAGCCGCTGGCGTGCCGTTCGCCGAAGCGGAGCTGGCCGCCCTTGCCGTCGGTCACCTTGCCGCCGGCCGCGTTTACGACCGCAGAGCCGGCCCCGACGTCCCATTCGCAGGTGGGCCCGAACCGGGGGTAGATGTCGGCGCTGCCTTCCGCGATCCGGCCGAATTTCACGGCCGAGCCGACGGTCCGTCTGACGGCGTTGGGCCTGCTGTCGATGAAGGCTTCGCTCCTGGGATCGCCGTGCGAGCGGCTCACCGCCGCGATCCAGGGCTCGCCTTGCGCAGGCAGCTTGCGGGTGTGGATCGGCTCGGCCACGCCGATGGTCGCGCCGTCAAAGCTCACGCGCTCGGCGCCGCGGCCGACGATGCCGCGCCAGAGCAGGCCGAGCGCAGGCGCGCTGACGATGCCCAGCAGCGGCACGCCTGATGTCACCAAAGCGAGATTGACGGTGAACTCGTCTCGACCGGCGACGAACTCCTTGGTGCCGTCGAGCGGGTCGATCAGGAAGAAGCTTCCATCAAACGAGGGCGAGGCGAGCTGGGTCCGCTCTTCCGAAAGGGTCGGAACGTCGCCCGCAAGCTGGGCCAGGCCGTCCGCGATGATGTGGTCGGCGGCGAGATCCGCCTCGGTTACCGGCGAGCCGTCCTGCTTGCCGTCGATCCGCATCGCCGCCCGGTTGACGCTGAGGATCGCCTCGCCCGCCTTCACCACCAGCGCGGTGAGCGGCTCCATCAACCGGGATGCGGCCTCGGCGTCGATGATCCTCACCTGTGTGCCTCATTCGTCAGCAACTCTCGCCCCCTCAGTTGATTCGCCCGCAGCCCCTTTATGGCCGCTTCGAACCTATCGCAAGCTAGCTGCCACGGGCTGGCGAATGTTAGAACCCGAAGCATCCGTCAAGCATGCGTGATTCGCGGCGTCCGCCGTGCAATTTCAGGAACCCTCCAGGACCCCTTTATATGTCTGACGCCTCGTCGCCCGCGACCGCTACTGCTCCCGATATGCTCGAACTCGCAGCGCTGCTGTGCTCGCGGGTCTGTCACGATCTCATCAGCCCTGTCGGCGCCATCGTCAACGGGCTCGAAGTGCTCGACGACGATCCCAAGCCGGAAGACCGCGAATTCGCGCTCGACCTGATTCGCAAGAGCGCCAAGACCGCCTCCGCCCGGCTGCAGTTCTGCCGTCTCGCCTTCGGCGCCGCCGGCTCCTCCGGGGCGCAAATCGATCTCGGCGATGCCCAGACCATGGCGCGCGGCCACATCGAGGATGGCAAGTGCTCGATCACCTGGAATCTGCCGCGGCTCCTGCTGCCGAAGAATCGCGTCAAGCTGCTGCTCAACATGCTGGTCGTGTCCCAGCACACGATCCCGCGCGGCGGCATGCTGACGATCGACCCGATCGGCGAGGGCGAAACGATGAGCTTTCGCATCACCGCGACCGGACATAATGCGCGCCTGCCGCAGAACATCTCCGAGCTCTTGAGCGGCGAGCGCGGCCCTGCCGCGGATGCGCATGCGATCCAGCCTTATTATACGCGGCTGCTGGCGCAGGCCTGCGGGCTCACCGTGACGCTCAAGCCGGAAGGCGAAGCCATCATCATTACCGCTTCGTAAACGCGCGCAGCGCTCGGCATCTTAATCAAAACTTTACGAGGCGCTTCGGCTTGTCCGGAGCGCCTTATCTCTTTGTTGGTTCCGTTCTTTTGCACATACTCAACCAATATTAAACGCTTTGCGGTGAAGCTGGCCCCATTCCGAATAGGCGCATCACAATTCGTGCGTGCCCGCCCTGTATGAAGGCCTGTTTTCATGGATGATCTGTTGCGGGAGTTTTTGACGGAGACCAGCGAGAGCCTGGACACCGTCGACAACCAGTTGGTGAAGTTCGAACAGGAGCCGAACAACGCCAAGATCCTGGATAACATCTTCCGCCTGGTCCACACCATCAAGGGCACCTGCGGCTTCCTCGGATTGCCGCGGCTCGAAGCGCTGGCCCATGCCGGCGAGACGTTGATGGGCAAATTCCGTGACGGCATGCCGGTGACCGGGCAGGCGGTGACGGTGATCCTGTCCTCGATCGACCGCATCAAGGAAATCCTCGCGGGCCTCGAGGCGACCGAAGCCGAGCCCGAGGGGACCGACCGCGATCTCATCGACAAGCTGGAAGCGATGGTCGAGCAGGGCATGGCGGCAATGGCCGCGGGCGCTGCCGCCGCTCCCGTTGCCGAAGCTCCGCCGCTGGTGCCGGAAGCACCGGTTGCCGCTGCTGCGCCGGCAAACCTGACCTCGGGCACGCTGATCGACCAGACCCTGGAGCGCCCGCTGCGTCCGGGCGAAGTCTCGCTCGACGAGCTCGAGCGCGCCTTCCGCGAGACCGCGATCGAAGCGCCGACGCCCGCGCCCGTCGCCAAGCCTGAAGCCAAGGCCGAGCCCGCGCCGGCCGCTGAAGCGCCCGCGCCCGTTGCCAAGGAAGTCGCAAAGCCCGCCAAGGAGAAGGCCGCGCCGAAGAAGTCGATGGCCGACGAGGGCGCCAGCGAAGGCGACCGCATCGCCAACCAGTCGATCCGCGTCAACGTGGATACGCTGGAGCATCTGATGACCATGGTCTCCGAGCTGGTGCTGACCCGCAACCAGCTGCTGGAGATCTCCCGCCGCAACGAGGACACCGAGTTCAAGGTGCCGTTGCAGCGCCTGTCCAACGTCACCGCCGAGCTGCAGGAAGGCGTCATGAAGACGCGCATGCAGCCGATCGGCAATGCCTGGCAGAAGCTGCCCCGCATCGTCCGCGACCTGTCGAGCGAACTCGGCAAGCAGATCGAATTGGAGATGCACGGCGCCGACACTGAGCTCGACCGCCAGGTGCTCGATTTGATCAAGGACCCGCTCACCCACATGGTGCGCAACTCCGCCGATCATGGCCTGGAGACCCCCGCCGAGCGTCTCGCATCCGGCAAGGGCGAGCAGGGCACCATCCGCCTGTCCGCCTATCACGAGGGCGGCCACATCATCATCTGCATCGCCGACAACGGCCGTGGCCTCAACACCGAGAAGATCAAGGCCAAGGCGATCTCCTCAGGGTTGGTCACCGAGGCCGAGCTCGAAAAGATGAGCGAAGCCCAGATCCACAAGTTCATCTTCGCGCCCGGCTTCTCCACCGCAGCCGCCATCACCTCGGTGTCGGGCCGCGGCGTCGGCATGGACGTGGTGCGCACCAATATCGACCAGATCGGCGGCACCATCGACATCAAGTCGGTGGCCGGCGAGGGAAGCTCCGTCACCATCAAGATCCCGCTGACGCTGGCCATCGTCTCCGCCCTGATCGTCGAAGCCGCCGGCGACCGCTTTGCGATCCCGCAGCTCTCGGTGGTCGAGCTGGTGCGGGCCCGCGCCAACTCAGAGCACCGCATCGAGCGCATCAAGGACACCGCGGTCCTCCGTCTGCGCAACAAGCTGCTGCCGCTGATCCATCTGAAGAAGCTGCTCAAGATCGACGACGGCGCCGCCTCGGATCCCGAGAACGGCTTCATCGTGGTCACGCAAGTCGGCAGCCAGACCTTCGGCATCGTCGTCGACGGCGTGTTCCACACCGAAGAGATCGTGGTGAAGCCGATGTCGACCAAGCTGCGTCACATCGACATGTTCTCCGGCAACACCATCCTGGGCGATGGCGCGGTGATCATGATCATCGACCCCAACGGTATTGCCAAGGCGCTCGGCGCCGCCGGCTCCTCGGCCCATGACATGGGCGACGAGAACGGCGCGCATCACATCGGAAGCGGCGAGCAGACCACTTCGCTGCTGGTGTTCCGCGCCGGCTCGTCGCAGCCCAAGGCGGTCCCGCTTGGCCTCGTCACGCGCCTGGAAGAGCTGCCCGCCGACAAGATCGAGTTCTCGAACGGCCGCTACATGGTGCAATACCGCGAGCAGCTGATGCCGCTCGTCGCCATGGAGAGCGTCACCATTGCCAGCCAGGGCGCCCAGCCGATCCTGGTGTTCGCCGATGACGGCCGCTCCATGGGCCTCGTCGTCGACGAGATCATCGACATCGTCGAGGAACGGCTCAACATCGAGGTCGGCGGCTCCGCCTCCGGCATCCTCGGCTCGGCCGTGATCAAGGGCCAGGCCACCGAGGTGATCGACGTCGGCCACTTCCTCCCGATGGCGTTCGCCGACTGGTTCACCCGCAAGGAGATGAAGCCGTCGATGCACTCGCAGTCGGTGCTGCTGGTCGACGACAGCGCCTTCTTCCGCAACATGCTGGCGCCCGTGCTCAAGGCGGCCGGCTACCGCGTCCGCACCGCGCCGACCGCGCAGGAGGGCCTCGCGGCACTGCGGGCGCAGAGCTTCGACGTGGTCCTGACCGACATCGAGATGCCCGACATGAACGGGTTCGAGTTCGCGGAAGTTATCCGCTCCGACAACAATCTGGGCTCGATGCCGATCATCGGCCTGTCCGCGCTGGTGTCGCCGGCGGCGATCGAGCGCGGCCGTCAGGCCGGCTTCCACGACTATGTCGCCAAGTTCGACCGTCCCGGTCTGATCGCGGCGCTGAAGGAGCAGACCGCGGGTGCCGCCGGCGCCTCCGAGCTGAACCGGGCAGCGGCGTAAGGGCAGGACAGGGATCAGGAGAAGCAGATGAACAAGAAGACGCAAGTGGGCGAAGGCGCCATGGTCGAATACGTCACCGCGATGATCGGCGGCCAGCTGTTCGGCCTGCCGATCTCCCGCGTCCAGGACGTGTTCATGCCCGAGCGCGTCACCCGCGTGCCCTTGTCCTCGCGCGAGATCGCGGGCGTGCTCAATCTGCGCGGCCGCATCGTCACCGTGGTCGACATGCGCGCCCGCCTCGGCCTGCCGCAGCCCGAGGACGGCAAGGTGCCGATGGCGGTCGGCGTTGACCTCCGCGGCGAATCCTATGGCCTCCTGATCGACCAGATCGGCGAGGTGCTGCGCCTGCCGGAAGCCGGCATGGAAGAAAATCCCGTCAACCTCGACCCCCGCATGGCCAAGCTCGCCGGCGGCGTCCATCGCCTCGACGGCCAGCTCATGGTCGTCCTCGACGTCGATCGCGTCCTCGAGCTCGCGCCCGAGATGATGGCGGCCTGATACGGCGGCATCGTCGCCGACGGACTTGCAATTGGAAGTGCCCCCCGCAAAGGGGGAGGAAGCAGAGGTTCACATGCGAACTTGTCTCGTCGTTGATGATTCCAGCGTCATCCGCAAGGTTGCGCGCCGGATCCTGGAGGGCCTCGACTTCCAGATCCTCGAAGCCGAGGACGGTGAGAAGGCGCTGGAGGCTTGCAAGCGCGGCTTGCCCGATGCGGTGCTGCTCGACTGGAACATGCCCGTGATGGACGGCTACGAGTTCCTCGGCCATCTCAGGCGCATGCCCGGCGGCGATCAGCCCAAGGTCGTGTTCTGCACCACTGAGAACGACGTCGCGCATATCGCGCGCGCACTGCATGCCGGCGCCAACGAATACATCATGAAGCCGTTCGACAAGGACATTGTGACGGCGAAATTCCAGGAAGTCGGCCTTATCTGAGCGATCGGCCGGAGGCCGAAGGATGCTTCGGCGCTCGTTTTCAACTGTACCCTTTCAGTCTGAGTTGGTGAGTAATGAGTGTTGCGTTCGCAGGTAATTCGACCACGACCGGCTCGCGCGAAGCGGGGCCGCTGCGGGTGATGATCGTCGACGACTCCGTCGTCATCCGCGGTCTGATCTCGCGCTGGATCGGTGCCGAGCACGACATGGAGGTCGCTGCCTCGCTGCGCACCGGCCTCGAAGCGGTCAACCAGATCGAACGCATCAATCCCGACGTTGCCGTGCTCGACATCGAAATGCCCGAGCTCGACGGCATCTCGGCGCTGCCGCAGTTGCTGGCGAAGAAGCGCGATCTCGTCATCATCATGGCTTCGACGCTGACCCGCCGTAACGCGGAGATCAGCTTCAAGGCACTGTCGCTCGGCGCCGCCGATTACATTCCGAAGCCGGAATCGACGCGCGAGGCGTCGGCCGCCGACATCTTTCATCACGACCTGATTCAGAAGATCCGCCATCTCGGTGCGCGGCTGCGTCGCAAGGCCGCGGTCGCAAGCCCGCCGCTGGCGCCCGCAAGCCCGGCTCCGGCCCCGCGTAGTCCTGTTGCGCGGCCCACAGCGCCCGTTCCGGCGGTGCCTGCTGCGTCGTCAGGGGCGCTCACCATGCGCCCGTTCTCCCCTCAGGCGCCCAAGGTGCTGCTGATCGGCTCCTCGACCGGCGGTCCGCAGGCGCTGATGGCGCTCGTCACCGAGCTCGGCCCGGTGATCGACCGCTTCCCGGTGCTGATCACCCAGCACATGCCGCCGACTTTCACCACTATTCTTGCCGAGCATCTGGCGCGTTCGAGCCGTAAGCCGGCAGCCGAGGCGGTCGACGGCGAGCCGGTGAAGCCGGGACGGATTTATCTTGCGCCCGGCGGCAAGCACATGCGCGTGGTGCGCAGCGGCGCGGACACCGTGATCGCGCTCGACGACGGCCCCGCCGTCAATTTCTGCAAGCCCGCGGTCGATCCGCTCTTCACCTCCGCCATCGACATCTGGCACGGCAGCATCCTCTCCGTGATCCTGACCGGCATGGGCTCGGACGGTATGCGCGGCGGCAAGGACATCGTTGCCGCCGGCGGCAGCGTCATCGCGCAGGACGAAGCCTCCAGCGTGGTATGGGGCATGCCGGGCGCGGCGGCCAATGCCGGCATCTGCGCGGCGATCCTGCCGCTCAACCAGATCGGCGCCAAGGTCAACCGCCTGTTCGCGGGAGATCGCGCGTGACGCCGGTTGACTACGACTATCTGCGTAAGTTCCTGAAAGAGCGCTCCGGACTCGATCTGTCCCCTGACAAGCAATATCTGGTCGAGAGCCGGCTCTTGCCGTTGGCGCGCAAGGCGAGTCTGTCAGGCATTCCCGATCTCGTGCTGAAGATCAGGAACGGCGACGGCCGGCTTGCCACCGACGTCGTCGAAGCGATGACCACCAACGAGACCTTCTTCTACCGCGACAAGATTCCCTTCGATCACTTGCGCGACACCATCCTGCCGGGCCTGATCAAGGCGCGCGCGGCGCGCAAGAGCTTGCGCATCTGGTCGGCGGCGTCGTCGACGGGTCAGGAGCCCTATTCGATCGCGATGTGCGTGAAGGAGATGGGCGCAGCGTTGGCCGGCTGGCGCATCGAGATCGTCGCCACCGATCTGTCGCAGGAGGTGCTGGAGAAATCCAAGGCCGGAATCTACAGCCAGTTCGAAGTGCAGCGTGGCCTGCCGATCCAGCACCTGATGAAGTACTTCACGCAAGCCGGCGAGACCTGGCAGCTCAATGCCGACATTCGCGCCATGGTGCAGTTCCGCCAGCTCAATCTGCTGCAGGACTTCTCCCATCTCGGCACGTTCGACGTGATCTTCTGCCGCAACGTGCTGATCTATTTCGACCAGGACACCAAGGCGGTGATCTTCGAGCGGATGGCGAAGGGCCTGGAGGCCGACGGCACGTTGCTGCTTGGCGCCGCCGAATCCGTCGTCGGCATCACCGATGCGTTCCGTCCCATCACCGACCGCCGCGGTCTCTACCAGCTCAACCCCGCACGCTCCGGCCGCCCCATGGGCGGATTGATGCCGCAGCCGCTGAAGATTGCTGCGGCGAGGTGAGCTGCTTCGTCATTCCGGGGCGGCGCGTCAGCGCCGAGCCCGGAATCCATAACCACAGGCCATCGTAAAAGGCAGGTGGTTAGACGCGGGGCCATTCGATCCGCCTGGGACCATGGATTCCGGGCTCGCGACTTTGTCGCGCCCCGGAATGACAAATCACAAAATCGCATGCGGCAGAAACCGCAAGCGGTTGCCGGTGATCGGGCTCTCGTCCTCGCGGATCGACAATCCGCACGGCTCGTGGTTCACCAGCCAGCTTCCCACCACCGGATAGAAGCCTGAAAAATTCGGCAGCGGCGAGAGCGCTTGGCGCACGAAACCTTCGGCGCCGTAGGGACCTTCCTGCTCGTCCAGCGATACGCCGCCTGACACGATCGTGACGTTGGCGCCTTCGCGCGACAGCAGCGGCTTGCGGACATACGACGTTCCGAGCTCCGCTGCCCGCGCGTCGTCCTCGAAGAACGCCGGCAGCAGATGGGGATGGTTCGGAAACATCTCCCACAGCAGCGGCAAAATGCCCTTGTTGGAGAGCACCGCTTTCCACGGCGGCTCGATCCAGCGCGTCGGCGCCTCCTTCAGCTTCGCGCCGAAGGAATCCTGGAACATCCATTCCCAGGGATAGAGCTTGAAGGCGAGTGCGATGTCGGCCTCGTCGAGATCGACGAAGCCGCCAGGCTCATCGCGCCAGCCGACCTCTTCGATGTCGAGCAACCTGGTCGAGAGGCCGGCCTGGCGCGCGGTGTCCTCGAGATAAGCGAGCGTGCCGGCGTCTTCCGAGTTGTCGGTGGTGCCGGTGAGATGGACATGACGGCCCGCGGCGATCTCCTTCCACGCCGCGATCAACCGCTCATGGATGGAGTTGAACTGATCGGCGCGAACAGGGACGATGCGGCGCTCGATCGCCTGCTCGAGCCAGGTCCATTGAAACACCGCGGCCTCGAAGATCGAGGTCGGCGTATCCGCGTTGTATTCGAGCAGTTTTGCCGGCGACTTGCCGTCGAATTTCAAATCGAGCCGGCCATAGAGGCTGCGGTCGTCGCGCTGCCAGCTCTCGGCGATCAGGCTCCAGAACGCTTCCGGAATCTGCAAGCGCCGCAGGTACCGCTCCTCGCCGATGACGCGGCCGGCAAGCTCCAGGCACATCGCCTCGATCTCGGCGGTCGGCGTCTCGATGCCGCGCTCGATCTCGTCGAGCGTGAAGCCGTAATAAGCGCGCTCGTCCCAATAGCGTTCGCCGTCGATGGTGTGGAAGACGAAGCCGCATTGCGCCGCGGTCTCCCGCCAGTCGTCGCGCTCCAGGCAATTGATGCGCTGCATGGATCAACCGCCGCCAGAGAAGCCATGGCCGAACGAGCCGAAGCCGCCGCGGCTGACGCCGCTGTGGCCGGAATCGGACGACGACGTTCCCGCCGAAGAATGGCTCGAAGAATCGCTGCTGAAGAAGCTCGACCGCGACGACCAGCGCGAGCTGCTGCCGCCTGACGAGCTGCTGCCGCTGCTGCTTGTGCAGGTCGTGGTCGTCTGCCCCGGCACGGCGCCGGGTGTGGGCTCGCAATTCTGCCGCGGCATCATCGTGTAGGCGGTGGTGCCGACCGCGAGCGTGCCCATCACCAGCAGGGCGACATGGCCTGAGCGCTTCGTCGGCTCTTTGGTCGGCAGCGGCAATGGCTGCGGCAGGCGTGGCCGACGCTTGCCGAACTGCTGTTTGGACGGTTTGTCGGCCATCTCAATAGATCATGCTGGCGGCGTTGAGCAGGCCCGCGGCGAGCGAGGACAGCCCGAGCCAGATCGCGGGCGCAAGCTCGCCGGCGGCGATCCGCTCCGACAGCTTCGGCACCGGCACTCTCACGAGAAAGAACACGATGATCTGCACGACCAGCGCGATCGTCGCCCAGATCAGGCAGTCCAGCACATTGGCCGAATGCGCGATGGCGCTGACCAGCGGCGCCACGAAGCCGAGCAGGCTGAGGCCGAGCGCGATCGCCGCGGCGGGCTCGTTGTCGCGGATCAGCTGGAACTCGTTATGCGCGGTGATGCGGGTATAGACGAACAGATACGCCACGATCGCGATCAGCCCGGTGCAGAAATAGACCAGGAAGGCGGGCAGGCCGGCCAGTGATTGCAGGATCATCGTTCCCCCATCGTGCAGCGACCATTCGTCGGCGGGGGAAGCATAGCGGTTCAATGGCGGGACGGCGACGAAGCCGCCTTCACGTCCCCAAAAAACAAAACCCCGCCATTTGCGGCGGGGTCCAGGCTGGGAGGAGCGAGCCCGAAAGGGGCCCGCGACGTAAACCCAGAAGATCAGGCGGGAATGCGCTCTTCGTGCTCGTGCGGCTCGCGCAGCACGTAGCCGCGGCCCCACACGGTCTCGATGAAGTTGCGTCCCTCGGAAGCGTTGGCCAGCTTCTTGCGGAGCTTGCAGATGAAGACGTCGATGATCTTCAGCTCGGGCTCGTCCATGCCGCCATAGAGATGGTTGAGGAACATTTCCTTGGTCAGGGTCGTGCCCTTGCGGAGCGAGAGCAGCTCCAGCATCTGGTATTCCTTGCCGGTCAGATGCACGCGCTGGCCGCCGACTTCCACCGTCTTGGTGTCGAGGTTGACGACGAGGTCGCCGGTCTGGATGACCGACTGGGCGTGACCCTTGGAGCGGCGCACGATCGCGTGGATGCGGGCCACCAGCTCGTCCTTGTGGAAGGGCTTGGTCATGTAGTCGTCGGCGCCGACGCCGAGACCCTTGACCTTGTCCTCGATGCCGGCGAGGCCGGAGAGGATCAGGATGGGTGTCTTGATCTTGGAGACCCGAAGCTGCTTGAGCACGTCGTAGCCGGACATGTCGGGCAGGTTGAGGTCGAGAAGGATAATGTCGTAATCGTATAATTTACCGAGATCGACGCCTTCTTCCCCCAAATCGGTCGTGTAGACGTTGAAGCTCTCAGACTTCAGCATCAGCTCGATCGACTGCGCGACGGCGCTGTCATCTTCAATCAGCAAAACGCGCATGCCAGTTCCCCATAGTCGCCGCTCCTGGGCGTCAGGTCGGCCGCATTCGCGGCACTCAACAAAACGCCTTTGAACAACTGATTCGGATCCTGACAACAGATGGTTAACAAATCCTGATTCTGGAACGCAAGTCCCCCGGGTGCAATTTTTGTCGAATCGCCCTAAGGTCCTGTGCGCGAAGCAGCTTTCGTCACCCAGCTCAGTTCAAGTTCCACTTTAAGAGACGGGCCTAACCGACTCCCGCGACTCAGCCTTCTTCTGAAGGGGAGTCACGCTCAGTCACAAAGACAGTGACGCAATGATTAATGATGCGGGTAAACACGAAGTTAAGCGCCGTTCAGAAATATGGCGAAACTTAAGGTTTTCACCGTGAAGTCCCGGGGATCGCAAAGGGCGACCCTGGGGATGACCAAGGCGCGGTCCTTAATGAAGGCTCTCTTATGAAGGCGCTTGCCGAACAGATCGGCGACATCGACGGCATCAATATCTATGGCCGCGTCGTCGGTGTCCGCGGCCTGATGGTCGAGGTGGCCGGCCCGATTCATGCGATGTCGGTCGGCGCGCGGCTGGTGATCGAGACCGGCGCCAACCGTTCGATTCCCTGCGAGGTGATCGGCTTCTCCGGCAACAATGCTGTCGTGATGCCGTTCGCCGGCCTCGACGGCGTGCGTCGCGGCTGCAAGGCCGTCATCGCCAATGCCGCCAATCTGGTGCGGCCGTCGTCGGCCTGGCTCGGCCGCGTCGTCAACGCGCTGGGCGAGCCGATCGACGGCAAGGGACCGCTGCCGCAGGGCGCCTCGCCGATGCCGTTCCGCAATGCGCCGCCCCCGGCGCATTCGCGCAAGCGTGTCGGCGCCCCGCTCGATCTCGGCGTGCGCGCGATGAACACCTTCCTCACCTGCTGCCGCGGCCAGCGCATGGGCATCTTCGCAGGGTCCGGCGTCGGCAAATCGGTGCTGCTGTCGATGCTCGCGCGCAACGTCGATGCCGCGGTCAGCGTCATCGGGCTGATCGGCGAACGCGGCCGCGAGGTTCAGGAATTCCTCCAGGACGACCTCGGCGAGGAGGGCCTCGCGCGTTCGGTCGTGGTGGTCGCAACCTCCGACGAGCCGGCGCTGATGCGCCGCCAGGCGGCGTATCTCACGCTCGCGGTCGCCGAATATTTCCGCGACGAGGATCAGGACGTGCTCTGCCTGATGGACTCGGTGACGCGCTTTGCCATGGCCCAGCGCGAGATCGGCCTGTCCGCCGGCGAGCCGCCGACGGCCAAGGGCTACACGCCGACCGTCTTCACCGAGCTGCCGAAGCTGCTGGAGCGCGCCGGACCGGGCCTGGGGGAGGGCGCCATCACCGCGATCTTCACGGTGCTGGTCGACGGCGACGACCATAATGAGCCGATTGCGGATGCCGTCCGCGGCATCCTCGACGGCCACATCGTGATGCAGCGCTCGATCGCCGAGCGCGGCCGCTACCCCGCCATCAACATCCTCAAATCCGTCTCCCGCACCATGCCGAAATCGGCCGACCCGCAGTTCTGGCCGACCATCCAGAAGGCGCGGGCGGTGATGGCGACCTATGCCGACATGGAGGAATTGATCCGGCTCGGCGCCTACCGGGCCGGCTCCAGCCCCGAGGTCGACGAGGCGATCCGCCTGCACGAACCGCTCGAGGCGTTCCTGCGCCAGCGCAAGGACGAAAATGCGTCTCTGGCGGACGGGTATCGCCAATTGGCGCAAATCCTCGGTAATTTGGAAACGGAACGCTAACTTTGTCAGGTCATCATCCCATCCCACAGAGTAGCAGAGCCGGTCTTGGCCCCTGTTGGGCCTGTGGGGAGACCGGTGACGTCCCACGTGCAGCGAGGGGACTTCTGGGGAGTACGAGTCGATGAAGTCACGAGATACCCTCATCCGCCTGAAGAAGTTTCAGGTCGATGAGAAGCGCCGCCGGGTCACCCAGATCGAGACCATGATCGCCGACTTCCAGCGGATGTCGACCGATCTCGAGCGCGAGATCACGACCGAGCAGGAGCGAGCCGGGATCAACGATCCCTCGCACTTCGCCTATCCGACCTATGCCAAGGCCGCCATTCAGCGCCGCGAGAACCTGACCCGCTCGGCGGACGAGCTCAAGGGCCAGCTCGACGAAGCCAAGGCCGCGCTGGCCGAGGCCTTCGAGGAGCTCAAGAAGGTCGAGCTCCTGGACGAGCGCGACCAGGCCCGCGAGCGCGCCGAGGAAAATGCCCGCGAGCAGGCCGATCTCGACAGCATCGGCCTGATGCGCGCCCGCATCGGCGCCGTCGCCTGAGCCGCTAGCCGCCAGACCATCCTGGAATTATTGCCAAACCCGGACCCGCAAGGTCCGGGTTTTCGCATGTGCTATCCACAGTGCGGCGCCGCACCCCTTGGTGGACGGCTTGGCCGCGCGCTATGGTAGCGAAGTGCCGGGGCCTGCGCGGAACGCGATGGCCCGCGTGTCGGGGGGCTGAATGCTGACGCCAGCAGAGCTGGTCGGGTTGATCGAGGCGGTGGCGAAGGGCGATCAGGCTGCGTTCGAGCGCCTCTACGCCGCCACGCGCGCGAAACTCTATGGCGTCGTGCTCCGTATCTTGCGCCGACAGGATCTCGCAGAGGAGGTCATTCAGGAGACCTACGTCAAGATCTGGAACGGTGCCGGCGGGTTCAATCCGGCGCTGTCGTCGCCGATCACGTGGATGGCCTCGATTGCGCGCAACCGTGCGATCGACATCGTGCGCAAGAAGTCTGAGGTCTCGATCGAGGAAGAGCCTCAGGCGATGGAGGTCGCGGCCGACAGCCCCGATCCGCTGGCGCGCCGGGAGATGACCGAAGAGTTGAAGCGGCTGCTGGAATGCGTCGGCCGGCTCGAGCCGGACCGTCAGCGGCTCGTGCTTCTCGCCTATTACAACGGCTGGAGCCGCGAGCAATTGGCGGAGAAATTCGCCGCTCCCGTCAACACGGTGAAGACGTGGCTCCGGCGCAGCATGTTGGATATCCGGGAGTGCCTCGGACTATGAGGGTTTATACTGTGAGGGTGGTTCTGGACTGCATGTGATGGCCTACTCGGAGGACCATATCGCGCTCGCCGCGGAATATGCGCTCGGCACCCTCGAGGCCGATGAGCGCGCGCAGGTCGAGACCATGATGGCGGTGGACCCGGCGTTCGCCGACATCGTGCAGGCCTGGGCCTATCGGCTCGGCGCCCTCAACCAGATGGTCGGCTCGGTCGAGCCGCGTCCGATCGTGTGGGAGAACATCAGGTCCGAGATCGCGCGCACGGCGCTTGCGCAGCAGCCGCCTGTTCTGGCCGAAATCGTACCGCCGCCAATCCCGCCCGTCGAGGCCGCGCCGCCGGAAGCGCCGCTGGAGCAGGGACCGCAACCGGAGCCGCAGCCTCCCGAAGCAGAGCAGCCCGAGCCGATGCGCTCCGGATCCGATGTGATACCCGACATCGCGCCGGTGTTCATGCCGCAGGTCCATGCGCCCGATCCTGAGGTCGTCCGGACGCCGCAGGTGCCCATCGCCGACGACACCAACGTGATCCGTCTCGAGGGCCGCGTGAAGCGCTGGCGCTCGATCGCATCCGCGGTCGGTGCGCTCGCGGCTGCGCTGCTGGTGACGCTATCGCTTCAGATCTTCCTGCCCGACGCGCTGCCGGGGGCTTTACGTCCGGCGCCGCGCATCCAGACGGTGGAAGTGAAGACACCGGCCGCACCGCTCGCCGCCGCGGCGCAATATGTCGCGCTGCTGCAGGGCCAGGGCGGTGGCCCCGCCTTCATCCTCACCATCGACGGCGCGACGCGGAATTTCACGGTGCGCAAGGTCGGCGCGACGCCGGAGCCCGGCAAGAGCTTCGAGCTCTGGCTGATCTCCGACAAGCTGCCGCGCCCGCGCTCGCTCGGCGTGATCGGCGCGGGCGAATTCACCGCGCGTCCGCTGCTCGCCTCCTATGATGCCGACGTCGTCAACGGCGCGACCTACGCGGTCACCGTCGAGCAGGCCGGCGGCTCGCCCGACGGCCGGCCGACCTCGGCCCCGGTGTTTTCCGGCAAGCTGATCGAGACCGTGCCGCCGTCCCAGCCGCAGGCGCCCGCGAAGAAATAGGTGCCGTTCATGCGGGCTACGACCCTGTCGTCAGGGTCCGCTTCGCCGTCGCATCCCGACAAGTCTGCCTGAATCCGCCCCCGATTTGAACCTCGCCGCAATTTGCGGCGTCAAATCCCCGGAATTTGCAGTCGGCGCCGCCGATCGTGACGCCGGAGAGGGGCTAGAAATCAGATGGATGCAGCGAAAACGTCCGGCATCTTCGTTCACCAATACACGGGACTGCCGCACGGCCCTGCGTTCGAACATTGGCGCGAGCGGGCTTTCGGGGCCTGCGGCCTCGATATCGGGCCGAGTCATGGCGACAGCATCGATTGCCGGCTCCAGATCAGCGTGGTCGACAACATCGCGCTCGCCATTCCGGAAGGCGCCTCCGCGCAATATTCCCGCACCCAGAGCCACCTTGCCGACGGCAGCGACGACCTCGTGCTGATCGCCGCACATGCCGGCCTCGTGCGTGTCGGGCAGAACGGCCACACCGTGGAGCTTGCGCCCGCGCAAATGGTGCTCGTCGACATGAGCATCACCGGCACCGTCGGTCACACCGATGAAAACCGCTTCACCACCATCCGCATGCCGCGCCGCGCGTTGCTCGACATCAGTCCGCGTGCCGAGGACAAGCTGTCGCAAGTGCTCAGCGACGGTGCCGTCGCAGAGACCATCTTCCGCTACCACGCGCTCGCTGCCAATCACGCGCCGCATCTCGACGCGGTGGGCCAGCGCCTGACCGCGCAGCATATGGTCGATCTCGTCGGCCTCCTGCTCGGCACCGATGCCGAGCATGCCAGCCTTGCGCGCGGCCGCGGCCATGCGGCGGCGCGCCTCGACCTCATGCGCGCCGATGTGATGGCCGCGCTCGGCCGCAACGATCTCTGCCTGTCCGAGGTCGCGACGCGCTCGGGCCTCAGCCCGCGCCAGGCGCAACGCCTGTTCGAGCAGGCCGGCACGACCTTCACCGAATTCGTGCTGGAGCAGCGCCTGCTGCAGGCACGCAAGCTGCTCGGCGATCCCCGCGCCAGGACGCGCAAGATCAGCGACATCGCACATTCCTCGGGCTTTTCCGATTTGTCCTATTTCAACCGTGCATTCCGCAAGCGCTTTGGCGCGACACCGTCGGAATTGCGCGAGGCGTGAGGCGCACCGGTTTCGTTCTGCGGATCACGGTTGGCCCGTTGGCGGCGATGAGCTATATCTACCTGTGCGGGTAGACCGCTCGATCGCTTGTTGTTCGCTCGTCGTTCCATTGGGAAAGTGCAGTCAACGGACATGGCGCGTATCGTCGTGCTCGGCGCCGGATTTGCAGGCCTGTGGGCGGCCATCGGTGCCGCGCGCAAGCGCGACGAGATCGGTGCTGTCAGCGACATCGAGATCTGCGTGATCGATCGCAATCCCTATCACAACATCCGGGTGCGCAATTACGAGGTCGATCTCCGCGAGGTCGCGATACCGTTGCCGAAGCTGCTCGATCCCGTCGGTGTCCGTCACGAGATCGGCGAGGTCGAAGCCATCGATCCGGTCTGGCGCGAGATTTCGCTGGTCACGAGCAGCGGCGAGCGGACGCTGGCCTATGACCGCCTGGTGCTGGCGCTCGGCAGCGAGGTGATGCGTCCCGACATACCAGGCCTCGCCGAGCACGCCTTCGATGTCGATACCTATGTTGCGGCGCTCCGCCTCGAGGACCATCTCGCCTCGCTCGGCCGCAGCGCGCCCGCGCCGGGGCGGTCGACCGTCGTGGTGGTCGGTGCCGGCTTTACCGGCATCGAGGTCGCAGCCGAGATGCCCGACAGGCTGGCGCGGGCAGGCATCGCCGGCAGCCGCCGCATCATCCTGGTCGATCCCAATCCCGCGGTCGGCGCCACCATCGGCGCGCTGGCGCGTCCCATCATCGAGACGGCGTTGGCCGCGCTCGACGTCGAGACGCGTCTCGGCGTGCGCGTCGTCTCGGTCGAGGCCGCCGGCATTCGCTTGAGCTCCGGCGAGTTCATTCCGGCGCAGACGGTGATCTGGTGTGCCGGGATGCGTGCGAGCCCTCTGGCGGCGCGCTTTCCGGACGCCCGCGACCGGCTCGGGCGCCTGCTGGTCGATCCCTTCATGCGGGTTGCCGATGTCGGTGGCGTGTTCGCGGCCGGCGACGTCGCCTCCAGCGTGGTCGACGGGCTGCATCCGACCGTGATGTCCTGCCAGTTCGCGCGTCCCATGGGTCGTTTCGCCGGCCACAACGTGGTCGCCGATCTCGCCGGCCTGCCGATGTTGCCGCTGCGGATCGACTGGTACGTGACCGTGCTCGATCTCGGCGGCTGGGGCGCGCTCTATACCGAGGGCTGGGATCGCGAGGTCAAGGCGACCGGTCAGGCTGCGAAGGCGACCAAGAACATCATCAACCGCAAGCGCATCTATCCGCCGCTGACCGGCAGCAAGGATGAGCTGTTCGCCGCCGCTGCGCCGACGGTGCAGGCACCGCCGCCGACTTACGGGGCTCCGCGTCGTTGAGCTGGCTCGTGCGTATCTGCCCCTCCGCTCACGACCAGATAATCCTAAAAACGGAGGAACGTCGCTCCCTGGCGAATGTTGGCTTGACGGAGACAAAATCTTCGTGAGCAGCGGACAGTCGCCGTCGCAGCAGGAGCGGCGTAACGCCCGCCTGGTCGCGCGATCTAGTCCATCCCCTCATCGCGAAAGAAACATATGAACAGACCAAAGCCGACCCATTTCCGCAATTCGCTGGATTTAAGAGATAAAGTGCAGGTCAGGATCCTGCGCAGGCGGCTCAAGCTATCGGATGAGCAATTTACCAACGTCGTTCGCAAGTCTGGCAGTTCAATCTCGGCCATCACCAAGGAGGCCTCTAGTTTGAAGTAGCGGACCGCCGGCCGCCGTTGCCAACGCGATCGTCCCCGCAGCCATTTCGAGTCAATGCAGTCGAGGCAGGCCCTGAACATGAAAATACAGGTTGGCTTCGAGATGACCTACGAATTCCAGCAAGTCACACCATTGATTGCTGTCGTCGGTATGCATTTCACCCGGGCATCCGACATCATCGTGCCGGATTATCTCATCACCGAGCCTCCCGTGCCGATCTCGCCCTACCGCGACGGCTTTGGAAACTGGTGCAATCGATTTGTCGCGCCCGCCGGCCGCATGCGTCTTTCCGCCAACGGCACAGTGCGCGATAGCGGGCTGCCTGATGTCATTGTGCCTTCCGCCACGCAATGCGCGGTGCAGGATCTGCCACCTGATACCATCGTCTATCTGCTTGGCAGCCGCTACTGCGAAACCGATCGGCTTTCTGACATCGCATGGAAGCTGTTCGAGAACGTGGCGCCGGGTTGGTCACGGGTCCAGGCGATCTGCGATTTCGTGCACAATCACATCGCATTCGGCTACCAGCATGCGCGGGCCACCATGACGGCTTGGGACGTATTCAACGAGGGCAAGGGCGTCTGTCGCGACTATGCGCATCTTGCCATTGCATTCTGCCGTTGCTTGAACATTCCAGCGCGCTATTGCACCGGCTATCTCGGCGACATCGGCATCCCGCCGCCCCACGCCCCCGGAGACTTTGCAGGCTGGTTCGAAGCCTATCTTGGCGGTCGCTGGTACACATTCGATGCACGCAACAACACTCCGCGAATTGGGCGCGTCCTGATTGCACAAGGCCGCGATGCGGCGGATGTTCCGATTGCCCAGACTTTCGGACCCAACACGCTCGTCAGCTTCAAGGTGTGGACTGATGAACTTGTGTAGAGTGATCGCCTTGGGCGATTGGGTGCCAGGCGGCTGAGATTGATCTCGCTAACTGATTAGAAGACTGCTACACAGTTCGCATCACCGTGCGCTACGTGGCCGTTATCGGTGACTGAGAGCTTCGCGCTCCCGCCTCAACCCAAGAGAAGGCGGTCAGATGTCAGATTTCGACAAATTCGACATTCGTGAGTGGCTCGTACCACCTTTGTTGGTGCCGGTCTTTCTCGTGCTGCTGATTGCGGTGACGGCCATTTTGTAGCGGCAAGTCGGTTCAATCACCATGCGTCAGAACTGCAAACCGCGGCGTTGAGCCAGTTCAAGCTAACGGGAGCCCAAAATGGCAAACACGGCGATCATCAGGGATGCCTACGGGGTTCCGGCAATCTTCGTTGGTTCGAAGACTGGCCGGGACGATGCGCCCTTTGTTTTCGTGAGGGTCGGAGGTGAGGAGCGCCGGATGCGTTGGTCCGAATGGGATGCTCTTCCGGCCTGGACCGGCGAGCGTCCCACCTGGGCGAGTAAAACCAAATAGCTATGGAGTGTTCAGCATGAGGATGGTTCGAACAGGCACATGGACCGCGGCGCTCTTGCTGGCATTCGCACTGGGCACATTCACGCCAACAGCTTTTGCCGCCGAGCCGAACTGCCGTGCGATCGAAAGTACCAGCGCGCGCCTTTCCTGTTACGATGCGGCATTTCCTCCAAGAACCAGGAAGCCCGATGAAGCCGGCATCGACCCATCGTCAGGTTACAAAGATCCATTTCGTGCGGAAGAAGCCCGAACCGCCGCGAAGCTCAAGAATATTTGCCGCGGTTGCTGAGTCTCGCTTCCGAACATGCGCGCCAATTGAGAGAGCCTGTGAGATGACGAACGATGATGCCAAAGGTTGTCGAGTGGTGCGCCAACGAAAGCGTGCTCTTCATCTGGCTGGCACGGTATTGGATGGGAGGGCAGACCGCACAAGGCGCCAGTGGATGCGGATAGTTGCTGCCAGGAACCGAACAAAGCGCTCGCTATCCGGCAGATAAAGGCGCACTGTCCCACGACCATCGAGCGGCCCATAGCATCTATCGGTGGTGTGAACGCAAGTTGCGCTCCCGCTCAACCCCGCAGCGGAGCGTCATACATGCCGGCTCAACGGTCCCCACGACAATCCTTGACATTCGAATACCGCCTTGCGCAAGAGGCGATC
Organism: Bradyrhizobium ottawaense; assembly: GCF_002278135.3. Lineage (NCBI taxonomy): Bacteria > Pseudomonadati > Pseudomonadota > Alphaproteobacteria > Hyphomicrobiales > Nitrobacteraceae > Bradyrhizobium > Bradyrhizobium ottawaense. The sequence continues at coordinate 6,874,137 of NZ_CP029425.2, read as the reverse complement.
AATCTCCGCCTACAGGCCAACGGGATGCCCGCTGGCGTCCGCCGCGCGGAGCTTCTGCGAAAAGCCCGCCAGATCGATGTTGCTGGGGAGCTCAACAAGTGGCTGACCTCGCCGGGCCTACTGCCGCCATCTTGAATTCAGGTCTCGTTCTCCTTCATCGGGATTTTGCTCTCACCCTCCCGGGGGCTGGTAAGCCGCCGCCTGCGCTTCATTTAAGCGGTCGGCGTTTTTCTCGAGATGGAAAGCCATTGGGCGCGACGTCTAGCGGCTGATCGTGATTTCCATGTAGCTTTCCAGGAACGCCGCTGGAAGAGCGGCTTTAAGCTTTATACCTGACTTGCGGTGCGGTTCGCCGACATCAGCCTTGATTGCAATCCTGGAAATTTGACACGGAGGCTACTGACCGAGACCAATTCGGTGGATGGGCCCAGCTTACAAGCCCTTGTGTTGCCCGACGGGCAAAACACCCAATCCATCGGTCAATCGGCGCCTTAAAAATATTCCACTTTACCGAATTTCGGAAAGGGCGTATGTGTCGTCGCAACCCGGCCCAAGGAAGAGGGGCGTATCGCGATCGTCACGAACGCGGGCCGGGCGGCGGTGGACGCTGATTGCATCGGCGCGAAGAGCTTTCGCAGGGCGGAGAGCCGTGAGCGAAAGCATCGCGCACACGACCGGTGTGATCGGCGTACGGCAAAATCGTGTGGTCCTGGCGCCCGGGGTCTGTGCGCCAAGTCTTGTGGTGATGTGTGCGGTCCAACCGGGCCCACGCATCAGCCATCCGCAAGGCGACGGGGGCAATAGTGCAACGCTCCCCGGGGAGATCACGACATAAGCCGTAAAGCCACTGCGCAGGGAAGGCCGGGATGTCCTGGCTACACCTGTATGCCGCTGTGCAGCTTCTTGTTACGCAGGATTCGCACAGTGGACCGCGGGTGCCAGCCGGCGCCCGGTCTTCCCTGCGCCCTCTCCATTCAAGAGGGTGAAGAGATCAAGCAAAGCTCGGGCGAGATCAGCCGCGAGGATGCGAAGGCGTGTCTCGGAGGCGTAGGATGGGTAGAGCACTTGCGAAACCCATCATGTTTCAACACAGGGGAAGTGTTGATGGGTTTCGCTGCGCTCTACCCATCCTACGAGCTGCGTCCAAATTCCGCTCTCATGCCCCGGACGCAGCGCAGCGCTTCTTCAGCGATGCGCTGCAGAGCCGGGGCCCACGTGGCAGCAAATGCTGTGGCTTCCTGGGTCCCGGCTCTGCGCAGCAGCGTAAGATCGCTGCAGCGCGTCCGGGACACGAGAGTGGTGGGCGCTGGTACTTCACACTCCGTCACGGCGTTCGCACAACAGAGCAGGCGGTATCGTGACGCGGCAAGCTGCAACATCCTTCATGACGCCGGCGTGGCGAAATCCACACGCCTCGCGCGCCGACAACTCCGTCATCAAATTATTGCTTGATGTGCCCAGGTTGTTTCGTCTAGCGTCACCCGCAGGGGTTGGGAATGGCATTCTGTCCATAGCAGCCCGTAGGATGGGTTGAGCCCTTGCGAAACCCATCATCCTCTGCCGCTGAAACGATGGGTATCGCTTCGCTCCACCCATCCTACGGCCGCTCTCAACTTCGGCCTTTCTCGCAAGGAGAACAGGCCGATGCCGGGCACCGGGAAGAAGACGCGTGGAGAGAAGCGGATGACGAAGACCGGAGCCGCGAAGCGGATCGAAGAGCCAACGCCAGCGGCAGCAGGGCAGGCGAGCGCCGGCCTCGGCGAAGCGTCCGGCAGCGCTCCGCACGCGAACGGCGCCCAGGCCGCAAACGAATCCGGGGCTTCCACCGCCGCCGCGCAAGCGGTCCCGCCGCCCAAGACCGTGTCGCAGGTGCTCGGCGAGATCACCTGGCTGATGACGCAGTCGCCGCGCCACAAGGCGATCCCGCTCGGCGATCTCGAATGGCTGGTGATGCCGGCGATCCTGCTGCAGCAGTTCCGCATCTTCTACAAGGGCGAGCAGCCGGTTGGCGTCGCATTCTGGGCGCTGGCGGATGAGACCGTTGCGAAGCGGATCGATGCGGGGGATGTGCGGTTGACGCCGACGGAATGGAAGAGCGGGGCGAACAGGAAGATCATCGATGTGGTTGCTCCGTTTGGGGGCGAAAGCGAGATGCGCGATCAAATAGAGCCCGGTAAGTGGTAAATTCGATGCCGCCTGTGTTCCGCGTTTATGCGTATCGATTGGCTAGGGTCTGTACCTAAATAGCGCCACGTGATTCTCTTGCCTACGTGTTGATTCGGGGGCGAGAGAATGCGCGCTGGTTTGTTTTGGCTGAACGACAGGCAATGGGCGCGTATCGAACCGCATCTGCCGAGGGGACTGACGGGGCCGGATCGGGACGACGACCGACGCATCGTCAGCGGCATCATTCACATGCTGCAATCGGGTGCACGATGGCGTGATTGTCCACGTGAATACGGCCCTTACACGACGATCTACAATCGCTTCAATCGCTGGGCCAAGCGAGGACGATGGTGCGCAATCTTCGAAGCGCTGGCCAAGCCTGGCGAAGACGGCGTCGTACTGTCGCTCGACTCGACCTCGATTAAAGCTCACCGGTGTGCCTCCGGCGGAAAAGGGGGGAGCACAATCAAGCAATCGGCCGCTCGCGCGGAGGCCGCACGACAAAAATCCATGCGCTGAGCGATCCGCTCTGCCGGCCGGTCGTCCTGCATCTGACTCCAGGCCAAGATGCCGATATCGCTGCGGCTCCCGATGTCCTGGCGCTCGCGCCACCCATGAGCGTGCTCCTCGCCGACAAAGGGTATGATGGCGACAAGCTTCGCGGCGCAATCATTCGTCGTGGCGCCAAGCCCGTAATCCCCAATAAATCTAACCGTGTCGTCATCCATCGCTTCAACAAACGCGCCTACAAAGGACGAAATGTCATCGAACGCTGCTTTTGCAGGCTCAAGGACTTCCGGCGCATCGCCACGCGATATGACAAGCTCGCCCGTAATTTTTTGGCCGCTGTTCATCTCGCCGCTCTCGTCGCATATTGGCTCAATTGAGTCTGGACCCTAATGCAGCTTGGTGTGGTCGGCTGCTGTCTGTTGCCGCGAGCTGCCTAGAGCCTACCATTAGGGCGCTTCCGGCTGCATTGTTTTTCCTCAGCTCGCTTAGCTGTCTGAACTTTCCTCTATCTGCCGAGCCGAGTAGCGGTAACGGACTTATATCATCGTCAAAATACCTTTGGTCTATCCCGGAGGTCACGGTACTGGAGGTTGCTCCAGCGACGAACGGCACCGCGGTCCTCCTTCTTCAAGATCGTGAGAAGCGCCTGGCATTGTCGATCGGCGCGAGCGAGCTTAGCACTGGTACCCGCGTTCCAATTCTGAGTGCGAAGATGCTTGCTGCCTCCGCCATCCATTTGGCAGTGGCAGCGGACGGCTCGCTCTGGGTCGGGGGAACGCAGAACATCCGACGTTCGATCGGTGGTGCTCCTTTGTCTGATGGCTACATCGCAAAGCTCGACCCGGCCGGGCACGTGATTCGGGAAATTGAGGTTGCGCGCAATCGTGATAACACAATTGCTGATATAGCGGTTTTGCCCAGCGGTGACGCGGTGATCGTCGGGAGAGAAGACGACGCAAGCTGGCTCGCGCGAATATCTGGAGATGGAGAGATCGTTTGGGAGAAGACGTTCGGCGCGGGCAAAATCGCCTCGGTTACTGTATTGAATGATTTGATTGCGGTAGTGGCTTTCGAAGCTGTCGATGGCCATCCTGTCGGCGCTGCTGTGCGAGTCGCTTTATGGCGGTTTGAGACTGAAGGTCGACTTCTTGATCGTCAACTTGTCCGTGAAGAGCCGGCTCAAAATCCAAGCTCCGCTTGGCTAATGAAAGTTGTTTCCGGACGGGGCGACCTTTACGCAGCGACTGCGTGGACTGAGCCATGGTCGAAGCCTCCTTCGGCAAAGCCATTGAGCGTTGCGCGCATCACTCCGAAGGGCCAGATTATTTGGCAGAAAGACGTTCCCGATACTGTTGTGCCAGGTCGCCTAGGACCCATGCCGTGCCCTCGTACCGTTGTTGCTCCTCTAGACGGTGGTCTGATCACCTTCTGTGTCGCTGCGGAAGGTACAAACCTTTTTTATCTAGAGCGGGCAACGACCCAAATCACCCGTGATCTTCTCCCCAATACGGTAGAGCGAGTGTGCGACGGATCGAATGGGCGTGCCTCGTTCATGCTCCCGCATTCCGATTCGAGCATTTTGATATTCGGGACCGGCGGGAGTTGCAGTTGGCTTCAAAAGGTCCAGCTCAGGAAAAAGTGAACAAGTCTTGCTGAGCCCGTAGGATGGGTTGAGCCCTTGCGAAACCCATCACTTTCTTCTCCGCCAATTCATGATGACAAATTATCGTCGCAACTTCGTCCCGGGAGGCAGCTTCTTCTTTACCGTCAATCTGGCGGAGCGCAGGCTTTCCCTGCTGACGGACCATGTCGAGATCTTGCGCGCGGCCTTCCGCGAAACACGCCGACGTCATCCCTTCACGATCGACGCCGTCGTTGTGCTGCCCGATCATCTCCATGCGGTATGGTCGTTACCCGAAGGCGATTCCGATTTCGCAACACGCTGGCGACTGGTCAAGTCAGCATTTTCTCGCGGCGTCGAGCGCGGTGAACGAATATCATCGAGCCGCGCCGCAAGGGGCGAACGCGGAATCTGGCAGCGCCGCTATTGGGAGCATGCCATACGCGATGAAGGCGATTTCGTGCGCCATGTCGACTACGTCCACATCAATCCGGTCAAGCATGGGCTGGTCCCGCGCGTATGCGACTGGGCATGGTCCTCGTTTCATCGCCATGTGAGGCTTGGCAATTATCCGGTCGACTGGGCCGGCGATCGTTCGGAGGATGCACACGAATACGGTGAAAGAGGAGAGGGCAGATGATGGGTATCGCTGCGCTCAACCCATCCTACGCGGGCCGGGAATGACGGAGTGAGGCGGGTGCTGAAATCGCGTTGCAGCGCGTCCGGAACACGAGAGGAGACAGTCGTGTGTTTGATGAATTTGGCGAGCGCGCCTGCAATCACACCCCCAGACATGAGAAAGCGCCCGTGGGGGGCGGGCGCTTTCTGTAGTCGACTTGGGGTTGGGGTCGTCTACATATCCACGTGGCGACTTTGGGGGGCTGGTAAAGAGCCGCGTGAATTCAAAAAACTCGTCAGATCTCCTTAGCGAACGAGGGATGCATTCGCGCTGGTGATAACAACCGGCTTGTCGGCCTTGATGACGCGGGCGGTCTGGGTCAGACCTTCGTCCGAACCCGTGCGTGCCGTGATGCCGAGGCCCGCCACCGCGATCCCTGCGACGAGGGCAACGACCACGACTTTCAAATGGGTCGCGCGATCTGCGCTGTAGATCGAGTGGTTCATGGAAGCCTCCTGCCGCCATCTACCCGAAGTAGTCGCCGGCCGTTTCAGGCAGGTTCATGCTTCCGGTGCCCAACAACCTAGTATTGGGGGGATTCGTTCCCAAGAGGCCATCACAAGAGCGTGACAGGACGTGAAAGATCGCGATCAAAAGCGACCCTTGATCGTGCATTTTTGCAATTATTTCAAAGCTGTAATGTGCCTGTCAGGCGCCTTGTCGAGGTTTGGTCCACAAGGCGCCAGGAACTCAGAAACCATTTGCCTGTGGCCGAAAAACACACGGCTTCTTAAGGCAAATCAGATGCTTCCGACAGTTTTCAATCTCGCCCTGGGGTGGATCTCGGCCTGCGACAGCACCGTCGTCTGGGCCCGGAACCGCTCCACCAGGGAGCGGACGAAGGGACGAATTGCCGCAGAGGTGACCAGCACCGGCGCCTCGCCTTCGCGGGCGGCGCGCTCGAACGCCTCGCGCACGCCGGTCATGAACTCCGACAATTTCGAGGGCTGCATCGCAAGGCTGCGCTCTTCGCCCTGGCCGATGATGGATTCGGCAAAGGCCTGCTCCCACCGCGCCGACAGCGCGATCAGCGGCAGATAGCCGGGATAGGAGGTGTTCTGCGCGCAGATCTGCCGCGCCAGGCGGGCCCGGACGTGCTCGACCATGGTGGCGGGATTGCGCGAGAAGGCGAGCGAGTCGGCGATGCCTTCGAGGATGGTGGAGAGATCGCGGATCGAGATGCGCTCGGCGAGCAGCAGCTGCAGCACGCGCTGGATGCCGGAGACCGTGACCTGTCCCGGCACGATGTCCTTGACCAGCTCGCCCTGCTCCTTCGGCAGCTCCTTGAGCAGTTTCTGCACCTCGCCGTAGGAGAGCAGGTCCGACATGTTGGCCTTGAGCAGCTCGGTGAGATGGGTCGAGAGCACGGTCGCGGCGTCGACGACGGTGTAGCCCTTGAGCGAGGCCTCCTCCTTGAGACTGGCATCGACCCAGGTCGCGGGCAGGCCGAAGGTCGGCTCGGTGGTGTGGATGCCGGGCACCTGCACCTGGCTGCCGCCGGGGTCCATCACCATGAACTGGTTCGGCCAGATCTTGCCGGTGCCGGCGTCGACCTCCTTGATCTTGATGATGTAGGTGTTGGCCTCGAGCTGGACGTTGTCGAGGATGCGCACCGCCGGCATCACAAAACCCATCTCGATCGCGAGCGAACGGCGCAGCGCCTTGATCTGCTCGGTGAGGCGGTCGGTGCCGTCGGGGCCGTTGACGAGCGGCAGCAGCGCATAGCCGAGCTCGATCTTGAGGTCGTCGATCTTGAGCGCCGCCGAGATCGGCTCTTCGGCCGCAGCCGTGCCCGCCGCACCCGGCGTTCCCGCAGCGGGTGCGGCCATGGCGGCTTCCTCGGCCTTGGCCGTCACCCGGTTGCGGTTGCGGGCGTGCCAGGCGAGCGCACCGGCGCCGGTGCCGAGCGCCAGGAAGGGGAGGGTCGGGATGCCCGGCAGGGCCGCCAGCACCAGCATGACCGCCGAGGACATCGCGAGCGCCTGCGGATAGCCGGAGAACTGCTTCATCAGCGCCTTGTCGGCGGCGCCGGAGACGCCGGCCTTGGAGACGAGCAGGCCGGCCGCGGTCGAGACGATCAGCGCCGGCACCTGGGTGACGAGGCCGTCACCGACGGTCAGCAGCGTGTAGCTGCGCCCCGCATCGGCAAAGGACATGCCCTGCTGCGCCACGCCGATGATCATGCCGCCGACGACGTTGATGAAGACGATCAACAGGCCGGCGATGGCATCGCCGCGGACGAATTTGGAGGCACCGTCCATGGCGCCGAAGAAGCCGCTCTCGTCCTCCAGCTCCTTGCGGCGGTGCTTGGCGACCTTTTCGTCGATCAGGCCGGCGCCGAGGTCGGCGTCGATCGCCATCTGCTTGCCGGGCATGGCGTCGAGGTGGAAGCGGGCGGCAACCTCGGCGATACGGCCCGAACCCTTGGTGATGACGACGAAATTGACGATGATCAGGATGGCGAAGACGATGATGCCGATGACGAAATTGCCGCCCATCACGAAGCTGCCGAAGGCCTCGATGACGTGACCGGCGGCCGCCGTGCCCTCGTGCCCGTGCGACAGGATCAGCCGGGTCGAGGCCATGTTGAGCGACAGGCGCAGCATGGTCGAGATCAGCAGGATGGTCGGGAAGGCCGAGAATTCCAGCGGTGTCTGGATGAACAGCGAGGTCATCAGGATCAGGATCGAGAGCGTGATCGAGATCGCCAGGAACAGGTCCAGCACGATCGCGGGCAGCGGCAGGATCAGCACCACCAGGATGGTGAGGATGCCGAGCGCCAGCGCGATGTCGCCGCGCTTGAGGACGTTGACGATCTCGTTGAGGGAGGGAATCGAGGGCCTTGCGCTGCCTACGCCCTGTCCCGCGGTGACGTCGACCATGGTAGCTGCCTCCCCGCGCGACTGCCGTCCGCGCGCCCCAAATGTCTGCGCGGCGGCCGAAGGGCCGCCGTTCCGAAAGTGAGGCACCGCACTGGCGTCCACGGGAGCTCCCGTTTTACGCGGCTGACGACACTCGACTTCACCCGGCAATTCTTGCCGGGTGTATGGTTAGCAAAGGGTTAACGCGGGGGTGGGAGAGGGGCGGACCGGGGTGTTTCGGGAGCCAAGGTCGTCATTCCGGGTTCGCGCTGCGCGCGCCCCGGAATGACCGGGCAACCCCTACTTCGCCTTGTCGATCTTGGTCACCGTATACCCCGACGCCGCCTCCTCGGCCTCGAAGGTGACCTTGTCGCCGACCTTCACCTGCTTGAGCATCGCCGCATCCTTGACGCGGTAGACCATGGTCATGGGGTCCTCCATGCCGAGGCTCTTGGCCGGCCCGTGCTTGAGCGTGATCTTGCCGGCGCCTTCGTCGACCTTCTTGACCTCGCCGCTGATCGCGGCGCCTTCGGCGGCGAGGGCGGCAGTGGTAAGGCCGACAGCCAGCGTCAGCGCTGCGGCAATGCGGATGATGCGGTTCATGGGAGGCTCCTTGTCGCTACTTCACGGTGACGTGGCCGACCATGCCGTAGTCGCGATGGTCGGGAATGAGGCACGAAAATTCGAACGTGCCGGCCTTGCTGAACTTCCAGAGGATCTCGGCCGTCTTGTTCGGTGCGAGCCTGACACCGTTGGGATCGTCGTGCTCCATGTGCGGATGCTTCTTCATCTCCACCGCATGCGCGAGATTCTCCTTGGGCGTGGCGAGCAGGAATTCATGGTCCTCCTTGCCGACATTGCGCAGCACGAAACGGACCTGTTCGCCGCGCTTGACGTCGATTTTGGCCGGCGCGTAGTCCATCTCGTTGAGCAGGATCTCGATGGTGCGCGCGGGCTTGTTGGGATCGCCGGGTTCGCCGGCCGAAAAACTCGCGTGCCCGTGCTTGTCGTGCGCAAGGACCGGCGCGGTCGACAGCGCCGCCAGCGCGAGGCCGAGCTTGATCGTCTTCATCGTTGTCTCCAGTTGGTGGTTCATCGAAACGCTCACATCTTCATCTTGTGCGTCGGCTTGCCCGGCTGCCGCACTGGTGCCGCATCGGGCGCCTCGACCTCGTAGGCGACGGTGCCTTGCGGAAACTTGTACGGGCCCGGATCGCGATAATCGTCGCGTGCGAGGTCCTCGCGGATCTTCATTACCGTGAACATGCCGCCCATCTCGATCGGGCCGAACTGGCCGGTGCCGGTCATCATCGGCAGCGTGTTGTCGGGCGCGGGCATCTCCATGTTGCCCATCGCCATGCCGGTCGAGCCCATCGCCATGCTGTCAGGCGCGAGCTTGCCGACCGCCTTGGCGAGGTCCTTGCGCGACACGCCGATCAAATTGCGCACCGCGTGTCCCATGGCGTTCATGGTGTGATGCGACTTGTGGCAATGGAACGCCCAGTCGCCGGGATTGTCGGCGAGCACGTCGAACACGCGCACGGCGCCGACCGGCACGTCGGTCGTCGTCTCCGGATATTGCGCGCTCTCCGGAATCCAGCCGCCATCGGTGCAGGTCACCGCGAAGCTGTGGCCGTGCAGATGGATCGGATGGTTGGTCATGCTGAGATTGCCGATCCGCACGCGCACCTTGTCGCCGAGCCTGACCGGCAGCGGATCGATGCCGGGAAACACCCGCGCATTCCAGGTCCACATGTTGAAGTCGGTCATCTCGTTGACCTGCGGCAGATAGGTGCCGGGATCGACGCGATAGGTGCTCATCACAAAGACGAAGTCGCGGTCGACCGGCCGGAAGTTCGGATCGCGCGGATGCACGACGACCATGCCCATCATGCCCATCGCCATCTGCACCATCTCGTCGGAATGCGGGTGGTACATGAAGGTCCCGCTCTTCCTCATCTCGAACTCGTAGACGAAGGTCTTGCCCGGCTGGATGTGCGGCTGGGTCAGCCCGCCGACGCCGTCCATGCCGCTCGGAATGATCATGCCGTGCCAGTGCACGGTGGTGTATTCGGGCAGGCGGTTGGTGACGAAGATGCGGACCTTGTCGCCCTCGACCGCCTCGATCGTCGGGCCCGGCGACTGGCCGTTGTAGCCCCACAGATTCACCTTCATGCCCTCGGCGAATTCGCGCACCACGGGCTCGGCGACGAGATGGAATTCCTTCCAGTCGCCGTTCATGCGAAACGGCAGCGACCAGCCGTTCAGCGTGACGACGGGGCGATAGTCGGGCCCGCTGACGGGATGCAGCGGCGGCTGCATCACCACCTTGTCCATGTGCGCAGCTTCCGGGATCGATGCCGCCTGCACGCGGCCCTGGACCGCGGATGCGCCGACGAGCGCGGCGGTGCCCAAAAATCCTCTGCGGGAAAACATTCCGGCCTCCATCTCAGTGGCCGCCATCGGCAGGCGCTGCCGCGGCGATGGTGGTTGAAGTGTCGCCGCCCGCAGCAGGCGCGCCGCCGCCATTGACGGCGGTCTGCAGGTCGGACTGGGCGAGGAAGAAACGTTGCCGGGCATCGATCGCGCCGCGCAGCGAGGCCAGACGCTGTCGTGCCTCGGTGAGCAGCGCAAAGATATCGACCTGCATGCTGGAGAAGCGGAGCTGCATCTCCTCGGTGATGATCTTACGCAACGGGATGATCTCGCGCTGGTAGTGGCTGGCGACGTCGTAAGCCGAGCGATAGATACGATAAGCATCGCGTGCCTCCGAGCGCACGTTGACGGCGCGCTCGGTCAGGCGGTTGAAGGCGAGATTGTAAGTCTCGGCCGCCTGTCGCACGCGGACTTCGCCGCCGTCGAAGATCGGGATCTGGAACTGCACGTCGAATCCGCGTTCGCGGAAGGGCGCGCCTTCGGGATCCCTGGTGCGGCGGGAGATGCCGGCGAGATCGAGCAGGGTTACGAAGCGCGTCGCCTCCGTGAGGTTCAGCGATTTCGCCAGCGCCGTCAGATCCAGTCGGGCGATCTGTAGATCGATGCGATGGGCCACCGCATCGGCCTCGATCAAGGGCAGTGCCTGCGGCCGGCGCGGCAGCGGCGGCAATTGATTGGGCAGACGGAAGTCGAGGCCGCCGTCCCACAATCCCATCAGCCGCGCGAGCCTTTCGCGCGCACTCGCCGCAGCCTGGCGCGCGGTGGCGAGGTCGGCGGTGGTCTCGGCGTAAAACACCTGCTCGCGGGCCTGGTCGAGCTTGTTGAGCGAGCCGGTCTCGCCGAGCTTGACCGCGAGCTGTGCGGTCGATTCCGCCGTCGCCTTCGCATCCGTCAGCAGCGCCACCATCTCGTTGCCGGCGACAGCACGCACGTAGGTGCCGCGGACGTCGGCGGCGAGCCGCAACGTCGCCAGCGCCGCGCGCAACTGCGCCTGGCGGAACCGGTCGCGGGCAATGTCGGAGCGGAACGGCAGGGTGGCGAGCGCTAGGATGTCGCCGACCACCTGGCGCTCGATCTCGCTGGCGCCGTTGCCTGAGATCCGCGAGATCGAGAACACGGGATTGGACGGCAGGCTCTGCTCGACCAGATCGGTCTCGGCCAGCGCCAGCTCGTTATAGACGGCTTGCAATCCCTTGTTGTTGAGCAGTGCGACCTGAACGGCGGCGTCCACGCCGAGCGTCCGCGACAATAATTGGCGAACGCGCGCGTCGACCACGCCCGCTCCCTCGGGCGTGCGAACGAAGGCGACATCCTTGTTGATGGTCTGGCTCGTCAGCTCGGAGACCGCGCTCATGCCGCTGTCGGGCGAGAACGCGGCGCAGCCGGCAAGACCGGGTGCGCAAAGGCTGAGCGTGGCGAGAACGAGCAGGCCTCGCGCGAATTGATGTGTCATGGCGCGCTCCTACCGGTCTTGCTTCGGCTGCGGCGTCACGGCCTCGTTGCGGTCGCGCCATGGCGCCGGCGCTGCAGGCCGCAGGCTGGTGTAGGGCGCAATGGTCGACCCATAGCCGACAGGCGCGACCTTCGCCGAGGGATCAGCGGGATCGGCGCCGGCGACTTGCGTCGTTGCCGGCATGCAGCCGGACAGCGCCAGCGCAAGTGCGGCCAGCAACGGCCAATGGAATCGAAAGTGTCGTCCTCGCGCCGTAGATGCGGCGGCGGACGTCGCCACGGAAAGCGTCAGCATGCTTCATCCCTGATCTGAAAGACCACAGGTCCGCGCGCGCAAACGCGCGCTCGGCCCGAAATCGTCGTGTCAGATCAGGCGATGGGAGGGCGGTAGTGCAGGGGCGGCGCCGTGCTGTGCAGGCTGGCCACGATCTCGGGGGCACAGGCGGAGACGGGCTGAACCGGCTTGGCGAAGCCAGGCAGATCGGCCGGCAGCGCGCTGATGCACATCATCGCGCAGCACGGTCCGGCCGTGCCCTTGCCGCCATGATGATGCGAAGAAGCGGGCGCGTCCTGCGCAGCGGCCTGGTGATGCGCGTGTGCCGCCGCGTGATCGTGCGAGCTGCCGTCGTGCATGTGACCGCCCGGCATCTGCTGATGCACCGGTGCGAGATCGGCCAGCAAGGTCTCATCGAGACACGGCGCCGGGCCGCTGCCCCAGGCGAGGCTTGCCGCCGGCGCGAGCACGCAGAACAGATAGGCGAGGGCAATGAAGCGCCCCACCTTGATCCGCATCGATCGTGTCAATCGCAGCAACATTCCGCCGACATGCTTTCGCGCGGCGATTTGCTCACGCGGATTGCAAACTAATGGCAAATCGCGCGTTCGCCAAGCTGCTTCTTACCGCAGTGCACCGCGCATGCCCAATATCGCGCCACGATGCTTGACCCTGTGACGATCCGCGGGCCATGTTCCGCCCCGTGCACGCGCCAAATCACTCCGGACAAACGCCTGGAACATTCAGCCCTGATTCCCGTCAGGCCTGGATACGGCTTGTGCTTGCGCTGGTGATCGGCTCGATCGGTGGCGTCGGCATGTGGGCGATCGTGGTGATGCTTCCCGCGGTGCAGACGGAATTCTCCGCCACCCGCGGCGCGGTGTCGCTGGCCTTCACCCTCATGATGTTCGGCTTCGGGCTCGGCGGCGTGATCGCCGGCAAGATCACCGACCGATTCGGCATCGTGCCGGCAATGGCGATCAGCATCGCCTTCCTCGGCGTTGCCAATGTGCTCGCGGGGCTGTCCGGGCAACTCTGGCAGTTCGTGGCAGCCTATTTTCTGATTGGGCTCGGAACGTCGGCGACCTTCGCGCCACTGATGGCGGAGGCTTCGCACTGGTTCGAGCGCTATCGCGGCCTCGCCGTGACCATCGTCGCGAGCGGCAATTATTTCGCCGGAACGATGTGGCCCCCGATCGTGAACTGGGGCATGCAGGAGGTTGGCTGGCGCTACACTCATATCGGCATCGGGCTCGTCTGCGTCAGCCTGATGACGATCCTCGTGCTGGTCCTGCGCGCACAGATTGGTCACGACAAGGTCCACGACCACGCCAATGCGCCGCCGCCGCGCGTCGATCTCAAGCTGTCGACCAACACGCTGACGGTGCTGCTCTCGATCGCCAGCATTTCCTGCTGTGTCGCCATGGCGATGCCGCAGGTGCATATCGTCGCCTATTGCGGCGATCTCGGCTACGGCGTGGCGCGCGGCGCCGAGATGCTGTCGCTGATGATGGCCTGCGGCATCGTCAGCCGGATCGGCTCGGGCTTCCTCGCCGACAAGATCGGCGGCATCCGCACGCTGCTGGTGGGATCGCTGGCGCAGGGATTCGCGCTGGTGTTCTATCTGTTCTTCGACAGCCTCGCCTCGCTCTATCTCATCTCCGCGATGTTCGGCCTGTTCCAGGGCGGCATCGTGCCGAGCTACGCCATCATCGTGCGCGAGGCGATGCCGGCGAGCGAAGCCGCAACGCGCGTCGGCATCGTGATCTTCGCCTCGGTGTTCGGCATGTCCTTCGGCGGCTGGGTGTCGGGCATCATCTTCGATGCGACCGGTTCCTACGCCGCGGCGTTCGCGAACGGTGTGGCGTGGAACGCGCTCAATATCGGCATCGTCCTGACGCTGTTGATCCGCTCGCGGATGAAGTCGATCAGGACCGGACCGGGCTTTGCAACCTAAGCCGCCTGTTCCGCCTTCAACAGCGAGCAGCCGGTGATCTTGTAGCTGCCGTCCGCCTGCTGCTCGAGCGTGTAGAGGGCTTCCCACGCCTCGCCATTGGCGTCGATGATATGAACGCGCTGCGCGATCCAGCTGCCTTCGCTCTTGCTGTCTCCGAACTCGAAACTCTTGTGCCGGTAGACCGGCGCATAACCGCTTTGCACCATCGACATGAAGGCGCCAGGTGCGGGGAAGATCTCCTTGATCGCCGGCGCGGCGTGGGAATAGGCCGCGGCCGCATCGTCGCGCGCAAAAGCCTGCTCCTGGGCGCGGATGACGCCCTGCGCCGAGGCAATATCGTCGGCAAAGGCTGCGGTGGAGCTGAAGATAATACTGATAGCGACCAGCAAGGCGGCAATGCGCATGACAGGCTCCGCGTTGAAATCCCGGCAATGCTGATCCTAGCATGACCTCTGGGAAATACGGGCGCGCTATCGCTTCCGTTTCACCGCCGGCTTCGCTGGCTTGGCCACGCGCGCCCTGGTCTTGGCAGCGGATTGCACCCGCAGCCCGTCGACGAACACGTCGAGCAGGCGCAGCACCGAGGATTGCCATCCCGGCTTATCGTGCATGTAGCACATCCCGAAAAACGCCCGCAGCAGGTCCTCCGGAACGATGTCGGCGCGCATCTGGCCGGCTGCGACCGCGCGCTCGAGCAGCGAGCCGATCGCCTTGGTCAGCCGGTCCATCGAGAAAACGGCAAGTTCCGACGAGCTCTGATACGCCAGCGCCAGCGCGGCCAGCATGCCTTTTTTCGTGGCGACGAATTCGACGGCGGACTGCAGCCAGCGCCGCAGCGCCTCGACCGGATCCTTGGCGCTTCGCAGATGCTCGGCAAGCTCGCTGAGCTGCTCGACCTCGCGTCGGTACACGGCCTCGAACAGATCCTCGCGCGTCGGAAAATGCCGATAGAGCGTGCCGATGCCGACGCCGGCGCGCTTGGCCACGGCCTCCAGGCTCGCTTCCGGGCCGCCCGCGTTGAAAACGGCCTTGGCGGCTTCGAGCACGCGCTCGCGATTGCGCACGGCATCGGCGCGGGGCTTCCGGGTCTGGTCGCTGTGGTCGTCCATATCGGGCAATGTAGATCACGAATTGGTTAGATTGAACCCTTGTTGAACCCTTGCCGGGCTGCATCGCGTTGGTGGCGCATGGGCTTTTGACCAATTCCAATATTTTTCCACCGGCCCTTGTTAAGCGGAGGGAGCCTCCGTATCTTCGCCTGGATGTTGGCCGGCTTCTGCCCGCGTCAACGTAGATCGACGGCGGCCACGGCGGTGGCGCGCTGCGCGATCACTCATGTCCAAATCTGATCGGAGCCTTGTATGAACCACTCCATCAGCCTCACCGTGAACGGTGCGCGGCGCGACTTCGTCCTCGACGATCCGCGCGTCACGCTGCTCGATCTCTTGCGTGAGCGCCTCCATCTCACCGGAACCAAGAAGGGATGCGACCGCGGCCAGTGCGGCGCCTGCACAATTCTGGTCGACGGCAAGCGTATCAACTCGTGCCTCGCGCTCGCGGTCAGTCATGACGGAGCCGATATCCTCACCATCGAGGGCGTTGCGCGCGGCGACCAGCTGCATCCGGTGCAGGCCGCCTTCATCGCCCATGACGGCTTTCAGTGCGGCTTCTGCACGCCCGGCCAGATCATGAGCGCGATCGGCATGATGCAGGAAGCGCAGGCCGGCAACGATCCCGAACGCATCCGCGAATGCATGAGCGGCAATCTGTGCCGCTGCGGCGCCTATGCCGGCATCGTCGATGCCGTGCTCGACGCGCAAGGACGCGCTGACGAAACCAAACAGAGGCGCTCCGCATGAAACCGTTCGATTATGTCAGGCCGACCACCGTCACCGAGGCCGTTGCCGCGGCGGCCCAGCCCGGCGCCGTCTATCTCGCCGCCGGCACCAATCTGCTCGATTTGATGAAAGGCGGCGTCAGCCGTCCGGATCGTCTCGTCGACGTCACGCATCTCGAAGGGCTCGACGGCATCGAGCGCCTCGCCGATGGCGGCCTGCGCGTTGGCGCCCTGGTGAGCAACGCCGATCTCGCGCATAATGCGGACTTCGCGAGGTCCTATCCGGCCGTCGTCGAAGCGCTGCTCTCCGGCGCATCCGCGCAGCTGCGCAATGCCGCGACCGTCGGCGGCAATCTCTTGCAACGGACGCGCTGCGCGTATTTTTACGACACTGCCAGCCGCTGCAACAAGCGCGAGGCCGGCAGCGGCTGCGACGCCCGCGGCGGCGAGAACCGCACCCACGCGGTGCTCGGCTGGAGCGAGAGCTGCATCGCCACGCATCCCTCCGATTTCTGCGTGCCGCTGGTCGCGCTCGGTGCGGTCGTCGAGATCGAGGGCCGGGGCGGCCGGCGCGAGATCGCGCTCGACGAACTACATCGCCTGCCCGGCGATACGCCCGAGCGCGAGTCCGCGCTCGAGCCCGGCGATCTCATCGTTGCGGTGCGCCTGCCGCCGATGGCGCGCGAATTTGCCTCGCATGCGCGCTACCTCAAGGTTCGCGAGCGCACCTCCTACGCCTTCGCGGTGGTCTCGGCCGCGGCTGCGTTGCGGATCGAGAACGGCAGGATCGCCGAAGCGCGGCTCGCACTTGGCGGTGTCGCCGCAAAGCCTTGGCGCGCCCGCGCTGCGGAGGACGTTCTCAAGAGCGTCGCGCCCACGGCCGACGCCTTCCAGGAAGCCGCCTGGCGTGCGCTTACCGACGCAAAGCCGTCCGGCGACAACGCCTTCAAGATCGAGCTCGCGCGCCGCATCGTCGTGCGCGCGCTGACCCTCGCCGCCGCCGGGACGCCCGCGCGCCTGCCCGCCCTGCCGGCCTCTCCCTTTGCCTCGACATCAGGAGCCATCCATGCCTGAGCTCAACCTCACCAGCGCACCTGCCCATCTGAGGCACGGCTCGAACATCGGCCAGCCGCTGACCCGCCGTGACGGCGTCCTCAAGGTCACGGGGCAGGCGACCTATGCCGCCGACAATCATCCGCCCGGCATGCTGTTTGCGGTGATCGCGACCTCCAGCATCGCGCGCGGACGTGTGGCGTCGCTCGATGTCGCTGCCGCCAAACGTCATCCCGGCGTCGTCGACGTCATGACGCAGGACCACAAGCCACCGCTTGCCATCGACCCCGAGATCAAGACCAATCCCTTCGTGTTTCGGATGGAGGCTTTGCAGAGCAACGAGGTCCGCTACGCCAATCAGCCGATCGCCGTCGTGATCGCCGAGACGCTTGAAGCCGCGACGGAAGGTGCCGCGCTGCTGGCGCCGCGCTACGAGGCGCAGCCTCCGCTCATCGGCCTCGATGCCGGCGAGAGTTTTGTGCCGCCCGTCGTCGGCGTCGGCAACCCCACCGAAAATCACCGCGGCGATGTCGAGGCGGGCCTTGCCTCGGCCGAGGCGCAAATCGACGCGACCTATGAGACGCCGCCGCAATATCACAACGCGATGGAGCCGCATGCGGTCGTGGCTCACTGGGATGGCGACAGGCTGTCCGTCGACATGCCGACCCAGGGCCTGAAGCTGTCGCTCGCGCGCATCGCCGAGCTGTTCGGCATCGCGCACGACAAGATCCACATCCGCAGCCCGTTCCTCGGTGGCGGCTTCGGATCGAAGGGGCTCATGGGCGGTCCGCCGGTCCTCGGCATCATGGCCGCGAAGCTGGTCGGCAGGCCGGTCAAGCTGGTGCTGCGCCGTGAGCAGATGTATGGCCCGGTCGGCCATCGCGCGCCGACCCGTCAGCGCTTGCGCATCGGCGCCGACGGTGAGGGGCGCCTCACCGCGCTCGATCACCATGCGCGGACCGTGTCGAGCACGTTCGACGATTTCTACGAGCCCGCGGCCGATGCCTCGCATACGCTCTATGCGGCACCTGCGATCCGGACCTCGCATGACGCCGTACGCGTCAACACCGGCACGCCGCTGTTCATGCGGGCGCCGGGTGAGGCAACGGGATCGATCGCGCTCGAAAGTGCGATCGACGAGATGGCCTGGGCCTGCGGCATCGATCCGCTCGCCTTTCGCCTGAAGAACTATGCCGAGGTCGAGCCGATCACCGGCAAGCCGTTCTCGTCAAAGGCGCTGCGGGCCTGTTACGACCAGGGCGCTGCGCGCTTCGGCTGGTCGAAGCGTCCGCTGCAGCCGCGGCAGATGCGCGATGATGCCGGCCTGCTGGTCGGCTGGGGCATGGGCACCGCGACCTTCCCGGCGCTGATGTTCCAGGCCGAAGCGCGCGCGGCGATCCGACGCGATGGCTCAGGCGCCATGGAGATTGGCGCGCACGACATGGGGCAGGGCGCCTGGACGGCACTGGCCCAGATCGCGGCCGACGCCGTCGGCCTCGATATCGACCGCGTCGCGTTCAAGGCGGGGACATCGGACCTGCCCGATGCCGGTATTGCCGGCGGCTCCGCCCACACCGCGACCACGGGTGCGGCGATCCATAGCGCCGGCGCGGCCGTGATCGCAAAGCTCGCCGATCTCGCCACCAATGACGAGCGCTCGCCGCTGTTCGGCGCCGGCAATGCCGGCGTGATCGCGCGCGACGGCAGATTGATCCGGCGCGACGACGAGAGCCGCGGTGAGAGCTACACGGAGATCCTCGCGCGCGCCGGCGTCGCCGAGGTCGAGGCGCGCGGCACTGGTGCGCCGAACCCTGCGGCGATGGAGGAATATGCGATGCATGCCCATGGCGCGGTGTTCGCGGAGGTGAAGGTCGATCCCGAGCTCGGCCAGGTCCGCGTCAGCCGCATGATCGGGGCCTTCGCCGCCGGGCGCATCGTCAACCCGCGCATGGTGCAAAGCCAGCTGTTCGGCGGCATGATCTGGGGGATGTCGTTTGCGTTGCATGAGGAGGCCGTCACCGACCGGCGCAGCGGCCGGATCATGAACGCTGATCTCGGCGAGTACCATGTCCCCGTGAATGCCGACGTGCCGCCGCTCGATGTGATCACGGTCGAGGAGCACGACCCGCACGTCAATGCGCTCGGCATCAAGGGCGTCGGGGAGATCGGCATCACCGGCAGTGCCGGCGCGGTCGCGAACGCCGTCTGGCATGCGACCGGCGTGCGCGTGCGCAAATTCCCGATCCGGATTGAGGAGTTGCTGACGCAGCGTTGAGGCGGCAGGCGGGGCGAGGCCTGCTCGCTCCGCCGCGGCGATCAGTTCATCATCCTGCGGAGAGCCTTGATCTGCTCTCTCTGTGCTTCGATGTGTTTTGCGATGGCCTTGCGCAGCTCGCGCGAGTGGAGCTTATCCGTGTCGCGCAGGACTTCGTCGAGCGCAGCTTCCGCATTGACAAGAGTGATCTTCATGCGCGGGCCTCTGTTACGAAGCGGCCCCGGAGACCTAGGAGTCCGGGGCCATAACCTCAGCACCTCTAAGCCAGGCTGCTCGGCTACGGTTCGTAATATATAGCGGTCTGGCGCGTGGAAATTGAGATAGCTCAAGCACCGTAAGATACCGGTGTTCCCTGCTATTTGCGGATCGGCTGGCCGCGCCTCAGAACGTCGGCGGCGTGCAGGCCGAGATCACCTCGCACGGCTTGCCGCCGACGCAGCGGAACCGATGCGGGCGGCGGCTCTCGAAATAATAGGCATCGCCCGGGTTGAGGATGCGCCGCTCGTCCTCGACGGTGACCTCGAGCTTGCCCGAGATCACGATGCCGCCTTCCTCGCCGTCGTGGACGAGATGGACGCGTCCGGTGTCGCTGCCGGGCTCGTAGCGTTCTTTCAGGATCTGCAGGCTGCGACCGAACAGATTGTCGCCTACTTGCTGATACGAAATCGGCTTCTTGCCGACTTCGGTCAGCTCCTCGGCGCGGTAGAAGATCTTGCGCCTGGACTCCGGCTCCAGCGCGAAAAACTCGGCGAGCCCCATCGGGATGCCGTCGAGGATGCGCTTGAGCGCGCCGACCGAGGGGTTCATCTGGTTGGATTCGATCAGCGAAATCGTCGAATTGGTGACCCCGGCACGCTTGGCCAGCTCGCGCTGCGACAGCTTGTGGCGCGCCCGGATGAATCGCAGCCGTCCACCGATGTCGACGCTCATGGCCCAGGTCCTGTTGCAGGTGTTGCGGATCGCGCAAATATGGACCGGCGGCCCCAGTTAAATCAATGGCTTGCAGGTCACCAGAAAAGGACTTGTTGCGCATTCCAAGCCGTGGCTCTGCTAGAGGGTCAGCAAAGGAGCGCGGCCGTGACCCTTCATCAGATTCCGAACACTATCAAGACCGACTCGTTCTGGATGCCGTTCACGGCCAATCGGCAGTTCAAGAAGGCGCCGCGCCTGTTCTCCTCGGCCGAGGGCATGCATTACACCACCGTGGACGGCCGCAAGGTGATCGACGGCTCCGCCGGTCTCTGGTGCGTCAATGCCGGCCACGGCCGCAAGCAGATCGCCGCCGCAGTCGAGCGCCAGCTGATGACGCTGGACTTCGCGCCGTCGTTCCAGATGGGCCATCCGCTGGCGTTCGACTTCGCCGAGCGGCTCGCCGAGATCGCGCCGAAGGGCCTCGACCGCATCTTCTTCACCAATTCCGGCTCCGAATCGGTCGACACCGCGCTGAAGATCGCGCTCGCCTATCACCGCGCCAACGGCCAGGCGAGCCGCACCCGCCTGATCGGCCGTGAGCGCGGCTATCACGGTGTCGGCTTCGGCGGCACCTCGGTCGGCGGCATGGTCGCCAACCGCCGCGCCTTCGCGACGCTGCTGCCGGGCGTCGACCACATCCGCCATACCCACGATCTCACCCGCAACGCCTTCGCCAAGGACCAGCCGGAGCATGGCGCCGAGCTCGCCGACGATCTCGAGCGGCTGGTGGCTCTGCACGGCGCCGAGACGATCGCCGCCGTCATCGTCGAGCCGGTGCCGGGCTCGACCGCGGTGCTGCCGCCGCCGAAGGGCTACCTGCAGCGCCTGCGCGAGATCTGCGACAAGCACGGCATCCTCCTGATCTTCGACGAGGTCATCACCGGCTTCGGCCGTCTCGGCACGCCGTTCGCCGCCAACTTCTTCGGCGTCACGCCTGATATGATGACGACCGCCAAGGGCATCACCAACGGCACCATTCCCTGCGGCGCGGTGTTCGCGCATCGCAAGGTGCATGACGCCATGATGATCGGCCCGGAAAACGTCATGGAGCTGTTCCACGGCTACACCTATTCGGCGCATCCGACCGCCTGTGCCGCCGGAATCGCGACGCTCGACATCTACAAGGACGAGGGCCTGCTCACGCGCGGTGCGTCGATCGCCGAATACTGGCGCGACGCGCTGCATTCGCTGAAAGGCCTGCCCAACGTCATCGACATCCGCAACTGCGGCTTGATGGGCGCGGTAGAGCTGTCGCCGCGCGACGGCGCGGTCGGTGCGCGTGGCTACGACGTCATGGTCGACTGCTTCAATCGCGGGCTGTACTTCCGCATGAGCGGCGACTCCTTTGCGCTGTCGCCCCCGCTCATCGTCGAGAAGAGCCATATCGACGATATCGTGTCGATCCTTGGTGACGCCATCAAGCGGGTGGCCTGATAATTGCTCTCGCCGTTGCGAGTTGTTTCCTTGCAGCGGCGAGCGTGATGCCGCGGGAGTTTGACCAAGCGTGAAAGTTCTGATCCTCGGCAGCGGTGTCATCGGTGTCACCTCTGCCTACTACCTTGCGCGTGCCGGCCACGAGGTCACGGTCGTCGACCGTCAGCCTGAGCCGGCGCTGGAGACCTCTTTCGCCAACGCCGGCGAAGTGTCGCCCGGCTATTCCTCGCCCTGGGCGGGCCCCGGCGTGCCGGTAAAGGCGGTCAAGTGGCTGCTGATGAAGCACGGCCCGCTCGTGATCCGGCCGAAGCTCGATCCGGTGATGTGGGTCTGGCTGCTCAAGATGCTGCGCAATTGCACCAGCGCACGTTACGCGGTCAACAAGAGCCGGATGATCCCGATCGCGGAGTACAGCCGCGATTCCCTGCGCGATCTGCGCCGCGACATCGGCATCCAGTATGATGAGCGCTCGCAAGGCACGCTGCAGCTGTTCCGTTACCAGGCCCAGCTCGACGGCACCGCTGAGGACATCGCCGTGCTCAAGCAATACGGCGTGCCGTTCGAGGTACTGAGCCGCGAGGGCTGCATCGCGGTCGAGCCGGCGCTCGCAGGCGTGAAGGAAAAGTTCGTCGGCGGGCTTCGCCTGCCGCAGGACGAGACCGGCGACTGCCACATGTTCACGCAGGCGCTGGCCAAGCATGCCGAGGCGCTCGGCGTGCGTTTCATGTTCAACACCGGCATCGACCGCATCATCACCGACGGCGCGCGCGTCAGCGGTGTTGTGACCAGTGCCGGCACATTGCAGGCCGACGCTTACGTCCTCGCGCTCGGAAGCTGGTCGTCGCGGCTCGCCGCGCCGCTCGGCATTTCGCTGCCGGTCTATCCGGTGAAGGGCTATTCGATCACGGTGCCGATCAAGGAGGCCGCAGGCGCGCCGGAATCGACCGTGATGGACGAGAGCTACAAGGTCGCGATCACGCGGCTCGGCAATCGAATCCGCGTCGGCGGCACCGCCGAAATCTCGGGCTATTCGGACAAGCTCTACGATGCGCGCCGCGCTACGCTCGATCATTCGCTGACCGATCTGTTCCCGCGCGGCGGCGATCTCGCCAAGGCGACGTTCTGGAGCGGCCTGCGTCCGATGACGCCGGACGGCCCGCCGGTGATCGGCCCGACGCAATACGCCAATCTCCACCTCAACACCGGCCACGGCACGCTCGGCTGGACCATGTCCTGCGGCTCCGGGCGCGTGCTTGCGGACATGCTGTCAGGCAAGAAGCCGGACATCGACGTCAGTGCGCTGACGGTGGACCGGTACAATCACCGGTTCGGGTGATTTCTTCGCCTCTCCCCCGCGTGCGGGGAGAGGCCGGAATTTGCGAGAGCAAATTTCGGGTGAGGGGGAGTCTCCGCGAGTCCCGCTGCTACCGTCTTTGCGGAAGCGGCCCCTCACCCCGACCCTCTCCCGTAAGAACGGGGAGAGGGAGAGCAGTCAGCCCGCACCCGTCACGCAGTTCACCCACAGCACCACAGCCTTCGCATCCTCGGCCGGATTTGAAAACCGGTGCGGCCTTCGGCTGGCAAAGCGAAAGCTGTCGCCGGTCTTCAGCGACCATGTCTCGCTGTCCACTGTCAGCATCATCTCGCCCTCGAGCACGAGGCCGGCCTCTTCGCCGTCATGGGTGTAGAGCTCGTCGCCGGTGGAGCCGCCGGGCTCCAGATGCACCAGGAACAGATTGAGCTTGTTGTCAGCGCTGGCCGGGCTCAGCAATTGCTTGGAGACGCCGGTGCGCCAGAGCTTCAGCTCGGGCCGCTGCAGCCCACGCGTCACCACCTGATCGGAGGTGCCGTCGGCGCTCGGGCTTGCGCCGAACAGTGCGGCGATGCCGACGCCGAGCACGTCGGCGAGCGTCGCCAGCACGCGCAGCGATGGTGACGACAGGCCGCGCTCGATCTGGCTGAGAAAGCCGATCGACAGTGAGGTGCGCGCCGCGACCGTTTCCAGCGAGAATTGCCTGACGCGCCTGAGATCCCGGATGCGGCGGCCGACCGCGACGTCCATCGCAGGCTCCGCCGGCTTGGTGACGGCTTTGGGCTTCACCCGCTTCGCCGGCTTGGTTGCCGCCGGTTTGCGCATTCGTTTGCCACCGCTCACGTCAAACCGCTTCCTTCATGTGCATGAAAACCACTTGCATCATCAGCGAAAGTGTGACCAAATTTTCATATTGGTGAAAATAGGCCGAAACGGCTCGACTCGCAACACCCGCGAGCGCCGCCATCGGCCAGACCCAAAGGAGGATGCGATGAAGCGTTTTGGTCTGGCCGCGGTCGCGGCGCTCGCACTGGCAGCCGTAACGCCCGCTTCGGCGCAGCAGGTGCTGAAGGTCGGCTCGACCCCGACAGGCATTCCCTTCACCTTCCTCGACACCAAGACCAACACCATCCAGGGCATCATGGTCGATCTCGTCACCGAAGTGGGCAAGGATGCCGGCTTCAACGTGCAGATCGAGCCGATGCAGTTTTCGGCACTGATCCCGTCGCTGACCTCGAGCAAGATCGACATCATCGCCGCCGCGATGTTCATCACCGCGCCGCGCAAGGAGGTCGTCGACTTCTCCGATCCGATCTACACCTATGGCGAAGGCCTCGTCGTGCCGAAGAGCGACACCAAGGCCTATGCCACGCAGGAGGATCTGAAGGGCGAGACGGTCGGCGCCCAGGTCGGCACCGCCTTCGTCGACGCGCTGAAGAAGTCCGGCCTGTTCGCCGACGTGAAGGCCTACGACACCATTCCGGACATCCTGCGCGACGTGAACACCGGCCGCCTCAAGGCCGGCTACGCCGATTATCCGATCCTCGCTTACAACCTGAAGCAGGGCGGCTTCCCCGAAGTGCGCCTCGTTGACGGCTACAAGCCCGTCACCGTCGGCTCGGTCGGCATCGGCGTACGCAAGGGCGAGACGGCGCTGCTCGGCAAGATCAACGCTTCGCTCGCGAAGCTGAAGGCCAATGGCACCATCGACAAGATCCTCGACAAATGGGGCCTCAAGGCTCAGGGCTGATCGATAGAGACTAGGCTGCCCGATGAAAGGCTTCTGGCACGACGTCGTCGAGTTCTTCCCGATCCTGATGAACGGCGTCGTGTTGACGATCGTCGTCACCATCGGCTCGCTGCTGCTCTCGACGGTGCTCGGCCTGATCTGGGCGATGATGCGGGTCTCCGGCATCAAGGCGCTGTCGATGATCAGCGCCAGCCTGATCAACGTGATCCGCGGCATCCCGATCATCGTGCTGTTGTTCTACCTCTACTTCGTGATGCCCGATCTCGGCGTCACGCTGTCCGCCTTGCAGGCTGCGATCCTCGGGCTCGGCATCGCCTATTCGGCCTATCAGGCGGAAAACTTCCGCGCCGGTATCGAGGCGATCGACAAGGGGCAGATCGAGGCGGCACAGTCGATCGGCATGGGCTGGTGGCTGACGATGCGCCGCGTGATTCTGCCGCAAGCCGTGCGCATCGTGCTGCCGCCTTACGGCAACGTCATGATCATGATGCTGAAGGATTCCTCGCAGGCTTCGACCATCACGGTCGCCGAGCTCGCACTGCAGGGCAAGCTGATCGCGTCCTCGACCTTCAAGAACACCAGCGTGTTCACGCTTGTTGCGTTGATGTATCTCACCATGAGCATCCCGCTGATCCTGCTGGTCCGTCACTTCGAGAAGCGGGCCGGCAAGCGATGATCGAACTGAGCGACGTCCACAAGAGCTTTGGCGAGAACGAGGTGCTCAAGGGCATCACGGCCTCGGTGCAGAAGGGCGAGGTGGTCTGCATCGTCGGTCCCTCCGGGTCCGGCAAGTCCACCATCCTGCGCTGTATCAACGGGCTCGAAAGCTACGACCGCGGGGAGATCAGCGTCGAGGGGCTCAAGGTCGACCGCGACGCGCCGTCGATCGTGAACATCCGCACCCAGGTCTCGATGGTGTTCCAGCGCTTCAATTTGTTTCCGCATCGCACCGCGCTTGAGAACGTCATCGAAGGACCGCTCTATGTGAAGAAGGAATCGCGCGCGCAGGCGCTCGATCGCGGCCGCGCGCTGCTCGCCCAGGTCGGGCTTGCCGAGAAGGCCGATGCGCATCCGCCGCAACTCTCCGGCGGCCAGCAGCAGCGCGTCGCGATCGCGCGGGCCCTCGCCATGCAGCCCAAGGCGATCCTGTTCGACGAGCCGACCTCGGCACTCGATCCTGAACTGGTCGGCGATGTCCTCGGCGTGATGCGCAAGCTCGCCGACGACGGCATGACCATGGTGGTCGTCACCCACGAGATGGGCTTTGCCCGCGACGTTGCCGACCGCGTGCTGTTCATTGACGGCGGTGTCATCGTCGAGCAGGGGCCGGCCAAGGCGCTGCTCAACCAACCCCAGCATCCGCGCACGCAGGATTTCTTGCGGCGTGTGCTGCATCCGCTCTGACCGGACTTCGCCATGCCTGCGCGCCTGCCTCTGCCGCCCTCGCTCTATGCCGACACCGCCGTCGCGCCGGTTGCCACGCCGCCGCTCGATACGGGCAAGAATGTTTCGGTCGCGATCATTGGCGGTGGTTACACCGGCCTGTCCACCGCGTTGCATCTGGCGGAGCAGGGTGTCGAGGCGCTGGTGCTGGAGGCGCAGGAGCCGGGCTGGGGCGCGTCCGGAAACAATGGCGGCCACACCAATCCCGGTCTGAAGCACGATCCTGATCAGATCGAGGCTGATTTCGGCGCTGACCTCGGCCGCCGCATGATCGCGTTCTCCTACGGCACCACCAACTTCACCCATGACCTGATCCGCCGTTACCAGATCCCCTGCGAGGCGCGGCAGAACGGCACGCTGCGTGCGGCATATAACGCGACCAGCGCCGCGGCGATCGAGACGACGGCGCAGCAATGCATCCGCCGCGGCATGCCGGTGACATATCTGAACCGCGGGCAGCTGCGCGAGATGACCGGCACCGACCGCTACATCGGCGCCATGCTGGATGCGCGCGGCGGCGATCTGCATCCCCTCAGCTACGCCCGTGGTCTCGCACGCGCCGCGATCTCGGCCGGCGCGAAGGTGCATGGCGAGACGCCGGCGCTGTCACTGCGCCGCGATGGCAGAAGCTGGCGCATCGAGACGCCGCGGGCGGTGGTTCATGCCGACAAGGTCCTGCTCGCCACCAACGGTTTTACCGGAGATCTCTGGCCCGCGCTCCGCCGCACCATCGTGCCGGTGTTCTCGTCGATCGCGGCCACGGCGCCGCTCTCCGATGCGGTGGCCAGCTCGATCATGCCGACGCGGTCCGTGTTGTACGAGAGCGGCCACATCACCGTCTACTACCGCATCGACCAGCACAATCGCCTGCTAATGGGCGGCCGCGGCCCGATGCGCTGGATCAAGTCGCCGCACGACGTCGCCTATCTCATGCGCTATGCCGAGCGGCTGTGGCCGCAATTGAAAGGCGTTGCCTGGACTCACGGCTGGAATAGCCGTCTCGCCATCACCGGGGATCACTATCCCCATGTGCATGAGCCGGCCGAAGGCATCCTGATCTCGCTCGGCTGCAACGGCCGCGGCGTCGCGCTCGCGACCGCGATGGGGGCGCAACTCGCGCGCCGGCTGATCGGCGGCGCCGAGGCCGAGATCGACATGCCCATCACGGGCATCAAGCCGATCCCGATGCACGCGTTCTGGCCGGTGGGTGTGACGACCGCGGTGATTACGGGCCGCATACGGGACCGGCTCGGCATGTGAAGAAGGCGTCGCCCGGTCAGGAGCGGCGCCTTGCATCATTGGCAGATATCCGACTTCAGCAGCGGCCTTGTTTCCACAGGCCGGGCGGGCACCCGTGACCGCGCCAGCCGACCTTGCGTCCGCGCGACCATCCGGGCGGTGAGCCGTGGTGATGATGGCCCATCGAATGACCATGATCATGACCATGGCCGTGCCCATGTCCGCCTCCATGTCCGCCTCCATGTCCGCCACCATGGCCGCCCTTGGCCAGGGCAGGACTGGTGAATGTGAGGCCGGCTGCAAGGATCAGCGACGCGGCGAGCGCAAGTTTCTTCATCATGTCCTCCACTGGGGCGAGCGCATTTGTCCGTTCAATCAATGAACGACGGGTAGGTAAGTTCCTTGCGAATGTGGAGGAGTCGTGACGCTCGCGGAGATGCGCGATGGCGCATCGAATCAACGCAAGCTGGCGCAGTCTGGCACTGATCTGCGCGTCGAGCGTGCCCCGGACGCTGCGCAGCAGCGTAAGAACGCTGCAGCGCGTCCGGGACACGAGAGAGGCTCGCGTCGTGGCCGCGTGGGCGCGATGACCCGTTGAAGCAGTTGCGCGTCTCTGCTAGCGCCCGCTTCTTATTCGACGAACGCTCAGGCTTCTGCCACCGCCTCGGCCCAGGGCTGAAAGATCTCGACCGCGCCGGAATTCGTGTCGCCCTCGCGCATCACCACGCTCGGGCAGGCGAATTTTTGCGGCAAGGCCTGCACGCGGGTCTCTTCATAGTCGAAGCGCGAGCCCAGCGTCTTGCGCACGTCCCCAGGCAAGCGAGCATCGCCGATCACCACCGCGCCCTCGCTGGCGTCGATGCGCGGCTGGTGGATGGCGGCATCGAGGTCCATGCCGAAGTCCATCGCGAACGACAGGAGCTGCATCACCGACGGCAGGATGCGGCGGCCGCCTGAGGCGCCGACCGCGAGCCGCTTGCCGTCCCTGGTCTCGGCGATGACGGGCGTGTAGTTGCAGAGGCAGCGCTTGCCGGGTGCGAGCGAATTGGTGGTGCCCGGTGTCGGATCGAACCACATGATGCCGTTGTTCATGGCGATGCCGGTGTGCGGCGTCACATATCTCGAGCCAAAGGACGAGAGCAGCGTCTGCGTCACCGCGGCGATGTTGCCGTGTCGGTCGACCACGGAGAAATGCGTGGTGCAGGCGGGCGCCAGATATTCCGCACCGAGCGAGCGTTTGCCGTCGGCATCGCCCATGTCCTTGAGCCGCTCGCGGAAGGCCGCTTGCAGAGCGAGCGCATATTCGACATAGGCGGCTGCGTCCGGCGCGCTTGCCGGCTTCAGGCTCTGCTGCAACAGGCGCAGCGCGTGTGCCATGGTGGGCCCGGCCGTGAGCTCTGGCGTCGCATACACCTTGCCGCCGCGATACGGGATCGCCAGCGGCTCGCGCAGATGCGCGCGGAAGGCGGCGAGGTCCTCGACCGACAGCGAACCGCCATCGGCCTTGATGTCGGAGGCGATGCTCCTGGCGAGATCGCCCTGGTAGAAATCGCGCGGTCCGGCCTCGGCGAGATGCGACAGCGTCGCTTTCAGCGTGTCCTGCGGCAGCCGCGTCTCGGCCTTGATGCCCCATGGCGCGCTCGGCGGCAGCCCATCCTTCAGGAACGCCGCCGCGCTGGCGGAATAGCGCCTGAGATCGGCGGCCGAGCCCGAGATCGTCACCGTGGTCCACCAATCGACCAGCAGGCCTTCGCCGGCGAGCCTGGCTGCCGGCGCGACCAGATCCTTCCACGGCATCTTGGCGTAACGGCGATGCGCCTCTTCCATCCCGGCGACGACGCCGGGCACGGCGATCGACCCGGGGCCGTGGATGTTGCGATCGTCCTTCACCCGCGGCCAGGGAAAGAGATCGGACGCCGCGCCTTCGCCGCTGAGCGGATAGTCGGCAACGCGCAGGCTCTGCGGCGCGCACATGCCGTAGTCGATCACCTCAAAGCGATTTTCCCTGGCGCGGTAGAGCACCATCGCACCGCCGCCGCCGATGCCGCTATTCCAGGGCTCCAGCACATTCAGCGCCATGGTGGTCGCCACAATCGCGTCCACGCAGTCACCGCCCGCCGCCAGCACCTGCGCCCCGACTTCGGCCGCTCGCCGCGATTGCGAGGCGACGATGCCGCCCTTGGAGGTGACGGCGGGTTTGCGGACGGTTTGGTTGAGGCTGAACTGATGAGGCATGATGTCGTCTTGATCTCTGTTGTTCTGGCGCCAGCTGTGCTGGCGCGGCAGCTCGGCATTGGCGGGACGTGCGAAGGATGGCACATTGCCGCCAACGAGAAAATCCAAAGGGAGACGCGACATGGCTGGTGTGAAACAGGCGCGGGATGGCGCGGTCGGGATCCTGACGCTGGACGAGCCGGCGAGCCTGAACGCGATGACGCCGGACCTGCTCGGCGCGCTCGCCGCCGCCATCGGCGAGATGGCGCAGGACGAGGGTATTCGAGCCCTGATCCTCACTGGCGCGGGGCGCGGTTTTTGCTCAGGACAGAATTTGAAGGCGTCGGAAGCGCTGGGTGAGGATCTTGCTGCCGGCGTCATGCGCCTCTACTGGCCCGCCTTCAAGGCGCTGCGCGAATGCCGCGTGCCCGTCGTCGTCGCCGTCAATGGCGTCGCGGCCGGCGGCGGCTTCAGCCTGGCGATGGCCGGCGACATGATCGTGGCGGCGCGGTCGGCGAGCTTCATCCAGGTGTTCAGCCGCATCGCGCTGGTGCCGGATCTCGGCTCGACCTGGCTGTTGCCGCGGCTGATCGGTCGCCAGCGCGCCCTCGAGCTGATGCTGCTGAACGAGCCGCTGACGGCCGAACGGGCCCAGGAGATCGGCCTGGTGCGGCAGGTCGTGGACGACGCGAAGCTGATGGACGAGGCGCTGATTCTGGCGCGCCGTCTGGCGGAGGGCCCGACACGCGCTTTGGTGGCAACGCGCCTGCTCGTCGAGGAGAGCGAGCATGCGACCTACGAGGCGCAATTCCGCCGCGAGATCGAGCTCCAGGCGGTGGTTCGCAAGAGCGCGGACGCGATCGAGGGGCGCAATGCCTTCGTTGAGAAGCGCAAGGCTACGTTTACCGGGAGGTGAGGTAGGGACCGCTTGCCCTACTCGTCATGCCCAGGCATAGCCGTCCGAAGGACGGCGTCGCTTACGCTCGCCTATGTCCGGCATCCACGTCTTTGACCCACGTCCAAAAACGTAGATGGCCGGGACAAGCCCGGCCATGACGAAGGAGAGACGGAGTTGGAAGCGGCGAGGCCGTAGCGCTCAGAGCGAGCGGTTCAGCCGGCTGCCCTGATACTTGGCGCGCCATTTGGGGCCCGGCCCGCGCATGTAGTGCAACTCGGGGCGGTAGGGGTCGCCCGCGACCCTGATCAGCGTCTGCCATTTGGCGGCGACGAAGTTCACGGGCT
This sequence comes from Bradyrhizobium ottawaense, assembly GCF_002278135.3. Lineage (NCBI taxonomy): Bacteria > Pseudomonadati > Pseudomonadota > Alphaproteobacteria > Hyphomicrobiales > Nitrobacteraceae > Bradyrhizobium > Bradyrhizobium ottawaense. Next base: position 6,843,410 of record NZ_CP029425.2, on the reverse strand, counting down.
GGCGGAACAGGCTCAGTGAAGCGAGCAACATGACATCACCTCAATGCGGCTTGCCGAGCATGGCGGTGAAGGGAAGATCGAACAGATCCTCGCCGTCGGAGCCGCTGACATGGATCACCCAATCGCGCCAGTCTTCAGCGCCGGGCGTCTGGATCATCGAATTCATGATCTGGGAGGCACGGTCGCGCGCCTCCGTGAGATTGGAGACGGCGGCGCCGTAGCGGTCGATCAGCGTGCCCTCGGTGTTGGAGCAGTGAAAATAGACCTGGACCATATGCGCCTCCTGGCGGAGCAACTTGGATGGCAAATCGATACCACCCGAAGCCTTCGCGAAACATTCGGGTCGAGCCCGGTAAGGGAATCTACGGATATTGGTCGGCTCAGAGGTCGTTACAGGTTTAATCACAGGCGAGTGATGTTCGGCTGGACGGCGTTCGGACGGCATGAAACAGCTTTTTCGGGGGAAATCTGGGGGGCCGCCGTGAGCTACTTCACATCCAGGCGTGAACGCCGAAGCCTGCGCGCGTGTGCGGGGGTGTTGGCGGCCCTGCTTGGGCTCGCCTCGGCGGCGTCATCGGAGCCGCTCCGCCGCAGCGGCTATGCGATCGGCGCGGAAACCTGCGGCAATGGCGATCTCGCTTTTCCCAGGATCCAGATCGACATGAAGGCCGGATTTTGCGCCGGGCTCGTCGCCAGCGAAGAGGATGGCCTGAAATTCCCGCGCGCGATCGTCCAGCTGCCGGGCCGGGAGCTGTTCGTGGTGGCCGACATGGGCGGCTGGGGCCACACCGACGGACGGCTGTTGCTGCTCGATCCGCGCGCGGCCCAGGGCCAGCGGTTCAGGGAGCTCCTGGCGGGAATCGAATATCCGTTCGGCCTCGCCATCGGTCCGGACAGGAAGCTCTACGCCTCGACCGCCGAGACCATCTTCCGGTTCGATCCCATCGCCGACAATCCGCGCGGCACGGTCGAGACCATCATCCGTCATATGCCGGGCCGCCGGATCACGCTGCCCGACGGCACAAGGCTCCAGGAGAGCGCGCATCCGCTCAAGCAGTTTGTCTTCGACTGGAACGGACGGCTATTCGTCAATGTCGGCTCGCACAGCGACGACTGCATCACGCCGGCGCCAATCACAAAGCCTTGCGCGGCGGCCGAGGGCGCTTTCGCGATGGCAGCAATCTGGCTGTTCACGCCGCCCCCGGGTGGTGTCTTCCCGGCGCTGAAGCCCGGCGATGCCGATCCGCCGCACACCGTCTATGCGCGAGGCTTGCGCAATTCGATGGCGCTGGCGCTGCATCCGAAGTTTCCCGAGGCCGGCTACGCCTTCCTGCAGGGCGAGAACAGCCGCGACTTGCCCGACATCTTCAAGCCGAACGAGGAGATCAACGCGATCGAGCAGGGCAGGCACTATGGCTGGCCCTATTGCTACGATCTGTCGACGCCGAGCCCGGAATTCAGGAACGTGCTGCAAGGCGGGCTCTACAAATCGCTCTGCACGGCCAACGCGCTCTACAAGCCGCCGCTCTCGCTGATGCCGCCGCACGGCGCGCCGCTCGCGATGCTCTATTATCATGGCAGCAAATTTCCGGAGCTGGAGGGCAAGCTGCTGGTCGGCCTCCACGGATATCGTCCGACCGGAAGCCGCGTCCTCGTCTACGACGTCGACGATCGCGGCTTCCCCAAGCCTTCCCCCGCGCCGGTGCGCTACCACGTCAGTTGCGCCGCGGATCCGGTGCGCAGTTTTCAGTCCGACGCCGGCGAGGTCGCCGCCGCGCCGTTCGACGAGCTGATCGCAGGCTGGCACCGCGTCAACGGCGCGCGGCCGCAAGGGGCGCCGGTCGGCATGACGGTCGCGGAAGACGGCGCGATCTGGCTGGTCGAGGACAAGAACCAGACGGTGATCCGGATCGATCGTGCCGCGGGTGATCCGCCGCCGCCGCTGCCGTGCGACATGCGCAGCCAGGCGATGATCGATCAGCTCGCGGCCTTCGTCGCCAGGGATGCGCAGAACAGCGCCCGGCTGACCACGCTGCGCAAAGGCCTCGTCGAGAAGCATTGCGTCGGCTGCCATTCCGATTTCGGCTTGAAGGGCGGCCAATCGGAGGCGGAGAAGGATGTGGCGGTGCTCCGCTTCATGCTTTCGCAGGACGGCTGGATCTATCCCGGCGATCCCGACGCCGGCAAGCTGCGCACGCGGCTGCGCGGTCTCGGCGCGGAGAAGCTGATGCCGCCGGGCGGCGAGAGCCTGCCGAAGACCGAGCCCGGCTACAGACGTCTGCTGGACACCGCGGATCTGCTCGTCGCGACAATGGTTCCGGGTACGCGGATGCGGATCAAGCCGGGCCCGCCGCAGCGCAAGTTCTTTGGCAAAACCAGCAAGGAATGCGGCGAAATACCGGCCGGAAAGGTCGTTGTCGTGACACAAAGGAGCGCTGTAGACAAACCCGGCTTCAGCCGATTCTTCCGGCCGGCCGATCCCTATTTGAATGGCGAGTGCACCGACGGCGATGGCTATTACATCCGGCAGGAATTTCTGGTGCCTGTGCAGTAGCGTCCTACTCGCCGTCGCGGCTGCGTCCGCCCATGCGGAAACGAAGCTGTTCGAGAGTGCGCAGGTGACGCCTCCCGGCGAATACACCTTCGGCATCGAGGGCCCGGCGGCTGACCTCGAGGGCAATTTGTTCGTGGTCAATCTCGGCAGGCCCGGCACCATCGGCCGGCTGCCCGCCGGCGGCACCGCGTCGGAGCCGTTCACGGCGCTGCCCGATGGCAGTGTCGGCAACGCCATCCGCTTCGACCGGAGCGGCACCATGTTCATCGCCGACTACAAGAAGCACAACATCTTCGCGATTGCGAAGGGGACGACCGAGCCGGGCATCTGGTTTCACTCCGACGAGATGAACCAGCCCAACGACATCACGATCGCCCGCGAGGGCACGATCTATGCGAGCGATCCGAACTGGAAGGGCCGGGAAGGCCATATCTGGCGGATTACGAAAGCCGCCGACGGCACGGTGCAGGGACAGATCATGTCGGCGCCGCGCGCGATGGGCACCACCAACGGCATCGATCTCAGCCCTGACGGCAAGACGCTCTATGTCGGCGAATCCAACAGCGGCCAGATCTGGTCCTATGCGATCAACGGCAACGAGCTGACGGCTGCAAAACTCGTCAAGGCGTTTCAGCCCGACACCGTCGACGGGCTGCGCACCGACGTTGCCGGCCGGCTCTACGTCGCGCGCATTCTCAAGGGCACGATCGCGCTGATGAAGCCGAACGGCGCGGTCGAGCGGGAGATCGCGCTGAAGGCCAAGGAGCCGACCAACCTCGCCTTCGGCGGCAGCGACGGCAAGACCGTCTTCGTCACCCAGCGTCAGGGCGGCTTCATCGAGTCCTTCCGCACCGATCAGCCGGGCCGCGAGCACTGCCTGCAGCGCGGGCGCTGCTGAGCGCCGATTGCGATCTGCTTCCGCCGCAGGGCGAGACGGCATTCTTCTTGCTTGCATCTGGCCGCCGCAGCGATCAAGACGTCTGTGGCAACGCCTCAAAGCGTTTTCGAGCGAAGTGGATACCGGTTCGCGTGAAGAAAACGCCTCAAGACCAGAGCATGCAAGCACGGAGTGTTTGAGTGAAAGCCGTCCATACCGAACTGCACCGCAGCCACGATCCGCAATTCTTCCTGGTTCGCGGTGTCGTCAAGCGCACCACCGAGCAGCCGGAGCGCGCCGACCGCCTGCTGAAGGGGTTGAAGGACGGCAAGCACCAGCTGGTCGAGCCGACCACATTCGGACAGGGCCCTCGCGCGCGCATTCACAGTCCGGAATATCTGTCGTTCCTGAGCGAAGCCTGGGACGCCTGGACCGCGCTCGGCGATTCCGGTCCGGAGATGATCGGCAACATCCATCCGGTGCGCCACGCTGCGACCTATCCGACCCACATCGTCGGCAAGCTCGGCTGGCACACCGCCGACACCGCGGCGCCGATCGGTCCGGGCACCTGGGCTGCGGCCTGCGCCGCGACGGATGTTGCGGTCACCGCCGCGCAGATGGTGATGGATGGTGAGGATGCGACCTATGCGCTCTGCCGTCCGCCCGGTCATCACGCCTATCGCGACATGGCCGGCGGCTTCTGCTTCCTCAACAACAGCGCGATCGCCGCGGCGCATCTGCGGCAGAAGCACGAGCGCGTCGTGATCCTCGACGTCGACGTCCATCACGGCAACGGCACGCAAGGCATCTTCTACGCCCGGCCCGACGTCTACACGGTGTCGATCCACGCCGATCCCATTGCCTACTATCCCTATGTGTGGGGCTATGCCCATGAGCGCGGCGAGGGGCCCGGCCTCGGCACCAATCTCAACATCCCGCTCGCCATCGGCACCGGCGATGACGGCTACATCCAGGCGATGGACGTCGCGCGCAAGGCAATCGAGTCCTTTGCGCCCGGCGCGCTCGTCATCGCGCTCGGCCTCGATGCCTCCGAGCATGATCCGCTCAAGGGATTGGCCGTCACCACGCCCGGCTTCCGCCGCATCGGCCAGGCCATCGCCAGGATGGGCCTGCCGACCGTGTTCGTGCAGGAGGGCGGTTATCTCTCGGATATTCTGGGCGCGAACCTGACCTCGGTGCTGGCCGGATTTGAAGAGGCGCGGTGAGGGATCTTCACCTCTTCCCGCGTTGGTCGTCATGCCCGGGCTTGTCCCGGGCATCCACGTTCTTCGAGCGTGGAGCAAGGCGTGGATGGCGGGACAAGCCCGGCCATGACGGCGAGAGTGATCTAAACATCCCGCTCGCCGCGAGCGCCTTGCAGACGTGCTGCATCTCGGTCTCGTCGGCGACCATGTCGAGCATAATAGTGGTCAGACCCTTGGCCGCAAAGTCCTTCAGCTTCGCGCCGATCTCCTGGTAGCTGCCGACGAGATAGGGACAGTCGGCCTGGAAGGTCAGGAACGGCAGTAGCCAATAGCCATTGTCCCCGAGCTCGCCGCTCTGGCCGGCATAGAGATGCCGCTTCCACACGGAATCGGTGTTCTCCATGGTGAGCACGAGAAGCTCGCGATCGTCAGGGTTGTCGCGGAAACGCAGTTTTGCGGCCTGCCGCGCCTCCTCGCGTCCCTCGCGGGCGAAGATGCCGAAATTCATGCCGGGCGCGTCAAGGCCGCGATCGAGATCCGGCGGCAGCATCTGCATCTTGATGCAGCCGGTCTCCTTCGCCACGCGCTGGGCCGCCTCGGATTGCCCTGCGATCAGGAATTCGGGCATCAGCTCCGCCGGCAGGCGCGGTCGAAGCTGCAGATGGTGCGCACGGTAGAAGCGGCCCTCGAAATTCACCGGCCGCGGGCTCGCCAGCAACTGCCGCATCAGCCCCACGAATTCTCCGAGCCTGATATAGCGGTCGGCATGCGACTGGTCGTCGCCGAGCCCCTGCAAGTCGCTGGCCGCCGTCCCCGTGATCATGTTGAGATAGACCTTGCGGCCGTGAAGCTGCGCCAAGGACGAGACGAACTTCGCCGCCGTGAACGGGTGCATGTAGACCGGATTGACGGCGATCAGCGGCGAAGATCGCGTCGTCGCGCCCATGATGTGCTGGGCCATGGCCCAGGGCTCGACGAACACGTCGTTGCCTTCGAACAGCAAAATGCCTTCGAAGCCGTTGCGGTCGGCGAACTGCGCCACCCGCATCAGCTCGCCGATATATTTTCCGGCGTCGCGGTTGCGCGAAATCGCGGGAAAGACGCGCAGCCGCGGCGGCGTCATTCAGCCGCTTCCTGGAGCGGCCAGGCATTGCGGCTGATGGGAAGGCCACCGTTCGCACGGGAGCCGTCGGCGATCGCGAGGCGATGCGAGGGCGAGGGCGAGCACAGCGAGAAGCGCCAGCCGTCGGGATCGTCGGCGATATCGGGCTTGAAGCTGATCTCGATGGCCTCGCGCGAGACCTGCATCGCGAAGGCGTCGAGCGGCAGATTGAGCCCAAAGCCCCTGGCCTTCAGATAGGCTTCCTTGAGCGTCCAATAGTCGAAGAAGCGCTCGGTCGCCGCGGGCTCCGGCAGTCCGCGCAGCGTTTCGACCTCCTCCGGCGCAAAGAAGCGAAGTGCGGTGGACAGCGGCGCCACCCGCCGCGACACGGTTTCGACGTCGACGCCGACGGACTCATGCTTCGACACGACGCAGGCGACGCAACCGTCGGCGTGAGACAGGCTGAAATGCAGCGCGCTCGAGGTCGCGGGTGCTGCGACAAACGGCCGCCCATAGCGGCCGGCTGCAAAGGACCAGTCGGACGGCGCGACGTTGGAGGCGATCTGCGACAGCGCCAGGCGCAGCATCGCATGCGCGAAAATATATTGCCGTCGGTGCCGCTCGAACATGAAGCGATCGGCCCGGACGCGTTCGTCGACCGAGAGCAGCCGTCGGCACGCCTCGACCGCGCCCGGTGCGTCGATGGACTCGATCAGTCCGACAAAGAGTTCAATTCTGTCGTCCGCCATCAATTGGGCCTTTTGCGTCAGGCCGAGGGCAGATCCCCGGTCCCGACGGAAGAAACAACTGAGCAAGAATCAATCAAGCGGACCGCTTCTAGCGGTCCACCCGGGCGAATTCTTGTCGATTTGCAGGCCGGTTTACAGGCGCAAGCTTGTGCGAGACCTTAACTCGACACGCGAGCGGCCCATCCCCGAAAAGCGAAGCTTGAAGATTCGTACGGCGTCCCGGCCGACGAATCTTACCTCTTCTTCTTCTTGGCTTTCTTCGAGCCGCCAAGCACCGAAAGGCTGGCGTCGACGTCCTTCAGCGCGGATTGGAGTTTCTTCTTCTCGGCACCGAGCAGCTTCTGGAGGGCCTTGCGGTCCTTGTCGCTCAACGAGGTACCCTTGGTAAATTTGATGAAACCCATAACACTCCCCCGGTTGAAAATAATCGTCCAAATCAAAACGCCGGAATAATCTTGCGCGACGACGCCAAATAATCAAGATGCAACTTGGTCATGCACAGCTTTGACGAGTGAACCCGTATTCGTCCGTGATGTCATCCGCTCACGCCGCGTTGCGCGCGAGTAATCCGTCGAGCGGCGTGTTGGGCTGGGCGACGGCGGCCCCCAGCAGCGCAACGAGATCCTCCATCCACGCGCCGACCGTGCGGCCGTCGAGCAGCTCGTGCTTGTAATTGCATGAGCCGGTGATGCCGGTCGGGCGCTCCTTGAGCATCAGCGACAGCCAGGTCTGGTCGATCGGGAGCACCGGCTGACCTTCGCGTGCGATGTTGCCGATCGATCCTGTCGTGAGATCCGGCAGATCGAGCGGCTGGCGCAGCGGGTTTTGCAGCGTGAAATAGACCTGGAGCAGCGAGGCCGGATCGATCCCCTCGCGCTCCAGATGGTCAGCCAGGATGTTGAAGGGCAGCTCTTGGCGCGCATGCGCGTCGAGCACGCTCTGGCGTACCCGCACCAGCGCCTGCGTGAACGACAGCTCCGGCGTGATCTTGGTGCGGACGATCACCGTGTTCTCGAACGGGCCGACGATTCGGTCGGTGTCCGGCTGGGCGCGATTGGCCATGGCGGTGGCGATAGAGATGTCGGTGCGACCCGTCCGGGCCAGCAGCAAGGCCTTCAGACCGGTGAGCAGGCACATGAACAGCGTGCAATTGTGCCGCCCGGCGAACGCCGTGAGCCGGCTGAGCAGCTCACGATCCAGATTGACCGGATGATGCCCGGTGGACGCGCCCGGGCTCGATTCGCCGTCGAAGACAGGGACCGCGCCGCGCAAATTTTCCGTCCAATCCGCCGCCTGCCGGCGGGCGGCGTCCGTGCCGCACCACCAGCGCTGCCAGCGTGCGACGTCCGAAAAGGCCGGGGGCGGGCTCGGCAGCGGCGCCGACGGATATCCGGCCAACGCCGCATAGCGGCTCGACAATTCCTCGAACAGCACGCCGATCGACCAGCCGTCGACAATGGCGTGATGCAGCGTCAGCAGCAGCACGTGATCGTCGTCGTGGAGCCGCAACACCCGGGCGCGGAGCAGCGGCGCGCGCGACGTGTCGACCGGCGTAGAGGTCTCCTGTTGGATCAGAAGATCGATCTTCCGGAGCTCCAGGGCCTTGCGCCGCTTGTTATTGTGAGCGTGACCGTCGCCGATCGTCTCGATGGTCAGGACACGGCCGAGGGATCCGGGTGCGGCGATATGGCTGACCGGCTCCACGCCGTTCCAGCCGAACGCGGTCCGCAGCGATTCGTGCCGGCGCACGAGGTCCTCGATCGCCTGTGCCAGGGCGGCCGCATCGAGCGGACCCTGAAGACGGAAGGCGAAGGGTAGGTTGAACAGCGGCAACCCCGGGAGGTTCTGCTCGATCCGCAACATCTGGTCCTGTGCGATCGAGAGCGTTGGCCCGCCGCTGTCGGCCCGGCTCGCTTCAGCCAGGCTCGTCACGCTTGCGACAGGCTTGCGCGGCGTCGCCGCCATGGCCTGGTCGACCCGCCGGGCAAGCTCCTCGATCGTCGGTGCCTCGAAGATGGTCTTGATCGGTAGCGATACGCCGAGCGCGCGGGCGATGCGCGCCATCGCCTGGCCCGCCAGCAGCGAATGGCCACCGAGGTCGAAGAAATTGTCGGTGACGCCGAGGCTTTCCACCTTGAGCAGGTCGATCCAGATGTCGGACAGCACCTTTTCAGTAAAGCGCCGCGCCGGCACGGGCGCGTCCGGTCCGGGCGCCTCGTGCTGCGTCGGCGCCAGCAGTGCGGACCGGTCGATCTTGCCATGGGCATTGAGCGGTACGTGATCCAGGAACAGGAATGCGGACGGGATGGCGTGGCCCGGCAACCGGCTCTTCAGGAATTCGCGCAGCTCGCTGGCGCTGATCCGGCTGTCGGGCTTTGCGACGATATGGGCGATCAGCCTGACGTCGCCGCTCGCCTCGCGGCGCGGCTCGACGATGCCGGCCCGCACGCCCGGATGGTCGGCCAGCGCGTTCTCGATCTCCTTGAGTTCGATACGGTAGCCGCGGACCTTGACCTGATGGTCGGCGCGGCCGAGGCATTCGATCGTCCCGTCGGCGCGGCGACGGGCAAGATCGCCGGTGCGGTAAAGCCGACCGCCTGGCTGGCGCGAGAACGGATCGGGCAGGAAGCGCTGCCGGCTCTGCGCGGGATCGTTGACATAGAAGCGGCCGATGCCTGCGCCGCCGATGCAAAGCTCGCCGGTCACGCCAACCGGCTGCGGCTGCAGGTTGGCGTCGAGCACGTAGAGCTGGGTGTTCGGCAGCGGCGCGCCGACCGGAACGTTGCCCGTCGCGGTCGCCGGCGCTTTGGTCAAGCGGTGCAGGGAGACGTCGTCGGAACATTCCGACGCGCCATAGGCGTTGATCAGCGGCACTTTCGGGCAGCGGGCGAACCAGGCCCGGCAGAGCTCGACGGGCAGCGGCTCGCCGGTCGAGATCAGGAGGCGCAATCTCGCAAAGGCGCGCTGGACCTGCGCCTCGTTCATCCGTTCGACGATGACGCGCAAAAGCGATGGGACGATCTCGAGCACCGTGATGCCTTCGCGCTCGATCTCCCGCGCCAGCAGGATCGGGTCCTGCACGACCGCATTGTCGCAGACATGTACGCGCGCGCCGACCATCGGCCCCGCCAGGAACTGCCAGACCGAGATGACAAAGCTCTGTGGCGCGGACTGCGCGATGACGTCCCTGGCGGAGAGGCCGAGCTCGGAGATGAGCGAGGCCAGATGGTTCGACAGGCCGCGCTGCTCGATCATGACGCCCTTCGGCGCGCCGGAGGAGCCGGACGTATAGATGAGATAGGCGAGGCCGGAGGCTGCGCGCCGTACCGCACGGGCCGGCTTGGTCGATCCCGGGGCGATCGTATCTTCGAGTTCGGCCACCGGGATGCGCTCGACCAGCGGTTCGAGCAGCGGGCCGACCATGGGTGACCGCGCGCGGCCGGTCAGCAGCATGCGGGCGCAGCTCGATCCGAGAATGGTCGTGAGCCGCGCCGGTGGAAGATCGGGATCGAGATTGAGAAAGGCCGCGCCCGCGCGCTGCACCCCGATCATCGCGGCGAGCAAGTCGGGGCCGCGATCCGCAAGCAAGGCCACCACGCTCTCGGCACCGATCCCTTCGCGCACAAGCCAGCGCGCAACCGACCGGCTGCGGCGCGCCAGCTCGCGATAGCTCAGGCAGGTGTGTCCGTCCGTTACCGCGATGGCGGTCGGCGTCGTCCTGGCCTGGCGGTCGAAGCGTTCACTCACATTGCCGCGGGTGGTGAAATTGGCCGGCACGCCCCGGCCTGTCGCCAGCAATTGCCGGCGTTCGGCCTGGTTGAGGAGCGGCAGGCGCGAGATGCGCTGCTCCGGATTAGCGATGGCAGCCTTGAGCATTGTCTTGAACTGCGCGGCCATGCCGTCGATCGTCGCGGCGTCGAACAGGTCGGTGGCGTATTCGAAGAAGCCGGTGAAGTGGCCGTCGGCCTCGACCAGCTCGAGCGTGATGTCGAAGCGCGCCACTTTCGGGTCGATCTCCAGCCGCCGCGTCGAGAGGCCGGGAAAGCGTGCCGCCTCGATCGAGGCGTTCTGGAGGATGAACATGATCCGGAACAGCGGATTGCCGTCACTGCGGCGTGCGATCTGCAATGCGCGCAACACCTCCTCGATCGCAAGGTCCTGGTTGCGGTAGGCATCGAGCGTGACCTGCCGGACCCGCCGCAACATCTCGCCGAAGCTCGGGTCGCCGCCAAAATCGTTGCGCAGGATCAGCGTGTTGGCAAACAACCCGATCAGGCGCTCGCTCTCGATCTGGTTGCGATTGGCGATCAGCGATCCCGTCGCGACGTCCTCATGCCCGGTGTGGCGGAACAGCAGGCACTGGAAGACCGCGAGCAGCGTCATGAAGGGCGTGACGCCCTGATCCTGGCTCAATGCGCGGACATCGCCCGAGAGAGCCTTGGAGAACGCGAAATAGTGGCGAGCGCCGTGACCGCTCCAGGCCTCCGGCCTTGGCCGGTCGGTCCGAAGCGGCAGCGTGGTGACGCCGTCGAGCTGGCCTCGCCAATAGTCGAGCTGGTCCTTGGCTGCCGGCGTCTGTGCCCAGCTCTGCTGCCAGAGCGCGAAGTCGCGATATTGAAAAGCTGGCGCGGGCAGGGCCGCCACGCTCTTCTCGTGTGCGGCGGCATAGTGGGCGGCAAGCTCCTCCCAGAACAGGCGTTGCGACCAGCCGTCGGTGACGAGGTGATGGACATTGACCACCAGCGCATGGCTCGTCCTATCGAACGACAGCAGGGTGACTTTCAGCGGCGGCTCGCGCGCCAGGTCGAACGGATATTGCGCGAGCTTGAGCGCCTCGCGCCTGATCACTGCGGCCCGCTTGTCGGCAGGACACGGCTTGAGCTTGATCCGCTCGAACCGCGGCGGCGATTGCAGCACGAGCTGCGCCGGTTCGCCCTGCCGCTCGATGAAGACCGAGCGCAGCGCCTCGTGGCGTGCGCAGATCGCCGCAAGGCTTGCCTGAAGTGCGGCGACGTCGATCTGGCCCTTGAGCACGGCGACTTCGACGACGTTGTAATTGTAGCGGGTCGGATCGAGCCGCGAGAGCACGTACATCCGCTGCTGCTGGAACGAGAGCGGCGCGTCTGCTTCCGTCACCTGCCGCCAGGCCGGCAGTGCCGCCCCATGCCGGCTTGCGGCGGTATCGATCCGGGCTGCAAGCGCGGCGACCGTGGCGCAATCGAAGATGTCCTCGAACGAGAAGTCGATGTTGAAGCGTTCGCGCAGACGAGAGCGCATCTGCGTCACTGCGAGCGAATCCGCGCCGAGCGCGAAGACGTCCTGATCGACGCCGACCTGCGGCAGCTCCAACAGGCCGGCCCAGATCGCGGCGAGTTGTGTCTCCAGCGCGGTGCGGGGCAGCCGCGCCTCGTCGCCGTCCTCCGGCTCGGCGATCAGCTCGGCCAGCGCGTTGCGCTTGACCTTGCCGCTGCCGCCTTTCGGCAGGGCTGCCACGCTGCGGATCAAGCTCGGCACCTTGTAGGCAGCGAGCCGCTTGCGCGCGAACTGGCGCAGGTGATCCGAGGTCGCCTCGGCATCCGGTCGCAGCACCACGACGGCGGCGACGTTTTCGCCGAGCTTTTCGTGCGGCACCGCGAACACGCCAGCCTCCAGCACGGCCGGATGGCTGAGCAGGACCTCTTCCACCTCGAGCGGCGAGATCTTCTGCCCGCCGCGGTTGATGACGTCCTTGATGCGGCCGACGATGAAGAGATAGCCGTCAGCGTCGAGATAGCCGAGATCGCCGGTCCGGAACCAGCCGTTGCGGAAGGCGGCCTGCGTCGCCGCCTCGTCGTTGTAATAGCCGCGGCTCACGTTCGGTCCGCGCAACATGATCTCGCCACGCTCGCCGCTCGCAAGTGCGCGGCCCGTCTCGTCCATGATGGCGATCTCGGGGCCGGCAGCGCGCCCGACCGATCCGACCTTGCGCAGCTCGAACGGGTTGGCTGCGATCTGCGAGGCCGCTTCGGTCATGCCGTAGGTCTCGAGCACGGGAACGCCGAACGTCGCCTCCAGCCCTTCGAGGATCGTGGGCGCGAGCGAGGCCGAGGCCGAGCGGATCACGCGCAGCGACGACGATCGGGCGCGGTCCGGGTCGGATTCCGCCGCCGTCAGCAGCGCGCGGTGAATGGTCGGCACGGCGGTGTACCAGGTCGGTTGCAGCTCCCGCATCCAGCCGAAGAAGGACGGTGCATCGAAACCGTCGGTGCAGATCACGCTGGAGCCTGCGGCCAACGCCGTCAGAAGGCCGGAGATCAAGCCATGGGCGTGAAACAGCGGCAGGACGTTGAGCAGGCGATCGTGAGAGGTGAGCGACAGCACGCGGCCGGCATTGGCGGCGGACAGGCATACATTGCGATGCGTCAGCGGCACCATCTTCGGCCGCGCTGCCGTGCCCGACGTCAACAGGATGAACGCATCGTCGTCGCCGCGCGAGGCGCCCCCGGCCGCCACCGGCCCGACCGTCGGACCGATGAATTTGCAGCCGCCCAGATCGTCTTGCGGTCCCGGCACGAAATCGATCACCGCGATATCCAGCGCCTTGGCGACGTCGCGGCTCGCCGAGTTCATGTCGGCCCGGGTCAAGAGCGCGGTCAGCTTCAGTTCGCTGAAATAGCGCTGCAGCTCGTCCGCGGTCAGATCGGGATTGACGGGGACGCAGGCGCCGCTCGAGGCAACCGCGATCAGCGCCAGCGCGCTGTCGGCGCCGCGCGGCAATGCAACCGCAATCCGGTCGGCAGTGGTGATGCCGAGCCGGCGCAGCGTGCCGACAAGATTTTGCGTCACCTCGCCAAGCGCGCCGTAGTTGAGGACGGGCCGACCCGGGGCGAGGAGGGCGGGTGCCGCTGGCGTCTTGCGGGCGTAGAAATCGAGAACGCCGCCGATATGGGCGAATGTGTTGGTTTCGGCTGCCGTGCCGCTTGATTCCTCCGGGGCTGGGAGTGTGACGTCCGACAATTCCGTTCCCTTTTGATCCGATTGAGCTATTCTTCCAAGAAGTCAGGGAACGCGTCCAGTCTGAGGTGAAGTTTTGGCCGCAAAATCTGTGGTTGAGGGGCCCTAAGCCCTTCGACGGAATTATGGTCGGGCGGAAATCACCATGCTGGAGAATGAGCCGGACACGGGAACGGATGGCGGGCTGAAGCGCTGGCTCGAGGGCGTCGGCCTCGGCCATTACACCGATCTCTTCGCACAGCACCGTCTCGATCTCGACGTCATGGGCGACCTGACCGAATCCGATCTGGTCGAGCTCGGATTGCCGCTCGGCGATCGCAAGCGGCTGCAGCGGGCGATGGCGGCGCTGTTCCAGGCGGAAACGGCCGAGGCGCCCGCGACAATGGTGCCGCAAACCCGCACCGAGGTCGGCGCTGAACGGCGTCAGCTCACCACCATGTTCTGTGACATGGTGGATTCCACCTCGCTGTCCGTGCAGTTCGATCCGGAAGACGTCCGCGACATGATCGCGAGCTTCCGCGAAACCTGCGTCCGCGTGGTCAAGCATTACGAGGGCTTTGCCGCCCGTTTCGTCGGCGATGGTATCCTCGTCTATTTCGGCTATCCGACCGCGCATGAGGACGATGCCGAGCGCGCGGTGCGCGCCGGGCTCGAGATCGTGCGATTGCTATCGACCGCACGCGCGACCGAGCTGCGCGGTGGGCTCAGCCACGCACCCGCCGTCCGCATCGGGATCGCGACCGGCCTCGTCGTGGTCGGCGACCTCGTCGGACAGGGTACCGAAGAGCGCGACTCCGCGGTCGGAGAAACCGTCAATCTCGCCGCGCGCCTGCAGGGCCTCGCGCCGCCCAATGGCGTGGTGATTTCCTCATCGACCCAGTCGCTGCTGAAGGGGAAGTTCGACTACCGCAATCTCGGGGTCCACGCCTTGAAGGGGATATCCGAGAAGACGCAGGCCTGGCACGTTGTGCGCGCCTCGCGGGTGGAGACCCGATTCGCCGCCGCCATGGGCACGCGACTGACGCCGCTGGTCAACCGTGAGGAGGAGATCGCGCTGTTGATGGGCCGCTGGGAGCAGGCCAAGGATGGTGACGGTCAGGTCGTGGTCAAGTTCGGCGAGCCCGGCATCGGCAAGTCGCGCATCATCCAGGAGATATTCGAGCGGATATCGGGCGACCGGCATGGACAGGTCTCGTTCCAGTGCTCGCCCTATTACACGTCCACTGCATTCTATCCGTTCGCCGAGCAGCTCAAATTCTCCCTTGGCCTCGACCGCGAGGATGCCTCCGCGCTGTCGCTGGCGAGCCTGGAGAGCGCGATTGCCGCCGCTCATGGCGACATCGAGCAGGTCACGCCGCTGTTTGCCGCGCTGTTGTCGATACCGACCGGCGACCGCTATCCGCGGCTCGAGCTGTCGCCGCAGCAGCAGAAGGATGCGACCGTCGGGGCGCTGGTCAATCATTTCCTCGGCCTTGCGCGCGAGATGCCGCTGGTGATCGCGTTCGAGGATCTGCACTGGATCGACCCGACCTCCCGCGAGGTGATCGATCTCCTGGTCGACCGGGTGCAGAACCGGCCGATCCTGGCCATCATCACAGCGCGGTCCGAATTCCAGCCGAGCTGGAACGCGCATTCGCACATCACGACGCTGGTGCTGAACCGCCTGAGCCGGCAGCTGCGCACCACGCTGGTGGAGCGCGTCGCCGGCAGAGAGCTGCCCAAGGAGGTCGTCGAGGAGATCATCGTCAAGACCGACGGCGTGCCGCTGTTCCTGGAGGAGCTGACCAAGACGGTCCTCGAATCCAACCTGCTGACCGAGCGGCATGGGCGCTACGTGCTGTCGGGCCCGTGGCGGCAGCTCGCGATCCCGGCAACCCTGACCGACTCGCTGATGGCGCGGCTGGACCGGATGGGGCCGTTCAAGCGCATCGCGCAGATCGGCGCCACCATCGGCCGCGAGTTCTCCTACGAGACGCTGCATGCCGTCGCCAACACGCCGGCCGAACAGATCGAGGCGGCGCTCAATCATCTGGAGCAGGCCGGGCTGATCATGCGCCGCGGTCTTCCGCCCGATGCGCTCTACTCCTTCAAGCACGTCATGATCCAGAACGCCGCGCATGCGAGCCTGCTGCACAGCGAGCGGCGCAAGCTGCATTCGCGGATCGCCCAGGTGCTTGCCGAGATGTATCCGGAGAAGACCGAGCGCGAACCGGAGCTGCTCGCCCATCACATGACCGAATCCGGCCAGAGCGAGGGCGCCGCGAGCTTCTGGCTCAAGGCCGGCAAGCAGGCGGCCAAGAGCGGTGCCAATCTGGAGGCGATCGGCCATCTGCGCCGCGGTCTCAGCGTCGTGCAGGCCAATGCGCGGATGCAGGGCGCGGACGAGATGGAGCTCGAGCTGCGCATCGCGCTCGGCAACGCGCTGATCGCCGCCAAGGGCTACGCGGTCCAGGAGGTCGAGGAGAACTACATCCGCGCGCTCGAGCTCGGCCAGCAGCTCGACGACGACGAAAAGATCTTTGCCGCCACCCGCGGCCTGTGGGTCTGCCACTTCATCCGCGCCGATCTCACCCGCGCGCACGATCTCAGCGTCGAGCTGTTGAAATTCGCCAAGCGCGAGCGGCTCAACGAGCGGACGCAGCCGGCGCAGCAGACCGGCTATCTGATCGAGGCGCACCGCTCGATCGCGATGACCATGCTCTATCGCGGCCGTTTTGCAGCTTCCCAGCATCATCTGCACCGCTGCATCAATCTCTACAGCCCCGATCTGCACTCCGATCTGATGGAGCGGCACGGCACCGATCCCGGCGTCGTCTCGTTGTCCTATCTCGGCTACCTGCTGTGGTTCCTCGGCCGGCCCGACGCGGCGCGCCAGCACAGCGAGCAGGCGATCGCGAATGCCGAGAAGATCCGCCATCCCTTCACGCTCGCCTTCGCGCTCGTGTTCGGTGCGTATCTCTGCCAGCATTTGCGCGACGTCGAGGGCACGCGCGATCATGCCAACCGCGCCATGATCATCGCCACCGAACATAATTTCCTGCATTGGAAACAGCAGGCGGCGATCCTGCGCGGCTGGGCGCTGACGCAACTCGGCGAGGCCGATGAAGGCCTCAGCCAGATGCGCTTCGGCCTCGACGAGTACGAGGCGATGGATTCCTGGCTCGCCGGCTGCTGGTTCCGCTGCCTGCTTGCGGAAGCCTACGCCAAGGTCGGGATGCGCGAGGCCGCCTTGCGCGCGCTTGACGGTGCGCTCGCGACCGCGCGGCGGACCGGCGATCACTCCTATCTCGCCGAAGTCTATCGCCTGCAAGGCGAGATCACGCTGTCGGACGGCGACCCGGCCTCGGCGCAGGAGGCCGGCGATCTGTTCGCGCTGTCGCTGGAGATCGCGCGCAAGCAGGGCGCGTTGTCCTGGGAGCTTCGCACGGCCGTCAGCCTCGCGCGCCTGTCGCATCAGGCCGGCAGGCGCGAGCACGCGAGTCTGCTGCTCGTGCCCGTTGTCGGCAAGTTCAGCGAGGGCTTTTACACCCCGGACCTGAAGCAGGCGGTGCAGCTCGTCAAGGAGCTCGGTGCGGACGCACCGGTCCGCGAACGCGCCGATCCCTGACATGAGTGATCTTGCCGCCGCGCGAGCGCGTTACGTCGAGCTGATTGCAAAGCGCGAGCGGATTGCCTCAAAGCGCCTGCTCGAAGCGCTCGCCGCCGTCCCGCGCGAAGACTTTCTGCCGAGGGGCCGCTGGCGCATCAAGAGCGAGGCGGCGCGCAGCTACCGGCTGACGCCCGATGCGGATCCGGTTCATCTCTATGACAACGTGCTGGTCGCGATCGACGCGCGCCGCAAGCTCGACACCGGGCTGCCGAGCCTGTGGGCCCATCTTATCGACGTGCTCGACATCAAGGAGAAGGACCGCGTGGTCCAGATCGGCTGCGGGCTCGGCTATTTCACTGCGATCCTGTCGAAGATGGTCGGTCCGAAAGGGCGCGTGATGGCGGTCGATTGCGACCAGCGCCTGGCGTTCCGTGCTGCGAACTATCTTCGCCCCTATCGCAACGTCATCGTGTTTCATGGCGATGGATGTGAGGAGATCCGCGAGCCCGCTGACGTGATCATCATCCACGCCGGCTTCTCACATCCGCATCCGCTCTGGCTCGAGGCGCTTCGGCCGCGCGGCCGCCTGTTGGTGCCGCTGACCCAGCGGGACCGTGAAGGCGCCTCCCTCAAGATCACGCGCAAGGGCAGGGGGTACGAAGCCGAGGCGGTGCAGCAGATCCGGATCTTCCCCGGCCACGGCCGGGGCACGACCGCGCTCGACGACCGCGTCGCCGACTGGTGGCAGCGGGCCTCAGCGCTGGCGCCGCTGCGCTTTCGCGGCATCGAGCAGGGACTGCCGTCGGATGGCTAACGCTTCGTTTCATTTTACCTTGATTGCGAATGGAAGTATCCAACGCACCCCGACGCCGCTATGAGTACGGCCTGATGGCCATTTGAGCGCGCTCCATGCATTCCGTTGCCCTGCTGACCGCCAGCTATGCCAAGGATATCGAACGCTTTTCGCTGCTCAGCGAGAGCATCGATACCTGGCTCACGGGATACACGCGGCATTATGTTCTCGTTAACGATGAAGACGTGCCGTTGTTCGAGCGCTTCGCCTCCGACAAGCGGGTCATCGTTCCGGCTTCGCGCTACTTGCCGAAATGGCTGTTTGCGCTGCCGCCGGCGCTTCAGTTCATCAGCAAGCGCCGCGTCTGGCTGTCGCTGCTGTCCTCGCCGGTGCACGGCTGGCACATCCAGCAGATCCTGAAGATTGCCGGCGTCCTCAACGCGCCCGAGCAGCGCATCTGCATCCTGGATTCGGACAATCTGTTCTTCCGCGAATTCGACGTCGGGCAATATGCCGGGGCTGAGAAGACGCCGCTGTTCGTCACGCCGAAGGACATCGGTGCTGACCACCCGTTGCATGGGCTGTGGCTGCGCACCGTCGATCAGCTGCTCGGCATCAAGAACCGCTCCTTCCCCGCCGACGATTATGTCGGCAATGCGTTGGTCTGGGACAAGGACACCGCGCGCGCGATGACTGCGCAAATCAAGTCGGCGACCGGCTTGAACTGGGTTCTGGCGCTGTGCCGGAAGAAGAAGTTCTCGGAATATCTGATGTACGGCCACTTTGTCGCGAACTCGCCCGCGCATCTTGCCGCCCATCGGGTCACCGAAGACAGCATCGCGGTCTCGCATTGGGACGATACGCCGCTCGACCGCCCGGCTATCGAAGCGCTGATGCGTGCCGCTTCGCCCGAGCAGGTCGCGCTCTGCATCCAGTCCTATTCGTCGACCTCGGTCGAGGACATCCGCGACGTGTTCCGCCTCAGCTCGCGCGATCGCCGGGCTCCGAGCCTGTCGCCCGAAGATATGGGAGAGGCGGCCGAGTTCGAGGTGAAGACGCGCGGCTAAGCTCGCGCGTTCAGGCATCCTTCGTGAACTTGCTGATCACGTCCATGAACGGCTTCGGCTTGAACTCGCCGTCGAGCGGCAGTGGCCGGTTCGGCTGCTTGTCCGCGCGGGCGAAGGTGCCGTTGATCCAGCTGTAGCGATCCGAGAGGCCCCAGGTCAGGATCGAACGCACCGGGCCGCTGGTCGAGATCGCCGTCAGCAGGTCGTTGACGCGCTTGGCGACGATGGCGTCGCGCTCCGCCGGGTTTCCGGTCAGCTTCTGGTCGTCGACGTCGAGCTCGGTGACATACACCTCAAGTCCCCACGAGCGCAGCTCGGTGACGAACTCGGCGAGCCCATGGGTGTCGATCTCGAGCTCGGCATGCAGATGCGATTGCAGCCCGACGGCGTGCAGGGGGACGCCCTGGTCGAGCAGGTCCATGATCAGATTGCGGTAAGCCGCGCGCTTGGCAATGAAGGAGTCCTTGGCCGACTCGATGTCATATTCGTTGATCGCGAGCTTGACGAACGGATCTGCCGCAGCCGCCGTGCGGAACGCCAGCGGAATCCAGCCTTGACCGAGATGCTGCGTCCAGAACGTGTCGCGCCGGTCCTTTGGACTGCGGGGATTGTCCGGGATCGGCTCGTTGACGACGTCCCACGAGGTCAGCTTGTCCTTGTAGTAGGAGACGACGGTGCCGATGTGGTCGACATAGGCGCGCTCGACGCCGCGGGTGTCCCTGATCTGCTTGGCCCAGTCCGGAATGTCGTGATACCAGGCCAGCGCGTGGCCGCGCATCGTCAGATCGTTGTCCCGCGCAAAATCCAGAATCGCGTCGGCGCGCTCGAAATTGAACGTGTGCGCATTCGGCCGCAGCATCGGCCATTTCAACTCGAGCACCGGGACGACCTGGGTGCAATAGGTGCCGATGGCTTCGCCGAGCCTGGGATCGGCTTGCAGGTCCCAGAGCGTGGCCGCTGCGCCGAACCCCGGACGGCGCTGCGCCAGTTTCGACGCCGGCGCCGCCGACGCGGATGCGCCCGCCGCGAGTGCTGCGGCGCTGCCGAGGAGAAATTCGCGTCTGTCGAGCCTGGTCACTTCAGTCCTTTTCGAACCAACGCACCATCGTACCAAGCGGCGCCTCGCGACGCCGGGGTTTCGGCTTGTTGGGTTAACCTCTGCCGCTTGGAAGTCGGTTCCTTTTCGTGATCGCGCCTTGCCATCCGAGGAAGGGCAAATTTAACGCTAACGCGCGAAAGCGGCTTCAAGGCTTCATTCGCCGCCCGATCTGCAGACTTATGTGACACTCTTGAGCGATGCTGCGGCGCATTCGCTCGCCCCGCCAAGGTCCCATTTAAGGCCACATTCAAGGCCCCATTGATGAACGGCCGCCACACTCGCAAGACCGTTGCCGGTCCCATGCTCGCATGCTGAACCGCCATTTCTCGATTTATCTCGTCGCCTACATCCTGCCTGCGGCGGTGGGCTTCTTCGCGGTCACGGCCTATACGCGGCTGCTGACGCCGGCGGAGTACGGCGTCTATGTCGTCGGCATCAGCCTCGCCGGCATTCTGGGTGCGATCTTCTTCGCCTGGATCAAGCTGTCGGTGTCGCGTTATCAGGCGATGTCGGCGGAGGTGGATTTTCGCGGCACGGCGATGGTGGCTTTCGGGCTCACGGTCGCGGTGCTCTGCGCCACGACCCCGCTGGTCTTCCTGTTCCGCAGCGACCTCAGTGTCGAGCTGCTGCTCGCCAGCATGTTCGTCGCGATCATGGCCAATGCGGTCGATGTCGGCCAGGAGTTCGAACGCGCCAAGTTGCGACCCTACCGGTTTGCCGCGATTTCGATCGTGCGCAGCGTGTCGAGCGTCGGCTTCGGCCTCCTCGGCATCTGGCTCGGCTGGGGTGGATTGGGCCTGCTGGCCGCGTTCGGCCTGGGGTCGCTCACCGGCATCATCCTGAACCTCGTCGGCGACCGCACGAAGATTGCCCGCTTCCAGCGCAGCCAGTTCATGCAGCTCGCGCGCTACGGCTTGCCGCTGACGCTCGCCGGGCTTTCCGTCGCAGTTTATTCGGCCTGCGACCGGCTGATTGTCGCCTATCTGCTCGGCAAGGACGCCGCCGGCATCTTCGGCGTTGCCGCCGACCTGCCGCGCCAGTTCATGGTCATGATCGCCTCCAGCGTCGCCGCGGCCACCGTGCCGCTGGTGTTCCGGTCATTGTCCGAGAACAGCAAGGAGACGACGCGGGAGCGGCTGACTGAAAGTCTCGAGCTGCTGCTCGTCGTCGTCACGCCCGTTGCGATCTGGCTCGCGCTGGCAGCGGATCAGGTCGCCGGCACGCTCGTCGGCGTCGACTTCCGCGCCGGCGTGTCGGCGCTGCTGCCGACCCTGGTGCTTGCCCGCTTCTTCGGTATCGCCAATCAGTTCTACGTGCAGATCAGCTTCCAGCTGGCCGAGCGGCCGTTCATGCTGGCGGCGCAATCTTTCCTCACGCTGGTGGTCAGCGTGGTCCTGATGTTCGCGCTGGTCGCCGGCTACGGCCTTTACGGCGCGGCGCTGGCGACGCTTGCGACCGAGGCGCTCGGCTTCCTCGTTGCCGTCGTCCTGATGCATCGCGCCCACCCGGTCCCGTTCGACCTCGGCCGCCTCGCCGGTATTGCGGCCTCCGCTGCGGCGATGGTGGCTGCGATCCTGGCTGCGCGGTCGCAAGCGGGCGGCACCGGCTTCGTGGCGCTCGTCATCGTCAGCCTCGCCGGCGGCCTTGCCTATGTCGGAGCGGCCTGGCTGCTCAACGTCGCCAATGTCCGGACGCTGTCGCTGCGCTTCCTGCGAGGCTTCAACCGTAAGGCTCTGGGCGTCTGACGGGCGTGTCCTCGCCGGCACAGCCGGACATTCTGCCGCAGTGACTGCACCTGGTTCGCGGCTGCAACCGACCTTCCGCCGGCTCAGGCCGTCGTATATGAGGGATTTGTCGCCGGACCGGGCCGAATATCGCCACAGACGGAACGTATGGCGGCTGCGATTTCTTAATTGAATGACCGCAATCTGATACATGATCGGCACGAGCGGGCCGGCATTTCGACCGAGGATGGCATGAAAAACCGACTGACGACGGCGCAACCCACCAAGGCGATGCGGCGTCGGGTGCCTCCCGGAATCGTGACATTGGCGGCAATGGCGGTCCTGGCGGCGGTGGCGCCGGCGAGCGCGGCCAAGCAGGCGCACCAGCCGGCCGAGGCGGTGGCCCAGCGCCAGGCCGGCGACCCCATCATGGCGATCGTGTCGATCAAGAGTCAGCAGGTCACGTTCTACGATGCCGATGGTTGGATCCTGCGCGCGCCAGTGTCGACCGGCACAACGGGACGCGAGACGCCGGCCGGCGTCTTCGCCATCATCGAGAAGGACAAGGACCACCGCTCGACCATGTATGACGATGCCTGGATGCCGAACATGCAGCGCATCACCTGGAACGGCATCGCGCTGCATGGCGGACCGCTGCCCGGCTATGCCGCCTCGCACGGCTGCGTGCGCATGCCCTTCGGCTTTGCCGAGAACCTGTTCGACAAGACGTATATCGGGATGCGGGTGATCATCTCGCCGCACGATACGGTCCCGACCGATATCTCTCACCCCTCGCTGTTCGTACCGAAGCCGGAAGCGATCGCGGCAGCGCCCAGGCAGGCCGACAAGCTCTCCGCCGAAGCCGACGAGGCCACAAGGGCTGCCGACGAGGCCAAGAAGGCTGCTTCCGCTGCCGCGAAGGAAGCTGCTTCGCTTCCTGCCGTTCTGCGCAAGCTGGAACAGCAGAAGGCCCGCGCTGACGCCGAGCTCGCCTTCGCCGACAAGACGCTCGCGAATGCCAAGAACGATCAGGCCCGCGCCAAGGCCGAGGAATTGAAGCAGAAGGCGGCGACCAAGGCCGCCGACGCGGCGACGCAGCTCGACGCCGCCAAGGCCGCCGCGCAGCCGAAGCGCGATGCCGTGGCCGCGACGAAGGAAGCCGCGAAGGCCACCGCGGCCAGGAAGGCCGACGCGGTGAAGGCAGCGACCGACGCAAAGCTCGCCGGTGAGCCGGTCTCGGTCTACATCAGCCGCTCGACGCAAAAGCTCTACGTGCGGCGAAACACGCATAAGCCAGCACCCGATGGCGGCGGTGAGGTGTTCGACACCAGCATCGAAGTCCCCGTCACGATCCGCAATCCCGAGCAGCCGATCGGCACGCATATCTTCACGGCGATGGCGAAGTCCGCTACGGGCCTGCGCTGGAGCGTGGTCACGATCGAAAACGGCGACGAGGCGAGGAATGCGCTCGACCGCATCACCATCCCGCAAGAGGTGTGGGATCGCATCGGGCCGACCGCATTGCCGCGCTCTTCCATCATCGTCTCGGACGAGCCGCTGAGCAGCGAAACCAATTACCGGACCGAATTCGTCGCGGTGTTAAGCGACCAGCCGCAAGGCGGCTTCATCACGCGCAAGCCGACCGCACCTGCCATGATCGCCAGCGATGACGGCTGGGACAACGGCGGTAACGGCTTCGGCTTCTTCTACCAGCGTGACCCCTACGTACAGCCGGCCAATCCGCGCCGGCAGCGCGGCCAGTACCAATATTATCAGTCGACGCAGCCGATGCAGGGAAGCTGGTGGTAGGACGCGGGATAGCCGCCCGGACGACCTGCAGTTACGGACGCGCTTCGATCACCACAGCCTGAATCTTGCCCTCCACCGGTCCGGCGCCATGACGCGTCCGGATCGCCTCGGCGACGATGTCGGTCGCGGCCTGAAGCGTGCTGGCATCCCTCGCCTCGATCTCGCCGCGCAGCGGCGTGCCCTGGCAAAGGGCGAGCGCGACATATTCGGGCGATGCCGCGCGGCTTGTTTCAGCTCGCGTCTCGATCGAGATTTCGCGGAAGCCGGCACGTTCGAGGTCGGCTCTGATGACGTCTCTGTCGTGATAGCCGTGGGGCGTGCGGACCATGAAGCGCGGCGGGTCGTCGGGAAACAGTTTGCCGAGCGCGACCGTCGCTTCATGCGTCAGCACATTGTCCTCGATCCGATCCCAGACGTTGAACACGAACGTGCCGTCCGGCTTCAGGACGCGCTTCACTTCCGCGTAAGCTCTGGTGCGGTCCGGAAAGAACATGGCGCCGAACTGGCAGCAGACCGCGTCGAACTCGGTATCACCGAAGGGCAGGGCCGATGCATCCGCCTGGCGCCAGCTGATGCGGTCATCGTCCTTCTGGCGCTGCGCGGCGACCGCGAGCATGGGCTCGTTGAGATCGGTTGCTACGTAACGGATGCCGCGCGGCAGCGCCGCCGCCACGGCGCGCGTCACTGCGCCTGTGCCCGCGGCGATCTCGAGCAGCACGGAGGGCGAGCGGGCGGCGATGCGTCTTGCGATGTCCTCCGCATAGACAGAGAAGATCATCGGAACGAGATACTCGTCGTAGATTTTCGGAATCGAGGCCGGCGAAAACCTTGTCAGTGTCGGACATGATTGCCTCGCTGAAGGTTCGGACACGGGCACATGCGAATTTCCCATCACCAGCGCCATGCGCTGGTCGGCAAACGCGCCAGCGGGCACGCATGCCATAGTCAGCCCGCTGAAAAAGAAAGAAAAAAAGAATTTCATCACGGCCCCCAAGCCGGGATCTGCAATATTTGCGAGAATAGCCGGCCGGGGCCGCAAGACAAACTCTATTTGAGCTTGGCCGGCGTCTCCTGCGGCTGCGCAGCTCTGAGGCAGGCAAGCAATCGCTTGCCGGTCGTGAGGATGGGTTTTGCCTGTTGGCGAAGTATTTGGGCCGGCGCTCGTCCCGCGACCACGGCGCGCGCGCCTTCCCAGTCGTCCTGCGCGTCGTTGAAATAAGATGTCAGCTTGTTGACGCCACCACCGAAAAAGAGCGCAAAGGTCACGCGGGAGGCGACGCTGGCATTGAACAGCAGGTCCGGCTCCTCTTCGAGCGGTTCGCCAATCAGTGCCGCATATTTTTGATAGTTGCCGCGGCCGGTCAACTGGATCATGCCTCGGCCGCGATAGCGCCAGCCGTCGGCCGGCTCCGTGTTTCCCATCTTGCCGCTGTAGATCCTGTTTGCCAGACCCTCGGGATTGTTGACGAACCGTGGCGCTTCGTCCTGGGGGATACGAAATACGGACGTCAGCCTTGTCGCGTTCCTGTAGACGAGATTTTCGGACAACATCCTGAAATCCCAGCTTTCGTAGGCCGCGGTGGCGAGAACATAGGCGAGCTGCCGCAGGTCAGTCAGCTCTGGATGGTGGTCCCATTCCCTGAGCAGCGCCTGCAGCGCATGGACCTGGAACGACTTCACCGGAAGTCCCGATCCGTCGGCGTAGCATCGGCTGATCGCCCTGATGTCGAGCCGCGACGGAACATCCTGACGAGCATCGCCGAGCTCTCGATAGTGGTTCTCGATGGCGATCTCGTGGGCGGCCAAGTCGACCGTCTCATCCAGCTCGTGCGCGAGCAGGACCTGAATGCAATCCGCTGTCGCGCCGCTGCGATCGCTCTGGGTGAAGTCTCGCCCGGCTTCACAATCCCAAAAACGGCCGCTCTGCTTTTCGATGATCTCGCGGGTCTTGTCCGACATGGTCCATCCGAGCGGGAGCGGGTAGTACGGGTTGCTCAGCGACGCGAGACGCAGATTCCTGACGATGCTGGTCTCCTGCGTCCCATGGACGTCGATGGCGAAGGACTGCGCGGACAGCGCCCGGGCGGCGCGGTTGATCGCGATGTAGGCCCGGGAGTCGCGTGTGTTCAGCAGCGCCTTGATCGGTTCGAGCATCTCCCCGAAACTGAACGAGGTGCGCTCGGGATAGCTGCCGCCTCCGAGCACGATCAGTTTGATCGAGACACGGGGGCTCGGCTTCGCTGCACCATCAGGCGCATCATCGGCGGACTTGTTGATCTCCGCGATGGTTCCCCGCAGCGAGTCGATCAGATCCATGGCCGTATCGACACCGGAATTCTCGAAATAGCCGCCGTCGACCAGCCGCATCTTGTCGATGCCGGGCGACGAAGGGTCCTTCGCCGTCACGCTGGCTGCGGGCGAGACCCATGGAAATCGCGCGCTGACGAACGCGGCGGTGCTCAGGGGAACGTTGATGGGACCGGAGTTGGGTGGCCCGCCGTCCGGCGGCTTGAGGGATTGGAAGAACGACAGCGAATCGACATTGTCTCCGTTCGCCTCCCTCCCGAACGTGAACGGTGAAAATACCACGCGCCGTCCGCTCGCCGCATCGGTTGCGTTGAGCAGCAGCGCCGGCCTGCTGCCATCCGCCAGCCAGTGCGCCATGAACGGCTGCTCCAGCGGCCCGGCCGTCGCGCCGGATCTCGTCGCGCTTTCGAGCGAATATTCGAGCGCGCGGGCCCGGTCGAGCGGTCCGACCGGACGGAAGATGAAGCGCTGGAGAAAGTCGCCGAACAGCGTCGAGGCGATGAGCGGCGAGAGCAGGTCGGCAGAAAGCGCCTGTCGAACGTACCGCTCGTTCGGTCCCGGCGTTTCGATCGCCGCGCCCAGCGGAGACTGCCGTTCGAGATAGCTGGCGATCTTGGGGCATGCCGTCTCGCCGGCCTCCTTCTGCGCAACGGTCGCAAGCGCCGACGAGAACACCGAAGCGCCGATGCTCCCGCCGGATACGCCGCTGATTGCGAACAGGTGATGGCGAAAGGCCGGACAAAGGTCCTGCAGCCGGGCCAGGAAGATCGCGCTCTGATAGGCGGCGTAAATGCCGCCGCCGCGGGCGGCGACGACATAGACGGGATAGTCCTTGCTGAACTGATCGCGGTCGGGGCGGAGTGAGAGCCATCGTGTGAATTCGGATGTCGCCGAATCAAGGCCCGACGCCGGTGCCGGACCGTCCAGTGTCCGGATGCCGTGGTTGTCGTTGCAGTCGATCCAGGACAGGACGACCGCCAGGCCGAGAAACAGCGGCAACCACGGCATGCGCGAACGGACGGTAATGAGGCTCGCATAGGTACAGAACGCGGTGATGCAAACGGCGAAGAGCGCGAGGACGACGAAGGGCCCGAGCGCGCCGGCAAACCCCGTCGGCCCGACGGCGAAGATCGCGGTGGTGGCAAGGATAAGCCCAATCGTGCCGAGCAGGAACGATCGGCTGCGAAAGCGCTGAACGTAGGATGGCTCGGCCGCGTGCCCCTTTCCCACAGCGTACCAGAGGCAGGCCGCAAGAAGTGTGAGAAACAGGACTGCGTAGCCGCTTCGGTGCAGCGACTGCCCGACCGAGATGGCGAGCGAGGCGTCGAACTTGTCGAAGGCGCTTCCGGGGGCGTTGTAGATCTCGTTCAGCTTGGCGTCGGCTTCGCCGAGCCGCAGCGGAATTGCGCCGAAGTGCCCGGCCGCACCTGCGATCAGCGGGAGCGCTCCCAGCACGATCGGTGCGAATCTGGCAGTCCAGTTGAACATTCTCGTCGGTTTGCCGGAGAGCCGGGCCCGGCTCTCCAGAACCACCATGGCGGAGCCGAACCATATCAGGCTGCCGACGAGAAGGAGCGTCAGCCACAGCAGGACGAGGTTCAGGAACTTCAGGTCGGCGTAGCTGATGCGATAAAGCTCGACGATCTGCGCCGGCAGCGACAGGATCGCAGAAAAGACCAGGCTGAGGACGACGAACCATTTGAGATTGCGGAGCAACCCAAAGACCTGGTCTCGGCTCATCTTGCGCCCCTGATGATATCCCCGTCGAGCGGACCTCCGGCCAACGCGGTTTCAATCAGCGGACCCTACCACACAGGCGTGCAAGTGATGCACCGGCCTTGCCGGCTATGATTTTGCCCCACCGACCTCGCGGATCGGCCGCGTGCCGTCCCAGCTCATCGCGGCTTGCCGGACCTTCTCGAAGAACGGCCCCTTGGTGCCGCTGATGTCCGAGATCTCGATCACCGTGCCCGGATGGTCCTGCGTGTCGAAATAGGCAAAGCGCCCCTTGTCGCCGCCGATCTGGCCCTCATGGCCGATCCTGTAGCCGAGCCCGAGCGCCTTGTCGTAGAGGGCCTGATAGTCGTGGCTCCAGTAGGACATGTGCTGGAGGCCTTCGTGCCCGGCATCGAGAAACTCCTTGTACAGCGAGGGCGCGTCGTTGCGCTGCTGGATCAGCTCGATCTGGAGGTCGCCGGAATTTGCCAGCGCGATGCTCATCTCCACGGCGGAGTCCTCGCCGCGGTGACGAAACCAGTCGGTCTTGACGCGGTCCATGTAGTACCAGGGGCCGACACCCATCACCTCGATCCAGTGCTTCATCGCGGCCTGGATGTCCCGCACCACATATCCGTTCTGGCGCACCGCGCCGAAGATGCGGCTCATGCCCGCGCTCCTGTTCTCTGCCTATTCACGACGGGACCTCATCCTGAGGGCCCGCCGCCGGCGGGCGTCTCGAAGGATGGTGCACGCGAGCTGCCCGCCACGTTCCTGCTCACTTGACCTCAATGCCGGCGTCCTTGGCAACCTGCTTCCAGGCCGCGATGTCGCGCGCGTTGAGATCGCGCTGCTCGTCGCCGGGGACGAATTGCGGGGTGATGCCGAGTGCCAGCAGCTTCTGCTTCACCACCTCGTCATCGAGCGCGTCCTTCAGGGCCCCCGAGAGCTTCTGTGCGATCGGCGGAGCGAGGCCCGCCGGCGCATACATCGCCCAGGACAGGCTACGATCGAACGGCACGCCCTGCTCCCCGTAGCTGGCGACATCGGGCAGGCTCGGCGAGCGCTCGCCGCAGGCGGCCAGCGCCTTGATCGAACCATCTTTCACCAACGGCGTTGCGGTGGCCACGTCGAGTGTGGCCAGCGAAATGTGTCCCCCGAGCAGGTCGCCGGCGAGTTTTGCGATGCCGTTGAACGGCACGTGGTCCATCTTGATACCGGCCTGCTGCATCAGGATCTCCGCGCAGAATTGGCCGGTCGAGCCGACACCCCAGCTGCCGTACTGGATCGGCTCGCCCTTCCTGGCCAGAGCGACCAGGCCCTTGATGTCGTGGGCGGCAAAATTCTTGGTCGCAACCAGCATGATCGAGGAGGTGCCGACGCGGCCGATGGTCGTGAAATCCTTGATCGGATCGTAGGGCAGTTTTGGATAGATCGCGGGGGCCAGCACATGCGTGGTCATGCCGCCGACGGTGATGGTGTAGCCGTCGTTTGGCGATGTCGCGACCATCTGCGTGCCGAGCGTGCCGGCCGCACCGGTGTGGTTCTCGATATAGATGCTCTGCCCCAGCGTCTTGCCCATCCTGTCGGCGAGCAGCCGGCCGACCACGTCACCGCCGCCGCCGGCCGCGTAGGGCAGCAGCATCTTGATCTTGTGCGTGGGATAGGCGGCGGGTTCTTCGGCGTGTGACGGCAGTGCCGCCGACAGCAATGCGAGAAACGAAAGCGTGACGGTGCGCAGCATCATGATGGCATTCCCTAATCTTCGAAACGAAATCTGTAGGCGCCGCCGTGCCGGACCACGTGTCCCGCGGTCGGTGCCGGAAAATGGCCGGCGAGGAGATAGCTCGGGGTATCCGCGAGCTCTTCCAGCAGCGCCATGCGCGTTGCGAGCGCCGCGGCCGGATCGACGTCGGCAGCGTTCGATAGCCACGGCGCAGCGCACTGGATCGGATGATGAATGACGTCGCCCGACATCACCGCGTGATCGTGGCGGCCGGTGAGGTGGATCTGCATATTGCCGGCGGTGTGCCCAGGTGCCGGCGCAAAGCGCAAGGCAGCGTCGCGGTCGCTAAACAGGCGATGATCAGTCTCGACGAATTCGGCAAGGCCGGCCGCCACCACCGGCAGCACGGAATCCTCGAACGAGCCGTGGTTCACCGGGCTCCTCGGCGCCGCATTGTGCGCGGCCTCGAAGTGGCGATATTCGGCGCGGCCCATCAGATAGCGCGCATTGGGGAAGGTCGGCACCCAACGACCGTCGATCAGCCGCGTGTTCCAGCCGACATGATCGACATGCAGATGCGTGCACATCACGAAGTCGACCTGTTCGGGCGTAACGCCCAGCGCCTGCAAGTTCTCGAGATAAGGCTGGTCGAGGTTGTTCCACGCCGGCACGCGCGGCCGCCTCTTGTGGTTGCCGCAGCAGGTGTCGACGATGGCGGTCCAGCGCGGCGTGCGCACGAGATAGGAGTGGTGGCTGAGGATGAAGCGGCCGGTCTCCGGCTCGATGTAGCGGTGATCGAGCCAGCTCCGGTTTTCCGCGATCACCTCGTCGGTGACGTTGGCGAACAGCCAGCTCTTGTCGAAGGCAAGCGCGGGGATCTCGCTGACGAGATCGACCCGCATGCTGCCGATCGTCACCTGCCGCATCGGTCAGTTCTTCAGGAGATCGCCGAACGGCACCCAGCGCGTGCCGTCGCAACGGATCAGCTGGAGGCTCGTCATCGGCGTAAAGCGCTCGGGCGAGTTGCTCACCGCGGTGCCGTTGATCAGCATCGGCAGCTTCACGTCCTTCATCGTGGTCGCCTGCTTCATCACATTGGCACGGGTGAGGTCGTTGCCGGAGGCCTTCAGCACCGTCACCAGCGTCTGCGCGATGGTGTAGCCGTAGACGTTGAGCCAGTCGCTCTTGTTGGTATCAGGCATGTACTTGTCCATGAACGCCAGCCATTCCTTGTAGCCGGGGTCATCCTTGTTGGCGGGATCGGTTGCGTCCTTCAGATATTGGCTGGAGATGACACCGGTGGAACTGTCCTTGCCGGCCGGCTCCAGCACGCCGCTGATCGAGGCCGAAACGTTGGAGATGATGGTCGTCGGCTTCCAGCCGATCTCGCCGATCTTGCGGATCGCCTGAGCCGCGAACTTCGGCGTCGCCGCGACCAGCACGACATCGGCACCCGCGGTCTTCAACTGCAAAATCTGGGTGTCGACGGTCGGGGCCGAGGTCTCATAGGCCGCGCGCGCGACGATCGCTTCGCCGCTGCCGAGGCCTTCCTCCAGCGCCTTCAGGTAATCCTTGCCGAGATCGTCGTTCTGGTAGAGCACGCCGATCTTCGCATTGGCGCGGCTCGCCTTGATGTATTTTGCATAGGCAATCGCTTCGTCCCGATAGGTCGGCTGCCAGCCGACGGTCCACGGGAAATTCTTGGGATCGTCCCACTTCGCCGCGCCCGAGCCCAAAAAGAGCTGCGGCACCTTGCGGTCGTTGAGATATTTGTGCACGGCGCTGTTGGTCGGCGTGCCGACGCCGCCGAAGATCAGCAGCACCTCCTCGCTCTCGACCAGGCGCCGGGTCTGCTCCACCGTCTTGGGCGGGCTATAGGCATCGTCGGCGATGATCATCTGGATGCGACGTCCGTTGACGCCGCCGTCGTCGTTCACTTTCCGGAAATAGGCTTCGGCCGACTTCGCAATCTGCGCGAAGGCCGAGACCGGGCCGCTCAGCGGCGCGGTGGTGCCGATCTTGATGGTCTTGTCGTCGGCGCCGGGATCGTATTTTGCGGTTTGGGCTGAGGCGATACTGGCCGCGAGCAGCGGCAACAGGATGCAGGCCGCAGTGAGGCGAGGGCGGGCGAAGCGCGCCATGGGTCGTCTCCCAAAAATTGCTCTCCGCCTCTCGATCGAGCGGAGTTGAAACGCGAGAACAGCGCCCGAAGCAGGCTTGCGGGCCGCGACCGTTGCCGCCAGAGTGGGCGAGACGAACGATCGTTCGTACGGTTGACTAGCGAACGATCGTTCGTTAGTCAAGTCGCATGGCTCTCCACACCACAAGCGCGGCGGAAGCGGCTGCGCCCACGACCCGTGAGCGCATCCTCACCGAAGCGCTCGACCTGTTCGCGCAGAGCGGCTATGGCGGCGCCTCGATGCGGGAGCTCGCGCGCCGCGTCGGCATCCGCGAGAGCAGCCTCTACAATCATTTCACCGGCAAGGCCGCGATCCTGGAGGCGATCGTCAGCGAGCACGGTCCGGCAAGCTCGGCGAGCCGGCTGGAGGAGCCGCGCTACAAGCAGCTCGCGCGCCAGCCCGCCGCGTTCTGCCGCCAGTTTGCGCTCGACCTCGTCGAGCAATGGTCCGATCCGCGCGAGCACCAGTTTCAGAAGGTCATCACCGCCGAGCGTAACCGTGTGCCCGGCATCCGCGCCAAGTTCGCCGATCATTTCTATGCTCGCGAGCAGAGCATGATGACGGATTATTTCCGCGGCTTTGCGCTCGCCGGCCTAGTCAATACGCCGGACCCGCGCGAGACCGCGCGGCTGTTCGCGGCCGGCCTGATCTACATCCGCCTCGAGCACTACGTGATGGGCGCCGCGCCCTCGCCGCGGCAGAAGGTGATCGAGGCGATCGACCGCTATCTCGCCTTCTTCCTGTCGCTGATCGGGGCAGGCGAGGACACCGACAAGAAACGAAAGCCTAAGGGAGAAACGCGTGGCAAGGCTGCCCCTGATTGATCCGGAGACCACGAGCGGCGATATCCGCGCCTCGTTCGACCGCATGCCGGTCAAACTCAATATCTTTCGCATGATGGCCCATGCCGAGGCCAACATGATCCCGGCGATGCGGCTCGGCAATTCGATCCTGCACAAGCAGAAGCTCAGCGCGGTCAACCGCGAGCTCCTGATCCTTCAAGCTGCTCAGTTAGAGGGCGGCGCCTATGAATGGCGTCAGCATGTTCCGATCGCGCTCGGCGTCGGCTGCACGCAAGCGCAGGTCGACGCGGTCGAACGTTCCGACTACGGCGCGGCTGCCTTGAGCGAGGTCGAACGCGCGCTGCTGAACTTCGGGCGCGAGGTGGTCGAGAACGTCCGTGTGCCCGAGGCGACCTTTGCTGCTGCCCGCAAGCATTTCAGCGACCAGGAGATCGTGGAATCCATCGTCGCGCTCGGCTTCTACATGATGATGGCGCGCCTGACCGAGGCGACCGAAACCGATCTCGATCCCGCAGCCGGCATGACGGTCTATGACGGCGGCAAGAAGTAGGCGGTCGCGATGACTGAAACCGACAGCAAGCCGGAGCGCTATGTTCGTCCGCCGAGCGCGGAATCGCTCGGTGAGGCGCCGGGCAGGGGACGGCTAAAGGGCCGCCGCATCCTGATCGTCGGCGGCGGCCAGCGCGTGTTCGATGCCGGCACCGATCCGATCGGCAACGGCCGCGCCATGAGCATTTTATGCGCGCGGGAGGGCGCGAAGGTTGCAGTGGCTGACCTCAACCATGCCTCGGCTCAGCAGACCGTCAAGCACATCACCGATGAAGGCGGCGAGGCCTTTGCCATCGCGGCCGACGTGACGTCCGAGGCTGACGTCCAGCGCATGGTCGAGGAAGCCCATCGCGCCATGGGCGGCCTTGACGGCATGGTGCTGAACATCGGCACCTTCGGCAAGACCGGCCTCGATAACGTCAGCCCCGAGGAGTGGAACAGGATCTACGACGTCAACGTCCGCGGTCCCATGCTGTGCTGCCGCGCCGCGCTGCCGAAATTCGACGATGGCGGCTCGGTCGTCTTCATCTCCTCGATTGCGGCGTTGAAGGCGGGATCGCAGATGGCGGTGTATGATTCATCGAAAGCCGCACTCGGCGGCCTCATGCGCAACATCGCTCATCTCGGCTCGCGCCGTGGCGTCCGCGCCAACCTCGTCTATCCCGGCCTCGTCGACACCCCGAACGGCCGCGAAGCCGGCGCCGGCCGTCCCAATCGCGGCAAGGGCCACGTCCCGTTCGGCCGCCAGGCCACGGCGTGGGAGATCGCCTATGCGGTGCTGTTCTTCCTGTCGGACGAAAGCGTCTATGTCACCGCGCAGACGCTCGCGGTCGATAGCGGCCTGAGCGGAATGTGAAAGCGGATACGTAGTCCGGATTGCGCTGCGCACCACGTGCACCCGCGCCCCATCCGGTGGGCGGGGCTCTTGAGCTTGCCGGGCGTCTATAGTAAGAGTTCGGCCGGGTCTGCAGTTCACCCAGGCGTCACCGTCCCGCGAGGGAAGCTAAACCTGCAAGGCTCAATCGAATCGACACCAAACCTCGTGCCGCGTCGTAAGCCGGTGACCTCCGACAATCCATCTGTGGAACGGCACATCGAGGATTGGTCATGACCAGAACCCCCATTGAATTCGTTGCGGGCGACATTTCCGCGCTCGCGAAATCCCTGCGCGCCCAGCTTCTGGAGCGTACGTCGCCGCCCGGTCACGTCGAGCTCCTCAACATTCTTGCACGTGCGACGGGGCACAGGAACTATCAGCATTTCCGCGCGCGTGCGGTCGGCACTGCCGTGGACGATCGCGGCACGCCGGCACCACAAGTCGATGCGGTCGATCTGAAGCGCGTGCAGCGCGCCGCGCGCCATTTCGACGACCACGGCAGGCTGCTTCGCTGGCCGGCCCGCCACAGCCTGCAGCAGTTGAGCCTCTGGGTGTTGTGGGCCGGCTTCCCGCCGCGGTGCAGTCTGGCCGAGGCGCAAGTGAAGACGTTGTTGAGCCGTCAGCACGCTTTCGCCGATGATGCCTTGCTCCGCCGCGCGCTGTGCGATCACGGCCTGGTCTCCCGCACGGCCGACGGCCGCGCGTATCGCAGGATCGAGCGTCGGCCGCCGACGGAGGCGGCAGCGCTTCTGCGCCACCTCAAGGCCAGCGCATCCGGACGACCGGAAGCCGCGACATGATCGCAAATCCGGACGCATTGCCGCTCGCCGGGCCCGCTCCGGTCTCGGTGCGGACCTCCCGCGGGACAGTCCAATGCGCAATCGCAGGCGAGGGGCCCGCTATCATGGCCATCCATGGCGGCATGGGCGGCCACGACCAGTCGTGGCTGCTGGCGCGCGCCCTCGCCGCGACGCTCAGGGACAAGCGGGTGGTGGCCGTGTCCCGCCCGGGCTATCTCGGCTCGCGCCTCGAGCTTGGCGCGTCGCCCGACGACCAGGCTGACGTCTATGGCGCGCTGCTCGATGCGCTCGGGATTTCGACCGTGGCGGTCGTCGCGGTCTCCGCCGGCGGTCCCTCCGCACTGCAATTCGCCGCACGGCATCCCTCGCGTTGCCGCTCGCTCGTGCTGGTATCGGCCTGCACGGGGAAACTGCAAACGCCGCCGGAGATCACCGCGCGCCTGCGCATGATGCGCCACCTTGCGCGTCTTCCCGGATTGCCCCGCATCCTGAAGTGGCGAAGTGAACGGAATCCGCAGGCTGCCGCGCGCCGCGCGATTCCCGATGACGCCATGCGCGAACGGACCTTGGGACATCCGGAGGCAGGGCCGCTGTTCCGCGCCTTGCAGTCGACGGTGTTCGAGCATCTGCACGCCCGGCTTCCGGGGACCGTCAACGACATCGCGCAGTTTGCCGCGCTGGGGGAGTTGCCCGAGGGATCGATCTCGGCACCCGCGCTCATCGTGCACGGCCGCGCCGACAATGTCGTGCCGTTCTCGCATGCCGAGAACGTCTGCCGGGCGATCCCGCAGGCAAAGCTGCTGGCGCTCCCCGACGGCGGCCACGTGGCGCTGTTCACGCACCTGAACGTGGTGCGCAAGGAGGCCGAGCCGTTCCTGGACGCACACGAACGCGCTTCCCTGCACCCTCATCGCATCGAGGATCCCCATGAAGACGACATTGCTCAGACCTGAAGACTACACCCGCTCGCCCTGGAAGAACGGCGGCGGCATCTTCACCGATATCGCGGACGCACATCGCGCTGACGCTGGGGTGAAGGACTGGAGCAGCCTGCTCTGGCGCTTTGCGAGCACGCCGATCGTGGCGCCCGGTCCCTTCTCCCATATGCCGGGCATCGACCGCTTGCAGATGGTGGTTAGTGGGCGCGGGCTGGTGCTCAACGCCCCCGGCCAGGAATTCGACGAGCGTGAACCTTTTACGACCGTGCGGTTCACCGGCGAGCTCGAGATCGTGACGGAGCTTCAGGCCGGGCCGGTCGAGGTCGTTAACCTGATGGCGCGGCGCGGTGCGGTGGAGATCGAGCTCGAAGCGCTCAGGGAAGCCGGCGATCGACCGTTGCATGCCGGCACGCATCTGGTTTACGCGCCGCACGGCGATTGCCGCATTCGCCTCGATGGAGAGGATCTTGCCATCCCCGGCAACGGCACGCTCAGGATCGAATTGACCGAGACATCGAGGCTCGCGCTCGTTTCGGGTCCGGTGGTGCTGGGGTCGATCCGGATCGTCGATTAAGGGGGCGACAGCCCCGACAGCCCGATGCGCACAATCCATGCAACTGGCTAGGTTGACGCGGCGGAGCCGGGGCACGATATCTGCCCTGATGCAGACCGCCGTGAAGGGCAGGATATGACCGCGCAAGACAACCACGCCCCCGCCACGCAGGCCGACGGTGTCGTCGACTGGCTGACCAACGGCACGCGCGACGAGCGCTTCATCGACAATATCTTCGCCGACATGTGCATCCGTCTGCAGCAGGCGGGCATTCCGCTGAAGCGGTCGACGCTCCATGTCCTGATCCACCATCCGCAATGGCTTGGCGCCCGGTTCATGTGGTCCGACGGCATGCGCGAGGCGGAGATCGCGCGGGTGGATTATGACGTCCGCGAGCGGTCGGAATTCATCGGCAGCCCCGCCAATGAAATGCAGGACGGCGCGAGCGAGGTGCGCGAGAATCTCGAACGCGATCCCTCGCTCGGCCGCAAGCACGCCCTGTACGACGAGATGCGCGAAAAGGGCCTGACCGACTATGTGGCCTGGCCGCTCTACCACACGCTCGGCAAGCGGCATCTCATCACCTTCGCGACCGACCGTCCGGGCGGCTTCGAGGATTCGCATATCGCCGCGCTCAAGAAGCTCCTGCCGGTGCTGGCGCTGGTCAGTGAGATCCGCATCAAGAACCGGCTGGCGCGCACGCTGCTGGAGACCTATTACCCACTTTTCTTGGAACGTGAGTCGTGATTCAAGGTCGGGATGATACCCGAAGCAAGAGAAGTCCACCTTTCGAGGAAAGATCGCAAGGTGCTTGAGGCGTGCTGTCGCTCACCGGTGACGTTGCAGCGCGATTTGAAGCGGGCGCGGATAGTTCTGTTGGCGGCGGATGGGCGCAGCACCCGGTCGATCGCCAAGGAAGTTGGGGTCCAGCCGCGGATTGTCAGCCTTTGGCGGCATCGCTATGCCGACCATGGCCTTGAAGGGCTGCAAGACAAGCCGCGGCCTGGCAAGCAGCCGATCTATACGAAGACGACCGACAAGCGGATTCTGAAGCTGCTGGATAAGCCGCCACCGCAAGGGTTTGCGCGCTGGACCGGCCCCCTGCTGGCCGAGGCGCTGGGCGATGTCGATGTCCAATATGTCTGGCGGTTCCTGCGCAGCCACAAGATTGACCTGGTGGCTCGCAAGTCCTGGTGCGAGAGCAACGACCCGAACTTTACGGCCAAAGCCGCCGATGTTGTCGGCCTCTATGTCGCGCCGCCGGCGAAGGCCATTGTGCTGTGCGTGGACGAGAAGCCCTCGATCCAGGCTTTGGAGCGAGCGCAGGGTTATCTGAAGTTGCCCAATGGCCGCGCCTTAACCGGCCAAAGCCACGATTACAAGCGGCATGGCACCACAACATTGTTTGCGGCGCTCGAAGTCGCCACCGGAAAGATCATCGCGACCCATTCAAAACGCCGGCGCCGCGTCGAGTTTCTCGATTTCATGAACAGCGTCACCGCGACTTTTCCGAACCGCAAGCTTCACGTCATCCTCGACAACCTCAACACCCATAAAAAGAACGAGGACTGGCTCAAGGCCCACCCCAACGTGCAATTTCATTTCACGCCGACAAGTGCGTCATGGCTCAATCAGGTCGAAGTATGGTTTTCCATCTTGCAGGGGCAGTCGCTCAGCGGCACCTCCTTCACGAGCCTCAAGCAGCTTCAGGAACACATCGATGCCTACGTCAACGCATACAACGACAGAGCCGAGCCCTTCGTCTGGACCAAGAAAAAGGTCCGTCAACGCCGTTTCAAAGGCCGCCGTATCACTCAGCTCTGATTCCGGGTACTATGTCGGCTCCCATGCCGGCCAGCTGATCCTCGCCGGCGCCACCAGGCGCGGCAGCGGCACGACGGTGCGCGCCGCGATCATGATCTGCGACCTCAGGGATTTCACCAAGATTTCCGACAACTGGCCGCGCGACGACGTCATCGATCTGCTCAACGATTATTTCGACGCGATGTCCGAGCCGATCGCGCGGCACGGCGGCGAGATCCTGAAGTTCATCGGCGACGGCCTGCTCGCCATCTTCCCGCTTCAAGAGCCCGATGCCTGCGCGAACCTGCTCCACGCCGTGACCGAGGCTCGTCAGGCCATGACCGCGCTGAACGAGCGGAACAATGCGACCAGCCGCGCGCCGTTGAATTACGGTATTGGCGTCCATGTCGGCGATGTCATGTACGGCAATATCGGCTCGACCAGCCGGCTCGACTTCACGGTGATCGGTCCCGCCGTCAACATGGCCTCCCGCCTCGAAGCCCTTACCAAGCAGCTCGGTCGAACGGTGCTGCTGTCACGCGACTTTGCGGAGCTGGTGGAAGAGAAGTTCGAGCTGGAGCACGTCGGCAAGCACGAGGTGCGCGGCTTCAGCGATCCGATCGAGCTGTTCGCGTATCACGGGTAGGGCGACTGCCTCACCCGGGACGAATTCCCAGCGGCGGCATCTATTTGCGGTTCGTCCAGGGGGCGGAGGTCGAGCCGGGGCCGCCATTCGCCGGACCTGTGAGACCCGGTGCAGGCCCAGGCCCTGGGGTGGCACCCCCGTAACGCCTACGCGGACCAACGATCCTGCTCTTGCTGGTGCGCGTGCTCGTTCAGGCGTTCGGCGATCTGGTCCGCAATCTGCTCCGACTCCGCCGAGGCGACGGGCTCGCCCTTGCGTGTCCTGAGCTTGTCCTTGTCGGCCTCGATCGGGAAGTCGTCAGGCTTCAGTCCATCATCCTTGCCCATGGCGCGCCTCACTGCATCTCATGTCGGAAGAACACGTCTGGAGGCTGATCGTTGCTTGGACAAGAGAAACTTCCGACCGACGAATGGACGGGGCGCGGCTCGCGTTTGGGCGTTGTCAGCACGATCCCGGTGTCAGGCGCCGCTGGCAGCCCTGGCAAGCCCCTATTGCCGATGCAGGATTGTACGAATAGGCTTCCGCCTCGAAGACGCCCAAACGGTCTTTCAAATCGGCCGCACGTTCATGCCCAAATTCCTTCGCATCGGAGTCCTCCAGTCCAACGTATCCGGCTACACGTCGAAGGCGTGGTGCGTTCGGCGCGTCGGCTCGGCGGTGTTCCTGAAGTGGGGTGCCGTTGAGGTGCAGGGCGCCGGTGATGGACGAAGGGTCTACTGGACGCGATTGCCGCAGGAGAAGACAGTTCGCTGCGGCACGACGCAGCGCGCCCAGGACTACGCCAAAGCCGCCATCGCCCGGCGCCGCAGCCACCGCTACGAGCCGCTGGCCGGGCCGATCGCGCTCCGGCGCCGATCCGCCGAGCGGAGCGCGGAACTCAAGCAGGCACTCGCCACCATCCTGATCGTCGATATCGTCCGCTCCACCGAAAAGGCGGCAAAGCTCGGCGATGCGCGTTGGACCAAGGTCATGGGCCACTATTACGCGGCCGTGCGCAAGGAGCTGAAGAGTACGCGTGGCAAGGAAGTGGTGACGACCGGCGACGGCGTGCTGGCGACATTCAAGGCGCCGGCTTCCGGCGTCCGCTGCGCGACCGCGATTCAAAAGGCCGTGCGCACGCTGGGGCTCGACATCAGGGTCGGGCTGCATGCGGGCGAGTACAGTGTGAGCGGGGGCGAGATGGTCGGTCTCGCGTTTCACATCGGCACGCGCGTCGCCGCCAAAGCGCGCGCCGGCGAAGTCCTGGTCTCGAGCGCGGTCAAGGACCTGATGGCGCAGTCGGAGATCCGCTTCAGGGATCACGGCGTGCATCAGCTCAAGGGCGTGCCGGAGCGGTGGCGGCTGTTTCGGGTGGAGGATTGAAGGGATTGAGGCCTATCTGTTCGGATCGGTCCGGTCGCATTTGGGGCATCGTCCGTCCGCGGCGGCGGCGAGTTGGTGGCCGATCTCTTCCCTGAGAGCGTCTGCCTCGAAGGCCGTGCCGTCGCTCCTGAGGATTCGCTTGGCGCGTTCGTAGGCGTGGCTCTCGGCGGCGTCGTCGCCGACGCGAACGATCACCTCATCGTGGAAAGGGCAGACCGTGGTC
Organism: Bradyrhizobium ottawaense; assembly: GCF_002278135.3. Lineage (NCBI taxonomy): Bacteria > Pseudomonadati > Pseudomonadota > Alphaproteobacteria > Hyphomicrobiales > Nitrobacteraceae > Bradyrhizobium > Bradyrhizobium ottawaense. The sequence goes on along the minus strand of NZ_CP029425.2, from coordinate 6,803,366 downwards.
GCACGGGTGGTTTCGAGCGCGTAGCGTACCACTGCGGTCAGGTCGTCGACGTTGGCGGATATCATGGCTGCTCTCCTGATCGTGGCGGTCCCGATGGTGGCCTGTTTCCGGCGGCGGGGGTACCGTACGGCCGTGTCGGTCCGGTCAGGCGACAAGGGCGACGTCAATCCGCCCCGGCTTCCTTGGAAGCACCGAGGCCGATCGCGTGTTCTGTCCAGGGCTGCATTCAACCCGCGGCTTTTGCAACCCGCGGCTTTTGCCCTGGTTCCATCGAACCCGTCGGCGCAGCCGCTCGTCCGGAGCCGGCTCCTGGTCGCGGTCGGTCAGTCCCCGTCTTGCGAAGCGGTGCCCGGCGTGCCTAGGAGTCCGGGCTCCGCTTCGTTCGGCACCGGAGCAGGAGCGCGGCCGATGTCATGCAGAGCATAGGCGTGAGCAGGGCCTTTGCATTGACCCATCTCAAACACAGGGAGGGCCCCTAAGGAATCATCCGCAATTTCGCCGGCCGCGGTTCGGGCGCATGAATAACGACATGCAGCGCCAGATTCTCTTCAGGTGCCCGCGCACCGGCATAAACGTCCAGCATCGGATCGATGACGAGCGGCCCGAGAGTTCCGAGCCGGCGGACAGCTATGTGTCCGTGAGGTGCCCGGCCTGCATGTCGCTGCACTTCGTCAACAGCACCACCGGCAAGCTGCTGGGCGAGCGAAGCGCGCAGCCCGCCTCGATGTCGCGTTCCGCCTGATCCGTCCGCGTTGATTGTGCAGCGACGTGGCGGAAGGGCAACCGTCAATGGATCGCCGCGTACATGATGGATTCCTCGGTCGCCTCCAGCGCGGAAAACTCCTCGACGACCTTGCCTTGCCTGCAAACCAGGATGCGGTCCGACAGCGCCATGATCTCGGGCAGGTAGGAGGAGATCACGACCACCGCCTTGCCCTTGTCGGCCAGCGAATTGATCAGCTCGTGAATCTCGACGATGGCTCCGACATCGACGCCCCGCGTCGGTTCGTCGAATATGATCAGGTCCGGATCCTGAATCAGCGATTTGGCGATCACGACCTTCTGCTGGTTGCCGCCGGACAATTCGACGACCTTGGCCTCGTCGCCGATGGCGCGCACCTTGAGCCGTTCGATCCAGGACTTTCCGGTCGCCGTGCTTTCGCGTCGTGACAGCCAGGCGCGTCCCTTGGGAAACTTGGCGAGCAGGCCGAGATAGATGTTGCGCGCAATGGATGCGGTCTCGAAAAATCCTTCGACCTTGCGGTCTTCCGTCACGTAGGCGATGCCGGCCTGCACCGCCGGGGCGGGGACGCGGTAGCGTACCGGCTTGTCCTCGAGGATCACCTCGCCGCCGTGGAAGAAGTCGCGCTTCATGATGCCTGCGACGATCTTGAACGTCTCGGTGCGTCCCGCGCCCACAAGACCGAAGACGCCGGTGATCTGGCCTGCAAACACCGACAGCGAATTATTCTTCACCATCGGCGCCATCTTCAGGTTCTGCACCGTCAGCACCCGCTTGCCCGAGGCGCGGACCGTCGCCTTGCGCGCGCCATAGAGCGTGTTGGAGAGATCCCGCCCCACCATCGCCTGGACGATGCGCGCCCGGTCGAAGCGGGAGGCGTCGTCGGTCACGACATGCCTGCCGTCGCGCAGCACCGTGATGCGGTCGGCGAGCAGCAGCGCCTCTTCGAGGGCGTGCGAGATGAAGATGATGGAGACCCCGCGCTTCTTCAGGTCCTTGACCAGGTCGAAGAAGTACTTCTTCTCCTCCGGCGTCAGCGTCGCTGTCGGCTCGTCGAAGATGATCACCTTGGCCTTGTGCAGGACCGCACGTGCGATCTCGACCATCTGCTTCTTGGCCGCTCCTAATCCGCCGACCGTCGCGGTGGGCGTCACGTCGAAGTTGAGCGATTGCAGGAATTGCTGGGCCGCGATGTAGATGCCGCGCAGGCGATTGTAGAACTTCTCCTGACCGAGAAACAGGTTCTGCGCCACCGTCATCGTCGGCACCAGGCTGTTCTCCTGGAACACCATGGCGATGCCGAGGTTGCGCGCCTCCAGCGGAGTCCTCGGAGTGACGTCGACGCCGTCGACAATCATGCCGCCGGACGTCAGCGTCACGACGCCGGCCATGACCTTGGTCAGCGTCGATTTTCCCGCGCCGTTTTCGCCGACGAGGGCGTGGATTTCGCCGCGCCGAAGCTCGAAATCGACGCCGTCGATGGCGGGCACGCCGGCGTAGAGCTTGGTCGCCTTCGACAGCGACAGGACGAGGTCGTTCATGCGCGGGCCTCCTCGCCGAGGGATGCCAGCGGCAGCTTGATGACGCGCCCGGGGCCCTTGGCAATCATCACGAGGTCGTTGCCGACTTCGACGGCGGACACGATGCCGTGGTTGACGCCGTCGGCCCGGCTGTGGAGCGAGTAGCGTGGAAAGCCGTCGGCTCCGAGCCGGATGACGAGACCATACGACCGCGGCGGCGCCCAGGGCTTCATCACGCCCATGGTCTTGATGTGGGCGCCCTGCAGCGGCTCCTTGAAGGAGTGGCCCGAGCGCAGACGCGGCGCCACCCAGAACTCCGGGTCGATCTCCGCGATCATGCGGCGGCGATAGGCGGGCTCGCGCAGCACGAACTCGACCAGTTGGGTGCGCGCGGTGAACGCGGTGAGCCAGAAGCCGCCGCCGCTCGCTGGAGAAAGCCGGGATGGGTAGACGGGGAGGTGCCGCAGCAGATCCTTGCGGCTTCCGTCCGGTGCGATCGAGACCAGGCGATGCCGCCAGCTTTCGCTGACGAGCACGGTGCCGTTGCTTGTGATGGCGCCGAAAGCGTAGCCCAATCCGCCGGCAAGCTCGCTGATCGCGCCCGTGTTCGGATCGAGCCGCAGCAGCCGGCCGGTCCTGCCGAGCTCCATCAGATCGCGCGCCCAGTCGCCGACATCGTGCAACGACGATCCATCGGTTGCGATCAACGTCCCGTCGGCCGCGGGCGCCAGCGCATTGACGGCGTGCAGCCCCTGCGTAAAGGCGGCCCTGGGTGTCTCGGCCGTGGCGTTGTCGTAGAGCCGGACCTCCATGCCGCCGAGCGCGACGGCAAGGCCACCACCGGGCAAGGACGCCAGCGCGGAGATCGGCCGCTCGAAGCTGCGAACCGTCGTTGTAGAGTTTCCGGTCAAACGCGTCAGCCGCGCGCCATCGGCGATGAGCAGCGAGGTGCCGTCCGGGGCGAGATCCTCCGGCGCGTCGCATTCGAGCAGGATCTCCGCCTGCTCGAGCGCCTGGTTGGGCTTCAACGCCCCGTCGAACGACGGCACGGTGATAGCCGCCTCGCCACGGCCGAGGAAGCGGTTGGCGAATTCTCTGATAGCGACGATCACGACGGCTTCCCCCAGCGCTTGTCGTACTGAACGAAGTCGGGATCGGCATTGTCGAGCTTGAAGCGGCCGATCCGGTTGTTGGCGATGCCGCCGAGATAGAGATAGCCGCGATGCTCCCGCATCGAGGTGATCATGGGGTGGTTGAGGCCCTTGAGGTCCCAGAACGATTCCAGGATCTTGCCCTGCTCGTTGAACTTGACGACGCAGCCGGTGTTGATGTTCGGAAACAGCCATTCGTCGACCGGCACGCGCTTGGCCATGCGCCGGCGGAAGCTCGGCATCTTCCAGGCGAGATCCAGTGACGGACTGCGCATGCCGACCAGCGCCAGCCAGTAATTGCCGTCCGAGGCAAGGTTGATGTTGTCGGGATAGCCCGGCAGATTGTCCATGACGGTCTCGACGTTGCCCTTCTTGGGACCTGCGAACCAGTAGCGCTTGATCGAGCAGCCGAACGTCTCCGCGAACAGGATGGATTGCCCGTCGCTGGCGACTGCGACGCCGTTCGGGAATTTGAGCCCGCGCAGCGCGGTGTGGGTGGTGCCGGTCTTGGTGTCGTAGCAGATGATGCGGCCGTTGCCGCGCGCTTCCAGCCCGTCGACTGGCCATTCGTCCATCTCGTAGCGGACGGTGGCTTCGGAGAAGAAGATCAACCCGTCGTCTGTGATGTCGAGATCGTCGGCAAGCCGGAGACGGCTGTCGTCGTTCACGGAGTAGATGCTGCGGTTGGTCTCGTCGGTGGCTTTCTCTACGGTGCCGTCCGGCTTGATGCGATAGAGGCCCATGCCGCCGATGCAGACATAGAGGTTGTCCTCTTTGTCGAACGCCATGCCGAGCGGCTGGCCGCCGATATGTGCGAACACTTCCATCCGCTCGTAATCGGGCGGAAAGAAGCGGATGATGTCGCCGTGCCGCGATCCCGCGTAGAGCACGTCGTTGCGGTCGAGAATGACGTCCTCGGGCGCCTCGATCCGGCCGAGCCCGATCAGCGAGACGTCACGCAGCTTGTCGTTCTGCTCGAACGGCCCACCGCTGCCGATCTCGGTCGGCGGCGGTGGCGGCAGCGCGTGATAGGTCGGGGCGACATAGACCTTGCTGATGATGCGGGTGCGATTCTTCTGCCAACGGATGTCGACCATCGCCGCCGCCAGCAGGATCGTCGCCAGCGCCATGCGGTTGACGCCGCCGCGCGCATTCATGGCGGTCAGGCCGTTGGTGACGAGCAGGACGACGAGCACGCCGACCATCGATTTGACGACCGACCCCTTGCCGCCGCCGAGCGTGATGCCGCCGAGCACGGTTGCCGTCAGCACGATCACCTCGAGGCCGACGCCGATATCGCCGCCGACCGTGCCGAGCCGGGCCGCGAAGAACAGCGCGCCGATGCTGGTCAGCACGCCGCTCGCGACGTAGCAGAGCGCGATTGTGCGGCGGACCGGAATGCCGGAATTGTAGGCCGAGCGCCGCGAGCCGCCGATCGCGGTGATGTGCCAGCCCGGCCGCAGCCGCGTCAGGAAGACGTGGCCGAAGATCGCGATGACGATGTAGACCAGCGCGACGCTGGGAATGCCGAAAACGCTGCCGCCGCCGATGAAATCCCAGGACGGAATGTCCGGGAAAGCCGACGCGATGGCGTTGGAATAGCGCTGGATCAGCAGATCGTAGGCCGAGCGATAGATGATCAGCGTGATCAGCGTGGTGATGAAGGCGCGGAGCCTGAGATAGCCGATCAGCACGCCGTTCACCGCGCCGAGCAGCCCTCCGACGATCATGGTGACGACCACCACGGCGGGGACCGGCCAGTTGAGCACGTCGAGCAGATAGAGCGCGCAGAAATCCGTCAGGGCGAAGATCGAGCCGACCGAGAGATCAATGCCGCCGACGATGACGACCAGCGCCATGCCGAGACCGATGAAGCCGATCTCGCCGGCCTGCCGCGCCGTGTCGGCGAGGCTCGATGGGGACAGGAAATGCTCGAGCGAGCGGCTGAGCGCGAAGCCGACGATCAGCAGCAGGATCACCGGGATGGCGGTTTCGGTCCAGCGTTTGGACAGGATCTCGCCGAGGAGATGGTCCGGCCAGTAGCGATATCGGAGCCTCGTCAGTGTCTCGCGCATCTGCCTTCCGCTGATTCCATGAGCAAGGTTGCGCGTTCCGCACCCGGAGCGACGGAACGCGCAGCTTTAGTGTGCGATCACTTCTTGAGATCGGAGAGATTCCAGCACGCCGTCTGGGTGTCGGCGTTTTCTTTCGTGATCGGGATCAGCGTCGTGTATTCGGAGCCCTTGACCGAACCCGGCTTGGCGCCCGACGACAACAGCCATTTGATCGTGCCGGCCATCTGCGCGGCCTGCGTCGGGACGTCGTAGCTCATGTTGAGATCGAACGAGCCGTTCTTCACGAGCTCGCACGCACCCTTGCGCTCGCCGCCGCCCGAGGTCGCCAGGAACACCTTGCCGGTCAGGCCGGCTTCCTTGATCGCGGCGGCGGTGCCGATGTCCATGCCGTCCCAGAAGCCGACGATGCCGCAGAGGTCAGGGTTCTGCTTCAGCACCGTCTGGGTGATTGCCTTGGCCTTGGCGGCATCCCAATCGGCGGCCTGGCTGGAGACGACCTTGATCTCGGGATGCTTGGCGAGAATGTTCTCGACGCCCTTGAGCGTGTAGGCGCTGGCCGCCGCCGAGAGCGCGCCCTGGATGATGGCGATCTTGTTCGATTTGCCCTGGCAGGCCTTCACCACGCCTTCGGTCTGGCGCTCGCCGATCTCGATCCAGTTGGCACCGACGAAGGCCGAGCTGCGATAGGCCGAGCCCATGTTGATCTGGATGACGTAGATGCCTTCGTTCTCGGCGCGCTGCAGCAGCTTGGCGTAGGTCTGGACGTCGGGATTGTGGATCACCATCACCGCCGGCTTCTCCGAGATCAGCGAGGTGACGGCTTGCGCGCCGGCGTTCGTATTCCAGTTGGGATCGCGAATCACGAACTTGACGCCGAACGGCTCGAGCTCCTTCTTGAGGCCGGCGTACCAGCCTTCGGTCAGGTCGAAGTTCATCGCCACCGGCACGTAGGCGACGGTCTTGCCGGCGAGCGCTTCGCGGAAAGGCTTCTGGAACGGCTCGTCGAGGCCCTGCTGGGCAAGGGCCGGAGCGGCGCCGGCTGAAAGCGCCAATGCGGCGATGCTTCCAAGCGCGAATTTATGAACGCAGGCCATTGTCTTCCTCCTTGTTGGATACGCGTTTTTTTCAGGCAGATCAGATGTCGCCCTGTTGGGCCGTTTCTTCGTTTCGTGGGTTGAGCAGCGTGTCCGTGATGACCGCGACCAGGAGCACGAGGCCCTTGATGAGGTTCTGGCCGGCATAGGGGACGTTGAGGATCGTCATTCCGTTCAGCATCGTTCCGATTAGGAGCGTGCCGATGATGACGTTGACGACCCCGCCGCGTCCGCCCGACAGGCCGATGCCCCCGAGCACGACGACGAGGATGACGTCGTAGATCAGCGTCGAATTGAAGATCCTGGTCGGCATGGAGTTGACGGACGCCGCCAGCACGAGGCCGGCAAAGCAGCCGATCAGCGCCGCAAGGACGTATTGCAGCACGATGATGGGCCGCGACGGGATGCCGGTCACGCGCGCGGCGAACGGGTTGTCGCCGATCGCGTAGATGTAGGCGCCCCAGCGCGTCTTGCGCAGCAGGATGAAAACCACGACGCAGGCGATCGCGAACATGACGATCGAGGTGGGGATGCCGAGGATGCTGCCCTGGCCGAGCCGCTCGAACCCGGCCATGCCGTCGCTCCATTGCACGACGTCGAGCTGGAAGAGGGCGGCCTGGCCGAGACCAGCGACGAACAGGCCGGTCGCCAGCGTCGCGAACAAGGGCGGCACTTCCGCATAGGCGATGAGCCAGCCGTTGACGAGCCCGATCGCGATCGACAGCAGGCCGGCGGCGAGCAGCGAGGCCGGCAGCGAATGCCCATTCTGCACCATCTGCAGCACGAGGCCGCCGGGGACCGCGAGTGCGGCGATCAGCGACAGGTCGATGCCGCGGCCGATCACGACGATTGCCATGGCGAGGCCAAGGATGCCGAGCACCGCCACGTTCTGCAGCAATGTCAGCATGTTGTCTGCGGAGAGAAAGCCGCTGAGGAAGACCGAGAAGGTCAGGAAAAGTGCGGCGAAGACCGCAAACACGATCTCCTGTTGGCTGATCCGAACGCGCTTCATCGCTTGCCATCCCTGGGATCGGCATCGCGCGTGCGGGATCGCCGTCTCGGCGCGCGCTTGCCTCCCCCCGTCCCAAGATTTGTTTTGCGCTTGATAAGCGAGGAGCCTCAAGGCGGCTTGCTTGAACGCGCAAACCTTTTGCGTTGGCGCGCAAAGAGTCTTGCGCGAAGCTGACAGGAACCTAAGATCGGCCGGCAGCTTTTGTGCGCTGCACAGCCAGACCTCGCTGCAACGGGCCACCATGGATCTCGTGTTTACGACCGAGGAGCTAGACCCCGCCAAGCGCTTCGCAGCCTGGCAAGATGCGATCTGCGACCACTATGTTCATGTCGACGTGAACGCGGTGAAGCCGGCCGACTACCAGGGCTTTATCCGCGAGGCGCAATTTGGCTCGGTCACGATGAGCGACGTCTTCCTGTCGGAGCAGCGGATATCGCGGCGCGACCGGCACATCGCAAAGCTCGACAAGGATTGTTACTACGTCCAGTTTCTGCAACAGGGCAGCATGGACGTGCTCCAGGCCGGCCAGACCCTGGTGACCAGCCCGGGCGTTGGTGCGATCTTCTCGGCCTCCGACGCCTACGATCTCGAATGCTCGAACCAATTCCGGTCGTTGTATCTGGAGATCCCGCGCAAGGAATTTTCGTCGCGCTTCGCCGAAGGAAAGATGCCGTCGGCGGCGACAATTGCGACGGGACGGGGCTTGGGGCGGATCGCCGCCGAATTCTGCGCGCTGCTGGCATCGGAGGCCTCGAGCCTGGAGGAGACGGCGCGAACCCGGCTTGGTCATGAGCTGATGGACGTGCTGGCGCTCGCGCTGGACATGGGCGACAAGGACGAGTTCTCGGAAGACGCGACGGCGCGGAACGCGCGCCTGCGCTCGGTCAAGGGCTGGATCGAGGAGCATCTGACCGATCCGGATCTGTCGCTGGAGAAGATTGCCAGGAACAACGGCGTCTCGCTCCGGCATCTGCATTACCTGTTTCGTTCGACCGAGATGTCGGTGTCCGAATGGATCCTGAACCGCCGCCTGCAGCGTTGCTACGACGCGCTGATGCGCCCGGAGCTGCGCGCGCTGTCGGTGACCGAGATCGCCTATCGCCTCGGCTTCAGCAGCTCGTCGCACTTCAGCACGGTGTTTCGCCGGAAGTTCGGCCACAGCCCGTCCGAGCTGCGCCGGCGGCAGATGACGTCGATCGACTAGAGCGGGGATCGCGCGCCGAGCCGCCGGCGATGACGTTCGGCGGCAACGAGCCCCTGCAGACCGGCCCGCGCGTCCTATTTCTCGACGGCGCCCGTCCAGTCCTTGAAGCCGCCGAGGTTGTAGACCTTCTCGTAGCCCAAATCCTTCAGCAACTTGCCGGCCAGCGCCGACCGGCCGCCGGACGCGCAGTAGAGAATGACGCTCTTGCTCTTGTCGAACGCCTTGTCGTGGGAAGGCAACTCCGGATCCGCGCGAAACTCCAGCATCCCCCGCGAGACATTCACGGCCCCTGCGATCTTGCCGCTGGCGGCCACCTCCGGCGCGTCGCGAACGTCGACGACCAGCGTGTTGCCGCTCTTGATCATGTCAGTGGCCTGTTCCGGCGTGATCTTGGGCACCGCCGCATTGGCGGCTTCAAGCATTTGCTTGACGCTGGTTGGCATGGGTTGTCTCCGTTGGTGGCCTCGCGGGGAGGATAGCATATTGGCCGCACTTCGCCTCCTTCTGTCGGAGGAGCATGCTCTGTTTGATCATGCGCTCATTCTGCCCCCAATATCGTGCGAGCCAGCTCCGATGGATTCTCGACAGCCGAGAAGTGGCCGGTATTCCTGAGCGTCACCACCTGCGAGTTGGGAATGAGAGACCGTGTGCGCTCGCGCTCGTCGGGCCGAGACCAATCGCTGTCGCCATAGATGAGCGTCACCGGCGCCGAGATCTGCCGATAGTAGTCGCGGGCCGTGCTCCAGGATCGCCAGCCCGCCAACACCTTGCGTGCGGCCCGCTTGTATCCCGGGCGGTGGGCCACCTTGTCGAACTCGGCGAGCAGATCGGCCGGCAGCTTGCGCGGGTCGTGGTATCCACCACCCATGATCTTGCCGAGAACGATCTTGTTTTCGAGCGACGCGTTGATCGCCCCGAGCACCGGGATCTGCAGACTTCCGATAATGAAGTTCGCGAGCCAATTGCCCCGTCGAATTCCGTCCCCATAGCGAGTTTCGTAGTCGTAGGGGTTGATTGCATAGACCCGCTTTACGCGGTGTGGGAGGGAGGCCGCCACCGTGAGGACCAATGCGCCCCCGATCGACTCGCCGACGAGCGTTATATCCGAGAGGTCTAGCGCCTCAATGAAGCGGATGACCGCCTGCCTGAAATAGGGCTCGTTGAAGCTCGCGCCCGGATCGATCGGTGAGTGTCCGTGGCCGGGCAGATCGATGGCGTACACCGTGTGCGACCGGGCGAGGAGAGGCGCGAGGCTGCGGAAATACTCGAGCTGCGTCCGGATCGTATGGACGAGGAGTAGCGGAGGCCCGCTGCCGGTCTTGTGAAAACGCACACTGAGCCTCTCCGATAATTTGAGCAAACTCGGCCCGGCTTCGCTCACGTCAAGCATCCGATCTCTCCAAGTTTCGAGGGGGCGGTCGTTCAAGCGGCGGCGGCTTCACGGACCAGCGCGGCTGCGGCATCCAGAAGGGCTCGTGCGAGGTCGGTGTCGTTGACCGCGCGCGCCAGCGTCACGGCGCCGACCATCGTCGCGAGAATGGCCATGGCCTTGTCTCTGGACCCCTGGTCGCCGTCCTTGGCGATGAAGCGGCCGAGCACGTCGAGATGGGCCTTGATGCCCGCTTCGAACTCGGCCTTGACGTCGGGACCCTGCCGGGCGGCGTCCGCGCCGAGGGCCACGATCGGACAGCCGTCCATTCTCTCTTCGCGATGATCTGCACTGAGATAGAATCCGATCACTGCGCTGAGCGGATCGTCAGGATTGCGCGCGGCCGCGTCCGACCATCGGCCGGAAGCGCTCTCCAACGCGCGCTTGGATGCCTCGACCGTCAAGTCCTCCTTGGACGCGAACTGCTTGTAGAAGGCGCCCTGGGTGAGCCCGGCCCCCTCCATCAGATCCTTGAGGCCAATGCCGTCAAAGCCGCGATCCCTGAAGAGGCGACTTGCCACATTGATCACGGTTTGGCGGTTCTCCGCGGCTTGAACGCGACTGACGCGCATCGTGCTCCTCCATTTGGATTTCAGTCGAAATCTACGTCCAATATAGATGTCGAATGACATCTATCAAGTGGGCAGTTGCAGCTGGACCGGTGATTTCCTGAGATCACATTCCCGTCAGGTCGCCAAATTTAGATTGTGGTCGACCTCTAATTCGATATAGAGTTTGAACGAAATCTAAATCGCACAGGAGACTGTCATGAAAAGGGGAACTGCCGTTTTGGCCGGTATTATGATCCCGGCGGGGGTGGCCACATTCGTCAGTCTCGGCATTTTCACCCCAAAGGCCTCTGCCGTGAGCGACCCGAGGCAGGAGCCGCCGATGGTCAGCTTGGTGAAGGCCGCGCGGGTGAACGGCTCCGAGCGCGGGTTCACAGGCACCATCGGCGCGCGGGTGGAGAGCAATCTCGGCTTTCGCGTCGCCGGCAAGATCGTCGAGCGGCTGGTGAATGTCGGCGAGCAGGTCAAAGCCGGGCAGCCTCTCATGCGGATCGACGAGACCGACCTCCGCCTTGCGCTTGCGGCGAAGCGTAACGCCGTGGCCGCGGCTCGCGCGGTAGTCGTGCAGACGGATGCCGATGAGCGGCGATATGCCAACCTGGTCAACGACGGATGGACGTCCAAGCAGCGCTACGAGCAGGCGAAGGCCGCCTCGGATACAGCCAAGGCGCAGCTCGCCGCGGCCGAAGCCGAGGCAGGGGTCGCCGAGAACCAGGCGACCTATTCCATCCTGGTGGCAGACGCGGACGGCACGGTCACCCAAACGCTTGGCGAGCCCGGCCAAGTGGTCTCGGCCGGCCAGGCGGTCGTTCGGCTTGCGCAGTCCGGGCCTCGCGAAGCCGTGGTGGCGCTTCCCGAAACGATCCGGCCGGCGATCGGCTCGTTCGCCGAGGCCAGCCTGTATGGAAGCGATGGACGCCGCTACGCGGCGCATCTGCGCCAATTGTCGAACTCTGCCGACGCGCAGACCCGGACTTACGAGGCCCGCTACGTGCTCGGCGGCGAGGCGGCGGCAGCACCGCTCGGCGCGACAGTCACCATTCGGCTCGCAAGCCAGGACAGTCAGCCGGAAGTCCAGGTGCCGCTGGGCGCCGTGCTCGATGACGGCAGGACAACGGGCGTCTGGGTGTTCGACAGCGGCAGCTCGACCGTACACTTTCGCCCCATCAAGCTTCTGCGCGTGACCAGCGAAGCGGCCATTATCTCTGGATCAAGCTCAGCTGATCCCATTGTTTCGCTCGGCGCTCACCTCCTGCACGAGGGCGCTCGCGTCAGGACCGCCTCCGACGGCGGGAGCAAATGATGAGCTTCAATCTCTCCGCGGTCGCCGTTCGCGAGCGGGCCGTCACCCTGTTCTTTATCATTCTGCTGGCGGCAGCAGGCGCCTACGCCTTCTTCATGCTCGGGCGGGCCGAGGACCCGTCCTTCACCATCAAGACCCTGACGGTCACGACGGTGTGGCCGGGTGCGACGGCACGCGAGATGCAGGACCAGGTCGCCGAACCCCTGGAGAAGCGGATTCAGGAGCTGACCTGGTACGACCGGGTGGAGACGACGACGCGGCCGGGTTATGCGTACATGACGGTGACGCTGAAGGACAGCACGCCGCCATCGAGCGTCCAGGAAGAGTTTTATCAGGCTCGCAAGAAGCTCGGAGATGAAGCCCGCAAGCTGCCGGCCGGCGTGCTCGGCCCCTTCGTCAACGATGAATATTCGGACGTGAGCTTCGCGCTCTACGCCCTCAAGGCGAAGGGCATGCCGATGCGTGAGCTCGCCAGGAAGGCGGAGGTGATCCGCCAGGACCTGCTGCATGTGCCCGGCGTCAAGAAGATCAATATCTTCGGCGAACGTCCCGAGCAGATCTTCGTGGAGTTTTCCTATCCCAAGCTGGCAACGCTCGGCGTGTCGGCACAGGATATCGTTGCCGCCTTGCAGCGGCAGAATACGGTGACCCCGGCAGGTTCGATCGACACGAGCGGGCCACAGGTCTTCATCCGGGTCGACGGCGGTTACGACAGCGTGCAGGCGATCGCCGACACGCCGATCGTCGCTGCGGGACGAACCTTGAAGCTGTCCGACATCGCCGAGGTTCGTCGCGGCTACGAGGATCCTCCCACCTACATCATCCGGCACCAGGGCGAGCCCACGATCATGCTCGCGGCAGTGATGCAGGAGGGCTGGAACGGTCTGGCGCTCGGCAAGGCGTTGGAAGAGAGGTCCGCAGCCCTGGCGCGGACACTGCCGCTCGGGATGACGCTCGACAAGGTGACCGATCAGGCCGTGAACATCACCTCCGCGGTCGACGAGTTCATGATCAAATTCGCAATGGCGCTCGCTGTGGTGCTGCTGGTCAGCCTGCTCAGCCTCGGCTGGCGCGTGGGAATCGTCGTGGCCGCCGCAGTCCCTCTGACGCTGGCCGTCGTGTTTCTCATCATGCTGGAAACGGGCCGATTCTTCGATCGCATCACGCTCGGTGCTCTCATCCTCGCGCTTGGCCTGCTCGTGGACGATGCCATCATCGCCATCGAGGTGATGGTGGTGAAAATGGAAGAGGGGATGGACCGCCTCAGTGCGGCGGCCTACGCATGGAGCCACACTGCGGCGCCGATGCTCTCGGGCACACTCGTGACGATCGCGGGGTTCCTGCCGGTGGGGTTCGCGCGCTCGACCGCCGGCGAATATGCCGGCAACATCTTCTGGGTCGTCGGGTTCGCTCTCATCGTCTCCTGGATCGTCGCGGTGATCTTCACGCCTTACCTTGGTGTCAAGATGCTGCCTGCGATCAAGCCTATCGAGGGCGGCCACCACGCGATCTACGACACGCCGAACTACCGGCGCTTGCGGCGGGTCATCACCCTGGCCGTGCGCCACAAGTTCCTGACCTGCAGCCTCGTCGTGATCGCTTTCGCGCTGTCCGGCCTCGGCATGGGCGCGGTCAAGCAGCAGTTTTTCCCGACGTCGGATCGCCCCGAGGTTCTCGTGGAGGTTCGCCTGCCGGAAGGCACCAGCATCGAGACGACGACCGCCGCCGTCGAGAAGCTCGAACGCTGGCTGCATGATCAACCCGAGGCGAAGATCGTGACCAGCTATGTCGGTCAGGGCGCGCCCCGCTTCTTCTTCGCGATGGCGCCGGAGCTCCCCGATCCGGCCTTTGCCAAGATCGTCGTGCTGACGCCAGACGCCGAGGCGCGCGAGGCTTTGAAGCAGCGGCTCCGGGAGGCGGTATCACACGGCCTTGCCCGGGAAGCGCGTGTGCGCGTCACCCAGCTCGTCTTCGGACCCTACACGCCGTTCCCGGTGGAGTTTCGGGTGATGGGCCCCGATCCCGCGAAATTGTACGCGCTCTCTGAAAAAGCCGTCGAGGTCATGCGGGGCGTTCCCGACGTGCGACAAGCCAATCGGGATTGGGGCAATCGCACACCCGTGCTCCGCTTCATTCCAGATCAGGATCGGCTGAACCTCATCGGCCTCTCGCCGGCGGAAGTCGGGCGGCAGCTCCAGTTCCTCCTCACTGGCATCGCCGTCACGCAGGTCCGCGAGGACATTCGCAATGTCCCGATCGTGGCGCGCAGCGCCGGCGGTGAGCGGCTGGATCCGACACGGTTGGCCGACTTCTCACTGACGAGCCGAGACGGCCGTCTGATTCCGCTCGACCAGATCGGCCATTCGGAAGTCCAGCTCGAAGAGCCGATCCTGAAGCGCCGCGATCGCACGCCGGTCGTCACGATTCGTTCGGACATCAATGAGGCGACGCAGCCTCCCGAGGTCTCCAAGGACATCGTGAAAGCCCTCCAGCCGCTGATCGCATCGCTTCCGGCCGGCTATCGCATCGAGACCGGCGGCTCGATCGAGGAGGCCACGAAGGCCAATGACGCGCTCGCGACCGTCTTTCCCGCCATGATCGCCGCAACGCTGATCGTCATCATGCTTCAGGTCAGATCATTCTCGATGATGGCCCTCGTCATGCTGACAGCACCGCTTGGTCTCGTCGGCGTCGTGCCTGCGTTGCTGATCTTCAACCAGCCCTTCGGATTCAACGCGATTCTGGGACTGATCGGACTGGCCGGGATACTGATGCGCAATACCCTGATCCTGACCGAACAGATCAAGGAGAACCGCGCGGCGGGCCTCGACGACTACCACGCCGTCATCGAAGCCACGGTGCAACGCACGAGGCCCGTGATCCTGACCGCACTTGCGGCCGTACTCGCGTTCATCCCCCTCACACACTCCGTCTTCTGGGGATCGATGGCCTATACCTTGATCGGCGGCACGGCAGTCGGCACGGTGTTGATCCTGCTCTTCCTTCCTGCGCTGTATGCCGCGTGGTTCCGCATCAAGCCAACTGCGGATGAGATCCCTGTGAGCGCGACGGACAAACCGGAGTTGCGAACAGCAATGGCTGCCGAGTAGGGCTATCTCTGATCAGCCGGCGGCGCGGCAGCCTTCACTCGCTTCGCTCTTGATGTGTGGCGCTGGCTTGCCGGGCCGAAGCTCGCGGCCGAAGTCCGTCTTCGCGTCCGCTTTGCTCCAGCTACGCCGGACCGTTCGCCCTTCGGTCGTTGCGTGGCTGTGCCGCGCGTAGCCCGCAGGGCGAAGCGTGGTGGGCCCGGCAGGACTCGAACCTGCAACCAGACCGTTATGAGCGGCCGGCTCTAACCATTGAGCTACAGGCCCCGCCGCGAGACGGTTCGCGGGATGCGCGGCCGGCAACGGTGCGCGGTTCGTTTACAGGGATGGGGGCGGGGGTGCAATGCTGGCTCTGGCTCGCGAGAACGCCGGGCGCGCAGTTTCGGATAACCGAATTTGATGACGATGTCTGTATATCCCCTGTTTTGCCCGACGGAGCAAACGCCCCGCGGCGGCCCGCTTTTTGTCCCCCGTAACCCATTGAAATTATTAGGCTCGTTTACTGTGCATGGGGTTGTTTTGCGATATTTGATGGAGGGGGCCTCCGGGGTCCCCCTCCGATGTCCTGCCGGCTCGCCGCTGAGCTGCCGCTAGTCCACCGAGACCCCGGCGAACTCCACCACCTTGCGCCACTTCTCCGTCTCATCATTGACCAGCTTGCCGAACTCGGCCGGCGTCATCGGCTTGGGGATGCCGCCGACTTCAGTGAGGCGCGCGATCAGCTTCGGGTCCTTCAGCGCTTCGCCGACGGCCTTGTTGAGGGTCTCGATCACTTCGCTCGGCGTGCCCTTCGGCGCGGAGATGCCGTAGAAGCCGACCGATTCGAAGCCCGGCACGGTCTCGGCGATCGCGGGTACGTGGGGCACGCTCGGCCAGCGCTGCGGCGAGGTCACGCCCAGCGCGCGGACATTGCCGCCCTTCACCTGCTCCATGGCCGAAGGCAGATTGTCGAAGATCAGCTGCACCTTGTTGGAGATGATGTCGGGGAAGGCGATGGCGGAGCCGCGATAGGGCACGTGCACCATGTCGCACTTGGTCAGCACCTTGAACAGCTCGGCCGACATGTGCACCGAGGTGCCGTTGCCGGACGAGGCAAAGGAGATCTTGCCGGGATTGGCCTTGCAGTAATCGACGAACTCCTGAACCGTCTTCGCCGGAAACGCGTTGGAGACGACCAGCATGTTGGTGAGCTGCATGATGCTGGCCACCGGCACGGTGTCGCGCAAGAAGTCGAACGGCAGCTTCTTGTAGAGCGAGGTCGAGATCGCGTTGTTGGGCGCGACGAACAGCAACGTGTAGCCGTCGGCCGGCGAGTTGATCGCGGCGGCGGCAGCGATGTTGCCGCCGGACCCCGTGCGGTTCTCGACGATGAATTGCTGGCCGAGGCGGTCCGACAGCCACTGCGCCATGATCCGCGCCACGATGTCGACCGGGCCGCCGGCCGCAAATCCAATCAGCCAGTGCACGGGGCGGTCGGGATAGGCGGCGGAGGCGGGAGGCGTGACGCTGAAAAGACCTGAGAGGACCGCGAGCCCAAAAAAAACGCACCGCAAAATTCGCAACATGACGTCTCCCATTGTTCTATTGTCGTTGGGCGATATGCTTTCACAAAATCCGCTCCCTGCCTACATCGCCGCAAGTCGGTGTTGACGCAGGCCCGCAGGGAATGACCATGAGATTCGCGATGATCGCTCTTGCTGCAGTGCTGCTCGCCAGCCCCGCTGCTGCTCAAACCGGAGGCACGGCCATTCCGACCACGACGATCAGCTTGGGCACCGCGACGCCCGGCGGCGGCTTCCCGCTCTATGGCAACGCCGTTGCCGAAGTGATGAACGCGGCCGATCCGCAAATCTCCATCGCCCCGCGCAACACCAAGGGCAGCAACGAGAACATTCCGCTGCTGGAGAAGGGCGAGCTCGATCTCGCGCTGGTCGCAGGCGAGCCGGCCTATGAGGCCTTTGCCGGCATCGGGCGTGCGCCGGTTCGGCTGAAGATACTCACGGCGATCTATTCCAACCCCGGCATGTTCGTGGTGCGCGCAGATAGTCCCTACAAGACGATCCGCGATCTCGTCGGTCAGCCCGTGGCGTTCGGCGCCAGGGGCTCGGGCCTGCCGATCCTGGCGCGCTATGTGCTGGATGGCCTCGGGCTGAGGCAGGATGAGGACTTCAAGGCCATCTATCTCGATCGCGCCGGCGACGGTCCCGCGATGGTCGAGGACGGCCGCGTCGCCGCGCTCTGGGGCGCCGGCATCGGCTGGCCCGGCTTTGCCGCGGTCGCATCGAGCGCGTCAGGCGCGCGCTTCATCGCGCCTGATGTTGAAGAGATGACGCGCATCCGCGCCAAGCATTCCTTCCTGAAGCCGTTGCTGGTGCCGGCCAATAGCTATCCGAACCAGTCCGCGCCGATCGCCTCGCTCGGGTCCTGGAGCTTTGTGCTGACGCGCGAGGATCTGCCCGAGGAAATTGCCTATCGCCTGGCGAAGACGCTGCACGGCGTCGAGACGAATTTCTGCAAGAAGCTCGCGCAGGCCTGCGAGACCACGGCCTCGAACACGGTTGCCGCAGCGCCGAGGCCGGAGCTAATTCATCCGGGAGTCGCAAAGTACTTCCGCGAGATTGGAGTTATGAAGTAGCTCGTGACCACACCCGCGCTCGTCATGCCCGGGCTTGTCCCGGGCATCCACGTTCTTCTGTCTGTGCGGCTAAACGTAGATGGCCGGGACAAGCCCGGCCATGACGTTGCAGCTAGTACCCACTTTTCTTGGAACGTGAGTCGTGATTCAAGGTCGGGATGATACCCGAAGCAAGAGAAGTCCACCTTTCGAGGAAAGATCGCAAGGTGCTTGAGGCGTGCTGTCGCTCACCGGTGACGTTGCAGCGCGATTTGAAGCGGGCGCGGATAGTTCTGTTGGCGGCGGATGGGCGCAGCACCCGGTCGATCGCCAAGGAAGTTGGGGTCCAGCCGCGGATTGTCAGCCTTTGGCGGCATCGCTATGCCGACCATGGCCTTGAAGGGCTGCAAGACAAGCCGCGGCCTGGCAAGCAGCCGATCTATACGAAGACGACCGACAAGCGGATTCTGAAGCTGCTGGATAAGCCGCCACCGCAAGGGTTTGCGCGCTGGACCGGCCCCCTGCTGGCCGAGGCGCTGGGCGATGTCGATGTCCAATATGTCTGGCGGTTCCTGCGCAGCCACAAGATTGACCTGGTGGCTCGCAAGTCCTGGTGCGAGAGCAACGACCCGAACTTTACGGCCAAAGCCGCCGATGTTGTCGGCCTCTATGTCGCGCCGCCGGCGAAGGCCATTGTGCTGTGCGTGGACGAGAAGCCCTCGATCCAGGCTTTGGAGCGAGCGCAGGGTTATCTGAAGTTGCCCAATGGCCGCGCCTTAACCGGCCAAAGCCACGATTACAAGCGGCATGGCACCACAACATTGTTTGCGGCGCTCGAAGTCGCCACCGGAAAGATCATCGCGACCCATTCAAAACGCCGGCGCCGCGTCGAGTTTCTCGATTTCATGAACAGCGTCACCGCGACTTTTCCGAACCGCAAGCTTCACGTCATCCTCGACAACCTCAACACCCATAAAAAGAACGAGGACTGGCTCAAGGCCCACCCCAACGTGCAATTTCATTTCACGCCGACAAGTGCGTCATGGCTCAATCAGGTCGAAGTATGGTTTTCCATCTTGCAGGGGCAGTCGCTCAGCGGCACCTCCTTCACGAGCCTCAAGCAGCTTCAGGAACACATCGATGCCTACGTCAACGCATACAACGACAGAGCCGAGCCCTTCGTCTGGACCAAGAAAAAGGTCCGTCAACGCCGTTTCAAAGGCCGCCGTATCACTCAGCTCTGATTCCGGGGACTAGCTTGCGTTGCCGGTCACTTCTTCACCATCGCACATGCCGGGTCCGGCGGACCGAACGCCTTGTCGCCCGAGATGGTCGTGAGGATCTTGTAATAGTCCCACGGATATTTGCTCTCCTCCGGCGTCTTCACCTGCACCAGCCAGAGGTCGTGGACCATCAGATTGTCCTCCCGCAGCTTGCCGTTGCGGGAGAAGAAATCCTCGATCGGCTTCTCGCGCATCTTGGCTGCGACCTTGAGCGGATCGTCGGTGCCCGCTTCCTTGATGGCGTTGAGATAGTGCATCACGGATGAATAGACGCCGGCCTGCCACATCGACGGCATCTTGTTCATCTTGGCGAAATAGCGCTTTGACCATTCGCGGGTCTTGTCATCCATGTCCCAGTAGAACGACGTGGTCAGCAGCAGGCCTTGCGCCGCCTGCAGGCCGAGGCCGTGGATGTCGGTGATCAGCGCCAGCAGCGCCGCCATCTGCTGGCCGCCCTTGAACACGCCGAACTCCGAGCCGGTCTTGATCTCGTTCATGTTGTTGGGGGGCCCTGCGGCAATGCCGATGATCTTGGCCTTGGAAGCCTGCGCCTGCAGCACGAAGGAGGAGAGGTCAGGCGTCGCCAGCGGCGGCCGCACCGAGCCCAGCACCTTGCCGCCATTGGCGGTGACCACCGCGGAAGCGTCGCGCTCCAGCGAATGGCCGAAGGCGTAATCGTCGGTGATGAAGAACCAGCTGTCGCCGCCGCGCTTGACCACGGCGTCCGCGGTGCCGACCGCGAGCGCGCGGGTGTCGAACACCCACTGGATCGCGTAAGGCGAGCAGAACTTGCCGTGGAAATCGGCGGTGCCGGTGGAGTGGGTGATGAACAGCCGCTTCTTCTCGTTGGCGATGTTCTGCACCGCGAGGCCGACCGCCGAGACCGGCACGTCGACGATCAGGTCGACCTGCTCGACGTCGAACCAGCGCCGCGCGAGCGAGGCGCCGATGTCGGCCTTGAGCTGATGGTCGCCGACCACGACGCTGATCGGCTTGCCGAGCACGGTGCCGCCGAAATCGTCGATCGCCATCTGCGCCGCCGTCACCGAGCCCTGGCCGGTCGGTGCAGAGGCCGGGCCGTTCATGTCGGTGAGCACGCCGATCTTGACGACGTTGTCGGAAACCTGCGCCGATGCCGCACCGGACAGCAGCGCCGCCGTCAAGGCGGCCGCGACCGGCAGTCCAAATCTGATTGGATTCATGCTTGTCCTCCCCTATTCCGGCACGTTGGCCGGTGTTGCCCCGGGTATGCCCGGCTGAATTGGTTTCTTTTGCAACTATTTTGGGGCGGGCGTCAATGTCAGGCTGCGAAGCGGATCTGTCCTGCGGGTGAGGGATCGTAGCCGGTCAGCTCCTCGGCGCGCTGGCGCAGCCGCCGCTCGTTCAGAAATCCGATCAAGGCCTGCATGGCGGGGCGAAAATAGCTGCGCTGCCGCATCGCGAGGTCAAAATTCTCCCAGACCAGCGGCACGAAATCGAGGCCGGCCGAACGCGCGGCGGCGCGCGTCGCGATGCCGCAATCGGCCTGGCCGGCGCGGACCAGTTCCGCGAGATCCGGTCCGGTGAGGGCCGGCGTCTCGACCCGGCGCAAATCCCGCGTCGTGGCGCCCGCGCGCTTCAGCAGCACGTCGAGCAGCATCTGCGCGCCCGTGCCCTGTTGCCGCATCGCCATCCGGGCGCCGAGCGCGAGCACGTCGGTCAGGCCGTGCAGATGCTTGGGATTGCCTTGCGGCAGCACGAGACCCTGTTCGCGGCGCACGAACGCGACCAGCACCGCATCATGCAAATCCGGAGCGGCCCGCAGCGCTTCGACACTGGCATCCCCAGTGAGATCGTCGGAAGCATCCAGGCCGTGGAAATGTATCGCCGCCGCCATCACCTCGTTGCGCTGCAAGCGCTCGAGCCCGCGCACGCTACCCTCGCTCATCGATCCCAGGCCCGAGCCGGATTCGCGCAGGCTCCAATCCAGCAGTTCGTCCTGGCTGCCGCCCACGACCGGCGGCGGCTCCGCGATCAGCATGCCGGCCGGACGCGCGAGGCCAGAGAGCACCCAGAGATCGAGTTCGTGGCGCGGGAAGAGCCACTTCCCGGTCACCTTGGTGCAGGGGATCGCGCCGGTGGTGACGAGTTCGTAGAGCTTGCGTTCGCCGAGCCGAAGATAGTCGGCGGCTTCGCTGGTCGTCAGGAATTCCATCCTGCATTCCTATGCAAATTCTTGCTTCTTTTTGACGTTCGACGCAGGTGGAATTCTGCATTTCAAGTTCTCGTCCGCCGGGACCATGCCTGATCATCTCGCTGCTTTGCAACACATCCTCACGCGCGTCTTTTGCTTTGGTGAACGATCCTGCGATGGCAATCGGCATGCCGATCTGCGTTGCCGAAATTTCCCGAGCCGCGCGATTGCCGCCTTAGGTCCAAGCCCTGCCGCCGGTAGTGGCTTGATTTAAATTCTATCTGTTGTTGTTCGCATGGGGCGTCGCAGCGCGCAAACACGTCACGAGTGCGGCGCAATCGATCATCATCATGATCGCGTCATAGCCAATGGGAACCTGATCATGGGCCGCCTGTCCGCTGCATTCGCGCTCTTCTGCGGCCTCACCGCGGGCGTTGCGGCCTCGTCCGCGGAAGACCGCGCAATCGTGCTGGCCTCGACCGCATCGACGCAGGAGTCCGGTCTGCTCGACTATCTGCTTCCGATCTTCCGCGACAAGACCGGCGTCGACGTGACGGTGATCGCGCGGCGCGCCGACGAGGTGCTCGACGGGCCGCGAAGAGGCGAGGCGGACGTCGTGCTGATGCATGCGCGACCGCAGGAGGAGAAATTCGTCGCCGACGGGTTTGGCGTGAAGCGTTTCGACGTGATGTACAATGACTATGTGCTGATCGGGCCGAAGAACGATCCCGCCGGCGTCAAGGGCAAGGATATCGCGACGGCGCTGAAGGCGATCGAGGCCAAGGGCGCGCCGTTCGTGACGCGCGGCGATCGGTCGGGCACGCATGCTGCGGAGCTGGCGCTCTGGATCGTCGCCGGCATCGACATCGCCGGGGCCAAGGGCGCCTGGTATCGCGAGGCCGGGCAGGGCATGGCCTCGGCGCTCGACGCCGCGCGCGCCGCCAGTGCTTATGTGCTGTCGGATCGCGGCAGTTGGATCGCCTTCAGGGATCGCGGCGATCTCGATATCGTCGTCGAAGGCGACCGGCGGTTGCTCAATCAGTACGGCGTGATGCTGGTGAACCCCGAGAAGTTTCCGAACGTGAAGAAGGATCTCGCGCAGACCTTCATCGATTGGCTGACCTCGCCGGAGGGGCAGACGGCGATCGCAGGCTACAAGGTCGACGGGCAGCAGCTATTCTTCCCCAATGCGGATAGGTCGGGCGGTTGACGGCGGTATCGCCGGTGGTTGCCAAACCGGGCGATGCATGGTCCACCATGGCGCATGACCCAGCGCCTGCCGCCATCGCTGACCCCGCTCGACACCGCGCTCGCCGCGTTGCTGAGCGGGCTTGAACCGCTCGCACCGGTGGAGTTGCCGCTGAGCGAAGCGGCCGGCTGCATCGCGGCGGGCACGCCGCTGCTTGCGGCCCATCCGCATCACGACATCGCCGCCGCGGACGGCTGGGCGCTCTGCGCCAACGATCTCGTCGGCGCGTCCTCTTATTCGCCGCTGCCGTTGACACAAGCGCCCGTGTGGGTCGAAGCCGGTGACGCGATGCCCGACGGCTGCGACTGTGTACTCGATGCCGACGCGGTCGATCCATCGGGGCCGCTCGTGCAGGTGCTGGCGGAGGGCGTGCCGGGGCAGGGCGTCAGGCGTGGCGGCAGCGACATCGCGGCGCGCACGCCGGCCGGCGCCGAGGGCCAACCGGTCGCCGCGGCCGATCTGCTGCTCGCGCGCGTTGCCGGCTTGGACAAGCTCGGCGTGCGTCGGCCCCGGCTGAGCATCGTCAACGTGCCGGGTGCAACGGCAACGATGCATATGATCGCCGCGATCGCGGGCGCCGCGGGAGTGGATGTGAAGACGCATGAGGCCGGCGCGCGTGATGCGGTGTCGATTGCCGATGCGCTGGATATATCCTCTTGCGATCTGATCCTGACGGTCGGCGGCAGCGGAGTTGGCCGCGGCGATGCGGCCGTCGCCGCGCTGGCTCAGCGTGGTCATGTGATCGCCCACGGTCTTGCGCTTCAGCCCGGGCGTACCGCCGCGGTCGCGAAGCTCGGAAAGGTTCCCGTCGTCGCCTTGCCGGGCTCGCCGGATCATGCGCTGGCGGTGTGGCTCGCGCTCGTGCTTCCGCTCATCGACCGATTATCGCTGCGCCGGCCGCGCCGGCAGGTGAGCCTGCCGCTTGCGCGAAAAATCGCGTCCAGCGTCGGCATCGTCGAGATCGCTTTGCTGGCCAGGGAACATCACGGCTGGACGCCGCTCGCCGTGGGCGAATGGCCGCTCCAGGCCATTGCCGGTGCGGATGCATGGCTGCTCATTCCTGACAGCCACGAGGGATTTGCGGCAGGCGTGCCGGTCGATGCCTATCTAATGTGGGAATGATATGGGTTTTGGCATGTCGATGAACCCGCAATCGCAAATCCGCAGCGCGCTCGAACAGGAGCAGTTCCTCAAGATCCTCTCGCGCGAGGAGGCCCTGGCGCGCTTCGAGGCCGCGTTGTTCCCGCGCGCCGTTCCGAGCGAAAAGCGCAAGCTCGGCGATGCGCTCGGCGTGGCGCTCGCTGAAGACATCACTGCGCCGATCGACGTTCCCCCTTTCGATCGCTCCAATGTCGACGGTTTTGCCGTGCGCTCGGCAGACCTTGCGGCGGCTGGCGAAGGCGCTCCTCGGCGCCTCACGCTGAACGGCGAGACCATCCACTGCGGCACCGCGCCGACGCTCCAGGTGGCAGCGGGAACCGCAACGCCGATCGCCACCGGCGGTCCGTTGCCGCGTGGCGCCGACGCGGTCGTCATGGTCGAGCACACCCAGCCGGTTGGCCTTGATGCGATCGACGTGCGTCGGGCGGTCTCGCCCGGGCAATTCGTGTCGTACGCCGGATCCGACATTGCGCGCGGCGAGGCGCTGCTGCGTGCCGGCACCATCATCGGCTCGCGCGAGATCGGCATGCTGGCCGCGTGCGGCGTCGCCGGGGTGACCGTCGCGCGGAGGCCGCGTGTCGCCGTGATCTCCACCGGTGACGAGCTGGTCCAACCCGGCGGGGCTCTTCCGCCCGCCGCGATCTACGACACCAACGGCGCCATCGTCACCGCTGCGATCGACGAGAATGGCGGCGAGGCGATCTTCCTCGGCGCCATTCCGGACGATGAGGCGAAACTCGAATCCGCCATGCGCCGCGCGCTCGCCGAATCCGACATGCTGGTCCTGTCGGGCGGCACCTCGAAAGGCGCGGGCGACTTGTCGCATCGCATCATCGGCCGGCTCGGCCAGCCCGGCATCATCGCGCATGGCGTTGCGCTCAAGCCCGGCAAGCCTTTGTGCCTTGCGGTGTGCGACGGCAAGCCGGTGGTGATCCTGCCGGGCTTTCCGACCTCGGCGATGTTTACCTTCCACGACATGGTCGTGCCGGTGCTGCGCAAGCTGGCTGGCTTGCCGCCGCGCTCGGATGCCAAGGTGAACGCGACCGTGCCGGTGCGCATTGCGTCCGAGCTCGGCCGCACCGAGTTCGTCATGGTGTCGCTGGTCGAGGGCAGGGACGGTCTGATCGCCTACCCCTCCGGCAAAGGGTCTGGTGCGGTCACGTCCTTCGCGCAGGCTGATGGCTTTTTGCGCATTGATGCGCTCGCCGACCAGATGCCGGCCGGAACTGAAACCGAGGTGACGCTGTTCACGCCGCATGTGCGCGTGCCCGATCTCGTCATCGTCGGCAGCCATTGCACCGGCCTCGATCTCGTCACCGCCCAGCTCGCGCATGCCGGCCTGGCCGTGCGCTCGATTGCCGTCGGCAGCCTCGGTGGACTCGCGGCCGCAAAGCGCGGTGAATGCGATTTGGCGCCGATCCATCTGTTCGATGACAAGAGCGAGACCTACAACTCGCCCTATCTCGTCGAGGGGCTCGAGCTCGTACCGGGCTGGCGTCGGATGCAGGGCATCGTCTTCCGCACGGACGACAGGCGTTTCAAGGGCCTCGGTGCGAAGGAGGCCGTCGCGGCGGCGCTCGCTGATCCCGCCTGCATCATGGTCAACCGCAACCAGGGCGCCGGCACGCGCATCCTGATCGACCGGCTGCTCGGCGGTGCGCGCCCGGAAGGCTACTGGAACCAGCCGCGGTCGCACAATGCAGTTGCGGCAGCTGTTGCGCAGCACCGTGCCGACTGGGGCATGACCATTGCGCCGGTCGCCCAAGCGGCCGGCCTCGGTTTCATTCCGTTCGCGGAAGAGCATTATGACTTCGCGCTGGTCACGGCGCGCAAGGACCGGCCGGCGGTGCAGGCGTTTCTCGATGCGCTTGGCTCGAATGAGGCGCGCGCCGCGCTGGAGCGGGCGGGATTCCGGCCTGCGTAGCGACGGTGCAGAAGACCTCGCGCATCAAATATTCGGCTGAAGGAGCGGACTGATACCGGCTGGGTCTGCAGCTACGATGCCTGGTCGGTGCGGCTGGCGGCTTGATCGGACTGACCGCGTTTGCGCTCCCGTTCCTCGGCTTCGGCGAGCGCACGCTGGGCGGCGGCCGACAACGGTTTCGGGTCCGGCGGGACTTCCACGGTGTCAGGCTTGCCCAGCTGCTTCGTGCGATCGATTGCGTCCGAAACATCGAACGCGATATCGACAACATCGAAAATGACTTCCAAGAGCGAGTCGGCCATGGCTCATCCGGGGCAACGTCCCAATCATTGGTCGTTCGCTTCTTAGGTCCGGTTCATAGCCAGGAGCTCAAGGCCATGAACAGGCAACGCATTAGGATGCATCATCCAGCGCCGCCAGCCGTTCGGCCTCGGCGATATCCTCGACCGTATTGGCGTTGAAGAACGGATCTAGCGGCTCGGTTGGCCACGTCACCGTCGCGAGCGGATAGCGCGCGGTCCAACGGTCGATCTTGCGGAGGTCCTCGACGACCAGTGCGTGCCTGAGTTCGTCGCGCAAGCCGACGCGCCACAGGCCGATCACGGGATGGGACTGCTCGCCTGATGCCGCCACCGCGAGCTGAGCGTTCTCCCGTTTTCGCGCTTCATGCAGGCGCGCGACCAGATCGCGCGGCAGGAACGGGCAGTCGCCGGCGGCGCTGAGCACCCATTCGACGCCCGGCCGGTTCGCCGCGGTCCAGTCGAGCGCGGCGAGGATGCCGGCGAGCGGACCGGGAAAGCCGGGCACGTCGTCGGCGACGACCTGCAGGCCGAACGCGGCAAAGCGCGCGGGATCGCCATTCGCGTTGAGGATCAGTCCGCTGCACTGGGGCGAAAGGCGCGCGATCACGCGCTCAAGGATGGTGCGGCCGCCGATCGTGCGCATCGGCTTGTCGCCACCGCCCATGCGCCGCGCCAGGCCGCCGGCGAGCAGCACGCCTTGCGTCGGCAAACTCTCAGTCGTCACCAGCTTCACCCTTGCGCTTGTGCTTCGCCGACTCTTCCTCGACGTAAGCGAGGTCCTGGTCGTAGACGATGCGTTCCTCGCCCGCGAGGACGATGAAGCGTTTGCCGCGGGTGCGTCCGACCAGCGTCAGCCCGACCTGTCTTGCGAGATCGACGCCCCAGGCGGTGAAGCCGGAGCGCGACACCAGGATCGGAATTCCCATGCGGACCGTCTTGATCACCATCTCCGAGGTGAGCCGCCCCGTGGTGTAGAGGATCTTGTCGCTAGCATCGACACCGTGGCGGTACATCCAGCCCGCGATCTTGTCGACGGCGTTGTGGCGGCCGACGTCTTCGGTGTAGCAAAGCGGGGTGCCTTCCTTGCACAGCACACAGCCGTGGATCGCCCCGGCCTCCAGATAGAGCGAGGGCATCGTGTTGATGGTCTGCGTCATCTGGTAAAGCCAGGAGGTGCGTAGCTCGGCCTTCGGCAGTGCGACGCTTTCGACCGCCTCGAGCAGATCGCCGAAGGCGGTGCCCTGCGCACAGCCCGAGGTCTGCGTGCGCTTCTTCAGCTTGGCCTCGAAATCGGTGTGGTGCGTGGTGCGCACCACGACCACCTGGAGGTCGTCGTCGTATTCGACCTCCGTGACCACGTCATTATATTTCAACATGTTCTGGTTCAGCAGGTAGCCGAGCGCCAGATATTCGGGGTAATCGCCGATCGTCATCATGGTGACGATCTCCTGGGAATTCAGGTAGAGCGTCAGCGGCCGCTCCATCGGCACCTTGATCTCGACCCTGGCGCCGGTCTGGTCGGTCCCGGCCACGCTCTGGGTCAGGCGCGGGTCGGCCGTGTCAGGGACGATCAGGGGCACGGGGGCTTTGTCGATCTTCATCATGGCGGCGAGGTTAGCATGACATTCGGGTCAAGCCGATATAAGCATGCTGACGGAAAACGAAATGCCTCCGTTCGTCATTGCGAGGAGCGAAGCGACGGAGCAATCCAGAGTGCCACCGTGGAAGCAGTCTGGATTGCCTCGCTTCGCTCGCAATGACGGGGAGGGATAGCGGTTCCACCAAAACCAAGTCGCTCGCGGACACGGAGCTGGAATGAAAGTCATCGGCCTTGCAGGCTGGAGCGGTGCGGGCAAGACCACGCTGTTGACGCGGCTGATCCCGCATTTCAACGCGCAAGGGCTGCGCGTCTCGGTCATTAAGCATGCGCATCACCAGTTCGACGTCGATGTCCCCGGCAAGGATTCCTGGCGCCATCGCGAGGCCGGCGCGGCCGAGGTGCTGGTTGCTTCGTCAAACCGCTGGGCCCTGATGCACGAACTGCGCGGGGCGGCGGAGCCGCGGCTGCCCGAGCTCCTGAGCAAGCTTTCCGCGGTCGATCTCGTCGTGGTCGAGGGCTTCAAGCGCGAGCCGCATCGCAAGATCGAGGTGCATCGCGCGGCGAATGGCAAGCCGTTGCTGTTTCCCGACGATCCCGGGATCGCCGGGATCGCGGCCGATACCGCCATTGACACGGGGCTGCCCACTGTCCATCTCGACGATGTCGCGGCAGCTGCGGCGTTGCTGCTGCGCGCCGCGATGCCGGTCGAAGAAGCGGTGGCGAAAAGCGCCGCGATACGCTGACGAGGCACCATGGCGCAACTGTCGGACGATTGCTTTGCCTTCGGCGGCCCGATGATGTCGGTCGACGAGGCCGTCGGTCTCATCACGACGCGCGTCAACGCGATCGCCGATCTGGAGACGGTGGCGCTGGTCGACGCGGACGGGCGCGTGCTGGCGCGCGATGTCGCAGCGCCTCTGCCGCTGCCGCCCTTCACCAACTCGGCGGTCGACGGCTACGCCATGCGCAACGCCGACATTCCTGAAGCCGCGGAGCGGGCGTTCCCGCTCGATGGCCGCATCCAGGCCGGCGGCCTCGCGCAGGCGCCGATCAAGCCCGGCCATACCGCACGCATTTTCACGGGCGCGCCGATGCCGCCGGATGCAGAAACCGTCTTCATGCAGGAGGACGTTCGCATCGACGATGACGGCAAGATCGTGCTGCCGCCGGGGCTGAAGCCCGGCGCCAATGTCCGCCCCGCGGGCGAGGACATCCCGAAGGGGCACATTGCGCTGCGCGCCGGCCAGCGCTTGCGGCCGCAGCATGTCGCGCTCGCCGCCGCGTTCGGACTTGTCAGTCTCGACGTCATCAGGCGCATTCGCGTTGCGGTGTTCTCGACCGGCGACGAGTTGGCCTCGCCCGGCGAGCCGCGCGCGGCCTCGCAACTGTTCGATTCCAACCGCTTCATGCTGATGGCGATGCTGCGCCGGCTCGGCTGCGAGGTCAGCGATCTCGGAATCTTGCGCGACGAGCGGACTTCGCTCGCGAATGGCTTGAAGCAGGTGGCCGGTGATCATGACCTGATCCTCACGACCGGCGGCGTCTCGACCGGCGAGGAGGACCACGTCAAGGCGGCGGTCGAGAGCATCGGCTCGCTGGTGCTGTGGCGGATGGCGATCAAGCCTGGCCGTCCCGTGGCGATGGGCATTATCGACGGCACGCCGCTGATCGGATTGCCCGGCAATCCCGTCGCGAGCTTCGTGACCTTCGTCCATGTCGTGCGCCCGACGGTGCTGGCGCTCGCCGGCGGCCTGCCGGAGCCGCTTCTGCCGATCCCGATGCGGGCGGCTTTCACCTACAAGAAGAAGGCGGGCCGGCGCGAATATGTTCGCGTCTCCTTGCGGCGGGCGCAGGACGGCACGCTGGAGGCGGTGAAGTTCCCGCGCGAAGGAGCCGGGCTGTTGTCCTCGCTGGTCGAGACCGACGGCCTCGTCGAGCTCGGTGAGAGCGTCACGGGCGTCGAGCCAGGGCAGGACGTAGGCTTTTTGTCCTACGCCGATCTGCTCTAGCGGCCTTGCGTTGACGCCATCGATCGGTCCCGCCATGTTGCGCCCATGACCAGAACGACGCTCGATCTCACCGGACTGAAATGCCCGCTGCCCGCCCTGAAGACGCGCAAGGCGCTCAAGCCGTTGCAGCCGGGCGATCAGCTCGAGGTCCACTGCACCGATCCCTTGTCGGTGATTGACATTCCGAACCTGATCCGCGAGACCGGCGACAAGGTCGAGATCACCGAGCGCAACGAGGCGCGCATCGTGTTCCTGGTCGAAAAGAGCGACGCCCCGTAGAAAGGCGAATATTCACGGCGGCGACGTTTGACTATGTTGCCTGCGCGGGACACGGCCGGAACTTCGCTGCAATGCGAAAGGCGCCGATTGGTGCCGTGCATGAGCTCAAACCCAAGTCTCTCAAACCCAAGACCCTCAATCCCAAGACCCTCAATCCCAAGACCCTCAAACCCAAGACTCTCAAAGACGTCGGGCATGACTTTCTCAACATCGAGGGCAAGCGCTGCCGCAGGTCCCGCGGCGGGCCGCGAGCCTGCCGTCAAGCCCGGCAAGACGGCTGCAGGGCCGGAGTTCGGCGCGCTGGCGCAGGCCTCGATCCTGATCGTCGACGACGAGCCGGGCATGCGCAATTTCCTGGTGCGCACGCTTGGACCGCGCTGCAAGCTGGTGGACGAGGCGGCCGATACCGACCAGGCCTCGCGCAAGCTCGATTCCAACCGCTACGACGTCGTCATTCTCGACAACATCATGCCAGGCAAGAACGGCGTCGATTGGCTCGCCGAGCAGCGCGCCGTCGGCT
Source organism: Bradyrhizobium ottawaense (assembly GCF_002278135.3). Taxonomy (NCBI): domain Bacteria; kingdom Pseudomonadati; phylum Pseudomonadota; class Alphaproteobacteria; order Hyphomicrobiales; family Nitrobacteraceae; genus Bradyrhizobium; species Bradyrhizobium ottawaense. The sequence continues at coordinate 6,773,046 of NZ_CP029425.2, read as the reverse complement.
TTTTCGCCGACGCCATCCTGATCACCGCTTATGCCGACCTCGACACCGCGATCCAGGCCCTGCGCGCTGGTGCGGCCGATTTCGTGCTCAAGCCGTTCCGCTCCAACCAGATCCTCAACGCGGTGGCACGATGCCTCGACCGTGTCCGCCTCCAGCGCGAGAACTATGTCCTGCGCTATGCCCTGCGTGCCTCGTCCGACCGCACCTTTCTGCGCGACAATCTGATCGGACAATCGGCAGCGACGCTGCGCGTGCGTGAGACCATCGCGCGCGTCGCACGCCTGCCGACCTCGGTTCTCCTCACCGGCGCATCCGGCACCGGCAAGGAAGTGGCAGCACGCTCGATCCACTCGTTGTCCGACCGCGCCGATAAGCCCTTCGTGCCCGTCAATTGCGCGGCGATCCCGCCCGAGATGATCGAGGCGGAGCTGTTCGGACACATCAAGGGCGCCTTCACCGGCGCCGATTCGGGGCGTGAGGGCTTGTTCCTGTACGCGCATGGCGGCACGCTGTTCCTCGACGAGATCGGGGAGCTGCCGCTGCCGATGCAGAGCAAGCTGCTTCGCGTGCTCGAAGACCGCCGCGTCCGTCCGGTGGGCTCCGAGCGTGAAGTTCCGGTCGACCTGCGTTTCATCTTCGCAACCAATGCCGAGCTTCAGAAAGAGGTCGAGAAGGGCCGTTTCCGAGCCGATCTGTTCTACCGGCTCAACGTGATGCAGATTCACCTGCCGCTCCTGAAGGATCGCGGCGATGACGTGCAGGAGCTTGCCGCCATCTTCATGAGCAAGCTGTCGGCTCAGCTCGGCATGCCGCCGGTGCCGATCGACGCCTCGGTGCGGGCGGCGCTCGCAAGCTATGACTGGCCGGGCAATGTGCGCGAGCTGCGCAATTTGATCGAACGCACGCTGATCCTCGGCGCCTTCCCCGACGATTTCGCCGGTCCCCGCAACGACGGTCAGTCGGCACCTGCCGACAGTCTCGCCGAGCTCGAGCGCCGTCACATCCTCGGTGTGCTGAAGGAGGCCAACGGCAATCGCGAGGAGGCGGCGCGGCGTCTCGGTATCTCGCGCAAGACCATCGACCGCAAATGCGCGTTATGGGATGTCTGATGGTGCCCGCCGCAGCGGTGAGCTCGTGCGGGGACGCTCCGTCCGATTCCGGTTGCTCGCGATCGCTCTGCTGCCGATGCTGGTCATCCTGCCGCTCCTGCTCGGCGTTGCGATCTATCGCTGGAACGCGAAATTCGACGCGGCCCTGATCTCCAAGGTGAACGGCGATCTCACCATCGCCCATCAATATCTCGCCCGCATCCTGGAAAAGACCGGCGTCCAGATCCGGGCGCTCGGCCTGTCGGCCCGCTTCCAGGAGGTGCTGGCGCCGGATGCGCGCGGCTCGCTGCGGGACCTGCTCGACGAGACCCGCAAGGAGATCGGTCTCGATTTCCTGTATCTGACCAACGATCGCGGCGACGTTCTGGCCTCATCGCCCCCGCTGCAGCATCAACCGAGAGGCGACTGGCCGATCATCATGTCGGCGCTGTCGGGTCAGGTCCCTGCGACCGGCGTCGATATTTTCGGCAATGACGAGCTGGCCGCAATTTCGCCGGCCCTGGCCGAGCGCGCGCGATTGGATCTCGTGCCGACCCCGAATGCGGTGCCGACCGACCGCAGCACGGAGACGCGCGGCATGGTCGTGCACGCGGCGAGCCGGGCGATGCTGCCTGACGGAGGCGCCGCTGCGCTGGTCGGCGGCACGCTGCTCAACCAGAATCTCGAATTCATCGACACGATCAACGATCTCGTCTACCGCGCTGCGAGCCTTCCGGAGGGCAGCCAGGGCACCGCGACGCTGTTCCTGGACGACGTGCGGATATCGACCAATGTCCGTCTGTTCGAGGGACGGCGCGCGCTCGGCACGCGCGTGTCGGCGGCGGTGCGCTCGGCCGTGCTGGGCGACGGGCACACCTGGCTCGACAGTGCTTTCGTGGTCAATGACTGGTACATCTCCGCTTACGAGCCGCTGGTCGACAGTTATGGCAAGCGGGTCGGCATGCTCTATGTCGGCTTTCTGGAGAAGCCGTTCAGCGAAGCCAAATACCAGACGTTGGTGATCATCATCGCAGCGTTCATCGCGATCACCGCCGCGACCGTACCGATCTTCCTGCGCTGGGCGACCTCCATCTTCATGCCGCTGGAGCGCGTCACGGCGACGATCGGCGAGGTGGAGCGCGGGAACCTCTCCGCCCGCACCAAGATGCCGGTGTTGGGTGACGAGATCGGCCGCGTCGCGGTTCATCTCGACAGCCTGCTCGACCAGATCCAGGAACGCGACCGGCAGCTCCGGGAATGGAATGAGGAACTGAACGTCCGCGTGCTGGAGCGCACTCGGGATCTCGAGCACGCCAATCTCAAGCTCGAGGCAACCACCAAGCAGCTCATCATGTCCGAGAAGCTGGCTGCGATCGGCGAGATCACCGCCGGCGTTGCGCACGAAATCAACAATCCGATCGCGGTGATGCAGGGCAATCTCGACGTCATCCGCAGCGTATTCGGGGCCGATGCCGACAAGGCGAAGGTCGAGTTTCGCCTGCTCGACGAGCAGATTCACCGCATCAGCCAGATCGTGACCAAGCTGCTGCAGTTTGCAAGGCCGGAGGAATATGCCGGCTATGTCGAGCGCCATGCGCCGACAAGCGTCATCTCCGACTGTCTGCCGCTGGTGCAGCATCTTCTGAACAAGACCGAGATCGCAGTGGTCAGGGACGACCGCGCCAGCCGGCTCGTGCTGATGAACCGGAACGAGCTGCAGCAGGTCCTGGTCAATCTCATCGTCAACGCGATCCACGCCATGCCGGACGGCGGAACCCTGACGCTCCGCTCCTTCGATGCCGAGCGCGACGGCCATCAAGGCGTCGCCATCGAGGTCACTGATACCGGCATCGGCATGAGCGCAGACGTGATCGCAAAGATTTTCGACCCCTTCTACACCACGAAACGGCGGCAAGGCACCGGACTGGGCCTCTCCATCAGCCAGACGCTGATCAAGCGTCAGGGCGGACAGATCACGGCCGAAAGCCACCTCGGTTCCGGGAGCACCTTCACGATGTGGCTGCCCGAAGCGACCTGATTGGACATTTTGTCCTTGGATTCGGGACATTCTGTCCGGCACGGCACGTTGCGCTGCGGGAAGTCGTTGAATCGTCACGATGCGACTTCTGGCACGCGCGTTGCTCCTCTCAAGACAGGGTGTTGAGGGGGATGAGGGCGCGATAGCCGTCACGGCAACGCTGCTTGCGAGGCGAAGGGACATCGCCCGCGATCAGTTGCTTGCTCGGCGCGCAAGACGGATGCGCACCAGACGATTCCACTTCGGCATGAATGAAGTCCGACCTGTCATGCGCGGCTGCCAAGCACGCACACGACCGGTCGCAAACCGATATGCCGGCAAGGCCGCGCTTGGGAGGGAATGCTTATGACGACTGCCGATACCGTTCTTGCACCGGTTGGTGCTTCCGGCTTCCTCGATCGTGAACGCACGATCGCGAAGGCCGGGTTCAATCGCTGGCTGGTGCCGCCGGCCGCGCTGTGCATCCATCTCTGCATCGGCATGGCCTACGGCTTCTCGGTGTTCTGGCTGCCGCTGTCGCGCTCGATCGGCATCACGCAGAGCAAGGCTTGCCCCGACATCTCGTTGTGGCAGGAGCTGTTCACCACGACGTGCGACTGGAAGGTCGCAAGCCTCGGCTGGATGTACACGCTGTTCTTCGTCCTGCTCGGCGTCTCTGCCGCGATTTGGGGCGGCTGGCTCGAGCGTGCCGGCCCGCGCAAGGCAGGTTTCGTTGCCGCGCTTTGCTGGGGCGGCGGCCTCTTGATCGGCGCCTTCGGCGTCTACGTCCATCAACTCTGGATCATGTGGCTCGGAGCCGGCGTCATCGGCGGCGTCGGGCTCGGCCTCGGCTATATCTCGCCGGTGTCGACGCTGATCAAATGGTTCCCCGATCGCCGCGGCATGGCGACGGGCATGGCCATCATGGGTTTTGGCGGTGGTGCGATGATCGGTGCGCCGCTCGCCAATCTGCTGATCAACTACTTCAAGACTGCAACGGATGTCGGCGTCTGGCAGACCTTCGTCGTGATGGGCGTGATCTATTTCATCTTCATGACGATCGGTGCCTTTTCGTATCGGGTGACGCCGCCCGGCTGGCAGCCCGATGGCTGGACGCCGCCGAGCGAGAAGAAGTCGATGATCACCGAGCACCATGTGCACCTCAACAACGCGCACAAGACGCCGCAATTCTGGCTGATCTGGTGGGTGCTCTGCTTGAATGTCTCGGCGGGTATCGGTGTGATCGGCATGGCCTCGCCCATGCTGCAGGAAATTTTCGCCGGCAAGTTGATCGGGCATCCGGAGCTGACGTTCAGCCAGCTTTCGGTCGAACAGAAGGCATCGATCGCGGCGATCGCCGCCGGCTTCGCCGGCCTGCTGTCGCTGTTCAATATCGGCGGCCGGTTCTTCTGGGCGTCGATGTCGGACCTCATGGGGCGCAAGAACACCTACTACACGTTTTTCATCCTCGGCATCGTGCTCTACGCGCTGGCGCCCACCTTCGCGGCGATGGGCTCGAAACTGCTGTTCGTGCTCGGGTTCGGCATCATCCTGTCGATGTACGGCGGCGGCTTCGCGACGGTGCCGGCCTATCTTGCCGACATGTTCGGAACCCAGTTCGTCGGCGCCATCCATGGCCGGTTGCTGACGGCATGGTCGACTGCCGGCATCATCGGTCCGGTCGTGGTCAACTACATCCGCGAGTTCCAGCTCGCGGCCGGTGTGCCGCGTGATCAGCTCTACAACACGACGATGTACATCCTGTGTGCCATGCTGATCGCCGGTTTGATCTGCAACTACCTGATCAAGCCGGTCGATCCGAAATGGAACATGAGCCACGAGGAGGTGGCCCGCCTGCAGGCGGCCAGTGCGAAGAGCGAGGCGTCGGTCCAGCACGGCTCGTTCGGCATCGGCAAGGGCGGTCTGGATGCCAATGCGGCGCTGTTCTGGGCCTTTGTTGGCGTGCCGCTCGCTTGGGGCGTCTGGAAGACGCTGGAGAGCGCGGTCAAGATCTTCTGATCGCACGTTCATCGCGGCGGGAGCGCACCATGCGCGCTCCCGCCGCTCATTTCGATTGTTTCAAAACTACCCCTGGGGGAATTCGATGGTTCGTAAGCTCGTTTGTGCAGCCGCCGTGCTGCTCGTCGCCGGCGCCCTGCAATCCGCATCCGCACGGACTGCCGCGCCACCGGCTGCAACGCCGCCCGCCGCGACCGAGGCCAAGCCCGGCAAGATCAAGCTGACCGCGCAGAAGCTCAAGGACATGAAGGCCAAGTGGAGCGCCAACAAGTCGAAGCTCAGGGAGTGCCGCAAGGACGTGAAGGCCAAGGGCCTCGCGGGCGACGAGCGCTGGTTCTATATCGAGGAGTGCATGGGCAAAAGCTGACCCGTCAGCATCGGGGCGTTGAGGGGTTACCCGTGGTCCCGGAGCGGGAGCTCGATACGATTTCGCTATCGCAGCATGGGAAGCCTTTATTGATCTCCAGACCAATTCAGGCTTCGTTCTATCGATTGGCGCGTTGGACCAACGCAAGGTCGTGTCCGGGCAGCGATCCCAGGGCTGCTCTTGGGCTGCGCTTAACCGCTTCCGCGAGCATGATAATTTGCTTGGCATCTGGCATGCCAGGGGCTAAGACTGGAGCCGTTCTAAAAGACGAGATCGAGACGAATCGATGAGCCACGACGACGTGCACAAGGTCCGCCCGTTCGAGCATCCCGGTGAGGGACGCAAGCGAGCCAAGGCCACGCCCAAGGGGCGGCAGGTCGATCCCACCGCCGCGCACGAGATCGAGCAGCTGCTCGGCGACAGGCCGCGGCGGCGTGATCTCCTGATCGAATATCTGCACCTGATCCAGGACAGATATCATCAGATCTCGGCCGCGCATCTGGCCGCGCTCGCCGACGAGATGAAGCTCGCCTTCGCCGAGGTGTTCGAGACCGCGACGTTCTACGCGCATTTCGACGTGGTGAAGGAAGGCGAGCCGGATATCGCCCCGCTGACGATCCGCGTCTGCGATTCTATCACCTGCGCGATGCTCGGGGCCGAGAAGCTGCTCGAGGATTTGCAGAGCTCATCGGGTCCTGGTATCCGCGTCGTCCGCGCGCCCTGCGTCGGCCGCTGCGACACCGCGCCAGCCGCGGAAGTCGGCCACAACTTCGTCGATCATGCGACCGTCGCCAATGTGATGGCGGCCGCGAAGGCCGGCGACGCCCACGCGCATCTGCCCAAATATGTCGACTACGACGCCTATGTCGCTGATGGCGGCTACAAGCTGCTCAACCGTTTGCGCTCGGGCGAGTTGTCCAAGGACGATCTGCTGAAGGCGCTCGACGACGCCTCGCTGCGCGGCCTTGGCGGCGCTGGCTTCCCGACGGGACGCAAATGGCGCGCGGTGCTCGGTGAACCCGGCCCGCGGCTGATGGCGATCAACGGCGACGAGGGCGAGCCCGGCACGTTCAAGGACCGCGTCTATCTCGAAAGCGACCCGCATCGCTTCATCGAGGGCATGCTGATCGGCGCGCATGTGGTGCAGGCCTCCGATGTCTATATCTACCTGCGCGACGAATATCCGGCCTCACGCGAGATCCTGGAGCGCGAGATCGCAAAGCTTCCTCCGGGCGGCCCGACGCTGCACATGCGCCGCGGCGCCGGCGCCTACATCTGCGGCGAGGAATCCTCGCTGCTGGAGAGCATCGAGGGCAAGCGCGGCCTGCCCAGGCACAAGCCGCCTTATCCGTTCCAGGTCGGCCTGTTCGGCCTGCCGACGCTGATCAACAACATCGAGACGCTGTGGTGGGTGCGCGACATCGTCGAGAAGGGCGCCGACTGGTGGAAGGGCCATGGTCGCCACGAGCGTCACGGCCTGCGCAGCTTCTCGGTCTCGGGCCGCGTGAAAAATCCCGGCATGAAGCTCGCACCCGCGGGCATCACCGTGCGCGAGCTGATCGACGAATATTGCGGCGGCATGGCCGATGGCCATCAATTCTATGCGTACCTGCCGGGCGGCGCGTCCGGCGGCATCCTGCCGGCGTCGATGGACGACATCCCGCTCGATTTCGGCACGCTGGAAAAATACGGCTGCTTCATCGGCTCGGCCGCGATCGTGATCCTGTCGCAGAAGGACAGCGTGCGTGCGGCGGCGCTGAACCTGATGAAGTTCTTCGAGGACGAGAGCTGCGGCCAGTGCACGCCGTGCCGCGTCGGAACCCAGAAGGCGGCGCTGCTGATGCAGAAGCCGGTGTGGAACCGCGCACTTCTGGAAGAATTGAGCCAGGCGATGCGCGATGCCTCGATTTGCGGGCTTGGACAGGCGGCATCGAATCCGCTGACCACCGTGATCAAATATTTCCCTGACGAGTTCAAGGAAGCGGCCGAATGACCAAGATTACGTTTGAGCTCGACGGCAAGCAGGTCGAAGCCAATCCCGGCGAGACGATCTGGCAAGTCGCAAAACGCCAGGGCCGCGAGATCCCGCATCTGTGCTATTCACCCGCGCCCGATTATCGGCCTGACGGCAATTGCCGTGCCTGCATGGTCGAGATCGAGGGCGAGCGCGTGCTGGCCGCGTCCTGCAAGCGTACGCCGTCGGTCGGCATGAAGGTGAAGTCCGAATCCGCGCGCGCGGTGTCGGCGCAGAAGATGGTGATGGAGCTGCTGGTCGCCGACCAGCCGGCGCGCGAGACTTCGCACGATCCGGATTCGAAGTTCTGGCACTGGGCCGAGACGACAGGCGTCACCGAGAGCCGCTTCCCGGCCGCCGAGCGCTGGGCAACCGACGCCAGCCATCCGGCGATGCGCGTCAACCTCGACGCCTGCATCCAGTGCGGCCTGTGCGTGCGCGCCTGCCGCGAGGTCCAGGTCAACGACGTCATCGGCATGGCTTATCGCAACCATGGCTCGAAGATCGTGTTCGACTTCGACGATCCCATGGGCGAGTCCACCTGCGTCGCCTGCGGCGAATGCGTTCAGGCCTGCCCGACCGGCGCATTGATGCCGGCCGTGATGCTCGACGAGAAGCAGACCCGCGTGACTTACGCGGACAAGAAGGTGGATTCGCTCTGCCCGTTCTGCGGCGTCGGCTGCCAGGTGACCTACGAGGTCAAGGACGAGAAGGTGATCTATGCCGAGGGCCGCGATGGCCCTGCCAATCACAACCGCCTCTGTGTGAAGGGCCGCTTCGGCTTCGACTACATCCACCATCCGCACCGCCTGACCAAGCCGCTGGTGCGGCTGCCCAATGCGAAGAAGGATGCCAACGACCAGGTCGATCCCGCCAATCCGTTCACGCATTTCCGCGAAGCGAGCTGGGAAGAGGCGCTCGACATCGCGGCCAAGGGTCTCGTCAAGATCCGCGACACGAACGGCGTGAAGGCGCTCGCCGGCTTCGGCTCGGCCAAGGGCTCGAACGAAGAGGCCTATCTGTTCCAGAAGCTGGTGCGCACCGGTTTCGGCTCCAACAATGTCGACCACTGCACCCGGCTGTGCCACGCCTCGTCGGTGGCGGCGCTGTTCGAAGGTCTCAGCTCGGGCGCCGTGTCGGCGCCGTTTTCCGCGGCGATGGACGCCGAGGTCATCATCGTGATCGGCGCCAACCCGACCGTAAACCATCCGGTCGCCGCGACCTTCATCAAGAACGCGGTCAAGCAGAACGGCGCCAAGCTGTTCGTGATGGACCCGCGCCGGCAGACGCTGTCGCGCCATGCGACCAAGCATCTGCAGTTCAAGCCCGGCTCCGACGTCGCCATGCTGAACGCGATGATCAACACGATCATCACTGAAGGCCTGACCGACGACCAGTACATCGCCGGCTACACCGAGGGTTTTGAGGACCTCAAGGAGAAGATCAAGGAATTCACGCCGGAGAAGATGGAGGCGATCTGCGGCGTCCCGGCGCAAACGCTGCGCGAGGTTGCGCGCGCCTATGCGCGGGCAAAATCGTCGATCATCTTCTGGGGCATGGGCATCAGCCAGCACGTCCACGGCACCGACAATGCGCGCTGCCTGATCGCGCTCGCGCTGATCACCGGCCAGGTTGGCCGCCCCGGCACCGGCCTGCATCCGCTGCGCGGCCAGAACAACGTGCAGGGCGCCTCCGATGCCGGCCTGATCCCGATGTTCCTGCCGGATTACCAGCCGGTCGGCCGCGACGACTTGCGCGGGGCCTTCGAGAAGCTGTGGCAGCAGGATCTCGATCCCGTGCGCGGCCTCACGGTGGTCGAGATCATGAACGCGATCCATGCCGGCGAGATCAAGGGCATGTATATCGAGGGCGAAAACCCCGCGATGTCGGACCCCGATCTCCAGCACGCGCGCCACGCGCTCGCCATGCTCGACCATCTCGTGGTGCAGGACCTCTTCGTGACCGAGACCGCGTTCCACGCCGACGTGATCCTGCCGGCCTCGGCCTTCGCCGAGAAGGAGGGCTCTTTCACCAACACCGATCGCCGCGTGCAACTCGCGCGCCAGGTGATCAAGCCGCCGGGCGATGCGCGACAGGATCTCTGGATCATTCAGGAGATCGGCAAGCGCATGGGCCTGCCGTGGAATTATGCCGGTCCCGGCGACGTCTTCACCGAGATGGCAGAGCTGATGCCGTCGCTGAAGAACATCACCTGGGAGCGGCTGGTGCGCGAAGGCGCGGTGACCTATCCGGTCGACGGTCCGGACCAGCCCGGCAACGAGATCATCTTCACCACGGGCTTCCCGACCGCGAGCGGCCGCGGCAAGATCGTGCCGGCCAAGGTCATCCCGCCCGACGAGATCCCCGACGCCGAATATCCGATGGTGCTGTCGACCGGCCGCGTGCTGGAGCACTGGCACACCGGCTCGATGACCCGCCGCGCGCAGGTGCTGGACCAGATCGAGCCCGAGGCGGTCGCGTTCATGTCGCCGAAGGACATGCACAAGAAGAAGCTGGTGCCGGGCGATTTCATTCGCCTGGAGACTCGCCGCGGCGCCGTCGAGGTCAAGGTCCGCTCCGACCGCGACGTGCCGGAGAACATGGTGTTCATGCCGTTCTGCTACGCAGAGGCGGCGGCGAACCTGTTGACCAACCCGGCGCTCGATCCGTTCGGCAAGATCCCGGAATTCAAGTTCTGCGCGGCCAGAGCCGAACGCGCGGAGATGCGGGACGCGGCGGAGTAGGGAAGACCTCCTCCCAGCGGGGTTTGGAGGCATAGCGCCTCCAAATTCCGCTGTCGTCCTCGCGAATGCGAGGACCCATACCGCGTGATTTCTCGATTGCGGACGGTCTTAGTACCAAACGTCGAGCCTTCGCCAAACTCCTCCCTGGGGTTATGGGTCCCCGCGTGCGCGGGGACGACAGCGGATGTGTGGCGGCAATTACACCCCCACCGCTTCGCTCCTCGCAATGACGGTGGTAGATGTGACCCATGTCCAAAGCCACCCCAGCCACACGCGCGCTCACGGCGGCCGGTATTGCCTTCTCCGTCCACGCCTACGACTACGATCCTGACGCCGAGAGCATCGGCCTTCAGGCGGCCGCCGCGCTCGGTGAGAACCCCGCGCGCGTCTTGAAGACGCTGATGGCGCTGGTGGACGGCAAGCCGGTCTGCGTGATCGTGCCGTCCGACCAGGAGATCTCCATGAAGAAGCTTGCTGCCGCTGCCGGCGGCAAGTCGGCGCAGATGATGAAGCCGCCCGAGGCCGAGCGCGTCACCGGCTACAAGGTTGGCGGCATCAGCCCGTTCGGTCAGCGCAAGCCCGTGCGCACCGTGATCGAACAGAGCGCGCTCGGGCATGATCAGGTCTATCTCAACGGCGGCCAGCGCGGTTTGCAGGTGCGGCTGAGGCCGGCCGATGTGCGGGACGCGTTGAAGGCGGTCGTTGTCGACGTCGTGGCCTGAGCGTCACGCGCTTACTGCTTCTGCAACAGCTTCAGCCGGCAGCGCAGCGCCTCGCGGATGTGCGCGCGCGCAAGCTGCTCCGCTTTGTCGCCGTCGCGGGCCGCGATGGCGTCGATCATTGCCTGGTGCTCGCCGTGGCTGGACGAGGGGCGGCCGGTTACGGTGAAGGTGGTCGGGCCGAGCAGGGCGATCCAGTCCTGCAATTCCCGCGAAGCGTTGTCGAGATAGCGGTTGCGCGCCGCCCGGCAGATGGCCTCGTGGAAGCTGCGATTGAGCCTTGCCATCTCGGCCGCGTCTGCTGCGGGAGTTTCGACAAAAGCCTGCTCGATGTCGCGGAGCGCATCGACCTCGGGCGCCGAAGCGTGTTCGGCGGCGAGGCGCGCCGCGGCACCTTCCATGATCTCGCGCATGGCGTAGAGCTCGAGCACTTCCGAGATGTCGAGATTGCGCACGATCAGCCCGCGGCCGCCGGCGGGCTCGACGAAACCGCGCGCGGCGAGCCGGCCGAGCGCTTCGCGCACCGGGGTGCGGCTGACCTTGAGCCGCTGCGCGACCTCTTCCTCGCGCAGGCGGTCGCCGGCGCGGTAGCTGCCGGCCTGGAGCGCCTCGCACAGCGAGCGGAATACAGCTTCGCCAAGGGCAACGCCGCCGCCGCGCGCGATCGATCCGCCTGTCTTTGCCGGACGCCTCGCCATGTTCCCTCGAAGCAAGGCGCATCCTGCCCATGCAGAGATGACGCTTGCAGGATCTCTGTATATCTTTGTATACAAAAGTACGCAATGGTGGTGCCGGTTGACCGGGCCGCCGGCGGATAGAATGTCTCCAACTTCGTCGCATCGGACGGACGGCATGAGCAGCAAATACGACGTGCTGGTGATCGGCGGCGGCAACGCGGCGCTGTGCGCGGCGATCGCGGCGCGGCGCGGCGGTGCCTCGGTGCTGGTGCTCGAAGGCGCGCCGAAATTCTATCGCGGCGGCAATACCCGCCACACCCGCAACATGCGCTGCGCTCATGATGCGGCCACCGAAATCCTGACCGGCCCCTATACCGAAGAGGAATTCTGGGAAGACCTGCTGCGTGTCACTGGCGGGCAAACGGATGAAGTGCTCGCGCGCCACATGATCCGAGAGTCCAAGGATATCCTGAACTGGATCGTGGAGCAGGGCGTGCGCTGGCAACCCTCGCTCGGCGGCACGCTGAGCCTCGGCCGTACCAATTCGTTCTTCCTCGGCGGCGGCCGCGCGATGCTGAATGCGCTCTATCTCACTGCCGAGCGGCTCGGTGTCGACGTCGAATACGATGCCGAGGTCACCGACCTCGTGATCGAGGATGGCATGTTCCTGGCTGCACGCCTCAAGCGGCCGATCAGGGGCGAGACCGAGATCCGGGCGACCTCGCTGGTCGCCGCGGCCGGCGGGTTCGAGGCCAACATCGAATGGCTGAAGCAATATTGGGGCGAGGCTGCCGACAATTTTCTGATCCGCGGCACGCCCTATAATCGCGGCTCGATCCTGAAGATGCTGCTCGACAAGGGCGTGCAGGAGGTCGGCGACCCCACCCAGTGTCATGCGGTCGCGATCGACGCCCGCGCGCCGAAATTCGACGGCGGCATCATCACCCGCCACGACTCCGTCGTGTTCGGCATCGTCGTGAACAAGCACGCGCAGCGCTTCTACGACGAGGGCGAGGATATCTGGCCGAAGCGCTACGCCATCTGGGGCCGGCTGGTCGCGGCGCAGCCCGACCAGATCGCCTACATCATCTTCGACTCCACCGTGGTCACCAGCTTCATGCCGACGCTGTTTCCGCCGATCACCGGACAGACGGTGGCCGAACTCGCCGGCAAGCTGGAGCTCGACCCGGCGGCGCTGGAAAAGACCATCGCCGAATTCAACGCGGCGGTGCGGTCCGGGACTTTCGACCACACGATCTTGGATGACTGTGTGACCGAGGGCATCACGCCGCCCAAGACGCACTGGGCGCGCAAGATCGAGACGCCGCCTTATCTCGCTTATCCGGTGCGGCCCGGCATCACCTTCACCTATCTCGGCACCCGCGTGACCAAGGAGGCGCGGATGTTGATGGCTGACGGCAAGCCGTCCGCTAACATGTTCGCGGCCGGCGAGATCATGGCCGGTAACGTGCTCGGCAAGGGCTATGCCGCCGGCATGGGCATGACCATCGGCAGCGTGTTCGGGCGGATCGCGGGACGGGAAGCGGCACGGCATGCCAAGAACTAGACGAAGAAAAGAAACGGGAGGAACCATGTCGCGCATTGCCATTGCTTCGATCACGGCGCTGCTGACCGTCGGGCACGCCTACGCCGCCGAGCCGATCACCCTGCGCGACATGGGTTCGTTCCACGTCGGCGGGCGTCTCGTCGAAATCTCCGGCAAGCCGGTGAAAGAGGTCGTGTTCACGCCCGGCGGCGTGCCGGCCAAGGTCGATCCCAACGGCACGTATCAGGTCGAGCAGATGTACGTGCAGTATTTCCTGCCCGCGAACGAGAAGGGTGCCTATCCGCCGTTGATGTGGCATGGCGGCGGACTGACCGGCGTCACCTACGAGACCACGCCCGACGGACGCGAAGGCTGGCTGAACTATTTCCTGCGCAAGGGGTGGGCGGTCTATAATTCCGACGCGGTGGAGCGCGGGCGCGCTGGCTGGGCGCAATACCCCGACATATTCAAGAGCGAGCCGGTCTTCCTCACCACCGCCAATCCGTTCGAACGTTTCCGCATCGGCGAAGGGCCAAACTCCTACGATGCCGATCCCGCCAAGCGAAAGCTGTTACCGGGCAACCAGTTTCCCGTCGAGGGCTACGAGAATTTCGTCAAGCAGAACGTGCCGCGCTGGACCACGACGGATGATGCGATCGTCGCTGCCTATATCGCCGAGATCGATCGCGTCGGCCCGTCCGTGATCTTGTTCCACAGCCAGGCCGGCAGCTTCGGCTTCAAGGTCGCACAAGCTCGGCCTGACAAGGTCAAGGCGCTGATCGCGATCGAGCCGGCCGGCATTGGCGATCCCGCCAAGGCGGATGTGCTGGAGAACATCCCGACGCTCATCATCTATGGCGATTATATCGAGCGCGATTCACGCTGGCCCAAGATCCGCGCCAACGGCATCGCCTTTGCCGACGCCATCAAGGCTGCCGGCGGTAGCGTCGACATCGTCGATCTCCCGCAGGCGGGCATCAAGGGCAATTCGCATATGGTGATGATGGACAAGAACAACCTCGAGGTCGCGGGCCTGATTCAGAAATGGCTCGAGACAAAGGGCCTAACGAAGTAAAGCCATGCACGGAACCAGAATCCTGGACGAGGCCGACCGTCTGATGACGGTCTGCAATTCCTGCCGCTATTGCGAGGGGCTGTGCGCGGTATTTCCCGCCATGGAAATGCGCCGCGCCTTCTCCGACGGCGACCTCAACTATCTCGCCAATCTCTGCCATTCCTGCGGCGCCTGCTACGTCGATTGCCAGTTCTCGCCGCCGCATGAGTTCAACGTCAACGTTCCCAGAACGCTCGCGATCGCGCGGGCCGGGTCCTATGCCGCCTATGCCTGGCCGGGCGCGCTGTCCGGCGCTTTCGCCCGCAACGGTCTGGTCATCAGCATCGTCGCTGCGCTCAGCATGGCGGCCTTCATCCTCGGCTTCGCCGCCCTGAACGACGGCAGCGTGCTTTTCGGCGTGCACAGCGGTCCCGGCGCGTTCTACAGACTGATGCCGCACAACACGATGGCAGCGCTGTTCAGCGTCGCGTTCCTCTATGCGATCCTCGCGCTCGTGATGAGCGTGCGCGCTTTCTGGCGCGACATCGGTGGACCGATCCGCGGCCGCGCCGATGGGGGCTCGATCTTCCAGGCGATCCGCGATGCGGGCGAGCTGCGCTATCTCCATGGCGGCGGTGTCGGCTGCTACAACGAGGACGACAAGCCGACCGACCGGCGCAAGCTGTATCACCACCTGACCTTCTACGGCTTCCTGCTGTGCTTTGCGGCGACGTCGGTGGCCACGCTGTATCACTATCTGCTCGGCCGCGAGGCGCCGTATCCATGGTGGGACCTGCCCGTGGTGCTGGGCGCGCTCGGCGGCATCGGTCTGATCATCGGCCCGGTCGGTCTGTTCACGGCCAGGATGCGACGCGATCCGGCGCTGCTCGACGAGAACCGCTACGGCATGGATGTCGGCTTCATCGCCATGCTGTTCCTGACCGGCCTCACCGGCATGCTGCTGCTCATCTTGCGCGAAACGGCCGCCATGGGGCCGCTGCTCGCGTTGCACCTCGGCGCCGTGTTCGCACTGTTCGTCACCATGCCCTATGGCAAGTTCGTGCACGGCATCTACCGCTTCGCGGCGCTGGTGCGTTACGCGCAGGAGCGTCGCGGCGAAGCCGGCTCTTGAGGGGCGTGCAGGGCTGACGTATCTCTTGGCCGTTCGCGCGCTGCGCGAATCGCTTGGGGAGCCCGTGCTCATGTACATGTTCCTGCCTTTTCTGCTGGCGCTCGCAGGCTGCGCCAGCGTCTGGCGCTCGCGCGCGGGGCTGAGCTATGCGCTCTGGAGTGCAATGATCCTCGTCACCGTCGCATGGTTCTTCCACCACGCGACCGACCCGCTGAAATTCTCGTTCTGATGGTGTCGAGATGAATCCTGTAGAGACGAGCGAGCAACAGCCGGTCGGCGCGATCCTGAACATGCTTGGGTTGCTCGGGATCTCGCTGATCTTGACCGTCGCATTCTTCTATCAGCTTGCGCTCGGTGAGCTACCCTGTCCGCTGTGCTTGCTGCAGCGGGCCGGGTTCATCGCGATTGGCATGGGATTCCTGTTCAACATGCGCCTGGGTGAACGTCCATCCCACTACGCGATGATCCTCCTGGCCAGCCTCGTCACCGGCTTCATCTCGATGCGGCAGGTGTCGCTGCATCTGGCGCCTGGCGATCCTGGATACGGCTCGGCGCTGTTGGGCTTGCATTTCTACACCTGGGCGCTGATCGCGGCCGTCGGCGTCATATGCTATGTCGCGCTCGTCTTCGTCTTGAAGGATGTGACCGGCAAGCGAGACGGGAATGCGCCCCCGAGCGGACCGGCGTCGAACGCGGTCTTCGCGATCTTTGCGTTGCTGGTTGCCGCAAATCTCCTGTCCACCGTGCTCGAATGTGGAGCGGGACAGTGCGATGACAACCCGGTTCGGTATCTCTTGCTCAGGTGAGCGGCGCGGTGCGGAAACGCCCATCGCGCAGGAAGGCGATGGTCTGCTCGATTGCGGCGGCGTGACGCGGAAGCCCGGTATGAGACGCCTTCGCGACGACATGGTCGGTCATGCCAGCCAGCATCGCGCTCTGCACCGACACCCGCCCGTCATTCGGTTTCGGCAGAACAAGGAGGCCGGCGACGGGATCGATGAAGCGGTTTCCGGCGATCACGCCAACGGGGTAGTCCACGGTGGGCAGGGCGCGGATCGCAGTCGTAAGTTCAAGTCCAGCCGGGCCGTAGAACGTGCGGTAGAGGCGGGATCCGCTGAGGAGATCGGCGACCTCGCTGCCGCTGTTCGGCGTGCCCAGCATCACGACGCGGCCAAGCCGGGCCGGCCGGTGTTTTGCGATATAGGCGCGCGCGACGAGGCCGCCCATCGAATGCGCGACGAAATGCAGCGGCGCGTCGCGTTCGGCGAAGCCGGAGATCGCGGGGTGAATGTCGTCTGCAAGGGCCGCGATCGCCTTCTTGCGGCTGGGATAGTCGATGTTGAGCGTCGCAAAGCCGCTCGCCTGGAGTGCCCGTTCCAGCTTCCTCAGGGATGCCGAGGTTCGCGCGATGCCGTGAAGCAGAACCACTCCCGGGCATCGCGCGTCGCCTGATTGAGGCGCCTCGCGCATCTGTCTTACGCCACCTCGCGCTCCGGCGCGGACGCCTGCTCGCGGGCCATCGTCGTTGCGGTGACGTAGTCGGTCTTGCCGGTGCCGAGCAGCGGCACCTTGTCGACCACCATGATCGCCGCGGGAACGGTCAGCTCGGACGCGCCGATCGTCTTGGCCTGGCCCTGCATTGCGCTGCGCTCGGCGTTCTTCTCCGTCGTCAGCAGCACGATGCGCTCGCCCTTGCGGGGGTCGGGGATTGAGACGGCGACCGATGCGGCTTGCGGCCACAACGTCGCGGCGATGCTCTCGACTGCCGACAGCGACACCATTTCGCCGGCAATCTTGGCAAAGCGCTTGGCGCGTCCCTTGATGGTGATGAAGCCGGCCGCGTCGATCGCGACGATGTCGCCGGTGTCGTGCCAGCCTTCGGGAAGTACTTCGAGCACGCCGGGATTCTCGGCCCGCAAGTAACCGAGCATCACGTTCGGCCCGCGCACCGAGAGGCGTCCACCTTCCTCGATGCCGGGGACCGGATCGAGGCGGCTTTCCATCAGCGGCGAGAGGCGGCCGACGGTACCGGGGCGGTTGGCCATCGGCGTGTTCATCGCCAGCACCGGCGCCGTCTCGGTGACGCCGTAGCCTTCGAGGATGCGGATGCCATAGCGCTCCATGAACACCTGCCGCGTCCGGTCCTTGACCGCCTCGGCGCCGGCGATCACGAGGCGCAGGGTGCGGAAGTCGTAGGCATGCGCCGAGCGGGCATAGCCGGTGAGGAACGTATCGGTGCCGAACAGGATGGTGGCGCCGGTCTGGTAGATCAGCTCGGGCACGATCCGGTAGTGCAGCGGCGAGGGGTACATGTAGATCGGAATGCCCGCGAGCATCGGCATCATCATCCCGCCGGTCAGCCCGAACGAGTGGAACACCGGCAGCACGTTGAACACCTTGTCATTGGCGTTGGCATCGACCCGCGCCAGCGCCTGCGCCGCGTTGGCGAGGATGTTGCGGTGGGACAGCACCACACCCTTGGGCGTGCCTTCCGAACCCGACGTGAACAGTACGACGGCGGGGTCGCTGGCCTGGCGGGCGACGCGCGGCGCGGTGCCTGCGAGCAAGCCCTTGATCTTGTCGGCCACACCGATCGAGGCGCGGACGTCCTCGAGATAGACCACGCGCGCCTCTGCGGAGATCGCAGCCATCAGCTTGTCGAGCTTGCCCTTCTCGATGAAGGCCTTCGATGTCAGCACGGTCTTGACCTCTGCGGCCTTCATGGCGGCGAGGACGTTGACCGGGCCGGCCGAGAAGTTGAGCATCGCCGGGACCCGGCCGATGTTCTGCAGCGCCATGAAGACGACGGCGACGCCCGCCGAATTCGGCAGCAACACGCCGACATTCTCGCCCACGGCGGTACCGGTCTCCAGCTTCCGGCTCAAGACCTGAGCGCCAAGGATCAGCTTGCGATAGGTCAGCTTGGTGCCGAGCGCGTCCTCGATGATGACCTTGCCGGTGTCGCGATCGCGATAGGCGTGTCCGAGCGCCTCGAACAGCGAGTGATCGAGCATGGCGTTCTTGACGAGAGCATCGATCATCACGTCCTGAAGCGCGGCGCCGGCGGCATTGCGGCGTGCCTTGCCCTTCAGCGCCGGGTCGACCGGAAGCTTGACGGGCGGCAGGATAGTGACCGTCACCCGCGGAAACCACGAGCGCTTGATCTGGCTGGAGTTGAGGTAGCTGAGATGCGAGCGCTGCGCACCTTCGATGCGAACGGGCACGACCACCGCATCGGCCTTGTCCGCGATCATCGCGGTGCCGTCATAGACCTTCATCAGCGAGCCCGAGACAGTGATACGTCCTTCCGGAAAGATCACCACCGGCTCGCCGGCGGCGACCAGCTTGATCAGGTCGCGCGCAGCCAGCGGCTTGCTCGGATCCATGGTGTAGTGCTTGACGACGCGCAGGAACGGCTTGGCCCACCAGGCCTTGGCGATGCCGGTATCCACCGCGAAGCTCGCGTCGATCGGCAGCACGGCGTGGAGCAGCGGGCCATCGATCAGGCTGACATGGTTGGGCGCGATCAGCATGCGCGTGCCGGCAGGCGGCAGGTTCTCGAGGCCGCGAACCTCAGTGCGGAACAGTGCGCGGAACAGCAGCCCGCCGAAATCGCGCACGCCTTCCTTGCCCCATTTCGTCAGCACGAACCACACCGCGCCGAAGCTCGCGACGCCGAGCCCGAAGAAGATCCAGCCGATGTGGAGGCCGGCCGCCTGCAGCAGCGCGACGAACAGCGAGCCGACCACCATGAAGGCGGCCTGCAGTACGTTGCCGGCGGCGATGATGCGGGCGCGCTCGGATGGTGCCGACCAGGCCTGGACCGCGGCGAAGGAGGGAACGACGAACAGGCCGCCGCCGAATGCGAAGGCGACGAAGTCGACGAGCATACGCAGGCCTGCGAACGAGGTCGCGAAACCGGCCGCGGTGATGTCCTGGCCCTTGGCGGTCACGCCGATGGCCCAGGCGAGATCGAGGCCGGCAAACCCCATGATGATGGCGCCGATCGGCACCAGCGCGAGATTCGGGCGAACGTGGCTGAGGCTCGCGGCAAACAGCGAGCCGATGGCGATGCCGATCGCGAAGATCGCAAGGCACAGCGTCACCACGCCCTCGGTGCCGCCAACGACATCCTTGACCAGCGCCGGCAGCAGCGACAGCACGATCGCGCCGACCAGCCAGAACCAGGAGACGATCACCGTGCCGTCCCACAGCCGATGGTCGGCATGCAGGGTCTTGAGAAGGCCCACCGTCGAGGTCCAGGGATTGGCATCGACGGGCAGGTCAGGCGCAGAGGGCGTCGTCTGCGGAATGCGTGAGGCGAAGGCCCATGACAACAAGGCCAGCACGACCACGGCGGATGCGACCCAGCCCATATGCGCGGATCCCGCCACGAACTGGCCGCCGGCGACGGTGCCGAGCAGGATCGCCATGAAGGTCGCGCCTTCGACGAGCGCGTTGCCGGTCGCGAGCTCGCCGAGCTCGAGCTGATCCGGCAGCATGGAATATTTCACGGGTCCGAACAGCGCGGCGATGATGCCGAACAGGGCGAGCGCCGCGAACAGCAGCGGCACCGAGTGCAGAAAGAAGCCGGCGGCGGCAAAGGCCGCGGCGAAGATCTCGGCGAATTTGAGCCGCCTTGCGACGACGGATTTGACGTATTTGTCGGCGAGCTGGCCGCCGAGCCCGGACAGGATGAAATAGGGGAAGATGAAGACGGCGCCTGCCACCGTCACCAGCGCATCGCCGTGGCCGGTTGCGGCACTGTAAAGCAGGATGATGACGAGCGCGTTCTTGAGCACGTTGTCATTGAGCGCCGAGAAGAATTGCGCCCAGAACAGTGGGGCAAAGCGGCGTGACGACATCAATTCCCTGATCATGACTAGTCCTGTTTTGGAAAGGCAGAATGAGGTTCGTTACGTTGTCTTTGAAGCGTCACGACCGGAAGGGGAGGGGACGAACGATTGCGGGCACTGATCGCCGCCTGCCTTATCCCCTCGATCCCTCTGATCCTGTTGGTCTCCAGGCGGTGTCGTTAGGTTCGCAAAATATCTGGGCGCCCTCACGGGGTATGCGCCGAGCGATGAGGAAAAGCTGAACCGCGTCACTGAAGTCTGGCGAGATCGGCCGCGAACATCGGGACATGGTAAGTCCTTCCTTGCAACCAGTTCTTGCATTCGAGCCGACCCGCGTGTGCAGGTCGCGTGCGCCTCAGGTGAGATGGGCGAGGTGACGAAAGGGCGAGAGGCGGCGGAGCAGGCTGAATCGGCGGCCCTCTTGACGGGCGCGCGTGCGGCTGGCCCGCCACATCCGGAAGGTCGCGCGGCGTTCGGCAAGCACGCCGGCAATGTCGCAGGCATTTGCGATGCGATCGATCGGCGTCATGGCGAACCGCAGCAGGGCGCGGCCAAGGCCAGTCACCAGGGCGGTGGCGTCGTCGACGAAGGTGGCGGCGATATCAACAGCGAGGGTTTGCATTTTGGTCGTCTCCAGGTTAGTTTGAACAATGTTCACATGAGTAGCTCGAAAATGAACAATGTTCAAGAAGAATCGCTGCGGGATCAGAAAAAAAATCGGCGACGGCTCCAGATCCTGGAGATTGCCCGGGGGATTATCGCAACTAAAGGATTGAGATCGTTGAAGGTTCGGGACGTTGCAGAGGCCGCCGGCTGCTCTGTCGGCAGCGTCTACAACGAGTTCGGCGACTTCGACGGGGTCATCCTGACCGTCAATCGGGAGACCGTTCAGGCCCTCACGGCCCGGCTTCGCGGGGTTCCGGCCGATGACCCCGTGCGCCAGCTCTACGGGCTCGCCGAGACCTATCTGGAATTCTTCGCGGAGCACGCCAATCTGCTGCGCTCGCTGTTCGAGCATCGGATGGAGGACGACCGTCCTTATCCCGACGACATCCTGCAGATGGTGATGGACGCTTTTGCGCTGATGCATCCGCCCCTGGTGCGGCTGCTACCGGATGCGGATGACGTGAAGATCGCGCTGTTGTCGCGCACCTTGTTTTCTGCCGTGCATGGCATCATCTCGCTCGGTCTCGAGGAGCGCATGGTGGCCGTGCCGCCGCAGATGCTGCGTCAGCAGGTCGAACAATTCATCGATGCGCATCTGGTGGGTCTCGGGATCGTGTCGCCGCGGTGACGACGGAGAGCGTCAGGCGCGCGCGACCTCGCGCGGTCGGGCTGCAACGACGATGACATCAGGTCTTCCGCCGTCGACCTGAACGCGGTTGCGTCCCTTTTCCTTGGCGCGATAGCAGGCGGCGTCCGCGCGCCGCATCGCGCCTTCGAGCGTGGTGCTGGCGTCGGCGATGCAGGTGACGCCGATGCTGGCGGTCACCGCAAAGTAGCGATCGTCCCAGGCGAAGCTGAACAGCTCAAGCGATCGCCGCAGCCGTTCGGCGATGTCGACCGCGTTCGCAGGCGAGCACTGCGGCAGGATCAGGCCGAATTCGTCGCCGCCCAGCCGGGCCACCAGGTCACGCGGATGCCGATCCTGTTGCAGGAGGCGGGAGACCTGGCAAAGCAGGCTGTCGCCGGCAAGGTGCCCGCAGCTGTCGTTGACGTTCTTGAATTGGTCGAGGTCGAGCAGGATCAGGCCCAGCGATCCCGCCGCGGCAACGTCCAGCTCGCTTTGCAGGCGCGCCTCGAAGGCGCGGCGGTTGGACAGGCCGGTCAGCCAGTCGTGCGATGCCTGCCACGCCAGGCGTTCCTTCTCGGCATGCAGGGCGTCTTCGAAGGCCTGCCGCTGCAGTACCAATCGCCTGGTGTGCCAGATCAGGAGCAGGATCAGCGTCACGGCGGTGACGATGTTGAGGCCGGTCAGCGTCAGCTTGATGGCGCGGGAGCCTTCGCCAAGCACGGTGGAGAACCGGTTGGCATGCACCGTGAACTGGGTGTTGAGCTCGGAGAGCCGCGACGACAGGAATTGCAGCCGGCTTGCGTCTCGAACAGGACCGTTCTCCAACTCGGACCGGATGACTTCGCCGAAGACGCTTAGTTCGAGCAGCATGGGGTCGGTGGCGGCCCACTCGCGGATCGCTTCCTGAAGGAAGCTGACGCGATTAAAGTAGCGAAACAGCCAGATCAATCCCGCGACGTCATCGGGATGGTTGCCGCCTTGCAGGAAGCCGATGCGGGCGGCCTCGACGTCGATCGGATCGCGCTCGAGCGCCCAACGCGCGAACTCGTCACCGATGGGAACGGCAAGCGAGGCTTGGTATTGCGTGAACTGGCTGGCATCGCCCGAATGCAAATAGAGATTGAGGAAATAGACGGCGTTCTTCTGCGAGCGCGACCACATCGCTTCGCCCGCGACATAGGCGCGGACCGACGACATCACCTCGAGACTGAATCCCGCGATCGCCGCCTGGAGCACGACGACCATCACGAAAGGCGAGACGAGCTTGATGACATGAAGGAAGCTGTGTCCCTTCGTCGACGTCGCTGTTCTGCGAAACACCCTGCGTTCCCCAAATCGCGCAATGACCCCCAGCGGAGCGCTGCGCCTGCAACGCGAAGTAGAGGATATGGTTGCTTAACTCGGCCTGAAAGGCGGGGGAGACTGCATCGCAGGGTGAAAGCGCTGTGAAGCCGATATGCGCAGATCGCTTCAAATGCCGGTAAATCGGACAAAGCGGGGCATCGACGAAGCAATGCCTCGCATTCGTCGTGCGCGGTTTACCCGATCGAGAGAGTCTCGACGGCGCCGTTAGACCAGCACCGGCTTGCGGACGCGGCCGGCGTCGCCGAACACGCGCAGATAACGCTCGATCTCCGAGGGCATGCCGGTCGCCTTTTCCGGATTGTCGGAGAGCTTGACGGCCGGTTGGCCATCGACCGACGACACCTTGCAGACCATCGAGATCGGATCGAGATTGAACGAGCCGTCCGGCGGGCAGCCGACGAAGTCGTTGGTGAGGTTGGTGCCCCAGCCGAAGGAGAGCCGCACCCGGCCGGCGAAGTGGTGATAGGTCTCCTCGATCGAGCCGACATCCATGGCATCCGAAAAGACGAGCAGCTTGTCCTTGGGATTGCGCCCCTTCTTTTCCCACCAGGCGACGATCTCCTCGCCGGCCTGGATCGGCGGCGCGCTGTCGGGGCGGAAGCCGGTCCAGTCCGCGACCCATTCCGGCGCGTCGCGCAGGAAGGCCTTGGTGCCGAAGGCGTCGGGCAGCGCGATCAGCAAATTGCCGCCATAAGTCTGGCGCCACTGGTCGAGAATGCGATAGGGCGCCCAGCGCAACTCCTCGTCGTCCCTGGCAAGTGCCGCGGCGACCATCGGCAGCTCATGCGCGTTGGTGCCGATGGCTTCGAGATCATTATCCATCGCGAGCAGCACATTGGAGGTTCCGATGAAGGACGGACCGAGGCCTTCCTTCACCGCCTCCACGCACCAGCGCTGCCAGAGGAAGCCGTGACGGCGACGTGTGCCGAAGTCGGACAGACGCAGATTCTCCAGCTTGCGCAGCCGCTCCACCTTCGTCCACAGCTTGGCCTTGGCGCGGGCATAGAGCACGTCGAGCTCGAAGCGGCCGCGGCCCTTCATCGCAGCGCGCGAGCGCAGCTCGTTGAGAATCGCGAGCGCCGGGATCTCCCACATCGTGGTGTGGGTCCACGGTCCGTGGAAATGCAATTCGTACTGGCCCTCGACCTTGCGCAGCTCATACTCGGGGAGGCGGAATTCAGCCAGCCAGCGGATGAAGTCCGCCGAAAACATGTGGGTCTTGCCGTAGAAGGTGTTACCGGCCAGCCAGATCAGCTCCTTCTTCGTGAAGCGGATGGTGCGGGCATGGTCGAGCTGGGCCCGCAGCTCGCCCTCGTCGATGATCTCGGCGAGCCGCACGTGGCGCGAGCGGTTGATGACCGAGAAAGTCACCTGCTGGTTCGGGTAGGACTCCCGAATCATTTGCAACATCAATAGCTTGTAGAAGTCGGTATCAAGCAGGCTGCGGATGATGGGGTCCAGCCGCCAGCTGTGATTGTAGGTCCGGCTCGCAATATCGGTCACTGTCATGGGGGGATTTTAGCGCGGCGGCCCGCGCGCAACCAGTGGGTTTGGCGAGGGGTGGTCTTCCGAAAGGCGGTAACGGCGATCAGGCCTTGGCAGCCGTCGCTGCGACCGTCTCGAGCTGGCTCCTGACCCAACGATGAGCCGGATCTTTCTGATAGCGCTGGTGCCAGACCATGAACATCGGCAGCTCGGCCAGCGTCCGCGTGCGGGACGCCAGCGGTATGCGCGTTTGCGCGAAGCCGCGCATCACGCCGGATGCGAGCAGGCTCGGCATGCTCGCCAGCATCTGCGAGCCGCGCAAGAAGGACGGCACGCCGGAAAAGCTCGGCACCGAGATCGCGATGTCGCGGTGAAGACCGTTGGCCGCCAGCCGGCGGTCGAAGTCGAGCCGCTCATTGTCGGTATAGACGACGGTGATGTGGCGCGCGGCGAGATAGGCGCTGCGGCTGGCCGGCGCGGTGCGTGCCTTCCCATCGAAGTAACAGACGTAATGGTCCTGGAGCAGGCGCTTCTGCACGATGTCGATGCCGGACGGCGGCAGCGGCGTGATCAGGAGATCGCAGCGGTTCTCGCGCAGCATCGCGGGCGAAGGCGATTGCGAGGGGATCACGCGCAGGTTCAGGCTCTTCACCTGGCCGGCGACATGGTCGAAGAACCGGGGCAGCAGCAGATCGCGCTGGAAGTCATTGGCGGCGACCGTCAGCGAGAGCTGCGCGCGTGGCGGCTCGAAGCTGACGCCGCCGGCAAAGCTCCGCATCTCGTCGATCAGTGCGCGCGCCTTCGCGGCCAACGCTTGCGCATGCGCAGTTGCGACGATGCCACGGCCGGATTTGGCGAACAGCGGATCGCCCGCGATTCGCCGCAGCTTGTTCAGGGCGTGGCTGACGGCGGACTGCGTCAGGCCGAGCCGGGTGGCGGCCGCCGTGACCGAGCCTTCCTCCAGCACGGCGAGGAACAGTTCGAGGGCGTGGCCGTCGAGGGCCAAATGATCGATTTCTTTCATGCAATATATTATAATCGATCTATTTATCTGTGGAATAGACCGGCCCCATGATCTCCCGACAAGCCGCGCGTCCGGACCCGGGCGCCCCAGGGAGAGACACGATGAATGCCCAGGCGCCAGTCTTGCGGGATCCCCGCCTCAACCGCCCCGAGCCCTTGACGCCGCCGCTCGGCGACGGGGGCTTCTTCCAGCGGGATCGTTCGATTCATCCGCCGGCGCATGCGCCGGGTTACAAATCCTCGGTGCTGCGCTCGCCGCGCCAGTCGCTGTTGTCGCTGGAGGGTTCGGTCTCGGAGATCACGGGGCCGGTGTTCGGCCACAACGATCTCGGCCCGCTCGACAATGATCTGATCCGCAACTACGCCAAGGACGGCGATCCCGTCGGCGAGCGCATCATCGTCCACGGCCGCGTGCTGGACGAGACCGGCCGGGGCGTTCCGAACACGCTGGTCGAGTTCTGGCAGGCCAATGCCGGCGGCCGCTACCGGCACAAGAAGGACACCTATCTGGCGCCGATCGACCCGAATTTTGGCGGCTGCGGCCGCGCGCTGACCGACGACACCGGCTACTACTATTTCCGCACCGTGAAGCCGGGCCCCTATCCCTGGCGCAACTACGTCAACAGCTGGCGTCCCGCCCACATCCATTTCTCCGTGTTCGGTTCGGGCTTTGCGCAGCGGCTGATCACGCAGATGTATTTCGAGGGCGATCCCCTGATCCCGGTTTGTCCGATCCTGACGACGATCCCGGACAAGGATGCGCTCGACCGTCTCGTGGCGCCGCTTGACCTCAATGCCTCGACGCCGTTCGACTCGCTGGCCTACCGCTTCGACATCGTCCTGCGCGGCCAGCGCTCCACCTATTTTGAAAACCGCACCGCGGGGAACTGAGCCATGCCGCAGCCGCTCAACTATCTCAAGGAAACCGCCTCGCAGACGGCGGGGCCCTACGTCCATATCGGCTTGATCCCGGCGATGGCCGGCTTCGACATCTTCGAGAAGAACTTCTCGAATGTCCTGACGACGCCGAATACGGAAGGCGAGCGCATCACGCTGGAAGGCAAGGTGCTCGATGGCACCGGTACGCCGCTGCGCGACGTGCTGCTGGAGATCTGGCAGGCCAATGCGGCCGGCCGCTACAACCATCCGGCCGACCGTACGGCCGGCGCGCTGGAGCAGGAGTTTCGCGGCTGGGGCCGCGCCGGCTCCGACTTCGAGAGCGGTCTCGTCACCTTCGAGACCATCAAGCCGGGCGCGATCGTCGACAAGGCGGGCCGGAAATGCGCGCCGCACATCAATGTCTGGATCGTCGCGCGCGGCATCAACATCGGCCTCAACACGCGGCTCTATTTCTCGGATGAAGAGGCTGCCAACGCCGCCGACCCCGTGCTCAACCTGATCGAACAGACGGCCCGGCGTTCGACGCTGATCGCAAAGCGCAGCGACCGCGCCGGCAAGGTCGTGTATTCCTTCACGATCCATCTGCAGGGGCCGGAGGAGACAGTGTTCTTCGACGTGTGAGGATCCGGCCGCCGTCCGGCAGGATCACTCCACCGGATCGCCGCGATTGATCGCTCCGCGGGCGAGGAATTGCGGCGACTGACGCATTTCGCGCGATCCCGGCCGATCGGCCGGATCGCGCCCGACCCTTTGTCTCAGTTCTGCCAGGTCGATGAATATGTCGGCCTGTCGGCGCAGGTCGTCGGCGACCATGGGTGGCTGAGTGGAGAGTGTGGAGACGACCGTCACGCGGACGCCGCGGCGTTGCAGGGCTTCCACCAGCGAACGAAAATCCCCGTCGCCCGAGAACAGCACGATCTGATCGACGTGCTTGGCGAGCTCCATCGCACTTACGGCGAGATCGACATCCATGCTGCCCTTCACCTTGCGGCGGCCCGTGGTGGCGTCGACGAACTCCTTGGTAAGCTTGGTGACGACGGTGTATCCGTTATAGCCGAGCCAATCGATCAACGGGCGGATCGACGAATACTCCTGATTCTCGATGAGGGTCGTGTAGTAGAACGCCCGCAACAGCACACCCCGGCTTTGGAATTCGCCGAGCAGACGCCTGTAATCGATGTCGAAGCCGAGCGCCTTGGAGGTGGCATGTAGATTGGAGCCGTCGATAAAGAGTGCGATCTTCTCAATCGAAGACATTGTGCTCAAATCTCCAGTCCACACGAAAGCTGGCCGATCAGCTGTCAGAGTACGGTATGTCGGCCGGAAAATACTGAAGGCGCCGATGACTTACTGAAAAAGCGGCGCAGACGACCGGACAGGGGTGGCCGTCTTGCGCCAAGGTAAGGGAGGTTCCATGCCACCAGCGCCAGGGCGCCGAATGCAGCCACGCTAAGGCGCGAGCAGGCCCTGCTCAATTGTACTGAGGTAAGGGGCTTTTATGCAAAGGATAGGACCCGATATACGAAGGTAAGTGGCTGCGCCCCATTGCGGCAATGTCGCCTTCAAACATGGGCGCGCTCGGTCTTTCGTCCGGCGTGTCAAATTTCATCACCATGCAGCTGGGTGCGAAAGGCGCGCGGTGACACCCCCGTGGCCGCGGCATAGACCCGGCTGAAATAGGCGGGGTCCTCGAAGCCCAGCGTGTAGGCAATCGTCGAGATCGGCAAATTGGTATAGACGAGGTTGCGTCGCGCCTCGCGGATCAGCCGGTTGAGGATGAGGTGCGAGGCGGTATCGCCGGTCGCCGCCCGCGTGATCCGGTTGAGATGTGTCGGCGTCACCGCCAGCGCCTCGGCATAGTCCGCGACGCTCCAGCGTTCCAGGTGATGCTGCTCCAGCAACGCCTCGAAGCGGCGGAACAGGCTGGACTCGACCGTGCCGTTGCCGCCGCTCTCGCTCGTGAGTGCGCGGGCCACCAGCCCGATCATGGCCGACGACAACGCCCGCAGCACATGCGCGCGGCCGAAATCGCGCGCGGCATGTTCGGCGAAGATCTGCTTCATGGTGGCGCGGATCTGCGGCGTTCCGCGCACCACGGCCGAGCGCGCCAGCGCACCGCGCAGGCCCTCGGCGGCGAGCAGCGCCTCGTCCAGAATTTCCGCGGCGATGGTCAGCACCCACCCTTGCGTATCAGGCACGAAGCGGAAGCCGTGGACATGACCGACCGGCACGTTGACGATCTGCGCCGGCTTCAAGGGCACCACCCGCCCATCGAGCGTCGCCTCGCCGCCGCCGCGCTCGATCAGCAGCACCTGGTGCAGCCGGGCATGGCGGTGCACGGCCAGGGTCCAGTCGTGCAGCACCGAGCGGGACGCGATGGTCTCGCAATGCACGACGTCAGGCAGATCGCCGGACTCGCCGAACAAATTGTAGACCCGGATCGCCGGGGCAGGGAGCGCGCCTCTCATGTTCGAATAGTACAAGACAATGGCGAAACCCTCCATCGGTCTGCGCCGCCAAATCTGCAAAAAAGTGCCGACGGAGGACGCAAGAATGAAGGTTCAGGTCTGTATCATCGGCGGCGGGCCGTCCGGGCTGTTGTTGTCCCAGCTGCTGCACCTGAAGGGCATCGACGCGGTCGTGCTGGAGAAATACAGCCGCGACCATGTGCTCGCCCGCATCCGCGCCGGCGTGCTCGAGCACGGCTTCGCCGAGTTGATGCGCGAGGCGCAGTGCGGCGAGCGAATGGACCGCGAGGGCGAGATCCACACCGGTTTCGAGATCGCCCATGACGGCGTGCTGTCCAAGATCGATCTGCACAAGCATTCCGGCGGCAGTTCGGTGCTGGTCTACGGCCAGACCGAGCTGACGCGCGATCTCTATGAGGCGCGGGACCGCCTCGGCGGCAAGGTCGTGCACAATGCGCAGGACGTGACGCCGCATGATCTGACGTCGGATCGGCCCTACGTGACCTATCGAGCGAACGGCGAGACTGTCCGTGTCGATTGCGACTATATCGTCGGAGCCGACGGCTTTCACGGCGTCAGCCGCAAGTCGATCCCGAGGGATGTGCTGCGCGAATATGAGAAGGTCTATCCGTTCGGCTGGCTGGGGGTACTGTCGCGCACCAAGCCGGTGTCGCCCGAGCTGATCTACGTGAAGCACGAGCGCGGCTTTGCGCTCTGTTCGCTGCGCTCGCAGGTGCTGAGCCGCTATTACATCCAGGTGCCGCTGACCGACAAGGTCGAGGATTGGAGCGACGATGCGTTCTGGGCCGAGCTGAAGCGCCGCCTGCCGGGTGAGGTCGCCGGCAAGTTGATCACGGGGCCGTCGATCGAGAAGAGCATCGCGCCTCTGCGCAGCTTCGTCGCCGAGCCGATGAGCTATGGCCGGCTGTTCCTCGCCGGCGATGCCGCTCACATCGTGCCACCGACAGGGGCGCGCGGGCTGAACAGCGCGGCGTCCGACATCTATTATCTCTACCACGCCTTGCTCGCGCATTATCAGAGCGGTGATGATTCCGGCCTTGCAGGCTATTCCGCCAAGGCACTCGCGCGGATCTGGAAGGCGCAGCGCTTCTCCTGGTGGATGACGATGCTGCTGCATCGCTTTCCCGACCGGCTCGAATACGAGGATCGGCTTCAGCAGACCGAGCTGGATTATCTTCTCTCATCCGAGACGGCGCAGCGCCTGCTCGCTGAGAATTACGTGGGCCTGCCGTTTTAAGGCGGCCGCTACTTCCCTTCCAGCGTATTCACCGGAGTCCAATCCGCAGGCGGCGGATTGGCGGTGAATGCCTGGGCGCGTTTTGCAAACAGCGCCGACGCCGGATCGGTCTTTGCCGTCTGCCCGAACGCATCGGCCGCCTTCGCAAACTCCCTTGCACGCCAGCACGCCAGTCCTTCCGCATAAGCTGCGGTCACCTTCGCCTGTTCGGCACTCTCCACGTCCCTCTTCGCCAACGGCTCGAACACCTTGATGGCCTCGCCGCGGCCCAGCACCCTGATCGCGTCCAGCTCGCGCCAGGCGAAGGCGTCGCCGCTCTGCGTCATCGTCGTCTCCGAGGCCATGATCGCGGTGCCGTAATATTTGTTGGCGCCCTCGAGCCGCGAGGCGACGTTCACGGTGTCGCTCATCACGGTGTAATTGAAGCGGCGGCGCGAGCCGATATTGCCGACCACGGCTTCGCCGCTGTTCAGCCCGATGCGATGCGACAGGCCGTGACCGGCGAAGGCGGGATTGCTCGCATTGAGCTCCGACAGCTTCTCATGGCACTTCAGCGCGGAGCGAACGGCGTTGGCGGCGTGTGCGGGATCGTCGGCCGGTGCACCGAACATCGCGACGATGGAATCGCCGATGTATTTGTCGACGTAACCGCCATGACCTTCGATGATATCCGTCATGGCGGACAGATATTCGTTCATCAGCGTCACCAGTGCTCCCGGCGTCATGGTCTCGGCAATGGACGAGAAGCCGCTGAGGTCTGAGAAGAACATGGTGACGTTGCGCATCTCGCCACCGAGCGCCGGCATCTTGCCGGAGGTGACCATGGTCTCGATGACCTCGGGCGCGAGATAGAAGGCAAAGCTCTTGCGCAGGAAGCGCTCGTCGCGATCGGCCAGCATGAATCGGTAGCCGATCATGATCGCGAGCGCGGCAAGGCTGGCGAGTGCCGGCTCCGTCAGCGGCAGCGCCAAGGCATGGACGAACGCGCTGACGGCTACGGCTGCATAAACGAGGGTGAGGGCGGACCACGTGAGCAGCGCGCCACTCGGTGCGAGCAGGCAGGCTGCGCAGGCGATGATCGCCGCGAACGCGATTGTGAGAATGGTACGCATCGGGAAGCCGAGCTCGGTCACGGCATCGCGCTCGATCAGATTTCGGACCGCGGTGGCGTGCACGAACACACCGGCGACGTCGCTGCGGGACTTCTGCACAGTGCTTGCCGGCGCGGGCAGGGCACATCGTGCCGCCGGCGTGCCGTCATACCCGCCGGACAGGCGCATCGAGGTGAGCTTGCGGTCCTCGAAATTCAGGACCGTACCAAGCAGAACGACCTTGCCGTCGAAAGCGCGGCGAAAAAAGTCGCGGTCACCCTTTTCGACGCAGGCGCGCAGATCGACGAAGGAGAAGGTCGGGATGTCGCGTCCCAGCCCTCGGAAGTTGAGCGTCATTGTGTTCGGCACGGCACTCGGGATCGCGTAGCCGGACAATTCGGTCGCGCCAGAGGACGCAATCTCGGGCTTTGCGCCCGCCGCGCGCGCAGCGAGCTCGACCGCCATCGCGGGGACCGGCCGCCCCTCGATGGCAAAGCTCAGCGGCATCCGTCGGATGACGTCGTCGTGGTCGGTGTGGACATTGAGCGCCCGCACGGTGTTGCGCACGGCGACTTGCTGGGCGCGATAGGGCACTTCCGGATGGTCATTGCTCAGGATTTCGCCGAGCACCAATTTGCCGCTGTCGGAGATTTGCCGAAGCGCGATTAGGTAATCCCGATCGAATCCCTTCATGCGGCCGCCAACGGCGGTGTCGCCAAAAGGAATCTCCGATTGCTCGATTGAGCTCGGAAAGATGACGTCGAAGCCGATCACCTTGGCGCCGCCCTCGGTGACGCTGCCGAGCACCCGGCCGATCTCGCGCGTCCAGGTCTGCGTCGGCGATCCCTTGAACGGTGGTGTGTCGTAGGTTTCACTGTCGATCGCCACGACGACGACCGGCGATGTCGCGGTGTTGCGGCTGTCGCCGAGAAGCCTCCCGCGCATCGCCGTGAGGATGTCGAGCGAAAGGCCTTGCAGGGTCTGAAGCGGCGGCGACGTGAAGATCGCGCCCGTGAGGAGCGCAATCAGGGTCGCCGCAACGATGTCCCGTCCCCCGATCCGCCGCATCGCCCGGTCGCAGGCTGCTTATTCGAGCCGCAGCAGGCGGCCGATGATCGGGGTCGGCGCCGAGGTAGCGCTGGCATCGACCTGGAAGGTGTAACGCTTGGCCCCGAGGCTCGCGAGATAGCTGCCGCCCGGGGTCAGCGACTTCCCGGCCTTGGCAAAGTCATAGAATTTGCCGCGGATCATGATGTCGTTCTTGAGCGGCACGCTGATCGTGGGTTCCTTGCCGTCGGTACGCTCGATCACCAGCGTGCTGCCGCTCTTGGCCTGGATCAGGGGCGCGACGCCATAGATCGTCGGCAGCTTGGACGGAGCGCTCTTGGCGTCGGACCGCATGGTCCGGAACGTGGTCGCCGCACTCTGGTTCGCCTCGCGTTCGGAGAGCTGCGCCGCCTTGGTGTCACAGGGCACCTTGGCGCGCTGCACGTCGCCGAGCTGCACGGTGCTCTGCTCGGCGCCGACCAGCACGACGCCCTCGCTGATGGTCTCGCGCAGGCAGGATTTGAGATAGCTGAGCGTAATGCTGGCCTTGGGCCCGAGCTTGATGATCTTGCCCGCGGCGACATAGTCCATGAACTCGACGCCATCGACCTTGCCTTGCACATCCTCGACGATCGCGGCCGGCGTCTCTGCCAAGGCAGTGGCCGCAGTACAGAACACGCCGACAACAGCGCCGATCAGGCTTCTCATGACTATTCTCATTCAATTCGACCGATAATTTGCTGGTCCCCGTCCCGGTCCGATTTTTAGCATCGGAGGCGCCCAGGCAAGTGTGACCAGAATCACTCTTTGATTATTGGTGCACTCTAGCAGGAAGTGGTTCAAGCCGGCCATCGCCGACAAAGGAGGGGGCCAAGCTGTTGGCCGGACGGCGAAATCAGGTGGCCGTGACAGCCTCGGGCGAACGGCCCTCGGCCGGAGACGCCATGATCGGAGTGAGCGGAGCCTCGGCCTTGTGAAACGGCGTCGCCCGCTCACCGGCGATCTCGACCACCTCGTCCCAGCGCGACAAGAAGGCCTCGACGCAGGCCGGATCGAACTGCCGCCCCTTGTTCTCGACCAAATAGCCGCGGGCCACCTCGATCGGCATCGGCTCTTTATATGGTCGTCGTGTCGTCAGCGCGTCGAAGACGTCGGCCACCGCGACCACGCGCGCGGCGACCGGAATCTCGTCTGCCTTCAGACCGTTTGGATAGCCCGCACCGTCCCAGCGTTCGTGATGGCCTGCGGCAATTTGCGCACCGAGCTGGATCAGCTCGCAACCGGAGTCCGCCAGGATCCGCTCGCCGATGGTTGCATGGGTGCGGATCACCGCCATCTCGTCGTCGGTCAGCCTGCCGGGCTTGAGCAGAATGTTGTCGGGAATGGCGACCTTGCCGACGTCATGCAGGGGCGCAGCCAGATAAATGTCGCGGCAAAGCCGGGGCGGCAGTCCGAGCTGCTCGGCGATGATGCGGCTGTACCTGGCAACCCGCAGCGTGTGCTCGCCGGTGTCGTTGTCACGGTATTCGACCGCGAGCGCGAGCCGCAGGATGATCTCCTCCTCGCGTTCGCCGAGCTTTCGTGTCGCGGCTGCGACTTCGCTGGCCAGATGCGCCGCACGGTCGTTGAGCTTGCGTACGGCTGCACCAAGCTGAATCAAATTCCGCAGGCGCACCGTCATCTCGACGCTCTGCGGCTGCTTGGGCAGGAAATCGGTTGCACCGGCCTGCAGCGCTTCCATCTTGACGTCATCGGTCTGTCGCGACGTGATCATCGCGATCGGGATGTCGGCACAGCCGGGCAGGGCACGGAAGGTGCGGATGAAGTTGATGCCGTCCATGTGCGGCATCTCGTAGTCGACCAGCACGAGATCGAAGCCGCGTTCGCGCGCGCAGGTCAGCGCTTCCACGGGATCGAGGAAGGTGGTGGCCTCGACCAGGCCTTCAGCCTCGATGTGACGTTTCAGGAAGTTGAGGACGGAGCGGCTGTCGTCAACCAGAAGTGCTTGGGTCAGCATCGGCGGCCGGGGCTCTCTTCGCTGGCAAAGACACGAATCCACGCCATAACCCGAGCGAATTTAACGCGAAGCAAATGCGCCGTACGGGAGCAACCGCGCCGCGGATATGCGCACCGCGCATGAAAGATTTCAGGAGGCTGTGCACGCCTGCATACAGTTGCGCGAATTCCGCGAGAATGTGACCCGTAGTTGTACGGATGCCCGTGTTAGGGGTTTGCTCACCGGATTCGCGTCAAACGAGTAGTGGAATTTTAGCAAAGGCGGGGCAGCGATGGCGCTCAATCCCACGGAGCCGAATTGGTCGTTGCGGTTGCCCGCCGATTGCAGCATCGCGGCCATTCGCAATGTCTATGAGCTCATTCGCGAGGCGTTCGGCCGCCAGGAGCGGCTCGAGATCGACTGTTCGAGCGTCGACAAGGCCGACGTGACCTCGATCCAGCTTCTGCTGTCGACAGCCAAGACGGGGCAGGCCCAGGGCCGCCCGGTGGTGCTGACCTCATTCTCACAGTCTCTTCGCAACACCCTTCGCCGCGCCGGCTTCACCAGCGAGGCGATGATCGATCAGCATTTCCCGCAAAAGAAAGATGGCACCTAATGGCCACGATTCTGACCGTCGACGATTCCCCCAGCATCCGGCAAATGATCAAGGTGGTGCTCGAGCCGGCCGGTCACAGCGTGATCGAGGCCGGCGATGGTGCGCAAGGGCTCGCCAAGGCGCAGGCCGGCAAGCTCGATCTCGTGATCACCGACCTCAACATGCCCGTCATGAACGGGCTGGAGCTGATCCGGGCGCTGCGCAAGCTGCCGAGCGCGGTCGGCATGCCCATCGTGTTCCTGACGACTGAATCCAACGACACGGTGAAGCAGGAGGCCAAGAGCGCCGGCGCCACCGGCTGGATCACCAAACCGTTCAAGCCTGAGCAGCTGCTCGCCGTGGTCGGCAAGCTGGTGCGCGCATGAGCGCAATGGACCCGACCGAGGTCTTTCGTCAGGAAGCCAGCGAGCTCTTCGAAGTTCTTGAAGGGGCCCTGCTCGATCTCGGCCAGCGTCCCGACGACCGCGAACTGGTCGATTCCGCCTTCCGCGCCCTGCATACGATCAAGGGCTCGGGCGCCATGTTCGGCTTCGACAAGGTCGCCTCTTTCACCCACGAATTCGAGACCGCCTTCGACCGCGTCCGCAAGGGCGAGATCAAGCCGACCCAGGAGCTGATCTCGGTTGCGCTCGCCGCCAAGGACTACATCCGCGCGTTGATCGAAGATCCCCAGTCGACCGACGACATCATCGGCGAGGCCATCCTCGACGACCTCAAGCGCTTCGTCTCGGCCGACCAGCCGGGTGCAGCGGTGATGGAGATTGCCGAAGCCCCGCCGCTGGCTCCCGCCGGGAGCAACCAGGCCGGCTGGCACCTCTATCTGGAATTCGAAACCCATATCCTGCGCAACGGCTCGAATCCGCTCGACCTGCTGGAAGACCTCTGCAAGCTCGGCCCCTGCTTCGTCGTGCCTGTCACCGACGGCGTCCCGTTCCTCGACGAGATGGAGCCGGAAGACTGCTATCTGAAGTGGGACGTCAAGCTGCACGCGGCCTGCGACAAGGATGCGATCGACGACGTCTTCATGTTCGTCCAGGACGAGATGAAGCTGACGCTGTCGCCCCTGGAGCATGTCGAAGCGCCTGCCCCGGCACCGCTGTTCCAGCTGCTCGACGAGGAGCTGGCTCCGGTAGTCGAAATGCCTGCGCCGCCGGTCGAGGCTGCTGCCGCGCCGGTCGCCGAGCAGCTCGTCGCAAAGGCGGAGCCGAAATCGGAATCAAAGCCTGAACCGAAGCTCGAGGCCAAGCGCGACGATCGCGGCATCGCCACCGTTCGCGTCCAAGCCGAGCGCCTCGACGAGCTGATGGACCGCGTTGGCGAGCTCGTCATCGCCCAGGCGCGGCTGACCCAGCTCGCCGCTTCCGGCTCCGACCTCTCGATCAAGATGATCGCCGAGGAGATCGAGCGCCTGGCCTCCTCACTGCGCGATACCACGATGGGTGCGCGCATGGTGCCGATCGGCTCGCTGTTCGGCCGTTTCCGCCGCCTCGTGCATGATCTGTCGCGCGATCTGTCCAAGCCCGTCGAATTCGTCACCTCGGGAGAAGATACCGAGCTCGACAAGACCATGATCGAGTGCCTGGCAGATCCGCTGGTGCATCTGATCCGCAATGCCGTCGACCACGGTATCGAAGACACCGCCACGCGCGCCGCCAATGGCAAGACCGAGCAGGGCCGGATCGAGCTCGCGGCCGTCCATTCCGGCGCACAGGTGCTCGTCACTGTGAAGGACAATGGCGGCGGCCTCAACACCGCGCGCATCCGTGCCAAAGCCGAAGAGCAGGGGCTGATTGCGACTGGCGCCGTGCTCACCGATCATGAGATCCATCAGTTCCTGTTCCATCCCGGCTTCTCGACCGCGCAGACTATCTCGGCGCTGTCGGGCCGTGGCGTCGGCATGGACGTGGTCAAGCGTACCATCGAGAACATGCGTGGCTCGATCGACCTGTCGACCCGGCCAGGCCAGGGCACCACGGTGACGCTGCGCCTGCCGCTGACGCTGGCAATCATCGAAGGTCTTCTGATCCGCGTCGGCGAAGGCCGTTACATCATTCCGCTGTCCGCGGTCGAGGAATGCATCGAGCTGACCGCCGAGGACGAGCGCTCGCGCGGTCGAAATTTCCTCAACGTGCGCGGCAATCTCGTGCCCTTCCTCCGGCTGCGCGAGATCATGACGGCATCGGGCACGCCCGACCGTCATCAGAAGACGATCATCATCTCGACCGGTGAGACTCACGTCGGCCTCGTCGCCGACCAGATCATCGGCAACCACCAGACCGTGATCAAGTCGCTCTCAAAGCTGCATTCGGATGTCACGATGTTCTCGGGCGCGACCATCCTGGGCGATGGCACGGCGGCATTGATCCTCGACGTCGCGCAGCTCGTCGCGTTGGCGCAGTCGAAGGTCGAGAAGCAGCATATCAGCGAGGCGGCGTGATGAACGATGGTTTGGCTGGCGAACGGCAGGCTGACGCGATGCAAGTTGTGATGATCGGCCTTGGCGAGGAGAAGTTCGCGCTCGACGCCGGCCTCGTGCGCGAGATCATCGATCCCGTCCCCGTGACCAAGGTGGCAGGCGCGCGCGCCTTCGTTCCCAGCGTGATCAACGTGCGCGGCAACGTCATTCCGCTCGCCGACCTGCGCATCCGCTTCGGCATGCCGCAGCTCGATGATTCCGCCGATACGCGCATCGTGGTCATCGAGCTCGAGCTCGACGGCGAGCCGGTTCTGGTCGGCGTCACCGCCGACAAGGTCTACGAGGTCACGGAGATCTCCCAGACCGACGTGCAGCAGACACCGCGCGTCGGCATGCACTGGAAGCCGGAGTTCATTCGCTTCATTGCCAAGTGGCGTGAAGAGTTCGTCATCGTTCCGAACATGGAACGCATTCTAAACTGAGATGAGGTCTCGGGCGAGACCGGGGTAGGGGCTGGAAATGAGATTTACCGTCAAGGCAAAGCTTGCCAGTGCGTTCGGCGTGATCATCGTCCTGTCCGGGATCGCGGGCGGCGTGGCTTACATGAAGCTCGGCGACATGATGGCGACCGCCGACAGCATGGTTCTGCGCGCAAACCGCATGGAAAAGGCGACGCAGATCGAAAAGGACATCCTGCTTCAGCTGCGCGCCGAGAAGAACTCGGTGCTCGGCACGGAGGCTCAGGCCGACCAGTTTGCCGCCGAGGCCGCCAGGCTTCGCGAGGAAGCGATGAAGACCAGGGACGAAGTCTACGCGCTGGCGAGCGAGGGCGGCAGGAAGCTGCTCGACAGCTTCGCAGCCACATACGCGAAGATGAATACCTACCAGGAAGAAACGATCCGGCTGGCGAAGACCGACAAGACGAAGGCCATGGAGCGCTCGATGGGTGACGGCCGCAAGGTCGTCGCAGACGCGATGGAATCCATGGGCGCCTATGTCGCCAATACGAAGAAGCAGATGGCAGAGCAGGCTGTCCAGTCCAAGGCAGAGGGGCACCAGGCCCAATTCCTGCTGATGACGCTGATCGGCATCTCGCTGGCGGTCGCGATCGGGGCTGCGCTCTGGATTTCCATCTCGATCAGCCGTTCGCTCGGAAGGGCCGTTGGCCTTGCAGGTGCGGTCGCTGAGGGCGATCTCAGCCAGACCATTCCTTCGGCGAGCAACGACGAGATCGGAGATCTCATCAAGTCGCTGAATGGGATGGTCGAAAAGCTCCGGCAGATCGTCGCCGAGGCAATCACTGCGGCGCAGAACGTCTCCGCCGGAAGCCAGGAGCTGTCCGCGAGCGCCGAGCAGCTCTCGCAAGGCGCGACCGAGCAGGCTTCGTCCGCCGAGGAAGCCTCCTCCTCGATGGAGGAGATGGCCTCGAACGTGAAGCAGAATGCCGACAACGCCAACCAGACCGAGAAGATTGCGGGGCAGTCGGCCAAGGACGCCGAAGCCAGCGGTGTCGCCGTGGGCCGTGCCGTCGAGGCGATGCAGACCATCGCCGAGAAGATCACGATCGTGCAGGAGATCGCACGCCAGACCGACCTGCTCGCGCTCAACGCGGCCGTGGAAGCCGCGCGCGCAGGCGAGCACGGCAAGGGCTTTGCGGTGGTCGCCTCCGAAGTGCGTAAGCTTGCCGAGCGCAGCCAGGCCGCCGCAGCCGACATCGGGACGCTGTCCACGGAGAGCGTGAAGGTCGCCCAGGAAGCCGGCCAGATGCTGTCCAAGCTCGTGCCCGACATCAAGAAGACCGCTGAGCTGGTGCAGGAGATCACCGCGGCCTGCCGCGAGCAGGACGTCGGCTCGGCCCAGATCAACCAGGCGATCCAGCAGCTCGACAAGGTCGGCCAGCAGAACGCCAGCGCCTCCGAGCAGGTGTCCTCGACCTCGGAGGAGCTCGCCTCGCAAGCCGAGCAGCTGCAGTCCACCATCTCGTTCTTCCGGATCGAGCAAGCTGCGCGCCGAGAGAAAGCGGCAGCCGAGCCGATCGACCGCGCCGTCGGTCAGCTCCGGGCCAAGGCTGCGCACATGGCGGCCGCTGATCGCGGCATGAAGAAGCCGGTGCCTGCCCGCAAGCCGGCACGTGCGATGAAAGTCGCCGGTGGCGGTGGCTTCGCCTTCGACATGAATGACGGCGAAGACGATCGCGACGCCGAGTTCCAACGCTGATCAACCGGTCCGGCCTTATGCCGGACCGTGCCCATTCCCAATCTGGAATCCTGGACTGCATCATGGCCGCAACCTCGCAATATCTGACGCTCGGGCTCGCCGGCGAGACGTTCGGCATCAGCATCCGCAACGTCCGGGAGATTCTCGACATGCGGCCGATCTCGCGGCTCCCGCACGCGCCGAACTTTCTGCTCGGCATGATCGACGTGCGCGGCAGCGGCTATCCGATCGTCGATCTCAGGAACAAGCTCGGCCTGCCCAGCGTGGCCGCCACCGAAGCGACCCGCATCATCATCCTCGACGTGCCGATGAAGGACCGCCTCGTCGGCGTCGGCTTCGTCGCCGATTGCGTGTTCGAGGTCACCGACATCGACGAGCAGGCGATCGAGCCCGTGCCAGAGGTCGGCGGGAAATGGCAATCGGACTATGCCGCCGGCATCGGCCGCAAGGGCGAGAAGTTCGTCGTGATTTTCGATCTCGCCAAGCTGATGGCCAATGACAAAGTTCCGGAAGGCCGCGACACGGCTACAGATGCGCCTCGCGCCGCCTGAGTTTGCAAGAGTGAAGCGTGGTCACGCGTAATCACCCCAATTCGAACCAACGAGACTGAAAATGAGATTCACCGTCAAAGCCAAGCTCGCCAGCGCGTTTGGCGTCGTCATTCTTCTGTTCATGGTAGCAGGCGCCGTGAGCTACATGAAGTTGTCCGACATGGCCGCGACCGCAGATTCCATGGTGCTTCGCGCCAAGCGGATGGAGAAAGCAGCCGAGGTCGAGAAGATCATCTGGCAGCAGGTCAGGGCGGAAAAGAACGCAATTCTGGGAACGCCAGGCGAGGCCGAGGAATTCGCGGTGAACGCGGCCAAGCTCCGCGATGAGGCCATGAAGATCAGGGACGAGGTCCATGCCCTCGCCAGCGAAGGCGGCAAGAAGCTGCTCGACAACTTCGCCAGCGCCTACGCCCGAATGAACGTCTATCAGGAAGAGACGATCAGGCTGGCAAAGACCGATAAGACCAAGGCAACCGAGCGCTCGATGGGTGACGGGCGCAAGGTGGTTGCAGATGCGACGGAGGCGATGGGAGCCTATGTCGCCAATACGAAGAGGCAGATGGCCGAGCAGGCCGTGCAGTCCAACGAAGACAGCCGTCGCGCCCAGTTGGTTCTGATCGTCCTCGTCATCGTCTCGCTCATCGTTGCCGCGATCGGCGCAGTCTGGATCTCGATCAATATCAGCCGGTCCCTCGCCAAGGCGGTCGGGCTGGCGGATGCCGTCGCGATCGGCGATCTCAGCCACAAGATCGATACGTCCAGCAACGACGAGATCGGCGATCTCGTGAAATCTCTGAACGCGATGACCGCCAATCTGAACTCCACCGCGGCCGTCGCCAACGAGATCGCGCAGGGCAACCTCACGATCGAAGCCAAGCCGCTGTCGGACAAGGACACGCTGGGCCTTGCGCTCGAGCGCATGGTGGAGAAGCTTCGCCAGATCGTGTCCGAAGCGCTGACCGCGGCGCAGAACGTCTCGGCCGGCAGCCAGGAGCTCTCGGCGAGCGCCGAGCAGCTGTCGCAGGGCGCGACCGAGCAGGCCTCGTCCGCCGAGGAAGCGTCCTCCTCGATGGAGGAGATGGCCTCGAACGTGAAGCAGAACGCCGACAACGCCAACCAGACCGAGAAGATCGCCGCGCAATCCGCCAAGGACGCGGAGGCAAGCGGCGCTGCCGTTGGCCGCGCCGTCAACGCGATGCAGACCATCGCCGAGAAGATCACGATCGTGCAGGAGATCGCACGCCAGACCGATCTGCTCGCGCTCAACGCCGCGGTCGAGGCCGCGCGCGCCGGCGAGCACGGCAAGGGCTTTGCGGTGGTCGCCTCCGAAGTGCGCAAGCTCGCCGAGCGCAGCCAGGCCGCCGCGGCCGAGATCGGCACGCTCTCGGCCGACACCGTCAAGGTGGCGCAGGAGGCGGGCTCCATGCTCTCCAAGCTGGTCCCTGACATCAAGAAGACCGCCGAGCTCGTTGAGGAGATCACCGCGGCCTGCCGCGAGCAGGACGTCGGATCGGCTCAGATCAACCAGGCGATCCAGCAGCTCGACAAGGTCGGCCAGCAGAACGCCAGCGCGTCCGAGCAGGTGTCGTCGACCTCTGAGGAGCTCGCTTCGCAGGCCGAACAGCTTCAGTCCACCATCGCCTATTTCCGCATCGAGCACGGCGTGAAGAGCCAGGCACCGGCGCCGATCGACCGGGCTGTGAGCCAGCTGCGCGCCAAGGCGGCCACCATGGCGGCTGCCGAGCGTCCGGCGAAAAAGGTCGTGCAGGCCAGGCCGGCCCGCGCCGTGAAGGTTGCCGGTGGCGGCGGTTTTGCCTTCGACATGCATGACGGCGAGGACGATCGGGACGCCGATTTCCAGCGCTAGGACTTTTGCGGGCCGGTCTGCCCCGGGACGGTGGACCGGTCTTCTTTCAGCGGTTGTTTAAACGCGTAGGATTCGAGATGGCCCGTACGGCCCGACATTCAGTGCAGGTGGCCGTTGCGGACCGGGGCTGGCGGCCATGATGCCCGCTGCACAGGATACGGCCGAGCATCTATCGGACCGCCACTTCCGCACCATCGCCGAACTGATCGAGGGCCAGGTCGGCATCAAGCTGCCGCAGGGCAAGCGGCTGATGCTGGAGGGGCGGCTGCACAAGCGCGTGCGCGCGCTCAACTTCACCGGTCTCAACGAATATGTCGAGAACCTGTTTGAGGCGGATCATTTCGATACCGAGCTCACCCATCTCATCGATGTGGTGACGACCAACAAGACCGACTTCTTCCGCGAGCCGCAGCACTTCACCTTCATGCGCGACGTCGCGATCCCCGGCCTGCTCAAGTCGCATGGACGCAAGAACGCGAACCTGAAGATCTGGAGCTCGGCGAGCTCCACCGGCATGGAGGCCTACACCACCGCGATGGTGCTGGACGACATGACGCGGAACGGATCGCGCTTCCAGTACCGCATTCTCGGGACCGACATCTCGACCGCGGTGCTGCGCCTCGCCAAGACGGCGATCTACACGCGCGACGTGCTCGGCCCGGTGCCGGAGCAATTCGTGAAACGATATTTTTCGACGTCGCGGGACAAGTCGCGCGGTGAGGTGCGGGTCGTACCCGAGCTGCGGCGCGCGACACATTTCATGAGGATGAACCTCATGGACAAGTCCTATCCGGTCGATCGCGATGTCGACATCATCTTCTGCCGCAACGTCCTGATCTATTTCGAGCGCGAGACCCAGCGCAAGGTGGTCGAGCAACTGTGCAGCCATTTGCGTCCGGGCGGCTATTTGCTGGTCGGACATTCGGAATCGATGATTCACAGTGCCGTGCCCGGGCTGAAGCAGGTTCAGCCAACCATTTTCCAGGTCTAGCCGGAGCGCAACCAAGATGCCGAGGGAGAAGGTTCGCGTACTGATCGTGGACGATTCGGCGTCGGTGCGCCAAATCCTGCAGACGATTCTCAACGACGATCCCGATATCGAGGTGATGGGAGCGGCCTCCGATCCTTTCGTGGCGGCGAAGCGCCTCCAGAACGAGATCCCCGACGTGATGATCCTCGACCTGGAAATGCCGCGCATGGACGGCATGACGTTCCTGCGCAAGATCATGGCGCAGCGCCCGATCCCGGTGATCATCTGCTCCTCGCTGACCGAAGAGGGCTCGAACGTGATGTTCGAGGCGTTCGAGGCGGGCGCGGTCGACATCGTGCCGAAGCCGAAGATCGATACGCGGCAGGCGCTGCTCGAATGCTCGACACGGCTGCGCGAGGCGGTGAAGTCGGCTGCGCGCGCGCGGGTGCGCCCGCGTGCGGAACGCCGGTCCATCGAGAAGAAGCTGACCGCCGACGCCATCATCCCGCCGCCGGTGCAGGGCAGGGTCCGGCCGACGACGGAGCGCATCGTCTGTATCGGTGCGTCGACCGGCGGGACCGAGGCGCTCAACGATGTCCTCGAGATGCTGCCGGCGCACTGTCCGCCGCTTCTCATCGTCCAGCACATGCCGGCAGGCTTCACCGCGGCCTTTGCCAAGCGTCTCGACGGCGTCTGCCAGATCAAGGTCAAGGAAGCCGAGGACGGTGAGCCGGTGTTGCCGGGCTGCGCCTATATCGCGCCCGGCGCCCGCCACATGCTGCTCCAGCGCATCGGTCTGCGCTACCAGATCGCGATCAAGGACGGTCCGCCGGTGTCGCGGCATCGCCCCTCAGTCGACGTGTTGTTCCGCTCGGCGGCCCAGCATGCCGGCGCCAACGCGCTCGGCGTCATCATGACGGGGATGGGCGACGACGGCGCGCGCGGGATGCTGGAGATGCGCAAGCTCGGCGCCTCAACGCGGGCGCAGGACGAAGAGAGCTGCGTGGTGTTCGGCATGCCCAAGGAAGCCATCGCCCATGGCGGCGTCGAAAAGGTCGTTTCGCTGCATCACATCCCGCGGGAGATCATGCTCTGGTATCAGGCCGGGCACGCCGCGGTGGCAGGTTGATGGCCATGTCGCCCGTTCCGGCCAACACACTCACCGAGGCAACCACCGCGATCGAGGACGTCTCCTCGCGCATCGAGGACGTCTTTGCGCGCGTCGGTCAGGAACTCGGACGCGGCCACCTCATCTTCAAGGAGCTGAACCAGGGCTTAGCTACGCTCTCAGGTGAGCTTTCCGGCGCCGAGATCGAGGGCGCCGCAACGGCGCTGCAGGAGATCGCGGCGCGGTTGAGCGAGTTGGCGCAGGCGCTGCCGGCGGAGAGCGCGCTGCTGGAGACGATCGGCAAGAGCACGGCAGAGGCGTCTTCGTTGCTCAAGCCGCTGTTTAAGCACATCGGGATGATCACCATCATCGCGCGCAGCGCGCGGATCGAGGCGGCCTCGCTCGACGGCGACCGCGAGGGCTTTCT
This sequence comes from Bradyrhizobium ottawaense, assembly GCF_002278135.3. NCBI lineage: Bacteria > Pseudomonadati > Pseudomonadota > Alphaproteobacteria > Hyphomicrobiales > Nitrobacteraceae > Bradyrhizobium > Bradyrhizobium ottawaense. The sequence continues at coordinate 6,728,714 of NZ_CP029425.2, read as the reverse complement.
CGCCTTCACCCAGGAAGCCTACGATCTCGGCAGGGCCGTGCAGCGCTCGATCGAAGGCTGCGCGCGGGACCAGCAGCGCCTGTCCGAAGCGGTTGCCACCGCCTCCGGCCGGCAGAAGGAGTTCGAGAGCCGGTATCGGGCCCAATTGGTGTCGGAAAGCGCCGAGCTCGGCGCGGCCTATTCGGGGTTACGCGACCAGCGCAGCAAGAGCAGCCATTTGGCCGACCGCGCCAGTGCCAGCACCAGGAAGATCGCCGAGGCGGTCGGCAGCGCGATCATCTCGCTGCAGGCGGGCGACAGCACGCGTCAGCGTCTCGAGCACGTGTCCCATGGCCTCGGCCTTGCGTCGGAATCCGCGCCGAGCCTCGTTCCTGAAACGATGCCGAGCGATGACGGCGTGGGTGCGATTTGCCGGTTGCAGGCGGCCCAGCTCAGGGATGCCCAGCGCGAGTTCGGCGGTGACGTCGGTCAGATCGTCGGCGCACTGACGGCGATCCTGCACGATGCTGGCAGCGTCGTCGGCCACGGCCGCACGCTGTTCGGCGGCGAGGAGGGCGGCTCGTCGTCGTTCCTGACGCGCATCAAGCAGACGCTGGCACACGCATCGACCCTGATCGCCACCTGCGAGAGTGCCGGCCGCTCGGTCGACGATGCGCTCGCGATCGTCGAGGACACGCTGACGAAATTTCGCCAGGCGATCGCCGGGCTTGCCGAGGCGACCGTCGACATCACGCTGATCGGAATGAATGCCGGCCTCAAGGCGAGCCATCTCGGCAGCCGCGGCAGCGCCTTCGTCGTCATCGCCAACGAGCTCAAGGCGACCGCCGACCAGGTCTCCGCGGGGGCGGGGCGCCTGAGGCCCGTGCTCGATGGCATCGAGCGCTCGGCCAATGAGCTGAAGGAGCTCCGCGTGCAGGGTGATCCCACCCAGCTTGCCAAGCTCGAGCCGCAAATCCTTCAGGCCCTGCGCGAGGTCGAGGCCGGCAATGAACGGCTCGGCAAGCTGATGAGCCGGCTCGTCGACGAAGGCGCGGAGTTCGAGAGGCTGATGAATTCGGCCCAGGGTCTGATGACCAGGCTCGGCGAAAGCTCCGCAGCCTTGCCTGCGGTCGCCGCGCGGCTCGAGACTGCGAGCACCGGGGCGCAGCTGCTACAGCCGGAGCTGCGGGATCAGGCGATCCTCGACGATCTCTTCGCGCGCTACACGATGGAGCGTGAGCGGGACGTTCATCGTGAATTCCTGCAAGCGGTAGGACTTAAGTCGATCGCCGCGACGCGCCGCGTCGAGGCGGTCGAGACCGCGGATGACGGCATAGAATTGTTCTGACGGCGTCGCCGCGTGCTGCGGTGGCAATTTGACGGGTTGGCTTTGCAGGGCGTTAACCGTCGCGGAATACTCGCCGCGTCGGTCATTGTCGCGCCCCAGAGTTGGTTGCAAATACCAGTGAATTCTACGGCGGACATTTCCATGATGAGAGACGGCAAATATGCGGCCTGGTTCAGGACCCCGCGCGGCCAGGGTACGGGCATCGTGCATCTGGCGGACGGACGGATTTCCGGCAGCGACAGCTTCTTTACCTATGGCGGCTCCTATCAGTTCGGTGACGACCAGCGCTTCACGGCCGTCCTGACCACGCGGCGCTATGCCGAGGGGCCGCCGACCGTGTTCGGTCTGGACGAGGTCGAGGTCCGCCTCGCCGGCGTGTGCAGCGGTGCGATGGCGACCTGCTCCGGAACGGCCAGGGAAGCGCCCGACGTGATGTTCGAGGTGACGCTGATCTACAGCCAGGAGGATGCGCCGGCGACGGAGGCTCGAGGCGCCGTCGTGAAGCTCAATGACAAATTGCCCAAGGGCCTCGACAGCCGTTCGCGGCCGCGCCAATTTCCCGCGCCTTCCAGGCCTCCCGCATCTTAGTCTTGCGTTGACGCTATCGCAGCGAAGCGGGCTGCGACCGCGGCGCGGCAACGGTGCATTTAGGCGCAGAGATCTAGGATGAGGCGGCAATCAGGGACGGACGAGAACATGCCTCAGATCTGGATGACATACGACGAACTGGCGACACTCAGCGGCTGTACGCCGGCAGAAGCCAGAATGCGGGCCATCCATCTGTCGCTCGACCGTCGCAAGAGCCGCGACGGCGCAACGCGCGTCAAGCTTGACCTCGCGCTGACGGCCAGGTTCTTCGCGTCCGTTCGCGAGGCGGATTTCGATCTCGACGGCGCCATCGCCGCGCTCCAGAGCACGCACAGGCAGATGGCCGAACTCCTGGCCCCGACCGGGTTCCGCGAGCGCGGGGCAGCGTAGCCCGCTTCGCGCGATATCCTCGGACCGGCGGCGACAGCGACGCCGGTGGTATCTCCGATAGCCTTTGGCGAATCAGGCATAGACTCGTCTCCGGAATTTCAAGCCGGGGCCGGGGTTTCAACCGCATCGGGCCGTAGAGCCTGTAGGAGAATGCCATGAGGAAAGCCAAGTATTGGGTCGGCGTGACGCTGTTGGGAACGGTGATGCTCGGTGGGCTGCTGATCGTCACAACCGCGCCGTCACGTGCGGAGGTCGTCAAGCTGCAGGCCGACCTCAAGGGCAGCAATGAAGTGCCTCCGAACGGCTCGTCCGGTTCGGGCAAGGCCGAGGCCGCGTTCGACACCCAGACCAAAGTTCTGACCTATACGATTACGTTTGCCAATCTGACTGGTCCGGCGATGGGCGCCCATTTTCATGGCCCCGGTGATGCGGGCAAGAACGCCGGCATCGCTTTGCCCTTCAAGACGGTCCAGAGTCCTATCCAGGGCAGCGCCACGCTCACGGATGCCCAGGCGGCGGACCTGTTGGCCGGCAAATGGTACGCGAACATTCATACGGCCGCGAACCCAGGCGGCGAATTGCGCGGGCAGATGATGAAGTAGGGGATGTCGCCCTAAAGCGCGATGCGATTAGGATGGATCGTCATCACGCTTTAGGTTGTTGCTTACGCATGATCTTTCGGAAAACCGCTGCGCACTTTTCCGGATCATGCTTTGGCGCTGACGAATTTGTCAGCGCCGTGGGCCTCAGGCTGGCGGCCGAGGTAAGAAGGCCAGGATCGTCTGGGCGAGGATGACGCCGACGGTGCCTCCTGCCGCCTTCTGCAGCACGTCCAGGAAACCCGGATCACGATCGGGGGTCAGCGTTTGCAGGACTTCCAGTCCCATTGCGACTGCGATGACGAGCGAGCAGGCCAAAGCGAGCCGGCCGGGCAACAGGAAGGCCAGCAGGAAGCCCAACAGGCCATAGGCGCTGAAGCGCTCGATGACGACGATCCAGTAGGCCTCGTGATGCCCCATCAGCGCCGGCCGCCCCGCCAGCCTTGCCAGGGTGGCATAGGCGATGAGGGCAAGGCAGATTCCCGCGGCTGCGATGAGGTGATTTCGACGCATGGCCCACCATAGCGGCTCGAGGGCCATTCCGCTTCGAAAGACGAGAATATCGTTAAAGCGCCTCGTCGTTCTTCCGGGGCAAGGACTGCCCAAAACCTGGCCGCCATCGCCGGCCGGGAGGCCGTGCAGCGAAGATGGTCAGGCCACCAGGACGCCGCCGGCCGGCGCTGCGGATGCGGAGTGGCGGCGTGAATCGACCAACTCGCTGAATTTCGCATAGGGCAGCGGTGCGGCGACGAGATAGCCCTGTCCTTCCTCGACGCCGGAGGCGATCAGGGCGCGGCGCTGCTCCTCGGTCTCGATTCCTTCTGCTACGACCGTCATGCGGAAGTCCTTGGCCAGCGCGACCAACATCTCGACGATCGTCGTGGTCGATGCATCCACGGTGATGGTGTCGACGAAGAACTTGTCGATCTTGATCGTGTTGGCGCCGAGCCCCTTCAGCCGCGACAGACCGCTGTGACCCACGCCGACGTCGTCGATTGCGACGCGGAAGCCGTGGTCGCGCAATTCGGCCACGACGGTCGCGGCGTGCGCGAGATCGTCGAGCTCGTCGCGTTCGGTGACTTCAACCACGATCTGGCGTGCGGAGATTCTCGCCGCCAGGACCGTGCGACGCAGCGTCTCGACGAAGCCGGCACTCAGCAGGTGCTTGGGCACGACATTCACGGACATCTCGAAGGTCTTGTCCGCCTTCAGCACGCCCTGCAGGTCGGCGAGTGCCGATTTCAGGATCTGCCAGGTCATCACCTGGATGCGCCCGCTGGATTCGGCCAGCGGAATGAAGTTCATCGGCGGCACCACCGAGCCGTCCCGACGAACCCAGCGCGCCAGAATCTCGCAGCCCGTGATCCGGCCCGTCCTGAGGTCGAAGATGGGTTGGTAGTATGGTTTGAATTCGCCGGCCGCGAGGCCGCGATCGAGATCGGCGACCGGTCCTTCCATCCGGCGGCTGCGTGCCAGCAGGATGCCGAACAGTGCGCCAAGCCCAAGGGCCACCGCGAGCGCCGGCCAATAGGCCTCGCTGTTCCAGCTCGAAAGCACGGCGTGCTCGAGCCGGATCGTGGCGTGAAGCGGGAAGCGCGTGGAATGCCTGTCGAAGCTGATCGGCTCTGACAGGGGCCTGTCGGCGTCGAGCCGGAATTCGCCGAGCTTCTCGCCATTGCTCAAGGCGAGGATCACCTCGCTGTGTGCGCGCAGCTCGGCGGGCATGAGATCGAACAGGCCGGCGTTGATGCCGACGATGGCGACCAGCGCGGAGCTGCGATTGACGTCCCTGAGCACGCCCAATGCGTCGCCGCCGAACTGCTCCACGCGGAACAGCGAGAGCGTCTTGTCGTGCGAGGGCAGCATGTCGCGGCGATCCGCCCATCCCTTGTCGAACTCCAGCGTCTCGGAATAGGCCGAGCAGATCACCGATCCGTCCGGGTTGACGAGACGGACGTCCTTGATCGCCGAGCGCTGGTAAACGTGGAGCCGGATGGCTTGCAGCGCTGCCGGCGCGCAGCTGGCAAGATCACGGTTGGCGAGTTCGTCGAGGCTGGCCGCGGCGAAATCGACCGCAAACTCGGAGCGGCGCAGAACGACCTCGGTCAGCTCGTTCAGTTGGTGCGCCTGCTGGTGGCGAATGACGCCGTCTGCCGCAAAATGGCCCGCCAGCCCGAACGCCATCGTGCTCGCAATAACGAGCGCCGCAAACGAGAGGTTCGGCCGCTGTAATCTCATCCGGTCCAGGCGGAAATCAGGAGAGGCTTCGTGACTGATCTTGGGAATTGATTTTGGGAATTGATTCTAGCCAGCGGGGGCTAAGATAGGGTTTAACGGGCGGACCGGTCCGGAAGGGCTACCGAGTGGTTGCCTGACTGATGGTCGCGCGGCCCGAGCATTGAAAGTTGAGCAGTATGATCAGGACGTTAAGCCTCCTCCTGTCGTTGGTCGTCGGAATCTCCGTGGCTTGGGCGCAGGGAACCAAAGACCAGCCATCGGGCAATCAGCCCACTACCCGCAGCGGCACGGCGACGAATTCCGGTTCGGACAGCATGGGTGGTGCTTTCAAGGGGACGGGGACACCCAACTACGGCACCAGCCCCGGGATGGGTTCCCAGAAGAAGACGCGCAACTAGGTCTGAATAGGCCGGGCGGACTGAAGGCAGGACGCTTGGTCGCGCTCATCGGGGGCGGGCGGAGACGGCCTCTGGATAAGCTCTGCCTGACCTGTCGGTGTGGGGCGCGGCGGGATCACTGGCGACCCGCAGCCGAAGCACCACAAAAGCGATGTTAATCGCCAGCCAAATCAACATTGCGGAAATGGCAAAATGGACCACTGCCAGACCTCACTGCGAAGTCTGGATAACACCCAGTGATTGCTTTGGTTCCGTCCTGCATTGTGAAAAGCTGGACGGGTCCTCGACGAACTGTTTCCAAGACTAGCCCTTCTTCCCGGTCTTAGGCTTCAGCGAAAGACCAAGCCGCAATGCCATGCGCTTGATCGCATCAGGCGAGCGTCCGAGAACCTTCGCCGCCTCTTCCAGCGAAGCCGAAGACTTGGCCAGCTCCATGAGCCGGCGGTCTTCTTTGAACGACCAGGGCTTGCGCGCCATAACCGAAATCATCCTCTTGTCGACACAACGACAAAGCCGCCAAGCGACCCATGTTCGCTCGACGGCTTTGCTTGGGTGGGGCCGGGCTTGGGGGAGCCCGGTGCGAAGATGGATATGCGATCGGTGAGACTTCGCAACAAACAACGCGGATTAAGCTAACTGCTCAACCTTACCGCGATGAAATCGACGCGCGACGCTCCGTATAACCACGGTGTTTCGCTGGCGAATCCGATGCGCGCCTTCCGACGGTCGCTTTCAGCCGCGCCGGTCCAACGTTTGAAGCGCCAAATGAACGAGGGTTCATGGTGTCGGCCTGTCGAGTTCTGGTAAAAAGAACTGAGCCTCTTCTCCGCGCTCTGTGCCCTCGCGTGCCGACCAATCTTCAAGCATCACGTTGCACAAACTTCATCTTCGTCTGACAAAAGTTTCAGCGGTGACGATCTTGAAGTCGACACAACGAAAAGATGAAAATGAGCGCGGGAGGAACGTTCCGGCAAACGTGGGAACATTCCAATGTTAGCTGCCTTGGTTTTGATTTCGATTTTCGCCGCGGGCTTTGGCTGCGGCTATGGCGTACGGGCGTGGCGTTCGCGGAAGCGATCGGCACGATATCGTCTTTACGCACCCTATACCCCCGCCTCGATGGAAGCCGGTCGTACCCAGCGGCCATCGTAACCGCGGGACTGCGCGCGTATTGCCCCATGGTCGTGGCGAAGTCGAAATAACCATGTGCGGTTAGGTTAATCTGTCGCCGTCCTTGAGGGCCCAGGAAAGGCAACCTAAGACGGATCAGTTCATTGCGAATTCGAGTCCTCTATTTCCGGAGGGCGCGCGGGTAGGCGTAGATGACGTGGCTGATTGCGTTGCTGGGCGCGACGACTTGCGCTCTTATTTTGATTGCGTTTGTTTGTAGCTATGGCCGGCATCTGAGAGATCTTCCAGGTCCTTGGATCATGAGCGAGGGTCATTCAAATGATTGATCAACGGCAGAACGCGCCGCGCAGATATTTTGTTGACGCGCAAGGGCATCGTGTTCTGATAGGCCTGTCGCTGGAGGAGACGGCGGAATTCGAGGCGCTGGATCTTGCACCGAAGGAAACGGTGCAAATCGTGGCCGAAGCCCGCGCAGGCACGGGAGCGGCCGCGGTTGACGACGTTCGGTGGCTCGAGCTCTATTCCAAGCACGAAGGAGCCTGGCGGGCCTGGATCGCACAAAGCCAGGCGGGGCGGACGCAGGATTTAGGCTTTGTTAACTATGCCTGACCGATGGTAGCGGCTTAGATCTCGAAAATGGGGATGGCCCACATGTTTCAGCTGTTCCTGAGAGCACGCGCGCACAACCTCCTCGGCTCCCGCCGTGAGGACAAGGGCTTCAAAGCCCGCTCCGCCGAGCGTGATGCGGAGACAGACCGCGCGAGGGTCGACGCCGTTATGGTCGCCATCGACACCGCGCTACGAGATGCGGAGAGGGAGCAGGTCGGCCTTAGTCGACGTGTCGATGACGCGCTGGCGCGAGCATCCGTCACCTTTGGAAACGGCACCGACGAGTACCTCGAGCGGGAGGCGCTCGACAATCATCACCAGGATCTCTTCGCGGCGGACATCTCCAATGGCCAGCGGCGGCTCAAGGAGCTGGCAAGCACCATTGCTCATTTGAAGTTCGTCAAGACCGCAATGCTCACGCGTTTTCCGAATTTCAAGCCGCCGCAGCTCAACAGCTAGTATTGGAGTTCTTGCTGCGCGCGCTCGGCCATCCTTCGAGACGCCCAGGGCAGACCGCGTGACAATTCGGCGCCGCTTTGCCGTTTGGCGCGTCGATCCTTTTTGCTATGGTCCCGGCAAGCATTCACGCTTCGAGGGAGCAGCAAGGTGCCGGTCAGGAATATGCGAAGGTTGGTTGGATTGGCATGCGTGTTGACGTTGGCTGCGCCGGCGACGGCGTCGGCCATCACTGCCGAAGTGGCGCGCGCATGCGAAGCGGCGGTGGCCAAGGCCTTTCCGCCCAGGCAAATCGGCAACCCGGCGGCCGGGAGTGCCAAGGGAACGGCCAAGGATCAGCGCGCATATTTCCAAAAATGCGTCGCGAACAACGGTAAGGTCGACGACGTGCCGGCGGAGGCGGCCAAGGACGGCAAGCCTAGTAAGTAGCGGCCGTCGATCTAACGCGGCGGCGGGCAGGGAGAATAGAACGCGCCGTTCGCCGCGTTGATGCGTTCGACGCATTGGTTGGGATCGGTGATCGTCCCGGCCACGGTGAAATCGTAGCCGATGCCTTTGACGACGACGATGTAGCGGCCCGGCGAAAGCGTGAAGCCGTCCTGCTCCGGTTGCAGCAACAGCATCCTCTGCTGATCCTCGACCGGCCCCACTTTGTAGGGGTAGGACATGCTGCGAATGACCCAGGAATCGCCCGCGCTGACTATGGCGGCCTTGCCGGAGGCATCGACGCCCATTGACCGGGACACCTTCGCGACGACTCGAACCTCGGTCACGCTTGCCTCAATGCTTCCGTCCGGCCTGAACACGATGAAGTTGACATCTCCGCTTGTCAGGGTCGTTGCACTCGGCGTGTTGATGGCCGCCGAGATCGCAACGCGGCGGTCTGGAATCTTCCCGGGGACCGGCTTCAGTTCCTGGAGTTGCCCCTCGTTCAGCGCGTAGACGCCGAAGGTCGTCGGCAAAGGCATGGAGGGGTGTGCAGGTGGCGCCGGCTCCTTTGCGCTGTCGGGCGATCGTTCGACACTCGCGCTCTCCGACGGGGTCGGGACGGGGGCCGGCCGGGGCTCGGGGCTGCCCGGCGCGCGCTCGGATGGCAGCACCAACTGTGACAGTGCGGCCACTTGCGTCCTCAAACGCGGCCAATAGATCACCGCGCTGCTGGCGCCGGCCATGAGCAGGAGAATGCCGGCCAGTCGAACCAGGAAAGTGAAGGCGCCGCTCCGCTTGGGCTGCGAAGCCACGGGACGGCGCGCGGCTTCCGCGTCCTTCGCAGCAGGCGGCGAAGCGGAAACGGGTGACGATATCGGAATAGGCGGGGGAGCGGGGGTCTGGACGGACGGGGGAACCGGAGCTGCGGTTGCCGCAATTTTTTGCGGCTCAGACGCGGCGCTACGCTCGAAGGAACGCTCGACCTCCTTGATGGCACGTTCGAGGACTTGCTGAAACTCGCGCGATTCCCGCGCGTCGGCATGCGTAAATTGCTCCATAAGCTTGACGCGCGCCAGCTCATAGACAATCTCCCGCATCTGCCGGGGATCGTCGGATACGGCGCGGATGCGGCTCGACAGGAGACGGATAAACCCGGCTTTGATCTGTTGCGCCGAGGGAGCGTTGGCTGCAGTTTCACCGGAGTCGGTCATCAAGGCCGATCAAGTAGCCCGGATAGGGCTATTTCGCTAGGTCTTTCCGCTTCAAACGTCTCGAGTTGAGCCGGTTTGGCTTCGATTGGCGGGTCCGCAAAGGCCTCGCGCGGTGTTCGAAGGTGCTTGCTTTTGGGCGAGAACCTGTGACATTTCGCCAAGCTCTTCTCTTTCTGGTGCTCGACCATGCGCGGCGTTCTAGCAGTCCTCACGGTTTTGACCTTCGTGGTTTCGCCTGCCGTTGCGCAAGGGACCAAGGATCAGGCCAACACCACGAGCTCGAGCATCATCACGACCCCCACGAAAAAGGCGCAGACCAATCAGGCTGCCTCGCGGCCGACCGCCGTTCGGAACCTTTCAGGCAGGCTGCCTGCTGGAAAGTCGGCCCAGGGTGTCTGGCGGGACGGCAAGCTGGTTGCCGTCCCCCGCTAAGGTTCACCCAACGAACCGTGAAGGAACGGTGATCGCCTCCCTGACGTTCATGCTCGGGAGATATCGTATGAAACGACCAGTTCTGATCGCCATTGCGTTGCTTGTGCCCGCCGCTGCCTGGGCCCAGGGCGTCAACGATCCTTCGACGCCCAACCGCAACGTGACCATTGTCAATCCGTCGCAGCCCGCGCCGCCCAACGCGACGCGTAACATCCCGAGCCGGATCGAGCCCCCCGTGACGAGGGGCGGCGGATACGCCCGACCCTATCACGGGAATAGAACCCGGGGCAGTGGCTCTAGCCGCCGTTAGTCGCGCTGAACACCGCCAAGACGCAGGGCCGGCTATTGCGGATTGACCTCGACCTCCAGTGTCGATGTCCCCGCAACCTGACGGTTCTTGCCCGAGATCAGCAGCGTGAACTTGTCGCTGCCGGGCGCCCCGGCTTCTGCCGAATAGCGGAAGCCGGACCCAACCACCGCCAATTGTCCCCGTGATGGCCCGCTCACGACCGATACCTTGAAGATCTGCATGTACGACCAGCGCAGGCCCTGGATGCACTCCGCGCCAGGCGCGATCGACATCGTCCATTTCACCGTATCGTGCGACAACGCGAACGGCGTCCGTTCCTTGATGCAGATGGGGCTCGCCTGCGCCGCGAGGCCAGACATGGCGGACGCCGCGAGGACAACACCTGACAGCAATACCGGTCCTGTACGCATTCTCGGCAACTCCGCCAGCTTATGCCGAAATCTAACGGCGACGATTTAACGTGGTCTTGGAACGCAGCTGTTTGCCTTTGAGCCGCTCATCACACGTGGATCTCGGAAAGCGCGATCATCCGGTCGGCTCTCTCCAGATCCTGCCATCCTACCTCTGTTTTGCCCGACGGATCAAATCGGATTTCGGGAAAGGCGTAACTGATTGAAATGGTTGGCGCCGGCTACTGTGCATGGGGTTGTTTTCGACTTTTGATGGGACGGCGCAGCGTTCCTAAAATCTTGCAATTGGCAGCCGCATGAGCTGAAGTTGAGGGGGCCGCTGGATGCTGCTCGGCCCGTTTGGGAGTCATCGGAGTGCGATACATTCGCGGCAAGTCCACATCGGATCGCTGGATATCCGGGCGCGCGCCGGTTCAGGCGGCCGTGGCCGCCGCTGTCGGATTCGCCCTCTCTGCCTACCCGCTCTCATGTCGTGCTCAGACTGAGCCGGAGCCATCCATCAACGACTATCTTCCACCAAGCGAGCCGGAAGTGACGCGCGACGAATGGCGGCAGCGGATCGAGGACGCACGGCGCCGAGCCAAGGAAGCTTCGCGCGAGCGGCGGGAGCATCCCGAACTCTACAAGCCGATTCCGGAAGATCCGGACCTTGTCGCGACCGAACGCCTTCTCCGCGACGATAGCCTGCAGCGAGGCGATATCGTCACGACCAAGAAGGGCATGTTCGTCTATCAGGGGCGATCCGACCAACCGCGCCGCGATCAGGACTTCGTGCCGGTCAACCCGAAATCGGTGCGCTGAAATTCAGTACCGCCGCAAGATCTCGTTGAACTTGGGATCGGTCACTTTCGTGGTGTCGAGCAGCAGCGCCTTGCCTTGCGGAGTTGCCTGCACATAGGCCGCGATCAGCAGCGGCTCGTAACGCGAGCGATTGGCTAGCGCCGCGCGGATGTCGGATTGCGCCAGCAGCTTGATCTCCTCGTCCGTTGCAGCCGCGCCCGAGGTCACGGTCCGGACGCGAGCGAAGGCGACGTCGATCGGCACCGATCCGGTCAAGTAGGACATCTTCACAGCCGGCGTCGCCGCTTCGCCAGCCTGCGCCTGCAGCGTGCCGAGCGTGAGCCAGAGCGCGGGCCTGATTGGTGATACTTTCAAGGCAGCGACGACGGCGCCTTGGGCGGCCTTGTTCTCGCTGGCCCGCCCGGCCGCATCGGTTGAAGGACGGTGCAGAACGTCAGCGGCCAGTGCCGCCGCGTAGTTCGCGAGCAGGTCCCCATCCAGCGAAACCGATGCCAAGACACCGCCGGCGGCCAGCTTGGCCTTCTCGGGCGGAATCTCGCCCGAGAACAAATCACTCGCGCGAAAGTTCGGTCGGACGAGATCGCCGTAGAATTCCATGCCGGCATGAAGCGCCAGCACGATCGCGGTGCAGATGCCGATGACGCGAAGCAGGAACATGCGGTTCATGATGAAATCGACGAGGCCTGTGAGGGCGAAGCGAGCACGGGATTGAAACGAGAGCAGGGCTCTTAAATTGCGAGCAGACTATCACCTTGGATCGTCAGCAGCGTCAAGTTTCCGGTCGCATAGGCGCCGGTGTCGATGTTGATGCGGTTCGGGCGAATATCGGGCACGCTGACCGGCGTGTGACCGTGGACGATATATTTGCCGAAGCGCTCCTCGGACGCCAGGAATTCCTCGCGGATCCAGAGCATATCTTCATCCTTCTGGCGTTCGAGCGGCACGCCAGGCTTGACGCCGGCATGGACGAAGAAGAAGTCGCCGCAGGTAAAGGACGAAGGCAATTGCTGCAGGAACGCCAGGTGCTCGGGCGGTAGTGCGCGCCTCAGTCCTTCGATCAGCTCGACCTGCTGCTCCGCGGACGGATTCATGGTCGGCGTGATGCCGTAGGAGACCAGCGTCAGCAGGCCGCCATAGTGGCGCCACTCCTGCAGGCGGGCCGGATCCTTGAGGACCTCGAGCAGGAAGATTTCGTGGTTGCCCTTGAGGCAAACCGTCTCGTGTGTTTTCGAGCGTTCGATCAACAGATCAAGAACGGCGCGCGAGTCCGGGCCGCGGTCGACGTAGTCGCCGAGAAAGACCTGGATGGCCCGTTCGGGGGCCGAGCGGGCCAGATCGACGTCGATGACGGTTAACAGCGATTGAAGCAGATCGGCGCGGCCGTGCACGTCGCCGATGGCATAGACGCGAACGCCGTCGGGAAGCCGAGGCTTGGTCTTCTTTCGAAAGCGTGAGGAAAGGCCCATCAGGTCGGTCGAATCGCTTCCAGCGTCACGAGCGGAACGTCGCGATGGCTCTTAGCAGAACAAGTCACACATCGGTATTCTTAATTGTTTCCGACCAAGGCGCCCGCATTTTGATTAAAGGATCGCGCGGCTTTTGAGCCGTATTTCAAGACGTCCCGCGTAGCGTCTCCCCAACAAGAACGGGGAGCGCGACATGCGCAAAGTTGTAAAGTTCCTGGCGGCCGTGGCCGCCATCGTCGTTGCTGCGGGGGTGCAGCAGCGCGCTGAAGCCGCATTCGTCGGTGCGCCTTTGGGGCTGCGCGGGGCCATCCAGTACATCAAGTTCGACCAGCCGACGCTGGCGCCAATGGCGTTCACGCTGTTTTGCCTGAAGTACAAGGACGAGTGCAAGCCGCGGCCGCAGCACATCGTGTTCAGGGGCGGGCGCCTGAAGCTTACGGCGGAGCGGCTGGCGCAGATGCAAGAGGTCAACCAGAAGGTCAATACCGCCATCCGTCCCGAGGCCAATCTGGAAGGGCTGCGCGGCGAGAAGTGGCTGCTGCATCCGACCAGCGGCGACTGCAACGATTACGCTGTGACAAAACGCCACGAACTGATCGCCAAGGGCTTTCCGGCGCGCTCGGTGCTGCTCAGCGAGGTCGTGACCACCTGGGGCGAGCATCATCTCGTGGTCGTGGTTCGCACCTTCGCCGGCGATCTCGTGCTGGACAATCTCTCCGGCCACATTCTGCCGTGGTCGAAGAAGCCCTATCGCTGGGTCCGCATTCAGTCGCCCAAGAACCCGAACTATTGGGCCTCACTCGGCGATCGCGCGGTCTGATCACCCGCGCTCTATCGTGATCCGGATTGGCTGACGCTCTGCGACAGCCCCAGTCCCACGATCACTGCAAGGCACAGGATTGCTGCGGGCCGCAGCAATCCGGGCCCTGCGAAGCTCTGAACCAGCGCAAACAAAACACAGGCTGCGGCGGCCGCAGGGAAGAACGAGTCGCGTCCGCGCTGCAAGGCGCCGAAGAACAGGCGCAACAGCGCGATCGAGCTCACCGCCAGAGCGGCCGCCAGGCCGATCCATCCCGTGCCAGCAAAGACCGCCGTGGCTGTCGACGGCGCGGTCAAAGCGGCTCCGACATCGCTCTGGTAGATCCGGCCCACCGCAGCAAAGGTCCCGGCGCCCGCGCCGAACCAGCGCGTGTCGGTCAACATCCGCTCCAGCGCGGCCCGCGTTTCAGCCCCCACATCCGGGACGAGCCGCAAGAGGACCGGTCCGGAGCCCTTTTCGAACAGGAATGACAGGACGATCGCAGCCCCGATCAAGGCGGCGGCCGACAAGGCGCCCGCTGCGAGCGGTGATAGATCGAGCCTGCGAATGACGAGGATCAGCAGGATCAGCACAATGCCAAAGCTTGCTGCGATCGCGCTGTTCGTGCCCGACAGGCCGAACACCGCAAGCGCGCTTGCCAGTGTGCCCATAAGCCCGCAAAGGCCGATCGCCACCGAGCGAAGGACCGAGTGATGCGTCTCGGCCCGTTCGGCAGCGAGCTGCATCACCGCCAGATTGAGCATGAGACCGAGGCCGGCCATGGTTGCCGTGAGATCAGCGGGAACGGTCGCCGCAAGCGCCGGCGACAGCCGATGCAGGTCCAACATCAAGGCGGAGACCGCGGTTACGCCGCTCAGCACAAAGAGAACCAGCTCGGCACGGCTGCGGTTGCGGACCACCAGGATGGTGACGCCGAGCAACGAGATCGCCGCAAGCGCCAGCAGCAGCGCGCTGACGGTCAGGCCGATATCGGCCGTGATCGGTCCGAACGGCAGGCCACCTACGGCATCGTGCGTGCTGGCCCAGATCGGATGGGCAAAGCTCAGTGGAAGAGGGGCGAGTTGGGCCGCGATGGACAGCGGAATGGCGATCGGGATCCAGCGGCCCCAGGAGGTCGCGCGGACATAGTGGTCGTAATCGGCTTTTCGCGCGCTCGTGGTGGCCGCCAACAAGCTTAGCGCGGCGGCCATCGTCCCGAGATACGCACCGAACTTGGCGCCGGCGATTTCGAGAGCGGAAGCGGAGACGATGGAAACGATGAGGGCAAAATAAGCGAGGGACAAACGGCGCGCTCGAAGGGAATCCTGAAACGGTCAGGTCACCATACAAGCGAGCGGGTGGTTTTCAAACAGAGGCCTGCCTCGGTCCAACGCTTAAACCTTAAACCGTGAACCTTGGGCCATTTGCGCGCGGGCTCGTCGCGGCGTTGATCGGCGAGATCAGCGGGTGGCCTTGATCGGACGGCCGAAGACGCGGGCGGCACGTGCGGCGGCAAGGCCAAAGCGCGCCGCCGAGCCGAAGAGATAGCCGCCCTGAAGGGCGATGGCCGCGAGTGCCACGCCTTTGAGGCTCTCGAGCAACGTGAGATCGAGCATCAAGCCGACCGGGACGGCGGTGAGCACCATGACGAAGGTCAACGGCAGCAGGACCAAGACGCGAAAGCGTTGGCCCAGTACGGCACCTACGAGAAAGCTGAAAATCAAAAGCGCGGTCATCCGAAACACTCTCCGTGCTTCGGACCCTAGGTTCCCCACCCTAAAAAGACCCTTAAGCTGTATGGCTAAATTTGGCCTATTGGCTGCAATTTGCCAGCAGCGAATGATAGGCCTCCCGCAAGCCGTTCAGGGCCACCACGCCCTTGATCTCGCTGTCGCTTTCCCTGACCACCACCGACAGCGAGGCCGTCGTCTGCCACTTGCCGGCGGCAAAGGCCGAAACCTCGTCGGGCAGCAGCACCGCGGCGCCTGCGGCCGCCATGCTGGCGTCAAAGGTCAGGGTACCGCCGCCGCTCGCGGCGATGGTGACCTTGGGGCGGCTCCGCGGCGGGAAGGGCCGGATCAGGGCCACCAGCACGTCGATCTTGCCCTTTGGCGCACAGCGGACGATGAGGCCGGCAAAGTCCGGGTCGGATTGAGTGGTATCCGCGGTCTTCGTGATGGCCGCGAAGCTTTCGCCATCCTTGCCCCCTTGCGTGCGGCTGAACTTCCAGACGGAGGAGGGGGCGGGGGCGGCCACCTCGACAATGGGTGCGCCCTGGCACGAGGACCGCGCGCTGCCAGCGCAGGAGGTAGCAGAGCCCCAGGGGCGATCAGCCGCGCCAAGGAGGGAGCCTGCCAACAGCGGGACAAGAAGGAGGCCAGACAATGGGAGTTCCTATCCTTAACGGCCCAGACTTAGCAGAGCGGAGAGAGGTCAAGAAGCCTCGCGCTCGACACACGGAGCCCTTGAGTTGGGCCGTTTGCTCGCCGACCGGGCACACGAAATACAACAAATAGTCACAAAGGGTTAAACCAAGCCCCAAAGAGTGGCCCGCACGCAACAGTAGCCGACCGATTGCTCCATTAACCACCGGGAACCCTTGTCGCACCACCCCCTAGGCCGTACCAATCTACGTCACTTGGGGACCCTCGGGCGCGATTCATGTCATTTATTGCTAAGACCTATGTGTTGAAGCCAGCGTTGCTGGCCGCCGCTTTGGCGCTCGGAGCGTGCTCGACCAATCCCGGCTCGGGTCCGCTGACGGACGACGTCAACAACAAGATTCAGACTGAAAACGCTCCGGCCTACGAGCTGGTGCCGCTCAATCCGGCCACCGTGAAGATCCTGCACACCCATGAGCCCAAGGGCCTCGCCGGTGTGTTCACCGACCGCCGTCCGCCCGCCAGCATCGTGTTCGGCATCGGCGA
The DNA here is from genome assembly GCF_002278135.3 of Bradyrhizobium ottawaense. Lineage (NCBI taxonomy): Bacteria > Pseudomonadati > Pseudomonadota > Alphaproteobacteria > Hyphomicrobiales > Nitrobacteraceae > Bradyrhizobium > Bradyrhizobium ottawaense. Next base: position 6,712,193 of record NZ_CP029425.2, on the reverse strand, counting down.
CGTCGTCAGCGTCACCATCTTCGAAGCCGCAGCAGGCGGTCTGTTTATCCCGGCGGAAGCCGGCGTCCGTCCGGGTAACTATGTGACGATCCCCGATCAGTCGGTCGACAATGACGGCTTCATCACCGTGCCCTATGCCGGCCAGATCAAGGCTGCGGGGCTTACGGCGGTCCAAATTCAGCGCGCGATCGTCGACAAGATCGGCAACCGCGCGATCGAGCCGCAGGCGGTCGTGGCGATGTCCTCGCAGCGCACCCAGCTCATCAGCGTGCTCGGCGAAGTCAATTCGCCGGCGCGTTATCCCGCCAGCGCGGCGGGTGCGAAGGATCGCGTGCTCGATGCGATCACCCGCGCCGGCGGCATCAAGGGCCAGGGCTTCGAGACCTGGGTCATGCTGGAGCGTGGCGGACGGCGGGCCACCGTGCCGTTCGAAAATCTCGTGATGGCGCCCGAGAACAACGTTTATGTTCGCCCCGACGACAGCATCTACGTCTATCGCGAGCAGCAGAAGTTCCTGGCGTTCGGCGCCAGCGGCCAGAGCGGCGAGTTCAACTTCGATGCCTGGCGCATCAATCTCGGCGAAGCCGTCGGCAAGGCCGGTGGTCTTCTGGATGGTCAGGCCGATCCGGCCGCCGTCTATCTCTATCGCCGCGAGCCGCGCGAGGTTGCGGCCCAGCTCGGCATTGACGTCAGCAAGTACACTTCCGAAACCGTTCCGGTCATCTTCAACGTGAACCTCCGCGATCCCGGTGGCTTCTTCCTTACCACCAAGGTCATGATGAAGAACGGCGACGTGATCTACGTCTCGAACTCCCGCAACGTCGAAGTTACGAAATTCCTGCAGTTCCTGCGCGTGATCATGGCCACCGGCTCGGATGCGGTGAATCTCTCCAACGACGCCCTGATCTTCCGCAACAACGTCAAGCTGGCGCCGTAAGACGCCGACTTGATCCAGCGAAACCGATGGCACCGGGGCTTTGTCCCGGTGCCATTTTCGTTTAGATCGAAGCGGTTCTGCTGCGGCTACGAGTTCGGGAAAGATCAAGGCGCCACTGGGCAGGCGCCGGTCATCGGGCACCCCGCACTGTTGCAAGGGGCTTCATGCGCTTTCGGACACTTTGCCGTCTTTTGGCTCTCGTCCCCGTCGGCTTCGGGCTTGCACCGCTCGGGCAGGCTCTCGGCGCCGCTGCAGAGCTGGGCGTCCGCCACCGCATCGACGTGATGGTCTCCGCGGAGCCTGACGCTCCTGTCTTGTCGCGCCTCAAGGGAGCCAAGGGCGAGCTGTCGTTCACGGTCCGGCTGTCGGCGAACTCCAAGGAGAGCAAGTTCTTCGGAATGCTGCGCCCGTCCTTCCCGGATATCGTTGTCCCCGATGGTGCGGGAAAGCCGCTGGTCCAGCAGACCAAGCTATGGGAGGAGGAGGTCTGTCATCAGCGCCGCGGCCTGCCCAAAGTCACGGTGACGCAGCTCGGCGGGCATTTCGGCGAGGGGGAGGGGCGGATCGAGATTTTGGCCATCAACCGGCACATCGGCGTCCTGGTCCCGCCCGACGAATTAACCCCTGGAATAAAACTCGATCCGGGCAGTGATAGCTTTGGGGTATTCTTGGCATTCCGGGCGCAGACCCGGAACAGCCGCCTCAACGTGGATCTGAAGATCTATCCGATCGATTGCTTCCTCTAAGCTCAAGCAAGGCCCGCCTTAAGACAGCACGATGCGCCTTTGGCCTCCCAACATAGACTGGTTCAGGATTCGTTGGTCATGGAGCCTGCCCGCGACCTTCATCCTGTTCTCTGTGGTGGCCGGCGCGCCGTTTCCGTTCGGCTCGACCAATGATCTGTCGATCGCGTTCTGGTGCCTGTGCCTCGGGATCGCGGTGATCTTCGCGCCGACGCGCGATCTGCGGGCACCGCATCTGTGGCTGCTCGCCGGCATCGGCGTGATCGTCGCCGCTTACGCCTTCGTGCTGCATGAGCAGCTCTCCGACCATCCCTGGGTCGCGACATTCCAGCCGATCTGGAAACAGGCCGCGGAGCTGCTGGGCCTGCCGATCGCCCCGTCTGCTTCCATCGTGAAGAACGAGGCGTTCTTTGCGCTCGGTGCGCCGCTCGCCAACATCCTCGCCGTCGTTCTCGGCATCACTGTCGGAGCGAACCGCGACCGCGCACGCCGCATGCTGTGGGTGATCGCGATCTCGGGTGCGGCCTACGCCCTCTACGGCGTGCTCTCGTTCCTGATCGAGCCCACCATGATCCTGTGGCGGGACAAGACGGCCTATCTCGGCAGCGTCACCGGCACCTTCATCAACCGTAACACGGCGGCGGCCTATTTCGGCTCCTGCGCGGTGATCTGGATGCTGCTGATCCTGGAGGATGTTCGGCGCCGCCTCCCTGAGCGGCACATCGAATGGAAACGCCTGTCGCTCGATGTGCGCACGATCCTGCCAAAAGAGATCCTGCCGCAGCTTGGCTGCCTGCTCATCTGCCTGATGGCGATGTTCATGACGACCTCGCGCGCCGGCGTCGGGCTGTCGCTGCTCGCGATGATCGTCGCGTTCACGCTGTTCCTGAGGAAAGACCTGCCGCCGCGCACCGGCATCTGGATCTCGCTGGGCTCGGGCCTCACCGTCGCGCTCGGCCTCTTGCAGCTGCTCGGCGGCCGCGTCTCCAGCCGCTTCGACAGCCAGGGCCTGGTCGACGAAGGCCGCATCGAGGCCTGGAAATCGACGCTGCGGATCATCGGCGACAATCCCTGGTTCGGCACCGGCATGGGCACCTTCCAATGGGCCTTTCCGCCGTATCGCAGCCCCAACATCTCGATTCGCGGCGTTTGGGACGCCGCGCATTCGACGCCGCTGGAGCTTGCCTCCGAGGTGGGCATTCCGATGGCGCTGCTGGTGGCGCTCGGCTGGGCCATCATGCTGCTCGTCCTGGCCAGGGGCGTGTTCGGACGCCGGCGCGATGCCATCATCCCGCTGGCGGCGGTGGCGACCGCGACGCTGTCGCTGCTGCATTCGTGCCTCGACTTCACGCTGCAGGTGCCGGGCTACAGCATTCCATTCTTTGCGCTTTTTGGCGCGGGCCTGGCGCAGTCCTTCCGCACCAGGAGGGTCGGGCGATGGCGGAGGCGGGCGCTACCAGGCGGCGAGGCGAGGGCCGTCCGACAACCGCTGACGCTGCCCCGGCTCGGGTGCGCCAGCTTCACAAAAGTGTCTAGATTTGAAGCAGTCGCGTCGTTTACGAAGTCTTTAGAATAAATGGACAGCCCTTTTCACTTCGGATAGGTTCCTGCACTGCATGGCCATTTGCCCGGGCGAGGAAGCAAATCGGGGCAGCTGATTTTTTGGAGGTTGATTTATGAGCGTTATCAGGATTGCGCTTCGCGTGGCTGCCGCTGCGGCCCTCGCCGCGACGATTTCGTCGGCCGCCAGCGCCGCCATTTACCCGCCGCAGCGCCAGCTGCCGGCCACCGTCATTTCCGACTTCAAGGCATCCCCCACTAGCCTGTTGCAGCAATATGCGACCGGCGGCCCGCAGCTTATCTCGCGCGTACGCGACCTCGGCGCCTCCGATCCGACTACGCTGCCGGGCCTGATCGCACTGCTGAAGGACCCCGCGACCACCAAGGATCAGATGCGCGCGATCGTTGGAGGCCTCGCACTGGTCGCCCGTATGGCGGCGCAGCAGGACCAGGCCTATGGCAACGAGATTCAGGCCGCTATCGCCGGCACTGGTAATCCCGACGTGATCGCTGCCTATCAGGCCGCGACCGGCGACGTTGCGATCGCTGCGACCGGCGGCGCGGGCGGCGGCGGCACCGGCGCCGGCGGCCCAACCGGCACTAGCGGCTTGGCCAGCGGTGGCAACGGCGGGGGCGGCACGACGTTCGGCAGTAACACGACCGCTAACAACGCACCCAACCCCGGCAATGGCGGCGTCGGCAGCTCCACGAACAGTGTGAGCCCGCGCTGACCGGTCTGGTTCTGCGGCCGGCCCTTTGAGACTTGACGGCAGCGGCGCCATTGGGCGCCGCTTTGCTTTTGCGCTGTTAAGGTTCACGACAGATGCTGCGTCGGTCGCGCTTCGCGCGATATCAACCACGTTCAACTGCAATCGACAATGTGATAGTCTCTACTTGTTGGCTTTAGGATCTGGTTCGTTCCGCCCCCTCCGGTGTAGTTGGCAGACTTTCCGGCCCTTGAGAACCATCGATTTTTCTTCAGGAATTTGCTTGATGCTGCAGGTAAATAGGCCGGGCTCGGAGATCAACCGCGATTTCGCCGAGTTGAGCGGGTACTCTTCCCACACGCTGACCTCATATCTCGACATTGTTCGCCGTCAATTTCCGACGATGCTTGCGATCGTGTCGGCCTGCGTGATCCTGGCGCTGCTTTATCTCTTCACCGCCGCGCCGTTGTTCACCTCAAGCGCCTCGATGGTGATTGACACCCGCAAGGTCCAGCTCTTTCAGCAGCAGTCGGTGCTAGGCGACGTGGCCATCGACTCGGCTACGGTGGAAACCCAGGTCGAAATCCTGAAATCCGAAAACATCAGCCTGAGTGTGATCCGGGATCTTCATCTCACGGAGGATCCCGAATTCGCGGGCAGCGGTGCGGGCCTGCTCGGCGTTATCCTCGGCTCGGTGACCAGCCTGTTCTCCTCGGGCCTCGCCCCTTCTGAGTTCGAGCTCACGCGTAAAGCCCTTCAGCGTTTCGAGAGCAACCGATACATCAAGCGCATCGGTGTTACCTATGTGATGGAAATCGGCTTCACCTCGCGCGATCCGCAAAAGGCCGCTCGGATTACGAATGCGATCGCGGACGCGTACATTGTCGACCAGCTCGAGGCTAAGTATCAAGCGACTCGCCGCGCAAGCGTCTGGCTACAGGACCGCATCAAGGAGTTGCGCACACAAGCCTCAGCCGCGCAGAGGGCGGTGGTGGACTTCAAGACTGCGAACAATATCGTCGACACCGGCGGGCGGCTGATGAATGAACAGCAACTCGCGGAGGTCAACAGCCAGCTGGTGCTGGCGCATGCCTCCACTGCTGAGGCCAAGGCCCGGCTTGACCGCATCAACGACATCCTCAAGCAGGAGATCCCGGACGCCAACGTCGCCGATGCACTGAAGAACGACACCATCGTCAAGCTGCGCGGGCAATATGTCGACATGGCCTCCAAAGAGTCGATCTGGTCAATGAAGTACGGCTCCGAGCACCTTGCCGCGGTCAACCTGCGTCGGCAGATGGCCGAGATCAAGAAGAATGTCATCGACGAGCTGAAGCGCATCCAGGAATCGTACAAGAGCGATTACGACATCGCGATGACCCGCGAAGAGGCGATCAAGTCCAGCCTCGCCAATGTCGTGTCGGAGTCGCAGCTTACCAACCAAGCACAGGTGCAACTCCGCGAACTCGAGAGCAGCGCGCAGAGCTACCAGGCGATGTATGATAATTTCCTCCAGCGTTACATGGAGAGCGTACAACAGCAGTCGTTTCCGATCACCGAGGCCCGTGTGATTAGTGCGGCGACTACACCGCTGGTCAAAAGCGCTCCAAAGACACTGGTCATTCTCGCGGCAAGCTTGCTTGCCGGCTTGATGCTGAGCTTCGGGGTCGCCGTGGCTCGCGAGTACGCTGACAGCGTGTTCCGTACGACCGCGCAAGTCGAGGAGCAGCTGGGAGCCAACTGCGTGGCGATCGTTCCGGCGCTCGGCAGTGCCGTGTCGACGCCAGTATTAGGCGGCAAGCTCAGCCGGAGGAATAGCAATCCGCAGCCGGACTTCCTGCGCTTTGTCGTCGACAATCCTTTATCACGCTTCTCGGAGGCGGTGCGATCGCTGAAAGTTGCCATAGACTTAAACTCCATCGTGCGCGACAACCGCGTGCTGGCGGTGACCTCGACCCTGCCTAACGAGGGCAAGAGCACCCTTTCGACCAACCTTGCGCAGCTCATTGCCCATGGTGGAGCGAGGGTGATTCTGATCGATGCAGATCTGCGCAACCCCTCGCTGTCCCGCGCCTTGATCCCGGACGCGCAGGCCGGTCTAGTCGACGTGGTTGCGAACAAGGCTCGACTCGAGGATGTCGTCGCCGTCGATCCTCAAACCCAGCTCGCGATCTTACCCGCCGGCGCAACTTCGAGGCTCCTGCATACCAACGAGATTCTAGCCTCCAAGCCGATGCGCGATCTCGTCGCGGCGCTGCGTACGAAGTATGATTACGTGGTACTCGACATGCCGCCGATGGCGCCCGTGGTGGACGTGCGTGTCACTACCCACTTCGTCGATTCGTACATTTTCGTCGTGGAGTGGGGCAAGACCAAGATCGACGTCGTACGGCACAATTTGCGTGGAGCGCCGGAGATCCAGGACAAGCTTTTGGGCGTAGTGCTGAACAAGGCCGATACCAAGCTCCTATCACGCTATGAGTCCTATCATGGGCGCTATTACTATCAAAAATATTATGCCCGTTATGGGTATGTGGAATAGCGAGCCCGGTGCGGTCGTGCTGCTCTGGTCTAAGGGCTGCGTTATTGCCTCGATAGACGTCGTGCGAGAATGCCTTTTTTTGCGTGTCTGAGGTCCTTGCTGTTGTTGTTGGGTATTATTGGGGTCATCTGGCCCCTCGAAGCGCTGCCCGCGTTTTGGGCGGCGGTACCAGCCAAGGAGCCAATAGCGCGCATACTTGCTGGTGACCGCTTCAAGCCGGGTGCGGTGAATGGGATGGGGGCCTTGCTGCAAGCTCAAGCTAGGCCAACGATCGCGCGCAATGATGTCGCACGCGCGGAAGCACTGATCCGGCTGCGGATTGCTGAAGAAGCAACAGGGCGAATGAGCGCGGAGGAGGCCGACCACGAAGCAGCCGTGGCAGATACAAAGATTAGGTCTTCACTCGAGTTCAACCCAGCCGATTCCTTTCTTTGGCTGATGCTGTACTCCATGGATACCGCTCATCGCGGTTTTGATGAGAAGACCCTTGAATATCTCTCCCAATCTTACGCCACTGGTCCCATCGAGGGCTGGATCGCGCTTCGACGAAACACGCTGGCTCTCGCCACCTTTTCGAATTTGACCGGGACCATGCAACAAAGAGTGGTCTCGGAGTTTACTGGCATGGTGGATAGCGAATTTACGGATGCCGCCGCACTGAACCTGATGGGCGTGGGTTGGATGCAAAGGGAGCGCCTGCTAGCCAGCATTGCAATTGTAAACGTCGTTCCACGCGAGTCTTTTGCAAGACGGTTAGCCAAAGAGGGACTGAAGGTCCGTGTTCCGGGGGTTGAAATCGATGAGAGGACATGGCGTCAATGACGATGGACATATCATGGATGGCGGCTGCAGTCGGTCTGCTGCTGTCGTTTCCGTCTGTTGGGTATGCGCAAACGCCCTCACACAATCCGCCGAGATTGACTTTTCAAGGACCTGCTGAGCAATCAGGATCGACAGTAATACGGGATGCGCTTGGTAGACCCTGTTTGGATGTTGAAGCAGCGGCAAGGGCGCATGTAACCCAACCCAGTGTCTTTGATCACGTCGTCAGTATTAAAAACAACTGCCCTCGGCTGGTGAAGGTGACTGTATGCTACGCGAGTTCTGATAGATGTATGGACACAACCCTTGCCAGCTATGCCAGGTCCGACGTGATCCTAGGGACGATGACAGGCGTAAAGCTGTTTAAGTATTCAATGAGGCAACGATAGCGCTTGTTATCGCCGCCGCAGGCTTAGTAGGCGACAGGTCTTGAACTTGAGCGGTTGCTTAATCCCGGTGTCACAGGCCAGCGGAACGTGCCAACCTTGCGTTTCCTTTCCGCTCGACGATATTTCCGCCAACAGTGCGAAATCCCCCCGTTGAGGAAGTGTCGGAAGTGACAAGCGAATTGTGTTGGTACCATCCGCGCCACGCTGTCCAAGATGCCTCGCTTGTTTCGCATACAATGTACTACGAGCATTGGTGGTCTCATCAAGCAGAAAGATGTTAATCGTCTCATCTCGCCATGTATCGTCCGGCAGTCTAATGGGGACTTCGAGCTCGGTGGGGCCCTCGTCAGACAAGAGAGTAGCCCCCAACGAATAGCGTGCAAGAGTGGCTCGAGGAGGCAAAAACGTTGGCTTTGGCATATCGCTATGCTCAGTTTCGTACGAAAACTGAACTGGATCAGGAGTGGCTTCGCTTCCACCACAAAGTCGGGAGCCTTCGTTTGAGGCAGTGAATTGGCAAACGTGAACGTAGTCTATTTTGAACGCCTGGGGGAACGCGGACTCGTCGATCCCGTGCCGGCCGGCCCATCCGGCACCACCTATTGCAAAATTCAAGATTACCTGGGCTGGCGGACCTAGTACGCCGTCAGGACGTAGCCAACGGTAGGGGCGAGAATAAATCAGTCGTCCGTCCCAAAAGAACGAAATCCTCTCGGGGGCCCAAACCAAGCCCGCGGTGTGCCATCCTGCGTTCAGAGGAGCGTCCACACGCATCTGATTGCGGCGGGCATCGAAGGAGGAGTCAACGTACGTGTACACGCTCGCTGGAGCCTTATCTTGAGCTCCTGAGTGCAACATCGTATCTTTGTCGTCGTGCTCGTTTATGACGTATTCAAAGATATCGATTTCCGGTGGGTGCCAGGTTTGTCCGTCCCGATCATAGTCGCCTAGCAGCCAAAAGGCTGGCCAGATCCCCTTTCCTTTGGGCAGGAAAACGCGGGCTTCGAAATATCCATAGTAAAAGGTTTGATATGTCCGGATCATACCAGAATCGAAGCGGCTCGAACTTCCCTTCTTGGCGATCAAGCTCAGAACGCCATCCGAGAGAAGGTGACTATCTCGATAGCGCTGAACCTCGTCCTTGAAGTGATCCAACGTTTCATTTTCGTAAATATAACGAGTGGCCCATTTGTCCCTGTCCAGGGTGTCGGTGCTGAACTCATCCGCAAATACCAGCTTCCAGCCGCCTGCGGTAGCCGACCCCGTCGCGAGCGAAATGAGAATTAAGATTGACGTCAGAATTCTGACCGCGGTTTTGAATGAAGCAATAGAACGGTAGCTCTCAGAGGCCATTTCCTGATTTTCCTTCCGGCGCTGTCAGCGAGACCAGGGATTCGAATGACTCTTCGACCAACAATCAGCGTTATCATAACGAACTATAATTACGAGGAATACGTCGGGCACGCCATCGAAAGCGTGCTGTCACAGACCCGTCTGCCGGACGAAATTATCGTGATCGATGACGGGTCCACCGATTCATCCCGTGACATCATTCGCTCCTACGGAGAGCGCGTTCAGTCGGTGTTTCAATCCAACCAAGGTATAAGGAGCGTCACGAATAGCGGTTATGCCAGCTCCACCGGCCAAATTGTTATGTACCTGGACGCCGACGATACGTTTTATCCAATGGCCGTGGAGCGCGTGGAAAAGGCCTTACGTTCTGGCGTTGTAAAGGTTCAATTCGACCTGGATGTTGTCGATGAGCGCGGTCGTCGCCTCGGTAGGCGTATGCCAGACTTTTCCCGCAGGGCCATAACAGAGGTAGAGCTGGCTCGCGAGTTCAATGAAACGGGTACGTATCGTTGGCCAGTGACTTCGGGAAACGCATACTCCCGCGATTTTCTGAAACAAGTGATGCCGGTCAGCCCGCCGGTCTCCTTGGATGGGGTTCTCAACACCATCGCTCCGCTCTACGGAAGGATTGTCACTATCTCAGATCCGCAAGGGCAGTACCGCGTGCATCAACGCAATAACAGTCGAAAGAATAGCAGCGGCAAGGTTGCTTTCATTCCGGATTTTGCATCTAGAATCAGGTATCGCAAGCAGGAGTTCGACATTTTGCGGGAGCATGCAGATCGTCTTGGACATCAACTGCCGACCGGGGACTTGCTCGACAACGAATTGGTGTTTGTGAACTATCGGATCATGGCGCGTAAGTTATCGCGCGAGGATGAGAGTGATCGAAACAGATCTCTCTTCGACCTGTGGGCCAAGGGCATAATCGCGATAGGTCGTGGTCACTTTCGACCGAGCGTCGCCCTCAAACACGCGACCTGGATATGCAGTATAACGCTACTGCCTGCTTGGTTGGTGCGGAGATTAATCGAAATACGTTTCTCGAGGACGCAATGGTGGTCGAATGTTCGGAGCCGTCTCGGGGGGGGCATTTCGTAGTTGAATGAACTTGTCTGCTTCAGGAGCAATCACAGCGTGTTTCGCTGCGGGAGTAGGCGGCCGGGCGGGGTCACATTCGTGAGGGGCTGTTCTTGAAGCAAATTCTCTGGATTTCTGGACGTGTCCCATCGCCACTCTACAGTGGCGACGCGCTCTATTCGGCCGGGCTACTTGAGGCTCTTGTCACTTCCCGACAAGCGGCTGTTCATGTCTTCGGCACCCAACGAGATGGTCACAGAAGCGACGATAAGCTGTTTGGCCTGCCCGGGGTAACGTGCAGTATGGTCCGACCTACACCCGGGTTGGGTCTCGGAAGCCTCATCTCTTCACTGCCCAGAGACGCATACCAGCTTGCCTCTGCGCAAGTTCGGAAAGATCTAGGCAATCTCTTGGGCAGGACTTGGGACTGGATCGTCATCGATCACGCAAATTCGGCCGGCGTTCTAGATATGTTGGAGGATTGCCGTGTACCGATCTGCTATATAGCGCACAACGCGGAGGGCTTGGTTCGCCCGCTGGTCGCGCAAGAGTTCGAGGGCCTCGCTCGACGAGTCGTCATGAGACTGGATGCTGAGAAGTATCGGCGGCTAGAGCGGAAGATTGTAGAGCTTGCCGATGCAGTGATTTGTATTACGAGCGACGATGCTTCGTACTTTGATCGGTTCTCCCGCAATATCCATGTCATTCCCCCCGTCCATCTCGGTCCGGTGAACCCTCGCCGCACTATTGTTGAGACCTGTCCGCGAGCTCTGGTGCTGCTGGGATCTTTCGAATGGGCTGCAAAGCAGCGAAACTTGCAACAGATACTGGACGGGCTTGTCCCAACTCTCCGGCGGAATACAATCAGCCTTCAAGTTGTTGGTGCGGTGCCGGAAGCCATTCGAGCGAGGCATGAGGGGGATCCTTTTGTGACTTTCCATGGCCGCATGCCCGATGTGCGGCCGCTCCTTGACAAGTGTAGGGGCGGGTTGGTCGCCGAGGTTTTGGGAGGAGGTTTCAAATTGAAGATTCTCGACTATGCCTTTGCCGGCTTGCCAATCTTTGGCTTGCGACCCGCTCTGACGGGCATGGCGCCAGAGGAGCGCTCAGCGATGTTTGAGGCCGAGAATCTCAGTGAGATTGGCGACCTCATAGTGCGCAACATCGATGATCTGGAAGCTCTCAACGCTAGTCAAATTGAACTTCAAAGCTTGGCGGCGCAACGGTTTGGGTTGGCCGCGGGAACAGAGCGGATGAGCCGCGTCTTTTTGAGGTAATGGAGTTGAGACCGCTGGCAGGTTTTCAGTACACTAGGCCACTGCTTGTCGAACTTGGCGCCGTGAAATGATAGCAAGAGTTCAGGCCTCTTCGACATCTTGGGAGAGCCAATATCAATCCGTGCAAGGTCGAGCCGGGACGGAACTGACCCGGCTCGCGAAGTTCGCAATCTGGTGCTCCGTTGCTTCGCTGCTATTCCTCTCACAGATTGCCATCAATATTGGCGACTTTCCCGCCTCGACCGATCTATTTTGCTATCTAGCGTTAAGTGTCTATCTTCTGGGTTCTGGCTTTGCGGCGCTGGAAGTTTCGATTGCTGTACTTTGGCTGGCTATCGCGACGGTCGGCTCAAGTCGTATAGTCTATTCGGCGGAGCCGACCTCGTGGAGTTCGCTCTTTTTGCTCCTTTGCCTCTATGCTCCGTTTTCTGTCAGACTAGCTCACCGCGAGAAAATGGAGCGTGTCAGCGAATACGTTCAATCCACATTCATTCTTCTAGTAGCGGTCATAGCCGCAATAGCCGTTCTTCAGCTGCTGGCAGTGAATATATTCAAGGCCTCGGGCTTGACCAATATTGCTTTCATCTTGCCCGACGAAATCCGTGGAGCTGGCACTTACTCATTTTTCAGAGAGAGCGGCGGCATCGTCAAGGCCAATGGCTTCTTCCTAAGAGAATCGGCGACGCTTTCGATTCTGACCGCAATTGGCTTCTTGCTTGAATATCATTCCAGGCGAAGGTTGTTTCTGATCGTTCTCCTGCTCGGGGGTCTGCTATCGTCGATCTCCGGCTCGGGTATCCTGATTGTCATAGTGGCCTTTCTCGTGCCGACCTCTCTCAGAAAAGCGCCGCTTTTCGTAGCCGCACTCGTGGTTCTTTTTGCGTTGCTCGCGTACGGGTCCGAGATTCCTGGATTGAGCTTGTGGCTTGATCGTTTATCAGAACTCGACAGCCGGGGCTCAAGCGGCTATGCGCGATTTGTGGCTCCGCTTCAGATGCTGGAGCGGAGCGTTGAGAAGGGCAGCGCTGCGATCTGGCTTGGAAACGGGAGCGGAAGTTACCTTCGTACGGTTGCCGCTCTTCAACTGAAGTATGAAATCAACGATCCAACTTGGGCAAAGCTGATCTACGAGTATGGTGTGGCCGGCTTTTGCGTCGTCGTAGCGCTCTTTGCCGGCCGGCTGTATTCAAGTCGGCTTCGCCCCGAGATTTGCAACGCTGTTCTATATGCTTGGATCAGTGCTGGAAATATCTTGAAACCTGACTTCGTGCTGTTGGTTTGGATGTTGAGCCTAGTGCATAAGGACCGACGGTCGTTGGTTCCCGCAAATTTGCGCGATCAACCCAGACAGAGGTGCTGAATTCAGCCTCTGATTGCTCAGGCCGACTGAACCGTTCGCTGCACAAATCGGGGACGAGACATGGGGGCGAAGCGCCAAGAAACGAGAACGGTGGCAATCCTTTTCGGCGCCAAGGCAACACATACGAGCCAAAGTGACATTGCCACATGTCTCGACGGGGTGAGCCCCTGCAGACTGCAGGTAGCAACTACACCATCTCTCAGGCATCTCAAGATTGTATCGTTTTGAACCGGATGGTTTTCACGGGCGAGCCGCAGAGACGCGATACGCATTGCAAGATTATAGAATCCGTAACGCCATCGGTCGGGGGCGACTTCGATGCCAAAGTTGCGCGCGAGCTCGGCTCCGTAACCAGTGCGCGTGATGTGTTTTCGCAAATCGCGTGTTATGCGGGCGACATCCAGAGTCAGTTGAGCTCCATCGTTTTTGCCGTGCATTCGGTATGAAATCAACGGTTTGCGGACCGTTATTACATCGCCCAGTAAGGGGGCTGTTGCCAAAAAATAGCTATCGATGAATCTATCCATATCTTGTTGCAACGGCATAATCTTGTCGAGGAACTGTCTTGAAAGCAGGTTTCCCGACGCGGGGGGGGTCGGATAGCTGGCCGTGGTGGCCAACGACCTCCTGATCTTCTCAGGTGTGGTGTGCTTATTGTACTTTGGGAAGACGCTTCCGAGAAATCGGCCGGTCTCGTCCATCAGTTTCATCTGAAACTGGATCATCGACCAGCCGGGTCTCATCACAGCCTGAGCTTCGCGGATCAGGGATGGATGGACCGTATCGTCCGCATCGAGAAAAAGAATCCACTTGCCTTGGCTATTGCGATAGCCTTCTTCAGCAGCGCTCGCTTGGCCTCGATTAGCTCGGAAAATCATTTTGATGCCGCGAGATGCAAATGATTCAATGACGGTTCGAGACCGATCCGTTGAGCCGTCATCGACGACGATCACTTCCACGCGAGGCCAATCGAGGTTGAGAGCACTCGAAATGGCTTCTCCGACAAATTTCTCATAGTTGTAGTTACAGATTATCACGGAAGCCAGTTCCGAGGGATCTGGTGCCACCTGAAGGTGAGCGCTGCTGAGAGTTGCCATGGCGCGACGCCCTTATGAATCCGTTGTAGGCGGGCGATATTTATGTGTACGCCAAAGCCCAACTGCGAGCATCAGAGAATCCTTGGCGTGGAGCAATGACAGTCCTGCGTAAGCCAAGAAACCGACAACCGAGAGAAGTAGAATATTCAAGCCGGCCTGTGTATCTGGCAAGAGGTGTCGCGTGAGGCTGATTGCGACAGCCATCAGACACGACGCGATCGCGGGGGGGATAACGATCCGAAGATGTTCGTGCGGAGAGAGGCCGCACTTGCGATAAACAAGCATGATCAACATTGCGAGCGCCAAGCATTCACAGCTTGACCAGACTGATAGTGCATAGTTCGTATCGGCTAGGCGTGTAACGGCAATAGCTACGGCCATAAACGCAAGGGCTATGAGGTTCGCAGAGCGGATACCTTTGATCTCGCCGATGGCGCTCAACAGCGATGTCATGAATAGGCGAGGAGCTTGAACAAAAACCAGCAGACTTAACCAGAGCGCCGGCTCAGCCGCGGGCAGCCATTTATTTCCAAAGATTACGCTGATCAGTTCACGTGCTTCGCAGCCGATCCCTACGAAGAGCGGATATATGAGACTGCACCCTATCCCGAGAACGATTTTGTATGAATTAAGAAGTCGCTCCCGCTCGTCTTGCAATCGAGCCATCAAAGGGAGCATTACTTGTGAAATGGCAGTTGCAGAGATCGCCCAGACCGTATCGACAAGTCGAAAAGCGATGTTAAGGAAACCGACTGTTTCGACCCCGAGAAATACTCCCGCAAAGAAGATGAAAGCGCGTTTGGTAGCAAAGTTGGTTGCGAGTGACGTGACTGCTCCAACGCTGTAGTTGAGCACATCGGCCAGAGGTCGCAGTTCTCTTGTCATACGAGGGCGCCACGCAGACAACACAACCAAGGTGGCACAGCCCAAGATCGTCATCGAAAGCGATTGGATAACCAAAGACCAGATACCAAATCCTTGCAAGGCTACCAGTATTCCGATTGCTGCTCCAGCAGTTCGGCCAATCAGCGTACGAATTGCGAGAAGTCGAAATCCGAACTCTTTCCTCAGACGTGCGTTCAAGATGCTCGTTGGAGCTTCGATTAGTAGTCCAACTCCGAGCACGCGGCCGATGTCGCCAATTCTCGAATCACCCACAAGGGTCGCCAGAAGCGGGAATATGGTCAGCAAGATGACAAAGACTACAATGCTGACGAGAAGCGATACTGTGAATGCCGCGTTGAAGTGTGAGTCGCTTGCCTTGGGCTCTCGCACCAGGGCGTCATGGAACAGCATGTTGGTGAAGATGCCAGCGACCTCGATTACCGACACTGCTACTGCGTAAGAGCCGAAGTCATTGGGTTCGAGAAGTTTGGCAAAGATGATAAGGGTCACAAAGGAAACTGCAGTCAAGCTGCCGTTTTCCACTATGCTCCACCAGATAGAACCAATTGCGGTGCGTGCGAGCGACAAAGCTGGAGCACTCAAGTGTCTATCAGGCTAGGATGGGCACCGGTCAGTGCTAGCGCTGCCGCCCTCAAATCTAGCATCCATCGCATAGCAAATCCAGCGTGTAAGGTTTTCACTCAGTGAACGGGATTCCGTGAACCTTTAGTAGGCACTCGGCTTGAACAGAGTGAGGATGGCTGTCCGTGCCAGAATCCAAACATCCAACCTTAAGCTCCAATTGTTGACGTACCACAAATCGTGCTCCACGCGCTTCTCCATCAGCTCGATGGCGCGGGTTTCTCCACGGTAACCATTAACTTGCGCCCAGCCGGTGATACCGGGCTTCACATGATGGCGGAAGGCGTAATTGCCGATGATCTGCTCATATTTGGTGTTGTGAGCGGTAGCGTGGGGACGGGGACCGACCAGCGACATGTCGCCATTCAGTACGTTGAACAGCTGTGGCAACTCATCGATCGACGTCTTTCGCAGCCACCTCCCGATGCGGGTTACGCGCGGATCGTCCTTCTCCGCCTGGCGAACGGTCGGGCCGTCCTCCAGGACGCGCATGGTGCGGAATTTGATGATCTTGAAGGCGCGTCCGTTGAAGCCATTGCGAGTCTGGCGAAAGAACACCGGGCCTCTCGATGTCAGTTTGATGAGGAGGGCGGTCATCAGCATCACGGGGGTGAAGACGATCAGGGCAAGGCCGGCACCCAGGAGGTCTAGCGTGCGCTTAACCGTTCGTTCCTTCCAGGATAGCGGTGCGCGGCGCAGTTCGGCCGTCCAGGTGTTGCCGGTACTTTGCAGCGGATGGCGTAAGAAGCGCGCAGCATGTGCGTCTGGCACCAGATGCACGGGAACGGGCAGGATTTTTAGTGCGTCTAGAATGCTGTCGATCGCGTGCTGACGGTTCCAGCTCATCAGCAGGAAGACGTGCTCGATCCGGTTCTCCCGCGCAAAACCGACCAGTTCGTCGAGCCGGGGCGCGATCGCCGAAAGCAGAAGGGGCGATGCAAGCTCGTTGGAGCGAATCTCCATGATGCGCCTCAGACGATAGCCATGCTGGGCGAGGTCCTGGATTGCGTTGGACGAGGCCGGTAGGCCGAATTCAGCAATCATCACGGCGGGACTGTTGGCGAAAGCGCCGCTGCGCAAGCCACGTGCGATCGCCCGCGCGGCGACGGTTTTCCAAGCCAAGAGCATGGCAAGGCCCAGCAAATAGAACGAGATCGTGGTCGCGCGGGAAAATTCCTCGCTCACCTTCATAGTGAAGGCGATGGCGAGCAGAGCGCCGAACAAGCCCGTCCAAGTTGACACCGTCAGGCGGAAGCTACGCAACAAATTGGTGATTGTCTTGATGCGGTAGCCGTGCTGGACGGTGGTAAGGAGGACGAAATTGAGCGCGACCAAGAGGCTCCCGGCGGCATATTGATTGATCTTGGCAACTTCAGCGTGCACGTGAAGGTGGTAAACTACTGCGCAGCCGATCCCGGCGATTATCACCAGGGCTGCGTCGGTCAGCATCACCAACCGTTCGACAACCGAAGGACGAAGCCAGCTATACCCTGAACCAAAGGGCGAAGGAGGGGCTTGTTCTGGATTGCGAGTGTCCGCCGACGAATCACGAGAGGACGTCCGTTCAGTCCATAAAATCGTCATCGTATCCACAACTCAATCAAAAATAACTTAGCTATCCGAACGTGCCGAGCTATCAGGCGAAACTGTAATTAAAACAAGAAGAAGGGAAAAGTAACCTTACCCTCCTAGGGAGAATTGTAGCTTACAATGTATCTTTGAGGATATGTCAATTTTCTAGTTCGTTAGGATGCTCGAGGTGCTTCGAAGCCAATCCGGACGCCGGCGCAGAGGGCTACTTCGCCGGTTTGTATCGATCGGCCTTGCCGCAGTAGCTCTGCTCGGCTTGGCGGCCCTTGCGCTTCGTTCGGATCGGGCGCCGCCGCAGCAGCCATCAAGCTATGCGGCCATGGCAAATCTCTATATTGACGGACGATATGACGCGCGATTCGCCGGCGAGTTGGCAGCTGCGAAGCAGGGCTTTTTCGCGACCCCGATCACGCTTCGCCCCAACCCGGACGACCCCAGCTTTGTCGAGACCGTCGCACGGGACCATGCTATTGGCGTGACGAGCGGCCAGAAATTCCTGTTGGCGGCCTGGCGCGGCATCCCTGTGACAGCTTTCGCCGCAAGTTTCCTCGATACTTCGCTTGCGATATTCACCTTGGAAAGCTCCGGCCTGCGCCGACCCCAGGATTTGGTTGGCAGGCAAGTTGGCTACCGCAAGGGCAGTGAGGGCGAGGTGGTCTTCGACGCCATGATTGCCCAACTCGGACTGCCCCGCAGCCAGATCACGAAGGTGCCCGATCGCTACAGCTTCGAATTTCTCTACACTCGCGAGGTCGATGCCATCATCGCTCCGATCGACCAACAGCCCGATCCATCCGCCGTCGGTTATGTACGACTCAACGTTATCAAGCCGCAGGACTACGGCATTCACGTTCCAGGGCTGGTCTATTTCTCCAGCAATGAGCTCATACGTCACCAGCCGTCCATCGTTGCCGACGTGCTCCAGGGCATCATCCGGGGCTGGCAGTTCGTGTATGCCGACTATGCACGTAGCGAGGCTGTTCTTTCCAGCTTTGACCCTTCAAGATTGAAATCCGGGCGTCTGATATTCGAGCTTCAGCAGCAGCGCAGCTTGGTCTTGCCTACCGGCAGCCGTATCGCAGATTACGACGAGAGCCGCTGGCGGACGCTTCGAGATATCCTCTTGTTCGCCAAACTCGGCGAGGAGGGTGTGCCGCTGGCTCAAACGGTCAACTACCAGTTCCTTCGGGATCTGTACCGCCGTTCACCGGATCTGGCTGCCCCGGGAGCCTGGAGCGCGGAAAAATAGGACCGAGAAGCCACACTTATGCCATATCGACACAAAGGCCCTTTAGCCGCCGCGGCATCGGTTGCTTTTCTGCCGGCGTCCTTGGTAAACTTGGACTTATCGTTAGATTAGCGCGAGGGGCGGTTTCCGGACTGTGCCGTCGGCACGCCAGGGTCTGACGATGCAAGTCGGGCTTCAAGCAGGGGCCAGGAGCTTTTTGGAATGTTCAAGACGTTGATGCGAGCAGGTTTTCTGGCTGCGATCGTTTCCCTCGGCGCCGCGAGGGGAGCAAATGCGGCAATGCAAATGCCAGCACCGGCGGCCCTGCTCACGGGCGAGAGCCAGGTCACTCCCGTTACGTTCTGGGCTCAGCCGTACCCATATCGGTATGTGCCGTGGCGTCGTTGCCCCCTCGTGCGGGTCGAGACACCTTATGGCTGGTATATGGACCGCGTTTGCGCGTCTGTCGGTCCTGTCCTGCGTCGGGCGTACTGAGGTTGAGCTATTCGAGCGGCCCCGCCGTTCTTCGAAGGATCTCTTCAAAGGCAGCCGCATACCTAGCATGCGGCTGCCTTTCTTATTTTGTTTCACTGAGTGCTGCTTTCTTGTGCATCCAGCACGAGTTCACCATGAATATCTTTGTCGGATCTGGATAGGCTGTCCCATGGTGAAGATTGTGTTACCAGACTGACGGGGCTGCATCGGCAGCGTGATTGCGTAAGGCGGCGGTGACCGGATCTCCTCGGAGTGGTGATTCGGCAAGCCGGACGTCGATAGAGGATACGATGACAGGGGTCTCAGCCTACGATCTCGCGGGCAAGCGCGTCTTTGTCGCGGGTCACCGCGGCATGGTCGGATCAGCTGTCGTCCGAAGGCTTGCATCAGAGAATTGCACCCTGCTGGTTGCCGATCGACGTGAGTTGGACCTCACGAAAGAGGAGCCCACGCTGAGATGGCTCGAAGCCAATCGTCCCGACGTCTTGGTTCACGCCGCTGCCAAGGTCGGCGGTATCGCGGCCAACAACAATTTCCCGGTCGATTTTCTTTGCGACAATCTTGCACTGGAATTGAACGTCATCCGCGCAAGCCATACGGTTGGCGTGCAGCGCCTGCTGTTTCTGGGCTCATCCTGTATTTATCCCAAGCACGCCAAGCAGCCGATCGCCGAAAGTGAATTGTTGACGGGGCCCCTCGAGCCGACCAACGAGTGGTATGCGATCGCCAAAATTGCCGGCCTAAAGATGTGCCAGGCTTATCGTCGGCAATATGGCGATGACTTCATCTCGGTGATGCCGACCAATCTCTACGGCCGCGGAGACAACTACCACCCGGATCATAGCCATGTCCCTGCAGCATTGATCCGGCGCTTCCATGAAGCCAAGATGGCCAATGCGCCCAGCGTCTCCGTGTGGGGTACCGGCACGCCGCTCCGAGAATTTCTCAACGTGGACGACTTTGCAGACGCCTGCGTCTTCCTTTTGAAGAACTATTCAAGCGACCTGCCAATTAACGTCGGTAGCGGCGACGAGCTATCGATCGCCGAATTCGCGATGGCTGTAGCCGAGGTCGTCGGTTACGAGGGCAGGTTGATTTTCGATACTTCCAAGCCTGATGGTGCCCCCCGCAAGCTCCTGGATAGCTCACGGATCCACGCCCTCGGGTGGCGCGCCACCACTTCGCTTCGGGCGGGAATTGCTTTGGCCTTTGAAGATTTCCTTCAGGGTCATGGCCGTCACCTGGAAGTCAGCCGGGCGAGTTGAGCAGCCCAATACTTCGATTGCTAAGTTTTTTGAACCGTTTTTCATTGGATTGTATCAATGCGTATTCTGCTAGTCGGTATCAATTACGCGCCCGACCTAATTGGGGTGGCGAAGTATAATACGGAGTTGTGCGAAGCCCTCGTCGACGAAGGTCACGAAGTTAGGGTGATCACCGCGCCACCCTATTATCCCACCTGGCACATCCCGACGAACTTTAGTGCGTCATATTTCAGGGCAACGGACATCAACGGTGTCCGCGTCACGCGCACGCCGATTTACGTCCCTGCGCAGCCATCGGGCGGGAAGCGTTTGATTCATCATGCATCCTTCGCATTGAGCAGTGTGCTGCCCGTTGCGAAAGAGGCATTTAGCTGGCGCCCTGACATCATGCTCTCGGTGGCGCCCTCATTGATGTCAGCTGCATTCGTCTCCTTCATGGCTCGCCGGATTCGCGCCAAGTCTTGGCTGCATGTGCAGGATTTCGAGGTCGACGCGGCCTTCGATCTGGGATTGCTTCAGAATGAGAATCTGCGTAGGGGGATGCTCAAGGCGGAAGCCACCATCATCCGCTCGTTTGACAGGGTTTCATCGATCTCTCTGCAGATGGTTGCTCGTCTGCATGGCAAGGGTTTGGAGATGGGACGCACAAGCGAGGTCAGGAATTGGATCGATACGAGTGCTATCTTTCCCGCATCCAGGCAGACAAGCTATCGTCGACAACTGGGCATTCCCGACACGGCGACTGTTGGGCTCTACTCAGGCACGATGTCGAACAAGCAGGGTCTAGATCTTGCAATCAGTGCGGCTGCAGCTTTGGAAGATAGTCGTGCCAATATTCATCTCATTCTCGCTGGTGAGGGACCTCACAAGGCTAAGTTGGTCGAAATGGCGGAGGGTCATTCAAGTGTTCACTTTTTGGATTTGCAGCCCAATGAGAGCTTCAATGAGTTGATGGCGACCGCTGACTTTCATCTCATTCCTCAGAAGGCTGAGGCGGCCGACCTAGTCCTGCCTTCAAAGCTCGGCGCAATCCTGGCATCCGGAAGGCCGGTCATTGCAATGGCAAGTCGAGGAACTGGGCTCGCTGCGGAAGTTGATGGCGCTGGGCTGGTCATTCCTCCGGGCGACTCACGAGCGCTTGCCGCCGCAATTGTGAAGCTGAGCGACGAACGCGCGCTTTGCGAAGAGTTGGGCGCTGAGGGGCGAAGACGTTCCATCGAGCGTTGGGATCGTCGCACAATCGTCCGGCGCTGGATCGAGGAGATGGCAACCATGAAGGCTCCATTTGCTCGAGCGCCAAAGCCCACTCTTGGAGCTATGGATGTCCCAATTCCGGTGAAGGATGGCGTTCCTCTGCCTTGATGAAAACGGGTCGGCATACCAAGTCTTGAATCAAAAAGGGCGGGAGCGATTTTAAGCTCCCCGCCCTTCCGTTTTACATTTGCCACCGCTCACTCATGGCGCGGATAATATCTGAAGCCGTGCTGCTTGATCAGTTCGTCGCGCTTTGCGGATTCGAGATCTTCCTTCACCATTTCTCGAACCAGACTTTCAAACGATGTCTTGGGCTCCCAGCCGAGTTTCTCCTTCGCCTTTGACGGGTCACCAAGAAGCGTGGCGACCTCGGTGGGACGGAAATAGCGAGGATCGATCGAAACAACGCACTTTCCTGTGGCGGCATCGTATCCTTTTTCTTCGGCGCCGCTTCCCTCCCAACCAATTGTCATGCCTACCTCGCTCGCGGCGACGTTGACGAAGTCCCTGACGGAGTGCTGCACGCCGGTAGCGATCACGAAATCCTCTGGCTTTTCCTGTTGCAGCATCAGCCATTGCATCTCGACATAGTCACGCGCGTGTCCCCAATCGCGCAGGGCGTCCAGATTGCCGAGATACAACCGTTCCTGCAGGCCCAAATGAATGCGCGCGAGCGCGCGAGTGATTTTGCGGGTGACAAAGGTTTCGCCGCGGACCGGAGATTCATGGTTAAAAAGGATGCCGTTGCATGCGTACATTCCGTAGGCCTCACGGTAATTGACCGTGATCCAATAGGCATAGAGCTTGGCGACAGCATATGGCGAACGTGGGTAAAAGGGAGTGGTCTCCTTTTGCGGGATCTCCTGGACCATGCCGTAAAGTTCGGACGTTGACGCTTGGTAGAACCGAGCGGTCTTTTCGAGTCCGACGATCCGCATCGCTTCGAGAATTCGGAGCGTACCAAGGGCGTCGGAGTTCGCGGTGTATTCTGGCTCCTCGAACGAAACGGCCACGTGGCTTTGCGCGGCGAGATTGTAGATCTCGTGCGGCTGAATCTGACCAACAATGCGTATGAGGCTCGAAGAGTCCGTTAGGTCCCCGTAATGCAGGACGAATGCTGGATTGGTCTCATGAGGATCTAGGTAGAGGTGATCGATGCGATCAGTATTGAATAGCGAAGTCCGGCGTTTGATGCCGTGGACTTCATACCCCTTCTCCAAAAGCAATTCAGCTAGATAGGCGCCATCTTGACCAGTCACACCGGTAATCAGTGCACGTTTTTTTGCCATAGCAATCTCTTGTTTTGATCCGTCGTTCGTACTCCAAAACGAGGCCAATGGGGAGACGTCTGTCCAAAAAATCAAGCTTAGATTAACGGCTCTTGGGACCTCCAGTTGAGCCGGAGATGTCGTCCTAACGTAACTTGAATTCATGATTATCGCCCCAGTGCGGACCTCGGGCAAGGAGGGGCAAACCAGTGGTCGTGCTCATGCTTGCCGCGACCATGTCGTGCCGAAACGCCGCGTCAGCCCTAACCATAGCTTCAGCATTCAGGCCCACTGGCCCATGCTCAAGTGGATTTGCGGCGGATCATCCCGACGATGAATACACGCATCAACAAATCCCCTGGATCGGCCTACATTCCTCCAGCAATGCTGACCGTGGGCAATAAGTGAACTATCTATGAAGTTCGCATTTTTCAGCGAACATTAAGCCAGCGAAGACCTGGACCAGCTCTCGTTCAATTTGTCTGGATCCCGGTAAGTTGATTTTGAGGCGAAGCTTGGATCGTTGCCGCATTAACGGCGGAACGGTCATGGCAAAATCAACAATTTCGACGACCTCAACGAAGACCCAGAAGGTCGATTATGCGAGCATTGTAATCGGTACTTCCGGGAACGACGTGCTTTCTGGGGGCGCAGGTAACGATTTGCTGACGGGGGGAGCCGGAAGCGACACGTTTGTAATCTCCAAGGGATTTGGCTCCGACACGATTAGGGATTTTACTAGTGGCGCAGGTGGAGACATACTGCGCATCGAGAATTATGGCTTTACGAGTTTCGCGGCCTTCAAGGCTGCAGCGAAGCAAGTCGGATCTGATGTCGTCATTAATCTCTCAGATAGCGAATCTCTAACTCTAAGCAACATAAAGCTGAATTCGCTGACAGCCGAGAATGTCCTCCTCGTCAATGAGGCTGTCAATCATGCGCCAGTGGCGAGCCCTATAGCCTTGGCCGCAGGTATCGAGGACACTGTCTACACGATCAGTGCGGCGACCTTGCTTGGTGGAGTCACGGACGCCGACAGCTCTTCGGTCTCGATCACCTCGGTCAGCGTGGCGGGCGGTGGTGGCAGCATCGTCAACAACGGCAATGGCACCTGGACGTACACGCCGGCAGCGGATTACCACGGACAGGTCAGCTTCAACTACATCGCGTCCGATGGATCGCTGACTGCAACATCGGCTGCCAGCTTGATGCTCGCGGCAGTCAACGACGCGCCGGTGGCCAAGCCGGTAACGCTTGCTGCAGGTACGGAGGATGTCTCCTATACGATCAGTGCGGCGACCTTGCTTGCTGGAGTCACGGACGTCGACAGCTCTTCGCTCTCGATCACCTCGGTCAGCGTGGCGAGCGGTGGTGGCAGCATTGTCAACATCGGCAATGGCACCTGGACGTACACGCCGGCAGCGGGTTACTACGGACAGGTCAGCTTCAACTACACTGCGTCCGATGGATCGCTGACTGCAACATCGACCGCCAGTTTGATGCTCGCGGCAGTCAACGACGCGCCGGTGGCCAAGCCGGTAACGCTTGCTGCAGGTACGGAGGATGTCTCCTATACGATCAGTGCGGCGGCCTTGCTTGCTGGAGTTACGGACGTCGACAGCTCGTCGCTCTCGATCTCCTCGGTCAGTGTGGCGAGCGGTGGTGGCAGTATCGTCAACAACGGCAATGGCACCTGGACGTATACGCCGGCAGCGGATTACTACGGACAGGTGAGCTTCAACTACACGGCGTCCGACGGATCGCTGACCGCACTATCCACTGCTAGCCTGACTATTGCAGCAACAGAACCGCCGGCTCCGGTCGCGGCAGGTCGTATCGTATTCGGAAGCTCCGGCAACGATGTGTTGACCGGAAGCGGAGCCAGCGACTTATTCGTGGTTTCCAAAGGCTACGGCTCGGATGTCGTCAGTGATTTCCAAGCCGGCGCTGGCGGTGATGTGCTGCGAGTCCAGAACTACGGATTCGCAACTTTTGCGAATCTCCTGGCGGCTGCCAAGCAGGTTGGCTCTGATACGGTCATAGTGCTGTCTAGCGCCGAGACTGTAACATTGAAAAACGCGACGCTCACGTCGCTGGCTGCCGCCAATGTCCAGCTCGACAATCCTTTGCCCGCAAGCGCAACCGCGAGCTTTGCGCCAGCCGCTGCTGGGACCGGCACGTTGTACGGGACTTTGGGAAACGACAAGCTGCAGGCCAGCGGCGCGGCGGTGACTCTCGTTGGAGGCGCCGCCGACGACACCTATGTCATCTACGATCGCACGACAAAGGTCGTCGAACAGGCCGGCCAAGGCGTCGATACGATCCTGGTTGGAAACTACGACGGCTATAGCCTCGTCAATGCGCCAAATGTCGAGAATCTGACGCTGACCGGGAGTGCCTGGGCGCCGGCCACCGGCAACGCGCTTAACAACATCATCACCGGTAACGCCGGCAACAACATGATCGATGGAGGGCTCGGCAACGACGTACTCCTGGGAGGCGGCGGCATAGACACATTCGTCATCAAGGCCGGAAATGGAAATGATGTCATCATCGATTTTACCGCTGGAGCGGCTGGGGACATCCTTCAGATTAGCGGCACGAATTTCAAGACGTTTGCCGATGTCAAGGCTGCAATGACGCAAGCAGGCACGGATGTATACCTTGCCCTCGGAAACGGCGAGAGGATTACCCTTGAGCACACCAATCTTCAAAGCTTCGTAGCAGCCAACGTCAACATCGTGACGCCCCAGTCGGGTCTCATCAAGACGTTTGGCGATGATTTCAATTCGCTGTCGGCCGGTCAGGATCCTAGTCTGACTTGGCGGACAAGCTACGCATGGAGCGGTTCAGCCAGCTATCTGCTGAGCGGGAGCGGGGAGCAGGGCGTTTACGTCGATAGCAGCTTCACCGGCCTGCCGGGGACGCAGGCATCGAGTTCGCTCGGCCTCAACCCGTTCTCCATCAAGAATGGCGAATTGGTCATCACTGCTCAGCCGGTTTCCTCGTCCATCAGTCCGTATGTCGGAGGAGCTCAATTCTACACCGGTATGATCTCGAGCGAAAACAGCTTCGTTCAGACTTACGGATACTTCGAGATGACGGCCACGTTACCAAGCACAACGGGGGCTTGGCCTGCCTTCTGGTTGCTGCCGATCAACGGGCAGTACAGCGCTGAACTCGACGTTCTCGAGGCATTCGGGCAGAGCCCGGATCAGGCTCATTGGCAGGTCCATTCGTCGACCGGATCGACGGCCGCCCCGGGTGCTTGGGCAAATACGGCTGATCTCACTTCGGGCATGCATACATTTGCGGTCGAATGGACACCCTATGATCTGACGTTCTTTGTCGATGGCGCTGAGATTGCCAAGGCTCCCACGCCCGCAGATATGAATACGGCGATGTACATGATTGCCAATCTCGCGATGGGTGGCTGGGCTGGAGCCGCAGCCGCTGGATCCAACGCAACCCTGATCATCGATTCGATCGAGGCCTACCAACTACCCGAATACACGCTGGCCAATTACACCCTTCTGTCGAGCGGTGCTCACACCGTCACGATCGCTGGAACAAGCAGTGCCGAAACCCTCACGGGAACGGTCGGCAACGATCTGATCGGAGGTAATGGCGGTGCCGACATCATGATCGGCGGCCTTGGTGACGATACCTACATCGTCACGGATGCTAACGCTCAAATCGTGGAGGTCGCCGGGGGCGGAGTGGATACAGTGCGGGCATCGACCTCGTACACCCTTTCCAACTACGTTGAGAACCTCATCTTGACCGGGGGCGCTGCTATCAATGGCACCGCGAATAGCCAAGCTAACATCATCATCGGCACTTCAGCTAATAACGTCATCACAGGAGGACAGGGCAACGATATCCTTACCGGGGGCGGGGGGAGCGACACCTTTGTCATCAAGCTCGGGGATGGCTCGGATATCATCACCGATTTCCATTCAGGAAGTGTCATTGATCATGACGTAGTCAAGCTGGATGGCTTTAGCTTCACTTCGTTTGGCGAAATCAAGGCAGAAATGGATCAGGTCGGATTCGACGTCTACCTGACGTTGACGCCCTATGAGACACTGGTCTTCCGCGGGACAACGATCTCCGATTTCGTGAGTGATAACTTTCAGCTTCCAGGAGCTCTGCCGACCAGCGGCACCGCTCTCAGTTATTGGAGTGGCACCGCTACTGATCAGTACGTCTATGGCACCGCCATGAACGACAATCTCAAGGCGGGCGGGACGGGTAACACCCTTATCGGCGGCGCCGGTGACGACACCTATGTCGTCGGTGCTGCAAATACGACGATCATCGAGAACCCGGGCGAAGGTGTCGACACGGTTCAGGTGTGGGGCGTTTCGTATACGCTCCCGTCAAATGTCGAGAATCTAACCCTGATGCAGGGGGGCTTGACAGGAACCGGAAACGATCTCGCAAATCGAATGGTAGGGTCAAGTGGCAATGACATTCTTAATGGGGCAGGAGGCGACGATTGGCTGTTTGGAGGTGAAGGAAACGACACCTTTGTCTATGGAAAGGGGAGCGGACACGATACGATCGCTGACTTCCATGTGTATACAACCTCAACAGCTGAGCATGACAAGCTGCTTTTCAAGGGTTATGACGCAAGCGCGTATCTGACCGTCGAGGGAGACGAGTGGTCCGTCCACTTTGCTGGCGGAGTCGATAAGCTTACGATCGTGGGTGTGACACATCTTGGTGCCCTGGATTATTCATTTGTTGCATAGCATTGATCGACCTCTCAATTGGGCTTAACTAGGAAGATGTCTGAAGGTTAGCGGCGGGGCGCACGCTCGACGACTAGGCGCGTTACACGTCAGGGCTTTGTCGTAACATCGTTCTTCGGTTGGGCGGCCCCTGCGTGAGCTCGCTCGAGCAGGCCGAACCGGTAGGCGCCGCCTCACTTGGTCGATTGTTGTTTCGAAATGGATCCAGTTGAATATTCGGATGGCGGATGAGTAAGACAGCCATGACAGATCACCAGCCTCTTGCTGAGCTGCCGATCGTTTTCCGCTTCAATCTCGTCGTGCACGGCCCACCACGTCTCTGAATAGGGACGAAGGGCGAGTAATACTCTCTCTCGTTCCTTGTTGTGTTCGTAGACAAGAGGAGAACTAGTCCCGCGCCTCGCCGTGGAAGACAGATTGGGATTGCGGCCCAATCCATCCCAGGCGATCGCACTGCTTGGCGCTAATGGCGCAGTTGCGCAGCCTGTGAGCAAACAGGCGGCACTAATGGCTGTCATGAGAAGTCGCCGAGACATGCGGGCCCTAATGCAAGCGGCACAAGGCACCCGGTTCCGCAGGGGGAACTTGAGCGAAATTGGTTGATGGATGGTTAAATCAACCGGTGACCAGCACAATTCTGTTTCCGGCTGCCATCTGATGTATCTCCTTGGTCCTGCCGTCTATGGGGTGTCAGCATTGAACGCCCTTCTAGCCAAGCCTTTAACAGGAGAACATCCGGAGGATCGCGGCTGTGCCATGGTCGGTCCGGCTTGATGTCGTTCGAAGCTTTGCTGACTTCGATTCGTTCGTGGCGACACGCCTTTTTAGAAGTCCGCAACGTTCCGCGTCCAGCGCTGCAAATCTGCTCCAGCCTGGGCACGCAGGAGAGTGTATCAGTCTAAGGCGTGAGACAGTCACATGACGACTGGGCTCACGTTATCCAGGACGAGGACAGCTCTTGCCTCGGCACCAGGAGTACGAGGTGCTGCTCTGCGGTCGATCGGATGACGACTTCCCCTAGGAGCAAAGCTTAGCTGGGCCAACCGGCCCGGAGCAACAGATGGCGTTTGGTAACAGCATAATCGCCGCAATTGCTCAAAGCGATCCGTATTGAAGAGGGAGGTCTGGCGCTTGATGCCGTGGACCTCGTATTCCTTCTGCAGAAGAAGTTCAGCCGAATAGGCGCCTTCCTGTCCGGTGACGCCGGTAGCAAGTGCACGTTTTTCTATCGTATCAGTCCCTAAAAAGAAAATTTGTGCTTGCACGAAATCTGCTTCGCTAGGGATTGGTGAAAACGAAAGGAATCGAGCTGAGATAACGGCGTTTGGCTGTAATGGTTGAGCAAAGACTTCCGACAGACGTGTGCGTAGGTGTAACCATCTTCGACCGCGTTCATCCTAACCTCGCGGACAGAGCAGATTGGATATGATAAGAGCTCCAGGCTTGGCGTAATAAGTGATCGCGTAAAGGCCCCTATGCGCTTTTGGATTCGAACGCCCCCTTGCATGAAGATGTGCCCTCCGGCACATGATCAGAGACGCCACTACCGTGCTCAAATCCCGAAATAGGAACCGCTTCGCGCCCCTATGCGACTAGGGGACTCCGGTTTGCTGCACATCTAAGGGAGTCGAGTAAATTGAACCGCCGGGTGTCGGATGATATTTCGTGCCCAGGCGGGGAAATGGCGATAGTGATCTTAGGCAGGATGATCGTATCAGCCGCTCGGCCAATATCCATTGATCAGCGCGCCCATTCGTCGAAGATCAGGGCAGGCTGGAGGCAGAGCCGAAGGAACGGCTAATGCCGGGAACTCTACGAGAACAACTGGACCAAGTGGAACACGAAATAAGAACGTACGTCGAGTTCGATGAAGAAGAGAAAGATCGATTCAATCGCGAGTCTTACTTGTGGACTGCAGAGGATCGGGTCGAGTGGCAGGCGTTACAATTTGATAATGCTCAGCGGCTCCGAGAACTGCGCGAAGAACGCGACATTCTGCGCAGCCGCCTTGGCCTATGAAGCGACAGCCGGATGCTCGCTATATAACAGGCGCGAAATATCGCAGCTGCTCCATTTCCCCGAAGCCGAACGCTAAGCCCAAAGTTAATCGTCCCAAGTGCGGTCGCCGCACTCGCACTCAAATGAGCGCACGGTCTTTTCCCGATCTGGGAAATGCACTGCCTTCAGTAAGCGGAGCGTTCTTCCGCACAATCTACACACTCTATTTGGCCGGCTTTCGATTTCGCCAATCTTTTCGGCTCTAAATAGCTCCACCGTGGCCCCCCGAGGTGTTTATGGGTAAGAGTTAGGCAAATATCTAAGCTTTGTCAGTTCAAAAAATCAACTTAGCCCAGAGCCCGCCAACTCCTGACGTTCACTGCAAAAGCAGGCGTCCCGCGGGTGTCTACCGTTGTCGCGGTCGGCTGCGAACCTCGCGCATTACGAGCCACGGGGACCCCGCAATGGCGCTCAGCCGGAATCTGCTTAGGGGCTGCCTTGGACTGCTCTATTCGAGCGACCTACATGAAGCAGAGTGACGCTCTGCGCTAAGGTCGGGCACGGACGTAAAGGACCCGAGCCTTAACTCCAAGTGGGAGGGACTGCCTAACGACGAAGCGGCATGACGTGAGGTGACGAACGTTCGCCGGGGACCGCCGGTCTGTCAATACCCTTTCCACTCCCACCAAACGGGAGATGGAGGGGTCTAACCCGGCGATTAGCGCATCCTTAATTGCGCCTTAGGATTCGAGTGGGACTTTCTGCGACGATTTTCAACAATTTCTCATATGTGTCCCGCAGTCTCGCGGTCATGGAAAAGCGTAAGGTACGCCGGCGGCGCGTCTTCAAAGCCGCTATGATCGAATTTCCCGGGGGCGCGTTCAGCTGCGTCGCACGTGACCTGTCGGAGAGCGGCGCACATTTGGAGGTACCGAGTCAGATTGGAATTCCGCATGAGTTCATGCTGAGGATTCCGACGGCAGAGTCGCACCGGCCGTGCCGAGCGGTGTGGCGCTCCGACAGGCGGATTGGGATCGCTTTTGTATCAGCTTGAGACGTTGTCGTAAAGTTCAGTCTGGATCATGAGGGGAAGTATACGCCTTATGTGCTGGCGATGGGCGGCGACGATGTGCGGTTGCTGCCGCTCCACGTGCGGAAAGCAAGCTTGCAACAGCTCTTGGCACGCCGGCCGGATGGGATCAGCGTACCCCCTTCGAGCGAGGCGACATCGCGGATCTATTCCGGGCAGCGTGCCGCATGGGGCTTGAGGGGCTAGTCTCGAAACATCGCGCCGGCGTACCGCGGTGGCCGGCAGAATCACTGGATCAAGGTAAAGAACCGGAGGTAGCCGGCGGTCGGACGGGTTATGCCTCCTAGAATTAATCTGCGCGATCTGGGTGAGATGCTATCAAAGGGCGTGTCACGCTGAGTGGCGCGTCGGGCGGCCCCGGTGCGTCCGCAGCCAGCCCCCCGCGACGGCCGGGGTCGTTCCTAGGACTGAAGCGTGGATATTAATCCTCGGCGCCAGCGTGAACAGGCGGTCGTGTCACAAGGTTGTGGCATGGCCATTGCACTGTCGTAACCAACTGGGATTTCAGCGCTCAGTTTGAGACTGAAACGCTGCCGGGACCTGTATTTCGAGCCCGGCAGCGTTGTGTTTTGGGACCAATGAGACATGAACCGGGGTCTGCCAGCTGGAACGGTCTTAATCGTCCCAAGTGAGCTTCTGCAGTCGGCGCGCTTGAAAATGCGAACCGGCTTGGTCGATGCGGGTGTTAGCCTTCCACCCGGCTCAGTCGGCCGCTACATTGTGAGCACATGTCGAATTGTCATGGGGGCTGCAGAGGCGGCGAACTTATGCGCGGCATGTAATGCTCGTTAGCGGCTCAAGAAACTAAGTAAAGCTAATCAGCCGAGGACGTCCTTACTCAGTCTGGACTCGAGCATGGCGGGCGGCCTACTACGCAAGGTGCCGCTCTGAAGCAGCTCCTGCGGCCGGTGCCGCGACGTTCCGCACGATCGGCGATGCTAGCACGTAGGCCCGCCAGCTGAGTCGACGACCATCACACCTGCTTATGCAGTCCCCAAACGCAATGAGCAGGAGGGCGAGCCGCGCGCCTAGAGGCCCGCAACTCTGAACCGACGAGCACAAGATCGCTCCTCAGGTTTGCTTGCCGCGCATGCAGTTGATGACAAACTCTCGCTTTGCGCGACCTTGCCCTTTCATAATTCCCCCGGCGCTCGAAAAACCACGTTCGCTAGCGAGTTGCCTGCAGCTGTCGAGACCTCGGACAAAGGCTTTTCGAGACATGCCCTGCTGAGCCTGTACAGCGCCGGCCGCCAAAGCCAAAGCCACGGAAGCTAATACAATAGACCTGATCATTCCCAGTCTCCCATGTCTTACCAGGAGAGGAATGGCATGAGCCCCGCTTTGACCGGGATGTTTCACGCCTGTGTCAGCAATGATGACTTGCAAACCCCTTAGCACTGCTCTCAAACGCAGTGCTCAGCATTGCCTGTCGCTTGTGGATTGTAGCGCGATGGCCCGCGGGGGTGAACCAGCGGGCCTCTGCCTTCAGTAGTGATACGGCCGGCATGACGGCGCTGTTGTGAAATCAAACCCGCTGACGGTAGTGCCGATCTTCGCGAGGCGCAAGCCAGCTTAGAGCAGAGCCGGGCAAGCGGGAAGCCGGCTAGCCGCATGGGCACATTTTCGGCGGCTGCTGCTGAGCCTCATCCGGCCACTTGCCAGTTCTCACGCCTAAGTCGCTGAACTCTGGCTATGAACACGGACGGCACGGTCGCTGGTTCGAGACGAAGGTAACAGGATGCATCCTGGATAGAGCCAGTAGCTGCGCCTTGTAAAGTCAAAGTAACATTCTAGCAGGGTTAGTCAGGTAGGATGTAGCTTTACTTTACCGACAGATCAGTCCTGGGATTACCATGACCTCAGATTGCAACGATGAATTAGCAGTTATTTCAAGAGAAATTGCGGCGAAACAACTAAGCGTTGAAAACCAAGCGATCTTGATTGAGGTGCTTGAACGTGACGGACACGACATGAATGAGCAAAGAAGGGTCCTTGCCAGAGAGCGATCAGCCTTGGCAACGCAATTCGCTCGACAATTTCAGTTGCTAGAGAAAAGCTGTACATCAGGAGATTGAGCCCCATTGGCAGGCAACATACATGACAGAACGTCGGAAGCTTGAGCGCATTGATGTGGACGAGGTCGCCTATATGTTTGGCGACGGCGCCAGTTCACGCTGCCGCGTTCTCAACATGTCCGAACATGGCGCGGCAATCGAACTTCCGTCGAAGCGTTTCGTGAATTCCACATTCAAATTGATGCTTGAGAAAGATCGCACCGTATATAGTTGCCGACTAATCTGGTCGAATGACAATCGCATTGGGGTATCGTTCGAATAGTCTTGACGATAACCCTGATCAGAAATGGATTTTCACGGTGCTATCCCCGGCATGGGATCGACGATGTCCAACAATAGAGTTGAAACACGCCCGTGGTCACCCGAAGAAGAAGCGCACCTTCTGAGGCTCATCGAAAGTGGCATGACCGCGAGCGAGGTTGGGCAGGAATTGGGACGCACTCGCTTGGCGGTCTACGGTCGATTGCTGCGCTTCCACAAGCAGCGAGGCCGAGTAAGCCGCACTAGCGGACGTTTGTTCCCGCAATGGGCCGATTAGCTAATTTCATGGCGATCTAACTCTTGCCCGCGTCGCACCATGCCTCGATGGAGGGGCTGTCTGGTATGGTGGACGCGATCCATCGCCGCGCCTTAGCTGGAGCCAACGGCTCGGGGCTTGAACAGTGATGAGCGAAAGAATTCATTAGCTTTCATGTGACTAACTGGCAGAGTGCCGATTACCGCTGATTACGGCATATGGAATGGGAATGTCGGCCCCGGCTGTTCTCCCAACCTGCGGCTGGGGCCGTTTTGAACTTTTTTCTGTATCGTTCAACCCGGTCCACAGCCATGCTTAAAGGCATTGCCACCGCGCTATTTGGAATGGGCATTTTTTCGCAGCTCGATCGAGCGTTTTTCTGTGGCAGCAATACCGACGCGGCGTTCAGGCTTGCTCGAGAGATTGGTCGCGGATTTGGGCTGTAGAACGGCGCCCTACGTTCGTGGGGCTAGCGCATACTCCGCGGCAGCTCTTCTTCAACAGTATCACGACGGTCCGCGACATTCGTCTGATCGGCAATGCCCAAAGTATAGCGCGACGATCTGGGTCGGAAGAGCGCGGCGATCAGGATGGCGAGTCAGTGTCGCGGCGCGATGATGATCGCCGCGATGATTGTCGCGCGCAAGAGTTTTGTTTGCTTTGATTGTCGCGGAGCGTCAATCAAGCGAGCGTTTTTTGTGTCGCGTGCTCCGGTGGCCGCCCTGGACCACGCTTTCGCTCGAGGGCAGTCCGCCTGCGATAGCTCTCGACGTTCATCTCGACGATGGTGGCGTGGTGAACAAGGCGATCGATCGCCGCGAGGGTCATAGCTGGGTCCGGAAAGACCTTGTTCCATTCTCCAAAGGGCTGATTGGCGGTGATCAGCAAAGAGCGTCGCTCGTAGCGTGCGCTGATGAGCTCGAACAGCACACTGGTCTCGGCCTGGTCCTTGGTGACATAGGCAAGATCGTCCAAGATGACGAGATCGAAGCGATCGAGGCGGTTGATGGCGCCCTCGAGGTTGAGCTCGCGGCGAGCCACCTGGAGCTTCTGCACGAGATCGGTGGTGCGGGTGAACAGGACGCGCCATCCGTTCTCGATGAGGGCCAAGCCGATTGCTGCCGCCAAGTGGCTCTTGCCTCCACCGGGCGGACCAAACAGCAGCAGATTGGCGCCCTTGCCGAGCCAGCCGTCGCCGGCGGCGAGTGCGGTCATTTGCGCCTTGGAGATCATCGGCACGGCCTCGAAGTCGAAGCTGTCAAAGGTCTTTCCGGTAGGCAGCCGCGCCTCGACGAGATGGCGCTCGATGCGGCGGCGGCCGCGCTCAGCGATCTCGTGCTCGGCAATGGTGGCGAGGAAGCGCGCCGCCGGCCAGCCTTCTTTATCGGATTGCTCGGCAAATTGCGGCCACAGCGCCTTGATGGCGGGCAGCCGCAGCTCGTTGAGCAACAGATTGAGGCGCGCGGTGTCGACTACGTTGGTTGTGCTCATGCGGCGCCTCCGATCTCGGCGGTACCGATGAGGCATTCATAGGTGGCGAGCGGTGCGAGGCGTACCACGACGTTCGGCACCTGGGCGGGATCCGGGGCGAAGTGAGTACGTAGCCGGTTGAGGTCGGGCAGCCGGCCGTCGTTCAGGTCAGCCGTGAGCTGATTGGCGAGTTCGGCCTCGCAACCGCGCTCATGGGCGAGTGCGAGGAGATCGACCATGATCCGGCAGGCCTTCTTGTCCGGTAAGCGTTTGCGCAAGACGTCGAAGGCTCGGCGGTAAGCTTCCCGGGGGAACAGCTGGTCGCGGTAGACCAGGTTGAGGAGCGCCATCGGCTTGCGCCGCAAGGAATGGATCACGTGCCGATAATCGACGACCTGATCGTGCTTGCCATTGGGATGCGGCCGCCCGCGCGGCAAGGTGAGGAGATGCGTGCCGCCGACAAACACGTCGAGGTGATCGTCATACAGGCGCACCCGCAGCCGATGGCCGATCAAGCGCGACGGCACCGTGTAGAACACCTTGCGCAAGGTGAAGCCGCCGGACGACGTCACGTGGACGATCACCTCTTCATAGTCCGACGTGCGGCGGTCCGGCAGATCCTGAAGTGCGCTACGTTCACTGTCGATCCGCTTGGCGTTGCGGGCATTGCGGCGGCTGGCGATCTCATCGATGAAGCCACGATAGGCAGCTAGATCGTCGAAGTCGGCGGTGCCACGCAGCAACAGCGCGTCGCCGATCGCTCGCTTGAGATGACCATGCGAACTCTCGATCGCCCCGTTCTCGTGGGCGATGCCACGATTGTTGCGGGAAGGCCGCATGCCGTAATGGGCACAGAGGTCTTCGTATCGCCGCGTCAGATCGTCTTTGGCGTCGCGGTCGAGATTGCAAAAGGCGGCCGACAGGCTGTCGGTGCGATGCTCCCGTGGCGCCCCACCGAGTGACCACAAGGCATTCTGCAGGCCTTCGGCCAGAGCGACGAAGCTCTCACCGCCGAGCACGACATGGGCGTGCTCAAACCCGGAATAGGCCAGCCGGAAGTGATAGAGACGATGGTCGAGCGGTACGCCCGCGATCGTGACACCCAATTCGCCCATGTCGGTGAAGTCGGACAGGCCGCGCTGACCGGGTTCGTGGGTCTGGCGGAAGATGACCTCCTGCTCCTCGCCGTGGATCGCCCGCCAGGCCCGGATCCGGCGCTCCAGCGTGCGACGGATGCCGGCGCCGAGCTCGGGATGGCGTCGGAGCAACTCCTCGAAGATCGTGACCGGCCGCACACCGGGGGCGGCCTTCAGCATCGGCGCGATATCTGTCTCAAATACGCGGGCCAAGGGATCTGGCCGGCGACGGCCGCGGGGAGCCTTCTTCTGCGACGGAAGGCGTCGATCCTTCTCGATCCGGTAAGCGGTCGAGGTGCTGAACGAAGCCTTGGCGGCGGCCACGGGTGGGCTATCGGTCTGACGGTACTTCATGTAGAGCCTCATTTGGTGATCGGTAATGTGTCGGCCTGGCACGCGAGTGATTCCTCTTGGCGGAAGAACCACTTGCATAACCAGCCGGCCGCGATCACCAGTCGGCGCGGTCCGCTGTGGATCGCGCCGACGCCGGGCTCGTAACTCCGGTCGGGCTACGCCCTCCCTGCGTCACGAGCCCGGCGTAGCCCTCTCATCATGGTCGACGCTCCACTTCGCATTGCCTCGCCTTAATTGTTACCGGATCCTAAGCCGTTGCCTCACGTAAATTGCTCCCCTGGACCGGGAACGAGCGAGGGGCGGAGATGGGGTGGCTAAGCATGGCAACGCGGAAGGAACTGACGGCGGCGGCAGGCGTGCGCTATCGGCGGTCGGATCGCGCGAAGAAGGCGCGGATATTGGACGAGTTCGTCGACATCACCGGATTCCATCGGAAGCATGCGATGCGTCTACTTCGAAACCAGGAAGGCGTACATCCGGGCCGACGGGCGCGACGTCGGATATATAATGAAGCAGAACACACCGCACTCGTGCTGCTTTGGGAGGCGTCAGACCGCATCTGCGGGAAGCGACTGAAAGCATTAATGCCCGCGCTGATTGAGGCGATGGAACGGTACGGGCACCTCGACCTTGCCCCTGAGATTCGCACCAAACTTTTGGCGATGAGCGCTGCGACGATCGACCGCGCCTTGGTGCGGGTTCGAGAAAAATTGGGTCGCAAGCGCCGGCGGCACGCGGGGCATTCCCTGCGTCGCAGTATTCCAATACGGACTTCGGCAGATTGGAATGATCCGGCGCCGGGATTCGTCGAGGCCGACCTTGTAGCGCATAGCGGTCCATCTGCGCGCGGCAGCTTCATCCAGACCCTCGTGCTCACCGACATTGCTACCGGCTGGACAGAGTGCGCACCTCTGATCGTGCGCGAACAGACGCTGGTGAGCACGGTGCTGACGGAATTGCGCAAGCAATTGCCTTTTGCGCTGCTCGGCTTCGACACGGACAATGACACCGTGTTCATGAATGAGACGTTGAAGGCCTACTGCGAGGCGGCCAACATTGTCTTCACGCGTTGCCGTCCCTACCGGAAGAATGACCAGGCGTTCGTCGAGCAAAAGAACGGCGCCGTCGTGCGCAGGATGGTCGGCTATCGTAGGTTCGAAGGCCTGGAGGCGGCCAAGCTACTGGCGGAACTCTATCGGTCAGCGCGGCTGTTCGTAAACTTCTTCCAACCTTCGTTCAAACTGTTAGCCAAGCAGCGCGACGGTGCTCGTGTACGTAAGACATACAGCGCGCCGGCAACACCCCACCAGCGCCTGTCAGCGGACGCCCGCACGCCTGATGCGGTCCGCCACCATCTCCAGGAAATCTATACCGCTCTCGATCCGGTCACGTTGTTGCGCGACATCCGCGACGTGCAGGAGCGCCTCGCGGCGCTCGCGGATATCCAACCATCCGCCCATCCTGCTGCGGCATCACAATCGATTGATCGCTTCCTGGCAAGCCTGCGAACGGCCTGGAAGGACGGCGCCACGCGCCCGACGGATCGGCCAATCGTGAAGGCTAAAAGGGGCCGGCGTCGTCCCGATCCGCTTATCCGGGCAACGTCAGATTTGAGAAAATGGTTTGAAGCCGAGCCTTGGCGGACCGGCAGCGAACTGCTCTCGCGCCTGCAGGTGGAATATCCTGGAGACTATCCGAACAAGCTTCTTCGAACCCTTCAACGTCGGTTGAAATCCTGGCGCAGCGAGCAAGCGAATGCGCTGCTGTTTGCTTCAGAAAAAATGCCGCCAGGGCATGAGGTCACAACACCCCAATGACGTGCGAGGTGCCAGCGGAGGAGGCCGGGCGCTCCGAAACCCCGGCCATCTCCGCACCCGGCCTCCTCCTCAACTCAGGCCAGGAGCAAAATAAATGAGGCAACTGATCGCGCCCGGGAGCATCGATATGTGAGGCAATACGCACTTCCATCCTGTTCGCCGCGCGGCACCCAAAGTCAGCACAAATTCACGAGTGCCTAGGACGGGACCGTGCGCTCTGTCCAAAGTCACAGGAATGGCTTTTCCATAATTGCTTGACTCGACCAAGTCATGGAGTGCTTCAAAGATCATCCGGTAACGGGCCCCGCAACGCATTCGCCTCGTCCCACGGCGCAGCATCCAGATATCGCGCCTGTTAAGGAACTCGTTACCCGTCAATGTGACCATTTGCACGTTTTAGGTCGCGTATGCGGCAGCGAGTTCTGAGCAGGTTAGAGATTTTCGACACGCCCGGTTGGCGGTTCTCGTTGAAGAGAGGCCAATGTTTAGGGGTCTCACAGTGGCCTTATGGCGCTGAGTAGCACAGCGCAATTGGATCGATACCTAACCAGCGGTCGGTACATTGACGTCCCCGCGGATATGCTGTGGCAAATCATGCACTCATTGCTTCTAGCTGACAAAACTTCTGAGGTCGCGTGATGGAAGGCATTTCCTGGGCTGATCTCGACGCGGAGGAGCGCCGCGCCATTGCGATACTGGGGGCCGGACTTTCTATCGAGCTTTGTGATCCGATCGTTCTCTTGAAGTTAAAGTGGCTCGGGCTGATGGTGGGATCTCATCTGACGGCTGCTGCGCACGACTTGCGGAGGCGCACTATTCTAGAGGAGCTCCAGACTAGCGATGCGTATTCGCCCGAGTCTTCTCAGTCTTTCGCAAGCTGCGAAGATAATAGCCCTGCCTCTGAACGGCCTTCTTGATTTCGTCGCTGACCTTGTGAACTCTGCTTCTGCTCCTACGCCATTTTTTGGAAGAGTAGGGCTGGGGCATTGGGGAGCCATTGCTTATGACGAGAAAGTCCCGCTTACCGTTGCAATAGACATCAAACATGTCTCACCCCCGCAGTTCATATTGATCAGAGCAAAAATTGTTTTGTGACAGCCGCTCTAGTTTAGTGGCTGAAATCCTAATCGGGTGGTAGCTTTGTAATGTTGGGCAACGTTTTCTCCCGCCGGCGTTGCGGACACAAGGTCGGCTGGGAACCTGCCTGACTTGTTGATATCGGGAAACGTCAGTGCTGCTAAGCGGCAAACGCGTTCTGTTTTTATGCTGTCCGTATGCCACGCCAATGACGACATAGCCGCTGTCGAACACCTGCCAGGCGGATGCCGACCGACGGCGGGCCCCTTAGGCTGATGAATCGTTCAGCGCAGCCGGCGCATCGGTCCACTTAAGAAGCGCTGATCCTGATCTCACGAAGCAGCAACATTCGTTTGGTCTGAGCAGCATTGAGCAGGCCCTCGAACAGAGCCAAGACCTCACGCGCCTGAACGTAGACTTCGGTAGTGATCGCGTCTTGATCGAAGCCATAGGCAGCAAGGCGGGCGTCGATCTCGGTCGCGGCGACCGGATCAATGCGCCAACTCAAGGCATTTTGCTGGGTGTAGTATTCGGCTTGATCTTCGAAGTTGGGATCGATCCCGATTATATCGATGCGCCGCAGCGCCGCCTCAACCGCCTTTTGGCGATAGCTCTCGAGCAATTTATGCCGCAACATGCGGTAGCGCTGGATGTCCCAGGACCGCTCGGCGACATCGATCGCAAGCAGCCACTCGATGGCGGACCGTGGCGCAAGATCTGTGAAGACCGCCTGCCGGAGCGCCTGGTAGTGTTCGAGTTGTTCGCCGGGCAGCAGCAGGGGCGGGGGCGCCAAGGACTCAAACTCGACCGGGAGCGCCGTTATGGCTAGCGCGCGCGCGGTTTGGAATAGACCGTTCATCCGGCGGCCTCCGAATCCAGGTTTGCCGCAGGCGACGCGGCGCCGACGGCGACGTTGGCGGGATCGTGGACGGGGCTCGCCGCCCACAGCTCCTGCGCCACCGGCAGCGGCGAGATCTGCAGGTTGGCCCACCACGCCCGTTCATTGCCGTGCCGATGCAGCTCCTGGTGACGCGGCACAGGGGGACAGTGAACTCATCGCTGACCTTGCGGCCGAGCGCCCGGGCTTGAGCGCATTTCAGATGATGGGCATCGCATGGGGTTTGCCGGCAAACCAGGCAGGGCTGCTCGCGGACAAACACCAGGCCATCCCAACATATACCGCGGAAGCTGCTCGGGCAGGTCTGTTTTGCCCTCATCGTAGAATAGGGTGCTATGGCGAACGAAGCGGACAACCGGTCGAGATGCGCATGTGCGGAATTGCAGCCGTGCTGCAGTCGGCCCAGCCGGCGGCCTCGGGGGGCGGTCGTTGCCCCGCTACCGGGGACCATTACGACTGCAAATCGCGTGGTCTTCGTTTCCTTGGCGGACCGGAACGATAAAGACCCCGCACTTTCTGCTGTTGAAAAAGCTCCCCGCATACGTCACGCAACCATTGGCTTGCCGGGTCGTGATGGAAGCGGGCGTGCCAATATTGCTTCACCGTAAAGCCGGCGATCGCCAGCGGGCAATCAAGCACGCTCAGTCCGTAATAATGAGCCAACGTTTCGCCAATGTGCCTTGGGAGGGTAGCGATCAGGTCAGTCGTACCGATGATCGCGGGTAGCCCCAAAAAGCCGGGTAGCTCAAGCACGACATCAAGGACTATCCGCTGCTCCCGTAGCGCGTCCGCGAGCAACTGATGTCCGGTGCCGGAGCGAATGAGGACGTGTGCCTCCCGCCTGAAATCCTTTGCGGTGATGCGCTTGCGGATCCGGGCATGTCTTGCGTTTGCCAGGCAGACCCAATCCTGCGGAAAGAGTGCCTGTTGGAAGTGCCCCGCGTCGAGGTCCGAGATGTAGCCGAGCGCCAGATCGGCCTCGCCAGACTGCAGCATTCGTGGGGTATCGCCGCCGATCTGCGCCGCCTCAATGCGGATGCCCGGCGCAACGCGACGAACGTGAGCGAGGATGGCCGGAAGCAGCGTGATGTGGCTCGCATCCGTCATGCAGATGACGAAGCGGCGCTTGGCAGTCGCCGGATCAAAGTCGGAGCGAAGCTCCGCCAGACGACGCAGCATCTCCAACGCTTGTCTGGCCGCGCCGATGAGAGCCTCGGCGCGCGGAGTCGGCAACATTCCCTGTGCTGAGCGGATGAAGAGTGGATCGTCCAGTTCCTTTCGCAGGCGTGCCAGCCAGATCGAAACGGTCGGCTGACTCTGACCGAGTTTCTCGGCTGCCTTGGTGACACTGCCCGTGGTGAACAATGCATCGAAGAGCCTGAGCAGGCGAGGCTCCAGCAGTTTCGTCTCGGGGTGATCCTGAGGTTTCATTGCAAATGACAATAATGCATATAAGAATCATAGCATATCTTAATGTCAACCAGCCTGCTACCACGCGACCAACGCCGAGAATGGCGCTGGGGGAAGCGTTCGATGAGGATCTGCTTTATCGGAGCGGGGGCCTTAGGCTCGACCATCGGCGGCACGCTGGCGCGTGGGGGAGCCGAGGTCTGGCTAATTGATCCGTTCCAGGCCCATGTTGACACAATCAACGCCCGCGGGCTTCGCATGCGCGAAGGTAGCGCCGAGACCGTCGTGACGGTCACCGCCTGCACGTCCGCGGCCCAGGTCGGCGTCAAGGCTGACCTCGTCATCGTCCTCGTCAAATCCTACCACACGAGTGAGGCCATCCGGGCGGCCGCGCAGATCATCGGGCCGCACACGGTCGTGATGTCGCTTCAAAATGGTCTTGGCCACGAGGACATCCTGTCGGAGGAAGTTGGTCGTGACCGGGTCATGGCGGGCAAGACCTACGTTGGTGGCGTGCTGCTCGGCCCCGGTCACGTTCGCTCCGGGGTCATCGGCAAGGAAACCATCATCGGCGAGCTTGATGGACGCTTGACGGAACGCGCACGGCGAATTTCCGAGACGTTCAACCGCGCCGGCATCCTCACACTGCTCAGCGACAACATCCTGGGCACGATGTGGGACAAGCTGTTCATCAACGTTGCCGGAGGAGGAATTACTGCCATTACCGGCCTGACCTATGGCGGTCTCTATTCGCTGCCGATCCTGGAAGATTGCGCGCTGGCCGCGATCTCAGAGGGCATCGCGGTCGCGCGGGCGGCTGGCGTGAAGATCTCGATCACCGACCCGCGGCGCGCTTGGACGATGGCATCCGCTGGTCTACCGCCCGAGTTCAAGACGTCGATGTTGCAAAGTTTGCAGTCCGGCAACTTGACTGAGATCGACTACATCCACGGGTCCGTCGTGCGCTGGGGCGCCAGGCTCAACGTCCCGACCCCCGTCAATTCCACCCTTGTCGCGCTGGTCAAGGGCATCGAATACGCCCGCAGCGACTATCCTGGAAGGTCCTAAGACGATGTCGCTGCCCCGTGCCTACGTCGAACACGTCGCCATCCGTGTGCCGGACGTTGATCGTCACGTTGGTTTCTTTCGTGAGGTGCTTGGTCTTCCCATTCGCGACGAGCAACCCGCCGATGGTGCCCGCCCGCGTCAGGTATGGGTGCTCGGAAGCGTGCAACTCATCGAGGATCCGAACTTCGTCGGACCGGAGGGGCGCCTCGCCCATCTCGGGATCATGGTCGACGACTACGAAGGTGTGCTCGCCCGTGCCGCCGCCTGGGGCGCCAAGGCGCTGCCTACGGGACCGAACTGGCTCGAACTCCCGGGCGGGCTGAACGTCGAAATCTTGCAAGCCAGTGCAGGCGCTGTGGAAGCGGCCCTGGCGATCAATCCACGGGCCTAAGGAACACGCGACATGACCGATGAGCGCTACTGGGACGATGCCAAGGTCGGCGACGAATGCGTCACTCCCTCAGTGA
Organism: Bradyrhizobium ottawaense; assembly: GCF_002278135.3. NCBI lineage: Bacteria > Pseudomonadati > Pseudomonadota > Alphaproteobacteria > Hyphomicrobiales > Nitrobacteraceae > Bradyrhizobium > Bradyrhizobium ottawaense. The sequence continues at coordinate 6,669,565 of NZ_CP029425.2, read as the reverse complement.
CGGTTACCGAAACGATGGTGAATGCCTACGCAGAACTAACCGGCGACTTCACGCCTGTTCATGTCGACGAGGAATACGCCAAGACCACACCATTCGGTACGCGCGTCGCGCACGGGCTGTTTGGTCTGTCGCTGGCCGACGGTTTGAAGACCCGTGCCGACTACCGCTTCCTTCCCGGAATGTCGCTGGGCTGGACGTGGGATTTCAAGCTGCCGATCAAGCTCGGCGATACCGTGCATGTGAAGTTCCGCGTTGGATCAATGCGCGCCACGAAGCGGGAAGGGTGGGGCATCGTGGTGCTGCCCTCGGAGCTGATCAACCAGCGCGGCGAAGTGGTGCAGCTAGGCGAGCACCGGCTGATGATTCCCATGCGATCGAAGACTAGCGTCGCGGGAGAGCGGGCATGACCGCGCAGGATCTGCCGCTCAAGGGCATTCGCGTCATCGACTACAGCCATTTCCTGGCAGGCCCGTTCATGGGCCGTTGCCTTGCCGCGATGGGCGCTGAGGTCATCAAGGTGGAGCGTCCGACGGCAGGCGATGCGGGCCGCGCCCATGGCTATTTCAAGGACGGACAGTCCGGCTACTTCCTGCAGCAGAACATGGGCAAGCAGGGAGTGTGCATCGACCTGCGCGATAAGCGCGGTCTTGACATGATGATGAAGCTGGTCGACACGGCCGACGTCTTCATCGAGAACTACCGCCCCGGCGCGCTCGATCGACTCGGGCTCGGCTACAAGGCGCTGTCGGCGCGCAATCCCGGGCTGATCTACTGCTCGGTCTCCGCCTATGGCCACACCGGTCCCTATGCCGACCGTCCGGGCTTCGGCCTGATCGCAGAGGCGATGTCGGGCGCTTTGGCGCAGCTGGGCTGCCCCGGCGAAGCGCCGCCGCTGCTGCGGATGCCACTCGCCGACATGTATACCGGCATTCACGGTGTGGCTGCCATCAATGCCGCGCTGGTCGGCCGCGCGTCGTCCGGGCGCGGTCAACACATCGATCTGGCGCTGTACGACTGCATGGTCTCGATGCACGACTATGCAGTGCAGCGCTACTTCCTCTCCGGCGGTACCGATCTGCCGAAGCAGACTGGAAGCGGACAGCCAGACTCGACCGTCTACGGCGTCTTTCCGGCAAGGGACGGCAATCTTGTCATCGCCGCGCAAGTTGATGATGCGTGGCGACGATTGGCGAGCCTGATCGGAGGAGACGCGCTGGCATCCGACGAACGCTTCACCACGCCTGCTGCGCGCAACGCCCACTATACTGAAGCTATGGAGATTGTGCGCACCTGGACGCTGTCGCAGCCCTCTCGGGACGCCTGTCTTGCGGCACTCGACGAAGCAGGCGTGCCGTCCGCTCCCGTGCAGACCATCGAAGAGGTTGTGAAGGATCCGCAGATCCACGCGCGCGGCATGCTGGTCGAGCAGGAGCATCCTGTGCTCGGCAAGGTGACGTTACCGAACCTGCCCTTCCGCTTCTCCAACTGCGACACCACGGTGCGAATTCCGGCGCCGCTGCTCGGCCAGGACAATCGCCGTATTGCAGAGTCGCTGGGACTTTCGGCCGAGCTCGTCGAGGCGATGGTGCGTGACGGGGTCCTCTACAACGAACTCGCAGTGCAGGAGTGAGCGATGAGCGACCGTTATGCGGTGATCGGCAACCCGATCGGCTTCAGCAAATCACCTCACATCCATGGCACTTTCGCCAGAATGACAGGACAGGACCTTGTCTATGAGGCGATCGAGGGTCCCCTCGATGGCTTCAGCGGGCGGGTTGATCAATTCCGGACCGAGGGCGCCAAGGGACTGAACATCACTGCCCCGTTCAAGCTCGATGCCTTCGCCTACGCAAACGAGCTTTCAGAGAACGCCGACCGAGCTGGCGCCGTAAACTGCCTGAAGTTCGACGGCCATCGGATTATTGGCGAGAATTTTGACGGGATCGGCCTTGTGCGCGACATCACCATCAATCTCGGCGTCAAAATGGCCGGCCAGCGAGTCCTGATGCTCGGTGCCGGGGGCGCGGCGCGTGGCGCGCTGCTGCCGTTCCTGCGCCAGGAGCCGTCCGAGCTGGTTCTCGTCAATCGTACCTTATCGAAGGCTGTGGCATTGGCCGAGGAGTTTGCCGGTTGTGGTCCCCTGATCGTCAGCGGCTATGCTGAACTGGCCGATCTTGCCGAGGGTTATGACGTCGTGGTTAACGCGACATCGGCCAGCCTGCGAGGTGAGATGCCGCCACTTCCCGGCAATGTCTTCCGCGGTGCGAAGCTGGCGTACGAACTTGCCTACGGCAAGGGGCTCACTCCCTTTCTGCAAGCGGCCCGCGCCGAAGGCGTAGCCAAGCTCGCCGACGGCGTCGGCATGCTGGTGGAGCAGGCGGCAGAAGCTTTTGCCTGGTGGCGCGGCGTTCGACCGAGCACGGCTCAGGTTATCGCCGAGTTGACCCTACCATTGCGCTGACGGGCTATGCCGAGCATTCAACCCAAACCCAGCTTCCTCGTCGGCCTGATCGGCAGCGGCATTGCTGCGTCCCGCACGCCGCCCATGCACGAAGCGGCCGCTGACGCCGCTGGCATCCGCTATCTCTACAGGAAGATCGATCTGGCCAAGTTGAAGCTCGGTGCGGAGGCATTGCCGGAACTGCTCACGGCCGCGAGGCGGATGGGCTTTGATGGGCTGAACGTGACCCATCCCTGCAAGCAGGCGATCATTCCGCTGTTGGACGAGCTTTCGCCTGACGCGCAGGCGCTTGGTGCCGTGAACACCGTGGTTATCAGGAACGGTCGAATGATCGGCCACAACACCGACTGGTTCGGCTTCGCCGAGAACTTTCGCCGCAACATGCAAGGCGCGTCGCTCGGTCGTGTCGTCCAATTCGGCGCCGGCGGCGCAGGCGCGGCAGTCGCTTTTGCGCTGATGAAACTCGGCGTGCAGGAGTTGATCATTGTAGACTTGGACCTGGCCAAGGCGCAGAGTGTGGTCGACGGCTTGTCCCCCCGATTTGCAGAGGGGCGCTTGAAGGCCGGCCAGGATGTTGCAGCGGCCGTGGCTGCCGCAGACGGAATTGTCAACGCGACTCCGATCGGCATGGACAAGTATCCGGGCACACCGCTGCCGACGGCCTTGCTGCGTCCCGATCTATGGGTCGCCGAGATCGTCTATTTCCCGCTGGAAACCGCACTGCTGCGCGCGGCCCGTACCCTCGGTTGCCGCACCGTCGACGGTGGCGGCATGGCGATCTTCCAGGGCACCGAAGCTTTCCGCCTGTTCACGGGCGTTTCACCCGATCCAGACGTCTTCTTCTCAACTTTCGCATCCCTGGGAGGGTGACACCCGGCCGATGGGCGAGCGGCACGCACAACGCCCGAGAGGAAACGCAAGATGGGCTATACGCTCGATTTCTCGGTGGTTTGGCATGCCATGCCCGCGCTGCTGTGGGGGTGCGTGGGCACGTTAGGTCTGGCGCTTGCCGGCATGACACTGGCGATGATCATCGGCGTCGCCGGCGTCGCGGCACGCGATTCGAAGGCGGCTTGGTTACGTGCCATCGTGATCGGCTTCGTCGAGATCGTGCGCAATACGCCTTTCCTGGTGCAGATCTTCTTTCTGTTCTTTGCACTGCCGCTCATCGGATTGAAGCTCAATCCGACCGCCACCGCCATTATCGCACTCGGCGTGAATGGAGGCGCGTACGCCATCGAGATCATCCGTGGCGGCGTGCAGTCTGTTCACCAAGGACAGGTTGAGGCCGGCTACGCGCTCGGATTGCACAAAGGACAGGTGTTTCGTTTCATTGTACTCAAGCCCGCGCTTCGCGCGATCTACCCGTCGCTCACGGGGCAGTTCATCATGCTGACGCTGACCTCGTCGATCTGTTCGGCCGTCTCCGCCGATGAGTTGACGTCGGTTGCGCAGCGCATCGAAAGCGACACATTCCGCAGCTTCGAGGTCTATTTCTTCGTCACCTTCCTCTACCTCGCGATCTCCTGGCTGCTGATGTCGGGCTTCGCGATCATCTCCCACCGTTTCTTCTCATATCCGACGCGCTGAGAAGGGCAGATCATGACACCGCATTTCGGTCTTCCCGAGTTCGGCTTCCTCCTGCGTGGTCTGCAGTGGACGGTGCTGCTGACGCTGGTTGCATTCGTCGGTGGCTGTACCGCCGGCCTGATCGTCGCACTGTTGCGCACCTGCGGTCGCACGACTGTGGAATGGATGGTCCGGATCTATATCGTTATCTTCCAGGGCACACCGCTGCTGCTGCAACTGTTTGTGGTGTACTACGGCTTGGCGCTCCTCGGATTGAAGCTGTCAGCATTCGTTGCGGTGGCGATCGGGTTCACCGTCAACGCCTCGGCTTTTCTCGGCGAGATCTGGCGCGGCGCAATCCAGGCCGTGCCTCGCGGTCAGACCGAGGCCGCAATGGCGCTCGGTCTACATTATTCCTGGCGCATGCGCGACATCGTGCTGCCGCAAGCTATTCGCATCTCGCTGCCGGCGACCATCGGCTATCTCGTGCAACTCATCAAGGGCACCTCGCTCGCCGCCATTGTCGGCTTCATCGAACTCGCCCGCGCCGGTCAAATCGTATCGAACCAGACCTACCAGCCGTTGCTGGTCTTCGGCGTGGTTGGCGCGATGTATTTCATCCTCTGCTGGCCACTCTCATGGTGGGGCAGCCGGATGGAGGCCAGGCTCGCCCTGGCCAATCAAAGGTAGGAACGGCGCACCTGCCCAATCAAATACAGCCATCACCAGGAGGAGATACTCATGTTGTTTTCACTCAATCGCCGCCAGGTCGGCATTGCGCTGCTGACTCTGTCGGCCATCGTTGTCGCAGGCGGCTCGCAGGCGGGCACTCTGGAAGACGTGAAGAAGAAGGGCGTCGTCGTCATCGGCATTCAGGGCGATAATGCGCCTTGGGGCTTTGTCGACAGCTCGGGAAAGCAGGAGGGCATCGATGCCGACATGGGGCGTGCCTTCGCTGAATTCCTTGGCGTGAGGGCCGAGTTCGCACCTCTGGCCGTTGCCAATCGTATCCCGGCACTGACCACAGGCCGTGTGGACATCCTGTTCGCGACCATGGCCATGCTGCCGGAGCGTGCGAAGGCAGTGCAGTATTCCAAGCCGTATGTCGCCAATGAGATTACGCTTGTCGCGGCCCAGGCGACGCCGATCAACAGCAATGCTGATATGGGCAAATATGTCATCGGTGTCCCGCGCTCCTCGACGCAAGATACGCAGGTCACCAACAACGCCCCGTCCGGGACCGAAATCCGCAGATTCGACGATGACGCGGCCACGATACAGGCGCTGCTCTCTGGCCAGGTCCAGGCCGTCGGTGCGAACTTGTTTTACCCGCAGCGTCTGAATGCCGCGAAACCGGAGTTCGGGTTCGAACCGAAGCTTCATTTCTCCGCTCTATACAACGGCGCATGCACGCGCCTGGGAGACAAGGAGTGGAACGAGACGGTCAACAAGTTCATCGACCAGATCAAGTCGAACGGCAAGCTGGCCGCCTTCTACGCCAAATGGATGAAGGTGCCGGTCCCGGTTTTCCCCGACACGGTCCCCGGCGTTCCTTTCGCCGTTCAGTAGTCCCTGCGAGCGGCCGACGCGCGATCCGCGTTGGCCGCCGCCCGACAGCGGAGGCCAGCATGCAGGACCAGATTCTGATCGAAATGAAGCGTGTGCAGAAGTGGTACGGCGGGTACCAAGCTCTCCGCGATGTCGATCTCACCGTGCGCAAGGGCGAGAAGATCGTGCTCTGCGGTCCGTCCGGTTCGGGAAAGTCGACGCTAATCCGCTGTATCAACCGCCTGGAGGCGATCCAGCAGGGCAGTATCGTGGTGAACGGTCATCGGCTGGACGACAGCATCAAGGCCATCGATGTCGTACGTCAGGACGTCGGATGGTTTTTCAGAGCTTCAACCTTTTTCCGCATATGACGGTGTTGCAGAACTGCATGCTCGCCCCCATTCGCGCGCGCCGCATCGGCAAGGCCGAGGCAGAGGCGACCGCGCGAAAATACCTCGAGCGCGTGCGCATTGGTGAACAGGCCGAGAAGTATCCAGCTCAGCTTTCGGGTGGTCAGCAACAGCGCGTCGCAATTGCGCGCGCGCTATGCATGCAGCCCAAGGTGATGCTATTTGACGAGCCGACCTCGGCTCTCGATCCTGAGATGGTCAAGGAGGTGCTCGATACGATGATAGGCCTCGCCAACGACGGAATGACCATGATTTGCGTCACGCACGAGATGGGCTTTGCCCGCCAGGTTGCGGATCGTGTGATCTTCATGGCTGAAGGCCAGATCATCGAAGAAGGCGCGCCCGAGGCGTTCTTCCGCAATCCAGAGCATGCCCGCACCAGGCAGTTTCTTGGCGAGATCCTTGCCCATCACTGAATGGAGGTCTTTCGTGAGTCGTCTTGTCTACGTCCTCAACGGACCAAATCTCAATTTGCTCGGCAAGCGCCAGCCCCACATCTATGGCCACGAGACGCTCGCGGATGTGGAGCGAGATTGCCGTGCGCTGGCCGAGGAGCTCGGCCTGGAGATTCGCTTTCACCAGTCGAACAGGGAATACGAGCTGATCGACTGGATCCACGAGGCGCGCGAGACGGCTGCCGGGATCGTGATGAATCCCGCGGCTTTCACCCATACGTCAGTCGCCATCCTGGATGCGCTGAACACGTTCGAGGGGACAGTGATCGAGGTGCACATTTCCAACGTGCACAAGCGCGAGGAATTCCGTCACCATTCGTTTGTCTCCAAACGGGCTGATGGGGTCATCGCAGGCTTCGGCACCCAGGGCTATCTGCTCGGCTTGCGTCGCGTGGCCAAGCTGCTTGATGAGAGCAAGGGATAGCATCGTATGAGTGCACCCGTCCGCCTGTCGCTGATGGGAGCGGGTCTCATCGGCAAGCGACACGTCGAGCACATTCTCGCGCGGCCGGAGGCGGTACTGTTTTCGATCGTCGATCCGATGCCGGCGGCCCGAGAGTTGGCGGCGTCGCCGAAGGTGGACTGGTTTCCGTCCTTTCAGGACATGCTGTCCGAAAATCGGCCGGAGGGGGTGGTTGTCGCCACCCCTAATCAGATGCATGTAGCCAACGGCATGGATTGTATCGCAGCTCGCATCCCGGCGCTCATCGAGAAGCCGTTAGCGGATGACGTCGTCGCTGCACATGCACTGGTCGAAGCCTCCGAGCGGGCGGGCGTGCCGCTGCTTACCGGCCATCATCGCCGCCACAACCCGATGATTCAGCGCGCTAGGGCGGAGATCGAAAGGGGCCGGCTGGGCCAGATCGTGTCGGTGCATGGCATGTTCTGGCTGATCAAGCCGGGCGACTATTTCGATGTGGCCTGGCGTCGCGAGAGAGGGGCGGGTCCCGTTTTCCTGAATCTCATCCACGATGTCGACCTGCTACGGTACCTCTGTGGGGATATCGTGGCGGTACAAGCGGCCCAATCCAATCGGCTGCGTGGAAATGAGGTTGAAGAGACGGCGGTGATCCTCTCACTTCGCCTCCGGCGCATTGGGAACGGTCAATGTCTCCGATACCATCCAGTCGCCCTGGAGCTGGGAATTCACCGCCGGTGAGAACTCGGCCTACAGTCATACGCAGGAGAGTTGCTACCAGATCGGCGGCACGAGGGCATCGCTGGCTATTCCGCAACTCGATCTATGGCATCATCCTAGCAAGGCCAGCTGGTGGGCGCCGATTGAGCGCGAGCGGCTGAGCTACGAGAACGAAGACCCGCTTGCTCTGCAGATCGCCAATTTCTGCGGAGTCATCCGCGGTACGGCCGAGCCTGTGGTGAGCGGGCGCGAAGGGCTGAAAACCCTCACAGTGATCGACGTGGTCAAACGCGCGGCGGAAACCGGAGATGGAACGTCCGCATCTTTTTCTGAGCCTGATGACCACCAGCCGAAATCTTGCGGTTGCTGCCTGACGACCGCTTGTGGCCCGAAGGCGAAGATCGGCATGGTGTCCCGGACGTCGGCAGTCGAGGCCAGACCAGACATCGCAGAGACGCGCGTGAATCGACGCGAATGCCCCGATTCGGGCAGGAAGCGACAAAGTCACTGATGATCGAGGTAGATCGGCAACCCTGCGTCTCCCGAGGCATGACGCGGTCTGTCACTTGCCTGCCCAGTCGCTTGCAGGTGATTACTTTAAGTATTCGGTGAAAGTTCCTGCAGAATCGATTGCAGCGCACCAGGCGAATACCACGGCCGGGCCGATCATTGTACCGGGTCCTGGGTACATGCCGCGGAAAATGGAAGATGAATCGTTACCAACGGCATACAGCCCTGGTATGATTCTATCGTCGTGAGACATCACCCGAGCGCGAGCGTCCGTTCGCAAGCCGGCGCTGCTGGCGAGATCTGATGGCCATACGGCAACGGCATAATACGGACCTGGGCCGATCCGCCGGAGACAAGGGTTCGGCTTGTTGTCGGGATCGCCATTGAACTTATTCAATTCGCTGGTACCTCGGCCAAACTCCTCATCGATCCCCGCTTCGGCGTAGCGGTTGTATAGCTTCACGGTCGAAGCAAGCTGGTCGGCGTCAGTGCCGATCTGTTGAGCCAACTCTTCGATCGTCTGACCTTCAAGCAGATAACCGGCTTGCAGGTAAGAGGTCAGGCTTCTGGTTCCTGGGTGAACCAGCCCGATTCCAAAATCCCTGATGAAGGTTCTGTCGCAGATCAGGAAGGCCGGCGTCGCCGCAGCATTCGACGCCAGCATCGCGGCGACGAAGTCGTGGTAGGAATTAGCCTCGTTGACGAAGCGTCGCCCTGACCTGTTGACGGCGAGTAGTCCCGGCTTGGCACGATCGAGCAGGATATGGGGGAAGACTGAAAGGCGGCCGTCCGTCTGCCTCATGACAGAACTCGGCATCCACAGGGCCGGACTATCGAGGCCGCGCTCCAGGCCGGCGCCGATGCGCTCCCCGGCCAGGATGCCATCGCCAGTATTGCTCGATGGCGCGAGCGAGTAGCGGCGCGCCGCGTGCGGAAACAGCCGTTCGCGGAGCTCTCGGCTCCAGCCAATCCCTCCGGTTGCGAGCACCACGCCCTTGTGGGCGCGTATGGCCAGCTGTCCGTTTGGTGATGAGAGGACAGCCCCTACGATCGCACCGCGGTCGCTGATCAACTCGCTCAACCCCGTCTCAAAGCGAAGAGTGACATTGGCGCGCCGAATGCTGTCAAAAAGTCGAGCCACAAGCGCATTGCCCATAATCAGGCGTGTGCCGCGCCTGTAGTTGACACGATCCAGCGCATACCGGGTGAGCAGACCTGCGGCATGCCGAAAACTGGACCAGTCGCGGAAAGGCGCCAATAGCGGCGGAATGTCCGCCTTCCCAACCATCATCCCGCCGAGAACCATGAATTCGCGGCGTGGCGGTCTGATCCGGGCGAAGTCGTCTCCGAGCTCGCGTCCGTCAAACGGAGCTGCTCCGAGTGCGCGGCCGGCGATCGCGGCGCCCGGAAGGTCTTTGTAGTCGGGATGGACTGGGGGCGCCGCGAACCGGACGCTCGTTTTCTGTTCGAGATAGTCGAGCACGATCGGACCCGCCTTGAGATACATGTCCAGGCGTTGGTCGGTCGCGTGGTCACCGAGCATTGCAGCAAGATAGGTGCGGGCGCCCTCGGGCGTATCAGGCTTTCCGGTGAGCCGTCCTTGCCGACTACCCGGGATCCAGACGGTGCCGGCGGAGGTTGCGGTCGTGCCGCCCACCATGTCCGACTTCTCGCAGAGGATAACCTGAAGCCCTTCGAGGGCGGCCACAAGTGCGGCCGTCATGCCCGCCGCACCGGCGCCGATGACTAGGAGATCGGTCTCACCGTCCCAGGAGTGATTGGCTTGCACCATCTCAAGCCGCCTTCTTTCACGTCGCGCGCGCCCTCTCGACAATGACCTTGGCCGCTGCCAGCGCTCGGCGCGCCCGCGCTTCGGCGTCTATGGTCTTTGCCAATCGAACGGTCGGAACCTCGACACTGATCGTCAGACTGTCCGGCATCGCCTTAGTCAAGCTGACCAGATCGATGCCACCCTCGCCCGGAAACATGCGCTCCTCGCGCGCGGCATGGATGAGCTGTTCCGTGTTCAGCGGGCGCTCGGCCGGGCCGTCGCAGATCTGCCAATAATGAAGACGATCGGTGGGGATGGAGCGAAGGTCCGCAAGCGAGCTTCGCGATCGATCAAAATGCAGCGCGTCGACTAGAATGCCGGCCGCGGGATGAGCGAGGTCGCTGACGAGCCGCAGCGCTGTCCGCAGATCTGGAACGCTAGTCCATGGCATGAACTCGAGGTCGGACGTGAGGCCATACTCCGCTCCAGCTTCGCAAAACTGCCGGTAGCGGTCCTCGAACCTTGCCAGATCTGGATCATAGGATGCGACAAGGATGTGCTTGGCCCCGAGGCGGGCCCCGGCCTCGAAGAAGGGGGCGAAAAAGGCAATGTCGGTGTCCGGTCTGAACGCAACGACCTCGAGATCGGCGACGGTTATTCCCGTCGACTGCAACCGTTGCAAAGTTGCCCGTAGCAGCGGTGCATCGTCCATCAGGCGATATGCAACTCCGCCAGGCGTTGCGGGTAACAGCCTCAGTCCTACTTTGTCGTAGCCGCAACGGGCCGCGAGTTCAATCATCTCGGGAGGTGCCAGCTCGAGCACGGTCAGCGCAGCGAGAGAGAACATGGCCATTAGCCGAAATCCGCAATGCGGGCCTCGAGCGCAAACATTCCCAAATAGACTTCCGGCTCGCTGGCCCGGCCCATGACGTCAGGAGCTACCGTCCGCGCCTGCTGCAAAGCAGCCCGCAAGGAGGTAGCGTCGAGCGCCTCGATCACCAGAAGACCCGAGAAAAAGCCCTCATCCTTCCGCATGCCCTTTTCAATTGTCTGCACCGATGTCCGCGCCTGGTCGGTCGCGCCGATCTGGACGGCGGCGACCCCATCGCAGGCTACAAGCGCATCGGCGAGGTTTTGCGGGCTGGCTGGCAGCTTTTCGATCCGCTGCGCCGTGATCGTGGCTCCCTCGCCCCGTCCTGCGCGCGCCACCATAACGCCGCCGCCGCGCATGAAATTGCCGAGCTTCGGCATGATGCGCTGTGACCACGGCGTCGGTGCGTTGAGGCGCGCCAGATAGGCCTCGCCGTCGAGCACTTCGGGTGCTTCCAGCTCATACAAAATGAAGAAGCGGTTGATGTCGTCCCTTGCCGCCCGGAACACACGCGATGCCAGGAATCCCCTCGTTGTCACGCGCTCGGTCGTGTGCTCACGCGTCAACCAGTGCCGGTAATTGGTCAGGTCGTGTGCCTCGACGTCGCTCCAGATGGCGAGAAATCCTCTGCCGCGCATCCCGCCCTCCATGCCTACGCTCTGCTGCCGGCCGCAAGCCCGTGCAGAGCCGACGGAATGGTACCAGGCAATTGCCCCAGCCGCTGCACGGCGGCCAGGATCGCAGCAAGATAGCCATAAGGACCCAGGCCGCAAATGACCGCCGTGCAGGCACTCGAGGTGATGGAGTGGCGGTGCAGCTCGTCCCGCGCGTGAATGTTCGAGATATGCACCTCGATCTTCACGCCCTCGAAGATCTTCAGCGCATCGATCAGCGCGATCGAGGTAAATGAATAGGCCGCGGGATTCATGATGATGGCATCCGCGTTGCCATGGGCGGACTGGATCAGGCTGACGAGTTCGCCCTCTATGTTCGATTGATGGAACGACATCGAAACTCCGAGCTGATCGGCCAGCGCCTGGCAGCTCGCCTCGATCTGCTCAAGCGTCGTCGAGCCGTAGATGTGAGGCTCGCGGATGCCGAGGAAATTGAGATTGGGTCCATTGAGAATCATGATTTGAGCGGCCATTTTGTCCCTCTTGTCCTTTGCCAACGCGCGACTAGCCGCCAAACCATTTTGCCGGGATCGTCACCAACCCCGGGAACAGCACCATCGCGAACAGGACGATGAGTTGCGCGATCATGAAGGGCCAGACACCCTTGATGATATCCTCCATGCTGATCCTGGAGACGCCGCAGACGACATTGAGCACGATGCCCACCGGGGGCGTGATCAAGCCGATGGCATTGTTGATGATGAAGAGCACGCCGAAATAGACGGGGTCGATGCCCGCCGCCTTGACGATCGGCATCAGGATCGGTGTGAGAATGAGGATCGTCGGCGTCATGTCGAGCGCCGTCCCCACGATGACAACCACGACCATGATCGCGAGCATCAGCAGCGTCTTGTCGCCCATGAAGGGCTTCAACAGGGTCACGACCTGTGCGGATATCTCCGACACGGTGATGAGCCAGGACGATACCAGCGCCGCAGCAACCAGGAACATGACGATGCTCGTCGTCACGGCAGAGGAGACGAAGATCGCGTAGAGCTGCGACAGTTTCAGCTCGCGGTAGACGCAGGTCGCCACGAACAGGGAGTAGACGGCGACGACCACCGCGGCTTCCGTGGGCGTGAAGATGCCGAAACGCAGGCCGACCACGATGATGACCGGCAGCATCAGCGCCCAGAAGCCGTCGACGACGGCCTTGACGATCTCCGACCACGAGGCCCGTGGCGGCGGCGAAAGGTTCTCTTTCCGCACCACCCACGCCCAGGCCAGACAAAGCCCTGCGCCGAGCAGCAGCCCCGGCACGATGCCAGCCAGAAACAGTTTCGAGATAGATACGCCCGCGGCGACGCCGAAGATGACGAAGCCGATGCTGGGAGGGATGACGGGAGCAATGATGCCGCCCGCCGCCACGAGGCCCGCCGCATAGGACTTCTTGTGCCCCGCCGCCACCATCATGGGCACCAGAAGGGCCGCGAGCGCCGCTGCATCGGCAGCCGCCGAGCCAGACAGCGACGCGAGGATGCAGGACGCAAGGATCGTGACATAGCCGAGCCCGCCACGGAAATGCCCCACCGCGACCAGCGCGACGTTGACGATACGCTTGGCCAGCCCTCCCTTGTTCATGATCTCGCCTGCGAGCATGAAGAAGGGAATCGCCATCAGCGGAAAGCTGTCGGCCCCGTTGATGACGTTCTGCGCCACGATCTGGGCATCGAACATGCCGATCGTGCTCATCAGGGCCACGCCGCAGACGATGAGCGCGAAGGCGATCGGCATGCCCAGAGCCATGGCGCCCAGCAGCGAGAAGGTGAAGACGGCGATCGTCATGACTCGATCCCGGTGGACTGCTGGAGGTGGATGCTGCCTGGCGCGGTTCGATGAGACATCAGTGCTCTTCCGATTCCTTGACGGCCACCATGTCGGATTCGCTCGCCTGTCCCGTAAGCACGCGGAGGAGGTCGTAGAGAAGGATGACTGCGGCCGACACGCCGAAGATCACGCCAACCCCGTAAAAGATCGCCATCGAGAGACCAGTCGCCGGCGCGCGATCGTCGATGTTAATGATGGTCTGGCGCCAGCTTCCCGACAGCAACAGCCAGTCGGCGAACAGCATCAGGCAATAGTTGATGACGAAGCATATGCGCTTGCCAGAAGCCGGCAGCATCCGGACGAGGCTATCGACGCCAAGATGAGCGTGTTCGCGAAGCGCGACGATTGCGCCGAGGAAGGTCAACCAGACCAGCAACCAGCGCGACAACTCTTCGGAAATCGTGATTCCGGAGTTGAAGCCGTAACGCAGAACGACATTGCCGAAGACCAGGACCACCATGACCGCGAGGCACGCGGCAATGACGGCCTTCAGGAACGTGCAATAGAGGTCGAGAACTCGCGCCATGCGTGACGTCCGGGCATCTGAGGGCGGAGCCGGCCACTGGCCGGCTCGGCCTGCGTTATAAAAGAAGTCGACTACTTCACGTCCTTGCGGATGCGCTCGACTTCTTCGTTGAAGAGCTTCACCGTCTCGGGACGAAGGTTGGCCGACGTCTTGTCCGCGACCGGCTGCGCCGCCTTCCGCATGCGCTCCGTTTCTTCGGGAGCGATCGCGTTGTACTGCATGCCCTTGGCCTGCAGCTCCGCCAGAGCCTTGTCGGTCTGAAGGCGGGTCTGCTCCTTCTGATAGCCGCGGCTTTCTTCATAAGCTTCACGCATCAGGCCCTGCTCGGTCGGCGACAGCTTGTCCCAGAAGATCTTACTCACCAGGATGATGTTCAGAGTAAAGGTGTGATTTGTGGCGGAAACGTATTTCTGCACTTCGTAGAATTTGTTCGAGAGAATGACCGTGTATGGATTCTCCTGGCCGTCGACTGTGCGGGTCTCGAGCGCCGAATACAGCTCACCGAAAGCCATCGGGACCGGATTTGCTTTAAAGGCACTGAAGCTTTCGAGATAGACCGGATTCGGAATCACACGAAGCTTGAGGCCGCTGAAGTCCTCAAGCTTGGTGATCGGGCGAGTGCTGTTCGTGATGTTGCGGAAGCCCAGGCCCCAATATCCGAGGCCAATCAGCCCCTTCGACGGCAGCGCATCCATCATCGCCTTGCCGAATTTGCCGGTCGCGAGAGCGTCGGCCTGCTCGGTCGTGTTGAACAGGAACGGGAAATCGATCAGGCCGAACTCTGGAATGACGGTCGCGAGCGACGTCGTCGAGGCCGACAGCATCTCCTGCGTGCCGCCCCGTAGCGCCGATTGCTGTTGCAATTCGTTGCCGAGCTGCGAAGCGGCGAACTCGCGCACCTTCATCTTGCCCCCGCTTTTGGCCAGCAGGATCTCAGCGAACTTTTGCACGCCAAAGCTGACGGGATGATCGGTGTTGTTGAGGTGCCCCCACCTGATCGTCCGATCCTGGATGTCGTCGGCGGCGGACGCCCCGACCGTCAGCGCTACGCAGATCGCCGTCGCAGACAGCGCCCGTACCAACAAGCTCATCGTTTCCTCCCTGGTTTGACCGGGCGCGACCGGCGACTTCGGCGCTCGTTTCGTGCCTTTAGCTGTTTTTAGACATCATACATCGATTTGGATGTCAAATGATAGATCAAGGTTCATATGAGATAGCTTAGAACGTCAGAGGTGATTGCGGTCCTATAATCCTTGCGGTAAAGATGGTTCGGCTCGCCTCCCGGTGGAGCATGATCGGTCAAGCGAGATCAGAGGCAATGACGGCACTTGAGGAACGGCCCTTATCAGCGGGCGACAGCGGCTATCAGCGCATTCGGTCCGACATCATTTTCGGCGTGCTCAGGCCCGCGGGCCGTCTCAAGCTCGATGCGGTCAAGGAGGACTACGGCGTCAGCATCTCGACGCTGCGTGAGATTCTCAATCGCCTAGCGTCGGAAGGTTTTGTGGTCGCCGAAGGCCAGCGTGGCTTTGAGGTGGCGCCTATCTCGATCCAGAACCTGCGCGAGCTTGCCGATCTGCGGATCCTGCTTGAGCATCACGCTATGGCGGAGTCGTTTCGGGCCGGGGACGTCGAGTGGGAGGGCCGCGTGGTGTCAGCGCATCACAAGCTGTCAGCCACCGAGCGCACTGTCCTTAAGGACGGCGACGATCCCGAGTTGCGCAAGCGCTACGACGGCGAATTCCATCAAGCGCTGATCTCCAGCTGCGGGTCGCGCGAGCTTATGCATACTCACGCGATCGTGTTCGACAAATATTTCCGCTATGCGCTGCGCTATCGCGGCAGGGAGACGATCAACCAGCACAAGGCGCTGCTTGAATGCGCCCTGAAGCGGGACATCAAGAGCGCTAAGGCCGTCCTCAGCGAGCACATCAATGGCTGTGTCGCGCATGCGCTGTCCTCCTGGAAGGACAGCTGACTTTTGGGTCTGCCCCGGGATCAAATCGTCGATGCAGAAGAACGATCAATGAGCGCGACAATCCCGTTCTCCACGGTCAAGCTGGATGGCCTGCTCGACGACTTCAACATCGACATCTTGATTGTCACCTCAAAGCACAACATCCAGTACCTTCTCGGCGGGTACTATCACTTCCAATTCGATTACATGGAGGCGATCGGCATCAGCCGATATCTCCCCATCTTCGTCTACGTGAAGGGCGCGCTCGACAAGTCGGTCTACATCGCCAATCGGAACGAGGGGGACAGCATCCAGAACAGGACGATCGACGGATGCTGGTTGCCGGCGGTCGTGTTTGGATCGTCAACCTCGGTCGAGGCTATGACGCTCGCGCTCAAACACATCAAGACGATGGCGACGCCTGCGCTTCGTATCGGCGTTGAGGCGTCGTTCCTACCGCTGGACGCAGCCGACGTGCTGCGCACGGAGCTCCCGCATTGTCAGCTCGTCGAGGCCATGCGGCCGCTGGAGAAACTACGATCGATCAAAACCGCGGGCGAGCTGGAGATCCTCCGCGAAGCGTCCGAGCGGGTGGTCGCCTCCATGATGGAGGCAGCCAGTCAAACCGGCCTCGGGCAGAGCAAGCGCGAGATCATAGATCGTCTGCGGCAAGCCGAATTGTCCCGTGACATGACCTTCGAATACGCCCTGGTGACGATGGGAACGAGCCTCAATCGGGCTCCCTCGCACCAACGTCTCAAGCCCGGCGATATCATCTCGCTGGATTCGGGCGGCAACTACCGAGGTTACATCGGCGATCTTTGCCGAATGGCGGTGCACGGGACGCCGGACAGCGAGCTTGTCGATCTGCTCGCTGAAATCGACCTGATCCAACAGGCCGCGCGCGCCCCAATTCGCGCGGGCCTGATGGGTAGCGAGATTTACGCCGCCGCCACGGAAGCGCTGGCGCGGTCGCCTCACGGCAAGCAGCTGCAGTTCGTGGCCCATGGCATGGGCATCGTCAGCCACGAAGCGCCACGGCTTATGGCGACCGGCCCCATTCCCTATCCCGCCGACGACGCCCATGTACCTCTCGAAGCTGGGATGGTCATTTCGATCGAGACCACGCTGCCGCATTCGCGGCGTGGCTTCATCAAGCTCGAAGATACCATCGCCGTGACCGCGACCGGCTTTCAGGCCTTCGGGGATGACGCGCGCGACTGGTATCGGATCTCGGCATGAGCGCCAATTTGATTCCGGCGTCCAGAGTCGAGACTGCCGTTGCCAGCGCAGACATCCTTGGCGAGACGCCCCTGTGGTGCGATCGTTCCCGCAAGCTGTGGTGGATCGACATCGATAGAAGGCTGCACCAATCGTTCGATGCGTCGACGGGTGCCTACCAGACATCCTCCTACGATTGCCAATGTCTGGGCAGCCAGGCTTTGACGGCGGACGGCGCGCACCTGCTTGCGCAGGATCTGCGTCTGTTTCGCCAAGGTGCCGACGGCGCGCCGATAGCTCAAGTGTGCGAAGTCGAAGGCGGGCTTGACAACAGGCTCAATGACGGCCGCGTTGACGCGCGTGGCCGATTGTGGATCGGCACCATGGACAATCAGCTACAACGTCCGAACGGCTCGCTCTACTGTGTGACGGGAAACGGCGAGGTGACGCGGTCTTTCGGCGACGTGATCGTGACCAACGGGATCGCATTCTCGCCTGACAATCGCACGCTTTATTTCACAGACACGCGGCGCTACCGCACTTGGATGTTCGACTTCGATCTCGACGACGGCGTAATCCGCAACCGGCGCCTGTTTGCGGATTACAGTTCCTCGCAGCAGCGGCCAGATGGTGCGTGCGTAGATGTCGACGGAGGGATTTGGACGGCGTTCTTTTCGGGCGGACGGGTGGCGCGTTATAGGCCGAACGGCGAGATTGACACGGTCATTGACTTACCGGTGACGAATCCGACCTGCGTGTGTTTTGGAGGCAGCGATCTCAAAACGCTGTTCATCACATCGGCGAGGAAGTTTCTAGATCCGCATCAATTGTGGGCTGAACCTCGGGCGGGACATCTTCTTGCGGTCCACGGCATTGCCGAGGGGCTTTTTGAACATCGTTTCGTGTCCAGCTCCCGCTGAAATTGCATGTTCGCTACTGCCCATGGCTGACTTCGGCGTCGCGTGCGTTCCAAACCTCGTTCCTTGCGCTCGGAGTCGTGATGCATGTTTTTCAACGTGGTCAACATCAAGCCTGAAAGTTGCGGCAATACATGAGTCCGGTTGTGGCCCTCAGCTGACCAATCGCGGCATGGTGCGCGATGGCAGCATTTGACCTGGAGCGGAAGCCCGTGGGTCCTGGCGGGTAGTCATGATTGCCAATGTAAGGCTGGATAGGAGCGGCTCAGTTGCGAAACCATCGCAGCTTACCCACCCGGAATCTATTTAAATATGTGATTTAATTAGTTTGAAAATGTGATTTAATTTTAACAACGAAACATTGTAAGTCATTGGGGACGCATCTCCGCGGCAACCTGCAAACCACAAGGGAGGGTCACATGGCTGTTCTCTTTGGCGACACAAGTGGATCACTCACGGGACGACAGCATGGCGCAGCGCAAACACTGGTTGGTTCCGATCCGACAAACACACTGTTCGGGGATGCTGGCGTGGACTTGCTCGGCCGCGCGATCGGCGGCAACGACACGTTGCTGACGTCCGGCTCTGGAAGCCTATTCGGTGATGCGGGCGGAAACATTTCTCATCATGCCCGGGGTGGCAGCGACACGTTGTCAGCTCAATTACCGGCGTCCGCTATAATTCCTGGCGAGACTTTCAGCCTGGATATGTACGGTGACGCTGGAGGCAATATCTCGGACTGGGCCATTGCGGGCAATGACATGTTCAATCTCGAGTTGCCCCTGGCCTTTACGCCCGGAGTGAGGGTGAATGCCTATGGCGACGCTGGCGAGATATTGTCCGGTCAGTCCAAGGGTGGTGACGACAACTTCGGTGTCACCGCTGGCGGACATCAAACAATTACCGTGTATGGAGATGCGGGTGGAAACCTGATCAACTGCGCGGTCGGCGGTAATGACACATTCGTTGGTCGCATCGGACCGGATGGCAGTTTTGTGTTCTATGGCGACGCTGGCGGAGGCTTGCTCGGGCATACCCGCGGCGGCAATGACAGCTTCACTGCGAGCGGATCCGAGTACAACAACTATCTCTATGGTGACGCCGGAGGCGACATGGCCGGTCATGCGGCCGGCGGCAACGATGGTTTCGCTGTGAGCGGGATTAATCCGTTCAATTTCGTCTTTGGCGATGCCGGTGCAAATATGTCCGCTTCTGCCGCCGGCGGAAACGACAGGTTCGACGACTCTAGCGATGCAACACTCGCCGACCGAAATGTCTTTTCCGGCGATGCTGGCGGAAACCTGTCCGGCTCTGCCCACGGAGGGGACGACACGTTCAACAAGACCGGCTTAGGGGGAAGTACGTTCTATGGCGACGCCGCGGGCGACATGTCTGGTCGTTCCTACGGCGGCAACGACACATTCCAGGCCTCAGGCACGCAAAACCAGAATCTCTTCTACGGCGATGCTGGCGGCAATATGGGCGAACAGGCCGTTGGCGGCGACGACACCTATCTCGGCGGCAACGTATTTTCCCAGCTTATCAATCAAGCATATGGCGATGCGTCGACTATGTCGGGCCGCGCGCTTGGCGGCAATGACACCTTGGTCGGCGGCAATGATCCGTATCCGCATGCCGCGGACAGCTACGAGACCATTCTCGTCGGCGACGCCCAATCCATGTCCGCCTACGCGCGCGGCGGCGGCGACAAGCTGGTTAGCGGCACGGGAAACGATAACATCTGGGGCGATGCCCAGATGATGCTCGGCTTTGCCCAAGGAGGGAACGACACGTTCGTGTTCGATTTCGATAACGGGCACGATAAAGTCGAGGACTTCGGACAGGGACTCTCGAATCGGGGCGCCGATCACATCGACGTCTCTGCGCTCGGTATCGAGAACTTCAGCAATCTGAGCATGACCGTTCGATCCTGTCACGCACGAGAGCACGGTCACGTTCAGTCCGGGCAACGACGTGGTTGTGCTCAGCGAGCAAACGCTCAGGCCTGAAGATTTCATTTTCGCGCCTTCTCAGTACGATCTGTTGACCTGAGCCGATACTAACACTGCCCGCACACCGCACATGCGTTCCAAACCTCGTTCCTTGCGCTCGGACCGTCTCGTCGTGATGCATGTTTTTTCAACGTGGTCCACCAAGCCTGAAAGTTGCGGCAATACATGGGTCCGGTTGTGGCCCATCTGCGAAGTTGCGCCTCGGCGGTCGGAAGTCCGCTCGTTGAGGCAGGACCAGATTTGCTCAGTTCGAGGTCTTCGCATTTTGACCCGCACCGGACCTCGTCAAAATTTCAATGCCCGCGGCGGCGGGTCTCCGATACGACATGGGATATAGTTACATTTCATAATTGAGCTGCTTAACTCTCTAATCGACTAGTAAATATTTCAAACAAATCACAGGAAGCCGCAATGTCCTCTCCAGAAGAAGACGATCGGCGCGAGTTTTTAAGATCCTGCGGCAGGTTCGCCTCCGTAACACCTCCGAAGATCACAGCCTTGCTTTCGACCTCACTTACTAGCAGCGCAATTACCACCACCGAAGGCTGGGGTCGTGTATGCCTAATAACCGGCGAACTTGCTTCGGCAGGACGATTGGATCAATGCATTGCTGAAGCAAAGCGATACCGCGACAACGCTGCCGAGGCAGAACAACTGGCTGAACTCGCGGTGACGGCGGCCCGTCGCCAAACACTGACCATCATCGCTCGCACTTATCTCCGGGCGGCGGCGCAGCTGGAGAGCATCGCGGAGCGATTGCTTGAAGCGATTGCAGAAGTAAAGTCAGGTAGCTGACGATAGCTGCGGGCGCATCTGCGAAGTTGCGTCGCGTCTGTCGAAGGTCAGCTCGGCGCGGCAGCTAGGCGCTGCCATATTGTTTGGCGAAAGGACGGTCAGATCGGCGTAGCTTTCGACGAGTAACGCCGCATCAGCTAGAGACCCTCATCCTTTCGAATGTCGCCTTGTGGTCCCTAGCTGCCCTCTTGCGTGATAGCCGGCGTCTGCTGTTGAGAGGAGACCGGACGAGCGGGCTGCTGGCCTCCACAGCCGCTCGTGACCCAAAGCCGACTTCGGCTCGCTTAGTCTCTTGTGGGTGCGTAGACGGTGAAGACAACCTCAAAACTAAGGCTGCCATCGCTTCAGGCGTCCTTACTGAGGGCCCCTCCTAGTTGGGATCTGTCCAGCTCGCACGCACCCGCCGGGTGTCCTCGTTCTTGCTCTCAAGTGAGGCCAGCAGCTTCGTAAGCAAAACGCAGTCGGCGCAATGGGCGCTCGGCAGTCCTACCTTGGCAGATAGTCAAAGCGATTTCTTCGATCAGCACCGAAGCCACAAGCTGTGCCCAACGCCTCTTTATTGCCGTGTCGTCTTTGCTGCGCTCGGGAATGCACGCAGCGCAGCAGCCCGCAGTTCATCCAAGGTGGTGTGCCCGGCTTCGGCAGCTGCAAGAAGCTGTTCGGCAATGACCTTCCGGCTCTCATGGTCACCCCGTTCGGAAGCTCCCGGCACGTCTCTTCCAACACGACTTGCATAATCGACTTCACGCGATCCGACAGCGTCATCTAGACAATTGCTCATATAGCTGTAGCGGAATTCGGTAAGCTCTTCAGCTTGACCGCACGCGAGAGTTTGATCAAACCCATGGCCGCGCTTTGCGCCAGTTCGTTCCTATTCCGGAACACACTGAAGAAATCCCGGACGTTGCAGATTTACAACCCGCAAAACCGTTCCAGACACTAAGCTAGGTGAGAGACGATCGAAACATATTTCCTGTTTAGTTCTATACGATCAGCGGGGTCAAAAAGTGTTTGATGTCTACCGCAATGGGAAGCGTGACCTGCTCGTTCTAAGCACAGGCTCTGCTGTACCCGTGCTTTACTCTGCACATAAGTGGCGCAGGAGCAGAAAGAGAGTTCTCAAGGTCAGCGATGCAATCAAGTCAGCCGTTCAGGCAGAAGGCTATTACCTCCGCAATCTGAGGACGATCAAAAATCGAATGATCTAGGTCGCGTGCTGGCCTGGGGGAGCGACCTGCATCGGACCAGGCCCAGGACGCAGCGCATTGGCTGAAAATGCCGGCACCTCACTGGGAGACGGCCCGAAGGTGCGGGTGCAATGCTGCGCCTGCGGTATTGCCTCGCAAGCTGTGCTCCGGACCGGTCAACGAGTTTGTCCTTGAGCGCAAGCCGGAACCGAGAGCTCGGGAGCGCAACGTTCAGCGCGGCCGGCGCATCGGTGTGCTCAGGAGGCGCTGATTCCTGATTTCGCGAAGGAGCAGCATGCGCTTGGTTTGTGCCGCGTTGAGCAGCCCCTCGAACAAGACCAGGACCTCGCGCGCCTGAAGGTAGACTTCGGTGGTGATGGCGCGTTGGTCGAAGCCATAGGTCGCGAGCCGCGCCTCGATCTCGGACGCAGCGATGGGATCCATCCGCCAGCTCAGGGCATTTTCCAGCGTGTAGGTCTCGGCCTCCGCTTCGAACTCGGGATCAATTCCAACCATGTCGATGCGCCGCAGCGCCGCCTCAACCGCCTTGTGGCGATAGGCCTCGAGCAATTTATGCCGCAACATGCGGTAGCGCTGGATGTCCCAGGACAGCTCGGCGACGTCAATGGCGAGCAGCCACTCGATGGCAGACCGCGGCGCGAGGTCGGCAAAGATCGCCTGCCGGAGCGCCTGGTAGTGTTCGAGCTGTTCGCCCGGCAGCAGCAGGGGCGGGGGCGCCAAGGACTCAAACTCGGCCGGCAACGCCGTTATGGCTAGCGCGCGCCCGGTTGGGAACAGGCCGTTCATCGGGCGGCCTCCGACCCAAAGCTGATAGGCACAGGCGCGGCGGCGACGTTGGCAGGATCGTGGACGGGGCTCGCCGCCCACAGCTCCTGTGCCACCGGCACCGGCGCGATCTGCAGGTTCGCCCACCACGCCCGTTCGTTGCCGTGCTGATGCAGCTCCTGGTGATGCGCGCGGCACAGGGGGACAGTGAACTCATCGCTGACCTTACGGCCGAGCGCCCGGGCTTGAGCGAATTTCAGATGATGCGCATCGCACGGGGTTTGCCGGCACACCAGGCAGGGCTGCCCCCTAACAAACAACAGGTGCGCCTTGCTGCGTCTGCGCGGCGGCTCCTTGGGATAGGCGAGCCCGGCCTCGGGGAGCGCGGGTTGCAGCGCGGCCTCGGCGTCAGCAGCAGGCGCTGCGGGCAGGTTTGGCATGCCATTGAAGTCGGCGGTCTGCTCGGCCTGAGCACGGCCAGCGTCCTCAAGCTTGGCCTGATAAGCTGCCTCGACGTGCCGGGCATCCGGCTCCTGCAGGCTGTTCTTGAGCGGGAGGCTCGCCATGGCCCAGCTGAGCAGATCGGTGCTGGCGGGCAGCGCTTCGAGCTGGCGCAACAGCTGCTCCCGGAGTGCGGCGGACTCCCCCGGCCGCAGCACCGGGGCACGGTTGAGAGCGCCCTTGCCGGGCGAGGCCTTGAGGTTAGGTGGTGCGGGGGAACCGGCGGCCGTATCCGGAGCGTCCAGATCGTCCTCGCCGGCAATCCCGACCAGCGCGAACAGGGCGTAGCGTCGGGCATAGGTGAGCGCCGCGCCCATCCGATGCGGCGCCTCGATGTCCCGTGCGGCGCAGACCGGCCAGTCCGAGGAGATCCACTCGCCGGAGGAATGGGCGAGCAGGGTGGTGAGGTGGATGTGGCCGGTGGTTGGCTCAACCCGGGTGGTCTGGATGGTGGCGATCTCCTGCTGGCTCAGCGTCTTGCGTACGATGTCGAGGCCGCTCGCCAGCGAGGCGTAGCGAAAGGTGCGGTCGTCATCGCGCAGGAACGGGGAGCGGATCTGAGCGGTCAGAGTCTTTTCCGGATTGGTTAGTTCGGCTTGCGCGCGGGCCAGCGCCGCCGCGATCGCCCCGATATGCTCACTGGCCTGGT
The DNA here is from genome assembly GCF_002278135.3 of Bradyrhizobium ottawaense. Taxonomy (NCBI): domain Bacteria; kingdom Pseudomonadati; phylum Pseudomonadota; class Alphaproteobacteria; order Hyphomicrobiales; family Nitrobacteraceae; genus Bradyrhizobium; species Bradyrhizobium ottawaense. The sequence continues at coordinate 6,645,780 of NZ_CP029425.2, read as the reverse complement.
GCATGGACGGCCTCCATCTCCACCGGATCAAAGCTGACGGCGCCGGCTTTGGAGCGCTTGGCGCGAACGCCGTGGCCAAACGCCTCCTTGGCATCCTCCGGCAGCAGCTTCTTGAGCTCGGTCTTGGCCAGCTCATGCTCGCCATGGGCCTCGCGGGTGCGCAGATAGGTCGCCGCGCATGCGGCCCATAGATTGGAGGCGGTCATGTCGACCACCTTGACGGCGGCGAGCCGCGGCCGTGGGGTCTCGATGCCGAACAACAGCGGCGGCTCGCCGCTCTGCACGCAGCGCCAGAACTTCTTTTCCGCGGTCAGCAGCAGATGCTGGTAGAGCGGGTCGGCATGGACGGTGATCTCGACCCATTTGCCGCCGCCGGTGATGATCGAGAGCACGGCCGCGCGCGCCGCGACCACCCACATGTTGTGTTGCAGCTGCGCCATGTGCTTGTCGGCCGCCGCCTCCTCGGTAAAAGCCCAGGGCAGCATGAACTTGGCCTCGAACACCGCGCCGGTCGGCGCGACGATGCCGTCCAGCGTGGCCGCCATCCAGGCATGGACGGGGTGCCGCACCCGCTTCTGGACGTCGGTGATCGTGTGACCCGTGGCGTCCTGGTACCAGCTGCGGTTGAGGTCTTCGGTGGCACTGCCAAGCTGAACGATGAGGTTGCGGGACAAATCTTGCGGTGCGATCTCGCCGCGTTTTTCCTGCCACAGCCGCAACAACCCGTCCTGGTCGTCGCCCATGATGATGCGGGCGTCCGAGCCACCGATGAAGGCGCGGCGGTCGTGGCGGTTGAATGTGATGACGGAACGGGGCGCCGCGGCGCCGTCGGATGCAATCGTGGTCACCGGTCTCTCCTGGGTTACGCGGCTTGCCGCCGCACCACCAAAAGCCCCGCCACTGCGAGGGGAGAGACCGGGGCCAAGGGCCCGCCGGCCGGTTAGTGATTAACGCTCCTTTTGCGCGGGAATGCCAGTCCTTTCTGCAGCGAATTTGCTGTTCTTTGGGCCTGAAAACCCTATATTTTTCAATGCGTTGGAGCGATCTTTCCAATGGCTATGATCAGCCAAAACCGAGGACCTGGGACATGGCGTCAGTTCGACAAATCGAAGCCAATCGCCGCAATGCCACACGCAGCACCGGACCGAAATCGGCGGGTGGAAAGACAAGGTCCAGCCAAAATGCGCTGCGCCATGGCTTGGCGCGGAGCGCGATCGGCGATCCGGCGGAGACCGCGAATTTTGCAGTCGCGATTGCTTCTGGGCTCGGGCATGGGGTCACCCCGGCCTCGGCGCTGGCGCTGGCGCGGTCCAAGCTCGCGCTGCTGCGGCTCCGCCGTTTGCGGCAGGACATGTTGGCCGGGCTTTTGGCCGACCCCATTCCGGCAGGCCTCAAACGCCTCAAAGCGCTTGAGCGCTATGAGCGGTACGCTTTGGCGCAACAGCGGCGGGCGCTTCGCTCGCTAGGCACCACGGAAGGTTGACGCGCGAGCACTTGGCTTCGTTCGGGAAATTGACTGCATTGGTCCACAGCTGCGGCGAAGCTCCTCAGGGCCACGTAAGTCTGGCGGAGCTTAGCGCGTGGGGCTGCTTGGGGCCCGAACTGCGCCCTGGTACCCATAACTATTCCACTAACAGCTTCACGGCTTCACCGCCGAGCGCCTGGCGACCGCGACAAATGCCACCACGTCGACGCCCTTCGCCGAAGGGGGCGCTGAGCGCCCCCGACGATCGTTTTGATGTTCACGTCTGGACCCGTCGCGAACTCGGCTCGACCACCTGCGGCTCGGGCTGCATGAGGGTGATGGAGAAGCTCGCGGCCTCATCAGACCCAACTCAGCGTGTAATCGTAGCCGTTGTCCTCGTAGGCCAGCGCCTGGCTGATGCTGTCGACCTGGTCGTCGTGGCGGCCCTGCGGAAAGGTCAGTAGCTCCATCTCGAGCTCGGCCAGGAACGACGCATTTCTCGGAAACAGCACGCGTCCGGCGGCAAATTTGCTCTGCTGGACGTAGAGCCGACCAACCTTATCATGATTGATTTTGATAGGGTTGACGAAGCAGTCGCCCTGGTCTCGGAGTTCCTGCGCCAGGGCAATTCCGGTCGAGGCCTCTTCGACCAGGATCTCGTGCGGCTTGAAGCGCTTGGCGAGCTGGAGTGCGGTGTCGCGGAGGGCGGGATATTCGAACCGACCGCGCACAAGGTCGAGCAGGTAGTAATTCCCGTCAATGACCAGCCACGTCGTACAGACAGACCAGTCGTTCTGCGCGCCATTTTTGGCGGCCGTATCCCAACTCTGGATGACGCGGCAGCCCAGCACATCTCTTGAGGGGGCTTCGTCGTAATATCGCAGCCAATCGCGCTTGATCATGGCGCCGCCGGCCGGCACCGGCGCCTGCTGGTACTGCGCCGCAAACACGTCCGGCCCGAGCGTCTGGCGCAGCTTGCGCAGCGTCTTGATCGATTCATGGACCGGATGCAGCGCCTCTCCTAACCTTGATGTGCTCGCATCGGCAGTGGAGCAAGTTATTGCCGACAGCGGTGGTACCGACATCGCTCCCATGCCGCCCAAGCCATGAACTTGATTGCGAACTTGCCCTCGGGCCGCCTCTCGCAAATCAGCCGAGAATGCCTATTCTTCCCGCATGCGTTCATTTGAGTTTTGCCTGCCGACGAAGGGCATTGCGGTCCCGGTCGGCCCCGATTGGCTCCACGAAGTAAAATACGACGGTTATCGGCTCCGACTGGAGCGCGATGGCGACCGCGTGCGCCTGATCACGCGTGGCGGCTACCTATGGGTCATTCGCGTGGATCCGTCCGCGTGGGCCACCAGCTCCGGTGTGGCCTTGGCTGCTGATCGGCGGGACGCCATCGCGATCGTCGCCTTTGGGCCAGTCGAGACGTTACATCATTGCTTCTTTTCTTGCTCGGCGATATCGGGCCCCATCGAGCGGAATTCCTCCTCATGTGCAGCAATGGCCTTCAACGGTGGCGAACCATCAACTGCGTTCTATTGGCCGGCTTTCCCCAACCATGCTTAGAGGCGTTGCTATCGCGCTATTTGGAATGGGCATCTTTTCGCAGCTTGATCGCGCGCTGTTCTATGGCCGCCATACTGACGCCGCGCTCAGGCTGATGCGGGAGATTGGCCGAGGCTTTGGGCTGTAGAGCGGCCTACGCCAAAATCGATGAAATCTCGAGACTTCATATTCTCAGGAGTAATCCGATTTCTCACGCCATCCCTTGACCGAGCCGGTATGTCGCTATTTCAGCGGCGTAATCTCACTGCGCGCCGAAACGTGCGGCTGGCGCTTAAGAGCAAGAGGCTATCAAGCGTTTCACACGTCACTTGTGTCGGAATGATTGATCGAATGACATGCGAGCGGCCCGACGGTGGACTCGAACGCGGCCCGGTGAGCGGTCGCGAGCAAGACGATCGCCGGCATGCCGGGACACCGGCGAATCTTCGGTATGCCCGCCAATTCGCTTTGATCAATCCGGACGAAGGCCGTGTAGTACGGCGCATTCGTCTTCGGATGCCCACGCAAGTGATCAATTGCCGCCCGCTGGCGGCGTGAGCACGCCAGTGCTGCTTTTTCAACGATGCTTGAATGCGGTGAAGTGAGTGCGCCGTTTTGTCAGCGATAGCGAACAAAGGACGCAGCGCTTAAAACTTGATGACCGCCCTGCAAGTCGTCGAACGATGTCACTCGATCACAGGCTTCTTTACGGTTGTTCGATCAAGGCCGATTTGCACCGCCCATCGCAAACGCCACGGCCCACGCAACGGACTCGTCGCCTCATCGGTCATGGAGATGCTTCTGCGAAGCTTCCGCTTCCTCGTCACGTCGCAGCAAGCTATCGTGCAAGTGGTTCAGTCCCGAGACTCCAACGAGAGATAGGCCTTTGTCGCGCACAGCGACCTGGTCCAGGTCCAGATCCGGCTTTCGGAGCGCCTATCTTCGTCGTACGATGCATCCCCCAAAAGCTCGGGGTGAACACGAGATGGCGCGAATTCCTCGGGGTGCAACGGTGCCCTGTTCGTCCCACTGGTTCTAACGCAATCGGCGGGGATTGAACAGCAAGTCGGCCAGCTCGATCACGTGCCGTCTCTTAGTCCGCCAGCAAACTGCTGTGATCAATTGGACCTGAGTGCATCTGCCAGTATCCATCTAGCGATGTTAGATCCAGAGATCAAAAGTCAGTTTCGATAGACGAAGCATTTGCCTAGTCCAGGACGTGGACGATGTCCAATCCTCGATCATTAGCTCCCGAGACAAATTCTAGCCGAGTTGTCAGCTACGTCGGTTGTCTGGTCGCAATCGGCGCCATCTATCTCGTCTTGGCCAAAGGTGGGCTTGCTCTCGCGTCCATTCATCCCAGTTCAACGCCAATTTGGCCGCCGACAGGTGTCGCGCTGGCGGCGGTGCTGTTGGGGGGATATCGGACCTGGCCAGCAATTTTTGCGGCAGCGTTGATTGCAAATGCGACGACGGCGGGCTCGGTTGCTACCGCAATCGCGATTGCGGCCGGCAACGCTCTTGAAGCGATTGTAGGCGCTTACCTCATTAATCGGTGGTCGAGCGGATGTAACACGTTTTCAACCCCCGATTCTGTCGCAAAGTTTGCGGTGATCTGCGTCGTCATCGCGACGCCGATCAGCGCCAGCATTGGACTGACCAGTCTGACAATCTTCGGGTACATCGAACAGAAAAGTTTCGCGGACGCGTGGATCACCTGGTGGCTGGGAGACGTGACAGGCGCACTGGTCATTACTCCCGTTATCGTGCTTTGGGCATCAAGCCGCTATCATGACTTCGAACGCCATGCGCTTCAGGAGACGGTTGGCGTCCTCACGACAGCGGCGGTTGTTGGACTCATTGCTTTCAGCCCTTTGATCGAGCAAACGCCCGGCCGAGATCCACTGGGTTTTCTGGCGATCTTGCCGATGTTGTGGGCGGCGCTGCGCCGCGGTCCACGCGATACCGCGACGGTCGCCCTGATGCTTGCGGGCATCACGATCTGGGGCACGCTCACGGGCGGCGGCCCGTTCGCAACTACGGACCTTAACGCATCGTTCCTGCTGGTGTTGATGTTCTTGATCAGCATTACCGTTCCAAGCTTGTTGCTGAGCGCTGATGTCGAGGTGCGCAAGAAAGCGGAGGAGCGTCTGCGCCGCGCGCGCGTCGAACTCGAGCAGAAGGTCGCAGAGCGAACGCAAGAGCTGGAGCTCGCCAGTGCCGCAAAGTCACGCTTTTTTGCCATGGCAAGCCATGATTTGCGGCAACCGTTACATGCATTAGGGCTGTTTGTTGCCCAGCTGCGCACGCCGCTCGAACCAGGGGAGAGGGCAAAGACGATCGAGCGGGTCGACGCAACGCGCAAGGAAATGGATGAAATGTTCAATTCGCTGCTGGACATTTCGAGACTCGATGCCGGGATGCTCATCCCTTACATTACCGAATTCCCGATCGGACGCCTGTTGCAAAAAAGCGAGACGGCGTTTGATCAGGCGACGCGAGAAAAAGGCGTGCGCTTACGGGTCAGGCCAAGTGACGCCTGGGTACGGAGCGACGCCATGCTGCTCGAACGCATATTGCTGAATCTGGTATCCAATGCTGTGCGCTATACGTTAAAGGGCGGGATCCTGGTCGGATGCCGTCGGCGCGGTGAAATGCTGCGCATCGAAGTATACGATACCGGTCCCGGCATTCCCGAGGATCAAAAGCAGAATATCTTTGGCGAGTTTTTTCAAGTTCCTGCTCCGGAGCAGAACCGGTCCGGCGGCCTGGGGCTCGGCCTTGCCATTGTCGACAGGCTTCGCTTGCTTCTCAACCATCCCATTGAGCTCGCTTCGACTGTGGGTCGCGGTTCGCGATTCACGATTCTGGTTCCGAAGGTCGACGAATGCGTCAGAGCCGCAGCGCCCGCCGACTTACCACACCCCGGCGCTTTTGCAGTCGACGGCAAGGCAATTCTTGTTATTGCCGATACTCCCATCGTGCAGGAGGGAACGGGCGGATTGCTCAGCAAATGGGGATGTTCGGTTCTTGCCGCCGGATCCGACGAAGCCGCACTGGTTCGACTTGCTGAGCGCGAACAACGCCCCGACCTCATAATCTCGGACTATCATCTCGCACGCGGGAAGACCGGAATCAGGGCAATTGAACAAATCAATGCGGCGTTTGGCTCGTCAATTCCTGCCATTCTCATCAGCGGCGATACGGCAGCTGAGCCACTGCGGGACGCCAAGGATAGAGGATACGTTTTGCTGCATAAGCCTGTCGACCCAATGCAGCTCCGCGCTGTCATGCACAAGCTGTTTAGGGATCACGATGGTGGGAGAGACGCTGGGGCAGTTTCATGATCCAGATTTCGGCCACTCCCAGCCCATTTTTCCGACCTTTATGATGGCCTCGGTGCGCGTCGCTACGCCGAGCGCCTTGAGAACGACCGTGATGTGATTCTTCACCGTAGGCACTGCCATATTGAGCATCCTGGCAATGACCTTATTGCTCTTCCCCTTCATCAGGAGCGCAAGTACTTCAATTTGCCGATCGGTCAACCCGAGCCCCTTGAGCGAGTCGGGCGCCATTGGCTTGTTTGCATGCCGTGGGCCCGCTGTCTTCTCCAGTATCTCCAACGGGATGTAAACTCCGCCGGAGAACACCAATTCAATAGCCTTGAGCATCACCTCGCGTTCCGTGGTTTTCGGAATGAAACCCAGCGCGCCGAATTTGAAGGCGCGCCTGACTGTGTCTTGATCATCGGAGGACGAGAGAATGACGACGGCAGTCCTCGCATAGCGATCGCGCAGTTCGCAAAGGACGGAGAAGCCGTCGCGATCAGGCAAATTGATATCAAGCAGAATGAGGCTGATGTCGGGATGCTCCTCGACGATGTGCATGGCCTCTCGGCCGCTCGAAGCTTCGAATATAACGGCTTCTCGCTTTAGTTGCTTCAGGACAGCGTGCAGCGCGGCCCGAATCAATGTGTGATCGTCAACAACAAGCACCTTCATAGAAAAGGTCTCCGTCTTCTGGCCGCCCGGAGATCAATAGGAAATCATATACCCACCTTCGAAATCGTCCATCTTCTATCTCGGCTCCGGCCGGCGGTTCGCCGTCAGGTAAGAAGGGAGCGGACTACGTGAAGCGCGCAGCTCGCGGGCCCCTTCTAATGCGAGCGATGAATTGCTCATCATATGTCTGACCAAGGTCAAACGGACGGCAGGACGGACGGTACCTTGGTCATAGGACCTAGGCACCTCTCTGTACCGACCTCCGGCCGATTTACAGGCTGCGGCGCTTGCACGATGATGACGACAGTCAGCCATTCCACCAGAGGGTTTTGCGCAGCCCGGCCATATCGTCATTGTCGCAGTTGCTGTTGTGGCCGGGTCGGTGTGAAGCAATTCTGGACTGCGTCGCTGTCAGAATCCCGCAGCGTGCTTTTTGTTACATTCAGTTCCTCTCGATCGTTCCTCTCGAAGCCTGCGCGTACCCTGGACGAGGCAAGCCAATGCAGGATCGGACCGCATCCCCGAAGCTATTTGCGGGCGCTCCGCCGGAGCTCAAAGTCAACAGCCGCGACCCTCGCATTGATGCCTGCCGCGGCATCGCGCTCTGGTGCATCTTTCTTGATCATGTCCCCAATAACATTGGAAGTTGGCTGACGCTACGGAACTACGGCTTCAGCGATGCCGCGGAAGTGTTCATGTTCGTCTCGGGAGTCACCTGCGCGCTAGCCTACGGCAAAGTACGGAGTTGCGAGGGGTGGACCAGCGTGATCCGCCGGACCCTGCGGCGAAGTTGGGACATCTATGTCGCATTTCTGCTGCTGACGCTCGCCTGCGCCATCTTGGTTCACCTCGCAGGCGGGGACCGTCTTGCTGATGAGAGCAATACGCGCATTCTGTTGGATCAGCCGGGCTCGGCGCTCGCCCACGCAGCGATTCTGCAATACCGTCCGGTCAATACCGACGTATTGCCGATCTTCGTGCTTCTCCACCTCTTTTTCGCGCCGTTGCTGTGGTTGCTGCTCCGAATGCCGAACGTGACGCTTGGCGCCTCGCTGGCGCTTTATGCGCTGGTGCAAATGTTCGGCTGGTCCATGCCGGCGTGGCCGAGCGGCCATTGGGCTTTCAATCCACTGGCCTGGCAGCTATTGGCGGTTCTTGGTGCGTGGATGATAATCGAGGGCGAAAGAGTGCGCCCCTGGCTAACGTCTCGCACGGTGCTCGTGCCCGCCGCTCTCTATCTGATCTTCAGCCTCGTCATCGCATTGAGCTGGAGAATCAAGCCGTTGGAAGCGTTGATCCCGCAGGGGCTGACCAAACTGGCTTACCCGCTAGACAAATCCAATCTCGATCCGTTGCGTCTATTGCATTTCTTGGCTCTAGCGGTTGTGGCGGTATGGTTCGCGCCGCCCAATCGGCAAGCATTGACGAGTGCGGTGATGCGCGGCGCCATCCTCTGTGGCAAGCACTCGTTGCCAATCTTCTGCCTCGGCGTCCTGCTGACGCTCGCTAGCCTCCTGGCGCTGCTCGACATATCGGAAGGGCTTGCGATGCAGATCACGCTCAGCGTTGGTGGAGTCCTCATGATGATCGTGGCAGCGACGCTGCTGAACTTGGTCAAGATCACGCCCCGGCTGCAGCCGACTGTTGCTCTGGCTGCAGGCGTGCGCGTCCCGCCGGCTGCCTGGGGCACCGTTGGCTGGCGCCCCTTGGAGGCGTTCCGCCGAGGACTGCGCGAGCTCGGATGGGCCGGCGGCCGGAATCCCGTCATCAATTGCTGGTTCGTGGATAGGCAATCCCACCGAGTGTACCAGGTGTTTGGCCTCGCAGACGGATTAGTACGGCCGAAGGCGGATGTCATCGCGGCGTCGCCGAAGCCTGCAGCCAGGAATGCAACAGCGACCATTCCATCGGCGGAATATGGCTTTTGACGCATCGGCACGGAAAAGTTCCGGCAGACCTCGAGCCGCTCTGAGAGATCACTAGGAGGTGAAGGATCGCGTTTCTTCGCAGCGAGAGGCCGAATGTCTCAGCAACGGGAATCGTACGGTTCAGTCGCCATCTGGCGTTCCGCCGTGTTGCTGATGTACGGAGCCATTTCGAAGGTCACAGCACGCAGCCGCAGCGGGCAGATTGAGCATAGGCCAGGAGCCGAAAGTCAGCTTTGGCATGCACCGTGCAAAACCGGTCGATGATCGGGGTCACCTTGTCACTGTAGCCGCGTTGCCAGTGTCCGACAGGCGCGCCACTGAAGTCCGCCGGATATTTTTCCGTGCTCACGGCCAGGAGAGTCCCTGTTTGCCAGCGAAAAATTCCCTGTTCCGATGCGACCGCGACGCTCGGGATTTCTGCGGATTTTCAAGTGGTTCCCGCCAACTCTCGTTGCCAAGGCGGGTCCTGCGGTGGGCGTTTTCCCTGTAAATTTCCCTGTTCGCAGGGAATGACCCGTTCGTATGGTCAGCGCCCGGTTCGGCTCCGACTGGCGGTGCGCGCCCGTCTTCGAGAAGATCGACTTGAGGTGGTTGCGGGCGGTTTCGCGCGAGATGCGCAGGTGCTCGGAAGCGCTGGCGAGCGATGCGCCGGTTGCAAGCAGCGCGGCCAGTCGAGATTCCGCCGGCGTGAGATCGAAGGCCTGGCCGATCAGCGCCGGGTCCGGCGCCGCGCGCGGGATGAGGTTGGACAGGATCAGCATGGCGCGAGCGCCGAGGAAGACGGAGCGCGCCGCGCCGTCCACCGGCAGGATCCGCAACACGACCGGTGGCTTTGCCGTCCGGCGGACAAGGATTGGAGAGGCGGGCATGGCCGCGGCATCCGGCGTCGATCGGATCATGCTGATCAGCTGATCGAGCCTTGTCATCGCCTGCTTGTCGTGAACAACGAGGCGCCGCTCCCTGATGCGGATCTCGTTGTCGAATCCAGTTTCGGCTGCCGTGTTGGTGCGCAGGACCATTCCTTCCCGATTGAGGATCAATGCGGGCTGTTGGACCCGGTCGAGCACATCGGTCATCGAGGAGAGCGCGACCCTTCCCATCACCGTCGCGAGCGTGGCGGTCTCGGTCAGGCGCGGCGCCAATTGGGCAAGCAGTTGCTTGTCGGGTGCCTCGAATGCGCCTTCGTGGCCGGTTCGCTGGATCGTCAATGCCCACGCTGCGCTGTCGGCCCAGAAGCCGATGCCGGCGAACCACCGGTATCCGAACGGGAACAGCACCTCGTTGTACATGGGATCGGCGCGAATCTGCTCCGGGGTCATCATATCGAGGTCGGTCACGACCTCGCCCGCCATCATGCGCGGAAAAGCCTTGGCGCGCGGGTCTCTTAAGTGCCAGTTGTTCCTGAAGTAGAGATCGGTGGCCTCGGCGATCGATGCCGTGCGTGGAACGTCGGGAGTCCTGACGTCACTTTGAAGGAGTATGGCCGCCGACGCGCCCACCGCCCTGCAGATGTCATCCATGATGTCGCGCCATGCTTCCGGATTCACGGCGGCCTCGCCAAGTCGATTGAGGACCCTCGACAGTCCTGCACCGTCGATTTTGTCGGCTTTCAAGCGCGGTCCCCTTCGCCCAGCCCCGCGCATTTCGTTGCAGCCCGGCATGCATTCTTGCTGCATGCCGGGCAGAAAGTCCCCGACATCTGAGGCCCTCCAACGCGTTTCCCCGACCGGCGATGCTTCGTGAGGAGGCGGCTCGAAGCAAGCCCCCTTGCCTGTTTTTCCTGAAAAAAACGCACTTGACGAAAGTCTAGCGGATGGCTGCGGAAGGCGGCGGCGCCCGGACCGGAATGACCCATTCGGGTCATGCGTCCAGATGTGCCGGCGCTATTCCATGGACGAGGAATATTTGCTGCACCAGGAATTGAGATGACATTGCTTTGCTTGAGTCAGTCGGATTTCGGCGTCGGCTTTCGGCTCCCGATATCGAGCTGCAGCAGGGATCTCTGGGCGCGTCAGAATGTCGCAGTTCGTGTCCCCAGGCGCGGCGCGAATTGTTCAGCCGCGCTATCAACGGTCGCAATCCATTTTGTCGGCAGCTTAAGCGATCTGGTCAAGGCCAGCCGGGGAGGCAAGGCGATCGCTTCATTCCATCCCGTATTGTGCTGCAGTTCGGCAAAGCTTCGACCCCATGGTCTGCCGAACTCGGGCGCAATCGCAAAGCCGGGACACACGCTCTCTCGGCTGCGCTGTTCAATTCACGCCGCGCTTAAGGTTAGCAGCTGTGCTGCCTTGACGCAGTCACGCAACAATGGAAACAATTTGCAATTATCAGAAGTCCTTCGCTCCGTGACAGGACTTCGCCGTTCGCCGTCAGGCAACGACGCCTCGTCGAATCGATACCCAATACAACCATAACAAGACCATTTCATTTCCAACTCGCGCCGTTGGGCTGACGGCGAACTTTGAGCATCAGAATGTTAAAGGGGGGGCTCGCCATGAGCGACCAGACGATTTTGCGCGCCAGTTTTGTCTCGGAGTCCGCGGCCTTTCGCAACACCTTTGGTTGGTACAACAGCTCAACGGGGCTCGGCGGAGTCCTGTTTGCAAATGCGGATTCGCAAGGGGCTGGCGCCCTCACCCCCGGTGTCTCCCATGTCGACTTCGCGGTGAACACCGCCGATCTCGGCAAGATCCAGTTCTTCCTCATTCCGGATGGTGCGGCGCAGGGCCGCAACGATGCCGACGATCTCACCGGCGCCATCAAGGTCATCAAGCTTTCGGACGGCACCTGGGCGGTCGCTGATGTCGATGCCAACGGCAACGTCATCTACGTTGCCGGCAAGCCCGATCTGCTCACGGGCGCCGGCACCAATGCGTTGTTTACCGAGACCTCCAAGAACGCGGGCGGCGTCGATTATGCCTCGTCGGTCACGGGCAGCCAGCAGACGGCAGCCAAGCTCGCCGGCGACACTGCCGACGGCGCGACCGGCACCATCGCCTGGGAGGATACCGCCGCGACGCGCAGGTCCAACGGCAGCTACACCGCGCCGGGCGACGCCGACTACAACGACGCCGTCTTCCAGGTTTCGCTCGTGCAAAAACCGGTCGCCAATGCCGATGCGGTCACGATCGGCGAGGATGCCGGCGTCACCGCGATCAACGTGCTCGCCAATGACACCAACCCCGCGGGCGGGACGCTGCGCGTCACCTCCGTCAATACACAGGGAATTTTGGGGACGGTCAGCATCGCCGCCGACGGCCACAACATCGCCTATACCCCGGGTTCTGCGTTCCAGTCGCTGCGCGCCGGCCAGTCCGCGACCGAGACCTTCACCTATACCGTAACCAACAGCGCCGGCCTGACATCGACGGCGACGGCGACCGTCACGATCCAGGGCGCCAACGATGCCGCAATCATCGGCACACCCTCGGCTGCCGATGTCACCGAGGATTCCCGCAATCCGACCCTGAAGCTCACTGGGACGATCGCGATCTCCGATGTCGATCAGGGCGAATCGCCGTTCAAGACCACCGCGGTATCCGCCTTGGGCAATTTCGGCACCCTGTCCCTGAAGGCCGACGGCAGCTACACCTATTCGATCGCCAACAGTGCCGTTCAATATCTCGGCGCTGGCGAGACCAGGGTCGAGACGTTTACGGTCAGCGCGCTGGACGGCACGGCCAAGCAGGTCTCCTTCACGGTTCACGGCACCAACGACGCCGCCGTGATCGGTGCGCCCGCCTTCACCACCGTCACCGAAGACGCCAGCGCGCCGACGCTGTCGGTGTCAGGCACGATCTCGATCTCGGATGCCGACCAGAACCAGTCCACGTTCCAGGCCGGCGTGATCACGGGGCAGGGCAATCTGGGCGCACTGACGCTGAATGCCAACGGCACCTACAGCTATTCGGTCGCCAACAGCGCCGTGCAATATCTCGGTGCGGGGGACACCAAGGTCGAAACCTTCACCGTCAAGTCGTTCGACGGCACGGCCAAGCAGGTCTCTTTCGTCATCAAGGGCGTCAATGACGCAGCGGTGATCGGCACACCCACGGTTCACGACGTCTACGACAATCCGTCGGCGCTCGTGCTCACCGCGTCCGGCAGCATCGGCATCACGGATGTTGATCAGGGCGAGGCGGCGTTCAAGCCGGCCGTTGGCTCCGCTGCCGGCAATCTGGGCTTCCTGCTGCTGTCGGGCGACGGCAGCTATGTCTACGTCGTGGCCGAAAGTGCTGCGCACAATCTGGCGGCCGGCGCCGTCAAGGTCGACACCTTCACCGTGACCGCTGTCGATGGCACCACCAAGCAGGTCAGCTTCACCGTTCATGGCCCGGCCGGCGGCAATCACGCGGCGACGATCGGCGATCCCACCATTGCGGACGTGACGGAAGACCTTGCGGCGAACAACGCCGGGAATCTGACCGCGGTGGGCAGCATCTCGGTCAGCGACCCGGATGCGGGCCAGTCGTCATTCCAGGCCGGCGTGCTCACAGGGCCGGGCAATCTCGGCACGCTGAACCTCTCGGCCAACGGCGGCTACACCTACGCTGTCGCCAACAACGCCGCGCAATATCTCGGAGCCGGCGAAACCAAGATCGATACGTTCCGGGTCACCTCTCAGGATGGCACCTCCAAGGACGTCACGTTCACGATCCACGGCGAGAATGACGGCGCGACCATTGGCAATGTCGGGGATCACGAGGTCACCGAGGACGGCCAACTGACAGCGTCCGGGCAGCTGTCCATCGTCGATGCCGACCAGAACCAGGCCGCGTTCCAGGCCAGCGAGATCACGGCACAAGGCAACCTCGGCACGGTGACGCTGCTGGCCGACGGCCACTACACCTATTCGGTCGACAACGCCGCTATTCAGTATCTCGGCGCCAATGACACCAAGACGGAGACTTTCACGGTCACGTCCGTCGACGGCACGACCAAGAATATCAGCTTCGATATCCATGGCGCGCAGGACGCACCGAATCTGAGCGTACAGGACTCGTCGGGCGCCGCCGACGGAAACATCACGCTTCACATAGCGGCCGACAAGGTCGATCTGGGCAGCACCTTGTCGGTGAAGATCGAGGGGGTGCCGTCGAGCTTTACGGTCCAGAACGGCGCAGCGATCGGGGACGGCGCCTGGCTCGTGACGGGCGACTCAATCCAGAACGTCGTCCTGATCCCGAACCATGCCGTCGGCAGCGCGGATCCGTTCACCCTGCAGGTCACCGCCATCTCCGACGACGGCGTTCATCAGGCGGTGAGCTCGGCCGAGCTCGCGCTGACCGTGACGTCCGGTGCCAACGAGATCAACGCGCTGGATATCGACGGCTATATCGGCGGCGCAACCGTATTTGCTGACGCCAACAACAACGGAATACTCGACGCAGGCGAGGCGCACACGACGACACGGGCTGACGGCAGTTTTACGTTGGCGGGCGGCTCCGGTCCGCTCGTGAGTATCGGCGGCGTCGATATCTCGACGGGATTGCAGGTCGCCGGCGTGCTGAGGGCGCCGGAGGGCTCCACCGTCATCACTCCGCTGACGACGCTGATCGCCGCACTGGTCGACAGCACGGCAAACGACGAGCATCCGCTGACGGTGGACCAAGCCATCAACGCCATTGCGGCCGCGTTCAACGTCGATCTCGCCTCTGATCCTGCCAACCCCATTGACCTGCTGTCGTACGATCCGGTGCCCGCTGCGGTGAATGGCGATCCGACGGCAACGGCGGTGCTTGCGGCGGCTATCCAGGTCCAAAGCACGGTCGCCCAGGTGTCGGCCGTCGGCGTGGAGACGGGCGCGGTCATTACAGCCATTGCAAGCGCTATTACGGCGTCTCTGAGCGGCCCCGGCGCGCCCGTCTTCGATCTGGCGTCTTCGGAAACGGTTCAGAGCGTCGTCACGTCCTCCGGCGTCGACGCGGCGGCCGCCGCGACGGTTATCGAGGTCGTTGCTGCCGCGAACGACAGCATTCAGGGGGCCACGAACGTCACCGAGCTGGCGCAGGCCGGTCAGGTCGCTCAAGGTGCGGCCGCCGACCAGCTGGCTGCGACGAATTTTTCGGATCAACAATCGATTGATCAGCTCACAGACCGCTTTGTCGAAAATCTGGACACGGAGGTTTCGAATGCCGTGCTGACCCCGGTCGGGAATGCCCTGTTCGGCTCGCTCGGCGATGACCTGCTTTCGGGCGGAACAGGCAACGATCTGATCGATGGCCAGGACGGCAACGATCGCATCAGCGGTGGCGACGGAAACGACATCCTCTTTGGCGGTGCTGGCAAGGACTATCTCGGCGGCGGTTCGGGTGACGATATCCTCGACGGTGGCCCGGGCTTTGACCGCGCCCTCTATACCGATGCAACCGGCGGCGTCACCATCGATCTGGCGGCCGGAACGGCGTCCGGCGCCGGCGTGGGGACGGACACCCTCGTCAACATCGAAGCTGCCGTCGGCAGCGACTTTGCCGATACATTCAACGCGGCGGGCTTCACCGGCGACGCCCATGTCCCGGGTAGCCCTGTCGGCTACAACGAGTTCGAAGGCAGAGGCGGCGACGACACCATCATCAGCAACACCAACAGCCAGGGCGCCGAGCTGACGCGCGTCTCCTATGTCAGCGCCACCGGCGCGGTGACGGTGGATCTCGTCGCCGGCTATGCCCAAGGCGATGCATCGGTGGGCCACGACACCCTCGTCGGGTCCGGCTTCAACGGCGTCTGGGGCTCCGCGCATAACGACACGATTCTGGGCAGCAACAATCCGATGTTCACCGCAGAGGTGTATTCGGGCTTTGCGGGCAACGACTACATCGACGGCCGCGGTGGCTACGACCGTGTGGACTACAACGTCGATCCGAACACCACGACGGGAATTACGGTCAATCTCGCCGCCGGATCCGTCACCGGCGATTCGACCGTCGGCACGGATACGTTGCGCGGGATCGAGGCGATCCGCGGCACCAACTTCGCCGATACCTACAATGCCACCGGTTTCGGCTCGGGCAGCGTCAACGCCGGCTCGAACGGGACGTTCAACGAGTTCACCGGCAATGGCGGTGACGACACCATCACCGGCAACGGCTTCACGCGGCTCGGTTTCAACAACGCGACGGCCGGAGTCCAGGTCGACTTCGTCACCGGCACCGCCACCGGCGATTCATCCGTCGGCACCGATCATTTCACCGGCGTCAACGCCGTCCAGGCCTCGATGTTCGATGACACGCTGCTGGGCGGGGCGACCAACGACAACTTCACCGGCCTCGCCGGCAACGACTATATCGACGGCCGCGGCGGCTTCGACGTCTCGTCCTACAACAACATCTTCTTCATCACGGGAAGCATCACCGTCAATATGGCGGCCGGCATCGTCACCGGAGACGCCTCGAACGGCACGGATACGCTTCGTTCGATCGAGGGCGTTCAGGGCACCAACTTCGACGATACCTACGATGCGACCGGTTACGGGGTGGCCGGCGCGAATGTCGGCAACAACGGGACCTTCAACCAGTTCGAAGGGCTGAGCGGTGACGACGTCATCACCGGTAACGGCAACACGCGCCTGATCTTCGCCAACGCGACCGGCGGGGTGACCATCAATCTCGCGGGCGGCACCGCCACCGGCGACGGCTCGACCGGTCACGACACGTTCACCGGCGTCAACAGCGCCCTGGGCAGCAACTTTGCCGACATCTTCGACGCAACGGGATTCTCTGGTCCGAGCGGGACCTCGTTCCAGGGGCAGGGCGGCAACGACCAGATCACCGGCAACGGCGCGACGCAGATTCAGTACAACAACGCCACTGCCGGCGTGACCGTCAACCTCACTGCGGGCACCGCCGACGGCGACGGCTCGGTCGGCCACGACACCATCACGGGCGGCGTGTTCAATGTCCTGGGGTCCAATTTCAACGACACCATCATCGGCAGCGCCAGCAACGACAGTCTCTCCGGCAACGTCGGCAACGACATCCTGGATGGTCGTGCCGGCAACGACTTCCTCAGTGGCGGCGCCGGCGTGGACACCTTTGTCTATGCGAGCGGCGGCGGCTTCGACTTCATCCAGGACTTCGTCCATGGCCAGGACAAGCTCGATCTGACCGGGGTCTACGGCATCTTCAGCCTCTCTGACCTGCAAGCGCATGCGGTGCAGAGCGGCCCCAACACGGTCATTACCTTCAGCTCGGGTGACGGCCTCACGCTTCAGAATGTCAATCTGAGCAGCTTGACGGCGAGCGATTTCCTGTTCGGCGCGCCGGCCGCGCCGATCGTCGGCGACGGAAACGCGAACGACCTCGTCGGCACCGCCGATGCCGAATCCATCAGCGGTCTCGGTGGCAACGACCGCCTCCAGGGCCTCGGCGGCAGCGACCTTCTGGATGGCGGTGCGGGCTTCGATCGCGCCATCTATACCGATGCGAGCGGCGGCATCGCCGTCAACCTCGCGGCCGGGACGGCCTCGGGAGCTGGCGTCGGGACAGACACGCTCATCGGCATCGAGGGTGTGGTCGGCAGCGATTATGCCGATACGTTCAATGCGGCCGGGTTTACCGGCTCGACCGGTCTGCCCGGCGTGGCCGCCGGCCAGAGCGAGTTTGAAGGGCGCGGCGGCGACGATAGCGTCGTCGGCGATCTCAACGCCCTGGGGCAGGCAGTGACGCGAGTGTCCTATCTGAGCGCCACCAGCGCGGTCATCGTCGACATCGGGGCCGGGACCGCGGATGGCGATGCCTCGGTGGGCCACGACACCTTCTCCAACGTCTCGACGATCTGGGGTTCGGCCTCCAACGACACGATCTACGGCAGCGACAATGCGGCCTTCACCTACGAGACCTATGAAGGTCGCGGCGGCGACGACTATATCGACGGCCGCGGCGGCTACGACCAGGTCACCTACAATTCGGACACGACGACCACGTCCGGCATCTATGTTCACCTCGCCGCAGGCACCGTGAACGGCGACGCCACGGTCGGCACCGACACGCTGCGCAGCGTCGAGGCCGCGCGCGGCACCAATTTCGACGACACGTTCGACGCGACCGGCTTCGGCCAGGTCGGGGCGACCAATGTCGGTTCCTCCGGGACCTTCAACGACTTCGCCGGCGCCGGCGGCAACGACACCATCATCGGCAACGGCTCCACCCGCCTGAACTACCAGATCGCGGCCTCGAGCGTCAGCGTTGACCTCGAGACCAGCGTCGTCGGGACCACGAATGCCGTCACGGTTGCCGGCAGCGCGACAGGGGCGACCGAGGGCACCGACACCTTCACCGGCGTCAACGCGGTGCAGGGCTCGACCTTCGCCGACACGCTGCTCGGAAGCAGCTTCAACAACAACTTCACCGGTCTTGGCGGCGACGACTACATCGACGGCCGCGGCGGCTTCGACGTTGCCATCTACAACAGCCTCAGCACGGTCACGGGCGGCGTCGCGATCGACATGGCGGCAGGCACGGCGACCGGCGACGGGTCGATCGGGACCGATACGCTGCGTTCGATCGAGGGCATTCAGGGCACGGGCTACGCCGACACCTATGTGGCGACGGGCTATGGCCAGCCCGGTGCGCTCAATATCGGCAACAACGGCACCTTCAACCAGTTCGAGGGCCTCGGCGGCGATGATGCCATCACCGGCAACGGCAACACACGGCTGCTCTACACGAATGCCACCGGCGGCGTCACCGTCAACCTGAACGCCGGCTCGGTCACGGGTGATGTGTCGGTCGGGCACGACACCTTCACGGGCGTCAACAGCGTTTATGGCGGCAATTTCGCCGACACTTACGACGCGTCAGGCTTCATCGGTTTCAATTCCTTCCAGGGTCTTGCCGGCAACGACCTCATCACCGGCAACGGCAGCACGCAGCTGCTGTTCGCCAACGCGACCGGCGGCGTTGTTGTCGATCTCGCCAGCGGCACCGTCAATGGGGATGCCTCGGTCGGGCATGACACCATCACCGGTGGCGTCAACGGCGTGTCCGGATCGGGCTTCAACGATACGCTGAAGGGGGGCAGCGGCGCCGACAATCTGCTCGGCAACGGCGGCGCCGACACCTTCGTGTATGTGAGCGGCGGTGGTGCCGATTTCATCGGCGACTTCTCGCATGCGCAAGCCGACAAAATCGACCTTTCGGGCGCAGGTATCTACAACCTCGCTGACGTGCAGGCGATCGCCTCGCAGCAGGGACCGAACACGTTCATCAATTTCGGCAATGGCGACAGCCTGACGCTGCAGAACGTGACCCTATCGAACCTGACTGCTGCGGATTTCATCTTCGCGCCGGGCGTTCACCTGATCGGCGACGCCAATCCGAACACGCTGGTCGGCACAGTCTATGCCGACAATTTGAGCGGCCTCGGCGGCAACGACGTCCTGCAAGGTCTCGGCGGCAACGACCAGTTCGATGGCGGCCAGGGCTTCGACCGCGCCGATTACGGCGATGCAACGGGAGCCATCACCGCCAATCTTGCGGCCGGCTCCGTGACCGGCCCGGGCGTCGGCACAGATACGCTGGCGAATGTCGAGGGGATCCTCGGCAGCAATTATGCCGACACGTTCAATGCGGCCGGGTTCACCGGATCGACCGGTCTGCCCGGCGTAGCCGCCGGCCAGAGCGAGTTTGAAGGGCGCGGCGGCGACGATAGCGTCGTCGGCGATCTCAACGCCCTGGGACAGGCAGTGACGCGAGTGTCCTATCTGAGCGCCACCAGCGCGGTCATCGTCGACATCGGGGCCGGGACCGCGGATGGCGATGCCTCGGTGGGCCACGACACCTTCTCCAACGTCTCGACGATCTGGGGTTCGGCCTCCAACGACACGATCTACGGCAGCGACAATGCGGCCTTCACCTACGAGACCTATGAAGGTCGCGGCGGCGACGACTATATCGACGGCCGCGGCGGCTACGACCAGGTCACCTACAATTCGGACACGACGACCACGTCCGGCATCTATGTTCACCTCGCCGCAGGCACCGTGAACGGCGACGCCACGGTCGGCACCGACACGCTGCGCAGCGTCGAGGCCGCGCGCGGCACCAATTTCGACGACACGTTCGACGCGACCGGCTTCGGCCAGGTCGGGGCGACCAATGTCGGTTCCTCCGGGACCTTCAACGACTTCGCCGGCGCCGGCGGCAACGACACCATCATCGGCAACGGCTCCACCCGCCTGAACTACCAGATCGCGGCCTCGAGCGTCAGCGTTGACCTCGAGACCAGCGTCGTCGGGACCACGAATGCCGTCACGGTTGCCGGCAGCGCGACAGGGGCGACCGAGGGCACCGACACCTTCACCGGCGTCAACGCGGTGCAGGGCTCGACCTTCGCCGACACGCTGCTCGGAAGCAGCTTCAACAACAACTTCACCGGTCTTGGCGGCGACGACTACATCGACGGCCGCGGCGGCTTCGACGTTGCCATCTACAACAGCCTCAGCACGGTCACGGGCGGCGTCGCGATCGACATGGCGGCAGGCACGGCGACCGGCGACGGGTCGATCGGGACCGATACGCTGCGTTCGATCGAGGGCATTCAGGGCACGGGCTACGCCGACACCTATGTGGCGACGGGCTATGGCCAGCCCGGTGCGCTCAATATCGGCAACAACGGCACCTTCAACCAGTTCGAGGGCCTCGGCGGCGATGATGCCATCACCGGCAACGGCAACACACGGCTGCTCTACACGAATGCCACCGGCGGCGTCACCGTCAACCTGAACGCCGGCTCGATCACGGGTGACGTATCGGTCGGGCACGACACCTTCACGGGCGTCAACAGCGTTTATGGCGGCAATTTCGCCGACACTTACGACGCGTCAGGCTTCATCGGTTTCAATTCCTTCCAGGGTCTTGCCGGCAACGACCTCATCACCGGCAACGGCAGCACGCAGCTGCTGTTCGCCAACGCGACCGGCGGCGTGACCGTTAACCTCGCAAACGGTACTGTGGACGGCGATAGTTCGGTAGGTCATGACACCATTTTGGGAGGGGTGACCAACGTTGCGGGCTCGAACTTCAACGACACGGTTACCGGTTCTGGTGGCAACGACCAGCTGTTCGGCAACGGCGGCAACGATCTGCTCAGCGGTGGTGCCGGCAACGACGGCCTGAACGGCGGCATCGGTGCAGACACCTTTGTCTACGCTGCCGGCGGCGGCGCGGACACCACCGGCGACTTCCTGCAGGCGGACGCCGACAAGATCGACCTCACGGGGATCCCTGGAGTCTCGACCCTTGCCGACGTTCAGGCGCTTGCCACTCAACAGGGGCCGAACACGGTCATCAACTTCGGCAATGGCGACACCCTCACGCTGCTGAACGTGACGCTGTCGAACCTCACGGCTGCCGACTTCATCCTGGGGCAGGGCGTGCACCTCACCGGCGACGCCGGTGCAAATACGCTTATCGGCACCGCCTACGCCGACAATCTGAGTGGCCTTGCGGGCAACGATCGCCTCAAGGGCCTCGACGGCAATGATCTGCTCGACGGCGGCCTCGGCTTCGACCGCGCCGACTATGTCGCGGCAACGGGCGGCATTACCGCAAATCTCGCGGCAGGCTCCGTGACAGGTCCAGGGGTCGGCACGGACACGCTGGCGAACGTCGAGGGGATCGTGGGCAGCGACTATGCCGACACGTTCAACGCGACCGGCTTTGCGGGCGATACCGGCATTGCCGGCACCAATGTGGGCTTCAACGAGTTCGAAGGCCGCGGCGGGGACGACAGCATCACGGGAGCGATGAACAGCCTGGGTGCGCTCCTGACGCGCATCTCGTATGCCAATGCAACGGGCAGCGTGACCGTCGATCTGACGGCCCACTCGGCGGCGGGAGATGCCTCGGTCGGTACCGATACCTTGGTGGGTTCGGGCTTTGCGGGTGTCGTCGGCTCTGGATCTGGCGACCAACTGCTCGGCAGTGCCAATGGCCCAGGAACCGTGGAAACGTTCGAAGGCCGCGCCGGCGATGACTTCATCGACGGCCGGGCTGGTTTCGACCGGGCGGACTACGCGCTCGATCCGGCCGCGGTGGGCGGGATCAACGTTCAACTGGCCTCGGGAACCGTGACGGGCGACGCCGCGACGGTCGGCACCGACACGCTGCGATCGGTCGAGTCCGTGCGCGGCTCGAACGCTGCGGACGTCTTCAACGCCGCTGGTTTCACCGGAAGCAGCCAGAATGCCGGTTCCAACGGGACGTTCAACGAATTCATCGGCATGGGTGGCAACGACAGCATCACCGGTAACGGCAACACGCGCGTTGCATTCACCAACGCCACCGGCGCGGTGACGGTCGATCTGCTGGCAGGTACCGCAAGCGGTGACTTGTCCACGGGCAACGATACGTTCAGCGGCGTCAACGCCGTGATGGCCTCGATGTTCAACGACACCATCAGCGGTAGCAACACCACCACGGCGACGGAAACGTTCACCGGCCTTGCCGGCGACGACTTCATCGACGGCCGCGGCGGCTTCGACATCATCAGCTACAACAACATCTACTTCTCCACCGGCGCGGTGACGATCAACTTCACGGCGGGCACCGCGACCGGCGACGGCTCGATCGGCAATGATACGTTCCGCGGGATCGAGGGCGCCCAGGGCACCACTTTCAACGACGTCTTCACGGCCACGAATTTTTGCGCCGTCGGTTTCCAGAACGGTGCAACCAACAACGTCGGCAACAACGGCAACTTCAACCAGTTCGAAGGCCTGGCCGGCAACGACACGATCACCGGCAACGGTAACACCCGGATCATCTATTCCAGCGCCACCGATGCCGTGACCATCAACCTGCAGGCGGGGACTGCGACCGGCGGCGGCTCAATCGGCACTGACACCTATGTAGGCGTCAACAGTGCGACCGGCAGCAACCTGAACGACACCTACAATGCCACAGGCTTCACCGGCGTCACCTCGGCAGGATCGTTCGGTACCTTCAACCTGTTCGAAGGCCTGCTCGGCAACGATACCATCACCGGTAACGGCAATACGCGGGTCTCGTATTCCCAGGCGAGCGGGGGCGGAGTTTCCGTCGACCTTTCGACGGGACTTGTGAGCGGTGCGGCCGGCGCCGACTTCATCACGGGAGGCGTCAACAGCGTCCAGGGTTCGAACCAGGCCGACACGCTGGTCGGCAGCTCGAATAACGAGTTCTTCTTCGGCGGCGGCAGTGGCGACACGATCAACGCAGGTGGCGGCAACGACGGCATCACCGGCCAGGGCGGCAACGATACGATCGACGGCGACGCCGGCACCGACATGGTGATCTTCTCGGGTACGCAATCGCAATACACCGTCACGACGGCTGGAACGATCCAGGTTCAGGACAATGTCGTGAACCGTGACGGCACCGACGGTCTGACCAACGTCGAAGCGCTGCAGTTCAGCGACGCCATCGTGTTGCTGTCATCGGGCTCGTTGGCGAGTCCGATCGATCTCTCGACGCAACAGTTCTCTAACACGGCACCCGTGAGCGGAACGGCTGGCGATGATTATCTTCGCGTCGGAGCCAATATCTTCGGACACGGGATCAATCTGGGAGCCGGGACGGGGGATACCGTCCTGCTCAACGGCACCTTCGGTAACGGCTACACGCTCAATCTCTCGGGTGTCGAAAACCTGGTCGGCAGCGGCAACGACGAGTTCGTCAACCTCACGACGACCGCCAACGGACTGGTCGTCGACCTCGGGGGTGGCAATGATCAGCTCAATCTCGCGGGCGGCGCCAACACGCTTAGCCTGATCGGCGTCGAGGGGGTCGGCGGATCCGATTTCGGTGCGACGCCCGGCGTCAACGACGTACTCACCTTGTCGACGACGGTGACGGGCCTGAACATCAGCCTCGGCAACGGCGACAATACGATGAACCTCGCTGCCGGCGCGAACTCGTTCGTGAACATCTACGACGTCAATCACGTGAACGGAACCGCGAGCGACGACACCTTGACTGTCACCGGTGCGATCGCAGCGGTCAACGGCGTCGCGATCGACCTTGGCGGCGGCGAGGATACGATCGCCCTCAACGGAAACTTCGCTGCATTCGCCGCGACCGGCGTCGAGCACATCAACGGAAATTCGGGCGACAATTCACTCAGCTTGACGAACAATGTCGATGGCATCGTCATCGACATGGGCGGTGGAAACGATCTGGTGTCGCTCGCCAATGGAGTGAATTCGGTCAGCATCAGTGGCGTCGAAAACCTCAACGGCAGTGATTTCACCGGCAATCTCAACCCGTCGGACGATACGGTCACGCTTCTGAATACAGTGTCCGGGGTGTCGGTCAATCTCGGCGAAGGGACCAACGTCCTGAATCTCGCCGCAGGCAGCAATTCGTTCGACAATCTGTGGAACGTGAATCTGCTCAACGGGAGCTCGTCGGACGACATTCTGACGTTGCAGGGCAGCCCGGCGAACGTGATCAATCTCGGCGGCGGCAACGACACTCTGAACTTCAGCGCGAATGTCTACGACATCACGGTGACCAACGTCGAAACCGTCAATGCCGCCGCGAATTTCGACAGGATCACGATCGGCAATGCGTCAGGTAACACGACGATCACTGCCGGCGCGGGTGCGGATGAGATCTTCGCCAGCGCGGGCCATGACAACTTCCGCTTCGTCAGCACCGCGGATTCCGCCGCCGGCGCTGCCGATACCATTCACAATTTCGACGCCGATAATGACAGCTTTACGTTCTCGGGCATTAGCGTCGCTGGCGGTCACATCGAGTACGTGGAGAATGCGGCGCTGCTCGGTGCCAACCAGGCTTCGGCTCACCTGCAGAATTCCGGGCCGGGTAACGACTATCTTCAGATCGATATCGACGGCGACGGAACGAGCGATATGGACGTGAGCCTGCAAAATGTCACGGGCACGCTGCACAACGGCAACTTCCTGTTGGCTTGAGAGCAAGCCCGCTTTGGAGCAGGCGTCGCCGGTCCCGCCGTCTGTCTCCGGAACCGTCGTCCCGGCAGTCGCCGCCGGGATTTACGAGCTCCAACCCGAGTGAAACCGTCGAAGCAATCGCCGCGCGAGCCCAAGCAAAAACCGCCGCCACCGGCTATCCGGTGGATCGGCGGTCTATAGTCGAAGGTCGCTGGGTCGAAGGTGGCTGGCCTCTCAGGAGGCTCTTAGCCAAGCGTTCCCGCGCTCACCGAACGTACCAATAGCCCCACCAGCGTTGGGACACTGGACGCGCCTGCGCCTTCATGGCGGCGACTTCCTCGACGGAGCGAAGCTGCGGGCCGTAGATCGCGGGCGGATAGACGTCATCCCACAGCACGACCCCGGTTTGGGCGTAGGCCGCCCGCTGATGTGCCGGCGCAAGCGCGAGCTCGGCGGCCGGCGCTACGGATGCTGTCAAAACGAGGCCGAGAGCGGACAGGGCAATGGATGGAATAAGAGCGCGGACGGTCATTGGATTGAATCCCTCGTAATATGAGATGCGAAATAATGCGACGGGTCCCGAATGGTTGCAAGGGCATGGATTGGTCGGTTGGCCCGAAATTTCCTGTTCGTGGGAAGGCGTGCCAGGTCCCGTTCGACGGCAGCAGCCTTTGGACAGAACAGGATCGCGAAGGCATCTCTCTATATAGAGTGACTCTAATAGAGCGATCTTGATCGCAGAGTTTGATGCACGAGTTATGCCGCATGCACGTAAGAGGTCAGGCATGAACAATCTTTCGGCGCCCGAAGTCGGCAAGAACCATGATGTCGACACACTGCTCGCTCTTGATGAGTCCCGGACTATCTAGGGCGACTCCTATGACTTCTGCATTCCTCTCCGCTTTCATCTTCGGCGCTGGCCTCACCTTGGGATACGCGCTACGCGCTTGGCGCGTGCAACGAAGCCCTGCGAGCTCATCCCGCGGCGCCTCGCGCCGAATGACCGGACCGACTCCCACCTCGACGTTCGGCCACGCCCGACGAGCCTTTTAGGCAACGTCCGATTCGCTGGCGGGATCTCACTGGTACGAATGGGGCATGACGAGATGAGCGAACCCAAGAAGGATGCGCCGCGGCGTTACATCGTCGATGGCGCCGGACAACGCGTGCTTGTCGGGCTGACGATCTCGGAGACGGTCGAGTTCGAAGCGCTGGATAATCCGAGCTCCCGCCCCGGCGCCGATTTGCTTGTCGAGGCGCGCCGTGTCCGCCAGGACAGACATGGGGAGCGCTGGCTGGAGCTTTACGTCAAGCACGAGCGAGCCTGGAACGATTGGATGGCTGAAACACGTGCGCGGCTGGAAAAGCCCCGCTTGCTCAACTAGATCCGCTCGAGGTCGATGCCCATGGTCCGATAGGCGAGCCGTCGCGAACCAAGGCTCCACGTCATACCGCGAGCATGCGGCTGCCCTGGATGCTCATCAGGGTGAGGTTACCGGTCGCATAGGCACCGGTGTCGATGTTGACGCGGTTCGCCATGAATTCGGCACTACGGACCGGCGTATGGCCATGCACGATATACTTGCCGAATTGCTCCTCGCTGCGCAGGAACTCTTCGCGAATCCAGAGCAGATCGCGCTCCGTCTGCTCGGCCAGCGGAACGCCTGGGCGAACGCCGGCGTGAACGAAGAAGAAGTCCCCGCAACTGAAGCTCAGCCGCAGATTGTCGAGGAATTCCAGATGCTCGGTGGGCATCGCCCGAATCAGATCGCGCATGATCGATGCCGGCTCGTCGCGCTTCAGGTCCGGCGGCGCAAGCCCGTAGGACATCAGTGTCTGGGTCCCGCCGACGGCAATCCAATCCTCGAATAATGAGGGATCTTCGAACACCCTCACCAGAAATGCCTCGTGATTCCCTTTGAGGAAGACTGCGTTGCCCCGGCGGCTCCGTTCGATCAGGACGTCGAGGGTGGAGCGCGTATCCGGGCCGCGATCGATGTAATCGCCCATGAAGACCTCGACCGCGTAGCGCGGCCGGCTGCAGGCGACGTCGGCGTCGATCACCCGCAACATCGGCTGGAGCAAATGTGCACAGCCGTGAATGTCCGAGATCGCATAGATGCGGACTCCCTCCGGCAATTGCGGTTTGGGAATAGGCGGGCGTGGTCGGGCGAGAGATATCATGGCGCTCAATCGATCGGGTGGTTGAAAAATTTCCCCAAGTCGCCGGCACCGGAGAGCTTCCATCTAACACGAACGACGTGAATTCGGTGAAGGAGCGTCCTTGTTCTCCGGCTCGATCACGCCAAAAGAAGGGCGGCATTTTTTGCCGACCTTGTTCGGCAATCGACAGCGCGAATGGCGCGGCCCGCGGGAATTGCATCGCTGAAGGCGAGCGTGCAGCAAAGATGCATGCCTGGGCGCAATTTCGCATCGCACGCCCAGATAGAAAATCATCGAAATTCTCGCAAATGACTCATTGTGCTTCGTCGAAGGATCGCATCGCCTGAAAGATGAGCGAAGAGGTGCTCGCGCGATGGCCAAGCATCGCGATGGACGTGGAACTTGATTCAAAATAGGGCAACGCGTTCGCTCGTATGTCATCACTGTGACGACATTTTCAGCGCGTCGAATTTCGCTGCGCATTTCAACACGACGCATGATCCGTGCGCCGCAAAAGTTTTGCGTGCAACGCCACAATGTCGCTGCGATCACTCAACACTTTCCGTGCGGGGCAGTGACGAGTCTTCAGCATCACGATGAGCGTCAGGCACACTCTCGATAGGCAGAGGTTCGAATGGCTGTTGCAACTTATGGTTCTGAAAACGCTCACGCGCTGTCGTCGACGCGGGGTGGCGCTCTTCAGAGGCCATTTCAGATCGTCGTCATGGCGGCTGACTTTCTGCTGATCTTGTTGAGCTATGCCGCCGGGGCTTCGCTGTACGGCGCCGCCGTCGCTTCGCCCACCGACGGCGCTTCGGTGGGAGCGGGGTTGTTTGTCGGCGTGGTGTTCGTCGCAGTCGCCTATTTCCGGGACGTCTATGCCACGCACCGGCTGCTCAACATCGTCTGGCAGCTTCGAAAGGCGGTGTTAATCTGGCTGACGTCGCTGACGATCCTTGCTGTTGCGGCGTTCCTGCTGAAATCGACCGACAATCTGTCCCGCGGCACCGTCATCGTGTTCGCCGTGATCGGCGGACTTGGTTTGGTCAGCCTGCGCTTCGTCTGGCAGGCGGTGTTCGGCACGAGCTTTGCGCGAAGCCGGTTGGTCGATCGCAAGGTGATCCTGCTCAGCCTCAAGCCGCTCGACTTCACCTCCAGCCGCTTCAAGGACCTGCGGCGGAATGGCTTCGACGTCACGCGCCATTTCGTGCTCGGCGACGACCGGGATGATGGCCATTGGGAGCGGCAGATTCGCGACGTGATCCGTCAGTCGCGCTCGGCCGACGTCGATGAATACCTGCTTGCGATCGACTGGAACGAATTGCCGATGCTCCGTAAGCTCGGGCCATATCTGCGCGCCGTCCCCCAGCCGATACGCCTGCTGCCGGACGATCCGGTCGCCGATCTGGTGGCTCGTCCCTTCCTGCCGGTCAGTGGAACCGTAGCGGTCGAAATCCAGCGGCCGCCTCTCACCATTCTCGAACGGCTGCAAAAGCGCTGTCTCGACGTCGGCGTGGCCCTGTTCGCGCTCGTAATCTTGACGCCGCTGCTGCTCACCGTTGCCGTGCTGATCAAGCTGGATTCCCCGGGAGCCGTCATATTCCGCCAGTCGCGCCGCGGCTTCAATGGCAGGCCGTTCGAGATCTGGAAGTTCCGGAGCATGACCGTCTGCGAGAACGGCGAAACGATTGCCCAGGCGACCAAGCGGGATGCTCGGGTCACCAAGATCGGGCGCTTCCTTCGTATGACGAGCATCGACGAACTGCCGCAGCTCTGGAACGTGCTGCGCGGGGACATGTCGCTGGTTGGACCGCGTCCGCACGCGCTGGCCCATGACAATTACTATGACGAGATCATCAGCAAGTACGTCTACCGCCATCACATGAAGCCGGGCCTGACCGGCTGGGCCCAGGTGAACGGCTTCAGGGGGGAAACGCCGACGATCGATCTGATGGAGAAGCGGGTCGAATATGACGTCTGGTACGTCAGCAACTGGAGTATCTGGCTCGACCTGAAGATTATGGCCCGGACGGCGTCCGCAGTGATGTTCCAGGAAGCTTACTAGTCGTTTGATTTCTTCACTGTCCGGAACCTGCCAGCTTAAGGGATCAGGTTCCGTCTCTCGACGACCTGCTGAAGAGCCGCATGATCGCGTCGCGCAAGGCAAGCAACGGCGGCACCAGCACGAAGAAAGCCCCCATCGCAACGGAAACGATGACATGGCGGATCGAGAAGGGTTCGTCCTGCTCGATTTCCCTTTGACTCGGGTCGATGGGCGCGGGTGAGAGCGTCGTCGCCATTGGCTGCGGACGCGGCTTGCGTGGAGGAACCACGATCAACACGAACAGGATGTTGAGCAGAACCCAAATAGTCAAAATCGTCAGGACGATCAGCATTCCGAGCCCGCCGGAAATGAACGACAAATATCAGCCGAGGTTAGCCTCAGGGAACCCAGAAAGAAAGATGCCCAAAGTTTCAGCATTTTAAAGCATCGAGGACCGGATTGTCTCGTCTTGCCGATGAATGGTTGCCAATTGGCGCACTGTCCTAGCCATCGCAGCCTTCGTCAATCCTTGCTTTTGGCTAGAGCAATAACTGCAAGTTGTGGATTCCGGGCGAATACGGAGGCCTCGGCAGTCCGAGGTGGGCTCGGCGCAATCCTCCGTTCGTGTGCGAAGGCGCACTCGCTGCTCTTCAGGCGACAGTTTCGAAGAACGCAAAAAAATTGGCCCGCTGCCAAATGGCAGCGGGCCCGTCGTCTTTAGAAATCGGCTGGGCGCGGCCTGACGCGCCTCCGCCTAGGCATGCTCGACGTAGTAGCTGTTGTGGTGCTTGCCCTTGTACGCCTCGATGCGCTTGAGCATCTTCGGGTTGGCGCGGTTGAGCACGGCGCCGAGCAATTTCTTCTGCAGGACTTCCGACCCGGAAACCGACTCCTGAAGGGCGCTTCGTGTCGTTTGCCCCCACTCGATCACATAGACCATGGCATCGATCAGGAAGCTGACGGCCTTTGAATCCGCCACCGGCATCACCGGGGCAAGATCGATCACGATGTACTCATAGTGCTCTTTCAGCACCTTGAGCAGATCGGCCATCGCCTTCGATCCAATGACGTCTGCCGAATTGACCATGCGGGAGGCCACGACGGACGGCAGGAAATCCAGGCCTGTTTCCTTGCTTCGCTGCACATGGTAGCCGAGGCTGGCCGGATCGCTGAGCGCCTCTACCAGTCCGCTCTTGGCGTTCGGCGCGAGCTCCCGCGTGAGCGAGCGCGTGTGCAGATCGCCGTCGATCAGGACCGTGCGATGCCCGGTGAGGGCGATCAACTGGGCGAAGTTGGCCGCCACCGTCGTCTTTCCTTCCTTGGGAAGGGACGAGACGATGCCAATCACCTTGATCTCGCGGGTCAGGCGCGCAACGTCGATCGACACCTTGATATTGCGCAACGTCTCGGCAAATCGCGAGAATGGATGGTCGACGACGTAGCGGGACAGATCGGGTGGACCGGTCTTCCCGGACGTGGATAGCAACGCGCCGGTCTTCGTCGGCGGACGAATGTCGGGCAGGACCCCGAGGCACTTCACGCCGAGCTCGTCCTCGACCTCGCCAGGGGTCCGCAACACGTCGCTGAGCAGTTCGCGGGCAAAGGCGGCGCCGAAGCCGAGGCAGAGGCCGCCCACCAGGCCGCCCACCAGCGCCAGCACCGTGCGCGGCGAGCTCTTGCGATCCGGCTTGGCGGCGGTGCTGATGAGGCGCGCCTCGCTGAGCGGGAAGCTCTGGTTCTGCGTGGCGCTCTGCAGCTTCTCGAGGAAGTTGTTGTAGAGGTTGCGGTAGGTGTCCGCGGCGCTTTCGAGATCGCGCAACTTGACTGCAGCCTGGCCGGTATCGCCGGCCTGGGCGACGAGTTCCTTTACGTTCTTCTCGAGCGAGGCTTCTCGGCTCTTTGCGATCTCATAGTCGCTGCGATAGGCGTCGCCGATCCGATGCAGCTCGTCGGCGATGTTCTTGCGCAGCTCCTCCATCTTGTTGGCCAGATTGACCGCAGCAAGATGTTGCTTGCCATAGCGCCGGGACCAGTCGGCATACTGGGCCTGGAGGTCCAGATATTGCGCGCGCAGGCGGGTGATGACCGAGTTGTTGAGAGCATCGGTCACCGTCGATTGTGCGACGTCCTGGTCCGAAATCGCGGTGATCCGGTCGAGCCGGGCCTTGGCTTCGGCCGTCGACGCCCGCGCTTGAACCAGCTGGGTGTTGAGGTCCGACAATTGCTGTTCGGACATCAGGCCGCGGCTGGTTCCGACGATGTTGTTTTCGGCCTTGAAGGTCTGCACGGCACGGTCGCTGGCGGTTGCCTGCTCGCTCAGCTCGATGCTGCGCTGCTGAAGCCATTCGGTCGCCCGCTTGGTCGACTGATATTTGGCTTCCAGGGCGCCGACAAGGTAGGCGCTGGCGACGGCGTTGACGATCTTGGCGGCCTTGTCAGGGCTTCGCGAGCGATAGTTCAGCGACAAGACATAGGTCGTCAGGACACGTTCCGTCCTCAGGTTCTTCTGAACCTGCTCGACCACGGCATGCTCGAGTCGCTCCTGCGACGCCGGTTCTCCGGTGCCGAACAACGACATGAACTTGCCGAGGACGATGGAAAGTAAACCCGGATTGGAGCCATTGAACTCCGGATCGTCCGTCAGCTTCAGGCGACGGACCACCGAGAGGATCAGGTCGTCCGAGTTGATGACCTCGACCTGGCTGTCGACGTATCCGGTATCGATGAGGGCGCTGTTGGCGTTGCTGTCCTTGTCCAGCACCTGCGCCTGACGGGTATCCATCATGATGCGGGCATTCGCCGTGTACATGGGTTGCGCCATGATCAGATAGACGATCACCAGCGCCAGCGAAGCGCCGGTGCACACCGCGATGATCGGCCATTGCCGGCGCAGGACATCGGCCACGCGTTCGAAGCTGAGGACTGCTCCGCCGAATTCGATGCCGAATCTGTGACCCGACGGAAAATGTTCTCTAGGCTGATACATTTGTTAATTCGCTGCCTTTTGACGATCGCTGATCAATTCGGAAGGGGGACGGGCTTGAACGGGTTGGCCAGCTTGGTCTTCCACTCGCCGTCGAGCAGCGCCCCGCCTCGGGGCGGTTGCGCACGGCCCTTGTCTTGGGATTGGGTCTGGGCGCCGGAGGCGTCCTCGCCGGCGGCGGCATAGCCTGCTTGCACGTTGAGATCGCCGATCCGCTGCGTGAAATCCCTGATCTTGCGCGCAGCGTCCGGCTTCGTCGACGTGCACCGCCCTTCGGCGATCCTCAACGCGGCGCCAATGGCTGAACGGTCGGTTGAACTCGACGCCGAGATGAGGGTCTGCACGGACGGCAACACCGAGGGGTTCGTGGCGATAAAGGTGGCGAGCCGATATCTCAGCTTCTCCTTGTCATTGCGCAGCTGTTCCAGAAGCGAGGAGGGCGATTTTACGAACGTGTCGAGTTGGAGCTGCGAGGCACGATCCGTAAATTCGACGCACTGGGCGCGGCAAGCATCGATGCTCGCCACCATCAAGGCAGAAGCTGCCAAGATGATCGGTAGCCATCGCGATCTCGCAAGACGACGTGTTAGTCCGCAACCCATCTGTGTCCCTTGCTCCCTGTTGCAATAGGAGAACACGTGAAACTTGGCAGGCAACTGTGTCAATTTTTGTGCGACGCAAAAGCTGCGTGCGCGTGCTCGGTGAGACAACGCGTGCATTGCCTGTTTCGGTCGGTTGCAAAAATGAAGATCTGCAATGCCTGCGAGATCGGCACGCTGGCGCCTAGGAATGTTGCAAACTGAAAACATAAGAGGCGTTGAAAGTCGAAGGGCCGCGAGCATGCGTCGCAAAACCGACACAAGTCGTCACGCGACTCATTGTTCCCCGCTTGCGAAAAATTATCGGTGCGATATGTGGCATCGTGCTTGCGGAGAGATCAACGTCTTTCGCGGTCGGCTTGATCGCAACAGCGCCGAATTTCGCGCACACTTTGCACGCAAATACTCGCAATCATCACGACCGAATTGATTTGCGCGCCGACGCATGTCGATCTCAGGCAAAAAGTGGCGTGAACTTGGCGCTCGCATGTCCGAATGATCTGCGAGGGTTGAAATTATCGTCGACCCTCATGCGTCGAATGCGAGTCCGCGATCGCAGAGATTGAACACGCGCAAGACCTGATACACACTGCTGCGGTGCAATAGCTACGGAATGTTGATGTGACGGAGATGGTTCATCGTGAGAAGGCGCATGTCCTGCCGCTCGATAGCATTCGGGGGATCGCCGCGACGTCGGTGGTGATTCACCATCTCCTGCTGATGCCGACTTTCCTCGCGGCGTTCCCGCACAATGCGTGGATCAATTGCTCGTTCTTCAGAAGCTCCTGGCTGCTGGTCGACTTGTTCTTTGTTCTCAGCGGGATCGTCATGTCGCTCAGCTACGTCGAGAGCGACTTCGGGCGCTTCTCGCTGCGTGAGTTCATGGCGCGGCGCCTGGCGCGGGTCTATCCGCTGCATATCGTCATGCTGATGGCAAATCTTCTGTTTCGCCTCCTGCGGATCGGTCTGGTCATGGCCGGTGTCGTGGTGGCCGCGCCGGCGGCGTTCGAAGTGAACAATGCCTATTCCTTCGGTCTCAACGTGCTGCTGCTGCATTCGATGGGGTTCATCGATTATCTCAGCTGGAATGCGCCGAGCTGGAGCATCAGCGTCGAGTTCTACACATATCTGGTGTTTGGCCTGATCGTGCTGCTGGCCCAGCGCATGCGTTCCCTGCTCTGGTTCTACGTCCTCTGTGGAGCCCTTGCGATTAGCAGTCTGGTCTTCATCATCTTCGTGCTCGACAAGAGGAGCCTCGGGCTTCAGACCGACTTCGGCATCCTGCGCTGCTTCGTGAGCTTCTTCCTGGGCGTGCTGACGGTGAGGATCGTCGATCGCCTGCCGGCCAAGCCGGGCCCTGCCGTGCAGGGCGTGCTGCAGTTCGCCGCCATGATCGCCAGCATCGCTCTGGTGTCCGTGGCGGAGACCAATCCTGCCGCGACCTTCCTCGCGCCGGTGACGTTCGCGATCTTCCTCGGCAGCTTGCTGGCCTTTCCGGATGCGCTGCTGGTGCCGCGGATGCTGGTGGCCGGGCCGCTGGTCTGGCTCGGGAAACGTTCCTACTCCATCTATATGGTGCACGCGCTCGTGGTGCTGCTCGCTGAATATTTCGTGCGGGCAGTGGGGGCGGGGCGGATCGCCGCGCTGGATTCGGTCTGGGCAGGCCTGCCGGCCACGCTGAATCTCGTCGTCTCACTGGCTGCCGTGCTAGCGGTCTCGCACTTCACCTATCTCTACATCGAAATTCCCGGCGGCAGGTTCATGCGAAATGTGCTCGGAAGCCGTCGGGATTTCGCGCGATCCCCCGCGCCGTCGGCGCGGCTGACGAACTGAGTCGGTCATGAGCATCCTCGCACTGCAACGGCCGCGACTGATCCTGATCAGCCTCAGCATCGAGGCGATCGCGCTCGGGGTCTACCTGGTCCGCGACGCCTTTGGCGGCGTGATCCGCTATTACACCAGCATCTATCACATGGATGCGCTCTGGTATCTGCCCGATGCGGTCGCGCTTGCGTGTCTGATCCAGTTCATCGTGCATTGTATCCTGCGCAATCGCAGCACACTGGCCCTGTTGGTGTTGGTCCAGATCATGCTGTCGCTCGTGCTTGGCTATTTCATGATGGGAACGGCAAACGCGGCGATCTCGTCCTTCAAGATGATGCTGCCGGTGTTCGTCGGCTTCTGCTTCTGTGATGCGAGTCTCGGCTCGTACAAGAAGCTGCTGTCGGTCATCGCCGTGACCTTCTACCTCTCGGTCATCGGGGTGTTGCTGACGAAGTTCTACCTCATGCCCTGGGTCGGGTATAAATATGAGTCCTTTGGCGCGGTTCGGGAGGCGGGCCGGCTGTGGTGGGCCTATGGCGGCGACGACCAGCGGCTCATGGGTTTTGCGGCCGACAACACCATGGCCGCCTTCTTCATTCTCGTGTCGTTCGCGATCACCTCGATTCGCAAGAGCACGACGTGGTGCCTTCTGTTCGGCTCGCTCGCGGTCTATGTCATCAAGCTGACCACGAGCAAGACGACGATGATCGTCCTCGTGCTCTATCTGATCCTGCTCGTGTTCGTGCGTATGCTGCCGGAGAAGTCGCGCTTTCCCGCAATCAGGGGCATCGCGCAATGGTCCTTTGCCGCGATCTTCGTTCCGTTCTTCATGATCGTGATCGCTTCCGGCACCGCCGCCGTCCCGCACTCGACCCTGTTCAGTATCGTCGATCGCATCAACAACAGCTGGCAGTTGCCGTTCGTCTACATGAACCAGCTCATGCCGATCGGTCTGGTGACGGGCTGCGGCGCGGGCTGCTTCAACTATCCGCAGAAGCTGTTCTCGCCGCTCGCGCATTTCTGGGTGCCCGTCGACAATTTCTACATCGGGACCTACCTGATGTTCGGTCTGCCGTTCGTCGCGTTCATGGTGATGGTGTTCAGGGCGACATTCGGCGCGACCGACGTGTACAAGCTGACGCTGATCTTCGTCGTCAACCTGTTCACGATCACGGTGTTGAACTACGGCCCGGCGTCCGGCCTCCTGATCATCGCATTGAGCTTCAGCGACGTGTTTTCGCGCCGCGCGGCCTCCGCACGGGCGGGCGACGCCGTGCCGATCGTCATGCGGCCGCCGATGCCGTCTTTGGAAGGCTTCCGCCCGGACATACCGGCGGCGAGCGGAAGCAGGTGAGAACGAACGATGCATAAACGGCTCGCATTTATCGACACGCTGCGCGGCATTGCCGTGTTGTCGGTCCTGGTCCAGCATGTGTTCGAGGTGATCGTCGAGAAGCACCCGACGGGCGCCTATTACTGGCCCATCCACGATTTGTTCGGCTACTACATGAACTTTGGCCGGTTCGGCGTGGTGTTGTTCTTCTTCGTCAGCGGCTTCGTCATTCCGTTCAGCTTCCCGGACAGCGCCACGCCCGTGCGGGATTTTTCGATCAGCCGCTTCTTCCGGCTCTACCCGGCCTACTGGACCTCGCTCGTGGTCGGGCTCGTGACGATGCAGCTGATGGATTCGAAGATCTATCCGCTCGGGCAGATCGCCGCGAACGTGACGATGTTGCAGACCTTCGTGAACGTCCCGAACCTCTGGGTGTTCTATTGGACGCTGGCGATCGAGCTGCTCTTCTATGCCGGATGCACCATTCTGTTTGCGATGGGGCTGCTGAACCGGCGCTTCACGGCGGTGACGATCGTCGTTGCGGCCGCGCTGGTCGGAACCACCGCTGCGCTCCTGGTGGAGAACAGGGCGGTTTCCTCGGTGATGGAGGTCGGGCTGAATCTGTCGGCGATGTTCCTGGGCAAGATCATCCGCGACACCGTCATCGGCGGAAAGCTGCGATGGTCCCACGTGGCGGTCTGCACGCTCCTGTATGCGATCTTCGCCATCACCCTGGCCGACCGGCGGTTCGGAGGCGTATATCACGAGAATTTCTTCTACAGCTATTCGATCGCATCGGCCTATGTCTGTGCGGCGCTCGTCTTCATCGGCTTTGCCGTGTTCGGTGAGAGAATGGCGTGGCGGCCGATGGCATTCGTCGGCGTGATCAGCTATTCGGTCTACCTGATGTCGCCGTTCGTGCTCGTCTTCATCCATCGCCTCGTCTGGTTCGGCGACGGGCCGCTCGGATGGTCGATCTTCATGACCCTGATCCTGGCGTTGTCGATCCTCGTCAGCTGGATGACGTTTACATTCGTCGAGAAGCCCAGCATCGCCTTCGGACAAAGGTTCCGATCAGCACGGCGAAAAAAGGTCGTTCTTGAGCCCGTCCTCAGTACCCAGGGTGCTGCAGAGTGAGTAACGCGCTGCACCAGCCGGGCGCCGCCTACGACGGATCGTTCGTTCCCTCGGTCCAGGGGCTTCGGGGGATTGCCGCGCTGAGCGTGCTGATGGATCATTTCTACGACATGCCGAAGGGAGGCATGTACGACATCCCGGATCCCGGCTTCCTGCCGCCGCTCTGGCTCTGGCTGCAATCGGCGATCAATGTCGGCGGGCACGGCGTCGAGCTGTTCTTCATGATCAGCGGCTTCCTGATCCCGGCGAGCCTGGTGCGGCACGGCTCGCTGCCGCGGTTCTTCTTCGACCGCGTCCTGCGCATCATGCCGGTGTTCGTGGTCCTGCATCTTGCGCTGTTCGCGATAGGTCCGATCGTCGGCTACAAGTTCTTCCGTGGCATCGATCTGACCGGCTATCTCGGGATTTTCGCGGCCAATCTGTTCTTCGTGCAGGACGCGCTTGGCTTGCCCATTGCCCAGCAGAATGCCTGGACACTGACCTATGAGTGGGCGTTCTACATCTGGTTTGCGCTGACATTCTCGATGTGGCGCGGCGGGGGCAAGCTACTGGCGGCGCCCCTGATCCTGCTGGGTCTGGCTTGCCTGATGCACTGGCCGATCACGGCGTTCTTCTGCATCGGCATGCTGTTCAGCGCCACCGGGTTTCGCATCTCCATTCCTGGACGGGTCGGCCTGCTCGCGGGCCTCGCCTGCGCAGCCGCCCTGTATGCGAGCTTGGTGCTGTTTCACCCGTTCGTGGGACTCCTTCCCGGATTCCTGCTGTTCGGCATGGTGCTTGCTCCGGAGTCGGGCCTGGGCAGGGCTCTGAGTGCCCCGGCACTGCAATATGTCGGCAAGATCAGCTACAGCCTCTATCTCGTGCATCCCTTCGTGCTCTTTCCCTTGCAGGTGATCGGCCTGAAGCTGGTCGCCGCCGGCGTCGATCGCTGGCTGCTGTGGGCCGCCTTCATCGTGCTTGGGCTGGTAATGTCATTGGTTGCAAGCGCGATCAGTTATGAGCTGATCGAGGTCAGGTTGAGGCGCCTGCTGGACGGCGCGATCCGCGGCATGTTCTTTCGACCGCTGAAGGTCGGGCAATCGGTTTGAGCGACCGCGTGCCCGTCGCGGTCAGCTCACGGTACGGCCTGCGAGCTTGTGATAGGACCCCAGCAGCTGTTCGGCGATGTGGTCCCAGTTCAGGATGCCGGCCGCGGTTTGCCGTGCGCCATCCGTCAATGTCGCGGCAAGCGGCTTGGAGGTCAGCACGCGCTCGAGTGCATCGGCCAATGCAGCGGCATCCCCTGGAGGAACCAGCAGCCCGTTGACTCCGTCGGCGACGACGTCGGGAATGCCGCCGGTGGCGCTGGCAACGACGGGACGAGAATTTCCGTAAGCGGAGGCAAGCACACCGCTCTGTGTCGCATCCTTGTAGGGCAAGGCGACCACCGTGGCGGATTGAAACAGCTGTCCGGTGTCCGCGGGCGAAATGTAGGCGTTGATGGTCTTGACCGTCGGCAT
Source organism: Bradyrhizobium ottawaense (assembly GCF_002278135.3). NCBI lineage: Bacteria > Pseudomonadati > Pseudomonadota > Alphaproteobacteria > Hyphomicrobiales > Nitrobacteraceae > Bradyrhizobium > Bradyrhizobium ottawaense. The sequence goes on along the minus strand of NZ_CP029425.2, from coordinate 6,607,361 downwards.
CGCTTCCATCCGCGCGCCGAGCCGTGTCATTTCGGGGCCGCGGCCGGCGACGATTGCCTCATGCGCCACACCGCGCTTGGCCAACATGTCGATCGCGTCGATGAAGACGTCGAGGCCCTTGTAGGCCCACATTCGTCCAAAAAACAGGATGCGAGCGGCTTCGGGCGCGGTGACCGCATCTCGGGCCGGTGGAACCATGAGCACGCCGTGCATGCTTGAGACCGTTCCGCCCTTGAAGTCGGGCGAGGCGCGACGAAAATCCGCAATACAGCTCTCGCCATGCGTCGTGACGATCGACGCGGCGGCACGCATGTGCCCGCGCCAGGCGTCCTCGCGCGGCGAGGTGCCGGAGCCGCCTTCCGAATGCGGGATAGCATCGTGAACTGTCAGCACCAGGGGAATGCCGAGGGGGCGAAGGAACTGAATCAGCTTGGACGTATAGATCTCCGGAACTTCGTGACAATGAACGACGTCCGGACGAAACGAAATTATGTCGAGGAAAGAAGCCGGGATGCCGATCACGCCGCCGCGGCGCAGGCTCAAATCGCGAACCCGGGTCTCGAAGGGAGCCGCCACGGCGATGTCGGCCAGTTCCCATTGCTGGTTGGCGTCCTTGCGGTTGAGCACGAGCCTGACGTCGCAATGGTGAGCCAATCCCGAAGCGAGCCGATAGGAATATTCCGCAAAATGCGGGGCGTAAATCGCCACGCGCAAGCGTTTGGAGCTACGGAGAGAACGCGGGGCCGGCGAATTCATCAAGGCATCCATTTTGCATCACATCGCAGAGAGCGATTGGAGTGTAGTCCACGATTTGAACTCACTTCCACTCTAAATCGGAATCGTGATGGCGCTCATCTGATTGCCATCACTCCGTCGTATTGTAGCGAGCAATCAGTCGCCGTTGTGAGCGGCGACAAGCGGTGGCGTGTCATCATCATTGCCGCGTCGTCTGGATCGGAATTGGGTCGAATTGTTGATGAACGTCACTCGAGGCAGGCAACATCAGGTCGTGGTGGCGCTGTTTTGGTCGCTCGCGCAGAATTGGGGCGGCCGCGCATTGTCGTTCGTGCTGTTCCTGGTATTGGCGCGGCTGCTCGATCCCGCGGATTTCGGACTTGCGGCGCTAGTCGCCTTCATCCTGCTGCTTTTGAGCTCCATCGCGGAATTCGGCTTCGGTGATGCATTGATCCAGCGGCGGACGCTCGAGCCCGCCGATGTGACGCTGCCGTTCTTCTGCTCGTTTGCAGCCTCAGTGCTCCTGGCCGTTCTGATCGCATTGCTCGCGACGCATATCGAGCATTGGTTCGACGTGAAGGGGCTCGCGCCGCTGCTGACGGCCGCCAGTCTCTCGCTTCCGATCGGCACCGCGACCCTGTTCCAGGAGGCGCTCTACAAGCGCCAGATGGATTTTCGGGTGCTCGCAGTCAGGACCATGGTGGCGACAGCCATCTCCGGCGTCGTGGGAATCGCCTGTGCCTATGCAGGGTTTGGCGCCCTCAGCCTCGTGATCCAGGTGGTCGTTCAGAGCGCGATCAGCGGCTTGTGGCTCTGGAGCCAGCCGCGATGGTTGCCGATGCGCGGCTACGATCTGAAGAGCTTTCGCGAGCTCTCCGGCTACAGCATCCACGTCATGCTGAACAGGCTGCTGGACTTCGCCATCGTTCGGACGATCGACATGATCATCCTGTCGCTCTATGGCGTCGCCGCCCTCGGCATCTACACGGTCGGCGCGAGGGTCTACATCATCCTGATGCAGTTGCTCACCCAGGCGGTCATGGACGTGGCGCTGAGCGCCTTGTCCAAGATCGCGCACGAGCGGGACCGCATCGCGGGCGCCTATTTGCGCAGCGTCAGTCTCGGCGCACTGATCGGATCTCCGGTCTTCGTGCTGCTCGCGGCGATCGCGCCGGAGTTCTCCCTGCTGCTGTTCGGTGCGAAGTGGGGTGGCAGCGAGGCGGTGATGCGGCCGCTGATGCTGATTGGCGCGGTCCAGACGGTGCAGTTCGTCAACAGCGCCTATTTTGGCGCTCTGGGCAAACCGAACTACGTCTTTCTGCTCAATATCCTCAAATTCTGTACGGTCGTGCCGGCAATGTTCCTGCTGCCCTCACGCGACATTGGTCAACTGGCCACGATCTTCGCATTCTCGCAGCTCGTGGTGACCCCCGTTACGTTTGCGCTGGCGCTCCGGCTGCTGGGCTTGAGCTGGAGCCAGTTTCTGCGCCCCATTGCGGGATGCCTTTGCGCCATCGTTCTGGCTTACGGCGCGGTCGTGCTGTGCCGGGAGGCGACGCCGGGCATGAATCCCTATTTGCGGATTGGACTGCTGGCGTCCTGTTTTGGCGCGACCTATTTGACGGGCATTCTGCTGTTCTGGCGGAAGCAGCTCCTTTCCCTGATTGATTTCGTCGTGAAGCGCGGTGCGACCGCCTGATGAAGACGAGGAGGACGTCGTGAAGCAATTGATCCCGGTGCCCGTACGCAGGCAGCTCCGAGGCTGGCTCAACAGCGCGAAGAATACGCCGTTGGCTCTCGATCTGCTCGAACTGCGCAGGTGGCAGATCGCCCGGAGAGACGTCGGCGTCAACGTCGCGCCGCGCAACGATCCGCGCCGGCTCGTCGTGCTGCCTTCCGATCCCTGGAGCGTTCGTCAGTCGCGGGGCGATGAGGCGATGATCGAAGCGGCCACCGGGGAGGTGAAGCGGACCTATCCGAACCTCGAGATCTACATCGTCACCGCGACGCCAACGGCCAGTGCGGACGTGCGCGCGATGGGTTTCAAGCCGCTCGAACTCTGGCGACAGCCGTTCTCATACGAGACCGTGGCGCAGGAGCTGTCGCTCACCAGGCCGGATTTCGGATTGGTTCTGGGGGCCGACGTGCTCGACGGCTATTATTCGCCGGTGGATGCCGCGCGCATGCTGCTCGTTGCCGACTTGATGGCTGCGTTCGGCGCCAAGGTCAGCGTGCTCGGCTTCAGTTTCAACTCCCGCCCGGCGAAGGCGCTGCGCGAGGTATTCCGGCTGCTGGACCCGGGCGTGGTCCTGAATCTGCGCGATACAATATCTCTTCAGCGTTTCGACGATTTCGCCCGGAAACGCGCCCGTCTGGTTGCCGATGCGGCGTTCATGCTGACGCCGCGGGCGGATACGACCGCGGTGAAGCAGATCGCGGCCACGATCGCGCGACAGCGCGAGCAGGGTCGCAAGGTCTTCGTCTTCAACATTCATCCGATGTTGTTCAGGAAGCCGGAGCCGGCCAAGCTGCGGCAAATGATAGAGCTCGCCGCGGGCGCCATGGAGCGGCTGTCTCGCGAGCACAATGCAAGCTGGTTGTTGCTCGCTCACGACTACCGCCCCGAGATCGCCGACGACAATTGCCTACGGCCGCTGGCTGACCGCCTGAAGCCCACGCTCGGCGATCACGTGCATCATGTCGATCAGGCGCTGTCGGCGGGCGAGATCAAGGCCGTTGTCGGTCTGGTCGACGGCGTGATCACCGGCCGCATGCATCTGGCGATTGCGGCGCTGGGGCAGGGAACGCCCGTCGCAGCGATTACCTATCAGGACAAGTTCCAGGGCCTGTTTGCGCACTTTGGCGTCAGCGAATCGCTGTTGCTGTCGCCGGCCCAATTCCTGGTCGACGACAGTTTTGAGAAGTTTGTGCTGCAGTTCCTTGGCGCGCACGAAGCCGTCGGTGAGAAGGTACGTCAGATGCTGCCGGATGTCATGGAGCTGTCCCGCGCCAACATCGCACCGCTACTGGGCGAGAGCGCGATGCGCACGGTGCAGGAGGCCGGCGGCAAGGTCGCCTGAACGCCCTTATGTCGCCGGCAGACGTCAGTTGACCGCCCGCTCGGTGTTTTCAAAGCGCACGGGGGTGTCGGCTGCGGCCCGCTTGCGCGAGGACGTGGCACCAATGTCGGCCCAGCGGTTGATGAAGCGCCGCGCCGGATTCTCGAAATAGGCGTAGGTGCGGTCCGCGGCGATGGTCAGGACCGCACAGCACGCCAGGGCGAAGAGGCCGAACTGATCGGGACGCAGTCCGAGCCAGATCCACAACGGCTTGAACACGGCAATGAGGATGGCATCGTGCAGCATGTAGATCGCATATGAGGTGTTGCCGAGCCGTCCGAGCAGGCGGGCGCCCGGAAACTCCTTGAAGGCGCTTTCGCCGACCGCAGTGAGCAGGATGGCGCAGGAGAACAGCAGGATGGCGAGGTCCGGCTTGGCGAAGACGTTGAGGACGAGCACGGAGAGGCCGAACGTGCCGATGCCGGCGAAGATCATCCGCTTGTGCCGGTAGGGATGCGACATCCGGAATAGAATGGCGAGCAGGATACCGTTCAGAAAGCTCGGCAGTGCGCGGAGCATCCCGTAATCGAAATTGGCGCCATACATTTGCGACCGTTCCTGCCAGATCGGCAAATGGCCGTGGGCAAGGACCAGATAGAGCGCGGCCACGATCGCGCCGAGCACGATCGGTTGCATCTTGCGTGCAAGCAGCATCAGCAGTGGAAAGATCAGATAGCAGAAGAACTCCGCGCTGATCGACCAGGACGGCGAGTTAAAGCTGAGATGGTCGGTGACGCCCCACGCCTGGAGCAGCAGAAGGTTGTACAGGAAGTCCAGCGGGGTCGAGCGGGCCGTGCGCTCCAGGCCGACGCCGATGAGCACCACGAAGATGAGCAAGCTCAGCAGATGCAGCGGATAGATCCGTGCAATACGCCGGATCATGAAGCGGGAATAGGCCGCCACGCCACGTGCATCGGACGGGTAGGAATAGGAGATCACGAAGCCGGACAGGATGAAGAACATGTCCACGAACAGGCCGTAGGACCCGTTCCAGGCCGGCGAAATGCCCGTGTCGATCAGCTTCAGGTGGAAGATGAAGACCCCGAGCGCAGCGACGAAGCGGTAGAAGTCGAGAACGACAAAACGTCTTGCTTCACTTGCTTCCATCGGGCCTCGGAGTCCTTGCGCGGTTCGTCTCGCTTCTAGAGACGAATTGTGACGCAAGTTCGCTGGATGGAGCGGGGAAGGTGGCGTGATCGCGGATCGGTCGGCCTTGAGTTCCTCGAGACCATCTTGTCCGGGAAGGGAACGACTTCATCGTCCCAATTCTGCCTCTTGATGAGGCAGGCGCCTAATGAGCGGGCCGGGACGTTGGCTGGTCCCGGCCCGTGTCAACATTTATGCGTCCTGTCGTCAGTGCGCCGTGCTCAGACGAACAAGAAATCGTGGCTCGTCAGGCTGCTGACATAGACGTTCTTCAGCAGGATCGAATCATTGGCCGAGAACGTGATCAGCGCATTCGTGCCGGACTGCGTGATCTGCAGGTGACTGTAGTCAGCGGCCAGGAGCTTCGAGATCTGGACCACGTCGTGGGTTGTGCCGTCACCGGCCTGGAAGTTGAGGATCTGGTCCTGGCCGTGATCGTAGGCAACCGTTGTCGAGTTTGGCGCGGCCGAGAACACGTCATTGCCCGCCCCGCCCTGGATCGTCACGCCGCCGGCGACGGCTGTGACATTGTGGGTGCCGTCGGCCTTGGTCTGGTCGAAGAATTGCAGCGCGCTGGCGGAGTTGTAATTCTCGTGCTGCGTCGTCCCGGTCTGTCCGTTGAAGTTGAACAGGAAGACGTCCTTCGAGCCGTCGGTGTTGTTGGCGATCTCCTGGGTCTTGGTGCCAGCGCTGTTGTAGATGTCGGTCAGCTTGCTGCCGTCGTCATGGATGACCTGGGTATAGTCCAGGGTGCCGTCGGCGTGCGTCCGGGTGAGCTCGACCATCTTGCCCGAGGCATCGAGGTGCTGATGCTGGGTCGTATAGGACTGCCCGGTGATGTTGTAGTTCCAGTTGTCGGATGTGCCGTCGGCGTTCTTGATGTAGGCAGCGCTCTTCACGCCGCCGGCATAGACGGTCGTGGAGCTGTAACCGTCGCTCTTGGTCGTTACCTCACTGGTGATGACGCCGTTGGCATCGTACCAGTCGGAGGTCTTGGTGCCGTCGGCGCTCTGCTCCAGCGTGAAGGCCAGGCTGTTGTCCGCGTGGGTGCGAACAATATCGGTGAGGAAGCCGGTGGAATCGTAACTGTCGTGCTCGTTCGTGTAGTTCTGGCCGACGACGTTGAACTGGAAGACGTCCTTCGACCCGTCGGCGTGGTAGTCGGTTTCCGTCTTCTTGACCCCTGATGCATCGTAGTTGGTCACCACGCTGCTGCCGTCGCTGTTGACGACCTGGGTATAGTCGAGCGAGTTGTCGGCATGCCAGCGGGTCACCTCGGTGGTCTGGCCGGATGGATCGAGGTGCTGGTACTGCGTGGTATAGCTCTGCCCGGTGATGTTGTAGCTGTAATTGTCGTGACTCATGTCCGCGTTGGTGATGTATGCCGCGGTCTTCACGCCATTGGTGTACACCGTGGTCGAGCTGTAACCGCTCGGCTTCTGGACCACCTCGCTGGTCAGCACGCCGCTGGCATCGTACCAGTCCGTGGTCTTGGCCCCATCGGCGCTCTGCACCAGCTTGAACGCCATGCTGCCGTCGGCGTGCTTGCGAATCAGCGTGGTGAGGAGGCCGGTCGCATCGTAGATGTCGTGTTCAGTCGTGTAGGTCTGGCCGGTGATGTTGAAGAGGAAAACGTCCTTGCTGCCGTCGGCGTGATAGTCGGTTTCCTTGGTCCGCGTTCCCGCGGCATCATAATTGGTGACGACGCTGCTGCCGTCGCCGTTGATCACCTGGGTATAGTCGAGCGTGCCGTCGGCATGCTTTCGGGTGACGGCGGTGACCTTGCCCGTGGGATCGACGTGCTGGATCAGCGTGGTGTAGCTCTGGCCGGTGATGCCGTAGGCATAATTGTCCTGGCTGCCGTCGGCATTCTTCACGTAGGCGTTGGTCTTGACCCCGTTGCTGTAGAGCGTGGTCGAGGAGAAGCCGTCGGCCTTCTGGATCACCTCGCTGGTGAGGCTGCCGGCGGCATTGTACCAATCGGTCGTCTTGGTGCCGTCGGTCGTCTGAGTGAGCTTGAAGGCGAGGCTGCCGTCGGTGTGCAGCCGCGTCAGGCTGGTGAGAAAGCCAGTCGAATTGTAGACATCGTGCTCGGTCGTGTAGTTCTGGCCCGTGATGTTGTAGGTCCAGACATCCTTGCTGTGGTCGGCATGATAGGCGGTCTCGACCAGCTTGACGCCGGTGGCGCTATAGGTGGTGATCACGCTGCTGCCGTCGGCGTTGTAGACCTGCGTCGAGTCCAGCGAGCCGTCGGCATGGCTGCGGGTCACCGAGGTGACCTTTCCGGATGCATCGAGATGCTGCACCTGGGTGGTGAAGCTCTTGCCCGTGATGCCGTAGGTGTAATTGTCTTGCGAGCCATCGGCATTCTTGACGTAGGCGGCCGTCTTCACACCGCTCGTGTAGAGCGTGGTGGAGTAATAGCCGTCGGACTTCTGGACGACTTCGCTCAGAAGGGTTCCGGCCGTGTTGTAGGTGTCGGTGGTCCTGGTTGCGTCGGTGTCGACATGAACGAATTTCGTCTTCACGCCGCCGGTGTAGCTGATCAGGTCCTTGGAACCATCGGTGTAGGCGACGGTGGTCGAGGTCGGCTGTCCGCTTGAGTTCAGGCCGGTGTCCGACTTCGACACAAGCGATCCGCTGGAATTATAGGTCTTCGTGCTGCTCCAGGTCGCAGCCGAGTTCGTCACCGAGAACGAGTAGCCGCCCTGGATCTTGGAGAGGGCGCTGCCGTAATGGGCGATCATGTAGTCCATGGTCGCCTTCGAGGCGACCGGAAGGACGTGCGAGTCGGTCAGCGTGATGGTCTGCAGGGCCGTGGAGTCGCTGAGGTCGGACAGTTGCGGCACGATCTCGGCGGCCGTGCCGCTGACAGTGGTCCTTGTATCCGGCGGAGTCGTGGTCGTTGGAGGCGCGTCGATCTCGATGATCAGCGGGTGATCGCTGACCGGGATGGTGATCGTGCTGACGTCGGTGTAGCTGGCGATCGCCGTGGTCCCCGTCAGCGTGTCGTACACCTTCACCGAATGATGCACGCCGCCGAGATTCACCGTGACGGTCTCGGTCGGATTGGAAATCTCGGTGTCGTTGGCATCCTTCCAGAGCTTCGGCTCCGCCCACACGACGAGCTCGTAGGCGCCGTTGCTCTTGCCGAGCACCATGCTGTTGCCTGTGGCTGGCATGTTGCTCAGGGTGTAGTTCAACGGATCAGTCGGCTGCAGGCCGCCCTTGCCGTCGTCGGCCAGAATGGTCGTCAGGTTGTGAATGGCGGTGGCGGCGAGCTTCGGCGTCCCGTCGGAATTGAACAGTCCGAAATTGGCTTCGGGATTGGTATTGCCGGCGGAGGAGTCGCGGTCGAACAGCTCGTAGAGATAAGTCTCGCTGACGCCGGCCTTGTAGGCATCGACCAGGGTGTTCAGGATCGATTTGGCCTGCACCGTCTCGTTGACACCGAGATATTGGGTGTTGGCTTGCGTGGTGTAGCCGGTCTCGGTGATGACGACCGGCTTTCCCGGGGCCGCGGCCATCACTGCGCTCAGCGTTGCCGAAATCGAGCTGCCGGTCGTCAGGCTGGTGCTGACATAGGCGTGGGCGTTGGCGTAGTCGACCGAGCCCGACATGTCGCCGAGCTGGCTGTAGCCTTGCGGATCGTTGTAGGCCAGTGACAGATTGTAGACCGGGATGCTGCCGAGCGCGGCGTTGGCGTTGACGGCCTGATAGAGCGCGCTCTGGAACTGAGCTGCGGCGGTAAGGCTCGAACTGCCGTTGTAGCTGAAGGGCTGGTGATTGGCCTCGTTGAGCCCTTCGATCGCGCTGATGCTGCCCGGGTGGCTTGCCGCGAACTTCTGGAGCGAGGCGATGTAGTTCTGCAGCCCGGTTGTGCCCGTCTGGGGCAGCGCCGATGACACCAGGAAGTCGAACTTGTAGCCGGCAGCGGCCAGACCCTCGACAACGGGTTGCGCGGCCGGGCTGGTCCCCATCGCGTCGCGGAGATGGGTGACGCCGAGATACTCGAGGTCATCGACCATCAGCGCGAGATTGTTGTAGCCGGTCCAGCCGAAGCCGGCGTGCGTGTTGACGCCGATGGAGTCGATGAAGCCGCTGGCGGACAGGATGGTTTGATCGGACATTGCACACTCGAGTTTCAGCGCGAACGAAATTGCTCGCAGGGATTGCGTTCAAGCTTCTCTGTCGAGTGTGAATTTCAGATAAAAATGGAAGCTACAAATCGCGAGCGAAACGAGGTTCCTTGTGCAGGAACAGACTTGCTCTGTGTTGCAGCAGAATATTGATGCGATGCCCGGGCAGCATGGCGTGAGGAAGGCGCTTTCAAGATTTTCGCGATTTGCGCTGCTGAATGTATGCGCAGGCCGCGCGAATTGGATTTTATATGACAGATCTGAGCGAGCGGTCGGCGCGCTCGCGGCGCGCGAGATCGGCAAGGAGCAGCAAGACATTTTCTCGCTGGCCGTCAATCGAAGTATCTTCGTCTCATTCCTTCGCAGCTCGCGCTTTCCTGCACGGGAAGTTCGCAGATGCCGCTTCCATGGGCGGTCAAACCAATCAATTTGCTCGCAATGGTTGTGATGCTCAGGGATGGTGCAGCGTTCGCCGCGGAAACTGCTGATGAAGACCCGGTTCCGTATCGGAACCAGATTCGCTTCGCATAACGCTGGTGCGGCCAATCAGCCGCGGCGGGCCAGCATTAGAAAATCTCCGCGCCATCCGATGACCGCCGTTGCAATCGCGGCGATCGCGATCTTGCCGGCCAGCCATGCCGCGGGCTCCGTCGGTATCGAACCGAGCGATCCGATCAGGATTGCGGCCACCCCCGCCTGCATGACCAACGGCCAGCGCGGGAGCGCCTCAAACCGCAGCGTGGGGCCGAGTGCGACCAGTATGGTCGCGAGCGTGGCGAGCGAAGCACAGCTGACTGCCGCTCGCGGCGACAGGCCGGCCGATACCGCGACCGCGGCGAAGGACACGACGAGGGCGAGCTGGCCGGCCGCGACGACGACGAGCCTGGTCGCCAGCTTCTCGAGGTGGGGAACGACCGCGATCGTCGCCTGCAGATGGGTGTGCAGGAAATAAAAGGCGGCGACCGTTGGGGCCGTCTCCAGAAAGCCATCCAGGCTGGCCTGCGGCACCAGGATACGGGCTGCATCTGGAATAAATCCAATCAGACCACCGAGCAGCACGAGGGTCGTGCAGATCATGAATTCGAACATCCGCCGCGCCGACTGCACCGATTTTGCGCTGCCTCCGTGTTCGAAGTCGTTGACCACTTCCGGATAGCTCACGGTGTGGATCGCTGCATTGAGGACCCAGAAGGGACGCTGCAGGAGGTCAAGCGCAATCGAAAAGCCCGCCCCGGCTCCGGTCGCACCCAGCTGGCCGACGACGATGACACGGAGCAGCACCGGCACCGACAGATGGATAACCGACGCGCCTGCCGCAAGCATGCCGTAGCGGGAGAAATCCTTCCAGTCGGCCAGCATCGTCTGCAGCGGGACGGGCTCCATCGGCGTGCGATAGGCGACAAGGCCGGCGAGCAGGCCGAGGGCGTGACCCGAGGCAATACCGAGCAGCGCCGCTTCCGCCGTTCCCGAGATCATTGCCCCCGCGGCGGCTCCGATCAGGAGGGCGGTGGCACGCAACGCAAGCAGAAAGGATGCGATGCCCAGCCGGTCGGACAGGCGGACCGACAGGAAGTAGAGATCCGTCAAGCCCTGTAGCACGGATATGCCGAGACCCAAGGCGACGATCCGCGTCGGGAGCACGCTGGCCAGAGACGCGCAACTCCCGACCACGACGAGCGCGGCTGCGCTCGACAGGCCTGCTGCAAACAGCGACCACCTCAGCCGCGCCGCCTCGTTTTCTTTGGCTGCCGCCAGAAACCGCAACCCGGCCAGCTGCAGCCACTCGAACATCAGGACGCAGAGCAATTGGCTCGAGGCCAGCGCGAGGGAAAAGTTGGTGTAGTCGGCGGCGGGCAACAGATGGCTGATCGCGAAGATCAGGATGATCGCCGCGGCGCTCTGGTAGACATAGCCCGCCATCGCGAGGAGGCGTGTCATCGCGGAATGAGGCGCTCCTTGCCGACGATCGACGGCCCCTGCGACGCTTCGGCCGTTGCTGCGCGCACGTGCGACATCCGCTGCTCGCGCAATTGTTCATACAGGTTCTTGTATGAAGACAGCACGTCAGAGAATATCCATTTGTTGGTATCCGCGATCAGGCGCCGGCTGATCTCGTCGATCTTGTGCGGATCGGCTGCGACCGCGAGCATGCTCCTGGCCAGGGATTGTGGATCGGCTTCGGTCAGCCAGCCGGTCACCCCGTGCTCGATGACCTCGGGCATGCCGCCGAAGCGCGTTCCGAGCAGCGGCCTGCCGGCAGCCTTGGCATCTGCGACGACGAGCGGACCGGGGTCGTGCCAGATGGAGGGCGCGATTACGACGTCGACCTGCTTGTAGAAATCGTCCGGCACCACGAAGCCCATGAACTCGATCCGCGCATCAGGCGCGAGCGCCCTGAGGCGCCGTTGCTCCTCCTCGCTGACCCGTCCGGCGATCATCATGCGAATCCGATCACGGGGCAGCTGAGCAAGGGCCTGCATCAAATTGTCGATGCCCTTTTCCTCGGTGAGGCGGCCGATAAACCCGAACGTCACTTCCGTGGTGCAGACCGGCCGAGGGTAGGGCTCGCGCGGCGGCTCGGTCGAGGCGTTGCGGATCACTGTGCGGATCGGCGTCTCCGAGAACATGCCCATGTCGGTATGAATGGACAGGACGCGCTCGCTCACGCCGACCACGGCGCTGAGCCAATGCGTGGCGCGCTTGCGATGAAAGCTCAGAATTCCGCAGCTCGTGCAGGTGTGCTCGCAGGACCGTCCGTTCTCGAAGCGGGAGCAGCGCGGGCAGGTCAGATAATAGTCATGAAGCGTATGGAGCACGGGGACCCCGAGCTGGGCGGCAACGCGCCAGACCGCGGTGGTGAGTCCCGACAGATTGTTGGAGTGCAGCACGTCCGGCTTGAAGGCCCGGATGCGTTCCGCGATCAGGGGGGCCTGCATCTGCCAGTCGTCGATCGCGTGCCAGATGCTGCGCAATGCGACGTTCTTCTGCTCCGTGAAGGGCAGATACACGTTTCGCACCGGCGCGGAATAGACGTTAATGCCGTCGCAGGTTTCCGGAGCCTGATGAGGCGTAGATGCGGCCCGGATCACTTCCACCTCGTCACCGCGTTGCACCAGGCCTTCGGCGAAGCGCCGGGCGAAGATCTCCGCGCCGCCGACGATCTTTGGGGCCTGAGGCGTTGGATAAAGCGTGGACGTCAAAAGAACTTTCATCGCGTCAACCTCATGTCTGCAAAATCGCGTCTACCGCGCCGGCCTGATCTCCAGGGCGGGAACGGCACTGTCATTGGCTGCAATCAGAACCGGTGTGCTCGAAACGGGGATCCAGACCCCGGACGCAGGCCTTGCCGCCTGGTCGCACGGCATCGCAAAGCTTGCGCCCTGTTGATCGCCCTTGAGCCGGATCTCGTAACGTCGGTCCGGGGCCTCGGACCAGACCGCAACTCTGCCGCCGGAAGTCGTCGATGCATTGATCGACACGACGCCGCTGGCGAGCTCGCGGCGCTCGGCACTCAGGCTGGGGCGAATGAAGGCCCAGGCCCCCTGGGCCGCGCAGGCAACCGGCTTTGGCGAATTATCGAAACGATAGAGTCCGAAATTATCCTCCAGCTCCGACGGGTTCTTTCCACTGTCCTTGAGCTCGTAGAGCCACATGCCCTTGAGCCAGCGTGTCGCGGTCGACGCCCACAGGATCAGCTGCGCGGTATTGTCGGCCTGGGCCTGCTCGCTGACGCCGCATTTGTTGGTGGCCGTGGTCCAGCCCGTCTCGGTGACATAGATCGGGAAGTCAGGATTTCCGCTGGCCTGGCCGACCATGCGGTGAAACGCCGTGAGCCGGTCGATGATCTCGGCCGACGTGCGTTTGCTCGGGCCCATGCAGAAATTGTAGAGATGGATCGAAGCACCGTCCGCATGCTGAAGAATGCCGGTTCGCAGCATCTTCTCCGTCCATGTCCAGCCCGGATCGTCGCCAAGAGCTCCGATCAGGAAAGGCGCATGCGGTGCTACGCGCTTCACCGCCGGCCGCGCGACTTGCGCGAGCGCCAGATAGTTCTCCGGCGAGAACGCCGGATCCTTCTTTGCCGCCAGATTCCATTCGTTCCAGAGCTCGAAGACCGGATGCTGCGCCACGACCGATTGCGCCGCCGCCGCGGCATAATCGGCGAACCGCTGCCGGGCCTCATCGGTGGTCGGTGGCGAGGAATTCGGAACCAGATGATGGCCGAAGGCGAGGATCAGGAGAGGGCGCGCGACGCCGGACCTGACCTGCGCTTCGAGCCTGCCGAGCCTGGGCGTGAAGCCCATCCGGCGTCCCCCCACCTCGAAATCGGACCAGGGAAAATCATCGCGGAAGGCGTTGAGGCCGAGTTGCTTGATCTGTGCGACGTTTTCCGAAGGAACGTATCCGCGCGCGCTCACCGGGCCACCCAGCCCCTGATGCGTGCCGACGCCCAGCAGGAATCGAGCATCGAGCGGTTGCGCCTGCTGTGCGCAGACAGAGACCGGCAGAAAAATCGATGCCATGAGGCCCGCGAGGCGGAAGCTGCCGCGAGCCAAGGTGCGTGAGAATATCATCGGCTAGATCATGCTCGCGAGACGGCGTTCGCGCTGACACCCAGTCCGGTCCATGACATCGCCATCGCGATCTCCTGTATCTGCGACGGCAAGTGTGAACGTCGAGCCATCAGAAATTCTTGGAGAGGTCCGACCGCAGCCCCGCCTTCGCGTCGATCGGTGTCCGGTCGTCGTGGAGCAGCTCGGCATAGACCTGCTGCAATTGCCCATGCGTCTTCTGAACGTCATAAAACTGCTTGAACCGGTCGTAGCCGCGTTGTCCCAGCACCTTGAGGTCGAGATCGAGTGCTCGCCGGAAACCGTCGACGAGCGGCTGGACCGCGACGGGCTCGCAAAGCACGCCGGTCACGCCATCGACGACGATCTCGGGCAATGCTCCGCTGCGGAACGCCAGGATGGGTTTGGCCGCGCGCATCGCTTCCAGGGCAACGAGGCCGAAGGCCTCCCATCGTGACGGGATCACGACGAGGTCGGCGGCCTCGAGCTGGGTCTCGATGGTCGGGCGATCGAGCCAGCCCAGCAGGGACACGTTGGACGGGACGCTAGGGCCTTCGTACTTGTTGACGACGGAGGCGCCGATCATGCGGATCTCCAGCACATCCTCGAGCGAGCGTGCCGCCTCGATCAGGAGATCAAAGCCCTTCTGGCGGTCCAGCCGTCCGATGAACAGCACCTTGACCTTTTTGGAGGTCCAGTCCGCCGCGACAGGCTGCGGTGTGCGGCTCTTCGAGATGCCGTTATGGACGAGGGTGAGGCGCTCGGCGGGAATTCCGGCGCGGACGGCTTCGTTGAACTCGTCGCTCGAGATGCAGATGATTCGGTCCGACGTGCGTGCAAGGAGGTTCTCCGCCGCTTTCGTCACGAGATGACTGAGGCGGCCGGTCTCGCGCGAAAACGCCCAGCCGTGCGGGCAATAGACGACGCGCGGACCGTCGGAGCGGGCCGCCAGCGCCGGGCGCAGCACGAGGCCCGCAAACGAGGAGTGCAGGTGGACGACATCAGGACGAAAGGCATCCAGCGCTTGCATGCTTGCGCGCAACATCTGGAATAGCCCGGCGATGCCGCGGCCGGATCGTTCGAACGTCGTAATCTGGTTGTCATCGATCGCCGGAAGATCGCGGCGATGATCCGACGGCACGACGTAGTGCACGTTCCCGGCGCCGAAGCTCGCCTGTTGCTGTGGGTGCAACTCGTTCAGGTAGCTGGCAATCCCGCCCCGGATCGTCTCGGCGATGTGCAGCACTTTCATCGTTTGCCTTCCGTAGGGCCGCGTTGGAGAGGCGGACATCCTGTATCCCTGTTCTGAGTTCGCTAGTGCGAGAGACAGTTCCTCGAATACGTAGCGATATTGGGGCAGCGATGTGGTGATGTTGCGCCAAGCTCTTTGTGCGCACGATGGAAGAAACGAAAAATTCTCGTGGAACCAAGCGCACGTGCGCGAGTTGCAGCCAGTTGCAAATTGTTTGTGCGAAAACCGATGCGCGCGATAAGCGAAGTGCATCGAACTTCAAGCAGCGCTGGCAACGTTTGCCGATGGTGTGAGATGATCGAGCAACGACTTCGCCGACTTTTGCCACGAAAAGAACGCAACGCGTTCCTGCTGCCGCCGGCGCTCCTGATCGGAGATGGCGCCGATTGCCAATCTTTCGAGCATCAGTTGCTTCAACGATTCGGCATCATTGGCGTCAAAATACGCAGCGGCGTCGGCACACGTCTCCACGACGGCATCGGCCGTCGAGGCGATGACCGGGCAACCGAAGATCATCGCTTCGAGCGGCGGCACGCCGAAGCCCTCGTACAGCGAGGGAAACACAAATGCCGATGCATGCGCGTAGAGCGCTGCGATCTCGCTGTCCGTCAGACGCCCGGCGAGCAGCAGGCCGGCAGCGCCCTCGCCCGAATTGTCCTGAAAGACCTTGCTGTTGTCGCCGCCGACGATGACCAGAGGAACGTCAGTCCGGTCGAGCAGCTGGATGGCACGGATCGCGACCGAAAGATTCTTGTTCTTGGTTCTGGAGCCCACATAAAGAAAGAACTTCTGCGGCCGAACGCCGAGCCGGGCAATGATGTCGGGATCAGGGTTCGTCCTGGCGAAGTGTTCGGCGCTATTGGGGAAAACCGGGATCGCCGTTGCTGACAGATTCAGCACCTCGGCAAGCTCTTTGCGCGAAAAGGCCGATACGGTTGCGATGCTTGCGTGCCGAGCGAGCAGCCGGCCCATGGTTCGGTGAACTGCAAGATAGCGCCAGTTGAAGAAGTCGGGCCGGCGAAAGACCTGTGCGTCGTGGATCACCACAATGTGGTCGCGATGGAACACGGGGCCGGAATTGGCGAGACTGATCAAGCGGCCTCCCGCAGCGGCGCGCGCCAGGTCGATTTGGTCCCAGGCGTGCCCGCGCAACCGGCCGACGGCGCGAATCTTGATTCGCTCCAGTTGGAGCTGCTCGCTTGCATCCACGGGCGTCAGCAACTGCCAGTCTGCGTTCCGCAGCGCGGCGGGAGTTTGCTCCGACGCCAGAAGCACGTCGATCGCCTTGACGATCTCGGCGGCATAGCGCTGAACGCCGGTGAGCTTTTGCGACAGAAAGCGGCCGTTGATGAAGAATTTCAATTGGCTACCACATTGGTTGATCGGAGTCCGGGCCGACCTTGCGGCGAAGCAATGCGGAGGACGAGCCGCAAAGGAGCAACCGTTAGGTACAGAAATATGACGCAGCCTCGCACAGTGGAGGCGCTCTGCCTGCATGGCTGGCGCTGCCTTGCTGCGTGCGAGGTCGCGGTGTAGATGTCCGCCATGAGTGACGATACCCACTCCCTCCGCAGCGGAGGGTTGACCGCGACCGTCAAGGCGCACGGCGCCGAGTTGTGCTCGTTGAAGGACGATGTCACCGAGTTCGTCTGGCAGGCCGGGCCGGAATGGCCGCGCCATGCGCCGCTGCTGTTTCCGATCGTGGGGCGCCTTGCCGGGGACGAATTGCGGCACCGGGGCAAGACATACCGGATGACCCAGCATGGCTTTGCGCGCGACAGCCGCTTTGCGTGGGCGGAGCGCGGCGAAAGCCGCTGCACGCTGGTGCTCGAAGACAGCGAGACGACCCGCGCGCTCTATCCGTTCGCGTTCCGTCTGACCGCAATCTATGCGCTCGACGCCGCCGGCCTCGATCTGACACTTTCGATCGCCAACACCGGCAAGGAGACATTGCCGGCTTCGATCGGCGGCCATCCCGCCTTCAATTGGCCCCTCCGGCCCGAGAGCGCGAAAGAGGACTACGCGCTGACCTTTGCGAAGGTGGAATCGTCTCCCGTCCGCCGTCTTGATGGCGGGCTGCTGCGCGCGGCCGAGGAGCCTGGTCCCGTCAAGGGTAATCAGCTCGCCTTGTCCGAATCCCTGTTCGTCGATGACGCCATCATCTTCGACCGGATCGACAGCAACGCGGTCCGCTATGCTGCGTCCTCCAGCCCCTGGCTGAAAATGTCCTGGCGCGGCTTTCGCGAGCTCGGCGTCTGGTCGAAACCGTCGGGCGCGCCGTTCCTCTGTATCGAGCCCTGGCGCGGCTATGCCAGTCCCGCCGGCTTTGACGGCGAATTCACGGACAAGCCGGGCCTGATGCATATCGCGCCGGGTGCGGAAGAGCGCTTGTCGTTCCGGATCGAGGTCGGAACGTCTTGAGGCCGAAGGGCGAACCGATCGTCGGCCCTCAGACCTCGATGCGCGTGAGATCCTCGCCGAGCACGACCGGCCCCACATAATCCCGCCGGACATCCGCAAGCAGCGCGTTCAGCATGACATCGTCGGCGCGCGGCCGGTGATGGGTCAGCGCGAGCTTCTTGACGCCGGCCTTGGCCGCAACCTTGCCGACGGTGTCGCCGCAGGCGATCGTGAATTTCGCAAGGCGGCGGAGGTGCTCGTTGTTGATCTCCGGCGTTGCGAGAAAACAGCACTGGACGAGCAAATCGGCTCCCTCAGCCAGCCGCTCGAGCCCGGGGCAGGGGACCGTGTCGCCCGAAATTGCAATGACCTTGCCCTCCGCTTCGAAGCGGTAGCCGAGACACATCCATCGCGCGAGAAAGGCCGGCGGCATGTCGAGGCCGTCGCCATGCGACACCAGCTCGGCGCTGATCTTCCAGCGCCCGGTGTCGAGAACGGGCCCTGGTATGATGTCCGTCGCGACCACGGGTTTCCAGCCGCCGAAGGCCGGCTCGCCCTTATCGCGCCAGGTGATGTCCTTGTCGTAGACCTGCGTGATCAGCGTGTCGACGAGCCGCTCGGTATCCGGCGGTCCATAGACGCGCAGCTCGTCCTTGCGTCCGTGCATCCATGAATTCAGCATCACATCGTAGAGGTCGCCGATGTGGTCGAAGTGATGATGCGTGAGAAAAACCGTGTTGATCGCGCCGAGCGGAACGCCGGCCTTGCTGAGCTGCACCACAACGCCGCGGCCTGCGTCGAACAGGATATTCTCGTCGCCGAGCCTGATCAGGGTGGTCGTCGCCATGCGGCGCGGGTCCGGCCGCGGGCCGCCGGTGCCGAGCAGTATGACCTGCATGGTGCCTACTCCAGCGTGAAGTGTCTCCACAGTAGAGTTTAAGGCGGCAATGAAGCAAGCCGCATCGGGCCGGCAGGGACGGAGCGGGGGCGTTCAGCGCGTGCCGGCCGCAGTGGCGGCGATGGTCGGCGGGAGGATTGATCGGTCCGATCCCGCCGATGTCAGACGGTGCGCCAAATCCTGCGCGCGCCGTTCGACCAGATGCCAGGTCGCGCGCGCGACGAGATAGCTCAGCGCGGCGGTGACGACATAGGCGATGAGCAGCGAGACCAGTCCATCGGCGAACGGCCAGAGCTGATGCAGGCCGTAGATCACCGCGAAGTGCGACAGGTACATCGAATAGGAATTGCGGCCGACCGCCTCGAGCGGCTGGAAGCGGATCGCAAGCTTGATGCAGCCGGCAACCAGTGCGCCGAGCACGAGGTTGATCATGAGATAGTTGAATTCGTGCGAGCCGGTTATGCGGTTGGCGACGAAGGACAGCGCGATGAAGACCGCGTAGATCGCTGCGTCCGACCGGGCAAACCCGTCGCGTAGCGCGAAGAACAGCGCGCATCCGACCAGGAAGACCGGAAGCTGGTTCAGGAAGCTGATGTGCAGCGTGGTCCAGACGAACGCTTCGTGACCGGGACCGTAATAGGCGGAGAACAGGGCGAAGGCCCACGGCTTGAACAGGCAGACATTGACGAGATGCAGCACGATCGCCAGCGCGAGATAGAGATGGCGGCGCGAGCCGAACGCGGTGATCAGAAGCGGGAAGACAAGATAGAAGGTCATCTCGGCCGCGATCGACCAGTCGCCGGGCACGACGCTGTTGACGCTGTCCGGCCAGAAGCCGTGCAGGAACGTCGCGGTGAGGATCACTTGAGCTGGCCCGATGCCGCCAGGCGCGTTGTCGCTCGGCCCGGTGCCGTTGATGACGAGGTAGATCGGGATCGCGAGCCAGAACAGTGGCGCGATGCGCAGGAAGCGGCGGATATAGAACTTCCGCGTCGGACTGGTTTCGACACGCTGCGTCCACATCAGGCACATCGTCATGGCGCTGACGAAGTAGAACACGTTGACGCCGGTCCAGCCACACATGAAGGCGTAGTCGACGGCGTGGATATTTGATGGAAACGACTGCGAGACGTGGATGGCCATCACGCCGGCGATGGCGAGGCCGCGCAGGACATCGAGCGTGTGCGAACGGCCGAACGGCGCCGTGCCTTGCTCGGTTCGACCGGCAGCCAACCGGGCCTGCCCCTGCATCACGTCTGCTCCGTGGTTCCACATTGTGCGGGCGGGACAATAGAGGCGCAGGTGGGCCTTCCGAAGCCGAAGGCCATTTTTACGTTAACCGGCGGTTGAGTCCGAAGCCGAATGTGAGGGATCGGCGGCACGGGCCGGCGCAAGGCCCCTGCGGGGGCCGCCCTGCGCTATGATGCGCGGAATGAGAATTGTGGGCCAATTCATACTTAATCCCTAGAGACCATGAGCAATATTGTTTGCGCGTCGCAACGCGCCTAATATTCCGGCAGGCAATTTCGGGGGCTCGAACAAGTCGTGAATGTCCGTTCACATGACAGCGCATTGCGCGGTGACTTGAATTTCCAGGTCGGGTCCCAGGCACACAGGACACCCAAGACCGTGGTTGATTCCGCACTTAAGGAGTTGCGTCCCGCCGGCCGCGAGCGGCTGATCGTCGTCGAGGACGATCCGGTGACGCGGACCATGCTGGTCGGCTATTTCAGCGAGAACAATTTCGACGTGGTCGGCGCCAGTTCCTGCGCTGAGTGCCGCCAGGCGTTGCGCGCCCGAACCGATCTCATCTTCCTGGACGTGCAACTGCCCGATGGCGACGGCTTCGAGCTCGCCAAGGAGATCCAGGCGACCAGCAACGCGGGCATCATCTTCGTGACGCGCCGCGACACCGACGTCGATCGCATCCTCGGCCTCGAGATCGCCGGCGACCACTACGTCACCAAGCCGATCAATCTGCGCGACCTGCTGGCGCGAGCACGCAGCGTGCTGCGGCGACGCTCGCTCGACCGCAAGGCGGCGCGCAACCACAATTCGATCGCCTTCGGCGACTGGATCATCGACCTCACCCGGCGTGAATTGCTCGGCAGCGACGGCAAGCCTGTGGCGCTGACGCGCGCCGAATTCGACCTGCTCGCGGCGCTCGTCGGCGCCGACGGACGGCCGCTCAGCCGTGACTATCTGATCGAGGTCGTCAGCAACCGCCAGGCCGAGGTCGACATCCGCACGGTCGACGCGCTGGTAGCGCGACTGCGCCGCAAGCTCGTCGGCAGCGGTACGCCCGTGATCGCGACCGTCACCGGCGTCGGCTACAAGCTCGCGCTTAGCGAGCGGCTATAGGCACTTGTTGTCAGCGCGATGCGACGCGCTTCCATCGCGCTGCGATACGAGCCTTGATCTGGCTGACCCTGGCCTCGTGCGCGGCCCAATAGGCGCGGCTGGCGGCTGCGGTGCCTTGGCGATAGCGGGCATAGACGGCTTTGGGCTGCGCCGCCATCTTCGGGCGGCTCGCCGGTTTTGCCGGAGCTGCTGCAGGTGCTGCGGAAGTGGGCCGGGGCGCCGGATCCGGAGCGGCCGCAACGTCGGTCTCAAGAGCCTTCGAATTCATGGCGGAAAGACGGTTACGGGCGCGGTTGCAATAGACCTGCGACCGCGCGGTCATCGCTTCCTCGCCATGGCCTGCTCGATACTTCATGAGCGCGCGGCACATGTCCCCGCCAGCCAGCCGCCACGCCTGGCTGAGATAGAGCACCCCATAATGGATGTTGATGTCGGGTTCGGCGAGTTCCGCCTCGCTGCCCTTGAAGCCCAGCATCGCGGCCGTCTCGGGCCGCACCTGCATCAGGCCGATCTCGCCGACGCTGCCGACGACGGCCGAATTGTAGCCGCTTTCGACGAAGACGACCGCTTCGGCGATATCGGCCGGCAAATTGGTGTTTGCGGTTTCTCGCTCGATGATCTTCCGGATCATGGACCGGGATGACGGCGTTTCGCCGGCACCGAGCTCCGTCCTGGAGATCGCCGACGTCGTGTCCGGCCGGCCCAGATCGCCGTCTCCAGCCTGTGCGCAGATCGGGGCCGACAACAGCAGGACGACCGCCACGTGTCTCCACGTCGCGCCGAGATTGGAGTATGCCCGATCCCACAGCATCGGTCCGTCATAGAGCCCCGGAGTTAACAAACCGGCCTCCGCTGCGGCGACTAGCGCGCGCGGGCGCTCTGATCGGTGGACGTCGCTTGCGCAGGTTCAGCCAGCCGGTCGTCGATCGCATAGAGCGTGCAGGTGGGCGACCATTTCATGCAGGCCGCTAGCGAATCGCGCCGGGCGTCGTCGGCCGTGATGTGTCCCGAACGCCAGCCGTAGCCGCCGTTCGGCGACACCGCGAAAGCCTTGTGCGGCAGCATGCTGGCGAGATAGCGCGCGAACTCGGCCCGCGCGGCCTCGTTGAGCTGGCGCGGCGGCGGCAGCGGGTCGGGCGGGCTCAGGATATCGCGACTGAGGAGGCCGCGCTCGCGCAGGAAGGCGTCGACATAGGGCGTCCATTGCGCACCGCTCGCCACCGCATAGAGGTAGTGGCCGTCGTCACCGAACGGCGGCGCCGCGATGAATTTTGCGTTGCCACCACTGGTGCGAAATCCGTCATGGAGGCGGCGCGCGAGGTCGGGGCCGAAATATGAATCGTTGGTCGCATAGACCCACAGCATCGGCGCGCGCGAGGTCTTGCCGAAGGTGGCGAAGGCCTGCACCAGCCCATCGGGATTGCAGACGTCGTCGTCGTCGCGCGAGCCGCGGCCGCCCGCGAAGTTGATCGCGGCGACGAGACCGGCCGGTGCCTGCGCGGTCAGTGCGACGGTGGCGAGCCCGCCGGCGGAATGACCGGCCGCGATCATGCCTGTTGTTGTGATGTCGGTCCGGCGCGCCATCGCATCGATCGCGGCGCGCAAGTCGGCAACCGCGACCGCGGCTGCAGGCAGGTAAGCGGCTTTCGCGCAGCCGCCGACGCTGTCGACGCGACCGCCAGGCGAGGTGCCGTAGCCGCGCCGCATCACGATCAGCGCGGCAAAGCCGCGCCGGGCGTATTCGAGCGCAATGCCGTAATATTTATGCGCGGACATCGTCGCGCGGTCGTCGAAGCTGCGCGGCGAGCCGTGGCTGAGCAGCGCCAGCGGATAGCGCTTCGTCCCGGCCGGGCGCACCAGGAAGGCCTCCAGCCCCTGTGGCCCGGCCTCCGCCATGGGGATACGGAGATCCTCGGTGTAGAACTCCGCAGCACGCGCCGGCGCACCGGCCACGACGAGGCCGGCGATCAGCAGAAGCAGCTTGCGTGAAAGAGCCATTGGGCGATTCGGAGGGCCTCGATGGCCGGAAGCATAGCATGATCTCCTTGCTTGAACCGTGACCTCGCAGCTATCGCCGTCGTCCTCAGGATGACGGGACGGGCGCCGGCCTGTGTCGCCCTCTGTCAACCCATCCCCACAAAAATATTCCACTTTGCCGAAATTCGGTTTTGTCGTATCTATCGCACATCCCGGCTCACCCAAGAGGGGCGATCATGTGTCGTCACGCATCGCGAGCCGGGTTTGCGGTGGACGCGGCAGCGTCGGCACGAGAGGCGCGGGCAGGGCGGGTAGTCCCTGTGAGCCCGAGGCTTCGTGCGGATGAGCGGCGCTGCTAGGCTTCGTCTCGTCTGTAAGTTTCCGGCTTCGTCGACAGGGCTGGAAAAACTGCGGCGAAATGGCGGGCCGTGCGTACGGCAAAACCGTGTGGTCCTGGCCGTCGTTGCTACGGTCAAGCCTTTCGCGGAGATGCGAGCGAGCCCAACCAGGCAGACTGCATCATCAATTCGCGGGGCGAGGGAGGCCAGAAGGAATGGTCGGCTCCCGGGAGATCACGGCATAAGCCGTCCAACCACTGCGCAGGGAAGGCCGAGTGATTGGCCACACCTGTATGCTGCTGTGCGGTTCTTTCTGCGTGTGCATTTCGCGCAGCGGACCGCGGGTGCGAGCCAGCACCCGGCCTTCCCTGCGCCCTCTTGGATTAGAGGGTGGAGCGACGAAGCAAAGCTCGGGCGAATCAAGCCGCGAGGCCGCGAAGGCATGTCCTCATTGAAGATCTCAACATCGATGATGCAGGCTCAGATTCATGACCGTCGCAAGGCGAGCCTCCGCTTCGCGGTTGCGCGGGTATGACGGTTCTCTGGGGGGGGCGCGGACTTTCGCTGCAGCCACCTACCCAGGGAACGCCTTCCCCACCGCGGGTGTTGTGCCCCTTGGCGGGGACCCGGCCGATGCTATGGTGTCGCGCTATCTCAGTACGACAGGACGAGGATATTTCAGTGGCTGATGTTCATCCCGGGGCGGGCAAGCAGGCTTCGCCGGACGCGCTCACCAATATTCCGCGGCTGGTGACGGCCTATTTCGCCGGCAAGCCCGACGTCGCGGATCCCGCGCAGCGCGTGGCGTTCGGCACCTCCGGCCATCGCGGCACCTCGCTCAAGAACACTTTCAACGAAGGCCATATCCTCGCGACGACGCAGGCCATTTGCGACCACAGACGGGAAAAGGGGCTGACCGGACCGCTGTTCATCGGCATCGACACTCACGCGCTGGCCGAGCCGGCACTGGTCAGCGCCGTCGAGGTGTTCGCCGCCAACGGCGTCGACATCATGATCGACAAGGACGGCGGCTACACGCCGACGCCGGTGATCTCGCACGCGATCCTCACCTACAACAAGGGCCGCACATCGGGTCTCGCCGACGGCGTCGTCATCACGCCCTCGCACAATCCGCCGGAGGATGGCGGCTACAAATACAATCCGCCGCATGGCGGCCCGGCCGACACGGACGTTACGGGCGTCGTCGAGAAGCGCGCCAACGCCTATCTCGCCGACGGCCTCAAGGGCGTGAAGCGCATCGACTATGCCAAGGCGCTGAAGTCTTCGAACGTCCATGCCACCGACTTCGTCACGCCCTACGTCGCCGATCTCGGCAATGTCGTCGATCTCGACCTCGTCAAATCCGCCGGCATCAAGATCGGCATCGATCCGCTCGGCGGCGCCGCCGTACACTACTGGCATCCGATCATCGAGCGCTACGGCCTGAAGGCCACCGTGGTGAACGAGGCGATCGACCCGACCTTCCGTTTCATGACGGTGGACTGGGACGGCAAGATCCGCATGGACTGCTCCTCGCCCTACGCGATGGCGAGCCTGATCGCGATGCGCGACCGCTTCGACGTCGCCTTTGCCAACGACACCGATGCCGATCGCCACGGCATCGTCACGCGCTCCGGCGGCCTGATGAATCCGAACCATTATCTGGCGACTGCGATCTCCTATCTGTTCGCGCATCGTCCGAACTGGGGCAGGGACGCCGCGATCGGCAAGACCGTGGTGTCGAGCTCGATCATCGACCGCGTCGCCAAGAAGCTCGGGCGCAAGCTGGTCGAGACGCCGGTCGGCTTCAAATGGTTCGTCGACGGTCTCCTCACGGGCGGCTTCGGCTTCGGCGGCGAGGAGAGTGCGGGCGCCTCGTTCCTGCGCCGTGACGGCACGGTGTGGACGACCGACAAGGACGGCGTCATCCTTGGCCTGCTCGCCGCCGAGATCATGGCCAAGACCGGCCGCGACCCCAGCCAGCTGTTCAATGATCTGACCGCCGAGTTCGGCGTGCCGCATTACGCGCGCATCGACGTCGCCGCGACCGGACCGCAAAAGAACATCCTCAAATCCGTCACGCCTGAGCAGCTCGGTCTGAAGGATCTCGCCGGCGACCCCGTCCGCGCAACGCTCAGCAAGGCGCCCGGTAACGGCCAGCCGTTCGGCGGAATCAAGGTCGAGACCGATTTCGGCTGGTTCGCCGCGCGGCCGTCAGGGACCGAGGACGTCTACAAGATCTACGCCGAGAGCTTCCGCAGCACCGAGCACCTGACGCGGATTCAGGAGGAGGCCAAGGCAGGACTGGCGAAAGTGTTCGGGGCGTAAAGCGCCGGACCAAATCGCCGTATCGCCTTCTTCGACCAAGGGTAGGCCTCGCCGCATCACACGGTGTCATCGCCCGCCTGGTGCGCAATTGCGCACAGGGGCGGGCGATCCGGGCAGAAATTGTCTGAACCAATGTCCGCTGCGGAGTCCTGGATTCCCCGGCTCCGAAATACTTCTGCTGGTATGTATACATTCATGAAGTTAAAGGTATCTGAATGCGCCGATTTCGGCCTTGAATAATTTCATCCCTCAGCTATTGTATACATAACGCATACATAAGCCGTGGGAGTGAGACCAATGACAAAGCCCTTCCCCATGAATGCCTGGTACGCCGCGGCCTGGGACGCGGACGTGAAAGCTGCGCTGCTGCCGCGAACCATCTGCGGCAAGCATGTCGTGATGTACCGGAAGGCCGACGGTGCGGTCGCCGCGCTGGAGGATGCCTGCTGGCACCGTCTGGTGCCGCTGTCCAAGGGCCGGCTCGAAGGCGACACCGTCGTCTGCGGCTATCACGGCCTGAAATACAACGCGCAGGGGCGCTGCACCTTCATGCCCTCGCAGGAGACCATCAACCCGTCGGCCTGCGTCCGCGCCTATCCCGTGGTCGAGCGCCATCGCTACATCTGGCTCTGGATGGGCGATCCCGCGCTGGCCGATCCCGCGCTCGTGCCGGACATGCACTGGAATCACGATCCGGCCTGGGCCGGCGACGGCAAGACCATCCACGTCAATTGCGACTACCGCCTCGTGCTCGACAATCTCATGGACCTCACCCATGAGACCTTCGTGCACGGCTCCTCCATCGGCAACGACGCGGTGGCGGAGGCGCCGTTCGACGTCACTCATGGCGAGAAGACTGTCACGGTAACGCGCTGGATGCGGAACATCGAGCCACCGCCGTTCTGGGCGAAACAGCTCGGCAAGACCGGCCTGGTCGATCGCTGGCAGATCATCCGCTTTGAGGCGCCATGCACCATCGCCATCGACGTCGGCGTGGCGCCGACAGGCACCGGTGCGCCGGAAGGTGATCGCTCGCAGGGCGTCAACGGCTTCGTGCTCAACACCATCACGCCCGAGACCGAGAAGACCTGCCATTATTTCTGGGCCTTCGTGCGCAACTACCAGCTCGGCGAGCAGCGCATCACCACCGAGATCCGCGAGGGCGTCTCCGGCATCTTCCACGAGGACGAGCTGATCCTGGAAGCGCAGCAGCGCGCGATGGACGAAAACCCCGATCGCATCTTCTACAACCTCAACATCGACGCCGGCGCGATGTGGACGCGCAAGCTGATCGACCGGATGGTAGCGAAGGAAAACGGGCCGCAGCACCTTCAGGCGGCGGAGTAGGCCAGGTGAAAGCAGCAGCCCCCGAACGTGAGGTCGACCGCTCCGTCTCGCAGACCGTGAAGGCGCAGCTTGCGCTGCGCGACCAGATCCTGTCCGGCTCTCTGCGGCCGGGCGAGCGCATCTCCGAGCTCCAGGCGGTGGAGACCACCGGCGCCTCGCGCACCCCGGTGCGCATGGCACTGGTGCGGCTGGAGGAGGAGGGCCTGCTGGAGGCGATCCCGTCCGGCGGCTTCATGGTGAAGGCGTTTTCGGAACGCGACATCTCCGATTCCATCGAGCTGCGCGGCACGCTGGAAGGGCTCGCCGCGCGCTTCGCTGCCGAGCGCGGTGTCTCCGCGCGCGAGCTCGAGCCGCTCAAGGAGTGCCTTGCCGCGATCGACGAATTGCTGCGCCAGGTGCCGATCTCGATCGAAGCGTTCTCGTCCTATGTCACGCTGAACGCGCGCTTCCACGCCCTGCTCACGGAATTGTCGCGCAGCCCACCCTTGGTCCGCCAGATCGACCGCGCCTCGGCGCTGCCGTTCGCATCCCCGAGCGGCTTCGTGATGGCGCAATCCGCATTGCCCGAGGCGCAGCAGATCCTGATCATCGGGCAGGAGCACCACCGCGTCGTGATCGACGCCATCGAGAACCGCGAAGGCGCGCGCGCCGAAGCCGTCATGCGCGAGCATGCGCGGCTCGCGGTACGAAACTTGAGGCTCGCGCTGCGCAACCGGACCCATCTCGACCTCTTGCCGGCGCTGGCGCTGATCAAGACCGCAGCCGATTGAGGGCAGTGCCATGCGCTTCATCGAAACCTGGATTCCGGCAACGCTCGTCTCGACGCGCGATCTCGCTCCCGGCATCCGTGAATTCCTGATCCGGCCTGATCGGTTCGACGCCGCCGCCTATCCGGTCGGCAGCCACATCAATATCAGCGTGACCATCGACGGCCTGCCGGAGACGCGGTCCTATTCGCTGGTCGGCGAAGCCACCTCGGCCGGCCTCAAGATCGCGGTGCGCCGTGCCGAGGATTCCCGCGGCGGCTCCCGCTACATGTGGCAGCTCGCGCCGGGCGCGCGGCTCGACATCACCCAGCCCGCTTCGCTACTCGCGGTCGACTGGGCTCGCGAAAGCTATTGTCTGATCGCCGGCGGCATCGGCATCACGCCGATCCTCGGTGCCGCGCAGGCGCTGGCGCGGCGCGGCGTGGATGTCACGCTGCACTATGCGGTGCGCTCGCGCGCCGAGGCCGCCTATCTCGACGATCTCGCCGCGATGCTCGGCGATCGCCTGGTCGTTCATGCCAGCGATGAAGGCAGACGACTCGACCTCGATGCGGTGTTCGCATCATTGCCGCAAGGCGCGTTGTCGCTGTTCTGCGGCCCGATGCGGATGCTGGATGCCGCGCGCCACGCCTGGATCGGCGCAGGCCATCCGCTGCCCGACCTCCGCTACGAGACCTTCGGCTCCAGCGGCACGCTGCCGACCGAGACGTTTCGCGTGCGCCTGAAGGGCTCTGATGTCGAGCTCGAAATCCCGCGCGAGCGCTCGATGCTGGACGTGCTCAACGCCAGCGGTCACGACGTGATGTACGATTGCAAGCGCGGCGAATGCGGCCTCTGCGCCATCGACGTGGTCGAGGTCGACGGCGAGATCGACCACCGCGACGTCTTCTTCAGTGACCATCAGAAGCAAAGCAACCAGAAGATCTGCGCCTGCGTCTCGCGGGCCCGTGGCACCATCACGGTGGACACGCTGCTGCGCGCGGACGCGGTTTGAGCGAGCCTTGAGCTGGACTCCATTAAGAAGGAATGGACGGCCCCGCGGGCTCGACCTCTCCCGCTTGCGGGAGAGGGCGCGCCGAAGCGCCGGGTGAGGGCTCTCTCCTGTGAGGGAGTGTCCCGTTGCGGAGACACCCTCTCCCCAACCCTCTCCCGCAAGCGGGCGAGGGGGCTTACCGCCGTCGTGGTCGTCACTAGGTCAAATCTAAGCTTCCACCTACGCCGCAAACGTCGCCCGAAGCTTCTTCGTATCCAGCAACGCCAGCACGCCGTCCACCGACACCGGCCGGCTGATCAGATAGCCCTGCACCTCGTCGCAACTGATCTGCCTGAGATAGTCGAGCTGGTCGGCGGTCTCGACGCCCTCGGCGACGACGGCGATGCGCAGGTCGCGCGCGAGCGAGATCACCGATTTGACGATGGCGGCACAGTCGGGCTGCACCAGCATGTCGCGGATGAAGGACTGGTCGATCTTGATGCGGCTGAACGGCAGCTTGCGCAAATAGGTGAGGGAGGAGAAGCCGGTCCCGAAATCGTCCAGCGCCACGGTGACGCCGAGCTGCAGCAGCGCGTTCAGAACCGGCTCGGCCGAGCCGTATTTCGACAGCAGCATCGATTCCGTGATCTCGATCTCGAGCCGGTGCGGGGCGATCTTCGCCTCCGCGAGCGCCTGTACGATGATCTGGAGGATGCCGGCGTTGTGAAACTGCGCGGCCGAGAAGTTCACGGCGACCCTGATGTCGTCCGGCCACTCGGCAACCGTCGCGCAGGCGCGGCGGACGACCCATTCGCCGATCTCGTGGATCATCCCGGTCTCTTCCGCGATCGGAATGAATTCGCTCGGCGGCACCAGTCCGCGCTCAGGATGTTGCCAGCGCAGCAGCGCTTCGAAACCAGTGATCCGGCTTTGGTCGAGATCGAGGAACGGCTGGAACACGAGGAACAGCTCGTTTCGCGCGATCGCGCCCTCGAGGTCGGATTGCAGCGCCTTGCGATCGCGTGACACCCTGTCGTCGCTGGTCTCGAAGAAGCGGATCGTGCCGGGGCCCGCCTTCTTGGCGCGGTAGAGGGCGGCATCGGCATTCTTCATGACGTCGAGCGGCGTGGTGCCGTCGCGCGGCGCCAGCACGATGCCGACGCTGGTCGCGCCCACGATCTGGCGGCCCTCGATGCGGAACGGTTCAGTGAAGGCGGCGACGAAGCGTTCGGCGATCTCGAGTGCATCCTCGGGACGCGCCAGATTGGCCATCACCAGCGCGAATTCGTCGCCGCCGATGCGTGCGACATGCTCGGCGGCGCGCGTGCAGCGTCGCAGGCGGCTTGCAACCTGGACCAGGAATTCGTCGCCGGCGGGATGGCCGAACTTGTCGTTGACCTCCTTGAAGCGATCGAGATCGAGCAGGAGCACCGCAAACTCCTCGCCTGACAATGCGAGCCGCTTGAGCGCGGCCTCGAGCGTCTCGTTGAAGGCGACGCGGTTGGGCAGGTGGGTCAGAGGATCGAGCCGCACGGTGCGCTCCGCCTCGATCTGCCGCATCACGCGCCGCGCGAACGAGAACGAATTGACGAACACGCCGCGCAGCAGCACGCTGCCGTAGACCACGACGAGGAAGGCGATCAGCAGAAAGGCCAGATCGCCGTTGCTGCCGAGGCAGATCGCGATCCCGACGAAGATCGGGGCCGTGAAGGCGATCGCTGCGATCGGGATGGTGGCGAAGGCGAGCGCGCCGCCGGCCAGCATGCCCGAGCACAGGCAGGTGATGACGAGCTGGCCGCCGGTCGAAGCATTATTGAAGAAGGCGACGGGGACGATGCCCCAGGCGGTGCCGAGGACGAAGGCATTTTGCACCAGCCGGTGCATGGCGCGGCGCGAGACGAACTGCGGCTTGGTGATGCGGCGCGCGGCGCGGGATTGCAGACCGAACATGATCGCGCCGCTTGCGACAGCGCCTGCCCAGATCAACGCAAGAATCCTGTCCGGCGATTGCCACAGTGCGATGGCGAGCACGATGGCGTTGCAGGCATTGGCGAGCATGATGCCGACCGAATAGCCGAGCACCAGCGACATCTGTTCGGCGCGGATATGGCCGGCCACGGCTTCGTCGGTTGCGGGACCGCCAAAGGCCGACAAATCGCCCGCGAACAGCCGCGCGACATAGCTGGTCGTTTGAGTCCGCATTTCAGAGCCTAGCAGGACGGGCCGTTGGTCGGCTCCTTCAGGGAGAATTCGCCGCAAACCTTTGACGAACTATGAATTATCCCTGACTGCGGCCTTCGCCGCGACCACTTCTGCGTGTTCGTGACGCGATATCGATAACAAATCGATACAAATGCAGACTTCGACACTTACGGAGGCGGCTGGAGGCCCTGTTCGGCCAGGAAATGCGTGAGCCCATCGACCTGCCGCGAGCCCACGAATGCGCCTATGTAACCGTCAGGACGCACCAGCACCCAATCCCCGGGCGACACGGCGTATGCGTCGCGAAAGTGCTCGCTGTCGTCGACGAGCTCGGCATCCGGGCCGATACGATGGATATGCAGTCCAGTGCACGCCGATACAGTCTCGCGTTTCACCTGATAGCCAAGCAGCGTCCAATGAGGCCCCTTGAGCAACGCGAACAAGCGTATGGGTTGTCCGGCGGCTCCGCGTAGCGGCGCATCCGGTGCGCGGGCTCCCGCGGACGGGCCTGCCATGCGCCCTGGCTTTTCCAGTGCCAAGGGCGATCCCGGATAGCCGATGTCGAGTTGCTGCACCTCGCGGCCGCGCCTCACGTCGCCGCGCTTGGCCGCTTCCAGCAAGTCGGTGGAAAGGCCGAGCACATCTGCAGCGACGGGGCGTCGTTCTGCCTCGTAACTGTCGAGCAGAGTTGCGGACGCACCGCCGATAACGGCCGCCAGCTTCCAGCCCAGATTGTAGGCATCCTGCACGCTGGTATTGAGACCTTGTCCACCCGTCGGGGGATGGATGTGAGCCGCATCGCCGATCAGAAATGCACGGCGATCCCGGTAGCGATCGGCGAGTCTCGCATTCATCTGATAGGCCGACGCCCAAGGCACGGACTGGATGCGGATATCGTTGCGTCCCGTGCGCCCGGCGACCATGGCCGAAAGCCCTTCGGCGGACAGATCGACCTCGCCTTCGAGCGGAACGGGTGCCTGCAACTGAAACAGCTCCGTTCCGGCCAGTGGGCACAGCGAAACCTGACGGTCCATCGCGCCATCGTGGAAGCGGTGCCACGCCAGGCGGTCCAGGCCCGTCAGCACGACGTCGGCCACCACGGCTCGTACGCCGAGCGTCTTGCCTTGAAAACCAATGCCGAGTGCGTGACGCACGAAGCTGCGGCCGCCGTCGGCACCGACGAGGTAACGCACGCGCACCGTCTCTTCGCCGTCCCGGCCTGAAAGGCGCGCAGTCACACCGTCCTCATCCTGTTCCAGGCCGACCAATTCGCAGCCAAATTCCACCCGCCCGCCGAGTTCGAGCAGCCGTTCGCGCATCACGCCCTCGGTCAGGAATTGCGGGATCATCAGCGCCATGTTGTAGGGCTCGGCGGGGGTGGGGACGGCGAGCTCTGCGATCCCTGACTCGATGAAGCTGCCGTCATCGCGGTATTTGCGCTGCGGCGGGTAGAGACCTCCGGCGGCAACGATGCGGTCGATGATGCCGAGATCCTCGAAGATCTCGAGGGTTCGAGGCTGGATTCCCTTGCCGCGAGACCCATGGAACGGGCCGGCTTGCTTCTCGATCAGCCGAAAAGACACGCCTCGCCGCGCGAGGTCGATGGCGAGCGTAAGGCCGGCCGCACCTGCTCCGCAGATCAGAACGCCGCCGTGAATTGCTTTGTCATGGCATCCTCAATATGTGTAATATGCACACATTAGGCAGAGGGTCATCGGGATGTCAAGAAGGGTGCAAAATACACATATTAAAAAGCAGGTGCGCTCGCTTCACGAAGCGTTGATCGACATCGTCAGTGTCATGAACCGCCGGCAGGGCGACGACATGATGATCCGCGAGGCGGGCATCTCGCTGGATCGTGCGCTGTTTCCGCTGCTCGTCGGCATCGAGCGGCGCGGCCCGATCGGAGTCGTCGACCTCGCGGATCGCATGGGGCGGGACTACACCACGGTCAGCCGGCAGGTCGCGAAACTGGAAAATCTCGGCTTGATCAAGCGCCACGCCAGCGAAGCGGATCGCCGCGTCAGTGAAGCCACCATCACGCCCAGCGGCAAGGCCATGACGGACGCGGTGGACAGGGCACGCGAACGGATTGTCGGGGGGATGTTTGCGACCTGGGACGATCAGGATGTCGAGGATCTGGTGCGCCTGATGCGCAAGCTCGCCGACGCGATGATGTCGCCGGGCGAGTCAGCTTGAAATCGATTGCGAAAGGGCGGCTTGTCACCGCCCGAGCTGCTTGGGGTCGTAATAGAACCGCTCCTCGATCAGCTTGTCGCCGCGCCAGGTTTGCCACGCGATCTCGTCCAGCGTTCGTGCGACACCCTCTGCGTTGGTGAAGCTGAACGTCCAGCGCGTCGCGACATGGTCGCCGTCGATCAGGCTCGGTCCGATGCGGACGGCCCTGACCTCTTTCGAGGCCGCCAGCACGGCACGCTCCTTGGCGACGAGCTTGTCACGGCCGATCGTCGGAGCGCCGTTGTTCTCATAGGTCGCGGCGTCGGGCGTGCAGAACTGCTCGATCGCGCCGATGAAATCCCCGGCCTCCAGCCGCTGCGCAAAAGCTTCGACGACGTCACGGCTCGGCATATCAAACCCCGCAATTAAAACCGACTGATAGTCGGTAAATACCGACCGGTGGTCGAAAAGTCAACTGGCTGCTTCTGCCGAATTCGATTAGACGAGACCCATGGCAAAACAGGCGGAGCGGCGGGCGGCGACATCGGAGGCGATCCTGACGGCGGCGCGCCGTCTGTTCGGGACGCAAGGCTTTGCCGCCACCACCATGGACGAGATCGCGGCGGCGGCCTCTGTCGCCAAGGGTGCGGTCTATCATCACTTCAAGACCAAGGAGGCAGTGTTCGAAGCCGTGTTCGACCAGGTCTCGCGGGATCTCGTCGTCGAGATCGACAGCGCCGCCCGCGCCGAGAAGGATGTGCTCGCGGCGATGGTCGCCGGCACGCAGCATTATTTCGCGGCGACCGCCAAGGGCCCGACCGGCCAGATCATCCTGCGGGACGGGCCGGCCGTGCTCGGCTGGGAGAGGTGGCGCGAGATCGACGCACGGCATTTCGGCGGCAAGCTGCCACGTGCGCTCTCGGTGGCGATGGAGACCGGCCTCATCGCAAAGCAGCCGGTCGAGCCGCTGGCGCGGCTGCTGCTCGGCGCGGTGACGGAGGCCGCGGTCGCCTGCGCCGGGCGCGCCGATATCGCAAGGGCGGGTGCGGAATATGCCCGTGCGTTCAAGTCGCTGGTCGAGGCGCTGCGCCATCGCGCATGATTGTGCTAGTGACGAACCAGAAACGCCCACACAACAAGAAGACTAGCGCATGAACGCAAATTCCTCTCTCGCATCCACCGATCCCGAATTCGACTACATCATCGTCGGCGCCGGCTCCGCCGGCTGCGTGCTCGCCAACAGGCTGTCGGCGAACGGCAAGTACAGCGTGCTGCTGCTCGAGGCCGGCCCGAAGGATTCCAACATCTGGATCCACGTGCCGCTCGGCTACGGCAAACTGTTCAAGGAGAAGACGGTCAACTGGATGTACCAGACCGAGCCGGAGCCTGAGCTGAAGGGACGTCAGGTGTTCCAGCCGCGCGGCAAGACGCTGGGCGGATCGAGCTCGATCAACGGTCTGCTCTATGTCCGCGGCCAGCACGAGGACTACGACCGCTGGCGTCAGCTCGGCAACACCGGCTGGGGCTATGACGACGTGCTGCCCTACTTCAAGAAGGCCGAGAACCAGTCGCGCGGCGCCGACCAGTATCACGGCAGCGGCGGCCCGCTGCCGGTTTCCAACATGGTCGTGACCGATCCGCTGTCAAAGGCCTTCATCGACGCCGCGGTCGAGACCGGTCTGCCCTACAACCCCGATTTCAACGGCGCCACGCAGGAAGGCGTCGGCCTGTTCCAGACCACGACGCGCAACGGCCGGCGCGCCTCGACCTCGGTGGCCTATCTCGGGCCGGCGAAGGCCCGCGGCAATCTCAAGGTCGAAACCTCCGCGCTCGGCCAGCGCGTGCTGTTCGAGGGCCGCCGCGCCGTCGGCGTCGAATATCGGCAAGGCTCGCAAATCCGACGTGCCCGCGCGCGCAAGGAGATCGTGCTGTCGAGCGGCGCCTACAACTCGCCGCAGCTGCTGCAGCTCTCCGGCGTCGGACCCGGCGACCTCCTGCGCAAGCATGGCATCGATGTCGTGCTGGACGCGCCGGGCGTTGGTCACGACCTCCAGGACCACATGCAGGTCCGCATCGTGATGCGCTGCTCGCAGAAGATCACGCTGAACGACACCGTCAATCATCCGCTCCGCCGCACCATGGCCGGCGCGCGCTATGCGCTGTTCCGCAAGGGGTGGCTGACGATTGCGGCGGGCACGGCGGGCGCGTTCTTCAAGACCAGCCCGCGGCTGGCCTCGCCCGACATCCAGGTTCACTTCCTGCCGTTCTCGACCGACAAGATGGGCGAGAAGCTGCATGATTTCTCCGGCTTTACCGCCTCTGTGTGCCAGCTCCGTCCTGAGAGCCGCGGCTCCCTGCGCATCAAGAGCGCCGATCCGACGGTGCCGCCGGAAATCCGCATCAACTACATGTCGACCGAGACCGACCGCACCACCAATGTCGAAGGTCTGAAGATCCTGCGCAAGATCTTGAATGCGCCGGCGCTGAAACCGTTCGTGGTCAATGAGTACGATCCCGGGGCGAAGGTATCCACGGATGCCGAGCTGCTGGATTATTGCCGTGAGCGCGGCAGCACCATCTACCATCCGACCTCGACCTGTCGTATGGGCAATGATGCGCTCGCGGTGGTCGACCAGCGGCTGAAGGTGAGGGGGCTCGAAGGCCTGCGCGTCGTCGACGGCTCGGTCATGCCGGACCTCGTGTCGGGGAACACCAACGCGCCGATCATCATGATCGCCGAAAAGGCCTCCGACATGATATTGGAGGATGCGCGGTAAAACCCGCGCGAGAGGGAGCAGACAGTTTGGCTACGCGACTGAAGATCGGCACACGCAAGAGCGCGATGGCGCTGGCACAGACGGAAGAGATCGCGCGCCGCCTGACCGCCGCCGTGCCCGGTCTCGACGTCGAGATCGTCAAGTTCGACACCACGGGCGATCTCGACCAGACCAGCAAGCTGCTGTCGCATGGCGGCAAGGGCGGCGCCTTCGTGGCGCAGATCCGCGCCGCGGTGCTGTCGGGCGAATTGCAGGCGGCGATGCATTCGCTGAAGGACATGCCGGGCAATGAGGACACGCCTGGTCTCGTCATCGGCGCCACCTTGTCGCGCGATCCGCCCAACGACGCACTGGTGCTGCGCGACGGGGTGACGCTGGAGGCGCTGCGCCAGTCCCGCGGCAAGGGTTTTAAGATCGGCACCAACGCGGTCCGCCGGGCCGCTTACGCGCGACGCCTGTTGCCGGATGTAGAGGTGATCCACTTCCGCGGTGCCGCCGACACGCGCGTCCGAAAGCTCGACAATGGCGAGAAGCAGCGCCTGCCGGACGGCGGCACCGTAGGCCCGGCCGATGCGCTGATCATGGCGCGTTCGGGCCTCGACCGCGTCGGCCTCGCCGGCCGCATCGCGTACGAATTCACCGCGGCGGAGATGCTGCCCGCGGCGGGGCAGGGCATCGTCGCAGTCGAATGCGCGGCGCAGGACTGGCAGACGCGGCAGATCCTGTCGTCAATCGACGATCCCGCCGCGCATGCCAGCGCGGACGCCGAGCGCGAGGTCTTGTGGGTGCTTAACGGCCACTGCAATTCGCCGGTGGCGGGTTTCTCGACCATTGCCGGCGATCAGATGTCGCTGACGGCCTCCGTGCTCGACCTCTCCGGCAACACCATCATCGAAGCCTCGCGCGAAGGCCCCGCCAATCGGCCGCGTGAGCTCGGCCGTGCCGTGGGTCTGGATCTGCTGACAAAGGGCGCCGCCGAGATCATCGAGCGCAGCCGGCCGCGCTAAGCCTTCCCGCGAAAGCGCAACCGGCCATCTTATGATTCCGCGCCTGATTTGCCCGACGTGTCAAACGCGCCTGTGAGCCGCGCGTGCCGGCCCAGAGTTTTCAATGACTTGTCTACTGTGCATGAGGTTGTTTTCGCGTTTTGTT
This sequence comes from Bradyrhizobium ottawaense, assembly GCF_002278135.3. Taxonomy (NCBI): domain Bacteria; kingdom Pseudomonadati; phylum Pseudomonadota; class Alphaproteobacteria; order Hyphomicrobiales; family Nitrobacteraceae; genus Bradyrhizobium; species Bradyrhizobium ottawaense. Next base: position 6,570,701 of record NZ_CP029425.2, on the reverse strand, counting down.
TCCGCGCCCGTTAGGGCGGGCGAATTACCCCCGCACCCGCCTGATCATCTGCTCGACATGGGCGATCGGCGTTTCCGGCTGGATGCCGTGGCCGAGATTGAAGATGAAGCGGCCTTGAGCAAAATTGGCCAGCACGTTGTCGACCGCGCGGTCGAGCGCCGCGCCGCCCGTGATCAACACCAGCGGATCGAGATTGCCCTGCACGGCGACCTTGCTTTGCACGCGTTCGCGAATGAAGCCCGGCTCCGCGGTCCAGTCGATGCTGACCGCATTGACACCGGTCGCCTCGACATAGCCAGGCAATTGCGCACCGGCACCGCGGGGGAAGCCGATGATCTTCGCATCCGGCACCTTGGCCCGCACGCCCTCGACGATGCGGCGGGTCGGCTCGACCGACCAGCGTGCGAATTCGGCCGGCGGCAGCACGCCCGCCCAGGTGTCGAAGATCTGCAAGGCATTGGCGCCGGCGGCGAGCTGCAACAGCAGATATTGAATCGAGTTCTCGACCAGCACGTCGATGATTTTCGAGAACGCCTCCGGATGCCGGTAGGCCATCATCCGCGCCGGCGCCTGATCCGGCGTGCCCTGGCCGGCGACCATGTAGGTCGCAACCGTCCACGGCGCGCCGCAGAAGCCGATCAGCGCGGTCTTTGGATCGAGCGCGCCGCGGACGAGCTTGAGCGCCTCGAACACCGCCTCGAGCATGCCGAAGTCGGCGCGCGCGGCGAGCGTTGCGACCTTCGCCGGATCATCCAGCGGATCCAGCCGCGGGCCCTCGCCGACCTCGAACCGCACCGAGCGCCCGAGCGCATAGGGGATCACCAGGATGTCGGAGAAGATGATCGCCGCATCGAAGCCGAATCTGCGGATCGGTTGCAGCGTCACCTCGGCCGCAAGCTCCGGGTTGAAGCACAGATCGAGGAAGCCGCCGGCCTTGGCGCGGACCTCGCGATATTCCGGCAGATAGCGGCCGGCCTGCCGCATCATCCACATGGGCGGGATGCTCTGGCGCTGGCCGGAGAGCACGTCGATGAAAGGTTTCGTCGCAGATTGGGGCACGAAATGGTCCTGAGAAAGGTTATGGCCTCTGATACACCGCTCCGGCCCTCAGCGGAACAGGGGAACCAGCGCAATCGGGCCGCGTTGACCAGCCGATGGAGGACATCATGGCTGAGACATTCAATCCTGCGCCGCATGACAAGCACGCCGACGATCTGCGTGAGGCGCTCGTCGCCGACCGGCAATCCAAGCTCGACGCCGGGCTCAGGGACAGCTTCCCAGCATCTGATCCCGTAAGCGCCACCCAGCCGACGCCCTCGAAGGCCGATGCGGAAGCCGACAGTCCCTCGCTCTGGGACAAGGTGAAGGCGATCTTCAGCTAGAGGGAGGCGACGCCGGGATCGGCTTGCTAATACCTTGTTAGCGATGTGCTTATCGCGGCGTCCGTAGGACTACTGGAAACCGGGTAGTTGGCTACGTATTCCAGTAGTGATTTCAGAGTTCAATAATAGAAGCGGCAGAGTTTCCGACGATCGGAGAATTCTGCCGCATGAGCCTTGCGACCCAACGAGCTGGATGGAGCCGTCTGCCGCTGCGCGCGGCGGCGTTCGTTGTGCTGACCTGCGCCACCATCCTCGGCGTCAGCGGCTGGCGGGAATGGGCTGCGCGCGACGCGGTGCTCAGGGGCGCCGAGACCGAGATGGCGAACGTTGCCCGCTCGCTGACCCAGCATGCCGAGGACAGCCTCGATCTGCTGGATTCCGGCGTCGTCGGCGTCGTCAGCCGGCTCGAGATGGACGGCACTGCACCGGCCACGATCGCCAAACTGCGCACCCTGCTGGAAGTACGCAAGAAGGCCATCGAGCGCGTTCACAGCCTCGCCATCATCGACGACCAGGGCAACTGGCTGACCTCGCCCGGCACGATCGGCTCAACGCTCAGCGACGACGCGTTTTTCCGCTATCATCAGCTCTCCCCGAAACGAGAGCCCTATGTCGGCCGTCCCGTAAAGAGCCTCCTGGACGGCGAATGGGTCGTCACCCTGTCGCGCCGCTTCAACAAGCCCGACGGCACCTTCGGCGGGGTCGTGCTCGCGACCATCAGCTCAAAATATCTTTCGCATTTCTACGAGCAGTTCGAGATCGGCCGCAATAGCTCGGTGTCGCTCACGCATGGCGATGGCCTGATCATCGCGCGCAACCCCAGCAACGAGACATTCGTCGGACGCAGCGTTTCCGACAAGCCGTTATTCCGCGACGCGAGCCTGCAACGGCCGAGTGGGGCCTACTATTTCAAGTCCCCCCTGGACGGCGCCGAGCGCGTCAGCTTCTTCAAGCGCAGCAGCCGTTTCCCGCTCCTTTTGCTTGCCACAGTCGACAAGGACGAGTTGCTCGCGCCCTGGCGCGCTGCGGCAATCTCCCGCATGCTCTACGTCGTCGCGCTGGTGATGCTGATTGCGGTCATCGGCGCCGTGCTGGTGCGACAGTTGCAGCGCGGCCAGCGCATGGCCGCGGCCCTGGTCGAGAAAGAGGCGCATTTCCGCCTGCTCGCGGAAGGCTCCAGCGACATGGTGACGCGCATCGGGCTCGACGAGCGGCTGCGCTATGTCTCGCCCTCGTCCGCGCGCGTCGTCGGCTGGCGTGCCAATCAATTGATCGGCACGCCGGCGCTCGCGGGCATCAATCCGGAGGATCTGCCGGAGGTCCAGGCGATCGTCGACGCCATGAAGCGTGGCGAGCGGGAGGAGGCGCGCCTCACTTATCGCAACTCGCACCGGCAGAACGGCGAAGTCTGGCTGGAATCGACCATGCGGGTGACGCGCAAGGACAATGGCCGCGTCGACGGCGTGGTCGCGATCTCCCGCGACATCACCGAGCACAAGAAGCTGGAAACCAGGCTCGAGACGCTTGCGATCGAGGACAGCCTCACCGGCCTTGCCAATCGCCGCCGCTTCGACGAGCGGCTGAAAGAGGAATGGGCGCGCGCCTATCGCGACCGCTCGAGCCTTGCTTTGCTGATGATCGATGTGGACCACTTCAAGGCCTATAACGACGAATACGGCCATCCCGCGGGCGATGCCTGCCTGCGTCTGGTCGCAAAGATCATCGCGGCCGAGACGCAGCGCGCCGGCGATCTGGCGGCGCGCTATGGCGGCGAGGAATTCGCCATGCTGCTGCCGAACACCGATGCCGCCGGCTGCGCTCTTTTCGGCGAACGGATCCGCAGCGCCATCCACGAGGCCGGCCTCGTTCATGCCACCAATCTGGAATCCGGATGCGTCACCGCCTCGGTCGGCGGTGCGACCTGTCGGCCGGCGCTGGAACGCACGGCGGGCGTGGCCTCGCTGGTTGAGGCTGCCGACCGGGCGCTCTACGCTGCCAAGGACGCAGGCCGCGACCGCCTGGTGATGTCCGGCGAGCTCATGAATTTGATGCCCAAGGCCTCCGGCCAGTAAGACGGCTCAATAATGCGGCGGAGGTTCGTTGGCTGGTCCAGGCGCATTGGCCTCGGCTTCCTGCAGCCGCTCGCCGAGTTCTGCGATCTTCCGCGTCAGCAGATCGATCTGCTTCCACTGCGCGGTGATGGTCTGGTTCAACGTCTCGATCGTGTCGTCCTGGTAGGCGAGGCGCGTTTCCAGTGTGTCGATGCGCTCGCTCAGCGTCTTGATCTCATTCGTCACGGCCGTGTCCCTTGTCCCGTTCGCGCAAACCGGATTCTTGCAAGCCGGATTCTTGCAAGCCATGGCCGAGCGCGACGCGCTCATCGAACACGAAGCATTCGCCGCGCCAGCGGCTCTGCGCCTCCGGCACCTCTTCCAGATATTTGAGAATGCCGCCCTTGAGGTGATAGACCTCGGCAAAGCCGCGCGCGAGCAGATGCGCGCTCGCCTTTTCGCAGCGGATGCCGCCGGTGCAGAACATCGCGATCCTGCGGTGCTTTGCCGGATCGAGCCCGACGGCGGCAAAGTCCTTGAACTGGCCGAAGCTCCTGATGCCGGGATCGACGGCGCCTTCGAACGTTCCCATCGCCACCTCGAAGGCGTTGCGGGTGTCGAGCAGCAGCGTGTCGGGCGCGGAGATCAGCGCGTTCCATTCGCTCGCATCGACATAGGTGCCGACCTGGCGGGTCGGATCGGCAGCCTCATCGCCAAGCGTGACGATCTCCTTCTTCAGCCGCACCTTGAGCCGCCCGAACGGCATCGCTTCGGCGGCCGAGAATTTCAATTCGAGATTGTTCAGCCTGCCGCCGAACATGTCGCCGTGAGCGAGCTCGTGGGCAAGGACGTCGATTGCCTCCGGCGCACCGGCGAGCGTGCCGTTGATGCCCTCATGCGCCAGCAGCACGCTGCCCTTCAGCTTAAGGCCGGCGCAGAACGCGCGCAGGGGTTCGCGCAGCTCGCGGTAATCCGGGAGTGCGGCGAATTGGTAGAAGGCGGCGACCTTGATCGAATCCGGATCAGACATGGCGGCTCGTTTAGCAGGCGGCCGCCGTCCGGAAAACCCGCATGGCCGCCGGCCTCGAAAGGTCTATTCGCTCAGCGGATGGCAGCCATTTCCCTGGTATGCCAGCATTGCCCCGGCGGGCCGGAATGTGTCATGTAACCCCGGTTTTTTCCGAGATGGCGCGCCATCCGCGCCACGGGCCCAAGAGAGCAAGAATTCGATGAGAAACTTTCATTTCCCAGGCAGGTCCACGGTCCACGCCACCAACGCGATGGTGGCGACCTCGCATCCGCAGGCCTCGCTCGCCGCGATCGAGGTGTTGCGCGAAGGGGGCACCGCGGTGGACGCGGCGGTAGCGGGTTCGGCCCTGCTTGGCGTGATCGAGCCGCAATCGACCGGCATCGGCGGCGACTGCTTTGCGCTGATCCAGCCGCGCGGCGAGGGCAAGATCATCGCCTATAACGGCTCCGGCCGTGCCCCGAAGGCGGCGAACGTCGACTGGTACCTGGAGCGCAAGATCAATTCGGTGCCGCTGACCTCGGCGCATGCGGTCTCGATCCCCGGCGTGGTCGATGCCTTCGCGACCGTCTTGCGCGACCATGGCAAGTTCGGCTTCGACCGGCTGCTCCAGCCCGCGATCAAGGCGGCCGAGGAAGGCTACGTCGTCGCACCCCGCATCGCCTTCGACTGGAAGAACCAGTTCGAGAAGCTGAAGGGCGGTACCAACACAGTGCGTTACCTGTTGCCGGGCGGTAAGCCGCCGGTGGCCGGCGACGTCATCCGCCAGGCCGAGCTCGGCAAGACCCTGCGCGCGATCGCCAAGGACGGCCGCGACGCCTTCTACAAGGGCCCGATTGCCGAAGACATGGTCGAGACCCTCAGGGGCATCGGCGGCTTGCACACGCTCGACGATTTCGCCGCGCACACCACCGAGACGACGACGCCGATCGGCACCGTGTACAAGGGCTACGACGTCTGGCAGTGCCCGCCGAACGGACCCGGCCTCACCATGCTGCTGATGCTGAACATCCTGTCGCGGTTCGACCTGACGAAATACGCGCCGCTCAGCATCGAGCGTTTCCATCTCGAAGCTGAGGCCGCGCGCATCGCGTACATGCACCGCGAGCTGCACGTTGCCGATCCCGACCACATGCAGGTCGAGGTCGCCAGGATCCTCGCCAAGGAATTCTGCGACGAGCACATCGCCAAGATCCGCATGGACGGCATGCTCGACCTGCCGAACGTCGCACCGCCGATGAATCCGTCGACGATCTACATCACCGTCGTGGACAAGGACCGCAACGTCTGCTCGTTCATCAATTCGATCGCGCATTCCTTCGGCTCGGCGATCGTCTCGAACAAGACCGGCGTCCTGTTCCAGAACCGCGCCGGCGGCTTCCGCATCCAGCCCGGCCATCCCAACTGCATCGCCGGCGGCAAGCGGCCGCTGCACACGATCATGCCGAGCCTGCTCACCAAGGGCGGCCGCTCCGTGATGCCGTTCGCGGTGATGGGCGGGCAGTACCAGCCGGTCGGCCAGACCCGCGTCGTGACCAACATCCTCGACTATGGCTGCGATGTGCAGGAGGCGATCGACATGCCGCGCGGCCTGCACTACGAGGGCCAGTATCAGCTCGAGGACAGCGTGCCGACTGACATCGTCGAGGGCCTGAAGAAGCTCGGCCACAAGACCACCAGTGTGGTCGGCCCGCTCGGTGGTGCGCAGGCGATCTGGATCGACTGGGAGAAGGGCACGCTCACCGGCGGCTCCGATCCGCGCAAGGACGGCTGCGCGCTCGGCTATTGAGTGCTGCCGCGCGGGGTTCCGCGCGCAAGATCAGGAAAAGTTGACGAAGGGCGGCGCGGCATTTGCTGCGTCGCCCTTTCTCGTTCGGAACAGAGTTCATTGCTTCCGGTTAAGGGGCGATGGGCGGTGCAGGCGTGCGCTGCTTTGCAGATAAGCGGCGGAGGCGTCGATGTCCGACACATCAAGTTCCAAACAATCAGCATTCGATCGGCGCGCCTTCATGGCCGGCGCGGCTGGCAGTGCGCTCGTCCCGATCACCGCGCGCGCGGCCACAGAGGAAGCCAAAGCCCCAGCTGCACAGGACCCCTCACTTCCCGTCGACGTCACGCTGCGGGTCAACGGCAAGGACAAGCGCCTGCGCATCGACGCGCGCACCACGGTGCTCGATGCGCTGCGCGACCACCTCAAGCTCACCGGCAGCAAGAAAGGCTGCGACCACGGCCAGTGCGGCGCCTGCACGGTGCTGATCGACGATCGGCGGGTGGTGTCGTGCCTGACGCTCGCGCTCGCGGCGGAAGGGCAGGAGATCACGACGATCGAGGGGCTGGCGACCGACGATCGCCTGCACCCGATGCAACAGGCTTTCGTCGACAACGATGCGTTCCAGTGCGGCTATTGCACGCCTGGCCAGATCATGTCCGCCGTGGCTTGCGTCAAGGAGGGACATGCCGGGAGCGAAGCCGACATCCGCGAATACATGAGCGGCAACATCTGCCGTTGCGCGGCCTATCCCAACATCGTCGCGGCCGTGAAGCAGGCCGCGCCCGAGATCATGAAAGGCTAGGCGCATGCGACCTTTTTCGTATCAACGGGCAACAGACCCCGACATGGCCGTGCAGGCGCTGAGCGCTGCCGCGGCGGCAGCCAGCAATCCGTTGACCCAGGCGACAGCCCAGCCGCTTGCGGGCGGCACCACGCTGATCGATTTGATGAAGCTCGACGTGATGCGGCCCGCCGCGATCGTCGATATCAATCCGCTCGCGCACGCCTGGTCGGCGATCGAGCCCGGCAGCGACAGCTTGCGGCTCGGCGCGCTCGCAAAGATGTCCGATGTGGCCGCCCATGCCGAGATCCAACGCAATTATCCGGTGATCGCGAGTTCCCTGAAGCTCGCAGCCAGCGCCCAGTTGCGCAACATGGCAACGCTCGGCGGCAACGTGATGCAGCGGACGCGCTGCAGTTATTTCCGCGACGTCTCCTACGAGAATTGCAACAAGCGCAATCCCGGTTCCGGCTGTGCCGCCATGGACGGCGTCAACCGCATGCATGCCGTCCTCGGCACGTCAGATCAGTGCATTGCGACCTATCCCGGCGATTTCGCGCAGGCGTTGATCGCCCTCGATGCCGTGGTCGAGATCACGGGCAGGGCCGGCACGCGCACGATGCCGTTCGCAGAGCTGCACAAGGCGCCGGGGAACTCCCCCGACATCGAGACAACGCTTCAGCCCGGCGAGCTGATTTCGGCCTTTTCGATCCGGGGCCGCTGGCCTCGCTCGGTGTATCTCAAGGCGCGCGACCGGCAATCCTACGAGTTCGCACTGTCCTCGGCTGCGATCGCGCTCGACGTGCAAGAGGGCACGATCCGGGATGCGCGCGTCGGGCTCGGCGGCGTCGCCACCATGCCCTGGCGGGCGCGCGAGGCGGAGGCGCTGCTGAAGGGACAAAAGTTCGACGAAGCTCTGGCGCAACGCGTCGCTGATGCTGCTTTTGCAGACGCCCGCGGCCGCCGGCACAACAGCTTCAAGATCGCGCTCGGCAAGCGCGTGGTGGCGCGCGCGCTCCAGCAGGCCGTAACGATGGAGATCTGATCATGACCGCTGCAGCTCCCTCGCCCAAGGCGAATATGGGCCAGCCCGTGCCGCGCTATGATGCGGCTGCAAAGGTCACGGGGCGGGCGACCTACGCCTCCGACATGCCGCTGGATAATCCGGCCTATGCATTCCTGGTCACCAGTGCGATTGCCAAGGGCCGCATCGACCGTTTCGATCTCGATGAGGCCAAGGGTGTCCGCGGCGTAATCGAGATCGTCACCCACGAGAACGCCCCGAAGCTGAGGGAGTCGAAGCTTTTCAGCAATGGCGGCTATGCCGGAACGACGATCCAGCCGCTGAAGTCGGCCGAGATCGCCCATGACGGCCAGATTATCGCTGTCGTTGTCGCGGAGAGTTACGAGGCCGCGCGCGAGGCCGCCAATCGTGTCAAGGTCAGCTACACCGCCACCGCGCCCAGCGCGAGCTTCGATTCGCCGGGAACAACCACGGCTGCCGCAAAGGGCCAGAACGCGCAGTTCAAGGAAGACCCCGCGGTCGGCGATTTCGCCAAGGCATTCGATGCGGCCGAGATCAAGCTCACCGCCGCCTACGACACGCCGACGCAGCATCACAATCCGATGGAGCTGTTTTCGACGAGCTGCGCCTGGATGGGCGACAATCTCGTCATCTACGAAGGCAGTCAGTTCGTCTATGGCTTGAAGCACGGCGTCGCCGAGCAGCTCGGCATCGACGCCGACAAGGTGCGCGTGGTCAATCCCTATGTCGGCGGCGGCTTTGGTTCGCGCGGTTCGATGACGCCGCGGACCGCCATCATCGCCGGCATTGCCAAGCGCCTGGGCCGCCCGATCAAGCTGGTCCCGACCCGCGATCAGGGTTTCACCATTACGACCCACCGTGCCGAGACGCGCCAGGAGATCAAGCTTGGCGCAAACCGGGACGGCAAGCTGCTGGCTTTGAGGCATGTGGGCGCCGAGGTCTCCTCGCGCGCCGATGCCTATTGCGTCGGCGGCACCAAGACGACGACGCGGCTCTATGCCTGCCCGAACGTCGACAGCCTGGTGTCGATCGTGCGTGCCGACCGCAACACGCCGGGCTTCATGCGCTCGCCGCCGGAGGTGCCCTATCTGTTTGCGCTGGAGAGCGCGATGGACGAGCTCGCGGTTAAGCTGAACATGGATCCGGTCGAGCTTCGGCGCATCAACGACACTACCAACGAGCCGATCGGTGGCAAGCCCTACACCTCGCGCTCGCTGATGGCGTGCTTCGACGAGGCCGCCAAGGCCTTCGGCTGGGCGCAGCGCTCGCCGCAGCCGAAATCGATGTCGGACGGCGACTGGCTGATCGGCTATGGCTGTGCCGCGACCTGCTATCCGACGCAGATGGGGCCGTCGGCCGCGCGCGTGCGCCTGCAGCGCGACGGCCGGACCCGGGTCGAGATCGCCGGCCACGAGATCGGCACCGGTGCCTATACGGTCATCGCCCAGACCGCGGCCGAGCGCCTCGGCGTGCCCCTCGAGAAAGTTGCGGTCTTCATGGGTGACAGCGATCTGCCACCGGCGCCGGTTGCCGGCGGCTCGAACTCGACCGCGAGCACCTGCTCGGCGGTGATGATGGTGTGCGACCAGATTCGCCAGCGCCTGTTCAAGGCCGCGATGCCGGCTCAAAGCCTGACCGACCGGGCCAAGGAGACCGTGGGTCTCGGCCAGACACCGGCCACGCAGGCCGCGAAGGGCGATCGTCCACTCGACATCGAGAAGGCCTTCGATGCGCTCGGTGTCGGCGTCGTCGAGGAATATGGCGAGTGGAAGCCGGAAGGCGCGCCGCTGGATTCCTTCCGCGCCATGCACAACGGGCAGGTGCGGCTCGTCGGCGGTCATGCCATGAAAGACCAGATCGCCTACGCATTCGGCGCCGAGTTCGTCGAGGTCCGTGTCAATCGCTTCACCCACGAAATCCGCTGTCCTCGCCTCGTCGGTGCGTTTGCGGCGGGCAGGATCATGAATCCGCGCACGGCGCGCAGCCAGCTGATGGGCGGACTGATCTGGGGCATGTCGTCGGCACTGCTGGAGGCCACGGAAATCGACGAGCGCAATGCGCGCTACGTCAACGACAATCTTGCCGACTACCTCGTGCCCGTGAATGCGGACGTCGCCGGAGTCGAGGTCATTTTGCTCTCCGAGCAGGATGACCGCATCAATCCCGTCGGCGTGAAGGGCCTCGGCGAGCTCGCCAATGTCGGTACCAATGCCGCGATCTGCAACGCGATCCACCACGCCACCGGCCAGCGCATCCGCAAGCTCCCGGTCCGACTGGAAAATATCGAGGTGTGAGGGGTGGAAACCGCACCCGCGTTGCGCTAGACACCTTCCGCCTCAAACGGAAGGTGCCTTATGCAGCGTTTCCAGCGCGCGCTCCTCACCCTGATGTCGGCACTCGCGATCACGGTGATCGCAGGCGTGTCGCATTTCGTTTCCACCACGGCCTCGGCCCAGACCGCAGGAAAGACCATGACCACAGCTTCAGGCTTGCAGATCATCGACTCCACCGTCGGCACCGGTGCCTCGCCGCAGCCCGGCCAGATCTGCGTGATGCACTATACCGGCTGGCTCTATGAGAACGGCCAGAAGGGCAAGAAATTCGATAGCTCCGTCGATCGCAAGGAGCCGTTCGAATTCCCGATCGGCAAGGGCCGTGTCATCGGCGGCTGGGACGAGGGCGTCGCCTCGATGAAGGTCGGCGGCAAGCGCACGCTGATCATCCCGCCGCAGCTCGGCTACGGTGCCCGCGGCGCCGGCGGCGTGATCCCGCCGAACGCGACGCTGATGTTCGACGTGGAATTGCTCGCGGTGAAGTGACGCATCGCGTCATTCCGGGATGGTCCGAAAGGACCAGACCCGGAATCTCGAGATTCCGGGCTCGGTGCTACGCGCCGCCCCGGAATGACGGCAAGAAAAAGACCGGCCTTTCGGCCGGTCTTTTCGCTTTTGGATGCCGCGCGTCATTCCGTCGCGCGCTTTGCTCCTGCCGCTGCGCGATCGATCGCGTCCTTTGCGGCGTCCTTGGCATCGCCCATGGCCTGCTGGCCCTTGCCCTTCACTTCCTGGACCACGCCTTCGCCCTTCATGCGTTCGGAACCGGTGGCTTCACCGATGCCCTGCTTGGCCTTGCCGATCGCCTCGTTGGCGTTACCCTTGATCTTGTCGGTCGTGCTACCCATGAGACTCTCCTTCCATTTTGCTCGCAAAGGCAACGTCCCGCAGCTACGAGGGTTCCGATTTTGGTATGGCTCGCGGGTGCGGCTTCGGGTTAGTTTGCCGCGCACGGAACCAACAGAAAGCAAGTCCATGACCGGCCATGACCATTCGCATTCCCACCATGACCACGATCACGACGATCGCTGGAAACATGACGGCGTGCGCGTCATTCCCGGCAACCAGCTCGATACCAACGTGCCGTCGACGGCGGGCATGGACCGCGCGGCCGCGATCAATTTCGCGCGCGTCGGCGCCCAGAAATTGTGGGCCGGCACCGTCAGCATCAAGCCGGATGCCAAGACCGGCGCACACCATCACGGCCATCTCGAAAGCGTCATCTACGTGGTGAAGGGCAAGGCGCGGATGCGCTGGGGCGAGAGCCTGCAATTCACCGCAGAGGCCGGCCCCGGCGATTTCATCTTCGTCCCGCCTTACGTGCCGCACCAGGAGATCAACGCCAGCCCCGACGAGGTGCTGGAATGCGTGCTGGTGCGCAGCGACGGCGAGGCAGTGGCGATCAACCTCGACATCGAGCCGGTCGAGAAGCCCGAGACAGTGCTGTGGGTCGACCCCATCCACCGGGATCCGAACGAGAAGAAGTAAGACCGCCCCGCGGTGGGAGGCGCGATCGTCTCCGGGGGTGAAAAAATATTCGGAAACCGTGTCGGGTGGCCCCCTGGCGATCCGTCCTTGGGCAGAACCCGCCCAAGGAGCTTCCGATGCCCAGGATGATTTTCCTCAATCTTCCCGTGACCGACCTCAAACGTGCGACCGCCTTCTATGAGGCGGTCGGCGCGACCCGGAACCCGCAATTCAGCGACGACACGGCGAGCTGCATGGTCTTTTCCGAGGCCATCTACGTGATGCTGGCGACCCACGACAAATTCCGCCAGTTCACGCCGAAGCCGATCGCAGATGCCAGGACCTCGAATCAGGCGCTGTTCTGCCTGTCCGCCGACACCCGCAACGAGGTCGACGCGATTGTCGGCAAGGCAGAGGCGGCAGGCGGGGTGGCCGATCCCAGCCCGAAGGACGAATACAGCTTCATGTACGGCCGCAGCTTCGAGGATCCGGATGGCCACATGTGGGGTGTGAACTGGCTGGACATGGCGGCTGTCCCTCCGCAGCCCGCTATGGCGAATGCCTGATCCCAGTCCGTCGAACGCTAAACCAACGAGGAGCATTCACGATGTCCAAGGTCGTACCCTGCATGTGGTTCAACGGCGATGCCGAGGAAGCCGCGAAGTTCTATGTCTCGCTCGTGCCGAACTCGGCGATCACGCACGTTCAGCGCAATGTTTCGGACGGCCCCTCCGGCAAGGAAGGCTCCGTGCTCGTCGTCGAGTTCACGGTCGCCGGTCAGCCGCTGGTCGCGCTCAACGGCGGGATGAAGATGGAATATACCCATGCCATTTCGCTGATGATCCATTGTGATGATCAGGCCCAGGTCGACAGCGTCTGGAATGCGTTCCTCGCCCATGGCGGCAAGGAAGAGCAATGCGGCTGGCTCCGGGATCGCTGGGGCGTGGCCTGGCAGGTGGTGCCGAAGGTGATGTTCGAATTCCTGTCGAGCCCGGACAGGGCAGCGGCCGCGCGCGCGATGCAGGCGATGATGAAGATGGTGAAGCTGGATGTCGACGTGCTGCGCCGCGCGTTCGAGGGCAAGTCGGCGGCGTGACGACGACACGGGTGCCGTAGGGGGCAAAGGTGCTCTTGCGCCGTGCCCACGATCCGACTCCGGTGGAGAGAAGTGGTGGGCACGCGTTCGCTTTGCCCACCCTACGAAGCTGCCTCAGTAATTTATCCGTAAGCCCACGCCGCCGTGGATGGTGTTGCCGACGGGCTGCGGGCCGAGCGTGCCGTTGGCGAAGAGATCCACGACCCAGCCCTTCTGCACGCGGAAGCCGAGCCGCCCGCCATATTCGAACGAGCCCTGGTTGCCCATGGTCGGCACCACCACGCCGTCGCCGGTCACGGTGGCGACGATGCCGCTGTGGCTCGCAAACGACTGCACCCAGCCGCCGTTGATGTTGGTCTCGACGTTGCTGCCGAACAGATGCGTCCACTGGCCGCCGATCTTGACCAGGCTGGTACGGTCGGTGCCGGTCGCGATGGTGGCGTCGAACGGGTTGAAGGCCACGGCATTGTCGCTGTAGCCGGACACGCGCTGCCAGAGCTGCCAGACTTCGATCGAAGCTGCGACCTCGTCGCGCGGCGAGACGCGGCTCATCCAGCCGGCGCGGCCGTAGACCGCGTAGTTCGAAGCGTTGGTCGAGCTCGTCACGCTCACAGGACCGAGGCTGGTATTGTAGCTGCGGGTGTAGCGCGCCTTCTCCCACGGCGTCAGGATCGTTCCGACGTCGAAGAACGGACGTGACGATCCCCAGTCGGTGAAGTCGTAGCGGAGGGCAAAGGCGCCGATCGGCGCGCCGGTGATCTTGTAGCCGCCCTCGTTGTAGTGCGTGTAGGCGATGCCGGCGAGCAGCGACAGATTGTTGGTGAGCTCCTTGCGGCCGTGGATACCGGCCGAGAACGAGCCGGCCGAGCCGAACGCGCTGATGCAGTCGCTGCAATTGACCTGCTCGTTGACGCCGAGCAGGACCGTGCCGAGCACCCGGTTGGTGATCATCTGGTTGAAGCGCTGGCCCGCGAGGCCGCCGATCGAATTGCCGCTGGAATCGGCCCCGGTCGGTGTCGGGCTCGGCGACGGATATGGACTCGGCGACGGGGAAGGATAGGGGCTCGGCGAAGGGGAGGGTGAGGGCGACGGAGAATATGTCGGCGTCGGAGACGGTGAATAGGTCGGGTAGGGCGTCGGCTCGCCGCATCCGATTTCGCAGGTCGCTTGAGCTGCGGCGGGACGAATGTCGAGCGCGACAAACGCCAGCGCAGCGGCCGCGGTCAGCAGGCCGGTGAGGGCGAAGAGCCGAAAGTTGAATTTCGCCATCGTCAGCGCCCGCACAGCATGCCGTCGTCCTGGACGGCCGGCGTGATGGTCGGCGAGGCGCCGGCATATTGGTTCACCGCGCACAGGCCGGCACTTGCGGCGCAGTTGGCGGCGAAGGTCCAGGGCGGCGTGTTGGTCTTGGTGATCGAGACCTTGCCGCCGGTCGATGTGATGATGGCGGTGTCGCCCGGCTGGGTGAGCTGCACGCATTGTGAGCTCGTCGTGCAGACGCTGGCCGCGCCGTCCTGAAGCACCACGACGGAGCGACCGCGCTGCGAGAGGATGTCGAGCGTGGTGCCGCGCACACCGATGGTCGCAAGCGGCGTCGTGATCTTGTAGGCGGTCTTCTCGGAATGGCCGGTGACGAAACGGAATGCGCCGGTGGTCATGCGGATCGCGACGTCGCGATAGCTGTGCTCGTCGTTGAAGACGGTGCGGTCGAGCTTGAGCGTGGCGCCGGGGCCGAGCGACAAATTGGTGCTGTCGGCCATCACGAAGCGCGCGGCACTGTCGGAGCCGGTGCGCACGGTCTCGTCGCGCAGCATGCTGTCGCCGACACTGATCGGCGTGGTGGCCGCGGCCACGCGCACCACTTCGTTCTGGATCACCACCGCTTCGCCGACGCGCGTCTGCGCCTGCGCAGCAGGCGCCGCGCACAATGCGGCCGACGACAGGATAGGGAAAAGCCAGAAACGGAAATTCATTTCGCAACCGATCGATGTGTCCCTGATCGTACCGGATCGCGCGCGCTTCTGATGTGGCGAAATTATCACAAGCGGAGCGGTACGTGCGTTATGCTTAGTGACAGCCGCGGCGGAATGCGTTCAATGAAAACCGCGATCCTTATTTTTGTCCGCGGTGACGCAAATTTGCCACGCAAAACATCCCCACAGCAGCTGCTTGAACGGTCCGCAGTCCCGAGATTGTCGCGAAGCGCAGTGGTAGCTGTCGCTATTTTCCTAGCTGCCCATCTCGCGCTGCTGATCGGCCTCGCGACGCCGGAGAAGTTCGTCTTTGACGAGGTGCACTATGTGCCGGCGGCGCGGCAGATGCTGGCCCCGGCGATGTCGCAGCCGATGCTCAATCCGATGCATCCGCCGCTCGCCAAGGAGCTGATCGCGGCGTCGATCGCGGCCTTCGGCGACAACGCGTTCGGCTGGCGTTATCCCGCGACATTGTTCGGCGCATTGGCGATCGTCGCGATCTATCTGTGTGGGCTCGCGCTGTTCTCCGCGCAAGGGCCGGCGATCGCCGCGGCGCTGATCGCCGCCGTGAACCAGATGCTCTACGTGCAGGCGCGCATCGCCATGCTCGACATCTTTGCGCTCGGCTTCGGTCTGCTCGCGACCGCCGCCTTCATGCATGGTTTTCGACGGGAGCGGCCGCAGGCGCTGTTCGCGCTCGCCGGCAGCCTGTTCGGCCTGGCCGCTTCCTGCAAATGGAGTGGCCTGTTTCCACTCGGCGTCTGCATCGTCATCGTCGCGGTGATCCGCCTGATGCAGGGCTGGCGCACGCTGTTCGCCGACGCGAAGCCGGACGACTGGTACCGGCCGGACCTCTGGCCCGGCCTGAGGCTGCATCATGTCGCGCTCTGCTTCGCCATCCTCCCGGCGATGACGTATCTTGCGGCTTTCGTTCCGCTCTACGGCGTGTCGTTGCCGGATCTGATCGAGGCGCAGCGCCGGATCTTCGCCGACAACACCACGACCGCGATCGCCGGACACACTTATATGAGCGCGTGGCCATCCTGGCCGCTGCTCGCGCGCCCGGTGTGGTTCCTGTTCGACAAGAGCGCGGAGGACAACGTCTCCGCAATCGTCTTCCTCGGCAATCCGCTGGTGTTGTGGCCGGCTCTGCTCGCACTCGCGCTCGTGCTGCGCGATTTCATCGTGCTGCGCCGCTGGGATGCGTTCCTGATCGCGGCGTTCTATTTCGGTCCCTGGCTCGCCTGGGCATTGCTGCCGCGCACGCTCGGGTTCATCTACTACTATCTGCCGGCCGCCACCGCGGCGTCGCTCGCGCTGGTCTATGTGCTGCGCCGGGACGGCCTGCCGCGCTGGCTGCTGTGGGCCTATGTCGGTGTCGCCGCGATCGGCTTTGCGGTCATGCTGCCCATCTCTGCGGCCTTCATCGGCACGTCGATGCGGAGTTTTGGCCGGCTGATGCTGTTCCAGAGCTGGATATGACATCGCCGCCTGCCGGGGCGGCAGGCGGCGAGCCTTCTGTCGCGATCAAATCGAGATCATTTCGACGCGGTCTTGGTGTCCATGTTCACGACCTGGACGCGGCGGTTGACCGGGTCGGCGCCGTGGGCGGCATCCTTCAGCTTGGTCTTGCCGTAGCCGACGGTGACGAGATCGGTGCCGTTCAGGCCGTAGTTCTGCACCAGGTACTTCTTGATGGTGTCGGCGCGGCGCTCGGAGAGGCCTTGATTGTACTCTTCACCACCGACCGCGTCGGTGTGGCCGGCGACCACGAAGGTCGAGCCCTTCAGCGCCGGATCGGACAGCGCCTTGCCGAGCGCCTGCACCGAGGGCACCGAGGTCTTGGCGATGTCGGCCGAGTTGTAGTCGAACTGGATTTCCAGATCGATCTTCGGCTTGGTCGCGGCGAGTTCGGCAATCTGTTCGCGCTCACCCGTCGAGAGCGAACGGGTCGAGCGGTTGCGCACGGTGTTGAGGAATGTCGATTCCTTGGCCTGCGCCGCCGGATCGGCCTGCGGACCGGCGGACAGGCCACGGGTCGCCGGCTTCGGCTTCAGTGCATCCAGAATCTGGCCTGTGGAGACATTATTGTCACCGGCTACAGCCAGGCCCGCCGTCATCGACAGCGCGGCGGAAAGAGTTATCGCCTTCAGTCCAAAGAACTTATCAAAACGGGTCATTGTCGTATCCTCGCTGTTACGCCTGATAGCGATTTGATGCTGCGAGCATAAGGCAGGTTCAAAGGTCCTGATGTGATCTTGGTCACGGTGGCTACAGCCGGTTCCGGGCCCATCCTAGCGCATTCCCGGGTGTTTCGGGCATCGGACCGGCACGTTTCGCGATGGCCCCGGGGACAAGGGCCGATCGGACCAATAGCAGTCGTCGCACGCGCCGCGGCGTGGGTTCAAGCAGCGGCAATCCCCGGTGTGATTGAAATCACCTTGCGAGCGCATGCTCATTCCCCTCCGTACCGTGGGAGGTGGCTGACCAAGGGTTCCGGCGCTGGCGAGGGCCGGCAGACTCGGCGGCGGTGCACACCGATCGTCGCAAAGCCGTCGCCGCACGGCCCGGCCGTGAACAAGAAATCGGCCAGATGCGCGCCTAGCAGGACGTTGTCCCCGCCAATCTCCGAATGAAGGAGCCGAGTTCCGTCCAGTGCCGAGGCCAAGTGACTATCAGCGTGACTACTTCAATCGCAGCGGCCCGCCGGATCGGACAGTGTCCCTGAGCTCAATGCCGATCTATATCGGTGCGGCCATGATCGCGGTGGCCATCCTGCTGTCGACGCTGATCACGGGGCTGACCTCCCGCTATGTCGGACTCGAAGCGCCGACCGACGAGAACGTGTGGCTGGTCGACCGCCTCACCGGCAGCGTCTATCGCTGCCAGGCGGAGGGGCGCGGCAAGGCCCTGTGCGAGCCGGATGTCGCCACCGGCAGCCTCGGTGACCGGCCCAAGGTGCCGAAGGATGGCCGCTAGGCCCTCCGCCTTCGCACTGCAGCAAGAAAATTGTCTTCTCCGCGAAACGTCGGCGCGAGAGAATACGTAATTGCGAAGGCCGGCATGACGCCGGTTTTGTTTTACGGAGGAGACTTTTCGATGAAGATCTTGCTCACGTCTGCAGCCTTTGTCGCGTTTACCCTTTCGCTGTCCCCCGCATCTGCCGCGATGATGGCGTGCACCAAGGACAACATGATGAAATCCGCAGCCATGATGGGCGGCACGCCCGACACGCCGGCCAAGATGGCGGCGAACAAGGAAATGGCCATGGCCAACACGGACATGAGCAACGGCAAGATGAAGAGCGCCTGCATGCACTACATGAAGTCGCAGAAGGCGATGACGATGAAGTAGGCGCGAGGCGCGCCACCATCCGGCCGCGCTGTCAGCAGATGGCAGCGCGGTTTTTTTGACTGCTGCCTCGAGGTCTTCTTTTTCTTCTTCTTTTTCTTGGCGCGAATCCCGCTACATTCCTCCCCGCAATGTCACGCGCGCCAAAACCGCTCCACCTCACCACGACACAGGCCCGGCAGATCTGGCTGCATGCGCAGCGGCTGGATGAGCGCGCACCGTTCGGCGACGGAGCTCAGGCCGTCGCGGACGCGGTCGCTCATCTCGGCTATGTGCAGATCGACACCATCAACGTCATCGAGCGCTGCCATCACCACATCCTGTTCAGCCGTATCCCGTCCTACCGGCGCGCCGATTTGCGCCACGCCCAGAGCGTCGACAGAAGCGTGTTCGAGTATTGGACGCACGCGCTTTCCTACGTACCCGCCGGCGACTTCCGCTTCTTCCTGCCGGCGATGCGCGAGCACCGCCGCGAAGGACACAAATGGTTCGCCTCGGTGAAGCCGGCCGACACGCGCAAGGTGATGCGGCTGGTGCGCGCCGGGCCGCTGACGATCCGCGACATCGAGGACGACGTGCTCACCGAGAAGGAGCATCTGTGGCAGAGCCGCAAGCCTTCGAAGCGGGCGTTGCAGCTCGCCTTCTATACCGGCGCCGTGACCATCAGCGAGCGGCAGGGCATGCTCAAGACCTACGAGCTGATGACGCGGCATTTCGGCTGGGACACACTGCCCAGGCCAGCCTCAGCCAGGGAGATTACGACCTATCTGCTCGACCGCGCGCTGCGGTCGCAGGGCGTGGTGAGTCTGGATTCGATCTGCCACCTCGACGCGCCGCGCAAGAAGGCGGTGGCCGGCCTGATCGCCGCCCGCGTCCGCCGCGGCGAGCTCGTGCCTGTTGTGATCGACGGCGCCGGCAAGCAGGAGCATTGGGCGGTGCCGACCACGCTCGAGGCGAACGGTGAGGTAGTCTCGCCTGATCTCGTCCACATCCTCTCGCCGTTCGACCCGCTGATCATCCAGCGCAAGCGCACCAGTCTCATCTTCGGCTACAACCACCTGTTCGAGGCCTATGTGCCGAAGGCCAAACGCAAGCTCGGCTATTTTGCGCTGCCGGTGCTGGTCGGCGACGAGATCGTCGCCGCGCTCGATCTGAAGACCGACCGGCAGGCAAAGAAGCTGCTGATGCAGAAATGGACCTGGGTCGGGCAGGGCAAGAAGACGGCGGGGCGCAAGGAGCTCAAGCAAAAGATCGAGGACGAGCTCGATCGCTTCGAGCGGTTTCAATTGGCGGAGTGAACGCTGATCGGCGCGGCGCCGGTCTCGTAGGGTGGATTAGCGAGTCGTCCGTGAAGAAGGACTAAGCCACTGATCGGGAATCTCGATTTGGGCTAAGGGGCATTTCCAGATTGCAAGGTTTTGATGCTTTGGGCGTCAGAACCTTGCGATTTGGTTTTCGTGGATTCCCTCGAAGCGGGAAGCATGATTCCTTGTCTGCATCGGAGGGAACGATGCGGCCGAAGAAGCACAAGACGACGGGATCGAACGATCTGTTCCGGGCTCGGCTCGACCAGATCATCAATATGAAGCACGAGCTGGTTCTGCTCGCCGGCAAGGTCGATTGGGACTGGATCGACGGCGAGATCGCGCCGCTCTACAGCGAGAACGGCAGGCCCGGGATCGAGACGCGCTTCATGATCGGTCTGCTGTTGCTCAAGCACATTTACGGGCTGTCCGATGAGGAGGTGTGCGAGCGCTGGGTCCATGACCCATACTTCCAGTTCTTCACCGGGGAAGAGTTCTTTCAGCACACGTTCCCGCACGAGCGCTCGGACCTGAGCCATTGGCGCAAGCGGCTTGGCGACAAGCTGGAGTTGCTGCTGGCCGAGAGCTTGCGGGTAGCGCACGAGGCCGGTGCATTACGCAGCCAGGACCTCAAGCGGGTTACGGTCGACACCACGGTGCAGCCGAAGGCCATCACCTTTCCGACCGATGCCAAGCTGCTGCATGCGGCCATCAAGGGGCTCAACCGCCTGGCGATCAGGCACGGCGTCAGGCTGCGGCAATCCTATGCTCGCATCGCCAAGGCCGCCGCGATGATGGCCGGCCGCTACGCCCATGCCAAACAGTTCAGGCGGCATCAGCGGCAGTTGCGTATCCTGCGTAGCCGGCTGGGCCGGATCATCCGCGACATCCGCCGCAAGATCGAAGGCCAGCCAGCACTGGAGCAGGCGTTCGCCCTCCCGCTCGGCCGGGCCACGCAGATCCGCTCGCAGCAGCAGCGCCAGCGCGGCTGGAAGCTCTATTCCTTCCATGCCCCGGAAGTGGAGTGCATCGGCAAGGGCAAGGCCAGCGCGCCTTACGAGTTCGGCGTGAAGGCCTCCATCGTCACCAACAACCGCCGGGCTCCCGGTGGCCTGTTCGTGCTGCACGCCAGCGCACTGCCCGACAACCCCTACGACGGTCACACCTTGCGGGACGTCATTGACCGCACCGAGACACTCACCGGCTGTCCGATCGAGCGGGCCTATGTCGACAAGGGATACCGCGGCCACGACGCACAAAATCCCCGTCGCGTCTTCATCTCCGGCCAGAAGCGCGGCGTTTTCGGTGTCATCAAGCGCGAGCTGCGCCGCCGCTCCGCCATCGAGCCCATCATCGGACACCTGAAGGCGGAAGGCCACCTCGGGCGCTGCTACCTCAAAGGCCGCGCCGGCGATGCCGCCAACGTCGTCCTCTCAGCCGTCGGACACAACTTCCGCCGCATCCTCGCCTGGCTGAGATATCTCTTGTGCCTGTTCCTGGCCCAGCTATGGCGCACGCTCGCCCGGCCAGCCTCGATCAATCCGGCTTCTTAACGGACGACTAGCGAAGCGTAATCCACCATTTCAGTTTCCGCGGATACAAACAGTGGTGGGTTACGCCTTCGGCTAACCCACCCTACGCAGCTGAACCAGCCGATCGATCCAGACGCCGAACTCAATCCCAACCGCGTACGCCACCAAATTCCACAGCGAGAAGATGCGGCCGAGCAGCAGTGCGCCGGCTGTCGTCAGCCGGAACGCATCGAGCCAGGGCGCATGCACCACCCGGGAGAATTCCACGACGACCGCGATCACCGCTGCGATGGCCGCAATCTGCGTCGGGGTGAGCCGCGGCAGCAGAACCCCGACCAGCAGAAACACCATCGTCGCCCACAGCAGCGAGCCGCCGTATTTCACGACGAAGGCAGGCAGGCCGAGCGGAAAGCCGTACCAGCGCAGCGACAGCCCGCAGACGATCACCGCGAGCGCGAGGGCGGCGCGGGTCAGCGATGTCTCTAACAGCGCAACAGGTTTATCCGGCTGCGTCCCGTGCATTGCTCGCTCCATTGACTCTTCGCCCGCGATGCTGAAAACCGCAACCAGCCCATAAAAGCAACAACCCTGGGGGAAGCCATGAGCCAGACCACGACCTATGCCGGTTCCGCCGGCGCGGCCAAGAACTTTAACAAGGCGGAAATCGAGACCTCGACGATCCGCGCCATCTCCTGGCGCCTGATCCCGTTCCTGGTGCTGGCCTACTTCTTCTCCTATCTCGACCGCGTCAATCTCGGTTTCGCCGCGCTGACCATGAACGCCGAGCTGAAGTTCACGCCGCTGATCTTCTCCTGGGGCGCCGGCATCTTCTTCTTCGGCTATTTCATCTTCGAGGTCCCGAGCAATCTCGCGCTGGAGAAGTTCGGCGCCAGCCGCTGGATCGCCCGCATCATGGTGACCTGGGGCATCATCTCCGCCCTGATGGCGCTCGTCAGCGGCGTCACGAGCTTCTACGTCCTGCGCTTCCTGCTCGGCGTCGCCGAGGCCGGCTTCTTCCCCGGCATCATCCTCTATCTCACCTACTGGTATCCGGCCGAATATCGCGCCCGCTTCCTTGCGGCCTTCGCCATCGCCGTGCCGGTGTCGACCGTGATCGGTGCGCCGATCTCGGGCCTGCTGCTCGGGCTCGACGGTGCGATGGGCCTGAAGGGCTGGCAGTGGCTCTTCATCATCGAGGGCATTCCCTCGGTGCTGCTCGGCATCGTCACCTGGTTCTATCTCACCGACAAGCCGGAGAAGGCGGATTGGCTGTCGGCCGAGCAGAAGGCGTGGCTGAAGGCGAAGCTCGATTCGGAAATCGCCGCTAAGCAGGCGGTGAAGCATTTCTCGCTCGGAGAGGCGCTGTCTTCGCCCAAGGTGATCGCGCTCAGCCTGATCTATTTCGGCTTCGTCGGTGCGCTCTACGGCATGCAGTTCTGGCTGCCGCAGATCGTCAAGGCGTTCGGGCTGACCAACGCGCAGACCGGCTTCGTCACCGCGATCCCGTATCTGTTCGGCACCATCGCCATGATCCTGTGGGCGCGTCACTCCGATGCGACGCGCGAGCGCGTGAAGCATGTCGGCGCGCCGCTGCTGCTCACTGCCGTCGCGCTCGCCGTCTCCAGCTACCTCACCGATCCCACCATGACGATGGTGGTGCTGACGGTCGCCGCGATCGGCGTGTTCTGCTGCTTTGGTGTGTTCTGGACCCTGCCGACCGCCTGGCTCTCCGGCACTGCTGCCGCCGGCGCCATCGCCCTGATCAACTCGATCGGCAACCTCGCCGGCTTCGGCGGGCCATACCTGATCGGCTGGGTCAAGGAAGCCACCGGCCAGACCTCGACCGGCTTGCTGGTGCTCGCTGTGCTGCCCCTGATCGCCGGCATCCTGGTGTTCGTCGGTGGCCACGACAGCAAGCACGAGTTCGCCGAGCAGAAGGAATAGAGCAAACGGTTCCGTAGGGCGGGCAAAGCGGAAGCGTGCCCACCACCTCTCTCCGACCCAAACAGGTCGTGGGCACGGCGCTAGCGCGCCTTTGCCCACCCCACGGTGCCTAGCCTGAGGCGCCGGACCCGGGCTGTGAGCCTCAGCCCGCCCTAAAATTTCACCTTCCTGACAACCCCTCTCAAACCTCACCACCCCTTAACGATCACGCATTCCTGATGACTGACGATTATTGACTTTTATCAGTGATTAGTCGACATTCCTCTCATTGAAGATGCAGGAGTGTCCTTCGATGTTCGTCAGGTCGGTTTTGTCGAGCTATTCCAGGCTGTTGGCAGGCGTGTCGTTGGCCCTGATGGCGGCTGGCCTTGCCGGGTGCAATGACACCGTCGCCGAGAAAGCCGAGCCGCCGCGGCCGGTTCTGGTCGCAACCGCGCATTATGGTGCCGAAACCCC
This sequence comes from Bradyrhizobium ottawaense, assembly GCF_002278135.3. Lineage (NCBI taxonomy): Bacteria > Pseudomonadati > Pseudomonadota > Alphaproteobacteria > Hyphomicrobiales > Nitrobacteraceae > Bradyrhizobium > Bradyrhizobium ottawaense. The sequence continues at coordinate 6,547,188 of NZ_CP029425.2, read as the reverse complement.
CGAGCGCAGCTTCGTCGGCACGGTCAGGCCCCGGATCGAGAGCGATCTCGGCTTCCGCGTCGCCGGCAAGGTCGCCAAGCGCCTCGTCGAGGTCGGCCAGACCGTCGAAATCGGCCAGCCGCTCGCGACTCTCGATGAGGTCGATCTGAAGCTCCAGGCCGAGCAATCCGTCGCCGAGCAGACCGCCGCGACCGGCGTGCTGGCCCAGGCCGCCGCTGCCGAGCAGCGCGCCAAGGATCTGAAGGCCAAGGGCTGGACCACCGACGCGCAGCTGGATTCGAACCGGGCATCGGCCGATGAGGCCCGCGCGCGCCTCGATCGTGCGGTCCGCTCGGTCGAGCTGACCAAGAATTCCCTTTCCTACGCGACGCTCGTTGCCGACGCCCGAGGCGTCGTCACCGCAACGCTGATCGAGCCCGGCCAGGTGGTCTCCGCGGGCCAGGCTTCGATCCGTGTCGCCCGCTTTGCCGAAAAGGAAGCGGTCGTCGCGATCCCTGAGACGCTGGTCGGACGCGCCAAGTCGGGCGTCGCCAGCGTCACTCTTTGGTCGGAGCCGGACAAGAAGTATACGGCCAAGCTACGCGAGATCGCGCCGACGGCCGATCCGGCCACGCGCACTTATCTGGCAAAGTTCTCGCTGCCGGAGGCCGACGACAAGGTTGCGCTCGGCATGACCGCGACGCTGACGCTGTCGGACGCCGCGACCGAGCGCGTCGCGCGGCTGCCGCTGTCGGCCTTGTTCAACGAAGGCAACAAGCCCTCCTTCTACGTCGTCGACGACAACGGTGCGCTCACGCTGAAGCCGGTGGCGGTGAAGTCCTACGAGAGCAACGACGTCGTCATCACCGGCGGTGTGGAAGAGGGCGCCAAGATCGTCGCCCTCGGTGTGCAGAAGCTCGATCCGGCCCAGCGGGTGCGGGTCGTCTCGTCGCTGTCTTTCTAGTTCATTCCGGGATGGTCCGAAGGACCAGACCGCAGGTGCGCAATTGCGCACCGGGAATCTCGAGATTCCGGGTTCGCCCTGCGGGCACCCCGGAATGACAGGAGAAGTCGAGTTACGTCGTGTGAGGTGAGTTTCGGCCTTTGTCCCTAAGCAGAGGCTGAAGCGGCGAAGCGATCCAGAATCTGCCCAGCCCCCTGGATTGCTTCGCTGCCTCGCGATGACGGCCTGAACAGAGTGGCTGTCGTTTTTTGGCAACTGGATCGTCTTTTCGGAGAGAGCGATGAAGCGCTTCAACCTTTCGGCCTGGGCCGTCAGCCATCCGACGCTGGTTCTCTTCCTGATGCTCGTGCTCGGTGTCGCCGGCTTCTTCTCCTATGAGAAGCTCGGCCGCGCCGAGGATCCGTTCTTCACGGTGAAGGTGGTCAACGTCTCCGTGATCTGGCCCGGCGCGACCGCGCAGGAGATGCAGACCCAGGTCGCTGATCCCATCGAGAAGAAGATCCAGGAACTGCCCTATTTCGAGAAGGTGCAAACTTATTCCAAGCCCGCCTTCACCGCGCTCCAGGTCACCTTCCGCGACTCTACCCCGCCGAAGGACGTGCCTTACCTGTTCTATCTTCTGCGCAAGAAGCTGGTCGACGTGCAGGGCCAGCTGCCCTCCGGCATCCTCGGTCCCGTCGTCAACGACGAGTTCTCCGACGTCGATTCCATCCTCTACATGATGACCGGCGACGGCGCCGACTATGCCCAGCTCAAGAAGGTCTCAGAAGGATTCCGCCAGCGCCTCCTGAAGGTGCCCGGCGTGACCAAGGTCGACGTCTACGGCAACCAGGATGAGCGCATCTTCGTCGAGTTCTCCCACGCCAAGCTCGCCACCCTCGGCATCACCCCGCAGGCGCTGTTCGATTCGCTCGCCAAGCAGAACAACGTCACGCCGGCCGGTACGGTCGAAACCTCCTCGCAACGCGTGCCGCTGCGCGTCACCGGCGCGCTCGACGGTGCCAAGGCCGTCGCCGAGACACCGGTCGAGAGCAACGGCCGCGTGTTCCGCCTCGGCGACATCGCCACCGTAACCCATGGCTATGTCGATCCGCCCAGCTTCGTCGTCCGTCAGGAAGGCAAGGCTGCGATCGGCATCGGTGTCGTCACCGCCAAGGGTGCCAACATCCTCGAGCTCGGCAAGGAGGTCGAGAAGGCGACCGCCGAGTTCATGAAGGCGGTGCCGCAGGGCGTCGACGTCAAGCTGATTGCCGACCAGCCCAAGGTGGTCGAGCACGCCGTCGGCGAGTTCGTGCACTCCTTCATGGAAGCCCTCGTCATCGTGCTGTTCGTGTCGTTCCTGGCCCTCGGCTGGCGCACCGGCATCGTGGTCGCGTTGTCGGTGCCGTTGGTGCTCGGCATCGTCTTCGTCGTCATGAACATGATGTCGCTCGACCTGCACCGCATCACGCTGGGAGCGCTGATCATCGCGCTCGGCCTGCTCGTCGACGACGCCATCATCGCGGTCGAGATGATGGTGGTGAAGATGGAGCAGGGCTGGGACCGCATGCGCGCGGCGTCTTTTGCCTGGGAATCTACCGCGTTTCCGATGCTCACGGGAACGCTGGTCACGGCCGCTGGCTTCCTCCCCATCGGCTTTGCCAATTCCGCGGTCGGCGAATATGCCGGCAGCATCTTCTGGATCGTGGCGATCGCGCTGGTCGCCTCCTGGTTCGTGGCGGTGATCTTCACGCCCTATATCGGCGTCAAGCTGCTGCCGGAGATGAAGGCCCATCACAACCACGATCCGCACGCGGTCTACGAGACCCGCATGTACCGGGGCCTGCGCGCCATCGTGCAATGGTGCGTCAATCACCGCATCACCGTGGTGGTCGCGACCGTCGGCGTCTTCATCGCCTCGGTCGTCGGCTTCGGCCATGTCCAGCAGCAGTTCTTCCCGCTGTCGGAGCGGCCCGAGCTGTTCTTCCAGCTGCGCTTGCCCGAGGGCACCGCCTTCAACGTCACCGAAAAGGCGGTGAAGAAGGCCGAGACGCTGCTCAAGGACGACAAGGACATCGAGACCTATACGTCCTATGTCGGCCAGGGCTCGCCGCGCTTCTGGCTCGGCCTCAATCCGCAGCTGCCCAACGAGGCCTTTGCCGAGATCGTCATCGTCGCCAAGGGCGTTGAGGGGCGCGAGCGCGTCAAGGCCAAGATCGAGAACGCGGTTGCGGACGGCATGCTGTCCGAGGCGCGCGTCCGCGTCGACCGCTTCAACTTCGGCCCGCCGGTCGGTTTCCCCGTGCAGTTCCGCGTGATCGGCCCCGACGCCAACAAGGTGCGCGAGATCGCCTACCAGGTCCGCGACGTCATGCGGCAAAACAAGAGCGTCAAGGATGTCCAGCTCGACTGGAACGAGCAGTCGCCCTACCTCAAGCTCGTCGTCGATCAGGACCGCGCCCGCGCCATGGGCCTGACCCCGCAGGACGTATCGCAGGCGCTCGCGATGCTGATCTCGGGCTCGCAGGTCACGACCGTGCGTGACGGCATCGAGAAGGTCGGCGTGGTCGCCCGTGCGATCCCGTCCGAGCGCCTCGACCTCGGCGGCGTCGGCGATCTCACCATCACCTCGCGCAACGGCGTCGCCGTGCCGCTGCAGCAGATTGCCAAGTTCGAGTATGCCCATGAGGAGCCGATCATGTGGCGGCGCAACCGCGACATGGCCATCACCGTGCGCTCCGACGTCGTCGACGGTGTGCAGGCGCCCGACGTCACGGGCCAGATCACGCCGAAGCTGAAGGCGATCAAGGACCACCTCGAGCCGGCCTACCGCATCGAGCCGGGCGGCGCGTTCGAGGAATCCGCCAAGGGCAACGCCTCGATCTTCGTCCTCTTCCCGCTGATGGTCATGGTGATGCTGACGCTGCTGATGATCCAGCTGCAGAGCTTCTCACGCCTGATCCTGGTGTTCCTGACCGCGCCGCTCGGCATCGTCGGCGCCTCCTTCGGACTCAACGTCGCCAACGCGCCGTTCGGCTTCGTGGCGCTGCTCGGCCTGATCGCGCTCGCCGGCATGATCATGCGCAACACGGTCATCCTGGTCGACCAGATCGAGACTGACGTCTCCCACGGCCTGACCCGGCGCGAGGCGATCGTGGAGGCCACCGTCCGCCGCGCCCGTCCGGTGGTGCTGACGGCGCTCGCCGCCATCCTCGCCATGATCCCGCTGTCGCGCTCGGCCTTCTGGGGCCCGATGGCGATCACGATCATGGGCGGTCTGTTCGTCGCGACCTTCCTGACGCTGCTGTACCTGCCGGGCCTCTACGCGCTGTGGTTCAGGAAGAGCCTGGACGAGGCGGGTACCCCCGAGCAGCCTGCCGCGCCGCAGCATGGGAGCAATGACCCGCACGCAATTCCGCTTGCTGAAGCGGCTGAATAAGTGAGATGAAGTGCTGATTGACGAGTCCTGACAGATGACACTGATTGCGGAACATATCGAAGGCGACACCCGGGATCGTATTCTCGAGGTGGCCGAGCGGCTGTTCCGCCAGATCGGCTACCAGAAGACCACGGTCGGGGACATCGCCAAGGAGCTCAGGATGAGCCCCGCCAACGTCTATCGCTTCTTCGAATCGAAGAAGGCGATCCATCAGGCGGTGGCCCGTTCGCTGATGGGCGAGGTCGAGCTGGAGGCGCAGCGGATCGTGGCGAGGCCCGGTCCGGTCAAGGAGCGTTTCCGGGAGCTGCTCACCACCATCCATCGCATGAACACCGAGCGCTATGTCGGCGACAACAAGCTGCACGAGATGGTCGCGATCGCGATGGAGGAGGACTGGGACGTCTGCGTCGCCCATATGGAGTGCATTGCCGGGGTGATCGGCCAGATGATCGCGCAAGGCGTTGCCTCTGGCGAGTTCGAGGCGCCGGACCTCCAGCTGGCCTCGCTGTGCGCCTGCACCGCGATGATACGCTTCTTCCACCCCCAGATGATCGCCCAGTGCGCCACCAAGCCGGGCCCGACCATCGACCAGATGATCGATTTCGTCATCGCGGGTCTGTCGCCGCGCCACTAACGGGGCGGCGGGTTTCTTCCTATAAGCACGATTGCCGTCATTCCGGGGCGGTCTGCAGAACCGAACCCGGAATCTCGAGATTCCGGGTTCGATGCTTTGCATCGCCCCGGAATGACGGATAGCGGAGAAGCAGCGCGTGACCGACAAAGACCTGTACTTCTACGAGCCCTCCAAGGGCCACGGCCTCAAGCATGATCCCTTCAACGCCATCATCGCGCCGCGGCCGATCGGCTGGATCTCCTCGCGCGATACCAAGGGTCACGTCAATCTCGCGCCCTACAGCTTCTTCAATGCGTTCTGTTACGTGCCGCCGATCATCGGCTTCTCCTCCACCAACTGGAAGGACTCGGTCGAGAACATCCAGCAGACCGGCGAGTTCGTCTGGAATCTCGCGACCATGGACCTCGCCAAACACATGAACGCGACCGCCGCGCATGTTGCCCCTGAGGTCGACGAATTCGAGATCGCCGGCCTCACCGCCGTACCCGGCAAGCTCGTCAACGTGCCACGCGTCGGCGAGAGCCCGGTCGCCTTCGAATGCAAGGTATCCGACATCGTCCGTCTCAAGGGCGCCGACGGCAAGGAGGCCGACGCCTGGCTGACGCTGGGCGAGGTCGTCGCCGTCCATATCGACAAGGCCATGATCAAGGACGGCGTCTACCAGACCGCCGCCGCCCGCCCGATCGTCCGCGCCGGCCGCCGCGGCGATTATTTCGAGATCAAGCCGGAAAACATGTTCGAGATGGTGCGGCCGGATTAGGCCGAACCTCCTCTCTCCGCCGTCATTCCGGGGCGACGCGTAGCGTCGAGCCCGGAATCCATAACCACCATCGGGAGTATGGATTCCGGGCTCGCGCCAAGAGGCGCGCCCCGGAATGACTGCCCCATTTTCCCCTCCCGGAACTGCCGCCGCACCCTGGCCGTTATGGTCCGGGGGCGCTTGGCCGCGTCAATGTCGCAGGCGAAGTCTTCACCGCCGCCGGCCGCTTTCCGCTAAAATGCCCGACAACCGCGCCGATGCATGAGGTCCGCCATGAGCTTCCGCCGCGACAAAATCACAAAGCCGATCTTCTCCTGGGCGCGCGGCGTGCTGCCGGCGATGTCCGATACCGAACGCGAGGCGCTGGAGGCGGGCGATGTCTGGTGGGATGCCGATCTGTTCACCGGAGACCCGGATTGGTCGAAGCTGCTCAAGGTTCCGCAGGCCGCGCTGACCGACGAGGAGCGGGCCTTCCTCGATGGCCCCGTCGACGAGCTCTGCGCCATGCTCGACGAATGGAAGATCTTCTGGGAATGGCGCGACCTGCCGCCGGATGTCTGGCACTTCGTCAAGCACGAAAAATTCTTCGGCATGATCATTCCGAAGGAGTTCGGCGGCCTCGGCTTCTCGCCTTATGCCCATTCGGAAGTGGTGCGCAAGATCTCGACCCGCTCGATCGCCGCTGCCGTCACAGTCATGGTGCCGAACTCGCTCGGGCCAGGCGAGCTCCTGATGCGGTTTGGCACGAAGGAGCAGCAGGCGCGCTGGCTGCCGCGCCTCGCCGACGGACGCGATATTCCCTGCTTCGGCCTCACCAGCCCGGAAGCCGGCTCCGACGCGGCTTCGATGGTCGACACCGGCATCATCTGCAAGGGCACATTCGAGGACCGCGAGGTCGTCGGCCTCAGGCTCAATTGGCACAAGCGCTACATCACGCTCGGCCCTGTCGCGACGCTGCTGGGCCTCGCCTTCAAGGCCTATGATCCCGACCACCTCGTGGGCGACCAGGAGGAGCTCGGCATCACCGTGGCACTGATCCCGACCCATCTGCCCGGCGTCGAGATCGGTCATCGCCATCTGCCGTCGATGCAGGTGTTTCAGAACGGCCCGAACCGTGGCCGCGACGTCTTCATTCCGCTCGACTACGTCATCGGCGGCAAGGAGCGGCTGGGGCAAGGCTGGAAGATGCTGATGACCGCGCTCGCTGCCGGCCGCGGCATCTCGCTGCCATCGCTCTCTGCTGCGGGGGCCGCCTATGCCGCGCGCACCACCGGTGCCTATGCCCGTATCCGCGAGCAGTTCGGCATCTCCATCTCCAAGTTCGAAGGCGTCGAGGAGCCGCTCGCGCGCATCGTCGCGACCGCCTACCAGCTCGATGCGGCGCGGCGGCTGACCTGCGCGGCGCTGAATGCCGGGGTTCATCCCGCCGTGATCTCAGGCATCATGAAGCTGCACGCCACCGATCGCATGCGCACCGCGATCGACGACGCCATGGACATCCATGGCGGCAAGGCCGTGATCGACGGTCCGCAAAACTATCTCGGTAATCTCCACCGCGCCGTGCCGGTCGGGATCACGGTCGAGGGCGCCAACATCCTGACCCGCAATCTCATCGTGTTCGGGCAGGGCGCCATCCGGGCGCATCCCTATCTGCTCGACGAGATGAATGCGCTGGCCGATATCGATCGCGAGCGTGGGCTCACCGCGTTCGACAAAGCGTTCTGGAAGCATGTCGGCCACAGCGTCCGGACCCTGTTCCGTGCCTTCGGCCGCAGCTGGACCTTTGGCGCTTTCGCAATGGCGCCGGACGCCGGCGATGCCACGCCGTTCTACCGCCAGCTCTCGCGCTACTCCGCGGCCTTCGCGCTCTGCGCCGACATGGCGCTGCTCACGCTCGGCGGCGCGCTCAAGCGCAGGGAGATGCTGTCGGCGCGCTTCGGCGATATCCTCTCCGAGCTGTATCTGCTCTCGGCCGCACTGAAGCGCTGGCAGGATGAGGGCCGGCAAAAGGAAGACTTTGCCGCGCTCGAATGGTGCATGGCGACGGGCTTCAAGACGATCGAGAACCGGCTGGCCGAAATCCTCGCCAATCTGCCCAACCGCTTTGTTGCCGGCTTCCTCAAGTTCGTGGTCCAGCCGTTCGGCGCCCGCGTGCTCGGCCCCTCCGACCGGGTCGTACACCAATGCGCTGCCATCGTGCTGGAGCCGTCGGCGGCGCGCGAGCGCCTCACGCCGGATCTTGCCCATGTCGACGACGACGGCGGCTTTGCCCGGCTGGAGCGCGCGTTCCTGCTGGTCGCAAGCACCGATGCCATCGCCAAGCGCATGCGCGCCGCGCATATCCGCGACTGGAAAGAGGCTGTTACAAAGGGCGTGATCACACAGGTCGAAGGCGAGCAGCTGGCCGCGGCCCACGAAGCCGTCACAAAGGTGATCGAGGTCGACGATTTTGCGCCGGAAGCGCTGTCGCCGATTTACAAGAAATCCGGCGACGTGCATCAGTTCTTCCAGGAACTCGGTGAACAGAGGGCGGCGAGCTGATGGCACGACCGGTATTCATCGTCGACGGCAGCCGGACGCCGTTCCTGAAGGCGCGTTCGGGGCCGGGGCCGTTTACGCCGGTCGATCTCGCCGTGCAATGCGGACGGCCGCTCTTGGCGCGCCAGCCGTTTGCGCCCACGGATTTCGACCAGGTCATCCTCGGCTGCGTCAACGTGATCGCCGACGAGATGAACCCGGCCCGCGTTGCCGCGCTGCGGCTCGGCATGGGCGAGGACATGGTCGCCTTCACCGTGCAGATCAATTGCGGCTCCGGCATGCAATCGATCGACACCGCCTACCGCTACATCCGCGAAGGCCATGCCGACATGATCCTCGCCGGGGGCACCGAAGCGCTCAGTCATGCGCCGCTGGTTTGGCCGAATTCCGGCGTGCGCTGGTTCGCCGGCCTTGCCACCGCCAAGGGCGTGGCCGCCAAGCTCGCCGCCGCTTTCAAGCTGCGGCCGCGCGATCTCAAGCCGATCATCGGCCTCGAGCGTGGGCTGACCGATCCCGTCACCGATCTGAACATGGGCCAGACCGCCGAGGTCGTCGGCCATCTCTTCGGCATTACGCGCGCCGAGGCCGATGCCTATGCCGCCGAGAGCCATCGCCGGCTGGCGCATGCGCAAGGCACGGGTCATCTGAAGGGCGAGGTCGAGACCGCATTCTCTCGCGACGGCAAGTTCTTCGACCACGACGATGGCGTGCGTCCGGACTCCACGGCCGAGACGCTGGCAAAGCTCCGGCCGGTGTTCGAGCGCCCCTGGGGCCAGGTCACTGCCGGTAATTCCTCGCAGATCACCGACGGCGCTTCCTGGGTGATTTTGGCTTCCGACGCGGCTGTCGCAAAGCACAGGCTGACGCCGAAGGCTGCGATCGTCGACAGTAACTGGGCCGCGCTCGATCCCAGCATCATGGGCCTCGGCCCGGTGATGTCAGCGACGCCTCTGCTTCAGCGCAACGGCCTCACCATCAAGGACGTGGAGACCTGGGAGCTGAACGAGGCTTTTGCCACCCAGGTGCTCGGTTGTCTTGCGGCATGGAACGACGACAAGTTCTGCCGCGAGATCCTCGGGCTCGACGGCGCGGCCGGCGAGATCGACCGCGACAAGCTCAACGTCGACGGCGGTGCGATCTCGCTCGGCCATCCCGTCGGCACCTCCGGCAATCGCATCGTGCTGCATCTGGTCAACGCGATGAAGCGGCTCGGGACGCGGCGCGGTGTGGCTACCGAGTGCATCGGCGGCGGGCTCGGCGGCGCCATGCTGATCGAGGCGGTGTGACCATGGACTCGAAGATCATGACCGTGCTCGGTGATCGCGTCCTGGCGCTCGGGCCCAGGCCAGCGACGGACAGTCCGTACAAAAACTTCAAGCTGACGCGCGACGAAGACGGCGTCGCCTGGCTTTTGTTCGACCGCGCTAATGCCAGCGCCAACACACTGTCCTCTGACGTGATGGAGGAGTTCGACGCCGTCCTCGCGGTGATCGAGACCGAACGCCCGGCCGGCCTCGTGATCCGCTCCGCCAAGCCGTCGGGCTTCATCGCGGGCGCCGACGTCAACGAATTCCGCGGTGCCAGCGATCCCGACATGGTGGAGACGCGCATCCGCGCCGCGCATGCGGTGATCGACCATCTGGAGGCATTGAAGCTGCCGACGGTCGCTGTCATCCACGGCTTCTGCCTCGGCGGTGGGCTCGAGGTTGCGCTGGCCTGCCAATCGCGCATCGCCATCGACGGCGCGCGCTTCGGCTTCCCGGAGGTGATGCTCGGTCTGCATCCCGGCCTCGGCGGCACCGCGCGCTTCACCGCGCTGGTCTATCCCGCCCAGTCGATGGCGCTGATGCTGACCGGCCGCACCATTGACGCGCGCCGCGCCAGATCGCTCGGCCTCGTCGACACCGTGACGCAGGAGCGCCATGTCCGCGGCGCGGTGAAGGATGCACTGTTCGGCCGGCTGAAACGAGTCAAGCCTGGCCTGCTCACGCGTGCGGCCAATTTCGGCTTCGTGCGCGGTCTCCTGGCCAGGCGCATGCGCACGGAGGCGGCGAAGGCCGCGTCCCGCGAGCACTATCCCGCGCCTTACGCGCTGATCGACCTCTGGGAGACCCATGGCGGCAGCAGGGCCGCGATGCTGAAGGCGGAGCAGGCATCCTTCGCCAAGCTGATGGTGACGCCGACCGCCCAGAACCTGATCCGAGTCTTCTTCCTGCGCGAGCAGATGAAGAAGGCAGCCGGCAGCGGCAACACCATCAAACACGTCCATGTCATCGGCGCCGGCGCCATGGGCGGCGACATCGCGGCGTGGGTAGCAGGGCAGGGGCTGCGCGTCTCGCTGGCCGACATGAAAGCCGAGCCGATCGCCGGCGCGGTGAAGCGCGCCGCCGAACTCTACGGCAAGATCATCCGCAAGCCGACCGAGGTGCGCGACGCGCTCGATCGTCTCATCCCTGACATGGACGGGGAGGGTGTTCGTAACGCCGATCTGATCATCGAGGCCGTGCCGGAGAAGCTCGAGCTCAAGCAGAAAGTCTATGCCAGCCTCGAGCCGCGCATGAAGCCGGGCGCGATCCTTGCCACCAACACGTCGAGCATCCCGCTTCAGGATCTGCGCACCACGCTGGCGCGACCAGAGCGGCTGGTCGGCCTGCATTTCTTCAATCCGGTGTCTCGGCTGCAATTGGTCGAGGTCGTCAGTCACGACGGCAGCGACCCGCAGGTGCTGAAGGACGCGCTCGCTTTCGTCGGCGCGATCGACCGGCTGCCGCTGCCCGTGAAGAGCTCGCCGGGCTTCCTCGTCAACCGCGCGCTGACGCCCTACATGCTCGAAGCCATGGTGATGCTGGACGAGAAGATCGACCAGCGGCTGATCGACGCCGCGGCGGAGCAGTTCGGCATGCCGATGGGGCCGATCGAGCTGGCCGATCAGGTCGGGCTCGACATCTGCCTCGACGTCGGTGACATGCTGCGCACCAAGTTCGGCGATTTCCTGCCGCCGACGCCAGCGTGGCTGCGCGACAAGGTCGCCAAGGGCGAGCTCGGCCGCAAGACCGGCAAGGGTTTCTACACCTGGAAGGACGGCAAGGCCGAGAAGGCACCGCTCCTCGAGACCGGCCCACGCGTCACCGACCAGATGATCGACCGCCTGGTGCTGCCGATGTCCAATGTCTGCGTTGCTGCCCTTCGCGAGGGCATCGTCGACGACGCCGATGCGGTCGACGGCGCCATGATCTTCGGGACCGGCTATGCACCGTTCCGCGGCGGTCCTTTGAACTATGCCCGTACGCGCGGCGTGGAGAATGTGGTGTCCACCTTGCGCGGGCTCGCCGAGCGATTCGGCGGACGTTTCGCGCCGGATGCGGGCTGGGACAGTTTGCAATAGGGGGCCGTCGGTAAAAAGATGCTATCATGGGTGGCGGAGCCCGTGGGGAGTATCGCCGATGCCGACGATCCCGTTCTTCAAGCACGCGACCCTGCGCGAGATCATCATCACGCGGCTGTGCTGCGGGGCCGATATCGTCGTGATCCTTTGTTGCGTAGGCTATCTCGTCGGACGTTATCCCGCGGTGGAATTGCGCTGGCCGTGGTTGATCGGGGCGCTCCTGGCCGGGTATTTTCTCGCTGACCTGTTTTCAGGGCTGGTGCATTGGGTGGTCGACACCTGGCTCGACGAGGGGATGCTCGGCCGCGGCATCGCGATCACGCGGGAGCATCACACCCACCCCGGCCACGTTTTGCTCTACGGATTCCTCGACCAGGCGTCTCTCGGTGCGGCGCCGAGCGCGGCAGTGGTCGGAGTCGCGGCCACCCTCACGGCGTTGTTTCCGGTTTCCGCGCTCACCTATGCGCTGATGATCGTCTGGTTCGTGATCGCGACCTGCATGCTGTTTGGCATGAGCTTTCACAATCTCGCGCACCGGCCGGTCCGCCCGCTGCTCCTGCGCATGGCGCAACGGCTGCATCTGGTCTGCTCACCCGAGCATCATTGGTGTCATCACCGTGACCACACCATCCGCTATTGTGTCATCAATGGATGGGCCAACTATCCGTGCGACCGTCTGCGGCTATGGACCAGGCTGGAACTGTTGGTAACGGCAACGACCGGACGCGCGCCGCGGGCCGACGATGCGGAGTGGCAACGCAAACTGAACGATACCGGAATCTTCGTCGGGTCGCCGCGGCCGATTGGATAGCGCGAGCTTGCCTCGTGTCGATGTTGCGCAAGGCGCCGCGGCTTTGTATCCAGAGCCGAGAGCCGCGGGAGATCAACCATATGACCGACACGCACGTCCACGCCCCTATCAACTCCGACACCGGGCCGAGCGGCGATCTCTGCATCCGCACGCTGGCGATGCCCGCCGACACCAATGCGAATGGCGACATCTTCGGCGGCTGGCTGCTGAGCCAGATGGATGTCGGCGGCGGCGTGTTTGCGTCAAAGGCGGCGAAGTCGCGCACCGTGACGGTTGCGATCGAGGCAATGAACTTTCGCAAGGCGGTCTACGTCGGCGATCTCGTGTCGGTCTACGCCAATCTCGTACGCGTGGGCCGCACCTCGCTCACCGTGCATCTGGAAGCGTGGGCGCTGCGCCGCGGGGAGGAGCATCCCTTCCTCGTCACCGACGGCAACTTCACCTACGTCTCGATCGACGAGCACGGCCGCCCGCAAGCCGTTCGCTCGACCGACACGACGATCGCGACGTAATCGCGCGCGACGCTCTGCCTCATCTGGCGAACCCGTGCCGCGCTGCTTAACGTCGCGCGCGCGAGTCATTCTCGTGGCGGCTTCGCCAAGAACCAGTCAAGAACCAGTCATAAAACGGATGAGGTCTCGGCGTACTCAATTGCGTGTCGATTCGGGGTGGAAACGGCCTCAAAATGCCTGGGAACCTTTGGGCATGAGTGCCGTTATTTGCCCGCACTGAGGAAGCCACGGACCATGCCGGACAGCTACATCATCGAAGTCGATTCGCAGACCGCAGGTATCGTCGTTCGTTCTTCGGGAGGCTATTGCTTCTTTGCCTCGTCCCATCGATTCAACCGTCTCGAAGGCCAGCTCTTCCGCAACGCCCGCGAAGCCGAACGCGCCGCGCGCAAGCTGGTGAACGGTGATGTGAAGGAAGCGGCGTAAAGCGCCTGCTGGTGATTTCTGACACGCAATGCGTGGTCGGAATTTTTTGCAGCCCTTGATACTGCTGGTTTCTTCCTTCTCCCCTTGCGGGAGAAGGTGGCGCGAAGAGCCGTACGCGTCATTCCGGGGCGCGCGAAGCGCGAGCCCGGAATCCATCTGCCACAGAGAATGCCGATGAATGGATTCTCAGATGCGCAATTGCGCACCTTGGCCCGCGCCTTTCGGCGCGAGCCAAAATGACGTCGTTGATCACAACTTCGTTGCTGCCCGCGACAGGAGCTTCCACTCGTCGCCCTGCTTCTGCCAGTTCATCAGGATGTGAAGGTTGGTCGATACTTTCTTCCCGTCGGCTGCCATCTCCTGTTCGCCCAGCCAGTGGAAGCGCACGATCGCTGCAGGACCGACGACCTTGATGGTGGGGTCCTTGTAGTCGATCGACAGGAATTTCGACTTGCCGTCGGTGGCGTTGGCGATGAACGTCGCCTTGTCCTCGACCTTGCCGCTGGAATGGCTGTAGCTGAGGTCGTCCCAGCACAGTGCGCCGAGCGCCTTCGGATCGGCCGCGATCTGGGCGAGGCGGAAGGCCTCGACCTTCTTCGCCACGGCGTCCTCGTCCGCCGAAGCGGCGAGCGCCGGTGTCGTGAGCGCAAGCGCGGAGACGGCAAGAGCTGAGACGGCCAGAGTCGAGAGAGCCAGATCGCGTCGGTTCATCGTCATCGTTTCCTCCTTTTTGATCTTGCGGCGAGTGTTGCAGCCGCGCGCGGCTTTGTCGAGTGTCACGTCGTCGTCATCTCCATGCGTCATTGCGCGGTCGAAGCCATATTGATACGTCTCGCGCATCAATGCGCCGTGGATTTGGGAAAGTACGGAAATGATCGAAGCCAAAACGGATGCGATGGGCAGGGCTTTGCTGTTCGACATCGACGGCACGCTGGCCGACACCGACCCGCTGCACTTGAAGGCGTTCAACCAGGTGCTCGGCCCTCGCGGCCACGTCTTCGATCACGCGCGCTTCTCCAGAGAGCTGCAAGGTTTCGCCAATGTCGCGATCGGTGAGCGATTCCTGCCTGACGAGGCGCCGGAACGGCGCGCCTCGATCCTCGATGAGAAGGAGGAGGTCTTCCGGACGCTCGTGGCCGGGCAGATCGAGCCGCTGCCGGGCCTGATGGCGCTGCTCGACCGGGCTGACGCTGCCGGCATTCCCATGGTCGCCGTGACCAACGCGCCGCGTCTCAATGCCGAGCTGCTGCTCTCCGGCCTCGGCATCTCTCATCGTTTCAAGGCGCTCGTGATCGGCGCCGAGCTGCCGCACGGCAAGCCGCATCCGCTGCCCTATCAGGAAGGGCTGCGTTTCGTCGGCGCGAGCGCAGAGGCCTCGATCGCATTCGAGGACTCCCGTACCGGCGTGCAATCGGCCACGGCGGCCGGCATTCCGACCATCGGCGTCCGGACCAGCCTCAGCCATGCTGACCTGGTTGCAGCCGGCGCAGTCGCGTCCGCCAGCGCCTTCGACGATCCGCAGCTGCTCGCGCGTCTCGCGAGCGCCATGACCTGGTAAGAAATGGCGTGGTGACCGGCCGCATAAGTTAACCGTGATCGGCGCGCGCATTGACCGAAGGCGCGAACCGCAGCACCATGCATTCTCCTGATTTGAGGCCTTTGCCGTGACCGGATTGACCCATCGCCAAGCCGAAATCCTCAACATCGCGCGGGCCTCGGGCCGTGTCATGGTCGAGGAGCTCGCGCGCCGCTTCGAAGTCTCGGCGCAGACCATCCGCAAGGATCTCAACGACCTCTGCGAGCGGAGATCGCTGACCCGCATCCATGGCGGCGCCATCATCGCCTCCGGCGTCGAAAACCTCGCTTATGAGGCAAGGCGCTTCGTCGCCGCCGACGAAAAGAAGGCGATCGGAGCCGCGGCCGCCTCGCTGATCCCGAACGGATGCTCGCTCTTCATCAATATCGGCACCACGACGGAGGAGGTCGCGAGCGCGCTGACTTCGCACGAGGATCTCCTCGTCATCACCAACAATCTCAACGTCGCGATGCTGCTCTACCGTCATCCCCGCATCGAGGTGGTGGTCGCCGGCGGCACGGTCCGGCGGGCCGACGGCGCTGTGGTCGGCTCCACCGCGACGCAGCTGATCGGCCAGTTCAAGGTCGACTACGCCATCATCGGCGCGTCCGCGATCGACGAGGAGGGCGCGCTGCTCGACTTCGACTATCGCGAGGTGCAGGTGGCGCAGGCCATCATCGCCAATGCCCGCAGCGTGATGCTGGTTGCCGATTCCACCAAGCTCCGCCGCAGCGCGCCGGTGCGCATCGCCCACATGACCCAGATCCAGACCTTCGTCACCGACCAGGAGCTTCCCGAGCGCCTCGCCACGATCTGCCACAGCAAGGGCATCGAGGTGATGGCGGCGATGCCCAAGGGCGCGGACATCGACGATGTGCCGGCCGATGCCCAGGAAGCCGCACCGGAAGCCGCGCCGGTGGTGCGGCTGAGATAGGGCTTAGACGTCGTCCCACGGATTGAGCAGCGGGACGCCCGTAGGTTCAAAGTCCCCCACATTACGCGTAACGACGGTCAGGCCGTGGACAAGCGCGGTGGCTGCAATAAGGGCGTCGCGTTCGGCCCGCGGATTGGGAACGTGAAGTTGGGCACAGCGCTGCGCCACGGCCGTATCGATAGCCAGGATCCGCCCTTCGAAGCGGGCCAGAATGTGATCGTCGATCCAGGCGCGCAGGACAGCACCTTGCACCGCGTCTTTGCGCTCGATCAGGCGCGCGCCAAGTTCAATTTCGAGAATCGAGATGGCGGACATGAAGAAATTCGCCGCGGGCGCTGTATTGGCCCAAGCAAGCGCGTTGCGATCAGCCTTATCCGGCCGCCTCAGTTCGGAAATGACGTTGGTGTCCAGCAGAAACATCAGTCGAGATCGGCTGGCCTGGAGATTCCGCCGGTGATGCGAGGCGGATCGAAATCGAAGTCCGCGTTCGCCTGTGCCAAAGCTTCGGCAAGGCTCATGTGCCCACCGCTCAGGCGCAGATAATCTTCGATGCTCAGCAGGACATGGGCTGGACGGCCGCGGTCGGTGATGAAGACGGGCCCCTTTGATGCTGCTTTCTTGGCGCCGCTCGTATCCTGATTGAACTCTCGGCTGGTCAGGGTGGTGACCATCGTTCGCGCCTCCTCGCCTGCGATGGGTTAAATTATATGTAGGTATGTTGCTACATTCAAGTTTTCGATCAGCTGAAGCGGTGCGGTGCACCCCCCGTGCCTCAAAACTTGTCCGTTCTCCGCGATTTCTCCGCCGTATTGGCGCTGAAAAAGTTTCGCTTTCACTTCCTTTCCTCCTCTCTTTCGTCTTGCTTTCGTTTTTCGGTGTGATCTAATCAAAAACGAAAGTAGCCGCTCGACGGAACGAGCGGTCGCCCGGGGGATGCGTCTGTTGGAGCGTATTTTCGACCTCGCCATCATTGGAGGCGGTGTTAATGGCTGCGGCATCGCGCGCGACGCGGTGGGCCGCGGCAACACGGTTTTCCTGTGCGAAATGAACGATTTGGCGAGCGGGACGTCGTCCTGGTCGACCAAGCTGGTGCATGGCGGCCTGCGCTATCTCGAATATTACGAGTTTCGCCTCGTTCGCGAGGCGCTGATCGAGCGCGAGATCCTCTGGGGCATCGGGCCCCACATCATCCGCCCCTTGCGTTTCGTATTGCCGCATCACGCCGGTCTGCGCCCCGCCTGGCTGCTGCGGCTCGGCCTCTTCCTTTATGATCACATCGGCGGCCGTCATCTGTTGCCGGCGACCCGCTCGGTCGATCTGCGGCGTGACGAGGTCGGCAAGCCGCTGATCCCGAATCGCTACAGTCGCGCCTTTGAATACTCCGACTGTTTCGTCGATGACGCCCGCCTCGTCGTGCTCAATGCACGCGATGCCGCCGACAAGGGCGCCGAGATCCGCACCCGCACCCGCGCAACGGATATCAAGCAGTCCGACGGCCTCTGGACCGTGAGCATGGTCAACACGCTGACCGGTGAGCGCTCGCAGGTCCAGGCAAAGGCTCTGGTCAACGCCGGCGGCCCCTGGGTCGAGGACGTGCTCGGCCGCGGCGCCGGTGTCAACGCGAAAGCCAAGGTGCGCCTGGTGCAGGGCTCGCACATCGTGGTCAGGAAGCTCTACGACCACGACCGCGCCTACATGTTCCAGAACGCGGACGGCCGCATCATCTTCGTGATTCCGTACCAGGACGATTTTACGCTGATCGGCACCACGGATCGCGACTATGACGGCGATCCCGCCAAGGTGAAGGCGACGGCGGAGGAGATCCAGTATCTCTGCACCGCGGCGAGCGAATATCTGGCAAAGCCCGTGACCCCGGACGACGTGGTCTGGACCTATTCCGGCGTGCGGCCGCTCTATGACGACGGCGCCAGCGAAGCCAAGGCCGCGACGCGCGACTACGTGTTCGAGCTCGACACGCCCGGCGGCGTGCCGCTGCTGTCGATCTATGGCGGCAAGATCACCACCTATCGCCGCCTCGCCGAGGAAGCGCTGGAGCGGCTCGCGCCCTATCTTCGCAGCGCAAAAGCGCGGGAAGGGTGGACCGGCAAATGGCCGCTGCCCGGCGGCGACATGAATGTGTCCGACATCGACGGCCTGATCGCCGAGCTGCAGCGCGGTTATCCCTTCCTCAGCCACGAGCACGCCAGGCGGCTCGCGCGCGCCTATGGCACCAAGGCCATCAAGCTGCTCGGCGACGCCAAATCATCGGCCGATCTCGGCCAGAGCTTTGGCGCGACGCTGACCGAGCGCGAGGTCCGCTACCTCATGGCCAACGAATGGGCCGTGACCGCCGAGGACGTCGTCTGGCGCCGTTCCAAGCTCGGCCTGCGACTATCTGCCGATGAGATTGCTGCGCTTGACGACTGGATCAGGACCCACGCCGTGCCGCAAAGTCCTCTGCTGGAAGCGGGAGGACGCTCATGACCGTGACGCTCGATCACGTGACCCGAACCGTCGAGGGGGTCCAGCATATCCGCGACGTCTCGCTGACGCTCGAGAGCGGAACGCTGAACGTGCTGCTCGGGCCGACGCTGTCGGGCAAGACCTCGATCATGCGGCTGCTCGCCGGCCTCGACAAGCCGACCTCGGGCAAGGTGCTGGTCAACGGCAAGGACGTTACCGGCGCCGACGTGCGCCAGCGTTCGGTCGCGATGGTCTACCAGCAGTTCATCAACTACCCCTCGCTCACCGTCTACGAGAACATCGCCTCGCCCCTGCGCGTGCAGGGCAAGCCACGCGACGAGATCGAGACGCGGGTGGCGGAGGCCGCAAAACTGCTGCGGCTCGAGCCGTTTCTGAAGCGCACGCCGCTCCAGCTCTCCGGCGGCCAGCAGCAGCGCACCGCGATCGCGCGCGCGCTGGTCAAGGGCGCCGATCTCGTGCTGCTCGACGAGCCGCTCGCCAATCTCGACTACAAGCTGCGCGAGGAGCTGCGCGCCGAGCTGCCGCGCATCTTCGAGGCCTCGGGCGCGATCTTCGTCTATGCCACCACCGAGCCGACCGAGGCGCTTTTGCTCGGCGGCAACACGGTGTGCATGTGGGAAGGCCAGGCGCTCCAGATCGGCGAGACCGCCAATGTCTACCGCCGGCCGCAGACGCTGCGCGTTGCTCAGGTGTTTTCCGATCCGCCGCTCAATCTCGTCGGTATCGAGAAGAAGAGCGGCTCCGTTCAATATGCCGGCGGCACCGCTTCGCCTGCCTCCGGCCTTTATTCAGGCCTTGCCGACGGCGCCTATCGCGTCGGTTTTCGCGCGCATCAGCTCGCGCTCGCCAATGGCGAGGCTGATCGTCATGCCTTCCATGCCACTGTCACGGTGACCGAGATCACCGGTTCGGAGAGTTTCGTGCATCTGACCCGCGAAGGATCGAACTGGGTGGCGGTGCTGCACGGCGTTCACGAGTTCGAGCCCGGCCAGATGCTCGATGCCGTGCTCGATCCGAATGATGTCTTCGTGTTCGACGCTGCCGACCGGCTGGTCGCAGCACCTGGATCGTAGGAGGGGATGCGCCATGGCCCGCATTGACCTCGTCGATCTCGCCCATTCCTACGGCGGCAATGATGCGCCGCAGGACAGTTTTGCGCTGAAGCCGGTGACCATGACCTGGCGGCAGGGCGGCGCGTATGCGCTGCTTGGTCCGTCCGGCTGCGGCAAGACCACGCTGCTCAACGTCATCTCCGGCATCATCACGCCGTCGCGAGGGCAAATCCTGTTCGACGGCAAGGACATCACACCTCTGTCAACCCAGAAGCGCAATATCGCGCAGGTGTTCCAGTTTCCGGTGATCTACGACACCATGACGGTCGGACAGAATTTGGCGTTTCCGCTGAAGAACCGCGGCGTGCCGAAGGCCGAAATCGACAAGCGCGTCGCCGAGATCGGCCGCCTGCTCGATCTCGAACCCTATCTAAACCGCAAGGCGATGCGGCTGACCGCTGACGCCAAGCAGAAGATCTCGCTCGGCCGTGGCCTCGTCCGCTCCGACGTCGCCGCCGTGCTGTTCGACGAGCCGCTGACGGTGATCGATCCCGAATTGAAATGGCAGCTCCGCTCCAAGCTGAAAGCGCTGCACCGTGAGCTCGACCTCACAATGATCTACGTCACCCACGACCAGACTGAGGCGCTGACCTTCGCCGACACCGTCGTCGTCATGCATGACGGCCGCGTGGTGCAGAGCGGTACGCCTGCCGAGCTGTTTGACAAGCCGGCGCACACCTTCGTCGGCTATTTCATCGGCTCGCCGGGCATGAACATCCTGCCGGCCGAGGTGAGGGGGCGCGAGGCGCGCATCGGCGGTCACGTCATCGCGCTGAACCGTGCCTACGACAATCTGCCTGTCGGCGCGAAGATCGAGATCGGCGTCCGTCCCGAATTCGTGGAGGTCGTGGCCCCCGCGCCCGGCCTGCTCACCGCGAAGATCGAGCGCCTCGACGATCTCGGCCGCATCCGTTTTGCGCGCGCTCGCTTGGGTGATGCAAAGCTCGCGGCGCGCGCGCCCGCGGGATTCACCAGCTCGGATGGCATGGCCGGACTGAAATTCGATCCGTCGCACGTCCACGTCTATGCCGACAGCCTTCTGGTGGAGGGGGCCGCCTGATGGACAAGACCGTCAACCAAAAAGCCTGGTTCCTGGTGCTGCCGGTGTTCCTGGTCGTCGCCTTCTCGGCGGTGCTGCCGCTGATGACGGTGGTGAACTATTCGATGCAGGACACCTTCGGCAACAACCAGTTCTTCTGGAACGGCGTCGGCTGGTTCAAGGAATTGCTCGATCCGTCGACCGATCTCGGCGGCCGCTTCCTTGCCTCGCTCGGACGCAATCTGTTCTTCTCGCTGGTGATCCTCGCGATCGAGGTGCCGCTCGGCATCGTCGTCGCGTTGTCGATGCCGCGCGAGGGCTGGACGGTGGCGGCCTGCCTCGTGATCCTCGCACTGCCGCTGCTGATTCCGTGGAACGTGGTCGGCACGATCTGGCAGATCTTCGGGCGTCCCGACATCGGGCTGCTCGGCTACGTCCTCAATGCCGCGGGCATCGACTACAATTACGTCTCCAACGACATCGACGCCTGGGTCACCGTCATCGTGATGGACGTCTGGCACTGGACCAGCCTCGTCGCGCTGCTCTGCTATGCCGGCCTGAAATCGATTCCCGAAGCCTATTACCAGGCCGCCCAGATCGACGGTGCCTCGCGCTGGGCCGTGTTCAAGGCGATCCAGCTGCCGAAGATGAACCGGGTGCTGTTGATCGCCGTGCTGCTCCGCTTCATGGACAGCTTCATGATCTACACCGAGCCGTTCGTGGTCACCGGCGGCGGGCCCGGCAACTCCACCACCTTCGTGTCGATCGAGCTCGTCAAGATCGCGCTCGGCCAGTTCGACCTCGGCAAGGCCGCGGCGCTGTCGCTGGTCTACAATCTGATCATCCTGATCGTCTGCTGGATCTTCTATACCGTCATGACCAATGCCGGCGCCGAGCGGAAGGTTCAGGCCGAAAGTGAGCCGGCGGCGGAGCCGAAGCCTGCGGCCGCGCTCAAGCCCGTGACCGCGCTCAAGCCAAAGGAAGGAGTGGCCTGATGCATTCGATTCCCGGCCGCCGCCTCATCATGGGGCTGTTCCTGATCTTCCTGCTGCTGCCGATCTACTGGCTCGTCAACATGAGCTTCAAGACCAACAGCGAGATCGTCTCGACGATGACGCTGTGGCCGCATACCCCGACGCTGCAGCACTACAAGCGCATCTTCACCGACGAGAGCTGGTATTCCGGCTACATCAACTCGCTGGAATATGTCGTTCTCAACACCATCATCTCGATCTCGGTGGCCTTGCCTGCGGCCTACGCCTTCTCGCGCTACCGCTTCCTCGGCGACAAGCATCTGTTCTTCTGGCTCTTGTCGAACCGCATGGCGCCGGCCGCGGTCTACGCGCTGCCGTTCTTCAACCTTTATTCGGCGATCGGCCTGTTCGATACGCCGTGGGCGGTCGCGCTCGCGCATTGCATCTTCAACGTGCCGCTGGCGGTGTGGATCCTCGAGGGCTTCGTCTCCGGCGTGCCGCGCGAGATTGACGAGACCGCCTTCCTCGACGGCTATTCCTTCCCGCGCTTCTTCATCAAGATCCTGGTGCCGTTGATCGCGAGCGGCATCGGTGTCGCCGCCTTCTTCTGCTTCATGTTCTCCTGGGTCGAGCTTCTGCTTGCGCGCACGCTGACCTCAGTGTCGGCCAAGCCGATCGCGGCGATCATGACCCGCACGGTATCGGCATCGGGCATGGATTGGGGCCTCTTGGCAGCGGCCGGCGTGCTCACCATCATCCCGGGCGCGCTCGTGATCTGGTTCGTCCGCAACTACATCGCGAGCGGTTTTGCGCTCGGTCGCGTGTAAGGAGGCATCAATGGAATCCATCGCATGGATGGCCTGGACGCTGCCGACGGCGATCTTCTTCGCCGCGCTCGCCTGCACGCTCGCCGTGATGACGTGGCTTGCGGCGGTCTATCCCGAAGCCGAGCGCGTCGGCGTGCTCCGAATTCCAACCACGCGCGGCGACCGCCTGTTCATCTCGCTGATATCGGCGGCGGTCATCCACCTTCTCTGGATCGGCTTCTTCGGCACCGATGCGATCGCAACGCTGCCGATCGGCGAGGAGGGCGTTGAAATCTCGCGCCTGTGGCTCGCAAGTGGAATTTCGCTGGTCACGGCCGTGCTCATTTTTCGCACGGTCTGAAGCTCGCGAAGGGACGGCCAGATCCGGGGGCAATCCGGGTCTGTATAAAAGTTTGTCGCTGCAACGGAGGAACAACATGCGACAGTTTAGGAGAAGGAAAGGTCCATTGGCCAAGAATAGCTTTCTGACCATGTCCAGCGCCGCCGCCATCATTGCGGTGTCGTTCGCCGTCTCGGCGCCGGTCCGCGCCGCCGACGACGCCGTGATCCAGAAGTGGATCGCGGAATTCACTCCCTCGACGCTGTCGAAGGAAGACCAGAAGAAGGAGCTGGAGTGGTTCGCCAAGGCCGCCGAGCCCTTCAAGGGCATGGAGATCAACGTCGTCTCCGAGACCATCACGACCCACGAATACGAGTCGCAGACGCTGGCCAAGGCGTTCTCCGAGCTCACCGGCATCAAGCTCAAGCACGACCTCATCCAGGAAGGTGACGTCGTCGAGAAGCTGCAGACCCAGATGCAGTCCGGCAAGAACGTCTATGACGGCTGGATCAACGATTCCGACCTGATCGGCACGCATTTCCGCTACGGCCAGACCGTCGTGCTCTCGGACTACATGACCGGCGAGGGCAAGGACGTCACCGATCCCATGCTCGACGTCAACGACTTCATCGGCAAGTCGTTCACCACGGGGCCGGACGGCAAGCTCTATCAGCTGCCCGACCAGCAGTTCGCCAACCTCTATTGGTTCCGCTACGACTGGTTCACCAACGCCGACTACAAGGCCAAGTTCAAGGCCAAGTATGGCTACGAGCTCGGCGTGCCCGTGAACTGGTCCGCCTATGAGGACATCGCCGAGTTCTTCACCAACGACATCAAGGAGATCAACGGCGTCAAGGTCTACGGCCATATGGACTATGGCAAGAAGGACCCCTCGCTCGGATGGCGCTTCACCGACGCCTGGCTGTCGATGGCCGGCAACGGTGACAAAGGCATTCCGAACGGCCTGCCTGTCGACGAATGGGGCATCCGCATGGAAGGCTGCCGTCCGGTCGGCTCCTCGGTGGAGCGTGGTGGCGACACCAACGGTCCCGCCGCGGTCTACTCGATCACCAAGTACCTCGAGTGGCTGAAGAAGTACGCGCCGCCGCAGGCGCAGGGCATGACGTTCTCCGAAGCAGGCCCGGTGCCGGCGCAGGGCAACATCGCCCAGCAGATGTTCTGGTACACCGCTTTCACCGCCGACATGGTGAAGCCGGGCATCGCCGTGATGAACGCGGACGGTACGCCGAAATGGCGTATGGCTCCCTCGCCGCACGGTTCGTACTGGAAGGAAGGCATGAAGCTCGGCTACCAGGACGCCGGCTCCGTGACGCTGCTGAAGTCGACCCCGGCGGATCGCCGCAAGGCGGCCTGGCTCTATCTCCAGTTCATCATCTCGAAGTCGGTGAGCTTGAAGAAAAGCCATGTCGGTCTCACCTTCATCCGTGAATCCGACATCTGGGACAAGTCGTTCACCGAGCGTGCGCCGAAGCTCGGCGGCCTGATCGAGTTCTACCGCTCGCCCGCGCGCGTGCAGTGGACCCCGACCGGCAACAACGTGCCCGACTACCCGAAGCTCGCGCAGCTGTGGTGGCAGAACATCGGCGATGCGTCGTCCGGTGCGAAGACCCCGCAGCAGGCGATGGACGCGCTGGCCGCCGCTCAGGACTCCGTCATGGAGCGCCTGGAGAAGTCCGGCGTGCAGGGCGCCTGCGGTCCCAAGCTGCACAAGAAGGAGACGGCCGAATACTGGTTCGCCAAGGCCCAGAAGGACGGCACGATTGCTCCGCAGCGCAAGCTCGCCAACGAGAAGCCGAAGGGCGAGACCGTCGACTACGACACCCTGATCAAGTCGTGGCCGGCCACCCCGCCCAAGCGCGCGGAAGCGAAGTGACGTCGTGAGACGTCATGGCCGGGCTGGACCCGGCCATCCATCAAGATCGAAAGGCCGGGAGCGATCCCGGCCTTTTTGTTGTGAGCCACTCTGTTCACCACACCGTCATTGCGAGCGCAGCGAAGCAATCCAGAATCTTCCGGCGGAGGCAGTCTGGATTGCTTCGTCGCCAGCGCAAAATTGCTTCGCAATTTTGTCGCCGGCTCCTCGCAATGACGGCGGAGAGCGCGAAGCCTTACTCCGCCGGCTCGGCCGCCAGCGTCGGGTAATCCGTGTAACCCTTCGCGCCGCCGCCGTAGAACGTGTTCTTGTCCCAGTCGTTCAGTGCTGCGCCCTGCTTCAGCCGCTCGACGAGGTCGGGGTTGGAGATGAAGGGCTTGCCGAAGGCGATGAGGTCGGCCGCATTGGTGTCCAGCACCTTGGTGGCGAGACCGAAATCGTAGCCGTTATTGGCGACATAGGCGCCGGCAAAGCGCTTGCGCAAGGATGCATAATCAAACGGCGCGATGTCGCGCGGGCCGCCGGTGGCGCCTTCGACGACATGGAGATAGACCAGCTTCAGCGCGCTGAGGCCGTCGACGATATGGTCGTACAGGGCTTGCGGGTTGGAATCCGAGATATCGTTGGCCGGCGTCACCGGCGAGATGCGGATGCCGGTACGGTCGGCACCGGCCTCGGCCACCACGGCCTTGGACACCTCCAGCATCAGCCGCGCGCGGTTCTCGATCGAGCCACCATAGGCGTCGGTGCGCTTGTTGGCGCCGTCCTTGGCAAACTGCTCAAGTAAATAACCGTTGGCGCCGTGAATCTCGACGCCGTCGAAGCCGGCCTCCAGCGCGTTCTTCGTGGCGCGCTTGAAATCGTCGATAATGCCGGGGATTTCGGCGAGCTCGAGCGCGCGCGGTTCGGAGACGTCGGCGAAGCCGCCGTTCACGAAGGTCTTGCCCTTGGCGCGGATCGCGCTCGGTGCCACAGGGGCTGCGCCACCCGCCTGCAGATCGACATGCGAGATGCGGCCGACATGCCAGAGCTGGATGAAGATCTTGCCGCCGCGCGCGTGCACCTTGTCGGTGACCTTGCGCCAGCCGGCAACCTGGTCCTTGGAATAGATGCCGGGCGTGTCCTGGTAGCCCTGGCCCTGCTGCGAGATCTGGCTCGCTTCGGTGATCAGGAGCCCTGCGGAGGCGCGCTGGCCATAATAATCGGCGGCGAGCGCACCAGGCACGAATGTGCCGGGCACGGCTCGGTTGCGCGTCAGCGGCGCCATCACCAGGCGGTTGGCCAGCGTGATCGGGCCGAGCTTATAGGTCTCAAACAATTTGGTCGAACGGCTCATGGGGAATGCTTCCAGGGGTGTGAGGTCCCGAACACTTGTGCATCGCGACATCGGGCGCAAGGGAGAAGCCATACGGAAAGTGCAGGCGAGCTACGCGACGGGGCCCGCGTAGCATAATTCATGTGCGATTTTGGCCGTGACAGTGGATTACGACCGCCACGGCCGTGCAATTTCGCAAATCAGTTCGCGCCCATGAAATCCCGCTTGCCGATCTCGACGCCGTTGTGGCGCAAAATGCCGTGGGCGGTCGTGGCGTGGAAATAGAAGTTCGGCAGCGAGAACGCGCTGAGGAATTGCTGGCCCTTCATGGTGATGGATTTGTCGGGGCCGGCGGGGAAGGTGACGTCCTTGGTCTCGGCACCTTCGAACTGCTCGGGCTTGAACGACTTCACATAGTCGATGGTCTTGGCCAGCCGCTGCTTCAATTCCGCAAAGCTGGTCTCGGTGTCGGGTGTCGAGGGCACCTCGCTATGGGTCAGCCGGGCGCAGCCCTTGGCGGCGAAATCGCTGACGAGCTGGACCTGCTTCGACAGCGGCAGCATGTCCGGGAAGAGCCGCGAGCCGAGCAGGACGCTGGGATCGATCTTCCTGGCCGCGCAATGCGCCTCGGCTTTGGTGAGCAGGCCGGTGAGGCTGTTCAGCATTTGCAAATAGGCGGGGACGGCCGCGTCGTAGAGGGACATGTGATGCTCGCTTGTGAATGGGAAATCTCAGGAGAAAACCTGAGCTACTCACATGGGAGGCTCACGGAAAAATACAATCGCGGGAAGCCGCTTGTGCAGTGCGAAAATTCTACCTCACCATCCCCGCCGGCTGCGCCTGCGCCGTGGCGCCGCGCATGCGCGCCAGCAGGTCGGCGGTCGGCCAGGAATCGGCCGGCAGGCCGTGCTTGATCTGCATCGCCTTGACGGCCGCGCGGCTCTGCTGGCCCAGCACGCCGTCGACCTTGCCGACATTGAAGCCGGCACGCACGAGCAGTTGCTGCAATTCCTTGAGCTCGTTGAACGGCAGCTGCGCCACCGGCGCCATCAGCTTGCGCATCGGCGCGGCACCTGCAATGCGCGAGGCGAGATAGCCTGCGGTGGTCGAATAGATCAGCGAGTTATTCCACTCGGTGTAGGCCGCGAAATTCGGGTACGCCATGAAGGCCGGACCATTGCGTCCCATTGGCAGCAGCACGGAGGCTGCGAGATTGTCATTCGGCAGCGGCCGGCCGTCGGGATAGGTGACGCCAAGCTGCGCCCATTTCGAGCGCGGCTCTCGCACCGTGAGGTCGGTCTGCTCCCACGGCAGGTTTTGCGGCACCTTGATCTCTTCCAGCCACGGCTCGCCGCGCCGCCACTTCAGGCCGTTGGCAATGTAGTTCGCGGTCGAGCCGATCACGTCGGCTGGCGACCGCAACAGATCGCGCCGTCCGTCGCCGTCATAATCGACGGCGTAGTTGACGTAATGCACAGGCAGGAACTGGGTCTGCCCGAGCTCGCCGGCCCACGAGCCGATCATCTCGTCGGGATGCAGATCGCCGCGGTCGATGATCTTCAGCGCGGCGATGGTCTCGCCCACGAACATTTCCGAGCGCCGGCAGTCATAGGCCAGCGACACCAGCGATTTCAGCGTCGGCAGATTTCCCATGTTGGCGCCGAAGTCGCTCTCCAGCCCCCAGAACGCGGCGATCACCGCGGGCGGCACGCCATATTCCTTTTCGGCGCGTGCGAACGCGGCGGCGTATTGCTTGATGTGCTGCTGCCCGTTCTGCATGCGATAGGGCGCCGCCATGCGTCCGGCGAATTCGGTGAAGAGCTGGCCGAACACGCGCTGGCCGCGGTCGCGGTTGACGATGCCCTGGTCGTAGACGAGGTACGGCGAAGCCTCCGCGATCGTCCGCTGCGATACGCCGGCGGCCACAGCCTGTTGCTTCACGTCGGCGAGAAAGCGATCGAAGTTCGCACCGTTATGGCACGACGCCGCACGCGGCGAGGCTGCGGTGGTCCTGGGCGCCACGGGTTTGGCGGGCGGCGGCGCGAACTGGGCGGAGGCGGTGGCGGAGCATGCGAGGAGCGCGACGGCCGCGATCAGAAATCGGGTCTGGACCATTGGGGTTCCGGCGGGGAAGGGGCAGGCGTGGATTCGCCCGAAGTTTAGGTGAAGTGATGGCCTCAGGCCATCCTTTCCGTCCCATGCCAGCATACGGAATGCGAGTGGATGCCGGCCTAGCCGAACAGCCGCATCAGCAGCGCTTTCCCGACCGGGAGCGCCCTGACGCCCTGATAGGCGCGAACATACTCGCCAGCATAGAACGCCCTGATCGCATGCACGCGTGTATCCATGCCTTCCTCGAAACGCACCGCGAATCCATCCGCGGTCCGCCGCACCACGACCGCGGCGATCGGGCGGCCATAGATCCGGCATTCGATCGCGCTGCCGGGGTGCGGCGGATCGGGATCGATCAGGCGGGCGCCGGTGATCGAGATGTCGGCGAGCCGCGCGAGATGCGACTTGCCTTGCTGGCGCAGCAGCACCGTCTCATTGCGATCAAAACGCTCCGCCTTGCGCTTTCGCGGTTGCTCGATGCAGACGAAGCAGACCACTGTGAGGATGAACGCGTTGTAGAGGCTCCAGGTCAGAGCCAGCCCGCCGTAGGCGATGTTCTCGCCGCGCAGGTGCAGGATGAAGGCATAGGCGATGGCTGCGAGCGTGACGAGAAGCGCGGTGCCATAGAGCCGCAGCAGCGGCCATTCGACAAATCTCCTGTCCCGGTCCCCGCCTTTCGCCGTGACCTTGAACTTGTGTCCTTTCGGCCTCAGTAGACCGGTTGCCACCGCCCTCAGCACTGCGGGCGCGGCGATGAGTTGCGACACGTCCGTCATCATGGCCAGCGAGCGGCCGTGCGACAGCCAGGCCATGCTGAGGCTGTGCCAGACATAGAACGGCAGAAAGAACCGGAGCAACTCGGTCAGGTCGGCCCGGACCGCCTTGATGCCGAAGAGCAGGAACAGCCAGGGCACCACGAGGCCCGCCACCTTCGACGTGTAGACCGCGGACCAGCTCATGAAAGCATCGACCAGCGAGAGTCGGTCGATGAAGGAGAGCTTCGACTCCCTCGACAGCGGTCCGCTGCGGCCGCGCACGATTTGCATCAAGCCGAGGCACCAGCGGGCGCGCTGGGTGATGTATTCCTTCAACCCTTCCGGCGCGAGCCCGATCGTCAGCCGCTCGTTGAGATAGATCGTGTTGAGGCCGCGTTCCTTCAGGCGAAGGGTGACGAGATAGTCTTCCGTGACGGAATCGGTCGGAAATCCGCCGATCCGCACCAGTCCGTCGTAGCGAATGAGTGAGGAGGTGCCGCAGCAGAATGCGACGCCCCAGGCGTCCTTCGCCGGCAGCAGGATGTCGAAGAAGAAGCGTTGCTCGTCCGGCCAAACGTCGGTTGCAGCAAGGTTGCTCTGGATCGGGTCGGGATTGATGAAGTGCTGCGGCGTCTGCACCACCCCGACCGAAGCATCGTCCATGAGCGAGATGGTCCGCGCCAGGAAGTCGGGCCGCGGCACGAAGTCCGCATCGAGGATGGCCACGAATTGCGGCGGCTTCGGCATCGCACCGACATGTCGGAGCGCGTGATTGATATTGCCGGCCTTGGCGTGATGGTTGTCGGGCCGCGTGAGATAATGGCAGCCGAGTTCACCCGCGAGTCGCCGCAGCCAGGGCCGTCGGCCGTCGTCGAGCACCCAGACGCGGTAGTTGCCATACGTCATGCCGGTCGCGCCGATGATCGTGCGCTCGAGGATCGATCGTTCCTCGTTGTAGGTGCAGATGAAGACGTCGATCAGCGGCGCGCCGGGATTGAAGGCGCGGCTATCGATCCTGGCTGATCTGGAACGATCGATTGTTCGGCTCAGGAACAGCAGAGACAAGGTGACCGCGACGAGCGAGGCCGCTTCCAGCAGCATGAAGGGATAGCCGATCACGGCATCCGCGGTCAGATGCGGCGGCGGGAGAGTCGCTGTGACGCGCCAATGGAGATAGCGGAGCAGGAAAACGACTGACACGATGGCCAGGAACGAGCGTGCCATCGTGCTGTCGCGCCTGAGCAGCGGTACGATCGCCATGAAGGCGCCGAGCGCAATCAGGCCGGGCGTCAGCGCCGTCGTCACGGCGCGGTCTCTTGCCTTGCAAACACCACGCGGCCGGTGCGTCCCACCGTGCAGGCGTGGGCAGCGCCATCACCGAGCGCAACGGTCACGCGATAGGGCTCCTTGCTCAGCGCGTCGGGATTGATGGCGAGATTGGCGGGCGCGCCGGCGGCGCCGGTCAGGTTGACCACGGTGCCGGAAATCGCTGCGCCGCCGTCGTTCGGCTCGAAGGTCGCGTGGTCGCCGAGCTGCAAACGGTTGTAGACGCTCTCGGTGACGTTCGCGGTGATGACGGCGCCGCTGCAATCGAGCACCTTGAGCAGCGGTTGGCCGGGTTGCACGTCCTCGCCCGGCGAGGTCATCATCTCCCAGACGCGCCCTGTGACGGGTGTCGTGATGTTGGCTTCGGACAGATCGGCGAAGCGAATCTCTTCGGTGATGATCTCGCTGGCGAGCCAGGCGATCTCGGTGTCGGTGCGTGCGAGGTCAGCGTCGAGGTCGCCGGCACGCTGGCGCATCTCTTCCTCGCG
The DNA here is from genome assembly GCF_002278135.3 of Bradyrhizobium ottawaense. Taxonomy (NCBI): domain Bacteria; kingdom Pseudomonadati; phylum Pseudomonadota; class Alphaproteobacteria; order Hyphomicrobiales; family Nitrobacteraceae; genus Bradyrhizobium; species Bradyrhizobium ottawaense. Next base: position 6,516,606 of record NZ_CP029425.2, on the reverse strand, counting down.
CTGCACCGAGCTCGGCCGGTCGTTGTAGCTGTCGCCGAGGAAGGAGCCGTTCCGTGCCGCGGCAAGCTCGACCTTGGCCGCGTCCAGCCGCTTTCGCGCACCGAGCTCGGTCTGCTGCGATACGGAAAGCTCGCGCGTCAGCCGTGCCAGCTCGACGGTCGAGACGTTGCCGGATTTCGCCAGCGAGGATGCGCGCTCGACTGCGGCACTGGCTTCCTCCCGCCGCGCTGCCGCGGCCTCGATCGAGGTCTGGATCTCGGCGATCCGGGCCTCGAGCTGGAGCACGCGCCCGTCGCGGAATTGCGTCGCCTGCCGCGCCAGGTCCTTTTGCGCTGCCTGGGCCGAGGCAAGCTTGGCGGCAAGGCTCGGCCGCTCGTTCTCCAGGCGCGATTTCTGCCGCCGGAGATCGTCGAGCCGGGTTCGATCGCCGCGCGGGTTGACCACGCGCAGGACCACGGTCCCGGCGTCGAGCCTGGCCTGATCGGTCAAGCGCTGTGCGGCTGCCACACGGCCTCCGATCGGGGTGCGCAGGGTGACGAGGCGGGAATTCAACACGGCCTCGACGCTTGAATACTCCCAAACCGCGCGCAGCGGCAGCCAGCCGAAAATGGCGATGAGGGCAAGTCCGATCGCGATCTTCGCGCCGCGCCTCAGACGTGGCCAGCGCCGCTGCGATTCCGGCTGTGTCTGCGCATCGGGCGCGGGGCCGGGCTCGTCATTGGCGAACATCTGCTCGTACAACGCCTCCTGCAAACCCTTCGCGTCAGTCCTCGCGTCGATCTTGGCGTCGATCTTGGCGTCAGTCTTGGCGTCGTGAGGGGAGGGAGCAGATGCGGGATCGACGGAAGCGGCGCTCGAGCGGTCCATCATGACGGTCACCTTGCTGACGGGGTGCCAACGGAACCGGTCAATGCGCCGCGACCGCGCGGCGTGCCCGGTTACCACGAATTAAGCCGCGATTGCGCTTTCCGGGTTGCTAAACGTATGCGGGTGTTTTTGCGCAAATCCCGCTCAAGCTTTAGCGGCACGGGAAAGGCTGACGCTGCAATGGATGTGCGGCCGGGCGACGCACGAACCTTGCGGTGGCAGGCAGCATTCATACCTCCGGGGTGCCGGCCAGAGGTTCGCCCGCGGCCGCCTTGGGAGACGGCCATGAACTATTTTCGTACCGCTATGCTGCTCGCAGGCCTCACCGCCCTGTTCATGGGCGTGGGCTATCTGATCGGGGGTGCCTCCGGCGCCATGATCGCGCTGGTCATCGCCGCGGCAACGAATCTCTTCACCTACTGGAACTCCGACCGCATGGTGCTCTCGATGTACGGTGCCCATGAGGTCGATCGTTCGACCGCGCCGGAGCTGGTCGGGTTGGTCGCGGAACTTGCGGGCCGGGCAGGCTTGCCGATGCCGCGCGTGTTCCTGATGGATGAGGTGCAGCCCAACGCGTTCGCGACCGGCCGCAACCCGCAAAACGCCGCCGTCGCCGTCACCACAGGCCTGATGCGCCAGCTCAGCCGCGAGGAGCTCGCCGGCGTCATCGCGCACGAGCTCGCCCATATCAAGAATCACGACACGCTGCTGATGACGATCACTGCGACCATTGCGGGCGCGATCTCCATGCTGGCGCAGTTCGGCATGTTCTTCGGCGGCAACCGCGAGAACAACAATGGTCTCGGCATCGTCGGCTCGATCCTGATGATGATCCTCGCCCCCCTCGGCGCCATGCTGGTGCAGATGGCGATCAGCCGCACCCGCGAATATGCCGCGGACAATCTCGGTGCGCGCATCGCGGGGCAGCCGATGTGGCTGGCTTCCGCGCTGGTGAAGATCGAGGGCGCCGCGCATCAGGTGCCGAACTATGAGGCCGAGCGAAACCCCGCGACCGCGCACATGTTCATCATCAATCCGCTGTCGGGCCATGGCGTGGACAATCTGTTCGCCACCCATCCCTCGACGCAGAACCGCATCGCGGCGCTTCAGCAGCTCGCGGCCGAGCTCGGCACGCGGCCGGCGCCGTCGGTTGGCGCCAACGAGAACTATCCCCCGCGCAGCCCATGGGGGCGCTCGTCCTCGCGTGGTCCTTCACGCGGCCCCTGGGGCTGATACGGAACCTGCGGCAATTTGCGGTCGGCTTTGTGACCTGGCGCACACAGGATCGTCGGAGCCGGTGTTAAGACCCCGGCGAGACACTTCCTTCGAAAGGGGATGCGTGACCGGCTCGCTGCCGGCCACCGTCGAAGATGACCAGAGCTGCCGTACCATTGCTGATCGTCCTGTGCGTGCTCGTCGGCCTGTCCACGCACATGGTCGTCAATTGCGGCGACGAGGACGATCCCGATATCTGCTCGGCCGTGATCGGCTTCTCGCCGCTGCGCGGCTCGCTGATCGCCTTTGCCTATGAGGGGCGCGGACGGATCGCGCTGCGCCATGGCGACTTCAGGCGGGCAGTCGCCGATTTCGACGAGGCCATTCACCTCAATCCCAATCGCGCCTCGCTCTATCGCGACCGCGCGCTCGCGCGCCGTCAGAACGGCGATCTTGAACTCGCCATCGCCGACTATGACGAGGCGATCGCGCATGATCCCAAGCGCGCTGCGCCCTATCACCAGCGCGGTCTCGCGCTCGCCGCCACGGGCGATCTCGACCGCGCGATTCTGAGCTACAACACGGCGGTCCGCCTCGACCCCTCGGATGCGCAGGCCCGCCTCGACCGTGGCCTTGCGTTCCTCGCCCGCGGCCAGGCCGACGATGCGCGCGCCGATTTCGAGGCGGCGCTGGCGCTGCCCGCCGGCAAGGACGGCCGCACCCGAGAAGCCGCGCGCGCCAGGCTCGCCGAACTCGCCAGCGCCGAGCCGACGCAGGTGTCAGTGCCGAGGCGGTGAGGGGGCTCTATCCACCGAATCCTGGAATCGTAGGGTGGGCAAAGGCGCCCTTGCGCCGTGCCCACGATCTCTACAATACGGCAACAGACGCGTGGGCACGCTTCGCTTTGCCCACCCTACCGCGCCGATTGTGCGGAGGGATACTCCTCATCCGCCTACTTCGCCTTCTTGGCTTTGGCCTTCTTCGCCTTCGCGGCCTTCTTCGCCGGCTTCTCTCCGTTCGCCTTCTTCTCGACCTTCGCCGCCACGGGGGTGCTGGCGGCAAGCCGCATTGACCGCGCGTAGCTGTCGGCGACGTTGTCGGCGGACATCTGCAGGCGCTTGGCGGCGGCGGTGGCCTGCTCCATGGTGGCCTTGGCCATCATCTTGAAGCGGTCGCCGGTCTCCTTGCCCTTGGCCTTGGCCGCCAGGCCGTTGAAGCGATCCCGCCGCTCCTTGGCGCGGGTCATCAGGCCCGTATGCAGTTGTCTGGCCAGTTGCCGGATCACGACATCCAGGTCGGCGTCCGCCATGTTGTTCTATCCTCTTCGAAAAATGGGTCTCGATGCGGGCGGGACTATGCAGATCGGGCCCCGCCTTGGCAATTCCCGCCTGGGCGTCATCCGCAGCTTCCGGCCTGCGAAACAAAAAAGCCGCGCATTTCGCGCGGCTCTTTGGCTGATTTGGCTAAGGCAGCTCTACGTTCGCTTCACTTCAGCGAGGCGACCGGGCCGTTTGCCGTCGCCGGCTCCGGGTCGAAGCCGAACACGCCGACCAGGTACTTGTAATAGTCCGGCATCTTCTCCTTGAGCGTCTCGCGCGACTTCGGATCGTGGAATTCGCTCTTTCCGGCCAGGAAGATGCTGGCGGTCACGGCGAAGAATTCCATGGGATTCTTCAACGCATAGGATTCCTTGGGGAGCAAGTCCTTGGACTTGGCAAGGGCGAAGTAGGCGATCACGCCCTTGTTGGCGTAGCCGTCCGGCAACAGCCGCGCGTGATAGGCGTGCAGGAGCTCGTGCAGCAGCACCGCCTCCTTTTCGTAGCGCATCATGTCCGGCCGCAGCATGATCACGCCGAGGCCCGAATCGACCGCGAGGTCGACGGCGTTCGGATTGGTCCAGCGCTGCTTGTCGTGGTCCCAGACCGTCAGCGTCCGCGGTACGCGGCGTTCGACGTTGGGGGCGATGCGGCCGTAGCAGGCGGTGGCGGCGCCTTCGTCGAGGCAGGCGAGCTCGCTGGCGATGATCGGCACGGTGCGGAAGAAGCGCAGCACGCGCGGCGACAGCCCGGCCGCCTCGACCGCGTCGATCTGGCCCTTCAGATTGTCGGTGAGCTTATCGACATCCTTACGATCGGAGTTCTCCGACAGGTCGAACATGTAGCCGCGATAGCTCTGGAAGCCCGGCGGCAGCGACTGCGCTGCATCGGCATCGAGCGATCCGGCTTGGGATGGATTGGCGAAGAGCGCGCCGACAATGGTTGCGGTCAGCAGCAACGCAATGCGCATGATGAACCCCCTGATGTCACTTCGCCCGGCAGAATAGGCCACCGTTGTTTGCGAAAAGTGAGTGGGGCAAGACTAAGGCACCGATGTTGAGGCGTGCTTAATCGGTGGTTGCAGATCGCTGCGGCAGATTAGTGCGGGGTTAACCAAGGAGGGTATCCGGGCCCGGCGCTTCGGCGTAACATCCGGTTCGGGCACAAAGCCCACATCAATAGCCGGGAGGAGGAAGTTATGTATGCCGCCATCCGTCAGGCCAAGGCAAAGAGCGGGAGCGCGGAAGAGCTGGCGCGCCGCATCAAGGACGGCGCCGTTCCGATCATCAGCGACGTCGACGGTTTCCGCGCCTATTACGTCGTCTATGCCGGCGACGACACGGTGACCGCGATCTCGATCTTCGACAAGTTCGAGCAGGCGGAGGAGGCGAACCGGCGCGCGATCGCCTGGATCGAGAAGGATCTCGGGCCGTTGCTTGCGGGCCATGCGAGCGCGGCTGCGGGGCCGGTGATCGTGCATACGCTGGCGTAGGGCCTTGTTTGCGATAGTGGCGAGCAGCGGCCGCATATTCGGTCGTCATGCCCGGGCTTGTCCCGGGCATCCACGTCTTTCCTCGCACGCTGAAGCGCGTGGATGGCTGGGTCAAGCCCGGCCATGACGGAGGAGAGAGTGCCCCTCACAACTCCCGCGCATTCGAGAACGCGAAGCTCGACACCCGCCGCGTCGTCTCGTCCAGGATGAGCGTGCGTGTGATCGGCGGCTCGGCGCGCTGGGCGCAGTTTTCGCGCTCGCACAGGCGGCAGTTGACGCCGATCGGCGTGCCTTCGGTTTTCTCCAGGTCGACGCCGGCGGCGTAGGTCAGGCGCGCGGCGTGACGGATCTCGCAGCCGAGCCCGATGGCGAAGCGCGGTTGCGGCAGCGGGTGCGGCGCGACGGGGCGGCGCACCATCTGCGCGATCGAGAAATAGCGCGTGCCGTCGGACAGCTCGATCACCTGCTTGAGCAGGCGATCGGGCGTATCGAAGGTCGAGTGCACGTTCCACAGCGGACAGGTGCCGCCGAATTTCGAGAACGGGAAGGTGCCGGAGGAGAAGCGCTTCGACACGTTGCCGGCATTGTCGACGCGGAGCAGGAAGAACGGGATGCCGCGCGCGTTCGGCCGCTGCAAAGTGGTGAGCCGGTGGCAGACCTGCTCGAAGCCGGAATTGAAGCGCTGCGCCAGCACGTGGATGTCGTAGTTGAGCGCCTCGGCAGCAGCGAGGAATGCCGGATAGGGCATCATGACAGCGGCGGCGAAGTAGTTGCCGAGCGTGATGCGGAACAGCCGGCGCGGGGCGTCCTCGAGCGGGCCGGCGCGGCCGATGATGGTCTCCAACTGCTGCGCGCATTCGCCGAGGCCCAGCTGGAAGGCCAGCTGGAAGGCGCGGCCGGGCGGGTCGACCAGCTCCGAGATCAGGAGCTGGCGGCGGTGGCGGTCGAAGCGCCGGAGCGTCTCGCGCATCACGTCGACAGGCATGATGCGGGTCTGGACCGAATGCTTTTCGCGCAAGCGCGCGGCCAGCGCCGCATAGAGCCCTTCGGCCGGCACGTTCAGCTCGTCGCGCAAGGCTTCGGCGGCCTGCTCGAGCTCCGGAAAATAGTTGCGGTTGGCCTCGATCAGCTCGCGCACGCGCTCGACCGGATTGGTCTCGTAACGCGTGCCGACGTCGCGGTCGGCCATCTGGGCCGCAGCCAGCGTCTCGCCCTGGCGCGCCTCGGTATAGGCCGCGTAGAGCCGCTGCAGCGCATGGGTGACGCCGGGGCAGAGTTCGGCGAGGTCGCGCAGCTCCTGCTTGGGGACGTCGATCTGGCGAAACAGGGGGTCGGAGAAGATCTCGTTCAGCTCGGCGAAGAATCGGTCCTCGTCGGCGGTCGCAAGGTCGCGCAAATCGAGGTCGTATGTCTCGGCCAGCCGCAGCAGGATCTGGGCGGTCACCGGGCGCTGGTTCCGCTCGATCAGGTTGACGTAGCTCGGCGAGATCCCGAGGCCTTCGGCGATTTGGGTCTGGGACAGCCCCAATTGCTGCCGAATCCTTCGGAAGCGCGGGCCGACGAAAAGTTTCTTGCCGGATTCGGCGGCCATGTCTCAGATCTCCGTGCATATGAAGGACAGCTTGGCTGACCTATATTTTTTACAAACTTTACAAAATAACATCTGTTACATGTTCTGATGTTACATGACATCACCAATAAAAAACAAGCCATCTATACGAAGTTTCTGTTTTCGCGTTTAGCTCCTGACACGCATCTCGCAATGCATTGTCAAGAATGTCGATGGCCGGCCATCGGTCATCGTCAGCGAAAGGATAGGCACATGAATTACCAGCCCCGCGGCATCAACGCGCTTCAGCGCCCGGCCTCGTATCAAGACGAGATCAAGGCGGCCCAGGCGCTCCTCGAGACCCAGCCGACCTGGAACGGGGTGTCGGCCGAGGCCGTCGCACGCATGCGCCTGCAAAACCGCTTCAGGACCGGCCTCGACGTCGCCCGCTACACCGCGGCGCTGATGCGGGCCGACATGGCCGCCTATGACAACGACCCCACCAAGTACACCCAGTCGCTGGGCTGCTGGCACGGCTTCATCGCCCAGCAGAAGCTGATCTCGGTCAAGAAGCATTTCGGCGGCAAGACCGATCGCACCTATCTGTACCTCTCGGGGTGGATGATCGCGGCGCTGCGCTCCGAGTTCGGCCCGCTGCCCGACCAGTCCATGCACGAGAAGACCTCGGTGCCGGCGCTGATCGAAGAGCTCTACACCTTCCTGCGCCAAGCGGACTCGCGTGAGCTCAACGACATCTTCCGCCTCCTCGACAAGGCGCGCAAGGAAGGCGACAAGACCCGCGAGAAGGAGCTGATCGCGAAGATCGACGGCTTCCAGACCCACGTCGTGCCCGTCATCGCCGACATCGACGCCGGCTTCGGCAACGCCGAGGCGACCTATCTGCTCGCCAAGAAGATGATCGAAGCGGGCGCCTGCGCGCTGCAGATCGAGAACCAGGTCTCGGACGAGAAGCAGTGCGGCCACCAGGACGGCAAGGTCACCGTGCCGCACGAAGTGTTCATCGCGAAGATCCGCGCCTGCCGCCATGCCTTCCTCGAGCTCGGCGTCGAAGACGGTGTCATCGTGACCCGCACCGACTCGCTCGGCGCCGGCCTGACGCAGCAGATCGCCGTCAGCCACAAGCCCGGTGACATCGGCGACCAGTACAACAGCTTCCTCGATTGCGAGGAAATCACCGCGGAGAACGCCCGCAATGGCGACGTCATCATCAACCGCAACGGCAAGATGATGCGTCCGAAGCGGCTGCCCTCCAATCTGTATCAGTTCCGCCCGGGTACCGGCGAAGACCGCTGCGTGCTCGACAGCATCACCTCGCTGCAGAACGGCGCGGACCTGCTCTGGATCGAGACCGAGAAGCCGCATATCGAGCAGATCGCCAAGATGGTCGATCGGATCCGCAAGGTCATTCCGAACGCGAAGCTGGCCTACAACAACTCGCCGTCCTTCAACTGGACGCTGAACTTCCGTTGGCAGGTCTACGACGCGATGAAGGAAGCCGGCAAGGACGTCAGCAAGTACAACCGTGCCGAGCTGATGAAGCCGGAATACGACGATACGCCGCTGGCGCAGGAAGCCGACGAGCGCATCCGTACCTTCCAGGCGGATTCGGCCAAGCGCGCCGGCATCTTCCATCACCTGATCACGTTGCCGACCTATCACACGGCGGCGCTCTCGACCGACAATCTGGCGAAGGAATATTTCGGCGACCAGGGCATGCTCGGCTACGTCAAGAACGTCCAGCGCCAGGAGATCCGTCAGGGCATCGCCTGCGCCAAGCATCAGAACATGGCCGGCTCCGACATCGGCGACGACCACAAGGAATACTTCGCCGGCGAGGCTGCCCTGAAGGCGGGCGGCGTCCACAACACGATGAACCAGTTCGGCTAACGCAGCACGCTATTGGACAGGAGACTGACAATGACCAAAGGCAGCAATTTCTGGGTGATCGGCGGCGAGTTCGGTTCGATGAACTTCCACAAGCTCGTGGAAGGCTCGGCCCAGGTGCAGGGTCCGTTCAAGACCCGCAAGGAGGCCGAGGACGCCTGGCGCACGGTCTCGGAAGAGAACCGCCACAAGGCCGGCGTCCGCTTCTCCATCGTGGAAGAGCCGTCGCGCGTCTCGGCCTAAGGGCTTGGCTGCCGACCTGAATTAAGAAGACGTCCAAGGACGGATGGTCCCATCCAGGCTCTGCCTGGGTGGGATCGTCTGTTTTTGGCACAGGTCAATCGCCTGTGGGCGCCGTAAGTATCTGGAATTATGGACCCTTTGCGGGCCTCAAGGTTGCTGATAGGTTAATGGAGGAAAGTCGAGGACGAGGCCGACCATGTCAGAGCCCGAGACCAGCGGGACCCATCCCGGCCAGCCGCGCCCGGTGCGGCTGCGCGATGCGCTGCTGCGCGCGCGGATCGAGGCCGCCGACCGAACGGGCGTCGTCGTCGATCTCCGGGACGCCGAGGTGGCGCGGCTCGAGATCCTCAACGACGCGCTCGATCCCCTGTTCGCGCAGGTGCCTGACAGGATCGATCTGTTCGACCGCGGCATCAGCCAGGGCGATACGCCCAGACTCTGGATCGACGTCGTCGCCCACATCGTGATGGGGCGCGACAAGCGGATGTACCGCTTCGTTCAGGACACACGCTTTGGCCGCATCGTGCTCGCCGAATCGCACGACACCACTGTGATCGTCGAGGCCGTCACCGACTATGTCGCGCGCCGCATGGTCGAGCGCGAGCATGCGATGGTGGTCCCGCCCGAACCGAAGTCCGCGGTCGCGCCTCCGCCGCGCCGCTCGCGCCTGTGGCCGTTCGTCTTCGGCTTCGTGCTCGGCGCCGCCGCCTTGTTCGGCCTCGCCGTGCTGGCGGCCTTGCGGAGCTGGTGAGGTATTCTCCGCCGTCATTCCGGGGCGCGCCAAAGGCGCGAGCCCGGAATCCATTCATCCACCAATTCTGCGGCCCGATGGATTCCGGGCTCGCGCATCGCGCGCCCCGGAATGACATCGAACTAGGGTCCAGACTCAATTGAGCCAATATGCGACGAGAGCGGCGAGATGAACAGCGGCCAAAAAATTACGGGCGAGCTTGTCATATCGCGTGGCGATGCGCCGGAAGTCCTTGAGCCTGCAAAAGCAGCGTTCGATGACATTTCGTCCTTTGTAGGCGCGTTTGTTGAAGCGATGGATGACGACACGGTTAGATTTATTGGGGATTACGGGCTTGGCGCCACGACGAATGATTTCGCCGCGAAGCTTGTCGCCATCATACCCTTTGTCGGCGAGGAGCACGCTCATGGGTGGCGCGAGCGCCAGGACATCGGGAGCCGCAGCGATATCGGCATCCTGGCCTGGAGTCAGATGCAGGACGACCGGCCGGCAGAGCGGATCGCTCAGCGCATGGATTTTTGTCGTGCGGCCTCCGCGCGAGCGGCCGATTGCTTGATTGTGCTCCCCCCTTTTCCGCCGGAGGCACACCGGTGAGCTTTAATCGAGGTCGAGTCGAGCGACAGTACGACGCCGTCTTCGCCAGGCTTGGCCAGCGCTTCGAAGATTGCGCACCATCGTCCTCGCTTGGCCCAGCGATTGAAGCGATTGTAGATCGTCGTGTAAGGGCCGTATTCACGTGGACAATCACGCCATCGTGCACCCGATTGCAGCATGTGAATGATGCCGCTGACGATGCGTCGGTCGTCGTCCCGATCCGGCCCCGTCAGTCCCCTCGGCAGATGCGGTTCGATACGCGCCCATTGCCTGTCGTTCAGCCAAAACAAACCAGCGCGCATTCTCTCGCCCCCGAATCAACACGTAGGCAAGAGAATCACGTGGCGCTATTTAGGTACAGACCCTAGATCAGCCTCACATGCTTGATCTGCCCCATCTGAAATCCCGCCCCGAGGCTCCGCACCATTTGCTCGCAGCGCCAGCCGGCATTGTCCTTCTCGATTCTGAAAAGATTATAGGCCGCCGCCGGGTAGCGCCCGTGCGCGAGCGCGGAGGCCGAGGGCACGCCGAGCGCGGGAATGTTGCCGTTGGGACCCTCGAACCACATCGTCGAATGAATGTGGTCGTGCCCGTGCAGGATCAGTTCGACGCCGTGGCGCTTGAGCAGCGCCAGCAGCGCGGCCGAATCTGTCATCCGCTTCTGCCGTGCATCGGACTTCAAGGGATGGTGCACCAGGAGCACGCGGAAGACGTCCTCGGCCGCGAGCCGTTCGAGCATTGCTGCAAGAGAGTCGAGTTGATCGCGCCCGAGCGTGCCCGTCGCCATCAGCGGCAGGGTCGGCACCGCCGTGGACAGGCTGATCAGCGCGAGCGGCCCGCGCCGGCGCACGGATGGAAAGCCGATGCCGCCGTCGTCGCCGGCGAGATAGGGCGCAAACGTCTCGCCGAAACGATGCGAGGTGGCGCGGACATAGGCGTCGTGATTGCCGGGAATCGCGGTGACGCGGTCGGGCGGGCCGACGCCCTCGAGCCAGGCGCGGGCAGGGGCGAACTCGGCTTCCAGCGCGAGGTTGACGAGATCGCCCGTCACCGCGATGTGGTCGGGCGCCTGCGCCTTCATGTCGGCGACCAGCGCATCGAGCACCTCGCGACGCTGGTACTTGTGGCGGTTGCGCGTCCAGTTGACGTAGCCGAGCACGCGCTTGCCGGCGAGCTCGATCAGCCGCGGTTTCGGCAAGGGCGCTAGATGCGGATCGGACAGATGGGCGAGCGTGAAGGGGGCCAGCGTGTTGGGAGTCATGGCGTGCGATTGCCTCGCTATTGCTCCGTTGTAATGGCAAGGTCGCGGGGACTGTGCAAGCGGGGCCGGGACAGCGGCCTCAAGGAAGCCTGATGGGAGATGGTCTGGACCGTATTCGACGAAAATTCGAGCCGCTGCTGCGGCGAGTCTTCCACGCCTATTTCCTTATCGTTCGCGGCATGACGCTCGGCGTCCGCGCCGTGGTGCTGGATGCCGAGAATCGGGTGTTTCTGGTCAGGCACAGCTACGTCAGCGGCTGGTACCTGCCCGGCGGCGGCGTCGACCACGGCGAGACCATGGAGCAGGCGATGCGGCGCGAGCTCAAGGAGGAGGGCGATATCGACCTCACTGGCGAGGCCGTGCTGCATGGCATCTTCCTCAACAGCCACGTTTCCCGCCGCGACCACGTCGCGGTCTACGTCGTCAGGCAGTTCAGGCAGGACCGCCTGCCCGAGGCCAACCGCGAGATCGTCGAATGCGGGTTCTTCGCGGTCACGGCGCTGCCCGACGGCACCACGCGAGGGACGCGGCTGCGGATCGCCGAAGTGCTGGACGGCCGGCCAATGGTTGCGACGTGGCGCTGAGGACGGCCTGTGCGAGTGCGTCAGGAGTTGGAGTTGAACGAATGCAAGCCGAGGGTTTCAGAACACCTCTCCCGTCGACCTTGAAAAGGAGCTGAGCGCCTTGTTGCCCGATGGACCGCGCTGCGTTCAGGTGCTATCCCGCGATTGACATGACCGATCTCTCACTGACCATCCTCCCCGAGGCCGCTGGCGATGCCCAATCGATCGAGCGGCTGCACGAACGCACCTTCGGTCCCGGCCGCTTCGTGCTCAGCGCCTACAGGATCCGCGAGCACGTCGACCATCTGCTCGAATTGTCCTTCACCGCGCGCATCGGCACGCTGCTGGTCGGCTCGGTCAGGCAATTGCCGGTGCTGGTCGGCGAGACGCCGGCGCTGCTGCTCGGCCCGCTGACGGTCGAGCCGCCATTCCGCGGCCGCGGTGTCGGCCGTCTGCTGATGGAGCGCGCGCTAAAGGATGCGAAGGCGAAAGGTCACCGCCTCGTGCTGCTGGTCGGCGACGAGCCCTATTACAGCCGCGTCGGATTCAAGCCGGTCCCGAAGGGCCGCGTCACCATGCCCGGCCCGGTCGACGCCGCCCGCATCCTGGTGTTCGAGCTCGTCGACGGCGCCTTCGAAGGGGTGTCGGGCCCGGTCGGCCCGGACTGGAGCAAGGCGCGGAAGTAGTTCGGGCTACCACTCTGTGCACCACGAGACGACAGCGGCTCCGCAATGACGGGGTGAGAAAGCCGGTGTGCCGGGGCCCCCTGGCCCCGACGCACCCAAGATCAGAACTTGAAGTTCGCGAATGCGCGCACGCCGATGCCGGGCATCAGCACCTCGTCCTTGGTATAGGACACCGAGTTGCGGATGTTCTCGTTGAGGAGATTGTTGCCGACGATGCCGGCCATCATCTCGCGCGCGCCGAACCAGTTGCGGTCGAGCTTGGTCTTGTAGCTGACCTCGGCCTTCAACAGATTGTAGCCCGCCGTCGGCGTCTCCGCGATCAATGCGACGTTGTTCTGCGCGAAGGCGTGTAACAGGTTGACGCGCATCAGCCAGTTGTCGTCGCGCCAAAATACGCCGCCGCCCATTCGCATGGGGGGAATGCGCGGCACGTTGGTGCCGTCGCTGAAGGTGGCGCGGACGAAGTCGAGCTGATTCTCGATACCCCAGATGCCACCCTGGAACGCGCCGACGTCGAGCTGCGACTGGAATTCGCCGCCGCGGAAATTGGCATTGCGCTGCGAGTAGACCGCCTGGTTCAGCTCGGCGCCCGGCGTGCCGCAGGAGGCAAAGTCGTCATCGCAGGACACGCCGGTGAGGCGGCGATAGATGAAATTGTCGAAATGCGTGTAGTAAACGGTTGCCTCGAAGCGGAACGGCCCCGTCGCCCTGCGCACGCCGAGCTCGACCGATTTCGCGGTCTCGATGGTGAGGTTGGGATTGCCGATGTCGAAGGTCGCGGTCGCGTCATGGCCGCCGCGCGAGAACAGCTCGGCCGCCTTCGGCGCGCGCTCGACATATTGCGCGGTGATGCTGCCGACCATGCCGCCCGGCAGATCCTGCAGCAGGCCGATGCTGCCGCTCTTGGGCGTGAAGGACGGATTGCGCGCGATCGCCGCCTGCGGCGTGCCGTCGGGCAAATAATCGGCCGGGAAGTCCGGCGTCGTGCCGTGCAGCTCGACATGCTCGATGCGGCCGGCGATCTGCGCCCGCGTCGCCTCCGTGAACTTGAACTCGTTGAAGGCGTAGCCGGCGACGCGCGTGCTGTTGTTAGGGTCCCACAGGCCGTTGAACAGCGTGCCGGGATTGTCCGGGCTCGGCGCGCTCAATTCCTGATGCCCGACCTGGAAGCCCAGCGCCGTCGTCACTTCGGCGAAGCGCGCATTGAACGGCATCAGCTGCACCTCGGTGCGGATTTCCTGCTCCTTGTTGGTGAAGGTCTGCCTGATGCCGTCGCTGTTGAGGTCGGCGGGATCGGCAAGGCCGATCTCGTTGTGGCGGTAGTCGGTCGCGCCGGCCCAGAAGCGGACGGCGTCGATCGCGACGGCGTCGGGATGGTACTCGCCCTTGACGTTGATCTTGGTCTGGTGGCCGTCGATCCGCGTGCGGTGGTCGGCGCCGTCGATGCCGGGGATGTGGTAGAGCGAATCGTTTTGCGTGATCGATGCGCCGATATAGCCGCCCTGGAAGAAGTAGGAGCCGCCGATCGAGGCGCCGTCCGAGCGCGTCGCCGAGTTGGGCTGACGGCCGTTCACGGGGCGCGATTGATCGTTCAGATAGGGATAGCCCGGAATCGAATAGTCCGAGGTCGTGCGGCCATAGGCGTCGGCGTGGAACGCAAAATTGCCGCCGCCGGTGTCGAGCAGTACGCCGCTTTCCACGCCACGGTCGACCGAAGAGAACGCGGTACGGGTCTCGGCGGTGACGCAAGGCGATGTCGCTGCGCTCGCTAGCGGCGCCTTGGTCGGCAGGCCGTAAGCCTGGAATGACGGCGCGCAGTTCGGCACCGCATCCGGAATCCGGTTGTTGGTGGCGCTGACGACGCCGCCGATCGAGGTGGAGCCGTAGCGCAACGCGGCAGGCCCGCGCACCACTTCGATCTGGTTGGTCGCCAGCGGATCGATCGGGACGAAATGATCCTCGCCGAGATCGGACGCACCGCTCGAATTGGTGCCGTTCTCGACGATGCCGACGCGGTTGACGTCGAGACCCCGGATGATCGGCCGGCTGGAGGCGCCGGGCGCGAAGCTCGAGCCGGTGATGCCCGGCTTGGAGAACAGCAGATCGCCGAGCTGGCCGCCGCCCTCGCGGCGGATCTCCTCGTTCGGCACCACCGTGACCGTCGCGAACTGGTTGGTCACAATAGGCAGCACGCCCTGCTGAGGCGCGGCGGGCACGGCGGCTGCCGGCTCTGCTTCCGCCGCTTGTTGGCGGCTGCGCACCCGCGCGGTCCGCGTGCCGCGGCCGGGGTTGCGCGACGGCACCACCGCTCTGCGCACGATAGGGCTCGGCGCCGTCACGGTGACGGCGGGGATCTCGGTCGACGATTTGTCTTGCGCAGGCGTTTGGGCGAAAGCGGGCGTGGCGGCGGCGCCGAGCAGGAGCAGGCTCGCTCCGCCAAGACGCTGCGCGCGTCGCAATTTGAATGGCATGGTCCTGATTCCAGTCAGGCGCCGTCCGCATGATTGTGTGCTGATCGGAGGCGGCCTGCCGTCGCGGCGCGACGGAATTCGACTTCAACGTCTCCCGGGCATTTGCCGATGCGCGGCGAGCCCGGGCGTGATCAAGCGATGTTGAGAGTCAGGACGCGGGAGGGGCGCGCGGTTGGAACGCCGTGCCGGCCGATTTCAGATGGAGAAATTCGGCATCAGTGGTGCGGTGGAGCAGCTCGATCGCCTGCGGCAGCAGCAGCACCGGCGGCGTCGCCGATATGACGGTGCCCGCCATCGCGACGACGGCGCAGATCGCGCAATTGTCCTCGCCTTGATGCTCGCGGTCGGGAGCGGCGGGCGATTGCTTCTGGACCGCGGCGCGGTCGACCGCAGCAACGCCGTTGGCGCCGTCGGTCTGCTGGAGCGAGGATTGGGTGAGCGGCGCGGCCTGCGCGAACCAGTGGCTGTGCCCGAACGTCAGCGCGAACTGCACCAGCATCGCGAACAACGCGAGCCGGGCGCCGTGCCTGATATTCGACCGAAACCACTTCATCCGGAAACGCCACCCCCACGTCGCGAGGCGCCAATCCCTGACGTCGCGATGTTATAATGTAACATCGCAGGAACGGTCAGCTTATGTCAACGGCGGTCGGGCGATCTCGCGCGGGTGGCCGCGCGATGTGTCGTTCGGGCAACTAGAGTGGGATGAGCTTTGGTTGAATGGTGCGCACCCAGAACTCGAAACACCTCTCCCCGTCGGGGGGAGGTGAACCGTAGCCGATTGGATCAACGCCCCTCGCGGACCCAGGTCGCCGCAAACGCGCCGAGCAGCAGCAGCAGGCCGATCAGGCCGGCGAAGATCGGCAGCACGCCGACGCCCTTGACGACGCTGGCGTCGCGCATCCGCACCCCCATCCAGCCGTCGCCGGCAAAGACGCTGGCCGAGCGCACCGGCAGGATGCGCGGCAGCTCGACGTCGGCGCCGCTCGCCACGCGCACGGCGTTGCCGCCGGTCGCCTGCGTCAGCGGCCTCAATGTATCGACGGTGGAGGTGACTTCCGAAAACTCCTTCGGATTGGTCGGGCCGACATTGATCAACGCCTTCAGCGTGCCGTCGGTAGCCTGCCACAGGCCGAGCTCGCTCGCGGGAAGGCTGGCGCGCCATTCGCCGGGATCGCCGGGGCTCAGCGTCAGATCCTGCGACGCGCCGGACGGCGAGGTTACGCTCACCGGCTGGACGCTGTCGGCCATGGTCTGACGCACCACGACGAGGTTCTTGCCCTGCACCTGCAGACGCAGCGCCTCCTCGTCGAGGTCCGGCTGCTTCATCAGCCAGTGCGACATCCGCCTGAGCAGGTCCAGATGCGGGCCGCCGCCCTCATAGCCGCGCGCCCACAGCCAGATGTGGTCGGAAAGCAGAAGCGCGACGCGGCCCTCGCCGAAGCGCGACAGGAACAGAAGCGGCTTGCCGTCGGCCCCCGTCATCACCGGCGGGTTGACGGAATTGCGGGTGTCGACGGTGCGGAAGAAACGGCTCCAGCGCGGCGGCTCGCTGGCGGAGCCCTCCAGGGCGCGCGTGACGGGGTGGCGTTTGCCGATGTCGGACAGATGCGCATAGAACGGTTTTTCCGTCACGCCGACCGGCTCGGCCGGCAGCACCGAATCCAGCGGCGTGCGCCAGATGCTGGTGTTGGAGGCGTAGTCGGGGCCGGCCGAGACCAGCACCGCGCCGCCGCCGCGCACATAGCGCGCGATGTTGTCGAAATAGGCGATCGGCAGCACGCCCTGGCGGGCGTAGCGATCGAAGATGATCAGCTGGAATTCGTTGATCTTCTGCTGGAACAGCTCGCGGGTCGGAAACGCGATCAGCGACAATTCGTTGATCGGCGTGCCGTCCTGCTTCTCCGGCGGACGCAGAATGGTGAAATGCACGAGGTCGACGCTGGCGTCGGACTTGAGCAGATTGCGCCAGGTCCGCTCGCCCGAATGCGGCTCGCCCGAGACCAGCAGCACGCGCAGCTTGTCGCGCACGCCGTCGATGGCGACGACGGCGCGGTTGTTCACCGGCGTCAGCTCTCTCTCGAGCGGCGAGGCCTCGATCTCGACGATGTTCGGGCCGGCATGCTTGATGTCGACGTCGACGCTCGCGGCCTGGCCGCTCGAGAGCGTGCGCTCGTTGATGACCTCGCCGTCCCTGCGGATCGTGACCTTGGCGCGCTCGCCCGTGACGCCCTGGTCGTCGAGGCGGTAGCTGATGGTCTGGGTCTGGCCGACGATGCCAAAGCGCGGCGCCGCGGTGATCGCGATGCGGCGGTCGCGCTCGTCCTTCTGGCCGGTGATCAGCGCATGCACCGGCGCCTGGAAGCCGAGCGCCGTGGCGCTGGCCGGAATGTCGTGGACGCGGCCGTCGGTGATCAGGAACGCGCCGGCGACCCGGTCGACCGGCACGTCCGACAAGACCGAGGCGAGGGCGCCGAACAGCTTGGTGCCGTCGGTCTCGCCGTCGGCCTGTCCGGCCTCGACGACACGGACTTCGAGCCCCTTGACCTTCTTCAGGCTGTCGACCAGCGCTTCCTGCGCTTGCGCAGCCTCCCGATTGCGGTTGCCGAAATTCTGGCTCGGGCTCTTGTCGACGACGACAGCCGCGACCGAGGTGAGGGGATCACGGTCCTCGCGGGTGAAGGAGGGATTGGCGAGCGCGAGCAGGAACAGCGCCAGCGCGGCCACGCGCACGGCGGCGCCGCGCGCGCGCGCGACCAGCAGCACGATCGCGATGACGACGATCGCGGCGAGCGCGATCCACAGCACGATCGCGGGGACAAGCGGCGTGAATGCGATGCCGTAATTCATCTCAATCCTATTGCCCCAGCCGTTCGATCAGGGCCGGTGCGTGCACCTGGTCGGCCTTGTAATTGCCGGTCAGCGTGTACATCACGATGTTGGCGCCGGCGCGGTAGGCGAATTCGCGCTGGCGAGTGTCGCCGCCGGTCACCGGCAGCATGGCCTGGCCGTCGGGCCGCACCGCCCAGGCGCCGGCAAGATCGTTCGAGGTGATGATGATCGGCGAGACGCCGTCGCCACCGCGCGCCGGCCGCTGCGCGCTGTCCTCGTCCTCGTCGCGCGGCAGGGTCTCGACCCAGGTCTGGCCGGTGACGAAGCGACCGGGGAAGTCGCGCAGCAGGTAGAAGGTCTTGGTCAGCACGTGCTCGCGCGGCACCGGCTCGAGCTCGGGCACGTCGAGCGACGACAGGATCTCGCGCAGCGTTTGCATGCCCGGGGTCTGCGCGGCGCCGTTGGCGCCCGGCGGCGCTTCGATCGCGTCGCGGGTGTCGAACAGCACGGTGCCGCCCTGCTTCATGTAGGCGTCGATCTTGTTGATGGCGTCCTGCGGCGGCTTGGGCGCGCCCGGCACGATCGGCCAGTAGATCAGCGGGAAGAAGGCGAGTTCGTCGCGCGCGGGGTCGATGCCGACGGGATCGCCGGCCTCGAGCGCGGTGCGCTGCGCCAGGAACAGCGTCAGTCCGGACATGCCGGCCCTGACGATGGAATCGACGTCGGCATTGCCTGTGACGACATAGGCGAGGCGGGTCTGCGACGTCGCCTTCATCGCGAAATCGTCCGCGGCGCTGTCGGCGCGTGACGGCGCGGGCGAGAGCGAGGCGAACAGCAGGCCAAGCACGATCATTGCGGGCGCTGCGCGGCGGCGCAGCAGCGCGGCGATCCCGCCGCCGAGCACCGCGACGATGATGGCGTCGATCAGGAACAGCGCGAGCGCCGTCGACAGCAGCCAGCCGCGCAGGTCCCGCGGCTCGGCATTGGTGTAGGTGGCGTGCCGGGCGCGCAGGCTCGCGGTGTTGAGCGCGGCGATGCGGTCGGCGCTGGCAAGTGTGTTCACGGCAAGCGGTCCTTCGGCCGGGCCATAGAAGCCCGGAGGATGATCTGACGTGGCGCGGTCGCGGTAATCCGCGGGCAGCGGCTTTGCGGTCGCCGGCGGCGGGCCGAACGCGCCAAAACCGTCGAGAATGTGCAGCGGCGCCACCGTCTCGATGGTCGCTTCGCTGGCAACGCCTGGGCCTGGCTTTGACGTGTAGCCCGACATATCGACGACCCGCCGGAGCATTTCGACGAAGGTGCCCGACATCGGCAGATCCGACCAGCGCATGTCGGCGCTGACGTGGAACAGGCTGACGAGGCCCTTGCCGCGATGCTCGCCGGTGACCAGCGGCGTGCCGTCTTCCAGCGAGGCCCAGCTCTTGGTGGCGAGCACGGCATCGGGCTCGGCCAGCACCTGGCGGCTCACGGTGACATCCTTGGGGACAGCGACGCCGGCAAACGGGCCGTCGGCCGCGAAGGTCGCAAGATGCTGCGGCTTCTCCCAGGTCAGGCTGCCGCCGAGCGTGCGGCCGCCCTTGCGCAGCTTGACCGGCACGAGATCGTCCTCGGCCTGCGCCAGCCGGGGGCCGGCGAAGCGCACCAGCACGCCGCCCTGGTCGACCCAGGCATTGAGGCGCTCGCGCAGCTCCGGCGCGATGGTGCCGACATCGGCGAGGATGATCATCGGCAGTTTCTGGTCCAAGAATTGTGTGATGCCCTGCTGTGGCGAGCCCTTGTCGGCGAGCCTGACGTCGGCGAACGGCGCCAGCGCGCGGGTGAGATAGAAGGTCGGCGCCAGCAGCGGCTGCGCGGTCTCGCTGGTCGCACCCGAGACGATGCCGATGGCGCGGCGGCGCCAGCGCTTGTCGAGCAGCTGCACCGCGCCGGCGGAGCGCTCGCCCGAGATCTCGAGCCGCGTGATGTCGTTGCGCAGCTCGACCGGCAGATCGAACGCCGCGTCGGTCTCCTTGTCCTGCGGACCGAACGTATAGCGGGCCTCTCCGATCGGCGAGGCCTTCTGGTCCAGCGCGCGCACGGTGCCCATGGCGATGCCGCTGTCGGTGCGCAGCACCTTCACCGTCATCTTCGCCGCGGCGTTCTCGGCCGCGACCAGCGCCAGCGGCGAGGAGGTGCCGCCTTCGAACACGATCAGGCTGCGATCGCCGATGGTCTTGCCGAGGCCAGCGACGAAGTCCTCGCCGCGGCCGGTGTCGACGCCGTCGGACAGCCAGGCGATCTCGCAGTCGCCGGTGGCTTTCAGGAAGCGGTCGACCGCGGCCAGCGTCTCGACGCGGTCGATCGAATAGGGCTTTGGCGCGAGCTGCCGCAGCGCGACGCGCGCCGCGCCCGCCGGCATCAGGGTGATGTCGCGGTTCGGCTCGGATAGCGGCACCAGCGCGATGGCGCGGCGGTCGTTTTCGGCATTGGCGATCAGCTCGTCGGCGGCCCTGATCCTGACGTCCCAGTGCGACGCGGCGCTCCAGCCGTCGTCGAGCATGATCATCAGCGGCGCCTTGCTGTCGGCTGCGCCTGTTTGCGGATTCCAGATCGGGCCGGCGGCCGCGAAAATGACGAGAGCCGCAGCGAGGAGACGCAACGCGGTCAGCCACCACGGCGTCCGCGAGGGCGTCTCCTCCCGCGGCGCGATGTCGAACAGCAGGCGCGTCGGCGGAAACTCGATGCGGCGCGGCCGCGGCGGCATCACGCGTAAGAGCCACCACAGCACGGGCAGGCTGACGAGGCCGATCAGGAGCAGCGGTTCGGTGAAGGCGAGCGGCAGTCCCATCATGCGGCCGGCCCCACCTTGATCGTCGTGGTGCGGGCGCCCGACTTGCTCACCTGCATGCCGGCATGCAGGAACAGCAGCAGTTCGGCGGCGGAGCGGTCGGTGGCGTGCGTGGTGAACAGCCAGTCCAGCTTATTGGTCTCGGCGCGGATCTGGTCGCGGTGCAGCGCGAGCCGCGCGGTGTAATCCTGCGCCCAGCTCTCGGCGCGGCCGGCGGTGATCACGCCGAAGCCTTCCGGCTCGACGAACTCGACGCGGCCGGAATAGGGGAACGATTCTTCGGCGGGATCGACGATTTGCACCATGGCGCCATGCGCGCCGGAGCCGGAGAGGCCCGTGAGCGTCGTCTTGATCTCCGCGATCGGCGACCAGAAATCCGACAGCACGATGATCTCGGCCAGCGCCGCCGGCACAAAGGACGGCGGCAGGCTGAGGCGGTCGGCATCGTCATGCAGCATCGCCTGCGCCATCTTGTCGATCACGCTGCGGCTCGCGGTCGGCGCCATCAGGCCGGGAATGCCGACGCGCTCGCCGCCGGACACCAGCAGTTCGGCCAGCGCGAAGGCGACGATCAGCGTGCGCTCGAGCTTGGACTCGCGCGCGGTCTTCGAGGCGAACGCCATCGACGGCGAGCGGTCCGGCCAGATCCATACCGTGTGCGAGGCTTCCCATTCGAGCTCGCGGACATAGAGATGGTCGTCGCGCGCCGAGCGGCGCCAGTCGACGTTCTGCGCCGGCTCGCCGGAGACGAAGCGTCGGTATTGCCAGAAATTCTCGCCGGAGCCGGCGCGGCGGCGGCCGTGCAGGCCGTGGATGACGTTGGCGGCTATACGGCGGGCCTCGAGCACCAGGCGCGGCAAGGAAGCTGCGAGCGTGCGGCTTTCGCCATCGGCACGTCGGATCGCGATGATCTCCTTCGCTGTGTGCCCGTTCTCCGCTACCATCAACCGATCCGTGTCTTCAATTGCCGGATCACGTCCGGAATCGTGCGGCCCTCGGCGCGCGCCTGGAACGTCAGCGCCATGCGGTGCTTCAGCACGGGCTCGGCGAGGTCGAGCACGTCGTCGACCGACGGCGCCAGGCGTCCGTCGATCAGCGCGCGCGCGCGCACGGCCAGCATCAAGGATTGGCTGGCGCGCGGGCCGGGGCCCCAGGCGATGAACTTGCCGGCTTCGCCGGCGTCCGGACCGGGACGGGCCGAGCGCACCAGCGACAGGATCGCCTCGACGACGGAATCGCCGACCGGCAGGCGCCGGATCAGCCGCTGCGCCGTGATCAGCGCGTCCGCGGTCATCGAACCCCTCGCCAGCGTCTCCTCGGCGCCGGTGGTCTCGAACAGGATGCGGCGTTCGGCGTCGCGATCGGGATAGTCGACGTCGATCTCCATCAGGAAACGGTCGAGCTGCGCTTCGGGCAGCGGATAGGTGCCTTCCTGCTCCAGCGGGTTTTGCGTCGCGAGCACGTGGAAAGGCTTCGGCAGATCGTGGCGCGCGCCGGCCACGGTGATGTGCTGCTCCTGCATCGCCTGCAGCAGCGCCGATTGCGTGCGCGGGCTGGCGCGGTTGATCTCGTCCGCCATCAAGAGCTGCGCGAACACCGGACCTGCGATGAAGCGGAAGGCGCGCCTCCCCGCGGTGCTCTCATCCAGCACCTCGGCGCCGAGAATGTCCGACGGCATCAGATCGGGCGTGAACTGGATGCGCTTGGCATCGAGACCGAGCGTCACGCCGAGCGTCTCGACCAGCTTGGTTTTGGCAAGGCCGGGCACGCCGATCAGCAGCGCATGGCCGCCGGAGAGGATGGTGACCAGCGTGTTCTCGATCACGCGATCCTGGCCGAAGATGACGGACGCGATCGCATCCTTCGCCGCGCGAATCTGGCTCGACACCTGCTCGGCCGAACGAACGATCCCGTCCTCGAGTTTCTCGACACTCTCCGCCATCCGTTTAGCTCCTTCAGCCTGCCACGCGGCTTGCTTGCGCCGTCACGTCACCACGTCACGGATCATCACGTCAGATCATCACGTCAACTCATGGGCCTATGCTAGACTTGCAGGAAGGCCATGTATTCGTTGAATTAACCTATCCCCACCTTATCGGCTTCGGGTTATGTACGGCATCACGAAGTGGCGACCTCCCCCACCGGACTAATCCGGGGTGGAACCGTGCACCCGATTACAACGTAGACGTACAAGTCAGACTTGCACCAATCGTGCCAAAGGACAAAGTCAGGGCAAACCATGGCGAACCAAGGGCAGAGCGCCGATCGCGGTCTTGAGGGGCTGACTGCCGCCGCCAAAAGTGCTGCCAATGCCGAAGGCGCCAAGAGGGGGCTGCCTCCGGTGCATCTGTGGAATCCGCCGTTTTGCGGCGATCTCGACATCCGAATCGCCTCCGATGGTACTTGGTTCTACTTGGGGACGCCAATCGGGCGCCCCGCTCTGGTGCGGCTGTTCTCGACCATCCTCAAGCGCGAGGGCGACAGGCATTTCCTGGTCACGCCGGTGGAGAAGGTCGGCATCCGCGTCGACGACGCGCCCTTCATGGCGGTCGAGATGCAGAAGGACGGCGAGGGCAACCATCGCGTGCTGCGCTTCCGCACCAATGTCGACGACTGGGTCACCTGCGATGCCGCGCACCGGTTGCGTTTCGAGCAGGCCAGGGACGGCGGGCTGACGCCGTATCTGCACGTTCGCGCCGAGCTCTGGGCCAAGGTCACAAGGGCGCTCTATTACGATCTGGTTGACATGGGCGAGGAGCGGATGGTCGATGGCCAGCCGATGTTCGGCGTCGAATCGGCTGGCGAATTCTTCGCCATGGCCGATGCGGAGCAGGTGAGGGCCGCGCTTTGAACAAGCCTATCTTGAAGAGCGATCCTGTCGCCGCCGGCGCGGCGGATTTCTTCGCCCGCTCCAGGGCGAAGCTCGGCTTCGACGTTCCGCTCGGCCTCTACGATCCGAACATCATTCCCGCCTCGGGCGATCCCGGCACCGACAAGATGCTCGAGATCGTCGCGCGCGAGCAGCCGGTGCGCCCCGCGGCGGTCCTGATCGCGGTGGTCGATCATCCCGAGCCGACCATCTTGCTGACGCAGCGCTCGGCGCATCTCAACGACCATGCCGGCCAGATCGCTTTCCCCGGCGGCAAGATCGACGCCACCGACGCCTCGCCGCTGGATGCGGCGCTGCGCGAGGCCGAGGAGGAGGTCGGGCTGTCCAGAGACTTCGTCGAGCCGATCGGTTATCTCGATCTCTACGGCACCGCCTTCGGCTTCCGCATCCTGCCGACGGTCGCCAGGGTCAGGCCCGGCTTCGAGCTCACCATCAACCATTCCGAGGTTGATGATGCGTTCGAGGTGCCGCTATCCTTCCTGATGAACCCGGTGAACCACCAGGTGCACAGCAAGGAATTCCGCGGCATGGAGCGGTTCTACTACGCGATGCCGTTCGCGGAACGCTACATCTGGGGTGCGACGGCCGGCATGCTGCGTGTGCTGTATGAGCGGATCTATTCATCATGATCCGGCCGGTTCTGACCGAGATCGGAATCTTCCTCATTCCCTTTGCCGTCTACGCGTTGTTCCTGGCCGCGACGCGGTCCGGCCTGTTCGCGCGTTCCTCCTGGCCGGTCGCGGTCGTCGCGCGTCTTGCGCTGGCGGCGATCGTGCTGGTCATTGCGGGCCTGATCGGACTTGCGCACTTCTCCGGCGCCGCTCCGGATTCGACTTACGTTCCCGCCCATATCGAGAACGGCCGGCTGGTGCCGGGCGTGGAAAAATAGGGGCCGCACGATGAGCGCGGAGCCGATCCTTGCCCCGATTCTTGCCGATGCGCCCTGGCTGACCGCAGGCGGGACCGCGCGCGTCCTGCAATTGCTCAACGTCGACGGCGAGGAAGCGCGCGTGGTCGGCGGCGCCGTACGCAACGCGCTGCTCGGTCTTCAGCCCGGCGACATCGACATCGCGACCACCGCGCGGCCGGAGGAGGTGATCCGGCGCGCCAAGGCCGCCGGCATCAAGAGCGTGCCGACCGGCATCGACCACGGCACCGTCACGCTGGTGATCGACAGCCACCCCTATGAAGTCACGACCCTGCGCGAGGACACCGAAACCTTCGGCCGCAAGGCCAAGGTCGCGTTCGGCCGCGACTGGGTCAAGGACGCCGAGCGGCGCGACTTCACCATGAACGGCCTGTCGGTCGATGCGCGCGGCGTCGTCTACGACCATGTCGGCGGCATCGCGGATGCCAAAGCGCGCCGCGTGCGCTTCATCGGCGATCCCGACCAGCGCATCACTGAAGATTATTTGCGCATCCTGCGCTTCTTCCGCATCCACGCCGCCTTTGGTGCCGGCGATCCCGACCGCGACGGCTATCTCGCCTGCATTCGGGGGCGTGCGGGTCTTGCCAGCCTCTCGGCCGAGCGGGTGCGCATGGAGATGCTGAAGCTGCTGGTGGCCGGCGGCGCATCCGCGGCCGTGCTGGCCATGGCCGAGGGCGGATTGCTGCAAGCGCTGATCGGCGGCGTTGCCTATACCGGGCCGCTGTCGGCGATGATCGCGATCGAGCGCGAACTCGGCCTCATCGCCAGCAGCACGCGGCGCCTCGCCGCGCTGACCGTCGCCGTGACCGAGGATGCCAAGCGCGTCGCCGCGCGTCTGCGGCTCTCCAATGCCGAGACCAAGGCACTGGATTCGATGGGCCACCGCTGGTGGCGCTTCGCCGCCAAGGATGAGGCCAATGCACGGCGGCTGCTCTATCGGCTCGGCCCCGAGCGCTATCACGATCGTGTGTTGCTCGGCTGGGCGCGCGCCGGTGGCGACGTCACCTCGATGCGCTGGCGCGCTCTCGCCGAGCTGCCGCAGCGCTGGACTGCGCCGAAATTTCCGCTGAAGGCCGCCGACTTCATCGCGCGCGGTCTGGCCGAAGGACCAGCGCTCGGACATGTGTTGACGCTCGCCGAGGACGCTTGGCTTGCGGCGGATTTTCCCTTAGAGGAAGCCGCACTTGCTTCCATCGCCGATCAAGCTGCGGCACGCATCAGCCGCGACGAGAGAACGTGACCATCGTCTCAGGCTTCGCCGACATCTCGATCTTTCAGCTCCTGCTGGTGGCGTTGATGGCGTTGTTTGCTTCGATCATCGGTGGTCTCGCCGGCTACGGCACCGGCGCCCTGATGCCGCTGGTGCTGGTGCCGCTGGTCGGCGCCGAGCCGGTGGTGCCGATCATCGCGATCTCCGCCATCTTCACCAATTCCAGCCGAGCCGTTGCTTACTTGCGCTACGCCGACCGCCGCCGCGCGCTGATCGTGCTCGCCTGCGCCGCGCTGACGACCGCACTCGGCGCCTACGGCTATACGCGTCTCACCAATGCCGGCGCGGCGCTCGTGATCGGCACCATGCTGATCCTGAGCGTGCCGCTGCGCCGCGTCCTCCGCCGCCGAAAGGTCAAGATCGGCGACAGCGGCCTTGCCGCCGGGTCGGTCGGCTACGGCGTGCTGGTCGGCGGCACCTCGGGCTCAGGCGTGATCCTGCTGTCGCTGCTGATGGCCGCAGGCCTCGAAGGCGCCGCCGTGATCGCAACAGACGCGATGATCTCGCTCGGCACCGGCCTCATCAAGATCTCGGTGTTCGGCCTCGCCGGTGCCGTGACCGCGCAGGTGCTCGCCTTCGCACTGCTGATCGGAGCGATCGCGATCCCCGGCGCGTTCCTGGCAAAGGCCTTCGTGGAGCGGATGCCGGTGCACATCCACACCGTGATCCTCGATGTCGCCGTGATCACCGGCGGGCTGGTGATGATCTCGGCGGCGGCGAGGCAACTGATCGGGTAGCTGCTTCCTTCATTGCCGAGGACTCGTCTGAATATCGTTGAAGCTTGAACGCAACACCTTTCGCTTCATTGCGTTGACTCTGGACTTTGGCGTCACAATCCTGGTGGCAGACCGGTTGGTGCCAAGTGCCAGACGTGGAGATCAGGCTATGCCCAAGCAGTACGAGACGCCGGAGCAGCGGGAGAAGCGTGAACTCGACGAGGAACTCGATCGACAATTGCAGCAGACGTTTCCAGCCAGTGATCCGCCGAAAATCACGCGGAGTCCGATCAGACGAACCGCACCAAGGTTGGCTGCCCGCGACGCCGAACGACGACGCCGCTAGGTTCGGCGCCCCTCTCGGCCCTGTAAACGGCGCGGGGAAGAGCCACGGCACGCCTCACGCCTTCGGTTCGGGCGCGACTGCCTCCTTCGCCATCCCGAGCTTGGGGCTGGCGGGGGGGGACGACCAGGACGTCCACGTTCAGCGAGCGCAGGACTTCCTCCGTTACGCTCCCGATCAAGGCCCGAAGCAATCCGGATCGGCCGTGCGTACCCATCACGAGCATGTCGGGCCGCTTCTCCTCGACGGCACGGGTGATGATCTGCATGGGTCCGCCTTCGCCGACGCGAAGAGACCATCGTCGCGTGCCAAACTCGTTGGTCACCAGAAAACTGGTCAGTTCCTCCATTGCCCTGTGACGTTCGCTCTCGACATATCCGGTGATGACGGCCGAGCTAGCCCCAGAGCTGATCAATCGCGTCTTGGCCATCGGCGAGAAGGCGTGAAGAAGCGTCGCTCCGTCTTCTTCCAGAAGTCCGGTGGACAGGCCGATGCGGATTGCTTCAGCCGATGTTTCTGACATGTCGACCGGCACCAGAACCCGTTCATAGCGCCGCTGGGCCTCGTTGTTCACCATCAGCACGGGATATTTTCCACCGCGAATGACACGTTCGATGGTGGTCCCTGTAAAAATATCGCGCAAAAATTGCTTGCGATGGCCGCCCATCACGATGAGATCTGCGCCGACTGCTGCGGCCGCGCGCAATATCCCGTCGAAGGGATGGCCCTTGACGACGGTCGGATAGCAGCGAGCGTCATGCAGCTCGGGCATGGACCCGATCTGCTCCACCAGCACCCGCTGTGCCTCCCGTTCTTCCATGCGGACCAGATCGGCCGGCTGGTCTTCATCAACGACGTGAACAAGGTGCAGCTCGGCACGGCGGGAGCGAGCCAGAAGGCCAGCTTGCCGGAGCGCGCGATGGGAGCGCGTAGAGAAATCCGTCGCAGCGACGATGATCATGTCAGGACCCTCATATTGGCCAACGATGGCAAGTCGATTTCGTGCCAGCGGTGGAAATTCGATTGGCTTGGAAGCGGCTCATGCCCGCGAACGCGCGACGCGCCGCGAGAGGCGGAGCGCGGTAACGCGTCGCGGTCAAAAGCAAATGGTGTACACGGCGGCAGGGGGTGACAAAGCACCCTCCAAAGTCACCTTTTCGGATCGCGAGGAATCGGCGGCGGACGGCGCGCAAATGCCGCGCGGAATCCGTCGGGATCGCAAATCCAGATGAACATCATCCACGAGGTCAGGACGAGCAGCGCTGAAAATACCGACATGAGGAACTCCCGGCTTGGTTTGGAATCGTCGAGTTGCCGCACCCGGGCGATCCGCAATCGCCCGGGTCACCGGCCGATCTGCAGCCGGTTCCCCTGAATTCGATCTCGTGGCACTTTGGTCATCACGGCCTCTGTTTGGGATGCAGCCGATTTCCGAGCGGCATCCCGCATTGCTGGCGTGTCTGAAGCCTCGCCCCTCGGAAGCGCGGCGCGTGCCGAACGCGGAGCCAATTGCTCGGGTCGCACGGCCGGCTGAAGGTTGCGGCGAACTCGCGCGCAGCTCGGTATCATCCACGCGCTAGACGTAGGCATTCGCCGCGAGAATCAAATGCGACATTTAGCCGGCCTTGGCCGATCCGCAGAGCCGCCTGCAATCAGCGCGTGGTCGTTTGTGGCGCCGTGTGCTTTGTCCTAATTATTCTCTGGTTCGCGCGCTGGCGGACTTTGTTCGGCGGTATCGCGGAATCGGGCTGCGCCGACCAACACAGTCAGCGCGATAGGGGTGGTCACGACGCCAAGCCCTACAATCAGGATTTCGTGCAACACCGGTCTGCTCTGCAGGACCGAGAAGTAGACCATCGAAGCGGCCGCGATGAAGACGGTGCCGAGCGTCGTCCCCAGCGTCGGCGCATGGACCCGCTCGTAAAATGTGCCGAGACGCAACAGGCCGAGCGAACCGACAAGCGTGACGGCCGCGCCAGTGAGCAGAAGAACTGCCGTGAGAACCGCAGCCCAGGGCGGCAATTGTTCGATGCCGTTCATTCGATCACCTCGCCGCGGAGCAGAAACTTGGCCAGTGCAACCGTCGCGACGAAGCCGAACAGCGCCATGGCCAGAGCCGCCTCGAAATAAAGCGCTTCGCCGGATCGAATCCCGAACGTCAGAAGCAACAACATCGCGTTCACGGACAACGTGTCGAAGCCCAGGACGCGATCCTGTGCCCGCGGCCCTAGAAAGATGCGGAAGGCGCCGCAGCCGATCGCCAACCCGAGCAGCACTTGCGCGGCAACGAGCGAGTAGGTCAGCATGAGCTGGCTCATTCGAATATCTCCAGCAGATGGCGTTCGTAGCGGTCCTTGATCGTGCGGATCCACTCGTTTTCATCGACGAGGTCCAGAACATGGATCATCAACGAACCCTTCTGAGCGTCGAAATTCACCCACAGCGTTCCGGGGGTCGACGTGATGATGCAAGCCAATGAGGCCAACCCGTACGGGTTGCGCATGTCGAGGGGAATTTTCACGAAACCCGCCGTTCGCTGTCGGCGTCCAAAACCGAGAACGATTTGTCCAACCGCCAGATTGGAGCGGACGATGTCGACCGCGACCAGTCCCAACAGTCGCAGAATGACGCGGGGTCGTCTGACCAGCACGCTCGGTAACTCCAGCACGGTGAGAATCCGCCCGCCGACGAGCGCGACCATGCAGCCGAGGAGGATGTGCCCGAGCGTGGCTGCTTGATTGAGCAGCAGCCACAATGCGAGAAGGCAGAAGCTCACGATCGGAAAGGGCAGAAAGCGTGTCATTTGCCCTCCGCTTTTCGGCTGCCTTCGGGGGCGGCCTCCAGGACGTCGCTGACGTAGCCCGCCGGCGCGTGCAGAGATTGTGCCGTAGCCTGCATGAAACGGATCACGGGACCGGCCAGGACCGTTTGGGCGGCGCAGATGATCAGCAGGAACATGATCGGCGCCATCTCGATCACGCGCACGCGCGGCACGGTGCGATCGGGCGAGGCCCAGAAGATGCGGATTCCCGCGCGGGCCATCGCGACCAACGTCGCGAAACCAGAGAAGATCAGCACAACGAGGAGCGCCCATCCGCTGCCGGGAACGGCGCCGTTTTGATGCGTCTCTGTCGGATTGAGCGCCGCCGCGAGCAGCGCGAATTTAGCGATGAAGCCGGACAGCGGAGGCAGCCCGGCGATGACCAGCGCACAGCCGATGAAAGCGACGCCGAGTAAGCCCATCGTGGCTACGATGGCGGTGCCGACGTCCTCTTCCGCTTCGCCTGTCTCGTCCTCTTCTCCATAGGCTTCCCGGGTGACGGCGATCATGTCCGCTCCAGGTTCGCGGCCGCGTTCGATGAGCTCGACGAGAAGGAAGAAGGCGCTGATGCCGAGCGTCGAGCTGACCAGGTAAAAGAGCGCTGCACTGGTGATGCCGACCTGTCCCATCCCCGTGGCAGCGAGCACCGTTCCGGAGGATACGAGCACCGAAAAGCCGCCGAGGCGTGCGGTATCCTGCGATGCCAACGTGCCGATCGCTCCGAACAGGGTCGTCGCCAAGCCGCCCCACAATAACCAGTCGCTGCCGAAGCCGGCCGATGCGCCGGCGCCTTCGCCGAAAAGCAAAAGCGACAGACGCAGTAAGACATACACGCCGACCTTCGTCATGATCGCAAAGATCGACGCCACCGGCGGACTTGCGGCTGCGTAGGCCGTCGGGAGCCAGAAGCTCAGAGGCCACATTCCGGCCTTGAGCAGGAAGGCGACCGCCAGCACGCCCGCACCTGCTTCGAGCAAGCCCCGGCTCTCGGCGGCGATGGCGGGCACTCTTGCCGCGAGATCCGCCATGTTGAGCGTCCCGGTGACGCCGTAGATCAGGCTGACCCCGATCAGAAACAACAGCGACGCCGCCAGGTTCACGACGATGTAATGCAGCCCCGCCTTCACCCGTGCAATGCCGGAACCGTGCAGCAGAAGGCCGTATGATGCCGCCAGCAACAGCTCGAAGAACACGAACAGGTTGAAAAGATCGCCGGTGAGGAAGGCGCCGTTGAGGCCCATCAGCAGGAATTGAAACAGGGAATGGAAATGCGCGCCTGCCCGGTGCCAACGGGCAAGAGAGAACACCGCCGTGGCCAGCGCCAGGACGTTGGTCAGGAGCAGCATGAGGGCGGACAGCCGATCGAGAACGAGGACGATTCCGAACGGAGCAGGCCAATTGCCCAGACGGTAGACTTCCCTGGTTCCTGCACCGGACATTCCGAGCAAGATCACCGCGATGCAAACGAGTGCAACGGTTCCGGTGACATTGAGGCCTGCCACGATGGCTCGGTGTCTTTCTCCGTTGAGCAGCAGCATGCCGGCACCTGCCAGCAAAGGCAGGAGGATTGGCGCGATGACCAGACTTGCAGCGCCGCTCACGCTTCCGGCTCCTGACCGTCCACATGATCGGTCCGTGCCAGGCCGCGCGATGCGAGCAGAACCACCAGGAACAGAGCGGTGGTCGCGAAGCTGATGACGATTGCAGTCAGCACCAGCGCCTGCGGGAGCGGATCAGCATGCTTGGCGACATCGCCGATCTCCTTTGCGATAAGCACCGGAGCCCCGCTCCGCACCCGCCCCACGGCCACGATGAAGAGATTGACGGCGTAAGAGAGCAATGACAGCCCGATGATGACTTGAAACGTGCGCGGCCGGAGGATCAGCCACACGCCGGACGCCGCAAGCGTACCGATACCGATCGCCAGCACGAGCTCCATCAGACCAGTTCCTCCTTCGACCGCTCGCCGGGCAAGCGCTGGCCGGTCTGGAGTGGACCTCCGTAGCGACGCAACGATTGATGCGCGATTGCGATGAGCATCAGCACCGTGGCACCGACCACGAGCGAGAACACGCCGATGTCGAAAAGGAAGGCGCTGGCCATCGGGACACGGCCGACCAGAGGCAGCTCGGCATACGCAAAGTACGAGGTCAGGAAGGGGTATCCGAAGACGCAGGCGGCGGCTCCCGTGCCCCCCGCCAACAGAAGCCCGAAGCCCATCCAGCGCACGGGCATGACGTGAAGACGAGCTTCCACCCATGCCGTGCCGCGAGCCATGTACTGCAGGATGAACGCGGTCGCCATTGCGACGCCTGCCACGAAGCCTCCGCCTGGAAGGTCATGCCCGCGCAACAGGAGGAAGATCGCCACGACGCCGATCACCGGAAACAGCAGCCCCATCATCAGCGCCGCAGTCTCCGTTGTATCCTTGGCAGTGTCTCCCTTCTGTCGATCGGGATGCGCTTCGTCGTGGCTATCCTGCGCGTGCTGCTGTTCGGGAACGGGAATGCTCTCGGGCGCCGGACGGAAGCGGCGCAAGAGCGCGTAGACGGTCAGTGCAACGACCGCGAGCACCGTGATCTCGCCCATCGTATCGAATCCGCGGAAGTCCACCAGGATGACGTTGACCACGTTGGTTCCGCCACCTTTCGTGTACGCGTTTTCGACGAAGTATCGCGAGATGCTGTCCGTAGCCGGGTGCTGCATCACTGCCAGCGCGAGCGTGGCCAGCCCGACGCCGGCGAAGAGCGCGATAGCGAAGTCACGCACGCGGTGCCATCGAATCCTGCCGGCGGCCTGGCTCGCGCCGACCGGTGCGACGCGCTTCGGCAACCATCGCAAGCCGAGCAACAGGAGAACCGTCGTCACCGTCTCGACGACGATCTGCGTCAGCGCGACATCGGGAGCGGACAGCCACACGAAGCTGACGCAGGTCACGAGACCGGCAGTCCCGAGCAGGATCAGCGCGACGACACGATGGAATTTAGCCTGGACCGCAGCGCCGATGGCGCAGGCAGCGCCCACCGCCCAGAGCAATGCAAAGGCGAGGTCAAACTTGGCCCCTAGGGGATTCGCCAGCATGATGCCACGTGAATAGAGTGGCAGCAGGGCAGCGACGAACGCCACGCCGGCCAGGATCCTCAACTGTGGCTGGAGATGTCTCGTCCCGAGCTTGCTCGCCAGCCAGCGTGCAAGTCGCCAGGATAACGTCACCATCATCCAGTCAAAGATCTGCTTGCCGCTGAAGCGGCCGAGCAAGGGCGGTCCCTCGTTGACGAGGAGGTAGGAGCGCAGCATCACATAGACGCCCACCCCACCCACCATCGCCAGGACGCTCATCAGCAGTTCGGGGGTAAAGCCATGCCATATTCTCAGGCTGTACTCCGGCATCCTGGAACCGAGAACTGCTCCAGCAGCGGTATCGAGGATAGGTGCAACGGTTAACGCGGGAGCGATGCCCACGACGATACATGCGAGCACGAGAAGCTCGGCCGGAAGTCGCATCAGGAGCGGGGGCTCGTGAGGCGTGCGCGGGAGGCCGACCGGGGCCGGGCCGAAGAACACGTCGCGAATGAACCGGAGCGAATAGGCCACGCTGAAAGTGCTCGCGGCGGTGACGATATAGGGAAGCGCTCGATCGACCAGCGAGTTGTCATGAATCTCGATCGTCTCGGCGAAGAACATCTCTTTCGAGAGGAATCCGTTCAGCAGCGGCACACCGGCCATCGACCCGGCGGCGACCATGGCCAGAGTCGCCGTGATCGGCATGAACGCCCAGAGACCGCTCAAGCGGCGAATGTCGCGAGTGCCGGTTTCGTGATCGATGATGCCCGCGGCCATGAACAGCGATGCCTTGAACGTGGCATGGTTCATGATGTGGAAGATCGCTGCGATCTGCCCGAACGGCGTATCCAGTCCGGTCAGGAGCGTGATCAAGCCGAGGTGGCTGATCGTCGAGTAGGCCAGCAGCCCCTTCAAATCCTGCTGGAACACCGCGAGAAATGCGCCCAAGAGAAAGGTGATCAAACCAGCCGATCCCACCAGCCACAACCATTCGTTCGATCCGCCCAGGGCCGGCCAGAGCCTGACCAAAAGAAACACGCCGGCCTTCACCATCGTTGCCGAATGGAGATAAGCGGATACGGGGGTCGGAGCCGCCATCGCGTGCGGCAGCCAAAAATGGAACGGAAATTGGGCGCTCTTGGTCAGCGCGCCGAGCAGGACCAGCACGAGTGCAGGGACATAGAGCGCGTGCGAACGGATCGCGTCTCCGGAAGCGAGCACCTTGTCCAGGTCATAGCTGCCTACGATGTGACCGATCAGCAGCACGCCGGCGAAGAGGCAAAGTCCGCCGGTCGAAGTGATCACCAGCGCCATTCGTGCGCCGTCCCTTGCAGCCGAATTGTGATGCCAGTAGCTGATCAGCAAGAACGAAAACAGGCTGGTCAGTTCCCAGAAGAAAACCAGTTGCAACAGGTTGCCGGAGAATACGATCCCCAGCATTGCGCCCATGAACGCGAGCAGGAAGGAAAAGAAGCGCGGAACGGGATCGCTTGGCGACATATAGTAGCGGGCATACAGCACCACCAGAAAGCCAATTCCGGTGACCAGCATTGCGAAGGCCCATGCGAAGCCATCAAGTCTCAGCGCAAACGCGAGTCCGAGTTCGGGCACCCACTCCGTTCGCCACCCGATGACGCCACCATTCGCGACATCGGGATAAGCCGTGGCGATGAGGCCGAACGCGGCGAGTGCAACTCCTCCGGCGAGCCATGCCTCGGCGTTGCGCGCATTGACCTGCAACAGGGCGGCAATGAAGCTTCCGGCGAAAGGAAGGACGAGAACGGCAAGGAGGAACATTTGCGTTCATTGCCCCAAACTGCGAGGTGGCGAGAGGTCGTCCGCTGGTCCTCAATTGCTTAGCCGACGCGGGCGGATATCTCTACTGCTAGATTTTCGCGATGGTGCCGACTTGAGCGGGCGGAAATTGCGGCCGCGAGAGCGCCGCGCAGAGCATAGAAGCCCCGGGGCGCGATGTGCGCCAGCCACTCATCTCGACGTGGCGGAAATTCGGAACGGTGTCACGCTATCTGCCGGAACGTTCGTTGTTCCATCGCAGGTGCGCGTGGATGCTGCGTTCGACTATATCCACCGCGGTCCAAAATTGCGGCTCACAGTCGCGTCAAACTGTCGCCCCTGTCTGCTGGAGAGCGAATGATCGCCTTTAGCGACGCGCGCCCCAGCATGATTCGAAATCAGACGAGCTGTCTACAAAGGCCTTCATCGCAAGTCCCGCAATCATCTGGCGATGTCCGCTACCGCGCCGTTGTTGGCGGAGAAGCGGACATCACGAGCAGCCGGAGCGAAGCGCTCCGATCTAACGAGGATGCAGTCTTAGGTGTGCCTACTCCTCGTCTTCGTCGTCCTCGTCGTCATCATCCTCGTCCACTTCTTCCAGGCGCTCGAGCACGGCGAGCGGCAGCGTCTCGCGAAACAGGTCGCCTTCGACGCCCATCCAGAGACAGATCACGTCGTCGCCCTTCACGTTCGCGACGGTCAGCGGCTGGCCGCCGGATTTCAGCATGACGATATCGCCGGCTTTCAGTTCCATGGATGGTCCTTTCGGTTGATTGACTTAAGAAGCTAACAAGCCGGCATGACGCGCCGATCACGGGATGCGGGATCAGTGGATGTCCTGCGGCAGCGCGCATCCGCTGCCAGACTGCTGAAACGCCGATGATGGAGTGTCAAGCCGGAGCAGTCCCATTGCGAGAGGCAAAGGCGCTTCTCGGATGGGGTGCGCAGGGGGTACGTCCCGTGCGTCGCGATGATGGCATCATGCGCCTGTTTTGCCCGACAGGTCAAATCATTTCGTAAAATCAGAAATTAATTTTGCGCGTGCTGTAAGCCGTTGTAATTGCAGCAGCGCCCTACTGTGCATGGGGTTGTTTTCGATATTTTGTCTTCGGGCTCGGTTACGGCCGCTCCGGCACCAGCTCGGTCAGCGAGCGGATGATGCGGTCGGGCCTGACCGTCGAGCCTTCGGGCAGGCCGTCGCCGTGCACGTCGATCCAGATCGAATAGATGCCGAGGCGCTGCGGCGTCACCACTTCCCATTCCAGATTGTCGCCGATCATCCAGGTGTCCCTTGCGGAAACGCCCAGCGCCTCCATCGCGTGCAGATAGGCGCGCTCCTCCGGCTTGCCGAAACCGTGCTCACCCTCGATCTGGATATGGTCGAAGCGATGAGTCAACTCGAACCGCTCGACCTTGGCGCGCTGCATGTCGGCGGCGCCGTTGGTGACCAGCGCGAGCTTGATGCCGCGTGCCCTGAACGCGTCGATCGCATCATGCGCGCCGGGGAAGACGAAGATTGCTTCCTCGCGATAGGTGGTGAAGCGGTCGGCGATGCGATCGGCGAGATCGTCGGGCAGGGCGCGATGGCCGTTTGCGGCGAGCGCGGCGAAGCCGCCGCGCACGGTGAGCCTCCGCGCCTCGCCGAGCTTCATCCGCCAGATCGGCTCCGCAGTCGACCAGAACTGCCGCGCAAAGGCGAGCACCGCGGTTGCGACTTGCGCCGGCGGCAGCGGCGCCAGCTCTTCGGCAAACTCGTTCGCGATCGTGTTCCAGGCGATCTCGGGCCGGCCATAGGCCGACAGGATGGTGTCATCCATGTCGATCAGCATGGCGCGCGGCAGCGGCCTCGAAACAGTCATGGCCACTTCACCTCCGGCGGCATCGACGACAGGATCGAATCCACATTGCCGCCGGTCTTCAGCCCGAAGATGGTGCCGCGATCGTAGAGCAGGTTGAATTCGACATAGCGGCCGCGCCGGATCAATTGCTCCTCGCGGTCCGTGGCGGTCCAGCCTGCCGCGAAATTGCGCCTGACGATGTCGGGATAGATCTTCAGGAAGGCGCGGCCGACGTCCTTGGTGAAGGCGAGGTCGGCGTCCCAGTCACCGCTGTCGTGCCAGTCGTAGAAGATGCCGCCGATGCCGCGGGCCTCCTTGCGGTGCGGCAGGTAGAAATATTCGTCGCACCATTTCTTGTACTTGTCGTAGTCGGCAACCCCGTTCGGCTGGTTGCAGGCTTGCTTCATCGCGGCGTGGAAGGCGATGCTGTCGGCATCGTCCTGGGTGCGCCGTCGGTCGAGCACCGGTGTGAGATCGGCGCCGCCGCCGAACCAGGCTTTCGTGGTGACCACGAAGCGGGTGTTCATGTGCACGGCGGGCACGTTAGGATTGCGCATATGCGCGATCAGCGAGATGCCGGAGGCCCAGAATTTTGGATCGTCCGCGGCGCCGGGGATCTGGGCGCGAAATTCGGGCGCGAACTCGCCGTGCACGGTCGAGCAGTGCACGCCGACCTTCTCGAACAGGCGGCCGTGCATCATCGACATCACGCCGCCACCTCCAGCCGCGCCGGTATGGTCGGTGCGCTGCCAGGGCGTGCGCTTGAAGCGGCCGGCTTCGCCTGGATAAAGGCTTTGCGGGGCGTCGTCCTCGAGCCGCTCGAAGCTGGCGCAGATGTCGTCGCGCAAGGCTTCGAACCAGGTGCGGGCGCGGGTCTTGCGGTCGTCGATCGTCGACATGTCCATCTGCATTCCCAGTCGCGTCCTATCTGATGCCGAGCGATTTATGCGTCTGCACGCTGAGCCGCCATTGCGGATGATGCAGGCAATAGTCGATCGCGCGCGCGGTGTTCTCGATGACCTCCGGTCCGTCCATCGGCTGCAGCGAAAAGCGCTCGAAGGCGAGGCCCTCGAACGTCTCGGGCGCGGCGAGGGCCTGCGGATAGACCAGCTTCAGCTCGTGGCCCTGGCGCAGCACCAGCTCGCTGCCGCCCTTGGGACTGACGCAGATCCAGTCGAGCCCCTCCGGCGCTGCGATGGTGCCGTTGGTCTCGACGCCGATCTCGAAGCCGCGGGCGTGGAGCGCCTCGATCAGCGCGGCGTCGACCTGGAGCAGCGGCTCGCCTCCGGTCAGTACCACGTAGCGGTTGGCGGCGGCCGCAGTCCATTGCGCGGCGATGGTGTCGGCGAGCTCCGCGGCCGAGCCGTAGCGGCCGCCGAAGGTGCCGTCGGTTCCCACGAAATCCGTGTCGCAGAACTTGCAGGTGGCCTCAAGGCGGTCCGCCTCGCGGCCGCTCCAGAGGTTGCAGCCGGCAAAACGGCAGAACACGGACGCGCGCCCGGCATGGGCGCCTTCGCCTTGCAGGGTCAGGAAGATTTCCTTGACCGCGTAACTCAATCGTCTCTCCTCAATCTATCGGGCTTGCGGGTTCCGGATCTGCCGCAGCGCCTCGCCGGCGGCCATGGCCGCGGTCATGGCGACATTGAGCGACCGCAGCCCCGCCTTGATCGGGATCACCAGCCGGGCATCGGCGGCCTCGACCACCGCGTCCGTGACACCGGCGCTCTCGCGCCCGAATAGCAGGATGTCCGACGTCTGGTAACGGAAATCGCGGTAGTCGGTGGCAGCTTTCGTGGTGAACAGCAGCAGGCGGTAGCCATGTGCGGCGCGCCAGTCCTCGAATTTGGCCCAGGAGTCGTGTCTGATAAGGCTGACGTGGTCGAGGTAGTCCATTCCCGCCCGGCGGAACAGGCGGTCGGAGACGGGGAAGCCCGCCGGTTCGATGATATGGGCGGCGATGCCCAGGCAGGCGCAAAGCCTGAGAATCGTGCCGGTGTTCTGGGCGATGTCGGGTTGGAAAAGCGCTATCTGCATGGGCTGTGCGAGGGCTGTATCGGGGGCGATGCGGGCCGGAAATGTCTCAATAAAACATCGCCTGCCCGGGAATTCGTGCATGGCACGCTCCCGCGCCGATAGCGGGCTTGCGCTCGCCCGGCAAGGGTGCCAATAGAACGATTCTGGACTGCTGTTTCACCCGTTTAGAGGTGAATGAGCGAAGTTCTGCCGCCGCGGGGGGCCGCGGGCGCCGGCAGACTGTTCCGGGGACCTTGGGGGCTCCTGGAGCGGTTCCACCGGTGGCGTAAGAAGTAAGAAGAAAGGGTTGGAATCGTGACGACAGCGTCTTCGGCGGACCATCCGACACGCCGTGATTTCTTATTCGTTGCAACCGGGGCAGCTGCAGCAGTAGGGGGCGCAGCCGCGCTCTGGCCCTTCATCTCCCAAATGAATCCTGACGCTTCGACTATCGCCGCCGGTGCGCCGATCGAGGTCGATCTCAGTCCGGTCGCCGAAGGTCAGGACATCAAGGTGTTCTGGCGCGGCAAGCCGATCTACATCAGCCACCGCACCAAGAAGCAGATCGACG
This sequence comes from Bradyrhizobium ottawaense, assembly GCF_002278135.3. Taxonomy (NCBI): domain Bacteria; kingdom Pseudomonadati; phylum Pseudomonadota; class Alphaproteobacteria; order Hyphomicrobiales; family Nitrobacteraceae; genus Bradyrhizobium; species Bradyrhizobium ottawaense. The sequence continues at coordinate 6,477,787 of NZ_CP029425.2, read as the reverse complement.
AGGCGCGCGCCGTCAACGTGGCGAGCCTGCCCGATCCCGAGACCGACGAGGCGCGGGTCAAGTCCGGCCATGATCAATGGCTGGTCGTGATCGGCATCTGCACCCATCTCGGCTGCATCCCGATCGCTCATGAAGGCAGCTACGACGGCTTCTTCTGCCCCTGCCATGGTTCGCAGTACGATTCGTCCGGCCGCATCCGCCAGGGGCCCGCGCCCGCTAACCTGCCGGTGCCGCCGTACCAGTTCGTTTCCGACACCAAAATCCAGATCGGCTGAGCCTCGGACCCTCGTCCGAAGCTTCGCGCCGTCTCGTCGTACTATTTCCTCAGGATCGCATCATGAGCGGACCATCCGACTACCAGCCGAGCAATCCCGCCCTGCAATGGATCGAGCGGCGCCTGCCGATCCTCGGCCTCATGCACTCCTCGTTCGTTGCCTATCCCACCCCGCGTAACCTGAACTATTGGTGGACCTTCGGCGCCATCCTCTCCTTCATGCTGGGGATGCAGATCCTGACCGGCGTGATCCTGGCGATGCACTATACGCCGCATGCCGATCTCGCCTTCAAGTCGGTCGAGCTGATCGTCCGTGACGTGAACTACGGCTGGCTGCTGCGCAACATGCATGCGGTCGGCGCATCGATGTTCTTTGTCGCCGTCTATGTTCACATGTTCCGCGGCCTCTATTACGGGTCCTACAAGGAGCCGCGCGAGGTGCTGTGGATCCTCGGCGTCATCATCTACCTCTTGATGATGGCGACCGGCTTCATGGGCTACGTGCTGCCCTGGGGTCAGATGAGCTTCTGGGGCGCCACGGTCATCACCAACCTGTTCTCCGCCATTCCCTATGTCGGCGAGAGCATCGTGACGCTGCTGTGGGGCGGCTATTCGGTCGGCAATCCGACGCTCAACCGCTTCTTCTCGCTGCATTACCTGCTGCCGTTCCTGATCGCGGGCGTCGTCGTGCTCCACGTCTGGGCGCTGCACGTCGCCGGCCAGAACAATCCTGACGGCGTCGAGCCGAAGACGGAAAAGGATACGGTGCCGTTTACGCCGCACGCGACCATCAAGGACATGTTCGGCGTCGCCTGCTTCATGCTGCTCTACGCCTGGTTCATCTTCTACATGCCGAACTATCTCGGCGACGCCGACAACTACATTCCGGCGAACCCGGGCGTGACGCCGCCGCACATCGTGCCGGAATGGTATTACCTGCCGTTCTACGCGATCCTGCGCTCGATCCCGAACAAGCTCGCCGGCGTCATCGGGATGTTCGGTGCGATCATCATCCTGTGCTTCCTGCCCTGGCTGGACGCCGCGAAGACGAGGTCGTCGAAGTATCGCCCGCTGGCCAAGCAGTTCTTCTGGATCTTCGTCGTGGTCTGCATCCTGCTCGGCTATCTCGGGGCGCAGCCGCCGGAAGGCATCTACGTCATTGCCGGCCGGGTCCTGACGGTCTGCTACTTCGCCTACTTCCTGATCGTGCTGCCGCTGCTCTCGCGCATCGAGAAGCCGCGGCCGGTGCCGAACTCGATCTCGGATGCGGTGCTGGCCAAGACCGGCAGCCGATCGACGCCGATGGTTTCGACCGCGATCATGCTGGCGCTCGCCGGTTCGTTGTTCGCAGGCTCGGTCGACAGCGCGAAGGCGTCTGAAGGCAGCGATACGCCTCCGGGCAACAAATGGTCGTTCTCCGGCCCTTTCGGTAAGTTCGACCGCGGCGCGCTGCAGCGCGGCCTGAAGGTCTACAAGGAGGTTTGCGCCAGCTGCCACGGCCTGTCCTATGTGGCCTTCCGCAACCTCGCCGAGCCCGGTGGGCCCAGCTATTCGGTGGCGCAGGCGGCGGCCTTCGCGTCGGAATACAAGGTCAAGGACGGTCCGAACGATGCCGGCGACATGTTCGAGCGTGCGGGGCGTCCGGCGGACTATTTCCCCTCGCCGTTCCCGAACGAGCAGGCCGCTCGCGCGGCGAACGGTGGCGCGGCGCCGCCGGACCTCTCCCTGATCACCAAGGCGCGCTCCTATAAGCGCGGCTTCCCCTGGTTCATCTTCGACTTCTTCACCCAGTTCCAGGAGCAGGGCCCGGACTACGTCTCGGCATTGCTGCAGGGCTTCGAGGACAAGGTGCCGGAAGGCGTGACCATTCCGGAGGGCTCGTACTACAACAAGTACTTCCCGGGCCACGCCATCAAGATGCCGAAGCCGCTCAGCGACGGCCAGGTGACCTATGACGACGGCTCGCCGACCACGGTCGCGCAATATTCCAAGGACGTCACCACCTTCCTGATGTGGACCGCCGAGCCGCACATGGAAGCGCGCAAGCGCCTCGGATTCCAGGTCTTCGTGTTCCTGATCCTGTTCGCGGGGCTGATGTACTTCACCAAGAAGAAGGTCTGGGCCAGCTCCCACTGAGCGCTCTGATGCGACGGGAAATGAAGAAGCCCCCGCAAGGGGGCTTTTTTGTTGGGTCCGTGTCCCGCAGGCGCGAAGCGCGAGCCGGGACCCAGAATGCTCGTAGCTGGACCCCCGGATCTGCGGCGCGTCACGCCGCAAGGGGCGGCGCGCTGCGCTGCATCCGGGGCACGAGAGTTTGTTTGCGCGGTGATTGCGTCGTTCGCATGCACCCGCCAAAATGCCACCAACCGCTCCCCCAAGATCTCATCGGAGGACACCATGGGAACCGCCATCACCTTCAAGCGCCCGGACGGCAAGGACGCCTCGGGCTATCTCGCCAATGCCGCGCGCGGCAACGCGCCGGGCGTGGTCGTGATCCAGGAATGGTGGGGCCTGTCGGACCAGATCAAGGGCCTGTGCGACCGCTTCGCGTTGGCCGGTTTCGACGCGCTGGCACCCGATCTCTACAAGGGCAAGGTGGTGCCGTATCACGACACGGACAGCGCCAACAAGGAGATGAACTCGCTCGACTTCATGGACGCCACCACGCAGACCGTGCGCGGCGCCGCGCAATATCTGTCGCGTAACGGCGCCAAGGTCGGGCTGACCGGCTTCTGTCTCGGCGGCGCCGTCACCATCATCGGCTCGGTGCATGTGCCGGAGCTCGCGGCCGGCGTCGTGTTCTACGGCATCCCGCCGGAGCAGGCGGCCAAGCCCGCCGACGTCAAGATCCCGCTCCAGGCCCATTTCGCCAACAAGGACGATTGGTGCACGCCGGAGCTGGTGGGCGGCTTCGAGAAGGCGATGAAGGCCGCCGGGAAGTCGCTGGAGCTGTTCCGCTATGACGCCGAGCACGCCTTCGTCAACGAGCAGCGCCAGGCCGTGCACGACCGCGAGGCCGCCGAGCTCGCCTGGGGCAGGGCGACGGAGTTTTTCAGGAAGCATCTGGGTTGAGACGGGAGCAATCGACCAGGGGCAGCGAGGGAATGTCGACATCGTTTCTCACGCGCCGCGTGCTCGGCTCGATCGTTCGACCGGTGATCGTCCTTGGCGTCCTGCTGCTGACGGCAGCTCAGGCGCCGGGACAACAAGCCTTCGTCACGCTGAACGGTAATCTCAAAACCGAGGCCTGGTGGGTCATCGCGGAATTCCAACCCTTCACGACGGAGGTTCGCGGTATCCCCGCGAACCAGATCCGCAAGAGCTGGTGCAAGGCGACTGAATTCCGCAAGGACCTGATCCCCAAAGAGCTGATGTTCGAGAACGGCACCGACGCGATGAAGGGCGCCGGCATGTCCTTTACCATCGAGGGGCGCTTCGACGGCGGCGCCACGAAGCAGATCGCCGTGGTCGGCGTGTTTCAGGAGTGTGCGGGTCCCAAGGGCAGGTTCATGCTGCTCCTCGATCAGGCGGACGGCGAGAAGCCGAAGATCCGCTTTGTCGACGCCATACGCACGAACCGCCAGTTCGCCGCTCTCTCGAAGGACAAGGGCGGCAAGCTCGTCCTTTGGGGATGCATGGAATGCGACGGCTATTCCGTCCTCAAATGGGATCGGAAGAAGAACCGGTTCGGCTGGGAGCCGCAGGCCGAGGAGCCCTGAGCCAAGCAGAAGCGGCAGCCGGACGCTGCGCGCCCCGGTCGCGGGGAGTAGGTTTCTCACCTTGACGCCGCCCCCGCGCCATGGTGAGTATCCGCCCATGAGCACCGCAGCCTGCCCAGCCCGTCTTTGGTGGCGCACCTCCTAAGAGGTGGCCGGTGCGATTTACCTTTCCCAAATCGTCTGAGGTCGCCTGCACAGTGCGGCGGCCTTCTCGTTTGTCCTGTGTGGCGTTCCCTCGGCAAGTTTCGTAAGAGGACGACATGAACAGGACAGTCTTTGCCCTCCCGGCCAGAAGCGACTACGCGACCCGCGCGGGTCTGGCGATCACGCGCGTGGCGGAGCAGTTTACCGGCGGCGCCAACAGGCTCGACGACCTGATCAACCTGCTCGACCGCCGCCGCGGCGTGGTGCTGTCCTCGGGCACGACCGTGCCCGGCCGCTACGAGAGCTTTGATCTCGGCTTCTCCGACCCCCCGCTCAAGCTCGAGACATCTGGCGTCAATTTCAAGCTGGAGGCGCTGAACGCGCGCGGGCAGGTGCTGATCGCCTTCCTCGGCGATGTGCTGCGCGAGCCCTGCGTCGTCTTCTCCGAGAAGACCGCCACGCGCCTTGCCGGTCACATCATCCGCGGCGATGCGCCGGTCGAGGAAGACCAGCGCACGCGGCGTGCCAGCGTGATGTCGCTGGTGCGCGATATCATTGCCGCCTTCTCGGCCAATGACGACGGGTTGCTCGGCCTGTTCGGCGCTTTCGCCTACGACCTCGTGTTCCAGATCGAGGACCTCGTGCAGAAGCGCGCACGAGAGAGCGACCAGCGTGACATCGTTCTCTACGTGCCCGACCGCCTGCTGGCCTATGACCGCGCCACCGGCCGCGGCGTGGTGCTGAGCTACGATTTTGCCTGGAAGGGCAAGTCGACCGAGGGCCTGCCGCGCGAGACCGCCGAGAGTCCGTATCTGAAGACGCCGCGGCAGGGGTTTGCCGATCACGCGCCCGGCGAATATCAGGCCACCGTCGAGACGGCGCGTGCTGCGTTTGCGCGCGGCGATCTGTTCGAGGCGGTGCCGGGCCAGCTGTTCGCCGAGCCCTGCGATCGCTCGCCTGCCGAAGTGTTCCAGCGGCTCTGCGTCATCAACCCGTCGCCCTACGGCGCGCTGATGAATCTGGGTGAGGGCGAATTCCTGGTGTCGGCCTCGCCGGAAATGTTCGTGCGCTCGGACGGACGTCGGGTCGAGACCTGCCCGATCTCAGGCACGATCGCGCGCGGCACCGACGCGATCGGCGACGCCGAGCAGATCCGCCAGCTCCTGAACTCGGAGAAGGACGAGTTCGAGCTCAACATGTGCACCGACGTCGACCGCAACGACAAGGCGCGCGTCTGCGTGCCCGGCACGATCAAGGTGCTGGCGCGGCGCCAGATCGAGACCTATTCAAAGCTCTTCCACACCGTCGATCATGTCGAGGGCATGCTGCGTCCCGGCTTCGACGCGCTCGACGCCTTCCTCACCCACGCGTGGGCCGTGACCGTCACCGGCGCACCCAAGCTGTGGGCGATGCAGTTCGTCGAGGATCACGAGCGCTCGCCGCGCCGCTGGTATGCCGGCGCGATCGGCGCAGTGAACTTCGACGGCAGCATCAACACCGGCCTCACCATCCGCACCATTCGCATGAAGGATGGTCTGGCTGAAGTGCGTGTCGGCGCCACCTGTCTGTTCGACTCGGATCCTGCCGCGGAAGACCGCGAATGCCAGGTCAAGGCCGCAGCCCTGTTCCAGGCGCTGCGCGGCGATCCGCCAAAGCCGCTGTCGACTTTTGCGCCGGATGCGACCGGTTCGGGCAAGCGGGTGCTGCTGATCGACCACGACGACAGCTTCGTGCACATGCTCGCCGATTATTTCCGCCAGGTCGGCGCCGACGTCACCGTGGTCCGCCATGTGCATGCACTCGACATGCTCAAGCGGAAGACATGGGATTTGCTGGTGCTGTCGCCGGGCCCCGGCAGACCGGAAGATTTCGGGATCAAGAAGACGATCGACGCGGCGCTGGAGCAGAAGCTGCCGGTGTTTGGCGTCTGCCTCGGCGTGCAGGCGATCGGCGAATATTTCGGCGGCGAGCTCGGCCAGCTCACCCATCCCGCGCACGGCCGTCCCTCGCGGGTGCAGGTGCGCGGCGGACGCTTGATGCGCAATTTGCCGAACGAGATCGTCATCGGCCGCTATCACTCGCTCTTTGTCGAGCGCGACAGCATGCCGGAGGTGTTGTCCGTCACCGCCAGCACCGAGGACGGCGTCGCCATGGCGCTGGAGCACAAGACGCTGCCGGTCGCCGGCGTGCAATTCCATCCGGAATCGCTGATGTCGCTCAGCAATGAGGTGGGACTACGTATTGTCGAGAATGCGTTCCGGCTGGATGCTGGGGCGAATTGAGTGCAGGATATTTCACCTCGTCATTCCGGGATGGTGCGTCAGCACCAGATCCGGAATCTCGAGATTCCGGGTTCGATGCTGACGCATCGCCCCGGAATGACAACTGAGATGAGAACCGAATGACCTTTGACCACGACATCAAGGCGAGCGTCCGGACCATTCCCGACTATCCCAAGCCGGGGATCATGTTCCGCGATATCACGACCCTGCTCGCGGACGCGCGCGCGTTCCGCCGCGCGGTCGACGAGCTCGTCAACCCCTGGGCCGGCAACAAGATCGACAAGGTCGCCGGCATGGAGGCGAGGGGCTTCATCATCGGCGGTGCGGTGGCGCACCAGCTCTCGGCCGGCTTCGTGCCGATCCGCAAGAAGGGCAAGCTGCCGCACACCACCGTGCGCATCGCTTATTCGCTCGAATACGGCATCGACGAGATGGAGATGCATGTCGACGCCATCCAGCCCGGCGAGCGCGTCATCCTGGTCGACGACCTCATCGCCACCGGCGGCACCGCGGAAGGCGCGGTGAAGCTGCTGCGCCAGATCGGCGCCAACGTCGTCGCCGCCTGCTTCATCATCGATCTGCCCGAGCTCGGCGGCGCCGCCAAGCTGCGCGCCATGGACGTGCCGGTGCGCACGCTGATGACGTTCGAGGGACACTGAGAGGTCGCCACGATCTTCAGATCGCCTCGGCCTTCAGTTCATCCCGCCAATGCAGCAGGCGCTCCTTCAGGAGCGCGTTCCTGACATAGGCGGTTTCCTCATCCTCCAGGCGCTCGCATTCGCCAAAGGTCAGGCCGGGCTCGCCATGCGCATTCCAGGCAGCCTGAAGGCTGCGGCAGGTGTGGCTGCCCTGGCGCAGCGAGAACCAGATGCGGTTCCGGATCGTCTCCAGGTTCGGCGCCTGGCCGACCCAGGCCTCGCCCGAGACCGCGCAACGCACGACGAAGATGCCCGCAATGGTCTTCCGCTCCTTGTAGGCGGCAATCGCTGCTTTCCGGTCGATGCTCACGGTGACGGGCCTTGCTGAGGGGGATACCGATGCCCGCCTCAATAAGCCCGCTCCAACCCGCAGTCAATATTATCCGGGTGAAATTATCTAGGATCGCTGAAGGATCAGGCTGAGCTCGAGCTCGCGGAAGGCAAAGTAATTCCGCCGGGTCCATTGGTGCAGCTCGGTGGAGGCGTCCTTCTCCTGGCGCAGATAGCCGGTGAAGGAGAAGTTCAGCCGGTCGACATAGGTCTTGAGGAAGCCGGGCAAGGCAGGCAGGCGGAACAGCCGGCCGCCGGCCATCGCGGCCGGCAGCTCGCCGCGCACGACATATTCATTGTCCACGGTGATCAGGTTCATCCGCGGGATCTGCCCGCGCAGCATCTCGTGGGCGCGGGCGGAGGCGCGATCGGTGTCGGCGACGAACAGGATCTGAGGCGCGACATGGCGGCGGGCGGCCTCCTTCAAGAGGCCGATCTCGTCGGTCATCTTGAAGAACTCGTCGAAGGCGTGGAAGCCGAGGTCGATCACCTTGGCCATGCCGTCATCGACGATGACGCGGTCCATCAGCTGCATCTTGCCGTAGGTGTCGATCACGTCGGCGGTCTCCGTGATCTTTGGCAGGTAGTCGAGCAGCGACGGTTCCTTCAGATTGACGTCGAAGGCCGCGACGTTGCCGTTCTTGAGCAGCAGAAATTCGGCGAGCAGCCGCGCCAGCAGTGTCTTGCCGACCTGCGGGCGGGACGAGCAGATGATGTAGACGGGCGTGGCGGGCATCGGCAGCTATATCAGTCGAACCTGGCGACCAATCCAGCCGTATCAGCCCTGCTTGCGCAACTATTTTTCGCTGTTGCGGGTCGCGGGCTTCGAGCCGACGATGTCGGTCAGCCGGATCCGGTCGAACTCGCTCCAGACATTGGCCAGCCAGTGCCGGACATAGCCGCGCAGCACGAACGAATAGTTCGCGGCCTCGTCGCTGATGCCCTTGTTGGCGACGAATTTCAGGAACGGGACGGACGAAACCTCGACCTGCTCATAGGCCATCTCGTTGAGCTTGGGGATGGTCAGCTCGGTCGCGTCCTTGATGCGGTGGAAGTAGGAATTGTAGGTCGCCTGGTCCCATTGAAAGAACTGGGTGTCGTTGATGAAGTTCTTCACCAGGAAATATTTTGCGCCGGTCATGAAGCCCGCGGTTTCGGCGATCTCGTCCAGCGAGGCGATCGAGGGTCCGAGGATGTGGAACACCGCGAAGGTGATCTGGCCTGCCTTGGCGGCATCCAAGAAGCCGATGTCGCGCAGCGAGGCCAGCGCCGGCGAGAGCAGGCCGGCGCGGACGTCGATCACGGTGACCGACGGGCTGGTCGCGTTGAGCGTATCGAAGATCTTCATCTGATCGGCCGTCGTCGTCATGTCGACGATCTCGGTGATGTCGGGGTGGAAGCGCTTCAGGGTTCCGCGCGGCGATTCCGTGTCGAAGGCGCGCGTCGGCACGTTGTTGGCCGAGAAATAATCGAGCAAGGTGCGCGATACCGTGGTCTTGCCGACCCCGCCCTTGTCCGCGCCCACCACAACCACTGCCGGCTTTGCCATTGCTGTCCCCTAACGCGCGCCCCCGATCGCGAGGGTCGCAATCGGCCGGGCCCCAAATCGATGTCCGAAGGATGTCCCAAGTCTGCTGTTGGGCGCGAACATGGCAGAAACAAGGGAGAATTCAATTCCTTGGCATGCCGATACGGCAATTCCCGAAGTTTTTCCCAATCGCGGCGAAACCCGCTGCGCGTGGCAGGACATCGCGTGCTTAATGACGGCCCCAGGGACCCATGAGATTGCCCGCCGGGTTGCTGCTCGCGGTCCCGGAGGGGCCGGGTGCGGGCAGGGGCGGCGGAGCGGCCGCATCGTCCCACGGGCCATGACGCAGCGGCGGTGGGGCGTCCTGCGGGTCAGCTTGCGCCTCGGGCTCGTCCGTCTCCTCGGTCGGCGGCAGCGGGCCCGGATCGTGGCCGCCGGCGAACTTGACGAGCGCGTCGACCCGGGATTGCACGGACGGGTGGGTCGCGAACAGATCGGCAAAGCCCTCGCGGGGATTGTCGACGCAGAGCTCCATCACGGCCGAGGTCGCGCCGGGCAGCTCGCCGCGATTCTCGATCTTGCGCAGCGCCGAGATCATCGCATCGGGGTCTTTCGTCAGCTCGACGGAGCCCGCGTCGGCGAGATATTCGCGCGAACGCGACAGTGCGAGCTTGACAACCTGGGACAGCAGCCAGGCCACCACGATCAGCACGATCGCGATGATGATGACGATCACCGCGCCGCCGCCGGAACTCTTGTTGTCGCTCGATGACGAGGACGACCGCGACGACGAGGAGGAGGAGCCCGAGGACCATGAGCCGCCGGAGCCGGAGCTCCAATTGAAATTGGTGAACAGGCGGAAGAACAATTCGCCGAAGAAGCCGACCACGCCTGCGATGATGACGGCGACCACCATCAGCTGCACGTCGCCGTTCTTGATGTGGGTCAGCTCATGGCCCAGCACCGCCTCGATCTCCTTGTCATCAAGCGCATCGAGCAGACCCGTGGTGACGGTGATCGAATATTGCCTGGGATTGAGGCCGGTCGCGAACGCGTTCAGCGCCGGGCTCTCCATGATCTTCAGCTTCGGCATGGTAATGCCGCGCGAGATGCAGAGGTTTTCCAGCAGATTGTAGAGCCGCGGCTCCTCCTGCCGGGTAACGTCGTGGCCGCCGGTCACCGCGTCGATCATCGACTGGTGGAAGAAATAGGCGATCACGACCCAGACCGCCGCCACGATCGTCGCAACCGGTGCGGCCACGATCAGATCGTGGAGGGCGCGCCTCAGGTAATAGACGACGGTCTCATTGCCGTTGATGACGACTTCGGCGACCAACGCGCCAGCATAGACCAGCACGTAGACCAGCATGAACAGGCCGGCGAGCAGAAGCATCGAACGAAACTTGTTCGAGGCGATGTGCGTGTAGAGACCATACGCGGCCATGACGCGGGTGCCCTGCCGGCCTATCGGCTCAAGATCAGAACTTCACCTGCGGCGCGGCCTCGACCTCGGTGCGGCTGGCGCCGAGATCGAAGAAGTCCTTCCTGGTGAAGCCGAACATGCCGGCGAACAAAGCGGCGGGCAGCTGCTGGATGCCGGTGTTGTATTCCTGGACCGCGTTGTTGAAGAAGCGGCGGCTCGCCGCGATCTTGTTCTCGAGGTCGGAAAGCTCGGATGCGAGCTGCTGGAAATTGGCGTTGGCCTTGAGGTCGGGATAGGCCTCCGACAGCGCGATCAGCCGGCCGAGCGCGCCGGACAGCTGGTTCTCGGCCGCGGACACCTGCGCCGGCCCCTGCGCCGACATCGCCGAATTGCGTGCCTTGATGACGTCGTCGAGCGTGCCGCGCTCGTGCGAGGCGTAGCCCTTCACCGTCTCGACCAGGTTCGGGATCAGGTCGTGGCGCTGCTTGAGCTGCACGTCGATATCGGCAAAGGCCTGGCCGACGCGCTGGCTCAGCGCCACCAGGCGGTTGTAGGCGCTGAAGGCGAACAGCGCGAGGACGACGATGACGCCGAGAACGATCCAGCCGGTCGACATGGAGAACTCCTGAAGGGGGAAGAAGGCGGGCGCTAGCCTAGACCAAATTGGCGCAGGATGAGAGCCCGGCGCAGAGGAGAGGTAAGGCTTGGTCGAATGGGGAGCCGCCCGAGTTCAAAGCAAAAGTCCGGAACGAGGTTAACTTTCGGACAGAATGGCGTCGCCCCAGCGCCAGCGGCGTGCCCCGGCATAGGCGGCCTTGTCGCGACGAGGCACCCTCGTGATGGCGACGCCATCCTCGGTGCAGAGCTTGGCCGTGATCTCGGCCTTGCCGACATCCGGCGGCGCCAGCACGCGCGCGGCGCGCACGGCGGGCGGCGTGCGGGTCAGCGCGACGTAGATGAAGCGCTCGTCCTCGAATGGCACCTCCGCGCCCTTGATTTGCCGGTGTGCCTGCGAGCGCGGCAGGCGCTGGTTGAAATGGCACCAGTCGGGCGCGGTGAGCGGGCAGGGTTTTTCGTGCGGGCAGGGGGCGGCGACGAAGGCGCCGGCCGCGATCAATTGCTGGCGCAGCGCGAGGATGCGCGCGGTGCCGGCGGGTGTGCCGGGCTCGATCACGACCAGTGCGTGGCGCGCTTTCGCCCACATGGCCGCGGCGAGCGCGCGCTGCTCGCTTTCACTGAGCTCGCCGATGACATAGCTCGCAACCACGAGATCCGCTTGCGCGACCTCGGCGAGGTTGCCGCCGGCATCGCCCGGCAGATAGCGGCATTCCGCCAGCCGCGTGCTGTCGCGCGCGAGTTCGAGCGCGAGCCGGCTCAAAGTGGCATTGGCGTCGAGCAGCGTAAAATCCTGTAGCGAGGGAAAGGCCTCCGCAGCGGCCCAGCTCGCGGTGCCCGGACCTGCGCCGACGTCGAGCAGCGTTTCCGGAGCCAGATCCGGTGCGATCTCGGTCAGCGCATTCAGGCTTGCGGCGACGGCCGCGTAGGTCGCCGGCATGCGCGCGAGCGCATAGGCGAGCGCATCGGCGTCCGACTTGATGGTGCCGGAGCCGCCGCCGGCGCGGTAGCTGGTCGAGATTTTCTGCGAACGCTGTGCGGCGTCGGTACGGGAGAAGCCCTGCAGCCTGCCGTCAAGGGCGGCTTTCAATTCGGCGGGGAGGGTGGGTGAGATCATCATCAACCTCACATCATTCCGGGGCGCGCGAAGCGCGAACCCGGAATCCAGAGATTGTGGTTCGAGATTCCGGGCTCGATGCTGCGCATCGCCCCGGAATGACGGTCAATCTTCTCAAGCCACGTTCTGGTCGAGGATGTCCACCGCCTCTGACAGGCTGACCGACACCAGCTGCGACACGCCGCGCTCGGCCATCGTAACGCCGAACAGGCGGTTCATCCGCGCCATCGTGATCGGATTGTGCGTGATGATGATGAAGCGCGTGTCGGTCGAGCCGGTCATTTCGTGGAGGAGGTTGCAGTACCGTTCGACGTTGTGGTCGTCGAGCGGTGCGTCGACTTCGTCCAGCACGCAGATCGGCGAAGGGTTGGTCAAGAACACCGCGAAGATCAGCGCCATCGCGGTCAGGGCCTGCTCGCCGCCCGACAGCAGCGACAGCGTCTGCGGCTTCTTGCCCGGCGGCTTGGCGATGATTTCGAGGCCGGCTTCCAGCGGGTCGTCGCTCTCGATCAGATGCAGCGCGGCCTCGCCGCCGCCGAACAGCTCGACGAACAGGCGCTTGAAGTGGTTGTTGACGACCTCGAACGAGGTCAGGAGACGCTCGCGCGCTTCCTTGTTGAGGCTCTGGATGCCCTGGCGCAGCCGCTTGATGGCTTCGACGAGGTCGTCGCGCTCGGTGACGAGGCCGGTGTGCTGGGTCTCGACCTCGCGCAGCTCTTCCTCGGCGCGCAAATTGACGGCGCCGAGGCGCTCGCGGTCGCGGCGCATCTTTTCGAGGTCTTCCTCGATGTCGTGCAGCGGCGGCAGCTCCGCGCCGGGCTCGATCTCGGCGAGGCCGGCGACGGCCTGCGGCTCGACCTCGAGCATGTCGCGGATCTCGCGCTCGATGTCCTCGAGCCGGCGCCGCGCGCCCTCCATGCGCTCCTCGGCGCGGGCGGTGGCCTCGCGCGAGCTGGAGAGGGCTTCGAGCGTCAGCTTGGCGACGCGATCGGTCTCCGCCATCGCGCTTTCCGCGGTGGCGAGCGCGTCGGCGGCCACGCGGCGGTCGTTCTCGGCATATTCGATCTCGGTGATCAGCGCGCTGCGCTTCTCGGCGAACACTTGCGGCGCGTTTTCGAGATCGCTGCGCTCGATCGTGAGTTCGGCAATGCGGGCCTGGATGGTGTCGATGTGGGAGGCCGCGCTCTCCTTGCGGTTCTGCCACTCGGTGCGTTCGGCCAGGATCGCCTGCACGCGGCGGTCTGCCAGCTCGGCCTCGCGTGCCAGCGCCTGCGCCTCGGCGCGGACCTGCGCGGCCATGCGGCGATGGCCTTCGATGTCGCTGCGGACCGCGGCCAGACGAGTCTCGGTATCCTCGCTCGACGGCAGCTCGGAGATGCCGGCTTCTGCGTATTCGTAGGCGGCCTCGGCCTCGGCGCGGTCGGCGGCGAGACGGCTGTGCGCTTCCGACAGCGTCGCCTTGCGCGCGGCGTGGCGGCTGATCTCGCGCTCGGCGGTGGCATGGCGTTCACGCGCGACGTTGAGCTCGCGCTGCGCGGCGCGCCAGGCTTCGCGGCTGGCGCCTTCGGTGCTCGCGGCCATCTGCAGCTCGGACTCGGCGTTCTCCAGCGCCTGACGCTTGATCTGCGCGTCGATGCGGGCCTGCTCCAGCTCGTTCTCGATATCGACGAGGCGGGCGCGCTCGGCGAGGCGGCGGGCTGCGCCGGTCGGCGCATGCGCTGCGGCGACGAAGCCGTCCCAGCGCCAGACGTCGCCCTCGGGCGAAACCAGCCGCTGGCCGGTCTTGAGCTGCGAGACCAGCTCGGCGCCGCGCTCGCGCGGCACCACGCCGATCTGGGCCAGACGGCGCGTCAGCTCGGCCGGCGCCTGCACATGATTGGCGAGCGGCACGGCGCCTTCCGGCAGCTCCGGATCGCCGTCGGTGTGTCCGACATTGGTCCAGCGCATCGGCGCCGACGGGTCGATCGGGGCATCGAGATCGTCGCCGAGCGCGGCGCCGATGGCCTTTTCAAAGCCTTTGTCGACGGTGATGCCGTCGATGATCGGCGGCCACAGATTCTTGGTCTCGCCGTTGAGGATTTTGGAGATCGTGCGCGCCTCGGTTTCGAGCCGCTGTGCGCGCTTGTCGGCCTCGACCAGCGGCGAGCGCGAGGATTCCAGCGTCTGGCGTGCCGCGACGTGGGCGGCTTCGCTCGCTTGCGCCGCGGCTTCCGAGGCGGCCAGCGTCTGCTCCGCGGTCTCGACCGTCGCGGTCAGCTCGTCGAGATCGCCAAAGCCGCCAGTCTCGGCGGCAAGCTTCTGCTCTTCCGCAGCGACGTTCGCGATCTCCTGGTCGAGCCGGGCCAGCTTGTCGCGGTGGGTGCGGACGTTGGCCTCGAGCTGGTTGCGCTTGGCGGTGAGGTCGGCCAGCGCTGTGGTGAGCTCCGCGAACTGCTGTTCGGTTTCGGTCAACACCGCCTCGGCTTCGCCGACGCGCTCGTCGACACCGGAGCGCTTCTCGACGCGCGACTTGATCTCTTCCTTCAGCTCGGAATCTTCGGTGTCGAGCCGCTGCAGCGCGACGTCGGCGTCCATGGTCTGCTGCTGGGCGCGGGAGATATCGCCTTCGAACTGGGCAAGGCGGCGCTCGAGCTCGGCGACGCGCTCCTTGGCGCGCTCCTCCTCGCGGTCGAGCAGCTCGCGAGCATTGGTCAGGCGCTGCAAGCCTGCGGCGGCGCGCGCCTCGGCATCGCGTAGCGCCGGCATTTCGGCGGCGCGGATCGCCTGGATGCGGGCGGCTTCGGCCTGGTGCTGGGTGCGCTCGGCCATCTCGCGCACCGCGAGATCGTGGGTCTGGCCGGATTCGTTGACGTCGGCATGCGCGCCGACCCAGCGCAGGTGGAACAGAGTAGCTTCGGCCTTGCGGACCTTGGCCGCGACCTCGCGGTAGCGCACGGCCTGGCGGGCCTGCTTCTTCAGGCCTTCCATTTGTCCTGCGAGCTGGCCGATCACGTCCTCGACGCGGGTGAGGTTGGTTTCGGCCGCCTTCAGCCGCAGCTCGGCCTCGTGGCGGCGGGCGTGCAGACCGGCGACGCCGGCAGCGTCTTCCAGCACGCGACGGCGCTGCTCGGGCTTGGCCTGGATGATCTCGCCGATCTTGCCTTGGTGGACGAGAGCCGGCGAACGCGCGCCGGTGGCGGCATCCGCAAACAGGATCTGCACGTCGCGGGCGCGCACGTCGCGGCCGTTGATGCGATAGACCGACCCCGCCTCGCGCTCGATGCGGCGGGAGATTTCGAGCAGCTGGCTGTCGTTCATCGCCGCCGGCGCGGTGCGATCGGCATTGTCGATCGTCATCGTCACTTCGGCGTGGTTGCGCGCGGGACGGTTGCCGGAGCCTGCGAAGATCACCGCGTCCATGTCGGCGGCGCGCAGCGACTTGTACGAGGTCTCACCCATCGCCCAGCGCAGCGCTTCGACGAGATTCGACTTGCCGCAGCCGTTGGGGCCGACCACGCCGGTCAGGCCGGGCTCGATGACGAAGTCCGTGGGCTCAACGAAGGACTTGAAACCGTGAAGGCGCAGGCGGGTGATTTTCATAAGCACGCATCTCTGTTGGCAGGCGCGAATCCCCCTGCCGGGACACTACCATGGAAGACAGTGTCGCTATCCGGGTGAGTCGCGCGAGGCGCCTCATGCGGCTGGACAATGGCCGCGGTGCCCCGCGAGGGCAACCGGCCAAAGCCGCTTTTCCCAAGGGATTTATGCCGGGAAAGATACGGATTTCGAGATGCGAATCAGAATCTTGACGAGCGAATCAGCTCTTCAGCAGCGGATTGATCTTCTTGGCGAATTCCTCGAACGAGGCCTCGCCCTTGATCTTCTCGCCGTTGATGAAGAAGGTCGGCGTCGAATCCACCTTCAGAACGTCGCTGGCATATTTCTGGTCTGCGGCGATCTTGTCGAGCAGCGCCTGGTCCTTCAGGCAGGCTTCGACCTGCTGCTGGGTGAGGCCGGCCTGCTTGCCGATCCGCGTCAGGGTCTCGGTGGTGTTCTTCACCACCCAGTCGTTCTGCTGGCGAAACAGCATGTCGGTGACGGCGAAGTATTTCGGCCCATCACCATTGGCGATGCAGCGCGACAGCATCGAGCCGGCGGCGGCTTTGATGTCGAGCGGGAACTCGCGGAAGATGTAACGCACCTTGCCGGTGTCGATGTATTCCTTCTTGATCTTCGGGAACACCTGCTCGTTGAAGGCGGCACAGTGCGGGCAGGTCATCGAGGCGTATTCGGTGATGGTGACGGCGGCATCGTTCGGGCCGAGCGCCATGTCGGGCAGTGACACGGGCTTGGTGACGTCGGCGGCGGACTGAGCCGCGGCCTCCGAGATGAACCGCAGCGGCGACAGCCCGGCGAGCGCGGCAAGCCCGGTCAGCGACAGCATCGTGGTGAAGGCGCGGCGGGTGATGATCAAGGTCGGCTCCCGAATTGGCAAAAATGTCGCCCCAGGGGGTCTATGAGGTTCCCGCCCGGGCGGCCTGTCGCTAGCTTGAAACGTAGCTTGAGGCAATGGCGAGCGGTAGAGACGGGTCCAGATTGGCCGCGAAATAAGGCTCAATTTCGCTTGATGGCGGCCCCCAGCCGCGCCAGCGCCGTCTTCAGTTGTTCATCTTCGATACCGCCCAGGCTCTCCGCCACCTTGGCCACCGATTTGGGATCGGGCGGGCCGGGCCGGACCGGTCGGCGCGGGCGCGACAGTGGAGCCTGGCGGAAGGCGAGCTTGCCGACCGCGCTCCAGCCGAAGAAGCGGTTGACGCGCTCCAGGATCACGTCCGCGGAATGCTGGATCTCCAGCGCCATCGGCCCCTCGACCCGCAGCACCAGGGTCGCCGGCTCCTGCGGCTGGCCCTCCACCGGGCGCGGCCATTGCATCTTCAGCGGCTCGGCATGGGCCGCGATCTCGGGACCTGCAATCTGCGCCCACCGCGTCACCAACTCGCGCGCCGCAAAGCCCTGCTTGGCATAGGCCTTGGCAAAGACGTCGTTGAGCAGGATGCCCAGCGGCTTGGCGCTGATCGGACTGGGTTTGGGAGGGAATTTGGACATGGGTCCTTATAGCACTTCGGCGGGCGGGCCACAGACCCGCGGCGCGTCATGGCCGGGCTTAGCCGTCCGAAGGACGGCGTCGCTTCCGCTCGCCTATGTCCCGGCCATCCCGTTCTTCCCTCGAAGAAAGGCGTGGATGCCCGCGACGAGCGCGGGCATGACGTAGAGAGGCCGGTGCATTGCCGTTACAGTGCAGGAATGAGCTCCAGATCTGTCCGTAAGCCGAAGCCGGAACCTTCTCAGCCGGAGACATCATCACGCCCGGTGGCGTTGCTTGCCTGGTACGACCGCCACCGCCGCCGGTTGCCCTGGCGTGCCGCGCCCGGCGAGACGTCGGACCCATACCGCGTCTGGCTGTCGGAGATCATGCTGCAGCAGACCACGGTGAAGGCGGTCGGGCCCTATTTCGAAAAATTCGTTGCGCGCTGGCCGGATGTCACTGCGCTCGGACGGGCCTCGCAGGATGATGTGCTGCGGATGTGGGCCGGGCTAGGCTATTACTCGCGCGCGCGTAACCTGTACGCCTGCGCGGTCGCGGTGACGCGCGAGCATGGCGGCATCTTTCCCGACACCGAGGAGAGGCTGCGTGCGCTGCCGGGCATCGGGCCGTACACGGCGGCGGCGATCGCGGCGATCGCCTTCGATCGCCACACCATGCCGGTCGACGGCAATATCGAGCGCGTGGTGTCGCGGCTCTTTGCAGTTGAAGATCAGCTCCCGCAGGCGAAACCTCTGATCCAGCAACTAGCGGCGACGCTGCTTGCAAACTCCCGCGCCGGCGACAGCGCGCAGGCGCTGATGGATCTCGGCGCTTCGATCTGCACGCCGAAAAAGCCGGCCTGCTCGCTGTGTCCGCTGAACGAGGATTGCACGGCGCGCCTCCAAGGCACGCAGGAGACCTTTCCGCGCAAGGCGCCGAAGAAGAGCGGAACGTTGCGGCGCGGAGCGGCCTTCGTCGTCACACGCGGCGAGGATCTGCTGGTCCGCGGCCGGCCCGAAAAGGGCCTGCTCGGCGGCATGACCGAAGTGCCCGGCTCGGACTGGCTCGCCGGCCAGGACGACGCGGCGGCGAAGCTGCAGGCGCCGGCGCTGAAGGGGCTGTCGCGCTGGCAGCGCAAAATGGGCGTCGTCACCCACGTCTTCACACATTTTCCGCTGGAGCTGGTGGTCTACACGGCGAAGGCCGCAGCCCGCACCCGTGCGCCCGAGGGCATGCGCTGGGTGCCGCTCGCCACCCTTGCGGACGAGGCGCTGCCCAATGTCATGCGCAAGGTCATTGCGCACGCGCTCAACCTTTCAGCGGGCTCGTCCTCCTGACAGCACGCTGGCAGCAGCGCTACGCTATCGGGGTGCGAAACGGAGGCTGCCAATGGTCAAGACCGCGCTCGACAATTTTCCCAGGCCACCCTGTGCGGAGCTGTTGGGATGGCGCCTGCTCGATGCCCGCCCCGAGGAGGGCTGGATCAAGCTCGGCTTCGAGGGCAAGCCGGAGTTCTGCAATCCCGCGGGCTTCATCCAGGGCGGCATGCTCTCGGCCATGCTCGACGACACCATGGGCCCGGCCGTGCTGGTGATGAGCGAGGGCCGGCTCTATACCACCACCATCAGCATGACCGTGAATTTCCTCAGCCCCGCCAAGCCCGGTCCGATCATCGGGGAGGCGACGGTGACGCAGCTCGGCAAGACGATTGCGTTCGTCGAGGCCAAGCTGATGGCGGAGAACGGCACGGTGCTGGCAACGGCAAGCGCGACCGAGCGGTTGCTGGAAGCGGCAAGGGTGGTGCGGTAGTCGTTACCGTCGGGGCCGTGTCGCGGAGTGCTGCGCGCAAGGCTTATACAGCGCCCGAAGTGCTTTGCCGCGCAGCAAGATGAGTTGCGGCCTCAACCCGCCGCGCGCCGCGATCCAGCGCTGCACCGGCCCGGGATACATGGAGTATAGGTAATTGGTGGCGTCAGGGTCGGTAATCGTCCTTCCCTTCCGACCGAAATCCCAAGCAGCGTGGAAGCCGAGAGCGGCCTTCGAGGTCACACAGATTTTGTCAGCGGCAACTGCACCGAGAACGATGGTGCACGATGAGGCACAAAGTCCATCGATGATGACGGTCTCTCCGGAAGTGCGCAGGCGTTCATATCTGTCAACATAGGTGTCGATTAGCCCGCCACGATCGCCGGCGATCCGTATCGCCGCATGACTTGCGTGCATTTCGGCCAGCAAGATAGCCGCCGCAAGCAACCCCGCCCGGAACTTCATGATCGCAGCCTCGGTTATTCGCGTCTATCGAATGGACAAATTTCTCTCGCATCCAAGGATTGGCTTAGATCGAAGCGCACCAGCGAGCGGTTGCGGCCGCTCATGGTCTTCAGCCTCGGCCTGAAAGTGCTGGACCATCCCGGGTCTTTGAAACAGACAGGCGTTGATCTAGGTCAATTGGACATGCACGGCGCGCCAAATGATGGAGGCAAGTGCCTGTCCCGTTGACGGCATCACCCTGCGGATAGAACCGGCACTCCAATGACGGGAGGACGCCCATGTTTCGATATGCTCTGGTTGGCTTGGCCGCGGCCGCACTTGTCGGCGCAAGCCTTGTTCCCGATGACGCACTCGCGCGCGGCGGCCGCGGAGGAGGTGGCGGCTATCGGGGAGGGGGATTTCACGGTGGAGGCGCGCACTACAGAGGCGGTGCCGTTCACGCTGGTCGCTACGGCGGCCGCGCTCACGTCTCCCGGCCGATAGCAGGGTACCCCGTCGCACGTACTGCGGCGCGTAGAGGCGTCTACCGGGGAGCCGCATACGGAGCCGCGGCAGTCGGAGTCGGAGCGGCGGCGGCTGGTGCATACGGCTACTACAACAACCGTTGCTACGATGCCTACGGCAACTGGGTGTGTTCCAGACAGTATGGATATTGATGGGCCGTGACGGACGCGGGGCGGTTGGACAACTCTTGCCGCCCCGCCTTCAGGCGCTCGCGCGCTTCGCATCTCCACTGACGATCGGCGGCTTCGCGTTCAGCGCCTCGACCTGGAAGCCCGCAACGCGCTTGTAGTTGGCGGCGATGTCTTCCAGTTCCTTCTGCGACAGCACGTCGGTGACGACCTCAAAGCCGTCGGGCGCGCGCTCTTCGACCAGTTGCATGACCTGCTCGGGTCCGTTCTTGCGGTTGAGCAGGACGAGGTCGGTGGTCGCGGGGCGGCGCTCGGCCTCATAGGCGAGCAGCGCCGCGGTCGTCGGTCCATGCGCGAGAATCTCGCGGGTGATGGTGCGGGCATCGAGGATGGCCTGCGAGGCGCCGTTCGAGCCGATCGGGTACATCGGATGCGCGGCATCGCCCATTAGCGTGACCTTGCCGAAGGTCCATTGCGAGACCGGATCGCGGTCGACCAGCGGATATTCATAGGCGTGCGGGCAGTTCTTGATCAGGCCGGGCACGTCAAGCCAGTCGAACTGCCAGCTCTCGAACCAGGGCAGGAACTCCTCCAGCCGCGCGGTGCGGTTATAGTCCTCGCGCCGCCACTGATAGGTCGGCGGCATGTGGCGCTCGGCGACCCAGTTGATCAGATGGTTGCCCGCCGCGTCCGGCGCCTTGCTGATCGGATAGCAGACGAATTTCAGGATCTCATGGCCGGCCATGATCATGGTGCGGCCGGTCAGGAAGGCCTTGGAAGGCGTGACGCCGCGCCAGAGGATGCGGCCGTTCCAGATCGGCGGACCTTCATTGGGATACAGCTTTTCGCGCGCGGCGGAATGGATGCCGTCGGCGGCGATCAGGATCGCGCCGTCGTAAGTCCCGGCGGCCTTGCCGGTTGCCCGGTCGATGAAGTCGGCGCGCACGCCGTCTGCCGTCTCGGTCCAGCCGGTCAGATGGTGGCTGGTGAGGATGTTGTCGCGGCCGAGCCGCTCGATCGCGGTGTCGAGCAGGAGCTGTTGCAGCGTGCCGCGATGGATCGAGAATTGCGGCCATTTGTAGCCGGCCTCCAGCCCGCGAGGCTCGCTCCAGATCGGCTTGCCGTGCTTGGAGAAATAGGCGAGCTCGCGCGTCCGCACCCCGCTGGCGTCCAGTCTGTCCATCAGCCCGAGCTCGATCAGCTCGCGCACCGCATGCGGCAGCACGTTGATGCCGACGCCGAGCGGCTTCAGTTCCGCGACGCTTTCGAAGACTTTTGCGGGAACGCCGATCTGGTGCAGGCTGAGCGCAAGCGTCAGCCCGCCGATGCCGCCACCGGCGATGAGTACGGTCATGACAAAATCCCCCTCCGATTGACGGCGTCTTCGCACAGCCGGGCGGCGGTGGGCAACTGCGAAGAGGTCCCCTATGGACGGGGCGGCGGAGGGCCGTTAACCTCGGGCTTTCCCATGAGGTCCGACATGCTCAAGCTCTACTACGCCACCGGCACCTGCGCGCTCGCCACCTACATCACCCTGGAGGAGGCCGGCGCCGACTACGCGGCCGAGCGGCTGAGCTTCAAGGACAACCAGCAGAACAGCCCGGACTATCTCAAGATCAACCCGAAGGGGCGTGTGCCGGCGCTGGTGACGGATCGCGGCGTCCTCACCGAGACGCCGGCGATGCTGGCCTATCTCGCGCAGACCTTCCCCAAGGCGAAGCTCGCGCCGCTCGATGATCCCTTCGACTTCGCCCAGGTGCAGTCGTTCAACTCCTACCTCTGCTCGACCGTGCACATCAATCATGCCCACAAGATGCGCGGTCCGCGCTGGGCGACGCAGGAGAGCTCGTTCGCCGACATGAAGGCGATGGTCCCGAAGACCATGGCCGCCTGCTTCGCCCTGATCGATCAGAAGATGTTTCGGGGGCCCTGGGTGATGGGCGATCAGTTCACGATCTGCGATCCGTATCTCTACACCCTCTCGACCTGGCTCGAAGGCGACAGCGTCGACATCAACGCAACCCCGAAGATCGCCGAGCATTTCAAGCGGATGTCTGACCGCCCCGCTGTGCGCAAGGTGATGGACGCGCAGAAGGCGTGACAAATACGCGGTGTCGTCCCGGGCAAGCGCAAGCGCAGACCCGGGACCCATACCGCGGAATCTATCGATTGCGATCGGTAGCAATCCCGAACGAGCAGTCTTCGCCAAACCGCATCCTGTGGTTATGGGTCCCGGATCAGCGCTCCGCTCCGCTGTGCTTGTCCGGGACGACACCGTGTCTGTTGAAGCTGCGTCCTACCCAGCACGCCGTTCTTTCTTCTCCAGCTCCCGCCCCGTCTGCAGCATCAGTCGGCGCAGCCAGATCGAGCCGGGGTCCATCTGGGCGCGGGTCGGGTAGAACATGAACTGCTCGTCGATCCCGGGGTCGAGCGGTGGCGTCACGGTGACGAGGCCGAGCTGTTTTGACAGTGCCGCGATCAGCCGGCGCGGCACGAAGGCGACGAGATCGGTGCGGGCAGCGACGTGCAGCGCTTCGAGATAGCCTGACACGACCAGCGAGATGTGCCGCTCGATGCCCTTGGCGCGCAGCCAGGTGTCGATCAGATCCTCGTTGCTGCCTCGGATGATCACGCCGACATGGCGCGCGCCCAGGAACGTCTCGCGCCGCTTCAGCTTCGCCGCCAAGGGGTGGCCGCGCCGCACCGCCAGCGCGTCGCTGTCGACGTAGAGCAGCTGGCGGTGAAAGCCCTTGAAGGCGTTGCCGATCGAGATCACGAGGTCGATGGTGCGGGCGAACTCGGCGTGGAAAATCGCCGATCCCCGCCATGGCACGATGTCGATGCGGACGTTGGGCGCGGCCCGCGTCACCTTCTCCATCAGCGGCGGCATCAGCAGCTCGACTGCGAGATCCGGCATCATCAGGCGGAATTGCCGCTCGCTGCGTGCGGCGTCGAAGTCATCAGGCACGAACAGCCCGCGTACCTGATCGAGCGCCTGCGCCAGCGGCGCGCGCAGGGCCTGCGCCCGCGGCGTCAGCTCCATCCGCGCGCCCGTGCGCACCAGCAGCGGATCGCCGAGAATGTCGCGCAGGCGCTGTAGCGCGTGGCTGGCCGCCGGCTGCGACAGGCCCATCCGCAGCGCGGCGCGGCTCACGCTGGCCTCGCGCAGCAGGGCGTCGAGCGCGGTCAGCAGGTTGAGGTCAAGCGAATTCAAATTCATCAGGCGAATAGATATCATATTCTCTATCGATTTGAAGAATTCTGATGCTGCGGCGATCATCTCCGCGTTCCCACCAAACGGAGATGCCGCCATGAATGCGATCGCCAACAAGAAACTGATGCAGGATATTTTCGCCGCCGCCGCCAATCCCGATCCGAACGCGCGCGATCGAGCCCTGTTCGCTGCAAGCCTTGCCGAAGACGCCAAATGGGTCGTGACCGGCCAGTATTCCTGGTCGCGCACCTTCTCAGGCAAGGAGTCGATCCTCAACGATTTGCACGGCTATGTGCGCACCCGCCTGCGCGACCGCACGCGCACGGTCGCTCACCGCTTCATCGCCGACGGCGATGTGGTCGTCGTGGAGGCAAAGGGCGACAACGTCACGCCCGAAGGCGTGCGCTACGACAATGACTATTGCCTGGTGTTTCGTCTCGAGGACGGCAAGATCAAGGAGATCCGCGAGTACTGCGACTCGATCCTGACCGAGCGGGCGCTCGGTTCTTTTCCGCAGGCGCCGGTGAGGGCTGCGAGCTGAGTGGATTGCGCGTCGCGTCCGCCGGCGGGTTTCCTCGGGCGGAGCCGGCGATGGTCGTGCGGGCGTGGCGGGCGCTGGTCGAAACGGTCCGTATCAGGCGCGAACGGTCCCGGGCCCGGGATCAACTCGCCGCCATGAGCGAGCGGGAGCTTCTGGACTGCGGGATGACCAGGGCGGAGATCGCGTACGAGCTGCACAAGCCCCGCCGGCGGAAATAAAGAGTCGAGGGTACGGTCCGCGCCTCTCCAGATATTCCAGTGCCGGCGGAACCTTCGGATTCCGCCGGCGTTTCCTTCGCTTCCGGGGCAATCGCGCCCCCGGCATTGCGCGCGTGTGGGAATTTCATGCTGGCTGGGGTTTCGGACGTCTCGACACAGGTGAACCCTGGCTTCCCTGGACTTCGTGAGCGACTGAGAGATGCGACTGCGGATGCGCACCGGGAGGTCGATGCGCAACTTTCGTCGTTCGATCTCACCGTCTTGGCGGGCTATCGCCGCTTTCTTCAAGCCAGCGCCGGCGCGCTTCTTCCGCTCGAGGCCGCGCTCGTCGCGGCAGGCGTCGCCAGGATATTTCCGGACTGGCCGGAGCGGTCGTATCCGTGCCGCCGCTGACGCCCAGCGGCATGCTCGGTACGATGTACGTGCTGGAGGGCTCTCGGCTCGGGGCAAGATTCCTGCTGAAAGAGGTCGCGGAGGCCGCCGACCTGCGCATGACGGAGGCCACCAGCTATCTCAGCCATGGGGCAGGCAAGCGCCTGTGGCAGAGTTTCCTGTCGAAGCTTCAAGGCGAAGAGGCCTGCGACGAGGTCGAGGTGATCGCGGCGGCGCGGGTTGCCTTCGCCGCGTTCGAGCGGGCGGCGGAGCGGGCATGAACGAGGCGGTCAATCTCACCAATTGCGATCGCGAGCCGATCCACATTCCCGGCAGCGTGCAGCCGTTTGGCTTCATGCTCGCTGTGCTCTCGGATTTCACGATCTGCATGGCCTCGGACAATGTCGGCAGCTTTCTCGGAAGCGACGTCGCCGATCTGCTCCAGCAGCCGTTGACGAGCGCCATCTCCGAAGCCGCTGTCGAGACCATCCGCGGTCGCGTCGACTATTTGAGTGGGCCGGATGCGACCGAGCGCCTGTTCGGCGTCGAGCTCCAGGCCAGCAAACCGCTTTACGATCTGTCGATCCATTTCTCCGGCGTCTACCTCATCGTCGAGGCGGAGCCGAGCGTCCACGAGCCCGGCGTCAATTCCGGCGAGCTCGTCCGCCTGATGCTCGAACGGATCCGCAAGACGCGCGGCATGACCGAGCTCGCGCGGGAGGCCGCGCGTCAGCTCAAGGTGCTGACCGGATTCGATCGCGTCATGGTCTACCAGTTTCACCCGGACGGATCGGGCGAGGTGATCGCCGAGACCGCGGAAGCAGGGCTCGAATCCTTCCTCGGCCTGCGTTATCCTGCATCGGATATCCCAAGGCAGGCGCGCGCCCTCTACCAGCGCAACTGGCTGCGCATCATTGCCGACGTCAACGCCAGGTCGGCTGCCCTGATGTCGACCGCCACGCACAATGCGGGATTGCTCGACCTTTCGATGAGCGTGCTGCGCTCGGTCTCGCCGATCCATATCGAATATCTGCGCAACATGGGGGTGGCCGCCTCGATGTCGGTATCGATCCTGCGCGATGGCAAGCTGTGGGGTCTGTTCGCCTGTCATCATTATTCGCCGCGGTACATTTCGTTCGACAAGCGTACGGCCTCCGAGCTGTTCGGGCAGATGTTTTCCTGGATCGTCGAGGGACGCGAGCGCGAGGGCGATGTCGCCTATGAGGCGCGGGCCCACCAGGTCCAGGAGCGCTTGATCGAGATCGCTGCTTCGCACGACCACAGCCGCCGCGCGATCGTCGACTTTCTCGGCGATTACCGCAAGATGATCGACTGCGACGGCGTCGCGGTCTGGTCCGACAACAAGATCGCCCTCGAGGGAGACACGCCGACCGAAGACGAGGTGAAGGACCTCGTCGCCTTCATCAACCGGACCTCGCCGGGCCGGATCTTCGCCAGCGCCGAGATCGCCAAGGTCTATGCCGCTGGCCAGGCTTTTCGCGACCGCGCGGCGGGTTTTCTCGCCATTCCGATCTCACGGACCCCGCGCGACTGCCTGATCTTCTTCCGGCGCGAGGTCACGCGGGCGGTGAACTGGGCCGGCGCTCCCGACAAGATCTATGACGAAGGTCCGAACGGGCCGCGCCTGACGCCGCGCAAGAGCTTCGAGCTCTGGCAGGAGACCGTGGCGGGCCAGTCGAAACCGTGGTCGGCAGCGGACATCCGCATCGCCGAGAGTCTGCGCGTCACACTGCTGGAAGTGATCCTGCAATTGTCCGACCTCGCCGCGCGCGAGCGCCGCGGCGCGCAGGAGCGGCAGGAGCTGATGATCGCCGAGCTCAATCACCGCGTCCGCAACATCCTGAGCCTGGTCCGCGCGCTGGTGGCGCAGAGCAAGGACACGGCGATGAGCGTGGAGGAGTTTGCGAGCGTTCTCGGCGGTCGCATCCAGGCGCTGGCCCGCGCCCACGACCAGATCACCAACCTGAACTGGGCGCCGGTGGCACTGCGGACCCTCCTCGAATCCGAAGCCGGCGCCTATCTCGGGGGGCGCGCAGGCCGGGTGAAGATGGGCGGGCCGGACGTCGCGCTCGATCCCAAGGCGTTTGCCACGCTGGCTCTCGTTGTCCACGAGATGATGACCAATTCCGCCAAATACGGCGCGCTCGCCGATTCCACCGGCAGCGTCGAGGTGGTCTGGCGCCTCGATCCCTCGTCGAGCCTCGTGATCGAATGGAAGGAAAGCGGCGGCCCACCGGTGCAGCCACCGTCGCGGCGTGGCTTCGGCACCACGATCATCGAGCGCTCGGTGCCGTTCGATCTCAAGGGCGATGCCGAAATCCGCTTCGACCTTCTGGGCGTGCAGGCGACGTTCGTCATTCCCCCCAATTTCGTCGAGCTGGTGCCGTCGATAGCAGGAGCCGCCATGCGTCTTGAGGAACAGCAGTCCAGCCGACCCCGGATCTCCGAGACCGCGCTGATCGTCGAGGACAATCTGATCATCGCAATGGCGGCGGAGGTCATCCTGCTCGATCTCGGCGCGCGTCATGTCGACACCGCCGCGACCGTCGACCAGGCGCTGCGCTCGATCGAGCGGACCCGGCCGAGCTTTGCCCTGCTCGATCCCAACCTCGGCAGCGAGAGCAGCATCAAGGTGGCGCAGAAGCTGAAGGAGATCGGCGTGCCCTTCATCTTCGCAACCGGCTATGGCGAGCGCGCGCCGCTTCCGGTGGATCTGGCCTCGGCGCCGGTGGTTCAGAAGCCGTACACGCTGGAAGTGGTCGAGCACGCGCTCGGCAAATTGCAGCAGGCTGGCGCCCAATAGTCGTTCGTCCTGTGAACGCATGCAGCTCTGCGCATCCCGCTCGGGATTCGTACGCGAACTTTGCATAGCTGCTGACAAAAGCAGCAGTTTTCGCGCCCGCAGATCCAGATCGCGCGAAAAATTTGAAGGTTCAATTAACGAGTGTCCCCCATTGTGTCGCAGTGCAGCGTGGGTCGCAAAGACACGCGGCTGCCAGGGTGGTCGTGACGATTTGCCGGAATTGTTCGGCCGCTCGAAGTGAAATGCATCTGGGTGGACAGTGGGAATGCCGAAGTTTCGTTTGCGGATCAGGGGACGCCTGTACGCAGGCTTCATGGCCTTGGTGGTGGTTGGTCTCGTGATGGCGGTGGTTGCCGTCTGGAATTTGCGGGCGGTGCAGGATCAGGTCGCAAGACAATCCGCACTTTCGGACAGCACGGCGCGGGTTTTGGAGATATCGACCCAGCTTCAGGCGATCCAGCGGGCCAATCTGCGTTACGTCTACGACGCCAACGAGCCCGCGATGAAGGAGGCGCAAGAGCGGGAAACCGCGGCGACCGAGCTGTTGCGGGTCGGCGCCAAGGGGACGCTCTCGGAGGATCGACGAGCGCTCTACAACGGCCTCATCGACGACATTGCCAAGATGCGACGCCTGCGTGACAATCTCGGCGACGCCGTCAACGAGGCGAGAACGGGCAAGGCGACGTTGCTGCCGAGCGGCGAGGAGCTGGCCGTCAAGATGGGCAAGCTGGTCGATGCGGCGCGCGCCGCCGTCGACGAAGACACCGCGGCCCTCGTCGCCGACCTCGAATCCAGGATCCTCCTTGTTCGGGTCGCGAACTGGCGTTTCCTGGCGCTGCGCGACGCGCAGGGACCCGCGAATTTCAGGGCGAGCGTAGACAGGGCGGCGCAGCGGCTCGCGGCTCTCGAAAAGAGCCCGCAGGCGGCGGAATTGCGCTCCACGCTCGCGCCGGTGAAGACCTCGCTCGGAATCTACAAATCGGCGTTCGAGACGACGTCCGCCGCGATGCTTCAGGCCGACGAGATCTACCACAAGAGCCTCGCGCCCCTCATCGTCGACAGCGTCGGCAGGCTCAAGGCCGCGGAAGCGACCCTGAAGAAGGACTATCAGGAATCGCGTACGACCGCCGAAGCCGTGATCGCGGGCACCACGACCATTCAGGAGATCGCCGGTGGCCTCGCCGTCCTGTTCGGCTGCATCGTCGCCTTCCTGATCGCCCGCGGCATCGTCGGTCCCCTGGCCTCGATGACGCGCGCGATGGGGCTGATCGCGGGCGGCAATCTCGAGGTCGAGATCCCCGGCCGCGGCAAGACCGACGAGATCGGCGACATGGCCAAGGCGATCCAGGTGTTCAAGGACAACATGGTCGAGACCGAGCGACTGCGCGCCGAGCAGACCGAGGTCGAGGCGCGGCAGGCGGAAAGCCGCAAGAAGGACATGGTCAGGCTCGCCGATCAGTTCGAGCAGGCGGTCGGCGAGATCGTGAACACCGTGTCGTCGGCATCGAACGAGCTCGAAGCCTCCGCCGGCACCTTGACCACGACCGCCTCGCGGGCCCAGGACCTGTCAACGGAGGTCGCCAGCGCCTCGCAGGAGGCCTCGGCCAATGTGCAGGCGGTTGCCTCGGCGACCGAGGAGCTCTCCTCCTCGGTGTCGGAGATCGCCCGCCAGGTGCAGGAATCCGCCCGTATCGCGGTCGAGGCCGTCGGTCAGGCGAGCAGGACCAACGACCGCGTCGGCGCGCTCTCCAAGGCCGCCGCGCGGATCGGCGACGTGGTCGAGCTGATCAGCACCATCGCCGGCCAGACCAACCTCCTGGCGCTGAACGCCACCATCGAGGCGGCGCGCGCGGGTGAAGCCGGCCGCGGCTTTGCCGTGGTCGCCTCCGAGGTCAAGGCGCTCGCGGAGCAGACTGCGAAGGCCACCGGCGAGATCGCCCAGCAGGTCTCCGGCATCCAGGCCGCGACGGAGGAATCTGTCGGCTCCATCAGGGAGATCAGTGGCACCATCGAGCGGCTGTCGGAGATTTCGTCGACGGTCGCGGCCGCCGTGGAGCAGCAGGGCGCGGCGACGCAGGAGATTTCCCGCAACGTCCAGCAGGCGGCCCATGGCACGCAGAGGGTGTCGTCCAACATCGGCGACGTGCAGCGTGGCGCCTCCGAAACCGGATCGGCCTCATCGCAGGTGCTGTCGGCGGCGCGCTCGCTGTCGGCCGACAGCAACCGCCTCAAGCTCGAAGTGGCCAAGTTCCTGAACTCGGTCCACGCCGCCTGAATCTCAAACGCAAAAGGCCACGCGCATGCGCGTGGCCTGAAAAGAACGGCGCGGTGCGATCAGGCGACCTTGGTCGCCATGTGCTTGAACATGTTGGCGCGGGCCTCGTCGTCCATCTCGGCCTTGAAGGTGAACTTGTCCTTCAGCGCGATCGCGCGTGCCGCCGCCGGCCGTGCCGAGATCTCGTCCACCAGCCGCTTCACGTTGGGGTAGCGCGCGAAGGCGTCGTCGCCGAGCTTGAACGGCAGCATCCGCGCCCAGCCCCACAGCGCCATGTCGACGATGGAATAGCTGTCGCCAACCATGTAGCTGCGCCCTTTGAGGTGACCGTCGAGAACCTTGTAGTGGCGATCCGTCTCGTACTGGTAGCGGTTATGGGCGTAATCGTGGTTCTGGTCCT
The DNA here is from genome assembly GCF_002278135.3 of Bradyrhizobium ottawaense. Classification (NCBI taxonomy): domain Bacteria; kingdom Pseudomonadati; phylum Pseudomonadota; class Alphaproteobacteria; order Hyphomicrobiales; family Nitrobacteraceae; genus Bradyrhizobium; species Bradyrhizobium ottawaense. The sequence continues at coordinate 6,447,845 of NZ_CP029425.2, read as the reverse complement.
TTGGCGCAAAATGCTTGAAATGCACGGCCTGACCCGAATACGGCCCGACGCCGGTTGCGATGAACATCAGCCATGACAGCGTCTCGCCGCGCACGCTCGCGGCGGGCAGGAACTTGCCGGTCTTCTCGGCGAGATAGAGCAGGATGGCGTTGCTGTCGAACACGATGGTGCCGCCATCGTCGATCGCCGGGACCTTGGCATTCGGATTGATCTTGAGGAATTCGGCCGTGAACTGCTCGCCTTTGCGGGTGTCGATCTTCACCGGCTCGAAGGGCAGGCCGGACTCCTCCAGAAAAAGCGCGACCTTGGTCGGGTTCGGCGATCCGTTGAAATAGAATTTGAGCATCGATCTCCCCAGTGTTTTTGCAAGGCGCGGACGCAGCGTCATTGCCGTGCGGCCTGTCTTGCCTGAACCCGTTGCGGGAGGGCAACCGGCGAGTTTGCCGGGCGGTATCTGCGCGCCACGCAGATCAGCCGGCGTAACAAAGGCCAATTGCCGCCGTAACGACCATCGCGGCGCCGACCGCTTCCAGCCGCAGCCCGAGCCGCGTGGCCAGATGCATGTCGGAGGCTCGCGCCGCGCGCTCCGATCCGCGTGCGTAGCCGTGAACGATGACGTCGTGATTGAAATTGTCGTGCGCCTCGTTGCTGCTGGCGAGCCCGACAGAGATCACGAGCACGCCGAACAGCGCGAGGCCGAAGAATCCGAGCAGGGCGATCAGGAACATCGGAAACATGCCGAGCAGGAAGATCGGCAGCAGCGGCACCAGCAGCAATGTCTCGGACTGTCGTCGCATGGGGCCCACCGTCAGGACGGGGCTGATCGGGCGAATCTAGTCCTGGCGGGGGCGGCATTCAACCACCACTGCTGTCATTCCGGGGCGCGCCTCTTGCGCGAGCCCGGAATCCATTGGGCCGCATGTGCTGTGGTTGGGTGGATTCCGGGTTCTCGCTTCGCGAGCCCCGGAATGACGGCGGAGAGGATCACTCCGCCGCCATGCCGGCGCGGATTTCGGCGCGCAGCTCGTCGATCAGCTTGAGACCCTTCTTGGTCTCGATGTGCCAGAAGGTCCAGCCGTTGCAGGCCTGGGCGCCCTGCGCCACCGCGCCGATGCGGTGGATCGAGCCGACCTTGTCGCCGAACATGATGGCGCCGTCGGCACGGACCAGCGCGCCGAGCTTCTTCTTGGCGTCGAACAGCTTCGTGCCGGGCATGATCATGCCGCGCTCGATCAGTTCGGAGAACGCGACCCGCGGCGCTTCGCGCGCGGTCATGAACGGGGCAAGGCTTGCTTCCGGCAGCGGCTCGACCGCGGCGATGCGGGCTTCGGCAGCCTTGGCATACGTCTTGTCGCGCTCGAAACCGATATAGGAGCGGCCGAGGCGTTTGGCCACGGCGCCGGTGGTGCCCGTGCCGTTGAAGGGATCGATCACGAGATCGCCGGGCTTGGACGAGGACAGCAGCACGCGCGCGAGCAGGCCTTCCGGCTTCTGCGTCGGATGCACTTTCTTGCCGTCGGCGCCCTTGAGGCGCTCCTCGCCGGTGCAGAGCGGGATCAGCCAGTCGGAACGTGCCTGCACGTCCTCGTTCGCGGCCTTCAGCGCCTCGTAATTGAACGTGTAGCCCTTGGCCTTTTCGTCGCGCGCGGCCCAGATCATGGTCTCGTGCGCGTTGGTGAAGCGGCGGCCGCGGAAATTCGGCATCGGGTTCGACTTGCGCCAGACAATGTCGTTCAGGAGCCAGAAGCCGAGGTCCTGCATGATCGCGCCGACGCGGAAGATGTTGTGATAGGAGCCGATCACCCAGATCGTCGCCGACGGCTTCATCGCGCGGCGGGCGGCAAGCAGCCAGGCGCGGGTGAAATCGTCATAGGCGGAGAACGAATCGAACTTGTCCCAGTCGTCGTCGACGGCGTCGACATGGGATTCGTCGGGGCGCTTGAGGTCGCCCTTGAGCTGGAGATTGTAGGGCGGATCGGCGAACACGAGGTCGACCGAACCAGCCTGAAGCTTCGACATCTCGGCGACGCAATCACCGAGGATGATGCTGTGCGAAGCGGACTCAAAATTTGTGCGGGGCGCCCTTGCAGACGCCCCGCGACGCGACACTACCATGACTCAAGAACTCTGACTCAGGCGACGCTGTCGGCGACGCGGGACCAAACAACCGACTGATCGTTACAATGAAGCGGCAAAGTAAAAATCGACTTAACCCGCCGCTTTCGTGAGCAGGCCTCGCATCGCTCCCCGCGTGCGGTTCACTGCGCGCACTCGCCGTGTTTTGCAGTGTATTTCGCGTTTCGTCGCGTTGCGGGAGCGATCATGGCTCCAAAAAGGCGCCAAATTTCTCTCGGAAAAAATTGCTCGACCCTCGGAAAAAATTGCTGGCATCGGCATGCTGTCGCACTAGGCAATAATTGCCGAGCGAGATATTGATAAAAGCAACGGAAATTTTACGTGTGTGGCGCGTTGAGCTTTCGCGCTTCTGCGCCCAAATGATGCCAATCGACGACTGAGGGAAACCCGCCATGCGCTACGATGATTTCCGCCGCAGCGACGACATCGAGGATCGTCGCGACGATGGTGGAGGCGGCGGTGGCGGAGGCGGGTTCGGCCTTCCGATGGGCGGCGGCGGGCTCGGCATCGGCACCATCATCGTGCTTGGCCTCGTCGGCTACGCCTTCGGCATCGATCCGCGCATCCTGATCGGCGGCGCCGAGATCCTCACCGGCGGCGGCCAGGCGCCGAGCTACCAGACCGATCGCCAGTCGTCTTCGACCGCCAAGCGCGGCGCCCCGACCGACGAGATGGGCAGCATGATCTCCGGCATTCTCGGCGAGATCGACGACCGCTGGAGCGAGATCTTCCAGGCCTCGGGCCAGTCCTACACCGGGCCGAAGGTCGTGCTCTTCCGCAACGTCACCAATGGCGGCCGCTGCGGCCGGGCAGAGTCGGCGATGGGGCCGTTCTATTGTCCGCCGGATCGTACCATCTTCCTCGACACCTCGTTCTTCCGCGAGGTCGAGACGCGCTTCCGCGGCTGCTCCGGCAAGTCCGCCTGCAACTTCACCACAGCCTACATCATCGCGCACGAAGCCGGCCATCACATCCAGAACCTGCTCGGCATCATTCCGCGCGTGACGCGGCTGCAGCAGCAGGCGGGCTCGAAGGCGGAGGCCAACGCGCTCCAGGTGAAGGTGGAATTGCAGGCCGATTGCCTGTCCGGCGTCTGGGTCAATCGCGAGTCGAAGAAGCGTCCGAACTTCCTGGAAGCCGGCGACATCGACGCCGCGCTGACCACGGCGAGCGCGATCGGCGACGATACGCTGCAGCGCCAGGCCACGGGACGCGTCGTGCCTGACTCCTTCACCCACGGCTCGGCGGCGCAACGCAAGCAGTGGTTCATGACCGGCTACCAGCAGGGCACGGTCCAGGCCTGCAACACGTTCGGCGGCGGGACGTAGTAGTCTCGCTGCCGTGCCCCGGACGCAGCGCAGCGCTACTTCAGCGGTGCGCTGCAGAGCCGGGGCCCACACCGCCGGTCTCCCAAGCCTCTAAATGGGTCCCGGCTCTGCGGCGCGGCGCTGTTGCGCCGCACCTAGTCCGGGACACGAGAGACGCATCATGGCCTCCATCGACGAAGCAAAACAGTTCATCCCGCTCGACATCGCGGTGCTCACCGTGTCCGACACCCGTGCGCTCGCGGATGACAAGTCCGGCCAGACGCTTGCCGACCGCCTAGCCGCGGCCGGCCATCGTCTCGCCGCGCGCGAGATCGTCACCGACGATGTCGAGGCGATCCGCGCCGTCGTTCGCCGCTGGATCGCAGATAGCGGCATCGACGTCGTCATCACGACCGGCGGCACCGGCTTCACCGGACGCGACGTCACGCCGGAGGCGATCGAGCCCTTGTTCGAGAAGCGCATGGACGGTTTTTCCATCGCCTTCCACATGCTGAGCCACGCCAAGATCGGGACATCGACGATCCAGAGCCGCGCCACCGCCGGCGTCGCGGGGGCGACCTACATCTTCTGCCTGCCGGGCTCGCCCGGCGCCTGCCGCGATGGCTGGGACGGCATCCTGGCCGCTCAGCTCGACTACCGCACGCGCCCGTGCAATTTCGTCGAGATCATGCCGCGGCTGGACGAGCATCTGCGAAGGCCGAAGGCGCAAGGCGCGACGGTGTAAGGGCGGATCGTTCTCGGGGGGCTCTCCGCATCATCAGTATCGTAGGGTGGGCAAAGCGACTTGTCCGCCATAGCTCGAAGAGCGACGGCGGAAGCGTGCCCACGATCTCTGTCCGCAATGCAGGGGCCGTGGGCACGGCGCTCATGCGCCTTTGCCCACCCTACGATTCCTGACTTGTAGCGACAGCGCTACAGATCCCGCTCCCAGGTCTCGCCGACCAGATCGGCACCGAAGCTGTGGTGCTTCTCTTGCTTCACGAGCTTGAAGCCTGCGCTTTGATAGATGCCGCGTGCGGCAACCAGGATGCTCTGCGTCCACAGCGTCATCTTGCCGTAGCCCCGCTCGCGAGCGCCCTGGAGGCATTGCTCGACCAGCGCACGGCCGACACCGAGCCCGCGCGCTTTCTTCTCCACCTGCAACAGGCGCAGCTTGGCGATCTCGTCGGTGGCCTTGACCAGAAAGATCGAGCCGACGGGCTCGCCGCCCACTTCCGCGATCCAGCAGTGCTCGCGCGCGGCATCGTAGTTCTTGATGAACTGTGCGCAGATCTCGGCAACCAGCGCTTCGTAGCTGATGTCCCAGTTGTAGTCCGCGGCATAGGCGGCGGCCTGCCTGGAGATGACCCAGCCCATGTCGCCAACGCGATGGCTGCGCAGCATGAAAGCCGCAGGCTGGGTTCGACGTTGCTCCAGTAGGGCCTCGATGGTCGCCATGGCCTGCGTGAGCCGCGTTGCATCGCTGGCCGAAAGCTGAGCCAGCATTGCGGCGACCTCGTTTTGCGAGCTCAGGTTCAGCTTGGCGTAGGTCTGGCGGCCCTTGGCGGTGAGGCTGAGCTGGTATTGCCGGCGATCTGCGGGCAGGGGCCTGCGCGTGATCAGCCCCTTTTCGTCGAAGCTCTGCACGATGCGGCTGAGATAGCCGGGATCTAGGCCAAGCTCGATTCCGATCTCCTTTGCCGCCAGCTCGTCGCGATGCGCGAGTTCGTAGAGCACGCGGGCCTCGCTGAGCGAGAACGGGCTCTTCCCAAGATGCTGGTCGAGCACACCGAGCTTGCGGGTATAGAAGCGGTTGAAGGCGCGGACCGCTGCGATGCGATCGTCGGCGACCTGCTCGATTGCAAGGGGTAATGGGGAAGAGCTTGATGGCATGACGGCACCTCAATATTTGCCATTGTCAATTAATTATTTGACTTTGGCAAGTATCAGGTGGCTTCAGCCGACCATCACGATCTGGCTGCGCAGCACGGTCCGGGACGAGCGGCCGAGCCGGCGGAGCAGCCGTGCCTCGGAACGGCGGGCCTGCGGCGGGTAGCCGCCGATCCGGTCGTAATGATCACGCGCGATCAAAAGGCCCTGATCGCCGAGCGGGCCGATCACCCTCCGCACCACGGCCCGGAGGATGTCGCGCAATCCGGTATCGGCGTAAGGCGAGCGCGCATAGCGGAACACGGCAGCGCGGTCCCGTCCGCTGGTCGCGACGGCCTGGATGAACTGGGTGGTTTCCTCGATCCAGCCGGTTTCGAGCACGGCGCCTGCGGGCAGGAACATCAGCCACGGCGAGCGGGCCTGGAGCGCGCCGGCCGCGAGCGCGGCGCCTTGCGAGGATCCCTCGAAGCCGACGAAACGGCAGCCTGCGACGTCGGCAACCCGCTCGATGACGCCGTTGCGGGTGCCGTCGACCAGAAGCACCTCGCGGATGACGCCGGCGGCGGCCCCGGGGACCAGCGCGGCCAGAGTCGCCACCGCGGTCTGCTCGACGCCTTCGGTCGGAATGATGACGCTCAGCATGATTGAGGCTTCAATGTCTGCACTTCGGGAGAAGCGTAGCTTGTTATGATGTTGTCATAAACACGTGGCGTTGCCGAGTGCAACTTTCCGGCCGCGCTTCGGCGTGCGATGGTAAACTGCAGCCAGTCCTCGCAGCCAAATGTGTCACGCGCGGGTTGGCGATGTTGCCGAATGTTTCGGCACAAGCTCGTCCCGGGGGGATTGACCTGGAGTTTTACGGCGACATTGCGCGGCGCGCGGGTAGTTGGCTCCTGCAGGGACGGGGCGCCCTGCAAGAAAGGTTCGAACGGGACATGTGTGACTTTGGTGGCGGCGGAGGCTTCCTGTGAACGCCGATCAACTCGCTGTTGGCACGGCCTCGACATCGCCGAAGCCGGAGTCTGCGCCGACCTTGCGGATCCGCGCGCTGATGCTGGGCGATCGCATCAACGCCGCCGGTCTCGAGATCGGCACGCTGGTCTCGTCGACGCCCGCCGCCTTCCGTGTCCATGCCGGCCTCGCCGTGATCTTCCGTTACGGCGTCGTGGTGCTGATCGGGCTGCTCCCGTCCGAGGAGAAAGTGCTGATCGACAGCCTGAAGCCGCGGGTAATCGGCGAGTTCAGCCCGTACGAGGAAGAGATTGCGCAGGCACAGCTCTGCAAGGATGAAAGCACTGAAGCGATCCAGCCGGGCGGGCCGATCTGTCTCGCAAAGTTCTCCGACGACCGGCTGCTGCTGGTTGCGGACGCGCTCGCCAAGAGTACGTCGCTCGCGCGCGACGAGCGCCGCGTCGCCGCGGTCTTCGATGTGATCGAGCCGTTTGCGCGGGAGCTCGCCGAGCACGGCCGCACGCCGCGCCGTCGCAAGGGCATCCTGCAACTGATCGGCAATGCACTGCTGGTGCAGCAGCGCGTCGCCGGGCGCGTCGCGATCGCCGAGAAGCCCGACGTGCTCTGGGAGAAGCCCGAGCTCGACCGGCTCTATTCGCGCCTCGAGGACGAGTACGAGCTGAAAGAACGCCTCGACACGCTCGAGCGCAAGCTCACCGCGGTGTCGGAAACCGCCAACGCGCTGACCGACATCATCGACACCCAGCGCTCGCTCCGCCTGGAGATCGCGGTCGTGGTCCTGATCGTGATCGAGGTCGCGATCGGGTGTTTTCAGATCCTGACCGGGACGCATTAGTTCGTGCGTGCCATTGTGCCCTCTTCTGTCCACACGAGTCAGGAATCGTAGGTGGGCAAAGGCGCACTTGCGCCCTGCCCACCATCGACGCCACATTGACAGACGTGGTGGGCACGCTTCCGCCTTCGCTCGTCGAGCAACGGCGGACAAGTCGCTTTGTCCACGCTACGAGACTGACACGTTCTTTCAGCTGGGATGGCCTTGCTGCAGCAGCGCAGCGCAATGGCGCGCGATCGTCAGCTCTTCATTGGTTGCAATGACGAGCACATCGACTGCGCTATCGCTACCGCTGATCCGCTCACGTGTCTCCTCATTCGCCGCGGCATCGATGCGCACGCCCATCCATGCGAGACGTTCGCCGATCGCGCTGCGGATCTCCTTGGCGTGCTCGCCGATGCCGCCGGTGAAGACCAGACAGTCGAGGCCGCCAAGCGTGGTTGCCATCATCGCGACCTGCTGCGCGGCGCGGAAGGTGAAAAGATCGACCGCGTCTCGCGCGGCAATCTCGCCGCTCGCAAGCAGCGTGCGCATGTCCGCGGAGATGCCGGAGACGCCGAGCAGGCCCGACTGGTGATAGAGCAGGTGCTGGACATCCTCGATCGAGATCTTTTCGTGCTGCTGCAGATAGAGCAGCACGCCGGGATCGATCGTGCCGCAGCGTGTGCCCATCACGAGACCGTCGAGCGGCGTCAGCCCCATGGTGGTGTCGACGCTGCGGCCGTTGCGCAACGCGCACAGGCTGGCGCCGTTGCCGAGATGCGCGATGACGGTACGCTTGGCGATGAGCTCCGGCGCAATCTCGGCGAGGCGTCCCGCGACATATTCGAAGGAGAGGCCGTGAAATCCGTAGCGTCGGACGCCACGTTCCTCGTAGCGCCTCGGAATGGCGAAGCGGCTCGCCGGCGGCGCCAGGCCGTGATGGAACGCCGTATCGAAGCAAGCGATCTGCCTCAGCGCTGGTCGAATCGCCGCGAGCGCACGAATTGGCGCGAGGCACCGCGGCTGGTGCAGCGGCGCCAGCGGCGTCAATGCCTCCAGCTTCGCGGTGACGTCGTCGGTCAGCGCGATCGGCCCTGAATAGTCCGGCCCGCCGTGAACGATGCGATGGCCGACGGCACGCAGATGGTGTTCGCCGAAACGGTCCTCGATGAACGCGAGCACATCGGCGAACAGATGGCCGCCGTCGGCGTCCGGCGCCTCGCTCGCTGTCTCGAACAGGTCTTCGCCCGCGGGGCTCTTCACCACGAGCCGGGGTTTTGCCTCGTGCTCGTCGAGCAGCCCCTTGCAGAGCAGGCGGGGTTCAACAGCCGAGATCTCGAACAGGCCGAACTTGATGCTCGACGATCCCGAGTTGAGGACGAGGACCGTGTCCGACATGGCTAGTCGCCGGCTTCGGCCGGGGTATTGCCGCCGGAGCTGTTAGGCCAGACCCAGCCTTGGATCTCAGGCATGTCCTCGCCGTGCTCGCGCACATAGCGCGAATGCTCGATCAGCTTGTCACGGAATTGCTGCTTCGCTTGCGCAGCCTTGGCCGCGAGCCCGGGCACGCGTTCGATCGCCTCGATCGCGAGGTGGTAGCGGTCGAGCTCGTTGAGCACGACCATGTCGAACGGTGTCGTCGTGGTGCCTTCCTCGGCAAAGCCGCGCACATGCATGCCGGCATGATTGGTGCGGTTATAGGTCAGCCGATGGATCAGGTAGGGATAGCCGTGATAGGCGAAGATGACAGGCTTGTCGCGCGTGAACAGGCTGTCGAAGTCGCGGTCGGACAGGCCGTGCGGATGCTGGTCTTTCGGTTGCAGCGTCATGAGATCGACGACGTTGACGACGCGGATCTTCAAATCCGGCAGCGCCTTGCGCAACAGGTCGACGGCGGCGAGCGTCTCCAGCGTCGGGACGTCGCCGGCGCAGGCCATCACCACGTCGGGCTCCTGGCCCGCATCTTCCGTCCCCGCCCAGCTCCAGATGCCAATGCCGGCATCGCAATGCGTGGCAGCGTCCTGCATCGACAGCCATTGCGGCGCCGGCTGCTTGCCGGCGACGATGACATTGATGCGGTTGTAGGTCCGCAGGCAGTGATCGGCGATCCACAGCAGCGTGTTGGCATCGGGCGGAAAGTAGATGCGAACGATGTCGGCCTTCTTGTTGGCGACGAGATCGACGAAGCCGGGATCCTGATGGCTGAAGCCGTTATGGTCCTGCCGCCAGACATGCGAGGTCAGGAGATAGTTGAGCGAGGCGATCGGGCGCCGCCATGGCAGATCGCGCGTGACCTTCAGCCATTTGGCGTGCTGGTTGAACATGGAATCCACGATGTGGATGAAGGCCTCGTAGCAGGAGAAGAAACCATGGCGGCCGGTGAGCAGATAGCCCTCGAGCCAGCCCTGGCAGAGATGCTCGCTCAAGACTTCCATCACGCGGCCGTCTTGCGCGAGGTGCACGTCATAGGGCTCGATCGGCTCCATCCAGACCCGCTCGGTCTCCTCGAACACTGCGTCCAGCCGGTTTGACGCGGTTTCGTCCGGGCCCATGATGCGGAAATTGCGCTCCTTCGCATTGAGGCGGATGACGTCGCGCAGGAATTTGCCGAGCTCGCGCGTCGCTTCCCCGATGGCGCCGCCGGGCTGCGGCACCTCGATGGCAAAGCTGCGGAAGTCCGGCAGCCTCAGCTCCTTTTTGAGCAGGCCACCATTGGCATGCGGATTGGCGCCCATGCGGCGAATGCCTTCGGGCGCGAGCGCCTGAAGTTCTGGAATGAGCGCGCCGCTCTGGTCGAACAGCTTTTCGGGCTCGTAGCTGCGCATCCAGTCTTCGAGAACTTTGAGGTGCGCCGGGTTCTCGCGACAACCAGCCACCGGGACTTGATGGGCGCGCCAAAAACCCTCGACCTTCTTGCCGTCGACCTCTTTCGGACCGGTCCAACCCTTCGGACTGCGCAGCACGATCATCGGCCAGCGCGGCCGCTCGACGCTTTTGCGCCCGTCCCGTGCGTGCTGCTGGATCGAGCGGATGCTGGCGAGCGAGACGTCGAGCGCGTCCGCCATGGCCTGGTGCATCAATTTGGGATCATCACCCTCGACGAACAGCGGCTCGTGGCCGAAGCCGCGGAAGAGATCGCGGATCTCGCTGTTGGGCATTCGCCCGAGCACGGTCGGATTGGCGATCTTGTAGCCGTTCAGATGCAGGATCGGCAGCACCGCGCCGTCATGCGCGGGGTTCAGGAACTTGTTGGAGTGCCAGGAGGCAGCGAGCGGGCCGGTTTCCGCTTCGCCGTCACCGACCACGCAAGCCACGATCAAATCAGGATTGTCCAGCGCTGCACCGTAGGCGTGCACCAGCGCGTAGCCGAGCTCGCCGCCTTCGTGGATCGAGCCCGGCGTTTCCGGTGCCGCGTGGCTCGGAATGCCGCCGGGAAACGAGAACTGCCTGAACAGCTTGCGCAATCCGTCCTTGTCGCGCGCGATGTCGGGATAGATCTCGCTGTAGCTGCCCTCCAGATAGGTGTTGGCGACCATGCCGGGACCGCCATGGCCGGGACCGCAGACATAGAGCACGCTGATATCGAGCGCGCGGATGACGCGGTTGAGATGGGCGTAGATGAAGTTCAGGCCGGGCGTCGTGCCCCAATGGCCGAGCAAGCGCGGCTTGATGTGCTCGGCCCGCAGGGGCTCGCGCAGCAGCGGATTGTCGAGCAGGTAGATTTGCCCGACGGAGAGGTAATTTGCGGCGCGCCAGTAGCGATCGAGGAGGTCGAGGTTGCTGCTTGCCGCGGCCGATTGTTGTTGTTTTGTCATGTTCCTGCTGACCTTCACCCGGCGATCGTCACCAACATTGTTCCGCGACGATTGATCCCTGACCGGCATCAAACGAGATCGTCATGACGGGGGTGTTGCGTGAGGTCAAAGGACCGCGCCCGAAATTTGGGCGCCTACTTTGCATGGGGTTGTTTTCCCATTTTTTGTTTGTGTTCTTGATTTGTTCCGTTGTCGTGCTATCCTCGCTTCATGAGTCCAGCAGCATCGTCTCATGCTCTCAAGCACCCGCCGGTCAAGGCGCCCTCCGAGCCGGCGGGTGTGGACTCTGACTTTCCAGAACTTGGCGTCGCCATCGACCGCGCGCGCAGGCGAGGGCGGGGCGCACAGTCCAATGCCAGCGGCCGCTATGAGGCCGAGGCGCGCGTCGCCTTCGACGACGGCTGGCAGAGCCTGGAAGAGCTGCCGCCGTTCAAGACCAGTGTCGGGGTCGACACCTCACGCAAGGTGATCACCCGCAACGATTCCCCCGATATCGGCTTCGATCGCTCGATCAATCCCTATCGCGGCTGTGAGCATGGCTGCGTTTATTGCTTCGCGCGGCCGACCCATGCCTATCTCGGCCTGTCGCCGGGGCTCGACTTCGAGTCAAAACTGTTCGTCAAGCCCGAGGCGCCGGCGCTGCTGGAGAAGGAGCTCGCCGCGACCGGCTATGAGCCCCGGATGATCGCGATCGGCACCAACACCGATCCCTATCAGCCGATCGAGCGCGAGCGCAAAATCATGCGCGGCATCCTCGAGGTTCTCGAGCGTGCCGGCCATCCCGTCGGCATCGTCACCAAATCGGCGCTGGTGGTGCGCGACATCGATATTCTCGCGCGGATGGCCAAGCGCAACCTCGCCAAGGTCGCCATCTCGGTCACCTCGCTCGATCCGAAGCTGGCGCGCACCATGGAGCCGCGCGCCTCGACGCCGCCGAAGCGGCTGGAAGCGCTGAAGCAGCTCTCGGACGCCGGCATCCCGACCACCGTGATGGTCGCGCCCGTGATCCCCGCGCTGAACGATTCCGAGATCGAGCGCATCCTGGACGCGGCCGCCCATGCCGGCGTCAAGGAGGCCTCCTATGTGCTGCTGCGGCTGCCGCTGGAGGTGCGCGATCTCTTCCGCGAATGGCTGATGGCGAACTATCCGGACCGCTATCGCCACGTCTTTACGCTGATCCGCGACATGCGCGGCGGGCGCGACTACGATGCGAAATGGGGCGAGCGGATGAAGGGCACCGGACCGATGGCCTGGACCATCGGCCGCCGCTTCGAGATCGCCTGCGACAGGCTCGGCCTCAACAAAAGGCGCTCCAAGCTGACCACGGATCATTTTGCCCGGCCGAAGCGGAACGGCGATCAGCTGAGCCTGTTCTGAGCGGGAAGTGTGGAAGAGGTGTCGTATGAGTAAGCAAGTTTCGGCTCCGGTGCCGCGGCTCACCGTCATCACGCTCGGTGTCAGCGATATCCGCGCCAGCATCGCCTTTTACGACGCGCTCGGGTTCTCGCGCCGGCTAAAGGCGACCGGCGAGGCGGTGGCGTTCTACGATACCTGCGGTCCGGTGCTCGCGCTGTATCCTTGGGATCAGCTCGCGGCCGACGCGGCGTTGCCGGACCAGCCGAGGCCATCGACCTTCCGCGGCATCACGATCGCCTGGAACTGTCGGACCCGAGAGGAGGTCGATGCAGTGCTGGCCTTTGCCCTCGGCAAGGGGGCAAAGCTCGCGAAGGCCGCGCACGAGACCGATTACGGCGGCTATTCCGGTTATTTTGCCGATCCCGACGGCCATCCCTGGGAGGTCGTGGTCGCACCCGGCATCGAGGTCGGCGAGGACCGGCGGGTGCATCTGGCGGAGTAGGGCGGCCTGAATAACGGGAATTGCGCCGGGTTCCCGGTTGCGCCGGCCGGGCCGCTTGCGCACGATCCCCGCCATGATTCGGGACAAGTCCGCCAAGACACCGGCCAAAGACGCGCCAAGGAAGGACGCTGCGAAAAAGGCAGCGCCCGCCAAGGCCGGCAAAGCGCCTGCGACCAAAACAACGACCGTTCCCGCAGGCAAGAAAGGCATCATCGCGGTCGCACCGCCGAGCTTCCGGCGCGAGCGCGCGCTGATCAAGTGCGGCGTCTGGCCGGTCGCCGGCTGCGACGAGGCCGGCCGCGGGCCGCTCGCCGGCCCCGTGGTGGCTGCAGCCGTGATTCTCGACCCCGACCGCATCCCGCGCGGCATCGACGATTCCAAGCGCCTGACGGCGGAGGAGCGCGAAAAACTGTTCGACAAGATCTGCGCCACCGCCCAGGTCTCGGTCGCCGTCGCCTCGCCCTCGCGAATCGACCGCGACAATATATTGCGCGCCTCATTGTGGGCGCTGAAGCGCGCCGTCGTGGCACTGCCGGAGGCGCCCAGGCACGTCTTCGTCGACGGCCGCGACCGGCTCGACACTCCTTGCGATTGCGAAGCCGTGATCGGCGGCGATGGCATCGTGCTGTCGATCGCGGCGGCCTCCATCATCGCCAAGGTGACGCGCGACCGCCTGATGTGCGCTCTGGCGCAGGACTGTCCCGGCTACGGCTTCGAGCAGCACAAGGGCTACGCCGTCCCCGAGCACCTCGACGCGCTCGACCGCCTCGGCCCCTCCGTCCATCACCGCCGCTTCTTCGCCCCGGTCGCGGCCGCACGCGCCAAGCACATGCCGTGGACCGTCGAGCCGGTGCCGGATCTGTTTGCGGTGACCGAGGTCGAGGTGCCGGTGGAAGCCAGCGTCGAAATCGACGCGTCGGCGAATCTCTAGAGTTAGCCAGGCGGGACAAGCCAGGGCATGACGAGGAAACCGTCGTTGCCACAACGCGCAGCGCCCCTTATCAAAGTGTTTGTGAGCGAATAGGGCCGGCTGGACGGGTTGGCTGCATCTTTCGGGCGTTGCATGCGGTTTACCTCCCTGGTCATCGAGCTCATTCGCGCCCGGCCGCGGCTGATCGTCTGGATCGCCGTGCTGCTGCAGGCCGCGATGTGGCTGTTCGTGGCGCTGGTGTTCTACCGCAGCCCGCCTGGCAGCCTTGCGACGCTCCTGGCTTTCGGACGCGAATACCAGGTCGGCACCGATCTCGGTCCGCCCTTGCCGGTCTGGCTCGCCGACATCGCCTATCGCGCCGCCGGCGGCCACATGTTCGGCGTCTATGTGCTCGCCGAGCTCTGCGAGATCGCGACGTTCATTGCGCTCTATCATCTCTCCCGCGCCGTGGTCGGCTCGCAGCAGGCGGTGCTCGCGGTGCTCTTGACCATGACGGTGCTCGCCTTCTCCTCGTCGGCGCTCGACTTCGGCCCGCTTGTCCTGGCCCGGCCGCTCTGGGCGCTGCTGCTGCTGCACTCCTGGCAGATCATCGGCCAGCGTCGCGGCAATGCCTGGTTCGCCTGGTCGATCGAGGCCGGTCTCCTGCTGCTGACGACGCCTGCGGCGATCTTCCTGCTGCTGCTGCTCGTCGTCTTCGCGGTCTCGACCGCCGGCGGCCGCCGGACGCTGCGCGCGCTCGATCCGCTGTTCGCGCTTGTTGTCGTCGCGGTGCTGGCGCTGCCCTACGCGGTCTGGCTGATGCGCGCCGAGACGCTGGTGATGCCGGCCTTGCCGCAAGTTGCGGAGCTGGATGCCCGCGCCCTGCATGCGGCCTGGCTGTTCGGCGGCCTCGTGCTCGGGGCCGCTGCGATCCCGGCGCTGACATTCCTCAACACCGGGCTGTTCGCCGGCAAGGGCGAGGAGCCGCCGATCATCTACCGACCACCGGTCGAGCCGCTGGCGCGCAACTTCGTCTATTTCTTCGCGCTGGCGCCGGCGCTGGGTGCGGTGCTCATCTCCGGCCTGCTCGGGCTCGACTCCGTCGTCGGCGGCGCCGGCGTCGTGCTGGTTGTGTCCGGGCTTGCCGTGGTGGTCGCAGCCGGCGATCTCATCGCGATGCGCCGTGCGCGGATGCTGCGGACGGTCTGGGCCGCCGCCGTCGTGGCGCCGGCCGTCGGCGTCGTGCTCGCCGTCCTGCTGCTGCCCTGGACCGGCACGAACGAGATCGCGACCTCGATGCCGGCGCGCGCGATCTCGGACTTCTTCGACGAGAGCTTTGCCCGCCGCACCAACCATCGCCTGCGTGCGGTGGCCGGCGAGACCTCGCTTGCGAGCCTGATCACGCTGCATTCCGGCCGGCCGCATCTCTTCATCGACGCCGACCCTGCGCGCACGCCGTGGATCAATCAGGCCAAATTCAGCGAGACCGGCGGCGTCGTGGTCTGGCGCGCTTCCGATACCGCCGGCACGCCGCCGCCGGACATCCTCAAGCGCTTTCCCGGCATCGTCCCGGAAGTCCCGCGCGCCTTCGAATGGCTGGTGACCGGTCGCCAGCAGCTCCTGCGCGTCGGCTGGGCCATCGTGCGGCCGAAGGGGACGTGAGGACGTAGGTCTCGTGCCCCGGACGCTGCGCCGCGCCTCTTCGGCGGTGCGCTGCAGAGCCGGGGCCATCCCGCCGCATCGTACTGTGTTGCTTTCTGGGTCCCGGCTCTGCGGAGCGTCACTGCGTGCCGCACCGCGTCCGGGACACGAGAGCTCGCTAGCCCGCCAGCACCTTGGCGATCGCGCGCAGATCCTGCCAGGCCAGCCGCTTGTAGGACGGCGAGCGGAGCAGATAGGCCGGATGGAACGTCGGCAGCGCGCGGATGGTGCGCGCCCCCGTCTCGTAGTCGAACCAGCGCCCGCGGGTGCGCATGATGCCCTCGCGCGTTCCGAGCAGCGTCTGCGTCGAGGGATTGCCGAGCGTCACCAGCACGTCGGGATTCACCAGTTCGATCTGGCGCTGGATGAAGGGCAGGCAGATTTGCGTCTCCTGCGGCGTCGGGGTGCGATTGCCGGGCGGCCGCCACGGAATCACGTTGGCGATGTAGGCCGTGCTGCGGTTGAGGCCGATCGCGCCGATCATGAGATCGAGCAGCTTGCCGCTGCGCCCGACGAAGGGCAGCCCCTCGATGTCCTCGTCGCGACCCGGCGCCTCACCGACGAACATGATGCGCGCCTGCGGATTGCCGTCGGCAAATACCAATCGCGTCGCGGTGTGCTTCAGCGCGCAACCCTCGAAGCCTTGCATCAGCTCGCGTAGCGCGTCCAGCGTCGGCGCGGTGCGCGCAGCCTCGCGCGCCGAGGCAATCGCGATGTCGGGCGCAGGTGCGGCCTCGCCGCGCATCACCGCCGGCGCGGCGACCGGCCGCGGTGCCTCGACCGGAGGCGCCACGCGCGGGGCCGGCGGCGGGGCATCCAATTCCGCCAGGCGGTCGATCGGTTCCTCCGCGAGCGCGCAATCGACGCCGGCCTCCAGATAGAAGGCAAGAAGCTCGCGGACGGTGGGTGCGGGTTCGGGTATCATGGGAAAGTCTGACTATTATAGCATAGCGTTTTCGAGCGAAGTGGGCACCCGGTTCGCGTGAAGAAAACGCGTCAAAAAAGATGGGACTTCCCCGGTTCTGGCCTACCAGAACCGGGGAAGTCCAGTTTAGGGCGCCTTGCACCCCTTTGCACGCCGGCGAAACGCATTTCCGTGGTTGTCCTACCCGGAAAAATCGGAAACAAGAGGGCGCAAATGACCAAGGACCGTCTCAAGGGCTGAGATCAGATGAGCACCGAAGAACTTCCCCCGCGCGAATCCATGGAATTCGACGTCGTCATCGTCGGCGCCGGCCCCTCGGGCCTGTCGGCTGCGATCCGGCTGAAGCAGCTCAACGCCGATCTCAACGTCGTCGTGGTGGAGAAGGGCTCGGAGGTCGGCGCGCACATTCTTTCCGGTGCCGTGATCGATCCGGCCGGGCTCGACAAGCTCGTTCCGGACTGGCGCGAGGATTCCGACTGCCCGCTGAAAACGCAGGTGAAGGACGACCGCTTCTACTGGATGACGGCCGGCGGCGCGATCAAGCTGCCGAACTTCATGATGCCGCCGCTGATGGACAATCATCACTGCTACATCGGCTCGCTCGGCAATGTCTGCCGCTGGCTGGCGCGCAAGGCGGAAGCGCTCGGCGTCGAGATCTATCCGGGCTTCGCCGCGGCCGAGGTGCTCTATGACGACGCCGGCAACGTCAAGGGCATTGCCACCGGCGACATGGGCATCGGCCGGGACGGCAAGCCGAAGGACTCCTTCACCCGTGGCATGGAATTGCTCGGCAAGTACACGCTGTTCGCCGAAGGCGCCCGCGGCAGCCTGACCAAGCAGCTCATCGCCAAGTTCGCGCTCGACTCCAAGAGCGAGCCGGCGAAGTTCGGCATCGGCCTCAAGGAAGTCTGGCAGATCGATCCTGCCAAGCACCAGAAGGGCATGATCCAGCATTCCTTCGGCTGGCCGCTCGACCTGAAGACCGGCGGCGGCTCGTTCCTTTATCACTATGACGACAACCTCGTTGCCGTCGGCTTCGTCGTGCATCTGAACTACGACGATCCGTACCTGTCGCCGTTCGATGAATTCCAGCGCTTCAAGACCCATCCTTCGATCCGCGGCACCTTTGAAGGCGGCAAGCGTCTCGCCTATGGCGCGCGCGCCATTACCGAGGGCGGCTACCAGTCCGTGCCGAGGCTGAGCTTCCCCGGCGGCGCGCTGATCGGCTGCGCGGCCGGCTTCGTCAACGTGCCGCGCATCAAGGGCGTACACAATGCGATGGGCACCGGCATGCTCGCGGCTGAACATGTCGCGGCGGCGCTGGCCGCCGATCGCGCCAATGACGAACTCGTCGAATACGAAAATGCGTGGCGCTCGTCGTCGGTCGGCAAGGATCTGTTCCTGGTCCGCAACGTCAAGCCGCTGTGGTCGAAGTTCGGCACCGTGCTGGGCGTCGCACTCGGCGGCATCGACATGTGGTGCAACACGCTGTTCGGCGCTTCGCTGTTCGGCACCCAGGCGCACGCCAAACCCGATCGCGCCACGCTCGATCCGGCCAAGCAGCACACGCCGAAGAACTACCCGAAGCCGGACGGCAAGATCTCGTTCGACAAGCTGTCCTCGGTGTTCTTGTCCAATACCAATCATGAGGAGGACCAGCCGGTCCATCTCAAGGTCACCGACATGAACCTGCAAAAGACCTCTGAGCACGACGTGTTCGCCGGTCCCTCGAATCGCTATTGCCCGGCCGGCGTCTATGAATGGGTCGAGGAGGGCACGAGCCCGCGCTTCCAGATCAACGCCCAGAACTGCGTCCACTGCAAAACCTGCGACGTGAAGGACCCCAACGGTAACATCACCTGGGTTCCCCCCGAGGGCGGCGGCGGTCCGAACTACGAGGCGATGTAAGGGCCGGCCGAGCAAAAGGACCTGATCACGAGGGTGATCCGGCGCACGTTCGCGTGAGGACACCGCTGCGGCCACCGGTCGCGGCCACGATAAGGCCATACTGACAGCGTCTTGGGACCGCTCTTGGCCGGTCACTTGGCCGATTTAAGGCGTGCGGAGGGGATCGTCCGGCCCGAATCCTTGCGGCGAAGCGCCAAAAGCGGCATTGTCCGCCGGACGGTTCCGGGTCCCGATGCCACCGGCCGCGTTCGCATGCGATACGGCCCTCTGCTGCAAACCCAGGCACTACCAACTCAAGGCGAGCCCTGATGTTTTCAAATCGTTTCAACCGCTGGACTGTTGCTGCCATCGCCCTCATGGGCACAGCGATCGCGACCGTCCCCGGCAGCGTCCTGGCGCAGACGCCGGATCACCCGGAGAACACGGCGGCGCAGTTTCCGACCCGAAACGATCTGAAGTCGCTCACGGGTGCCGGTAGCTATCTCGCCGCCCGCCATGCCAGCGTCGAGCGCGACGCGGCCTCCGCCGCTGCGTTCTACCGCTCGGCCCTGCGCACCGATCCCAAGAACAACGAGCTGCTCGACCGCGCCTTCATCTCGTCGGTCGCCGACGGCGACATCGACGAAGCGGTCAAGCTCGCCGAGCGCGTCCTCACCATCGACAAGACCAACCGCGTCGCGCGTCTCGTCGTCGGCGTGCATGATCTCAAGGTGAAGAAGTACGCAGCCGCGCAGACCAACATCAACCAGTCGATCCGCGGTCCGATCACCGATCTCGTCGCCACGCTGCTGTCGGGTTGGGCCGCCTACGGTGCCGGGGACGCCAAGGGCGGTGTCGCCACCATCGACAAGCTGGCAGGTCCCGAATGGTACCCGCTGTTCAAGGACCTTCACGCCGGCATGATCCTCGAGCTCTCCGGCAAGGAGAAGGACGCCGGTACCCGCTTCGAGCGCGCCTACAAGCTCGACGATTCCATGCTGCGCGTGACCGAGGCCTATGCGCGCTGGCTGTCGCGCAACAAGGATTCCGCCGCCGCGACCACCGTCTATCAGGCCTTCGACAAGAAGCTCGCGCGCCATCCGCTGATCCAGGAAGGCCTGCGCGACACCAAGGCCGGCAAGAAAATGCCGCCGCTGGTCGATTCCGCCCAGGCCGGCGCCGCCGAGGCGCTCTACGGCATCGGCGCCACGCTGACCCGCCGCGGCGGCGAGGACCTGGCGCTGGTCTATCTCCAGCTCTCGCTCTACCTCCAGCCGACCCATCCGCTGGCGCTGCTCTCGCTCGCCGATCTCTACGAGTCCGTGAAGCGGCCGCAGATGGCGATCAAGGTCTATGAGCGCGTGCCGTCGACCTCGCCGCTCAAGCGCAACGCGCAGATCCAGCTTGCCATCGATCTGGATTCCGCCGACCGCACCGACGAGGCGATCAAGATCCTCAAGGGCGTTACATCGGAGGATGCCAAGGACCTCGAAGCGATCATGGCGCTCGGCAACATCGAGCGCGGCCGCAAGAGGTTCGGCGACTGCGGCGCGACCTATTCGCAAGGCGTCGACGTGCTGCCGCCCGGCAACGACAAGGCCAACAGCGTCTGGTACTATTATCGCGGTATCTGCGAGGAGCGCTCCAAGCAGTGGGCCAAGGCCGAGGCCGACATGAAGAAGGCGCTCGAGCTCCAGCCCGACCAGCCGCACGTCCTCAACTATCTCGGCTATTCCTGGATCGACCAGGGCGTGAACCTCGACGAAGGCATGAAGATGATCAAGCGCGCCGTCGAGCAGCGTCCCGACGACGGCTACATCGTCGATTCCCTGGGCTGGGCCTATTACCGCATCGGCAACTACGAAGAAGCGGTGAAGAACCTCGAGCGCGCGATCGACCTCAAGCCCGAGGATCCCACCATCAACGACCATCTCGGCGACGCCTATTGGCGGGTTGGCCGCACGCTGGAAGCCAAATTCCAGTGGTCGCACGCGCGCGATCTCAAGCCCGAGCCGGAAGAGCTGCCGAAGATCGAGGCCAAGATCGCCAATGGCCTCGCCGACGACAATTCGAACTCTTCGGCCGCGCAGGCGGAAAAGAGGAAGGACGACGGCAAGGGCGGCTAGTCTGGCGCATGATCCGGACCCGAAGGGCCGCGCTAGCGAAAAGTGTGTAGCGGTTTTCCGACGAGATCATGCACGACGAAGAACTGAAGTTGGGGGCGTGTCGCCAATGCCGGCGTTGATTGAAGAAGGACGGGCGAAGGTCAATCTCAGCCTTCGCGTCGTCGGCCGTCGTGCCGACGGCTATCATGATCTCGAAAGCGTGGTCGCGTTTGCCGATTGCGCCGACCGGCTTACGCTGGAGCCGGGCGGCGAGCTGAAGCTCGCCACCACCGGACCGCTTGCCGCGGCTTGCGGCGATACCGCGGACAATCTCGTGTTCAAGGCCGCCAAGCTTCTGGCCGACGCGGTGCCGAATCTGAAGCTCGGCGCCTTCGCGCTCGACAAGGTGCTGCCGGTTGCCGCCGGCATCGGTGGCGGCTCGGCCGATGCGGCAGCGGCGCTGCGGCTGTTGGCGCGTCTGAACAATCTGTCGCTCGACGATCCTCGCCTGCAGAAGGTCGCGCTCTCGACCGGCGCCGACGTGCCGGTGTGCCTGTTCTCGCGCGCCTGCGACATGACCGGCGTCGGCGAGCAGCTGCTGCCGCTCGCACTGCCGAGCATGCCCTGCGTGATGGTCAATCCGCGCGTGCCTGTGGCCACCAAGGATGTTTTCCAGCAGCTGGGTCTGCGCAACGGCGAGCTCCTGGTCGGCGCTACCTCGGTCTTCCGAGCTCCGGCCTGGCCGGAGGAGGGTGGGTCGATCGCCGATTGGGTCGACGTTCTCGAAAGCGTTCCCAACGATCTCGAAGCGCCTGCGCTGCGTATCGAACCTGTGATCGGCGACGTGCTGGAGGCCTTGCGCGACTCCGCCGGCGTCAAGCTGGCCCGCATGTCCGGCTCGGGTGCGACGTGCTTTGCGATCTACGGCTCGCCCGCCGATACCCATGCCGCGGCCGAAAAGATCCGGCGCGACCACCCCGGCTGGTGGGTGCATGCGGGGACGTTGAGCTGAGTCTCTCTCCGGGGACGGTGCCGTAGGGTGGGCAAAGGCGCTTTTGCGCCGTGCCCACCATCTTTCCGATACGGAGACGGAAGCGTGGGCACGCTTCGCTTTGCCCACCCTACGGCAGTGCGGCTAACCCGCGCTTTGCTCGGTCAGCTCGAGAAACTTTCGGATCTCGCCCAGCACTTCCTGCGGCTTGTCGTGCTGCAGCCAGTGTCCCGCCCCGGCGATGGTCTCGACGCGCGCTTGCGGGAAATAACGCTCCAGGCCTGCTGCTCTGGCACCGGCGAGAAAACTTTCGCCGGCGTTCAAGAGCAGCGTCGGGCAGGTGATGCGCGACCACAGCGCGATGTGGTCGTCCGGCCAGAGCCGGTGCGGCGCCGAGGCGCGCTGATAGGGATCGAACTTCCAGCTATAGGTACCGTCCTCATTCTGCCGTGCGCCGTGCGTGGCGAGATGCAGCGCGAGGTCGCGGGACAGGCGCCTGTTGTGAAGCACCATCTGCGCCGCTGTGTCCGCCAGGGTCGCATAGCGGCGCGGCGAGCGGTCGTGCAGCTTGTCGAGCTGGACCACCCATTTGCCGATGCGCTCATGCGCCGGCGGCTTTGGCGTGTCCGGCAGCATCGTCACGCCGTCGAGCACGACCAGCTTCGAGACCTGTTCAGGGAATGACCCTGAAAAGATCAGGCTCACCATGCCGCCCATCGAATGGCCGACGAGGGTCACCTGAGACGCTGCGATGGTGCGGATGAGCTGGGCGAGATCGTAGACATATTCGGTCAGTGCGTAGCTGCCGCCCCTGGTCCAGTCGGAATCGCCATGGCCGCGCAGGTCGGGCGCCACCACATGAAAATGCGGCTGCAATGACCGGGCGATGACGTCCCAGCTCCGGCAGTGATCGCGGCCGCCATGGACCAGGATGAGAGGCGGCGCGCCCTCATTGCCCCAATCGGCGTAATGCAGCCGTAGACCATGAGACTCGTAGAAGCGGCTTTGCGGGGCGGGCATCGGGGCGCTATCCATTCGCCGGCCGCCGCACCAGTGCCAGCGACAGGCCGAGGCCTGCAATGAAGACGCCGGAGCCCTGGGTGAGACGCCGCATCAGGTGCGGCCGTCCGATCAGCTGCGTGCGGGTAGCGGAGGCCATCAGCACCACGACGACGTCGGCAAGCGTGTTCAACGCCACCGAGATCGCACCCAGCATAATGAACTGCAGCGTGGGGCTCGGTCCCGCGGGATCGAGGAATTGCGGAATGAAGGCGAGGAAGAACGCGGCGGTCTTCGGGTTCAGCGCCTCGACCAGCACGCCGTCGCGGAATGCGCGCTTGTCACCGGCCGGCTCGCTCTCGAGCGACAGTGCGCGGCCGGCGCTGCGAAAGGTCTTGATGCCGAGCCAGACCAGGTAGAGCGCGCCGACGAATTTGACGGCGGCGAACAATTCGGCGCTGGCGAGGATGATGGCGGAGATGCCGAGGCTGCCCGCGACGACATGAACCAGTCCGCCCAGCGCCGTGCCTGCGGTCGATGCGAAGCCGCTGGCGCGTCCCTCCGACAAGGTCCGTGCCGCGACGTAGAAGATGCCGGGGCCGGGAACGGCGGCAATGAGACAGGCTGCGGCCAGGAACAGCCAGAAATTCGTTTCGATCATCCTGTTTTCGTAGCGCAGCGTGCCGCGATTGCAAGGCTCTCGTTTAGCCCGCGCGGCGGAAGATCACGCTGGCATTGACCCCGCCGAAGCCAAAGCCGTTGGAGATTGCGTGTTGCATCGGCATCGGCCGCGCGGCGCCGGCGACGATGTCGATGCCGTCAGCGCCCGCATCGGGGTTTTCGAGATTGAGCGTCGGCGGCGCGATCTGGTCGCGCAAAGCGAGCACGGTGAAGATCGCCTCGAGGCCGCCGGCGGCGCCGAGCAGATGGCCGGTGGCCGATTTGGTCGCGCTGACGGCGATGCCGCGGTTGCGGCCGAACAGCGCGGCGATGGCGCCAAGCTCGCTCTCGTCGCCGGCGGGCGTCGATGTCGCATGCGCGTTCAGGTGCTGCAGATCGGCGGGCGCGAGGCTCGCCTGCCGAAGCGCGATCTCCATGGCGCGGCGGGCGCCGTCGCCGTCGGGCGGGCCGGACGTCATGTGATAGGCGTCCGCCGTCGTGCCGTATCCGATCACTTCTGCGATCGGCGTGGCGCCGCGCGCGAGCGCATGTTCCAGCTCCTCGATGACGAGAATGCCGGCGCCTTCGCCCATGACAAAGCCGTCGCGGTCCCGATCGAACGGGCGCGAGGCCCGCGCCGGCTCCGCGTTGAAGGAGCTCGACAACGCGCGCGCTGCCGCAAAGCCGCCGAGGCTGACGATGTCGATGCAGGCCTCCGCGCCGCCGCAGATCGCGATGTCGACTTCGCCCGCATGGATCATGCGCGCGGCATCGCCGATCGCCTGGACGCCGGCGGCGCATGCGGTGACCGGTGTGCCGAGCGCGCCCTTGTAGCCGTATTTGATCGAGACGTGGCCGGCGGCGAGATTGGCCAGGAACGAGGGGATCGTGAACGGCGAGAGCCGGCGCACGCCGCGCTGCTCGGTGATGCGCACCGCCTCCGCCATCGCCGGGAAACCGCCGACGCCGGAGGCGATGATCGTCGCGGTGCGCTCCAGCGCGGCAGCATCCTGCGGCGTCCATTTCGCCTGCGCGATCGCCTCGGCGGCCGCGAGCAGCGCGAACAGGATGAAGCGATCCATCTTGCGCTGGTCTTTTGGTGCGGCGGCCTGCGCGGGATCGAAGCCGCCATCGGCATCGTCGGCCTTGTCGGGCACGAGTCCGGCAATGCGCGCCGGCAGCGCCTGCGCCCATTCGGGCAGCGGGCGCAGTCCGCTTTGACCGGCGAGCAGCCGGCGCCATGAGGTTTCGACACCGCAGCCGAGCGGCGACACCGCGCCCATTCCCGTCACGACGATACGACGCATATTACTCTCCAGCCGGCGCGACGGCCGGGTTCATGGCCTTGAGTGAAGCGATCCGCTTGCGCATGCCGCGGCTGGCGCGGGGACCGGCGACGACGACCGTATTGGCGAGCGTGATCGGCTGCATGTCGGTAGCGTCGACCACGACCGGATCGAACGGGCGAGCGTCGCTCCGGTTCGCCAGCAGAATGGATTCACCTTTGGGCGCGAGATGCTTGTTGCCGAAGGCGAGCAGCGTAGCGATCACAGGAAAGAAATCCCGCGCCTTGTCGGTCAGAACGTATTCGTAACGCGGCGGCCGCTCATGATAGCGGCGCCGCACGAACATGCCACTCGCGGTGAGGTGAGCGAGGCGCCGCGACAGGATGTTCGGAGCGATCCCGAGGCTTTGCGAAAATTCGTCGAACTTCGTCGCACCCTGAAACGCATCCCGCAGGATCAGGATGCTCCACCATTCGCCGACCGTCTCGACGGCACGGCCGACCGGGCATTCCAGGATCGAGGGGGATTTGGGTTGCATGGCGGGAAGGTAGGTGAGTGACTTGCAAAATGCAAGTGACTAGGCAACCTCGTGCCCCGGACGCAGCGCAGCGCTTCTTCAGCGGTGCGCTGCAGAGCCGGGGCCCATGTTGCTGATGACTGCGGATGTCCCGTGGGTCCCGGCTCTGCAGCAGCAACGCGAAGGGCGTTGCAGCGCGTCCGGGACACGAGAGTGACTGTGTTGTTGCCCCGAACTCCGTCATTGCGAGCGAAGCGAAGCAATCCAGACCGTCTCCGCGGAGGGATTCTGGATTGCTCCGCCTTCGCCAAGGCTTCGGCGGACAAGTCGCTGCGTTCGCAATGACGATGTGGAGATAGTCCGGACCTATCTCACCGGTGTCGTCCCGGCGAACGCCGGGACCCATAACCACAGGGAGTGGTTTGGCGAAGATCGGATGTTATCGGTACTCGCACCGACACTGTATCGATGGATCACGCGGTATGGGTCCCTGCGTTCGCAGGGACGACACCGGATGTTTCGCTGGCGGTGCGCCGAAACGCAAAAGCCTAGTGCGACCTTGCCAGACAGAACGCCACCACCTGCTCCAGCGCGCTCTTCATCGGCGAGGAGGGGAACAGCGCCAGTGCGTCCACCGCCATGGCGCCGTAGTGCTGGGCGCGGCTGAGCGTGTCCTCGAGCGCGCGGTGCTTGTTCATGAGCCCGATGGCGTGATCGAGGTCGCTATCGCCGATCTCGCCGCGCTCGAGCGCCCGGATCCAGAACGCGCGCTCGGTGTCGTTGCCGCGGCGGAAGGCGAGCACGACGGGCAGGGTGATCTTGCCCTCGCGGAAATCGTCGCCGGTGTTCTTGCCGAGCTTTGCG
Source organism: Bradyrhizobium ottawaense (assembly GCF_002278135.3). Lineage (NCBI taxonomy): Bacteria > Pseudomonadati > Pseudomonadota > Alphaproteobacteria > Hyphomicrobiales > Nitrobacteraceae > Bradyrhizobium > Bradyrhizobium ottawaense. The sequence goes on along the minus strand of NZ_CP029425.2, from coordinate 6,422,208 downwards.
CTCTTGCCGCCATAGTCGAGCACGTCGTCGACGAGCTGGAAGGCGATGCCGAGATTCATGCCGACCGAGCGGCAGGCGGTCTGCTCGGCCTTGGGGCGGTTGGCGATGACGGGGCCGACCTCGCAGGCCGCCGCGAACAGCTCGGCGGTCTTGCCGCGGATCACGGCGAGATATTCGTCCTCGGTGGTCGCGGTGTTCTTGGCGGCGGCCAGCTGCATCACCTCGCCCTCGGCGATGGTGGCGGCGGCCGCAGAGAGGATGTCGAGCGCGCGGAGCGAGCCGACCTCGACCATCATGCGGAAGGCCTGGCCGAGCAGGAAGTCGCCGACCAGCACGCTCGCCTCGTTGCCCCAGAGCATGCGGGCCGACAGCTTGCCGCGGCGCATCTCGCTCTCGTCGACGACGTCGTCGTGCAGGAGCGTGGCGGTATGCATGAACTCGACGGAGGCGGCGAGCTTGATGTGGCCGTCGCCGGTGTAGCCGGCGAGGTTGGCCATGGCGAGCGTCAGCATCGGCCGCAGCCGCTTGCCGCCGGAGGAGATCAGATGGTTGGCGACCTCCGGGATCATGGTCACGTCCGAACCGGTCCGCGACAGGATCGTGGCGTTGACGCGCTCCATATCAGGGGCGACAAGGGCAACCAGCTCTTCGATCGACGCGCCGGGAGTTTCGAAAGGTACGATGACGGCCACGCCGGTCTCCAATATTTGCCCCGGAGGGGCTATTCTGACGGAAAGACAATAGAAACTGGCGGCGGATGCGGCAAGGCCCGCGGAACCATTGACATTTGCCGCTTTAGCCCCCTCTCAGGCAAGGAAACCTGCGTTTTGCGTGAACTGGTTCGGACCAACGATATGGTGCTGGTGTCGGCGATCGGCGCGCTGCTCGACGGCGCCAACATCCATCATCTGGTGCTGGACCAGAACATGAGCATCATCGAGGGCTCGCTCGGCATTTTGCCGCGGCGGATCCTGGTTCATGAGGACGACGCCCAGGAGGCGCGGGAGCTCCTCACCGAGGCCGGCCTCAGCCACGAACTGCGCGGCGATGAGTGAGGCCGCAGATATCACCGAGGACGCCTTTCTCGGCGGGCAATTGCGCCTGAGACAGAAGCGGAGTGGCCACAGAGCCGGGCACGACGCCATTCTGCTTGCGGCGGCGACGGAGGCCCGCCCCGGGGACCGCGTGGTCGATTTCGGCGCCGGGATCGGCACGGCCGGGCTGGCGCTGGCCCGGCGCGTCGCTGGTATCGGGCTGAGCCTGGTCGAGATCAATCCGGAGCTGGCCGAGCTCGCGCGCGCCAATGCAGCCGCGAATGCGCTTGCCGCCGAGATCATCCTGCTCGATGTCACCGCCGACGCCACGGCCTTTGCGGCAAACGGGCTGCCGCCCGACAGCGTCGACGCGGTGCTGATGAATCCGCCCTTCAACGATCCGGCCCGGCATCGCGGCTCGCCGGATCAGGCGCGTCACACCGCGCATGTGGCGACGGAGGAGACCCTGCATGCCTGGGTGCATGCAGCGCGGCGCATCCTCCGATCGAATGGTGTGCTGACATTGATCTGGCGCGCAGATGGCATCGCCGATGTCCTGGCGGTGCTGTCACGCGGCTTCGGGAGCCTTTCGATCCTGCCGGTTCACGGTGAGGCGGGGCGGCCCGCGATCCGCGTGCTGGTGCGTGCGGTCAAAGGCGGCCGGGCTCCGACGCGATTGCTGCCGGGCCTCATGCTCAACGACGAGTCAGGCGTGTCCAAAAAAGAGGTGACGGAGATTCTGGAGGGGAGAGCGGCCCTGCCGCTGATGGAACCGTGACGGCTTACTGCGGAAGCGATTCCGACTGCTGCTCTTGCGGGGACGTCAAGCGGATCGCCATGAACAGCGCACCGATCAGCAGCATCAGCAGATAGATTTTCATGGTGTTCTCCGCTGCCTCATTGCAGCCTCCCAACGGGAAATCTGCAAAACACGTTCCAGGCACTTCCAATGACAGTCGCGTGATAAGAAATGGTTAATCAGAGGTAACGGCATGGCCGAACAATTGAAAGATCGTGAGAGTTCCGGCCTGGCCGACAAGCTCATGCAATATCTGCCGGCGCGCTTCCGCCCCGGTACCGCGGTCGTACCGGTGGTGCGGCTGTCCGGTGTGATCGGTGCGGTGACGCCGCTGCGCCCGGGCATGACGCTGGCGGGCGTCGCGCGGGTGCTGGAGCGCGCGTTCTCGTATCGGCACGCCAAGGCGGTGGCGCTGGTGATCAACTCGCCCGGCGGCTCGCCGGTGCAGTCGCGCCAGATCTACCTGCGCATCAAGCAGCTCGCGGCGGAGAAGAAGCTGCCGGTGCTCGTGTTCGTCGAGGACGTTGCGGCGTCCGGCGGCTACATGATCGCCTGCGCCGGCGACGAGATCATCTGCGATCCCTCTTCGATCCTCGGCTCGATCGGCGTGGTCGGCGGCAGCTTCGGTTTCCAGGAGGCGATCAAGCGGCTCGGCATCGAGCGGCGCCTTTACACGGCCGGCGCGCACAAGGCGATGCTCGATCCTTTCCTCCCCGAGAACCCCGACGACGTCGCCAAGCTGAAGGCGCTCCAGCGCGAAATCCATCAGATTTTCATTTCCCTGGTGAAGGAGAGCCGCGGCGCGCGCCTCAAGGGCGCGGACGACGCCCTGTTCACGGGCGAATACTGGGCCGGCGAGAGTTCGATCGCGCTGGGGCTCGCCGACAGCATCGGCGATCTCCGCTCAACTCTTCGTGCCCGCTATGGCGAGAAGGTTCTCACCCCCGTGATCGCGCAGCCGACCGGGCTGCTCTCCGGCTTTCTGGGCCGGAAATCGCCCGGCGCGGGGCAGCTTTCGGCCATGGAATCAATGGTCGGCCTGCCGGACGATCTGATCTCGGCGCTTGAGACGCGGGCGATCTGGGCGAAATTCGGGTTCTAGGCGCAGCCCTCCCGCGCCATTTGGCCTCTTGGCCTGCCGATTGCGGCGCAGCCCCGACTGCGCAACAATGTGCGTGGGGGCTGAGCACTCAACGAGGATCGACCGATGCCGCCGTTCGTCGCTTTCGCGGGCGTCCTGGGTGGGCTTGCCGTGGTCCGCTGGGCCTACAAGACTGCTGTCAGGATCAACCGGGAGCTGGAGGAGATGCGCCTCTCGCGCGTCGCCGAGGCCGCCCATATGGGGAACATCCAGACCCTGAAACGTGACCCCGTGACCGGAGCGTATCGGCCGGGTTAGGCGCGCCCCATGTAAGGTGCCCTAGGGTGGGCAAAGGCGCTCTTGCGCCGTGCCCACCATTCCCTTCGGCAATCGTGGCGACGATGGGGGGCACGCTTCGCTTTGCCCACCCTACGGCACCGTCACTCTACGGCGGCCGTTAAGCCCGAATCCGCCCCTTTGCCTTGATTCCCACTCCCGCCGTCGATACGGTCCCGCGCGATTCAAAACCCCCCGCGAGAGCCTGATCTGACGATGGACGCCTCATTGCCCGCCCATATGCGCCCGGAACGCTCGTTCCAGGGCTTCATCCTCGCGCTCCAGCGGTTCTGGGCCGAGCAGGGCTGCGTGATCCTGCAGCCCTACGACATGGAGATGGGCGCGGGTACCTTCCATCCGGCGACCACGTTGCGCGCGCTCGGGCCGAAGCCCTGGAACGCGGCCTATGTGCAGCCCTCGCGCCGGCCCAAGGACGGCCGCTATGGCGAGAACCCGAACCGGATGCAGCACTATTACCAGTTCCAGGTGATCATGAAGCCGTCGCCGCCGAACCTTCAGGAGCTGTACCTGAAGTCGCTGGCCGCGATCGGCATCGATTCCGCCGTGCACGACATCCGCTTCGTCGAGGACGATTGGGAGAGCCCGACGCTGGGCGCCTGGGGCCTCGGCTGGGAGTGCTGGTGCGACGGCATGGAAGTCAGCCAGTTCACTTACTTCCAGCAGGTCGCCGGCTTCGAATGCGCGCCGGTCGCGGGCGAGCTCACCTACGGGCTCGAGCGCCTCGCGATGTATGTGCAGGGCGTCGACCGCGTCTACGACCTGAACTTCAACGGCCGCGACGGCGATGCCAAAGTCACCTATGGCGACGTCTTCCTGCAGGCCGAGCGCGAATATTCGAAGCACAATTTTGAAGTCGCCGACACCGCGATGCTGTTCGAGCAGTTCAAGATGGCGGAGTCAGCCTGCCGGAAATATCTCGACGCCGGCTGGAAGGACGGCAAGCGCGAGGCGCATCTGATGGCGCTGCCCGCCTATGACCAGTGCATCAAGGCCAGTCACGTCTTCAACCTCCTGGACGCGCGCGGCGTGATCTCCGTGACCGAGCGGCAGAGCTACATTCTTCGCGTGCGTGAGCTGGCCAAGGCCTGCGGCGAGGCCTGGATCCATACTGAAGCGGGCGGAGCGGCCTGATGCCCGATCTTTTGCTTGAACTGTTCTCCGAAGAAATCCCCGCGCGCATGCAGGCGAAGGCGGCCGACGATCTGCGCCGCATGGTCACCGACAAGCTCGTCGCCGAAGGCCTGGTTTACGAGGGCGCGAAGGCGTTCGCGACGCCGCGCCGCCTCGCGCTGACCGTGCACGGCATCCCGGCGCGCCAGCCTGACCTCAAGACCGAACGCCGCGGGCCCAAAGTCGGCGCGCCCGACGCGGCTGTGCAGGGCTTCCTGAAGGCGACGGGATTGAAGTCGCTGGATGAAGCAAAAATCCAGCGCGACCCCAAGGGTGATTTCTACATCGGATTGATCGAGAAGCCTGGCCGCGACGCGATCGACGTGCTCGCGGAAATCCTGCCGGTCATCATCCGCACCTTCCCCTGGCCGAAATCGATGCGCTGGGGCGCGCGCTCGGGCAAGCCGGGCTCGCTTAATTGGGTGCGTCCGCTGCACGCGATCACCGCGACCTTCGGGCTCGAGACCGAAGAGCCTGATGTCGTGAAGTTCGAGGTCGACGGCATCGCGACCGGCCAGACCACCTACGGTCATCGCTTCATGGCGCCGGACGCGATTTCCGTGCGCCGTTTTGAAGATTACGAAGCGAAGTTGAAGGCCGCCAAGGTCATCCTCGATCCGCAGGCGCGCAAGGACATCATCTTCGCCGACGCCAAGGAGCTGACCTTCGCACAAGGCTTCGAACTGGTCGAAGATCAGGTGCTGCTGGACGAGGTCTCGGGCCTCGTCGAATGGCCCGTCGTCATGATGGGATCGTTCGAAGCGGAATATCTCGCGATTCCGGACGAGGTGATCCGCGCCACCATCCGCAACAACCAGAAGTGCTTTGTGGTCAAGGATCCCAAGACCGGGAAGCTGACCAACAAGTTCGTCCTCACCGCCAATATCGAGGCGTCCGATGGCGGCAAGGTCATCGTATCAGGCAACGAACGCGTGATCCGTCCCCGCCTGTCGGATGCGAAGTTCTTCTACGAGACAGACCTGAAGACGAAACTCGAAGATCGGCTGCCGAAGTTCGAGCAGATCGTGTTCCACGAGAAGCTCGGCACGCAGGCAGCGCGGATCAAGCGCATCGAGCGGCTCGCAGCCGAGATTGCGGCACTGGTCGGAGCCGATGTCGCGAAGGCGACGCGCGCAGCGCATCTGGCGAAGGCGGATTTGCTCACCGAGGTCGTCGGCGAATTCCCCGAAGTGCAGGGCCTGATGGGCAAGTACTATGCGCTGGCCCAGGGCGAGGACGCGTCCGTCGCCGCCGCCTGCGAGGAGCACTATAAGCCGCAAGGACCGACTGATCGCGTGCCGACCGATCCGGTCAGCGTTGCGGTCGCGCTTGCAGACAAGATCGATACCTTGGTCGGGTTCTGGGCCATCGACGAGAAGCCGACAGGCAGCAAGGACCCCTATGCGCTGCGTCGCGCGGCGCTGGGCGTGATCAGGTTGATCGCCGAGAACGCGCTGCGTCTGTCGCTCATGAAGGTGGCGACATCTGCGCTCACCGGTTTGTCGGTGAAGCCGGCCGATGCGCAGAAGCTGCCGAGCGACCTCCTCGCCTTCTTCGCTGATCGCCTGAAAGTACAGCTCCGTGAGCAGGGCGCGCGGCACGATCTCGTCGATGCCGTGTTTGCGCTCGGCGGCCAGGACGACCTGCTGATGATCGTCCGCCGCGTCGAGGCGCTCGGAAAGTTTCTCGAGAGCGACGACGGTAAGAACCTGCTGGCTGGCATCAAGCGTGCCAGCAATATCCTTGGCATCGAGGAGAAGAAGGACAAGCGCAGCTTCGAAGGCGCGCCCGACGTTGCGCTTTACAGCCTGGCCGAGGAAAAGGCGCTGGCAAAGGCGATAGGCGAAGTGCAGGCGGAAGCCAGCGCCGCCGTCGTCAGGGAAGACTTCGCGGCCGCGATGAGCGCGATGGCCAAGTTGCGTCCGCCGGTCGATGCGTTCTTCGACAAGGTCCGCGTCAACGACGACGATGCGAAGGTGCGCGAGAACCGCCTCAAGCTGCTGAACGAGATCCGCAGCGCCACGCGTGCGGTGGCGGATTTCTCGAAGATCCAGGATTGAGGTCGCGCTCGCGGGGCAAATACCGCTGTCATTCCGGGGCGTGCGAAGCACGAGCCCGGAATCCATAACCACCATCGTGAGTATGGATTCCGGGCTCGCGCCAAGTGGCGCGCCCCGGAATGACAGCGCAAAAAGCCCCGCCCGGCGGGGGGAAGACCGGGCGGGGCCTGATGTCCGATTACACTGCTCGCGCCAGCCTGATTGAAGTGACGCGCCGGACATCTAGTCGATCAGTGCCAACAGTCGATCCGTGCTAGTCCAGCACCTCGACGATGCGGCGCGAGCGCGGCTCGACCAAAACGGTTTCGCCGTTCACGACGGTGTAGCGGTAGGTGGTGGCGCCGAAGCGTTGCGGCACGTCATAATAGGTGACGCCTGCCTCGGGTAATGTCGTGCCGACGATGATGCGATCGGGAATGCTGAAGGCGGGCACACGCTGCTCGACGACGTACTCGCGGAAGGCCGGCCGCTGTTCGACTGCGATGGTTGGGCCGCTGTCGACCACGGCGGGCGCGCGTCCGACGGTGACACCGCTTTGCGCCTGCGCCGCAAGGGGCGAGCCGATCGCGGCCGCGAGCGCTACAAGAGCGAGAATCCTGTTCCGCATGGACAACTCCTTCGACGTGAATTTTATTTTCGGACGCGCCAATGGCGCGACCGGTTGGCCAATGCATGCACCCTTCGCAATGTTCCAGGAAAAGGCCCGCCGCATTCGCGGCAATTTCAGGCAGTTTTCGTGGGTGCCGGAACTCGCATCACGTCTTGCGCGTCTCTACTCGCGGAACCGGGAGGCCTATAATCCGCCCGCGATTCGCCCCCCTCCACAGAAAGAAAATTCATGCACATCACCGTCGCCCACATTTCGCCGATCCTGTCGTTGATTGCGGGCGTGCTCATCCTGATCATGCCGCGACTTCTCAACCTGATCGTCGCGATCTTCCTTATTGTGAACGGTGCGATCGGGCTTGGGCTCCTGAAATGGCTCCGCCTCTAGGGGTTCATTTTCCGGAACTGTCCGACTTGCGCGGGCCCGCCCAAAATGGTGTAAGGCCCGCGAATTCCCATTCCTCTCGCAGGTTGTGTGCAAGCTATGGCCAAAGCCGCCTCGAAGCCCAATAAAACTCCAGCGAAATCAAAGTCTTCCGCCAAGGCGAAAGCCGCGCCGGCAGCCCGCAAGACGCTTGCCAAGAGCGCGCCCAAGCCGGTCGCCAAAACTGCCGCAAAGGCTGCTTCCAAGCCGGCTGCGAAGGCTGTGACCAAGGCGGCTCTGCCGAAGGTCGCTGCGAAGCCTGCGCCGAAGAAGGCTGTATCAGCCAAGGCCGCGCCGGCCGCGGGCAAGGCCGGCAAATGGGTCTACACGTTCGGTGACGGCAAGGCCGAGGGCCGCACGGAGATGCGCGACCTGCTCGGCGGCAAGGGCGCGAACCTTGCCGAGATGGCCAATCTCGGGCTGCCGGTGCCTCCGGGCTTCACCCTCCCGACCTCGGTCTGCACCTATTTCTACGCCCACGACAAATCCTATCCGAAGGAGTTGCAGTCGCAGGTTGAGAAGGCGCTCGACTATGTCGGCAAGTTGACCGGCAAGATCTTCGGCGATGCCAAGAACCCGCTGCTCGTCTCCGTGCGCTCCGGCGCGCGCGCCTCGATGCCGGGCATGATGGACACCGTGCTCAACCTCGGCCTCAACGATCAGACCGTGGAAGCGCTGTCGGAATTGTCGGGTGACCGCCGCTTCGCCTACGACAGCTATCGCCGCTTCATCACCATGTATTCGGACGTGGTGCTCGGCTTCGAGCATCATCACTTCGAGGAAATCCTCGACACCTTCAAGGACGGCCAGGGCTATACCCTCGACACCGACCTCACCGCCGAGGACTGGGTCGAACTGGTCGGCAAGTACAAGGACGCCGTCGCGCGCGAGACCGGCAAGGACTTCCCGCAGGACCCGCACGACCAGCTCTGGGGCGCGATCGGCGCGGTGTTCTCATCCTGGATGAATGCGCGCGCGGTGACCTACCGCAAGCTGCACGACATTCCGGAATCCTGGGGCACCGCGGTCAACGTGCAGGCCATGGTGTTCGGCAACATGGGCGAGACGTCGGCGACCGGCGTTGCCTTCACCCGCAACCCCTCGACCGGCGAGAGCAAGCTCTACGGCGAGTTCCTGATCAACGCGCAAGGCGAGGACGTGGTGGCGGGCATCCGCACGCCGCAGGACATCACCGAGGAGGCGCGCCAGGAATCGGGCTCCGACAAGGCGTCGATGGAAGCGGCGATGCCGGAGGCCTTCAAGGAGCTGACGCGGATCTACACGCAGCTCGAGAAGCACTACCGCGACATGCAGGACATGGAGTTCACCGTCGAGCGCGGCAAGCTGTGGATGCTGCAGACCCGCGGCGGCAAGCGCACCGCCAAGGCGGCGCTGCGCATCGCGGTCGAGCTCGCCAATGAAGGCCTGATCTCGAAGAAGGAAGCGGTGACGCGGATCGATCCGGCTTCGCTCGATCAGCTGCTGCATCCGACCATCGATCCCAACGCCAAGCGCGACGTGATTGCGACCGGCCTGCCGGCATCCCCGGGTGCTGCCTCCGGCGAGATCGTGTTCTCCTCGGACGAGGCCGCCAAGCTTCAGGCCGACGGGCGCAAGGTCATTCTGGTCCGCATCGAGACCAGCCCGGAAGACATCCACGGCATGCACGCCGCCGAAGGCATTTTGACCACGCGCGGCGGCATGACCTCGCACGCGGCGGTGGTCGCGCGCGGCATGGGCAAGCCCTGCGTCTCCGGCTGCGGCACCATCCGTGTCGATTACGGCCGCGGCACCATGAGCATCGGTTCGCGCACCTTCAAGACCGGCGACGTCATCACCATCGACGGCTCGCTCGGCCAGGTGCTCGCCGGCCGCATGCCGATGATCGAGCCGGAGCTGTCCGGCGAGTTCGGCACGCTGATGGCCTGGGCCGACCAGGTCCGCAAGATCGGCGTCCGCGTCAACGGCGACACGCCCGACGACGCGCGCACCGCGATCAAGTTCGGCGCCGAAGGCATCGGCCTGTGCCGCACCGAGCACATGTTCTTCGAAGAGACCCGCATCCGCACGGTTCGCGAGATGATCCTCTCCGAGGACGAGCAGTCCCGCCGCGCGGCGCTCGCAAAACTGCTGCCGATGCAGCGCGCCGACTTCGTCGAGCTGTTCGAGATCATGAAGGGCCTGCCCGTCACGATCCGTCTGCTCGACCCGCCGCTGCACGAGTTCCTGCCGCATACCCACGCCGAGGTCGAGGAAGTGGCACGCGCCATGAATACCGACCCGCGGCGCCTGGCTGACCGCGCGCGCGAGCTCTCGGAGTTCAATCCGATGCTCGGCTTCCGCGGCTGCCGCATCGCGATCGCCTATCCGGAGATCGCCGAGATGCAGGCGCGTGCGATCTTCGAGGCGGCGGTCGAAGCCGAGAAGCGCACCGGCAAGGCCGTCGGCCTCGAGGTGATGGTGCCGCTGATCGCGACCAAGATGGAGCTCGACCTCGTCAAGGCGCGGATCGATGCGACCGCGCAGGCGGTGATGCGCGACACCAACACCAAGCTGACCTATCAGGTCGGCACCATGATCGAGCTGCCGCGCGCCTGTCTGCTCGCGGCCGAGATCGCAGAGTCGGCGGAGTTCTTCTCGTTCGGCACCAACGACCTCACGCAGACCACCTACGGCATCAGCCGCGACGACGCGGCGAGCTTCCTCGGTCCCTACGTGGCGAAGGGCATCCTGTCGGTCGATCCCTTCGTCGCGCTGGACCAGGAAGGCGTTGGCGAGCTCGTCAAGATCGGCGTCGCGCGCGGCCGCAAGACCCGCCCGAAGCTCAAGGTCGGCATCTGCGGCGAGCACGGCGGCGATCCCGCTTCCGTCGCCTTCTGCCACAACATCGGCCTCGACTACGTCTCCTGCTCGCCCTACCGCGTGCCGATCGCCCGTCTCGCAGCGGCGCAAGCCGCACTCGGCAAGGCGATCGCCAGCCAGGCGTAAGCAGAACTAGAATGCTGGATGAAAGAGGCGGGGCCAAAACCCCGCCTCTTTTCGTTTTCTCGATGCTCTCGCCAACCCATCATTGCGAGCGCAGCGAAGCAATCCAGAATCTCTCCACGGCGGCAGCCCGGATTGCTTCGTCGCAACAGCTCCTCCAATGACGAGGCGGAAGTTCGGACAACAAGGAACCACACACGCGTCCCGTAATGATACGCGCCAGCAAGAGTTCCTTCACCATTCGCGTTGACCGGTTGTTTACCGCTTCGCGTGAGGACGGGTTTACCACCGTGCGCGATCACCCCGTGAAAACACCTGCAATCGCTTGAGTGTGCCGCACGCGCAACGCCGATTAACGCCCCGGCAACCTAAATTGGATACTTACGATAAAGATCGAATTGCACGGATGTACTGCGTTTCGATTTTTCTGGCGTAAGCGTAGCGTGAGCGTATCGATGTCTGTGTTGCGTAACCATCCGAAGGGCGCGCGGTTCGCGTCCTTCGGCATCGGTCTCTGCATCTTCGCATTGATGCCGAGAGAGACCGGCTATCAGGATATTGCCTCTCTGCTGGCGCGCCAACCCGGCGTCGCCGAGCGTTGGCAGAAGCAGGTGTTCTCCGCGGCGTCCTCGATCCAGCTCGCCACCTACAGTTTTTCCCGCCCCATCGGCACCTCGGTTCCGCAAAGCGCGATGGTTCGCCTGGCGAGCCTCGATGGCCGCGACGTCACCGGCGCGATCAGCCGCAGTCCGGCGCTGCAGGCTGCGCCGCGCTACCAGGCTTCCGACTTTCCCAAGGTCGATCGCTCCATGAAGGGTGATCGCCTCGCGACCGTTGCGCCGACCGAGGCTCCCGAGGCGGCCGCGCCCGCTGCGGCACCGCCGCAGCAGGATCCCGCGACGTCGAACAGCTCGGTGTTCGGCGCCAAGACCGCGGCGCTGCCGCAGGCGATGTCGCCGGAATCCGCGGCCGCCCTCGATCCCGAACTCCAGGAAGCGCTCCGCGCGCCGCCGCTGCCGCAATATTCCAATCCACCGCGGGCCAGCGACGCCGCGCGCGCGTTCGCGGTGCAGCCGCTCGAGGCGCTTAAGCGGACCACTGCGCCGACGACGCCGGTGCGGGATCCCTTCAGCGTCAAGACCTCCAACCTGTTCTTCGGCAGTTCCTCGCTCGGCGGCAATCTCGAAAGCATCGAGAGCTGGCAGCCCGGCGCCGAGCCGCTGATCGTGATGCCCGATCCCGACATGAAGGTGACGGCCTCGCTATCGCCGCCGACGGTGGACATCGCCAAGGATATCGAGAGCGGCGAGAGCGTCGCGCCGAAGGGTGAGGTCAACGCCGACAACCAGCGCGCCAGATCGCCGGCGGAGCGTCTCGCGCTTGACGACAAGTCGCGCGCGAAGTCCGAGAAGTGCCTTGCGGAAGCCGTCTATTTCGAGTCGCGCGGCGAGGCCGTTCGCGGCCAGATGGCTGTGGCGCAGGTGGTGATGAACCGCGTGTTCTCGGGCAAATATCCCGACACCGTGTGCGGAGCGGTCTATCAGAACAAGCACCGCCATCTCGCCTGCCAGTTCACCTTCGCCTGCGACAACAACGCCGACGTGATCCGCGAGCCCGAGATGTGGGAGCGCGCCAAGAAGATCGCGAAGGCGATGCTCGACGGCCAGATCTGGTTGCCCGAGGTGGGCAAGTCCACGCATTATCACGCCTACTGGGTGCGCCCGTCCTGGGTCGCCGAGATGAAGAAGATGTACAAGACCGGCGTGCACACCTTCTATCGCCCGCGCGCCTGGGGCGACGGAAGCGAGGAACCGAGTTGGGGCACCCCGGCCCAGACCGCCGCGCTGTCAGCCGAGCTCGCGCAGGAAGCCAAGAGCTCTGCCGAGATGGGCGTGAGCGAGCGGCGCTGAGGCAATCAATCGTTGCCGCAGTGAAGGTATGCTCCCTCTCCCGCTTGCGGGGGAGGGCTGGGGAGGGGGTGTTTCCGCAGGCGAGACCCCCCGTGTGGAGAGAGCCCCCACCCGGCGCTTCGCGCCGACCTCCCCCGCAAGCGGGAGAGGTGCAGCCAGCCCTGGGCTCAGAGCGGTGATCTCACATCTCAATATCCAGCGCGCAATCAAAGTTCGGCGCCGAATGCGTCAGCGCGCCCGCCGAAGCGTAGTCGACGCCGGTTGCCGCGATGGCCGCGATCGAGTCCAGCGTGACGCCGCCGGACGCCTCCAGCTGGAGACGACCCTCGTTGATCCGCACGGCCTCGCGCAATGTCGCAAGGTCCATGTTGTCGAGCAGCACGGCGTCGGCAAGTCCGGTATCGAGCACCTCGCGCAACTGCGCCAGCGTATCGACCTCGATCTCGATCTTGACGAGATGGCCGGCATGGGCGCGGGCGCGCTCCAGCACCGCACAGATGCCGCCGGCGACCGCGATGTGGTTGTCCTTGATCAGGATCGCATCGTCGAGGCCGAAGCGGTGATTGAAGCCGCCGCCGCAGCGCACGGCGTATTTCTCCAGTGCGCGCAGCCCCGGCGTGGTCTTGCGCGTGCAGCAGATGCGCATCTTCGTGCCTTCGGTGCGGGCGACATAGTCGGCCGTGAGCGTCGCGACGCCCGACAGGCGGCCGACGAAATTCAGCGCCGTCCGCTCCGCTGTGAGAATGGCGCGCGCAGGCCCCGAGATCGTCAGCACCTGCTGTCCGCGGACAACGCGTGCGGCATCACGGACATGCGCGCGTACGTCGATGTCGGAGGAGAGTTGTTGCAATGTCGCGAGTGCCAGCGGCAATCCGGCGATCACGCCGGACTGGCGCGCCACCAGAATGGCTTGCGCCTTGGTCGCTTCCGGGATTGTCGCCAGCGAGGTGATGTCGCCGGCGCGGCCGAGGTCCTCGTCGAGCGCGCGCTGCACGGCTTCGCCGATCGCAAGCGGCGAGAGGAAGGCGTCGGGATAGAGCAGGGAGGTGGTGGTAATCATGGACAACTCCTTCAGGCAATCATGGATTGCGCAACGGGCGGCAGGGAGCTCAGGCTTTCCGCGATCTCGCGCGCCGCCGTGAGCGTCGTCATCGTTCGCTGCGCCTGCGCAGGGACGTCAGCCGGATGGTCGGAGCGGAAATGCGCGCCGCGGCTCTCGCGGCGGCTCCACGCCGAGGCGGCAACGAGCAGGGCAGACGTCGCCATGTTGCGCAGCGCGATGCTCGTTGCCTCGCGTTCGAGCGCAGCGAAGTGGTGCACGGCCTCGGAGAGGCCGTCGCTCTCGCGGATCACGCCGACATGCGCGCTCATCATCGCGCGCAGCCGCTTCCCGGCCAGAGCATCCGGCGTGCCGCCGCGCGACGCGACCGGTGCGTCGGGGAGGCGGGCAGGCGCGGGGATCGAGCAGCCGGCGATGTCGTCGGCGATGCGCGCGGCGTAGACCACCGCCTCCAGCAGCGAATTCGAGGCGAGCCGGTTGGCGCCGTGCGCGCCGGTCGACGATACCTCGCCACCGGCCCAGAGTCCGTCGATCGAGCTGCGGCCGCGTCCGTCCACCGCGATGCCGCCCATGTGATAGTGCGCGGCCGGGGCAATCGGGATGATCTGCGTGGCCGGATCGATGCCGGCGGCGATGCAGCTCGCATGCACGGTCGGAAATTTGTCCGCAAAGCGCGCGCCCAGCGCCTGGCGCGCATCGAGGAAGGCGCCGCGCCCGGCCGCAATCTCGGCGAATACGCCGCGGGCCACGATGTCGCGCGGCGCGAGCTCCGCGAGCGGGTGGCGCGCAACCATGAAGCGTTCACCGGCGCCATTGACTAGCGTCGCGCCTTCGCCGCGCAACGCTTCGGTGGCGAGCGGTGCCGGATCGCGGCCGACCATGATGGCGGTTGGATGGAACTGCACGAATTCCGGATCGGCGATTACGGCACCGGCACGCGCGGCGATGGCGAGGCCGGAGCCGCTGGCTTCCATTGGATTGGTCGTGACGGCGTAGAGATGTCCGATGCCGCCGGTGGCAAGCACCACCGCGCGCGAGGCGAGCAGGAACGGATTTGCCTGGAAGTTGCCGGCCTCGCGCAATTGAAGACCGGCGACGGTGCCATCCTCAACCAACAGCGCCTCGGCGACGAACCCCTCGACCAGGCGGATCGAGGGCGTGCGGCCCACCGCTTCGCTCAAGGCCGCGATGATCGCGGCACCGGCACCATCGCCTCGCACATGCACGATGCGCCGGGCCGAATGTGCCGCTTCGCGTCCCACGGCGAGCCTGCCTTCGAGATCGCGATCGAAGGGGACGCCATAGCTCAAGAGATCGTGGATGCGCGGCGCGGCCTCGCGCGCGATCCCAAGTGCGACCACCTCGTCGACGAGGCCGCCGCCGACCGCGATGGTATCGGTGGCATGGGCTTCCGGCGTGTCGCCCTCGGCCACCGCCGCGGCGATGCCGCCTTGCGCCCATGCGGAGGATGCGCCCTGTCCGAGCGGCGCGGCCGAGATCAAGGTCACCGGCCGCGGCGCCAGCTTCAGGGCGCAGAACAGTCCGGCAAGGCCGCCGCCGACGATGACGATGTCGTCGGTGCGGGTGAGGTTGTGGATGGTGTTTGTCATAGTTCTTTCCTTTCACTCCACTGTCGTCCCCGCGAAGGCGGGGACCCGTACGCCGCAGCAGAAATTGTTGCGCGAAACTGCGTGTTGCCTTCCTTCGCAACCACATCTTCCTGTGGTTATGGGTCCCGGATCTGCGCTCCGCTCCGCTGCGCCTGTCCGGGACGACAGCGGTGGTTGCCGCTGCGGGTTGCCCTCAATTCTTCAGATTGATCATCCGCTCGACCGAGCGCCTTGCACGCAACGCCAGGGCGGGATCGATCGTCACCTCCTCGCGGAGCGTCAGCAGGCTGTCCAAAATGTTCGCGAGCGTGATGCGCTTCATGTGCGGGCAGAGATTGCAGGGGCGCAGCATCTCGACGTCGGGCAGCTCGGCGCGCACATTGTCGGCCATCGAGCATTCCGTGATCATCACCAGCCGCCGCGGCCGCTTTTCGCGCACCCAATTGATCATGTGCGCGGTCGAGCCGGTGAAGTCGGCTTCCGCCAGCACGTCCGGCGGGCACTCCGGATGCGCGATGATCTGCACGGACGGATCGGCCTCGCGAAAGGCGCGCAGCTCTTCGCCCTTGAAGCGCTCGTGCACCTCGCAGGCGCCTTTCCAGGCGATGATCTTCACGTCGGTCTTCGAGGCCACGTAAGTGGCGAGATAGCGATCGGGCAGGAAGATCACGCTTGGCGCGTTCAGGCTCTCGACCACCTGCACCGCGTTCGACGAGGTGCAGCAGATGTCGACCTCGGCCTTCACCTCTGCGGAGGTGTTGACGTAGGCGACGACAGGCACGCCCGGAAACTTTTCGCGGAGCAGGCGCACGTCGGCGCCAGTGATGCTGGCGGCCAGCGAGCAGCCGGCCCGCGAATCCGGGATCAGCACCGTCTTGTCGGGGTTGAGCAGTTTCGAGGTCTCCGCCATGAAGTGCACGCCGCACTGGACGATGACATTGGCCTCCACCTTGGTGGCTTCGACCGCGAGCTGGAGCGAGTCGCCGCCGATGTCGGCGACACAGTGGAAGATCTCCGGCGCCTGGTAGTTATGGGCGAGGATCACCGCGCCCCGCGCGCGCTTCAGCTCGTTGATCGCCTTGATCGTCGGCGCCATCAACGGCCACTCGATCGGAGGGATGACGTGCTTCACGCGCTCGTAGAGCGGGGCGGTGGCGTGTTCGACCTCCGCCGTCCATTCCAGCGAGGGCGTCGGCAGCGCGCGCGCTGTGGGCGCCGGTGCGGGGCGGGGAGAGGACGCGAGATGGCCCTGCGGCCGGTTGGCAAAATCGTCTGGACCGTAGATTGCAGTGATCGGCATCAAAGCCTCCCTGGCATGTCATTTGTACTCAATATGAGTATATGTAGGGCCTGAGTAATCCGGCCGAGGGGCCGGAGTGGGTTTCATCGAACCTCATATATGCTCAATATGAGTAAATCACAAATAGCACGCTCTGCCGAGGACGGCTAGGTCCTGACGCACACGATCTCGTCAGATCGTCGTCCGACGCGCCGGGCGAGGCCAGATTGAAACGCAATGCTCCCGCGGCAGCCCCTCGTGGAATGCAACCGTTTTTGATTTGGGATTTTCATGCAAATGCATTAAATGACGCGTTCGCGGCGCCTCTTTGCGAGTCCGCCAAATGACAGACAGGGAATACCATGTCGACATCAGTGGGCGAACTCGCTCCGGCCTCACGTTCCTCCAGCTGGCGTACCCCCGCCGTCATCATTCTGTGCGGCTGTGCGATCGGCATGCTCGGCTTCGGTCCGCGCTCGGCGCTCGGCTTCTTCGTGCAGCCGATGAGTCATGAATTCTCCTGGGGCCGCGACGTGTTTGGCCTCGCCATCGCCTTTCAGAACTTGCTGTGGGGACTGGGCCAGCCCATCGCCGGCGCGGTCGCCGATCGCTTCGGGCTGTTCCGGGTGATGTGCGTCGGCGCGCTGCTCTATGCCGGCGGCCTCCTGCTGATGCGCTATTCCTCGACGCCGCTGTCGCTCAACATCGGCGCCGGCGTCATGGTCGGTTTTGGTCTTGCCGGCTGCTCGTTCAATCTGGTGCTGTCGGCGTTCACCAAGCTGCTGCCCGCCGAGAAGCGCGGCCTCGCGCTCGGCGCCGGCACGGCGGCGGGCTCGTTCGGCCAGTTCCTGTTCGCGCCGATCGGCGTCGCGTTGATCGACAATTTCGGCTGGCAGCAGGCGCTCTCCGTGTTCGGCTTCCTGATGTTGCTGATCATCCCGCTGTCACTGGCGCTCTCGACGCCGCCGGCTGCAACTGCGGCCAGTGCGACGCCGGCGGATGAGCAGACCATCACCAGGGCGCTCGCCGAAGCCTTCGGTCACCGCTCCTATGTGCTGCTGGTGCTCGGCTTCTTCACCTGCGGATTCCAGCTCGCCTTCATCACCGTGCATCTGCCGGCCTTCCTGGTCGATCGCGGCATCTCGACGCAAACCGGAGGCTGGGTGATCGCGGCGATCGGCCTGTTCAACATCATCGGCTCGCTCAGCGTCGGCTATCTCCAGAACTCGCTGCCCAAGCGCTACATCCTCTCGGCCATCTACTTCACGCGTGCGCTCGCAACCCTCGCCTTCATCTCGTTCCCCATCACGCCGTTCTCGGCGATCGCTTTCGGTGCGGTCTCCGGCCTGACCTGGCTGTCCACGGTGCCCCCGACCTCGGCGCTGGTGGCGCTGATGTTCGGCACGCGCTGGCTTGCGACGCTGTATGGCTTTGCCTTCGTCAGCCATCAGGTCGGCGGCTTCCTCGGCGTGTGGCTCGGGGGCATCGTCTTCGAGCGCTTCGGTTCCTATACGCCGATCTGGTGGCTCTCGATCCTGTTCGGCGTGCTTTCCGCGCTGATCAACCTTCCGATCGTGGAGAAACCTGTCGTTCGGGCGGTTGCGCAGCCTGTGTGATCGGCTAAACATCCCCGACAAACAAGTCAGGGAGTTCAGTCGTGGCCACATTTAAGGCGATCCGGATCGACAAGGCGGACAAGGGCACCACCGCCGCGCTGACGCAGTTCGATGAAGCCGAGCTGATGGACGCCGACGTCAGCGTCCGCGTGGAATGGTCGACGCTGAACTACAAGGATGGCCTCGCGCTCACCGGCAAGGCGCCGGTGGTGCGCCGTTTCCCGATGATCGCCGGCATCGACTTCGCCGGCACGGTCGAGCAATCCTCGCATCCGCAATGGAAAGCCGGCGACAAGGTCGTCTGCACCGGCTGGGGCATGGGCGAGACCCATCTCGGCGCCTATGCCGAGAAGGCGCGGGTGAAGGGCGACTGGCTGGTGGCCTTGCCGCAAGGCCTGTCGGCACGCGATGCCATGGCGATCGGCACCGCCGGCTTCACTGCGATGCTCTCGGTGCTGGCACTGGAGAAGCACGGTCTCTCGCCGAAGAGCGGCCCTGTGGTGGTGACCGGCGCCGCCGGCGGCGTCGGCTCGGTCGCGATCGCCGTGCTCTCCAAGCTCGGCTACCATGTCATCGCTTCGACCGGCCGCGCCTCGGAGGCTGACTATCTGAAGCAGCTGGGAGCAGCCGAGATCATCGACCGCAACGAATTGTCGGCGCCGGCCAAGCCGATCGCAAAGGAGCGCTGGGCGGGTGGCGTCGACAGCGTCGGCTCGACCACACTGGCGAATCTGCTGTCGATGACGAAATACGGCGGGGCGATCGCGGCCTGCGGCTTGGCCGCCGGCCTGGACCTGCCGTCGTCTGTCGCACCTTTCATTTTGCGCGGGGTGTGCCTTCTCGGCATCGATTCCGTGATGTGCCCGATCGAGCCGCGGAAAGCCGCGTGGCAGCGCCTGGCGTCAGATCTGGATCGGACCAAACTAACTGAAATCACTCACGAAATTCCTCTTGATGAGGTGCCGGAGTGGGGCGCGAAAATCCTGGCGGGCCAGGTCCGCGGTCGCATCGTGGTAAAAATTGTCTAACGGCGTTCAGACTTTACCAACCAAGCTGCTTCAATGTCGCCATGGTTGGTATGGTAAGCAGCGGGTAAAGAGATAAGGCATCGCCCGCTGCGGGGGTTGGTTCGGAGTTGAGCATGCTTGCGCGTATTGTGTTGGGGGCTGTCACGGCGGCAGCAACGTTTGCGCCGGCCCTTGCCGGAAGCATGAACGCCGACGAGGCGCGTCGCTTCGTGGCGGGCAAGGTCTTTGCCTTCACCTGTTTCGACGGCACCCGCGGCGCGGGCCGCATCCTGGACGATCTCGGCGCCGCCGGCGCGGTGCAGTTCTCCGGCGCGGGCCCGGTCAAGCATCTCCGCCTGCCCGGCAATACGCTCCAGATCCGTGGCCAGAACGTCTGCGCCTCGATCAAGGGCATTCCGTTCGAGCCGTGTTTCAACCTGGAAAAGACCGACGATCGCAGCTTCCGCGGCTCGGTGTCGGGGATGGGCTTCGCCTATTGCGACTTCCATCACCAGGGTGGCAACCAGATGCTGATGGCGCGCGCTGCGGCGCGTCCGCGCTCGCTGCACAGGACAGAGCACACCGGTTCCGTCAGCGCGACCAACACCGAAGTCGCCGCGCGCGTCGAGACGCCGCGTGTCGAGAGCAGCCGGCTCGAGCCGGTGAAGTCGGAGATCAAGTCGGAGCCCGCCAGGAACGAGGGCCCGCTGGAGCTGCGCCGTTCCACCCAGTGAGAGGGCTGCGCGGTCGGTTCCGCGCACTTTGTCGTTGAAGACGTCCATCGAACGCCGAGCCGCCGCGCCGTAGTCATACGGACGGCGGCTTTCATGCGTTGGTAGCTGTTCGCGCCCCAGTTTGCGGTCGGCCGGGGGCGCGGCCCGATAAAAGGGTTCAACGATGTCGCTGTACTTTTTCCGCATCAGCACCGGTCGCTATTCCGGCGCCGCCGACCAGCCGTACGAGTTCGAGGATCGCACTGCCGCCTGGACCGAGATGACCGAGGTCTGCGCCAATCTGCTCGGCGGCATCGCGCGCGGCCTGAAGCCGAACGCCGAGTGGTGCATGGAGCTGCTCGACGAGGACAAGAAGCCGGTCTTTCGCATCAGCCTCGTCGGCGAGAGCGTAACGCAGCAGAGCGGGGCTCCTATCACTGCGTGTGATTAACCTGTTAAGCGCGCATACCGTGCTGAAATTCAAGGGATTTTCCTACCGATTCAGTAGTTGCCCGGAGGTCGCGTTAACCAAATTGGAATGGCGAACGCATACTTTTCGGACAAGGGCGGTCAACGCCGAGGGCGGCTGGCAATGACTCGGCCGCGCATTCCCTAGGGGGAAGCAAGCCCATGTTGAGCCTCGTTCAGAATTTGCGGATTGGGACCAAGCTGGCGATCTCATCGGCGCTCGGCATCCTCCTGGTCCTCGCGATGATCGCGGGTCAGGTGATCGGAAACGGCAACGTGCGCCGGTCCAGCCAGACGGCGTCCGAGCAGCAGGAGCTGGCGCGCGAGGCAGTCGAATCCAAGCTCGCGGCGCGCGCCATGCAGCTCGCCGCACGCGACATCCGCCTCGCCAATAATTCAGATGAACTGCAGAAGGCGCGCGACGCGCTGGTCGAACGCGCCGGTCATTTGGTGAAGGTTGCCGACGCAATGCTCACGCTCTCGCACGTGCCGGAAAACCGCGCGAGGATAGAGAAGCTCAAGGTCCTCACGGCGAACTATCTCAAGGGAGCTCAGCAGCTCGCATCCGTGCGCGGTGCCGCCCTGGCTCTCACGGGCGAGGATGCCGCTGCTCGCCTCGCCAAGCTCGTCGATGAGGGGACGCGTCTCGCCCGCGAGGTCACGTTGCCGATCGCAGGCGAGATGGACCAGGCAGCCAATCAGATTGCCGACGTCGCCAGGCACAGAAGCGAAGAGGAGGTTGCGGCCTCCGCGCGGGAGATGGCGTCCAGCGAGCATATCGCAATGGTCATTGGCGTTTTCACGGCGCTCGTCCTCCTCTGCTCCTGGCTGATGTCGTTCCTGACCATCGCACGGCCGATCCGCGCGCTCACGGTGGCCATGGACAAGCTCGCCGGCGGCGACTTTTCCGTGGTGCTGCCCGGTCTCGGCCGCAAGGACGAGGTCGGTGGTGTCGCGGCGGCTGTCGAGAAGTTCAAGATCGTGTCCGAACAGAAGGCGCGCGAGGAGGCCGAGGCCAAGATCAGGCAGGATCAGGCTGCAGCCGCGCAACGCAAGGCCGAGATGTCCAAGCTGGCCGATGGCTTCGAGGCGGCGATCGGCGAGATCGTCGACACCGTGTCATCGGCCGCGACTGAACTGGAAGCGTCTGCGTCGACGCTCACGTCGACTGCGGCGCGCGGACAGGAGCTCACCACCATGGTTGCTGCCGCCTCCGAAGAGGCGTCCACCAACGTGCAGTCGGTGGCGTCGGCGACCGAGGAGCTGTCGTCGTCGATCACGGAGATCAGCCGCCAGGTGCAGGAATCCGCGCGCGTCGCAAGCGAAGCGGTCAGCCAGGCCCGCACCACGACCGACCGCGTCGGCGAATTGTCGAAGGCGGCGGCGCGGATCGGCGACGTGGTCGAGCTGATCAACACCATCGCCGGCCAGACCAATCTCCTGGCGCTCAATGCGACCATCGAGGCCGCGCGCGCCGGCGAGGCGGGTCGCGGCTTTGCCGTTGTCGCCTCCGAGGTCAAGGCGCTCGCCGAGCAGACCGCGAAGGCGACCGGCGAGATCGGCCAGCAGATCGCCAGCATCCAGACCGCGACCGAGCATTCGGTCGGCGCCATCAGGGACATCAGCGACACCATCGAGAAACTGTCGGAGATTTCCTCGACCATCGCGGCTGCCGTCGAAGAGCAGGGCGCGGCGACGCAGGAGATTTCCCGCAACGTGCAGCAGGCGGCGGAGGGCACCCATCAGGTGTCGTCCAACATCACCGACGTGCAGCACGGCGCGAGCGAGACCGGCTCGGCGTCCTCGCAGGTGCTGGCGGCGGCGCAATCGCTGTCCGGCGACAGCAACCGCCTCAAGCTCGAGGTCGGCAAGTTTCTCGGCACCGTGCGCGCGGCCTGACGGTGGCGTCTTTCGGCAGGTCCTGCTTGCAACCATCACGCGTGAATGCGTGGCGGTTGCTCGCGCGCGTATCTCGACGCCGCGACCGATGCGCGCAGGGTTAACCTTCCGGAAAAGCGGCGCAGTCATGATGCCCGCAATATTTGGGGCGCTGAGTCGCCTTTCGCGTATTGCGTCTCAATCGTTGGAGCACTTTCATGAGCGGCATTTCCATTCGCCTCACTCACAAGGTCATGGCGATCGGACTGTTCGGCCTCATTGGGCTCGTCGCCTTCGGCACGATCTACCAGATTGGCAGCCTCTCTCAGGACACGTCCCGCGACGCTGCTGAAGACGCGCGCCGGCTGTCCGATCTGAACCAGCGGATCTCGCAGCAATTGCTCGAAGCGCGCCGGGCCGAGAAGGATTTCCAGCTCCGCCGCGATCAATCCTATGCGAAGCGTCACGCCGAACTTGCTTCCGACATTACCCGAAATCTTGATCGCCTCGGCAGCGCGGCGCGTGCGGCAGGGTACGCGGCGGTCGGAGAAAAGGCGTCACTGGTCCGCACCGGATTCGAGAGATACGCGAGCGAATTCGCGGCCGTCGAGCAGGCCGAGGTCAGGCTTGGATTGAACGAAACCCTCGGGCTGTCAGGCTCGTTGCGCACGGCGGTGCACGGCATCGAGACCAAGCTCAAGGAGGTCGACGATCCCAGGCTCACCAGCGGCATGCTGACGATGCGTCGTCACGAGAAAGACTTCATGTTGCGCCGCGACCCGAAATATCTCGACGCCCTGAAGAAGACGGCGACGGAATTCTCCGGGCAAGTCGAGGCTTCGGCGATCCCGCCGGCCGTCAAGGCCGATATCGGCAAGAAGCTCTCCAAATACCAGGACGACTTCGTGGCGTGGGCAGCCGGCGCGCAGGATCTGACCGCGCACGGCTCGGCAATGTCCAAGGAGTTCCGCACCATCGAGCCCGTCCTCGACGAGATCGAAAAGACCGTCAGTCAGCAATACGACGCTGCGCGGGCCGCCGAAGAGTCAATGCGGGCCTCGATCAAGCTCTGGATGTGGGTCGCACTCGGATGCTCCATCCTGCTGGTGGGGAGCGTGTCCTTCTTCACCGGCCGCTCGATCTCGACAGCGCTGATCGCCATGGTTCGCGCGATGACCGGTTTGGCGAAGGGCGACATGTCAGTCGCAATCCCCGGCGTTGGCCGCAAGGACGAGATCGGTGAGATGGCTGGTGCCGTCGAGGTGTTCAGGAGCAACATGGCCGAGGCCGACCGGCTGCGCGCCGAGCAGGCCGAAGCGGACGCGCGTCGGCGCGAGCAGCGCAAATTCGACATGCAACGGCTCGCCGATACGTTCGAAGGCGCGGTCGGCGAGATCATCGAGACGGTATCGTCGGCGGCCACCGAGCTCGAAGCGTCGTCGAATACGCTGACCCACGCCGCCGAGCGCGGCAACAGCCTCGCCACCGCCGTGGCAGCGGCTTCGGAGGAGGCGTCCGCCAACGTGCAGTCGGTGTCGTCTGCAAGTGAAGAGCTGACCTCCTCAGTGTCCGAGATCAGCCGCCAGGTGCAGGAATCGGCGCGTGTCGCCGACGTCGCCGTCGGGCAGGCCCAGCGCACCAATGCGCGCGTCGCCGAGCTGACCAAGGCCGCTTCCCGCATCGGCGACGTCGTCGAGCTGATCAACACCATCGCCGCGCAGACCAACCTCCTGGCACTCAACGCGACGATCGAAGCGGCGCGGGCGGGCGAAGCCGGCAAGGGCTTTGCGGTGGTCGCGACCGAAGTGAAGGCGCTTGCGGAGCAGACCGCGAAAGCCACCGGCGAAATCGGTCAGCACATCGGCGCGATCCAGTCCGCGACAGACGAATCCGTCGGCGCGATCAAGGAGATCGGCGACACCATCGCGCGGATGTCGGAGATCTCGTCGACCATCGCTGCTGCAGTGGAGGAACAGGGGGCCGCCACGCAGGAGATCTCCCGCAACATCCAGCACGCCGCGCAAGGAACTTCCGCGGTTTCGTCGAACATCGCCGACGTCCAGCGCGGCTCCGGCGAGACCGGGGCTGCCTCGGCGCAGGTGCACTCGGCCGCGCAGTCGCTGTCGCAGGAGAGCAACCGGCTCAAGAGCGAGGTCGCGCGTTTCCTGGAATCGGTGCGGGCGGCCTGAGGCGGCCGCCGCCCGGTGAATGTGGCGGCGCGTCGTGTTCGCGTCGCAGCACGGCTGCGGAGAAAATAGCGTCCGAAGAGGCCGACCCGTAGTTTTACGTAGGCTCCTGTTAACGCCTGCTTGCAATTATGGGGCGCAATCTTACGGGATAAGAACCAGCCAGCATTGTTGAACTGACCTCCGCCCGGTCGTCCGCCGTGACGCCTGCGGCGCGGGTGACGTGCGTGCTGCCAGGATATCATCGGGATTTGTGTGATGTCGAAGTTGTCGATCGTCTTCAAGCTTCTGGCCGTGTTATCGGTCCTCGTGCTGTCACTCGCCGGCGTCGGCGTGACGGCGATCGGCACCATGCAGAACATCAATGCTCATACCGTCGAGATCGCGGAGAGCTGGCTGCCGAGCGTGCGTGCGCTCGGCTCAATGCGCGCCGACATCAACGAGCTGCGCGTCGCGCTGCGTCTGCACCTGATGCAGGACACCGCCGAAGGCAAGGAAGCCGCCGAGAAGCGCCTCGGCTCGTTGCGTGAGCGCATCGAGAAGACGCGCAAGGTCTACGAGCCGCTGATCACGGCCGCCGAAGAGCGCGCGCTCTATGAGCAATGGAGCAAGGCGTGGGGCGAATATCTGAACGGCGTGCAGGAGACCATGGCGCTGTCGCGCAAGAGCGTCGGCCGCTTCCCGACCGACGCCAACGAGATGTTGCAGACCAAGGTCGCCAAGATGGCTCAGGCCGCCGATCCCCTGCTTCAGAAGGGCATCGAGCTCAATAACCAGGGCGCCGAGCTGGAGACCAAGCAGGCGGCCGACAGTTACGCCACGATCTTCCGCGTCCTGGTCGGCATCATCGTGCTCTCGGTCGTGATCGCGATCGGCGCAGCCTATTATCTCGTGCGCGACGTCTCTCGCGGCATCGCCTCGATCATTCGTCCGATGCAGTCGCTCGGCGAAGGAGACCTCTCGGCCGAAGTGCCGCATCGCGGCGAGAAGACCGAGATCGGCTCGATGGCGGATGCGCTTCAGATCTTCAAGGAGGCACTGATCGCCAAGAAGGCCGCCGATGAGGCGGCTGCTCGCGACGCCGAGGCCAAAATCGAACGCGGCCGCCGCGTCGATGCCATCACGCGCAATTTCGAGGCCATGATCGGCGAGGTCGTCGAGACCGTGTCGTCGGCCTCGACCGAGCTCGAGGCCTCCGCGGCCACGTTGAGCGGCACGGCGCAGCGCGGCCAGGAACTCGCAACCGTCGTTGCGGCAGCATCCGAGGAAGCCTCCACCAACGTCCAGGCGGTGGCGTCCGCCTCGGAAGAGCTGTCGTCCTCGATCACCGAGATCAGCCGCCGCGTGCAGGATTCGGCACGGATGGCCGCGGAAGCCGTCGAGCAGGCGGCGCGGACCAACGATCGCGTCAACGCGCTGTCGCAGGCGGCCTCCCGCATCGGCGACGTCGTCGAGCTCATCAACACCATCGCCGGCCAGACCAACCTCCTGGCGCTCAATGCGACCATCGAAGCGGCGCGCGCAGGCGAAGCCGGTCGCGGCTTTGCCGTCGTCGCCTCCGAGGTCAAGGCGTTGGCCGAGCAGACCGCGAAGGCCACCGGCGAGATCGGGGCGCAGGTTTCCGGCATCCAGTCGGCCACACAGGAATCCGTCAGCGCCATCCAGGAGATCGGCGGCACCATCGAGCGGTTGTCCGAGGTGTCCTCGGCCATCGCCGCCGCCGTCGAGGAGCAGGGCGCCGCGACGCAAGAGATTTCGCGCAACGTCCAGCAGGCCGCGCTCGGCACGCAGGAAGTCTCGTCCAACATCACCGACGTGCAGCGCGGCGCGATCGACACCGGCTCGGCCTCGGGCGAAGTGCTCTCGGCGGCGAAATCGCTGGCGACCGACAGCACCCGCCTGAAGGTCGAGGTCGCGCAGTTCCTGGAATCGGTCCGCGCGGCCTGATCTTCAGGAGCATGATCCGGAAAAGTGTGAAAGCGGTTTTCCGAAGAGATCTTGCTCAAATAATTCAGCTGGTCGCCTGCGGAGCCGGCGGCGGTGCGACCTGCCGCCGGAACAGGATGCGCTGGTAGAGCCAGCCGATTGCGACCAGCACGACGCCGAGGCACATGAACGACAGCGCGCGGTAGACGCCTGTCAGCGTCGACATGTCGATGACGAAGGCCTTCAGGATCGTCAGTGCGATGACGGCAGCCGAGGCCAGCCGTGCACGCTCCGAGTTGACGAGAATGCCGACGCCCAGCAACAGCACGCCGAAGGCGAGCCAGCCGATCGAATAAGTGTATTGCTCGGCGCCCGTCGTCCCGCCGGTGGAGAGGATCGGGCCGTGATAGAAGCGGCGGATCTCCAGCGTGACATAGGCGAGCGCGAACACGAGCGCGCCACCGGCGATGGTGTTGGCGTAGACTTTGCCACGCTCGCCGACCACCGCATAGGACAGCAGCAGCATCAGCACCGCCGGCAGCGCATAGCCGAGCAGCAGCAGATTGAACACGGCGCCGCCGACGTCGATGCGCCAGATCAGCGGGTTCTCCAGGATCAAGAGGCCGAAAACGCTGATGAGCCCGCCGATCGCCGTCAGCACGACCGCGCCGACATTGTGCACGATGCTGCGGCTGCGCAGCCGCAAGCGCTCCAGCCCGATCGCCATCGCGAGCGTGACGCAGACTTGCAGCGCGAATTCGAGCAGCGACGGCGGCGAGGTCATCCGGCCATTGGTCGCAAAGTGCCGGATCTCCATGAAGGCGAGCAGCGCGGTGAAGAGGATCGCCGCGGTCTCGACCATGCGCAGCGGCGCATCGTCGGCGCGGCGGCGCAGGAAGATGCTCGCGGCCCAGAACGAGGCCGCCGGCAGGCCATAGCCCCAGAGCAGCCAGTTGAAAATCGGCGTGGTCCCGACGGCGTCGCCGACGATGCGCGGATCATAGCCGATGCGCGCGGTGACGATGCCGGCGAAGATGGCGGCGAGCCAGCGCAGGAACGGGATCGGCCGCTGCATCGAGATCCAGGCGGTGCCGAGCGACATCAGCGCCAGCGCGATCGTCAGCCAGCCCTTCTCCAGCGCGAAGGTCAGCGCCAGCGCCAGCGCTCCGAGCGTGCCGGTCGCGAACAGGGCCGTGGAGACGGCGACGCCCGGCCGGGTTTCGCGGCGCGTGAGCGCTTCGGTCGCAGCACCAAAGGCGGCTGCGAGCAGCACCGCGAGGATCGCGAACGGGATCGAGCGGTCGAGATGGGCGATGCGGGCGTAGAGCGCGATGAGGATCGCGATCGGCGTGGCGACGGCTGCGGCCGACCACACCACGGGAATGATTGCCGAGTTCGAGCGGCCCTGCGCGAGGAAGCCGGCAACGCCGAAGCCGATGGCGAAGATCGCGGCCATCACCAGATGCAGCGTTACGGAGCTGTCGATCGCGGTCGGCCCGATACCGGACATCGCGCCGCCCGGCAGCACCAGCATGTCGGGATTGGCGCGCACCGCCCATTCGGCGAATACGATGAAGACGGTCGCTGCCGCCGCGCCGAGCGCGCCGGTGGCCGCCGGCGCACGCCAGGCGACGAGAAGCGTCGCGCCAACGAGAAGCGTGAACGCGATCAGGGCCAGATCCGCATGTACGCTCGACAGCACGATCAGCATGGCGCCGAACAGGTAGGCGCCGAGCGAGCTCGACGAGACCGGCTCGATCTCGCCGTCCTCGATGCTGGGGCCGAACATGAAGCCGCAGACGACGAGCAGCGCGGCGAGCACGAAGCCTGCGATGACGTGGAAGGCGTGCGGCGCGACTTGCAACTCTTCGCTATCCAGACCCGGGAAGATCCAGAGCACGGCAAAGGCGATCGTCGTGACCGCGAGCCAGCGCCACAGCCGGATGCGCGCGAGGCCGAAGCTCGCGGCGGTGACGATGGCGAGATAGATGTAGAGCGCCCAGTAGTCCGGCTTGCCGCTGGAGACGAGGAGCGGCGTCACGAAGGCGCCGACCACGCCGAGGCCGGCCAGCGCCGGCCCATGCAGCAGCGCCGCGGCGAGCGTGCACATGGCCACGATGCCGAGCAGCACGAAGGCGGTCGCGGGCACGAGGAAGCCGTAGAGCGCATAGGCGGCATAGATGGTCGCGAACGCCACCGCCGTACCCGCGGCGGTGAGAATCGCCGGGATGTTGGCGATCGGCAGCGCCTGGATGTTGGAAATGCTCTCCTTGCGCCGCGACCACTCGCCGGCCCCGAGCAGCGCAGCTGCGAACAGGCCACCCAGGAACACGCGCACGCCGGGGCCGAGCAGGCCGGCCTCGATCGAATAGCGCACCATGAAGAAGCCGCCGAGCGCGAGCGCAAGGCCGCCGATCCACACCACCCAGCGGGTGCCGAGCTGCTCCTCGAAGCCGGGCGCAGCGGCCGGCACGGGAGGTGGTGCGGCAGCCGCAGGGCCCGCTTCGAGCGGCGGCGGTGAAAGCTCTTCGGTGACGAGTGGAGGCGGTGCCGCTTCGGCTTCGGGTGCAAGCGGCGGCGGCTCGGCGGCCGTCGTCGCGGGCGCAGGCGCTGGCTCCTGCACCGGCATGAGCGGCGGCGGCTGCACCTGCCGCTGCGCGTAGAACATCTCCTCGAGCGAATTCAGTCGCCGGCGCAGCTCGGCCGCCTGGCTGGAGGCCTTGATCGCGATCAGGAAGGCGGCGATCGCAATGATCCACGCAAAGACGTCAAACGGGCCGTCGAACATAAAGCCTCCAGGCGACCGGCGGGCAGGGGCCGGTCACGTAGTATGTCGGGTTAGCGCCGGGAGCGCACGCGCAAGCCCGGCGCGGGCCGCTCCTGGAGCACGTCGCGCCGGAAGCGATAGAGTGCCGCCGGCCGTCCGCCCGTCTGTGTCGACATCACCCCGGTCGGTTCGACCAGGGCTTCCATTTCGACCAGGCGGCGGAAATTCTGCTTGTGCAGGTGCCGGCCGGAGATTGCCTCGACCGTATGCTGCAGTTCGGTAAGTGTGAATTCGGGCGGCAAAAGTTCAAAGACGACAGGACGATACTTCAGTTTTGCACGCAGCCGCGCGATCGCCGTGGCGAGAATCCGGCGGTGATCGAACTGCATCGAGGTCCCGAGCGGGGGAAGCGTCTTGCGCGCTAATGCCGCAGGGCGGCCGTCGCGCCGCGCCTCCTCGACCAGCCCGGCCTCATACAACAGCTCGTAGCGGTCGAGCACGCGCTCCTCGTCCCAGGCCGCCCCGTCGAGGCCGAAATAGAACCGCACGCGATCCTTGCGCGGGAGTGCGCGCGTCGTGTCCGGGGTCTCCTCCGCCGCCCATTCGGTCAGCGCCGGAATGATGTCGCGGGCGATGATTGCGGGCGGCTCCTCGCGCCGGTCTTCCCAGGGAAAGAAGCGATACCATGGCGCGAAGCTCGCCGCATTGGCTGCAAGCTCGCCGTCCACCGCGCGCGTCAAGGCGAGATAGCCGATCGACACCATATGCGCGCCGGTGTCGCTGGCCTCGGCATGGCGGCCGCGATCGCCGAATGTGTAGAGCTGCTCGACATAGCCGAGCCGCAAGCCCGCCTGTTCCTCGACCCAGGCGCGCAGGCCGATGTCGAAGGTGCGATGCGCGAGCGCGTCGAACGGGCCGAACGGCAGACCGGCAAGCCCGTCACTGCCGCGCGCGGTGAGGATGAGGGGCTCATGCCCCTCGATCGCGACGATCGCCGCGGTCAGGCCGATCTCGATCGGCGTGAGGAGCGTGTCGCTCATGCGATGATGATCGAGGAAGTTGCCACAAACTCGTCATGCCCGGGCTTGTCCCGGGCATCCACGTTCTTCGTGTCGCGAGAAAGTTCGTGGATGGCAGGGACAAGCTCGGCCATGACGACGTGGATGCGCCTGCGCATCAAAGTGAGCGCGGCGTTGCGGCTGCTATCCGACTCTCGCCTCATTCGAGCTCGATCACGAAGGGACGGCCTTCGACCATCATCGCGCCCGGGCCGATCTCGTCGAGCGCGCGCAGCATGCGGCCGTTGCGTCCCAGGGCGCGGTCGGCAAGGCCGACGATGCGCCGGTTCGGCGAGGCGATCGGCGAGGCCGCGCGGATCTTCCTGGCGATCTCGAGCTCGTCGCGGTTCGGATTGAGCGCGCAGACCGCCGCGAACGCGCTCGCGGTGGAGCGGCTGATGCCGGCATAGCAATGCACCACCAGCGGCGCGCTACGGTCCCAGCCGCGCACGAAGTTCAGCACCTGATCGATATGGGTCTCGGACGGTGCGGTAAAACCATCCATCTCCTCGGTGATGTCGTCCATCGACACCTTGAGATGGTTGGCGGGCAGCACGGACACCGGCCGCGCCACCTGCTCGACATTGGCCATCACGGTCAGCACGTGGCTGGCCCTGGTGAGGCGGACGGTTTCGGGAAGCGCGGCGAGGGAGCAGACGTGGATCATGGCGGACCTTTTTGCCGCGATTATAGCCGGTGCCGTAGGGTGGGCAAAGCGACATGTCCGCCGTAGCTCGAAGAGCGAAGGCGCAAGCATGCCCACCACCTTTGTCGCAAACGCGAAAGGACGTGGGCACGGCGCAAGCGCGCCTTTGCCCACCCTATGGGACCTACGCAAACAACGCGCCAAATCGCTCCAGAAACTGCTTCTCGGCTCGCGCCGCGGTCCAGGGCGTAAGGTAGTCGCGCCGGACGCTGTCGGAGAGGCCGGGATCCTTGCCGAACAGGCGCCGCGCCTCGCTCTCGCTGAAGCCGGCAAGCTCGGTCGCTTCCAGATAGGCTGCCCCGCGATCGGCGGCCTTGATCGCCTGCGTGACCTCCTCAGGCAGCACCGGCGGCAGGCCGAAGCGGATGTGGATGGCGCCGAGCAGGCGTTTCTCCACCGCCTTGTAATGGCCGTCGAGCACCGCCTTGAACGGCGAGATCATGTCGCCGATGACATATTCGGGCGCATCATGCAGCAGGGCTGCAAGCCGCATGCGCTGGTCGACCCGCGGCATCTCGTGCCGCATCACGGTCTCCACCAGCAGCGTGTGCTGCGCGACCGAGAAGATGTGCGTGCCAACGGTCTGCCCGTTCCAGCGCGCGACGCGCGCCAGCCCGTGCGCGATGTCGGCGATCTCGACGTCGAGCGGGGAGGGATCGAGCAGATCGAGCCGCCGGCCCGACAGCATGCGCTGCCAGGCGCGGGATGCCACGTCGCGTGCGGTCTTCTTGGCCGTCATTTGACCTTGAGGCGCGGCTTGCGCTGCGTCTTGCTGCAGCTGGCGTGACAGTGGCAGTCGACGAGGTGGTCGTTGACCATGCCGGTCGCCTGCATGAAGGCATAGACGATGGTCGGGCCGACGAACTTGAAGCCGCGCGAGGACAGCTCCTTCGAGATTTGCACCGACAATGGCGTCGAGGCCGGCACGCTCGCGGTGGTCTTGAAATGATTGACGAGCGGCTTTCCGCCCATGAAGTCCCACAGCAGCTGCGAGAAGCCCGGGCCTTTCTCCATGATATCGAGATAAGACTTCGCGCTCGCGATCGTGCCGTCGATCTTGGCGCGGTTGCGCACGATGCCGGCATCGTTCATCAGCGCGTGGACCTTCTTGGCATTGTAGCGCGCGATCTTTTCCGGCTGGAAATCGTCGAAGGCTTTGCGGAAATTGTCGCGCTTGCGCAGGATCGTGATCCAGGACAGGCCGGCCTGGAAACCGTCGAGGATCAGCTTTTCGTACAGCGCGCGGTCGTCATATTCCGGCACGCCCCATTCGGTGTCGTGATAGGCAACGTAGAACGGGTCATCGCCCGGCCAGGGGCAGCGGGTCTTTCCGTCGGGATGCAGGCGAGGGGCTCGGCTCATGCGGTGGGCTGCTTCGCAGGAATACGGACGACGTCAGGTTCTGCCAGCTTCAAGGCGAGGCCGCCTGCGGTGAGGGGTTGGCCGGCATCGAGCGCGTCGGCGACACGGTCGATGCGCACCAGGGCAATGCCCTTGCCGCCGGATGTCGAGCCGATGGTGCCGACCGGCTTGTCGCCGGCGAGAATGGTCGCGCCGGCTTCGGGCGAGGGGCCATCGAGCAGTACCTTCACGCTGCGGGTGCGCGCGGTGCCGCGATGCTGCATGCGCGAGACGACCTCCTGGCCGACATAGCAACCCTTGTCGAAATCGACGCCGGCAAGGCGGTCCATGTTGGTCTCGTGCGGGAATGCATCGCTGTACATGAAATCGAGCCCACCGCGCGGCACGCCGAGCGCGATGCGGTGCGCCTCGTAGTCGGCCGCATCGACCAGCTCGGCCCCGATGAGGTCGGAGAGCTTCTGCTTGAGATCTTCGGGGATCAGGATGCGATAGCCGAGCGTTTCGTTGCGTGGATCGGCGAAGGCAAGATCGGGCTGCGCCGCAGGCTGGCCGTCCCAGGCGGCGAGCACGCCGAGATCGAGGTTTTCCACCGTGACCTTGGCGCGCAGCTTGTAGAATTTCAGCTTGGTGGCGAAGCTCTCGGCCAGCGCTTTGGGGCAGTCGATCAGGAACCCGCCGCCGTGACCCGCGGGGACTTCCGTGATCAGGAAATCCACGATGATCTTGCCCTGCGGCGTCAGCAACGCGCCGAATCGCCCCAGCCCCGGTTTCAGCCTGTCGAGGTCGGTCGTGACCAGGCCGTTGAGGAAGTTGCGCGCGTCCTCGCCCGCGACCTTGACCACGCCCCGGTCGGGAAGAAACGCTGATTTCATGCGAAAATCTCTTGCGACATGTTGCTCCGGAACGTAAGCCCGCGAGGCATAAACGACAAGACCTCGAGCCCTGCGCTTGGGGATGACAAGGGCCTTCAGCCATGACCCAGCGTTTCGATGTGATCCTCAAAGGCGGCACCGTCGTCAACCAGGACGGCGAGAATGTTCGCGATATCGGCATCACCGGCGGCCGCATCGCCGAGCTGGGGCCGTTGTCGCAGGCCTCGGCCGCGGAGGTCATCGACTGCAAGGGCCTGCACATCCTGCCCGGCGTGATGGACACGCAGGTGCATTTCCGCGAGCCCGGGCTGGAGCAGA
The DNA here is from genome assembly GCF_002278135.3 of Bradyrhizobium ottawaense. Lineage (NCBI taxonomy): Bacteria > Pseudomonadati > Pseudomonadota > Alphaproteobacteria > Hyphomicrobiales > Nitrobacteraceae > Bradyrhizobium > Bradyrhizobium ottawaense. Next base: position 6,388,956 of record NZ_CP029425.2, on the reverse strand, counting down.
AGGAAGACCTCGAGACCGGTTCGCGCAGCGCCGTGATGGGCGGCGTCACCGCCGTGTTCGAGATGCCGAACACCTCGCCGCTCACCGTGACTGAAGCCACCTTCACCGACAAGGTAAAGCGCGCCCATCACCGCATGCATTGCGATTTCGCCTTCTTCATCGGTGGCACCCGCGAGAACGTGCAGGACCTTCCGGTACTGGAGCGCGCGCCGGGCTGTGCCGGCGTCAAGGTGTTCATCGGCTCCTCGACCGGTGCGCTGCTGGTGGAGGACGATGAGAGCCTGCGTCGCATTTTCCAGGTGATTCGCCGCCGCGCGGCCTTCCATGCCGAGGACGAATACCGACTCAACGACCGCAAGTCGCTGCGCATCGAGGGCGATCCGCGCTCGCATCCGGTGTGGCGCGACGAGACCGCGGCGCTGATGGCGACGCAACGCCTCGTCAAGCTCGCCCACGAGACCGGCAAGCGCATCCACGTGCTGCACATCTCGACCAAGGAAGAGATCGAGTTTTTGCGCGACCACAAGGACGTCGCCTCCTGCGAGGCGACGCCGCACCATCTTACGCTGGTTGCGCCCGAGTGCTACGAGCGGCTCGGCACGCTGGCTCAGATGAACCCGCCGGTGCGCGGCGCCGATCACCGCGCCGGCATCTGGCGCGGCATCGAGCAGGGTATCATCGACGTGCTCGGCTCCGACCACGCCCCGCATACGCTGGAGGAGAAGCAGAAGACCTACCCGGCTTCGCCCTCCGGCATGACCGGCGTGCAGACGCTGGTGCCCCTGATGCTCGATCACGTCAATGCGGGCCGGCTTTCTCTGGCACGCTTCGTCGATCTCACCAGCGCCGGCCCCGCGCGCCTCTACAACATGGCCTGCAAGGGCCGCATCGCCGCGGGCTACGATGCCGATTTCACCATCGTCGACTTGAAGCGCAGCGAGACCATCACCAACAAATGGGTGGCGTCGAAAGCCGGCTGGACGCCTTATGACGGCGTCCGAGTCACCGGCTGGCCCGTCGGCACCTTCATCCGCGGCCGCCGCGTGATGTGGCAGGGCGAGCTGGTGACGGCCTCGCAGGGCGAGCCGGTGCGGTTTCTGGAGACGCTGAAGCAGTAGGAGTAGGTCAAGCCTCTCCCTCTGCTGTCATGCCCCGGCTTGACCGGGGCATCAAGTACTCCGCGGCGATAGTTGGCTGATACGGCTGCTGCCTCTGGAACACTGGATTGCCCGCCTTCGCGGGAAATGACAGTGTGCCACGACGCACTAGCTCAAATTGGGAGAGGTCCAATGTCCCAGCCAGCCGCTCTCATATCGACCGAGCAGCTCGCCGCCATGCTCGGCGATCCCAACCTGCGCCTCTACGACTGCACGACCTACAACGAGCCTGTTCCGCCCGGCAGCGACGTGCCGTACCGCGCAGTCCCCGGCGACAAGACGTTCGCGGCCGGCCACATTCCGGGCGCCGATTTCCTCGACCTGCAGGGCGAGTTCTCAGACGCTTCAGCGCAGCAGTTCTTCATGATGCCCGATGTCGCCCAGCTGGAGGCCGCCTTCGGCCGCCACGGCCTCGATGCGAGCAAGACCATCGTGCTCTACAGCATCGGCACGATGATGTGGGCGACGCGGTTCTGGTGGATGCTGCGCTCGCTCGGCGTCGATGCCCATGTGCTCGACGGCGGTCTCGACAAATGGAAGGAAGAGGGGCGGCCGATTGAGACAGGCGCGCCGAGGGGATATCCGGCCACCATCTTCAAGGCCGCGCCGCGCGCGGGCTTCTTCGTCGACAAGACGACTGTGAAGGCGCGGATCGGCGATCCCTCGACGGTCATCGTCAACGCGCTCGGGCCGCAGTTTCATCGCGGCCTCGAGCCGAGCCGCTACGGCCGGCCCGGCCGCGTTCCCGGCAGCGTCAACGTATCAGCCGCAACGCTCGTCAACGCCGACAAGACGCTGACCAGCCTGGCGGACGCCGAAGCGAAATTCACGGCCCAGGGTGTCACGCGCGACAAGAATGTAATCTGCTATTGCGGCGGCGGCATCTCGGCGACGATCGACCTGTTCCTGCTGACGCAGCTCGGCTACGACAGACTGACGCTCTACGACGCCTCGATGGGCGAATGGGCGAGGGATCCGGCGCTGCCGATCGAAACGGACTAGGTTTGGGAAAAGTCTGGAACCTTTTCCCCCGGCCGGCATCCAATGTCCGGAACCAATGGAGATAAGGTGCCCGCCATGCCAGGGACCGCAGCCGGCCTGTCCGCCGGCCTCAGGACGTCGGAATCCGAGCTGATCGAGCGCGCGCGGCGCCGTGACGAGGCCGCGCTCCGCGAGATCATGCAGGCCAACAACCGCAGGCTCTATCGCCTCGCCCGCGGCATCCTGCGCAGCGACAGCGAGGCCGAGGACGTGGTGCAGGAAACCTACGTCCGCGCCTTCACACATCTCGACGGTTTTCTGGGTGAAGCCGCGCTGTCGACCTGGTTGTCGCGCATTGCGATCAACGACGCGCTCGGACGCTTGCGCAGTCGGAAGCCGCAGGTCGAGCTGGGATCGGTGCCGGAGGCAACGCTGGAAGCACAGATCATCCAGTTTCCCCTTTCGTCCGCCGCAACCGATCCGGAAAAATCCATGGCCCAACGCGAGATCCAGCGCGTCGTCGAACACGCGGTCGATGAATTGCCCGACGTCTACCGCATGGTCTTCATCGCGCGGGTGATGGAGGCCATGAGCATGGAGGAGACGGCCGGGCTGCTCGGCATCAAGCCGGAGACCGTCAAGACGCGGCTGCATCGTGCGCGCACCCTGCTGCGCGAGAACGTCGAGAAGAAGATCGGCCCCGTCGTGATGGACGCGTTTCCGTTCGCCGGACAGCGCTGCGAGCGCCTGACCGAGGCCGTGCTGGGGCGCCTTGGCGTCGGGGCGTAATTTTTCGGGAACGTTTGCTCGAAACTCGCATCCAATCCCTGTGAAGCAACGCGCCGGCCAGCGTCCGGCACCACAGGAGTATCGAGCCATGTTCACCCGACGGAGCGCGGCGATCGCCGCGGCAATTCTGTTGTCTGGCCCCGCGCTGCTGCAAAGCGCCGGCGCAGCCGACAAGCCCACCGATCCCCAGATCGCCCACATCGCCTACACCGCCGGCGTGATCGACATCAACGCCGCCAAGCAGGCGCAGAAGAAGGCACAGAACAAGGACGTCAAGGCGTTTGCCGAGGACATGCTGCGCGACCACGAGGCGGTCAACAAGCAGGCGCTCGCGCTGGTCAAGAAGCTGAACGTCACGCCTGAAGACAACGACACCAGCAAGTCGCTGTCGAAGCAGGCGAGCGACAAGCTGGCCGAGCTCGACAAGCTCAGTGGCGCCGCCTTCGACAAGGCCTATGTCGCCAACGAGGTCGCCTACCACAAGGCGGTCAACGGCGCGCTGGAGACCCAGCTGATTCCGTCGGCGAACAATGCGGAGCTGAAGAGCCTGCTGCAGACCGGCCTGAAGATCTTCCAGGGCCATCAGCAACACGCCGAGCACGTTGCGGCAGAGCTGAAATAGGGGAGGCAATGATGCCGGAGCGACTGGCTTCGATCGCCATAGCACTTGTCCTTGCGGCGATGGTCGCCCCGGCGCGCGCCGCGACCATCGAGATCACGATGGAGAACCTCGAGATATCTCCGGCCGATGTGTCGGCCAAGGTCGGCGACACCATCAATTGGATCAACAAGGACGTCTTCGCCCACACCGCCACGGCGAAGAATGGCGATTTCGACGTGACATTGCCGCCGAAGAAGTCGGCGACATCGGTTCTGAAGAAGGCGGGAGTGATCGACTATTACTGCCGCTATCATCCCAACATGAAAGCGACGCTCAAGGTCGAGCCGTGAGGGGAGGGAGCAAGTTCCTGATCGCCGCGGGAACATCTCCCGGCCGCCGCGAGACTAATGCTTGTCCGCGGCAAGCGGCTTCCGTGCGATAAACGCGGCAGACTTCGCGAAGGCTTTCGCCAAATCCGTTCGCAAAGTCATTCATCCGTTGACTGGCCCCGCCCGCGTGGCGGGGTCATTTTCGTGACGAGGGATTACTGCCTTGCGAGCGTGACTGAGAACTCGCCGTTGCGGATGCGGCCGGGAAAACCCTCGACGAACTTGGCGACCGCGTCCTCGCCGTAGGTGCCGACGAGTTCGGCGAAGGCCGCAAACAGGCTCGCCTGTGCAAGGCAGTCGCCGTCGACGCCCTCATGGCGCGCTTCGGCCCAGGCCTCGTTGAGATAACTCAGTGCGGCCTGCTTCTGCTCGTGATCGGGCAGCGGCGCGCGGTCGGGGGCGTAGGAAATCGGCTGGCTCATGAAACTCGATCGGGGCTGGGGCGCGATCCACGGCGATGCGCTGTGCGAGAGGTGTAGCACGCGCATTAACGACCGCTAGGCCACATCTTTAAGAACGGTTAACGGCTGTGTACAAAGTCGATGTCAGGGTTCCAGCCACGCTGTCATTCCGGGGCGCGCGTAGCGCGAACCCGGAATCCATCGTGCCGCAGACACTGCCGCGAAATGGATTCCGGGCTCTCGCTACGCGAGCCCCGGAATGACAGTGGAGAGAACCTAGTTCGCGTAGCGCGCCGTGAGATCCCGCGAGATCTTCGAGCCTTCCTCGATGTATCGGCGGATCGCGACGGTGGCGGCGGGCGTGCAGCTCCGATAGGTCTGCTGAAAGCCGTTATAGCCGCGGTTGAAGCCGGCGATCATGCGGGTGCGGCGCTCCCCGGAGGGGGTTTCGGCATCGATCAGCGCCTGCATCTCGTTGCGCCATTTGTTGCCCTCGTTGGACCCGCAGATGCCGCGCAGATAGTGCAGCCCGCCGAGGATCTCGGCCAGCCGCTGCAAATCGGCGTCGAACGGCGCCGCCACGTCCTGGGCCCTCGTGGGCCCGGAGGCGCAGGCGAGAATCAGGGCAAAAATGACCAGAAATCGCGTCGACATCGGCGGGGTGTATGCCCCGTCGGGGCCGGGGAAGCAAGGTGAGCCACACGGGCGGTGCGCTCCCTCTCCCGCTCGCGGGAGAGGTGGAGCTCACGGCGCCAGCTAGGCTCCAATCAGCCGCGCGGCGGACTGGATGACCTCCTCCAGTCCTCCGGTCAGCTTGAGGTCTCCGGGGTCCGCCAGAGCGTCGGGGGCGATCCAGCGGTAGTCGTCGAGCTCGTCGTTCAGGACCGTCTCCCGGGCTACCCAGCGGGCGGCAAACGACATGATCAGATAATGGCCGGCGCCGGCCGCCGCCGGCAGCACCTCGCGCCAGCCGGCGAGGCCGACGATCGCGATGTCGAGCCCGGTCTCCTCGTCGACCTCGCGGCTCAGGGCCTGGTGCAGCGACTCGCCGAATTCGACCCGGCCGCCCGGTAGCGAATAGAAGCCCTTGGCGGGCGACCGGGCGCGGCGGGTCAGCAGCACCTTGCCGTCGCGGAAAATGGCGGCGCTGACGGCGAGCTGGGGATGGGTGGGCTGGACGACGGCAACCACAGCTCAGTTCGCCATGATGGTGTCGACGTCGGCTTCCGCCCCGCCATTGATGATGCCGCCGCAGGCGGCGATCAGCGGCTTGACCCAGAGCGTGGCCTGCTCGGCGAGGCGGACGCGGGTCGTGTCCTTTTCGACCTCGCGCATGGCCGAGCCGACCGCTGTCAGGATCGAGGTCATGGTATCGGTGATGTGGTCGAACTGGGCGCGCACGTTGGGGTTGGCCTTCTCATAGGCCTCGATGGCCAGGTCCCGCGCCTTGAAGTTCGATGCCGTGAAATGCTCGGCATAGGACAGCGGCGACCAGGTCAAGAAATCTTCCGCGCATTCCGGCATGTCCGGAACCATTTCCAGCAGCATCACGGCTTCATTGAAATGGTTGAGATAGTCGGTGGCAAGCCCGGTCCGCGGGTTGATATTGGCCACGCGCAGCCGCTCGGCCCAGTCGGCGGCCTCGGGGCCCGTCTGTGCATGCGTCCGCGCGGGTTGGGAGGCCGTTGAGCTCATCTGCCGCAGTGTTAACGTTCGGGGTTAAAAGGACCTGAACGGACCCTATATAGACACCTTGGGATGTGTGGACGCTTCGTCATAACTTCGGCCCCCGCGGCTTTGCGGCAACTGTTTGGCTACATCGAGCAGCCGAATTTCCCGCCCCGGTACAATGTGGCCCCGACACAACCGATTCCGGTCGTTCTGGCCGAGAACGGCGCGCGGCATTTTCGCCTGATGCGCTGGGGCCTGTTGCCGGGCTGGGTCAAGGACCCCAAGGGCTTTACGCTCTTGATCAATGCGCGCTCCGAGACGGTGCTGGAGAAGCCCGCCTTCAAACGCGCGATTCGCCGGCGGCGCGGCCTGATCCCGGCCGATGGCTATTACGAATGGAAGGTGGCGGACGGCCGCAAGCAGCCCTTCTTCATCCACCGCGCCGACGGTGCGCCGCTCGGCTTTGCCGCATTGTTCGAGACCTGGGCCGGGCCGAACGGTGAGGAGCTGGACACGGTCGCGATCGTCACGGCCGCGGCGGGCGAGGATCTCGCCGCCCTGCATGACCGCGTGCCCGTCACCATCAGCCCGCGCGATTTCGAGCGCTGGCTCGACATCAGGGGCGACGAGGTCGATGCGATCCTGCCGCTGATGACGGCGCCGCGCATCGGCGAATTCGCCTGGCACCCGGTCTCCACCCGCGTCAACCGCGTCGCCAATGACGACGATCAGTTGCTGCTGCCGATCAGCGCGGAGGAGATGGCGGCGGAAGCAGAGGCGGCGAAGCCAAAGAAGGCGGCGCGGAAAGCGGCGGCGTCATCTGATGACGGGCAGGGGTCGTTGTTCTAGCCAAGCTGGCGCCATTCACTCCGCCGTCGTCCCGGACAAGCGCGCCCAAAGCGCGCGCAGATCCGGGACCCATAACCCCAGGGAGAAGTTGTGGCGCGGGCTGATAACCACGAGTCTTCGCCAAACCCAATCCTGTGGCTATGGGTCCCGGATCTGCGCTGACGCTTGTCCGGGACGACGGCCGAGTTTTTTGTTGGAGCGTCACACAATCTCCCGTGCCTTAAGCGCCGCGATCTCCGCCGCATCAAACCCCAGCTCGCCCAGCACCGCATCGGTATCGGCGCCGAGCTCCGGTGCCATCCGGTCCAGCCTGCCGCCGCCATGGGCGAGCTTGAAGCCGCTGCCGGCAAAGCGCAGCTGTCCGTAGGGCGTATCCAGCTGCTGGATCGCGCCGCGCGCCTTGATTTGCGGATGGTCGATCACCTCCTCGACCTTCCAGATGCTGGCGCAAGGCGCGCCGGCGTCCTCCAGGATCGTTTCCCATTCGCGCGCCGGTTTTGCCGCCAGCGCCGCTTCGATGATGGCGCGCAGCGCGGGTTCGTTCTCGTTGCGGGAAAACCAGTCGGCAAAGCGCGGATCTGACAGCGTGTCCTCGCGGCCAAGCGCAGCCATCAGCGCGCGGTACTGCTTCTCGTTGTTGACGGCGAGCAGGATGTGGCCGTCGCCGCACTTGAACAAATTCGCCGTGGTCCTGCGGCTCACCGCCTGATTGCCCGAGAGCTGTTGGCGATGGCCGGCGACCGACCAGTCCGCGATCTGTCCCGATAGAAACGCCATCGTCGCCTCCAGCATGGAGACATCGACGAACTGGCCCTTGCCGGTGCGGTCGCGCTGATACAGCGCGCTCGACACGCCGAACGCGGCGGTGGCGCCCGACAGCACGTCGCAGACCGCAAAGCCCGCACGCGTCGGCCCCGTCTCGGGATGGCCTGTGATCGCCATGATGCCCGACAGCGCCTGCATCTTGCCGTCATAGCCAGGCCGCAGGCGATCCGGGCCGGTCTGGCCGAAGCCGGACACCGCGCAATAGATCAGTTTTGGGTTGATCGCCGACAGCGCTCCATAGCCGATGCCGAGCTTGTCCATCACGCCGGGGCGGAAATTCTCCATGACGACGTCGACGGTCGCTGCGAGCTTCTTCACGATCGCGATCGCCTCCGGCTTCTGCAGATCGAGCGTCAGGCTGCGCTTGTTGCCGTTGACGGCCTGGAACGCCGGCGCGAGGCCGCGCTCGGCCCATTCTCGTGAGAGTGGCGTGCGACGCATGTCCTCGCCTTCGCGCCGCTCGACCTTGACGACATCGGCTCCCAGCAGTGCGAGCTGGTAGCTCGCATAGGGGCCGGCCAGCACTTGGGTGAAGTCCAAAATCTTCACGCCCTCGAACGGTCGCGTCACGTCGCTCTCCCCTTTTGATTATCGTTATCGGAGGACGTCAGGCGGCGCGGTTGCCGCGCGCGATCTCCTTCTGCTTGTCGAATTCGGCGCGGCGGCGCGCCAGCTCTTCCGGCGAAAGCTGGGCGACGTTGTTGTAGTCGAGCTTCCAGGAGGCATCCTCGCTCCAGCGCAGCGGCGACTGCATCGTGGTCTGCGGACCGCTCGCGCTCTCCAGCAGCTTGAGCGCCAGCTCGAGCGTCTGCGCCTGCGAGGCGACGTCGTGCGGCTTGCCGGCGGAATTGCCGAGCGGGAAGTCGGAGAACAGGAAGCGCGGAACGGCGGCGTGCTCGATGATGTCCTTGGCGCAGCCCATGATCACGGTCGGGATGCCGTTCCGCTCCAGATGCCGCGCCACCAGCGCGGTGGTCTGGTGGCAGACCGGGCAGTTCGGCACCAGCACCGCGACGTCAACCTTGTCCGCAAGGCAGCGCGCCAGGATGTCCGGTGCATCCGTGTCAAGCGTGACGCGATGGCTGCGGTTGGTCGGGGCGCCGAAGAAGCGCGGGGCGACCTCGCCGATGCGGCCGGCGGCGGACGCCTTCAACAGCTGCGGCAGCGGAAACCAGGTGCCGTTGTCGGTCGCCGAGGTGTGCTTGCGGTCGTAGCCGATATGCGAGATGCGCAGATCGTGCTCTTTCGAGGTGTCGCCGTCATAGACCTGGTAGAACTTGGCGCCGCCATTATACGCCGCGCCCGGCCCCTGATCGCCCTTGCTGGGATCATACGGCGCAGCGGTCGTGATGATGGTCACGCGCGACTTTGCCAGCGGCTTCTTCAGCGGCTGGAACGGCGCCTCGGTGTAATGCGCCCAGCGATACGCGGTGGTGTAGCCGATCGCCGCGTAATAATCGCGGGTGCGCTGCATGTAGGGGACGGGGGAGTCATAGTCGGGCGCAAAGCCGAATTCGTCGTCGCGCGGCGCGGACATGGGCGCGTCTCCTGGTTCTTGGTTGGCGACAGACTAGAGATAGTTTTGTGGTTGCTCAACGGGGGCAAGGGGGGCGCAGGCCTGAATTGCAGAATGAGGTGGGGCGGTGCCTCTGACCCTTCACTGGAGGGGGAGGGTAAGCACGTCACCTGAAAATATGCAGCGCCACATATTGCAGCAGCATGATCGCCTTGGCGTCGATGATGCGGCCGTCGGCGATCATCGCCAGGGCCTCGTCGATCGAGAGCTCCAGCACCTCGATGTCCTCGCCCTCATGCTCCAGGCCGCCGCCGTCGCTGACCCGCATCGAAGGCTCGTACTCGGCGACGAAGAAATGCAGCTTCTCGGTGATGGCGCCGGGGCTCATGAAGGCCTCGAACACCTTGTGGACGTGGTGCAGGCGATAGCCGGTCTCCTCCTCGGCCTCGGCGCGGATGCGCTCTTCGGGCTCGGCGTTGTCGAGCACGCCGGCGGCGGCCTCGATCAGCAGGTCGTCATAGCCGCGGATGAAGGCCGGCAGGCGGAACTGGCGCACCAGGATCACGGTACGCCCAGCGCGATTATACGGCAGCACGGCGGCGGCGTTGTCGCGCTCATAGGTCTCGCGGTGCTGCGTCTGCCACTCGCCACTGGCGCGCCGGTACTCGAACGTGGTGGTCTTCAGCGTGGTCCAGCCGTCCGAGAGCACGCGGACGTCCTTGATGCGGACGCGGTCGGAAATGGTCATTTGCCTGATCTCAGTTGCTTGGCGTGGCGGAGCGGCCGTCGAGCCACTTCTGGAACATCACGGATGTCGATAGCTCGAAGCCGAGCGAGCCGTAGAACGCATTGGCCTGCGCGTTCTCGCGGCGGACGAGGAGCTGCAGCTTCGAAATTCCGGCGGCGCGCAGCCAGTCCTCGGCCGCGGCCATGATGACGCGGCCATGGCCGCGCTTGCGGCCGTCGGGATCGACCGCGACGTAATAGACCCAGCCGCGGTGGCCGTCATGGCCGACCATGACGGTCGCAACGATCGCGCCGGCGTCGCGCCCGACCAGCACGGTCGAGTTATCGCGCCGCCGTGCCAGTGCGATGTCGGCATGCGGGTCGTTCCAGGGCCGCGTCAGGCCGCAGCGCTGCCACAGCGCGACGACCTCTTCGACATCGGCATCCCCGATGGCGTCGATCGCAAGCGGAGCCGGCGAGAACGACGCGCTCACAGCACCTTCCCCGGATTCATGATGCCAAGCGGATCGAGCATCGCCTTGATGGCGCGCATCAGCTCGATCGCGGTCTTGTCCTTGACGTCGGGCAGCTCGTCGCGCTTGAGCACGCCGATGCCGTGCTCGGCCGAGATCGATCCGCCCATGCGCAGCACGATCTCGAACACGACGGCGTTCATGTCGTGCCAGCGCGCCAGGAAGTCCGCGGTGTCGGCCCCGATCGGCTGGCTGACATTGTAATGCAGATTGCCGTCGCCGAGATGGCCGAACGGCACCGGCCGCGCGCCCGGGATCAGCTTCACCACGGCGGCGTTGGCTTCCGCGATGAATTCAGGCACCGCGGCGATCGGCACCGAGATGTCGTGCTTGATCGAGCCGCCCTCCGGCTTCTGCGCCGACGACATCTCCTCGCGCAGCTTCCAGAAATTGTTGCGCTGGCTGAGGTTGGCCGCGATCACGGCGTCGTCGACGATCTCCTCTTCCATGGCGCGGGCGAGGATCGTCTCCAGCGGCGTGCGGGCGTCGTCGCCGGGAGACGACAACTCCATCAGCACGTACCAGGGATGCTTCTCGCTGAGCGGATCGCGCACGTCGATGCCGTGCCGCACCGAGAAATCGACCGCCATCTCCGACAATAGTTCAAAACTCGTCAGCGCGCTCGCGGCCTCGCTTTGCGCGATGGTCAGCAGCTTCAAGGCCGCCGCTGGCGACTTCAGCCCGACATAGGCGGTCTCGACCGCCCGCGGCTTCGGAAACAGCTTCAGCGTCGCCGCCGTGATGATGCCGAGCGTGCCTTCGGCGCCGATGAAGAGATTGTGCAGATTGTAGCCGGTGTTGTCCTTTTTCAGCTTCGACAGCACGCCCAGCACGCGCCCGTCGGCGAGCACGACTTCCAGCCCCAGCGCCATCTCGCGCGCCACGCCATAGGCGAGCGCGGCGGTGCCGCCGGCATTGGTGGAGAGATTGCCGCCGATGGTGCAGCTGCCCTCGGCGCCGAGCGAGAGCGGAAACAGCCGGTCGACATCGGACGCCTTCGCTTGCGCAACCTGCAGCACCACGCCGGCCTCGCAGGTCATGGTGTTGGACGCCGTGTCGACTTCGCGGATCTTGTCGAGCCGCCGCAGCGACACCACCACCTCGCCATTGTGCGGCGTCTGTCCGCCGACGAGCCCGGTATTGCCGCCCTGCGGCACCAGCGCGATCTTGTGTTCTGAGGCGAGCTTGCAGATCGCGGAGACCTCCGCCGTCGAGCCCGGGCGCAGCACCAGCGGCGAGCGGCCGTGGAACAGATTGCGCTCCTCGGTGACGTAAGGCTCGATGTCGGTTGCATCGGTGATCGCGTGCTTGTCGCCGACGATCTTGCGAAATTGGTCGATCAGCTCGGGCGCAAGTGGAGGGATCGCAGGCTTATTGATGTTCATTGTCTCGTCTCTACTTCGCTCTTGATCTTTTGCGCATGATCTTATCGGAAAACCGCTACGCACTTTTCGCCAACGCGGCCCTTCGGGTCCGGATCATGCGCTATCTCGCCACCGCAGCCCGGCGCAGCCGGTCATTGATCGCTTCGCCCAGATCGTCTTCGGGGATCGTCATCACCGCGATGGCCCGTGGCCCCTTCGCATCGAGGGCGCGAAGATAGCCGAACAGATTGGCGGCGGCTTCATCGAGATCACCGGTGGGCGACAAATTCATGACAGCGACGGCCGCATCGACGCCAGGCAGGCGCTCAGAGCCGAACGCCAGCAGCGCTTCGCCGGGCGCAACGTCCTGCGCGCGAAGCCGCACGCTGGCGCGCGGCGCGTAATGCGAGGCCAGCATGCCCGGTGCCAGCGGCTGGCTGTCGTCGCTCTCGGCCTCCACCGGCAGCCGCGCCAGGGGGGCGCCCAGCACCGCCTCGATCCGCTCGCGCGACAGCCCGCCGGGGCGAAGCAGCATCGGTGCCTCGAGGCAGCCGACGATGGTGGATTCGACGCCGACCGTAACAGGCCCGCCGTCCACGATCAGGTCGATCCGCCCCGACAAGTCGCTCACGACATGGGCCGCCAGCGTCGGCGAGACGTGGCCGGAGATGTTGGCGGACGGCGCCACCACGGCGCTGCCGAAGGCGCGGAGGATCGCCTGCGCCACCTTGTGCGCGGGAATGCGAATCGCGACCGTGTCGAGGCCCGCGGTGGCGAGCTCGGCCACCGCGCAGCCCTCCGTCTTCGGCACCACCAGCGTCAGCGGTCCCGGCCAGAACGCTTCCGCGAGCCTCAACGCGCGCGCGTCGAACCGGCCGATCCGCCGCGCGGCGGCAATGTCCGGGACATGGGCGATCAGCGGATTGAACGCCGGCCGCCCCTTGGCGGCGTAGAGATGGGCGATCGCGGCGGCATTGGCCGCATCCGCCCCGAGCCCGTAGACGGTCTCGGTCGGAAACGCGACCAGCCCGCCGGAGGCCAGCGTGCGGGCCGCAGCCTCGGCGCCGGCCTCGCCGGCCGGTAAAATCAGCGTTTCAAGACCCGTTTTCACAGGGACAAAATTCCTCATGCCGGCCGCTTGCAGTGCGCCGAACCCGCCGCTATAAGCCGCCTTCTTGTCGGAGTGTGGCTCAGCCCGGTAGAGCACTGCGTTCGGGACGCAGGGGTCGCAGGTTCGAATCCTGCCACTCCGACCATTCTTCCAAAAGTCGACGTTTTCCAGAGGCTTGGCGGACCGGCCGCCGGCGCCTCGGAACGCCTTTTTGCAACGATTTCGGGATCGGGTCCACGGCCGATTTGGCCGGGCAGGGCGGTCTGTTACGGCGGCATGGCTTGTTGCGGCCCATGGGCCGGACCCGACCGACCGGACGGCTCGGCATTCCCCCAGCAGCCCCTTTTCCGCGCGGCGGTCCCCTCGGGCGCCGGTCGCGCGATATGCTACCTAGCGATATCGTCCCGGTCCGGAGCCCAGATGCAAACTCCTCGTCCAGCTCTGCTGCGGCACACGCTGACGGGCGCTCTCGCGCTTGCGGCGATCGCGGCGGTGGGCTGGCTGGCCTACGTTCTCGCGCTGGATGCAGGGTTTGCGCGCATGCAGCGGGAGGGCAATGACCGGCTTGCGCTGATTGCAAGCACCTTCGACGCGACCGTCGCGCGCTATCGCTATTTGCCGGCGGTTCTGTCGCTCGCCGATCCCATCCGCGAGCTCTACCGCGATCCCCATGACGCATCGGCGACCGCCGCCGCGAATCGCTACCTCAAATCGCTCAACCAGGGAGCTCGATCGGCCGAGCTGTATGTCCTCGACAGCACCGGTCTCGCTCTGGCGGCGAGCAATTTCGACCAGGATTCGAGTTTCGTCGGGCACAATTACGCGTTCCGCGCCTATTTCGTGGACGCCATGCGCGCCGGCGAGGGCCATTACTACGCCGTCGGCGCCACCACGGGACAGCCCGGCTATTTCCTGTCGCATCGGATCGTGGAGGGCGGCAAAACCCTCGGTGTCGCCGTGGTCAAGATCGATCTCGGTTCGCTCGAGTCCGACTGGGCGCGGGCGGGCGACCTCGTGGCGATGGAGGACGAGAACGGCGTGATCTTCCTCGCCAGCCGCGAGGACTGGAAATATCGTCCGCTGCTCCCGGTGCCGGCGGAGCGGCTCGCAGAGCTGAACGCCGCACAGCAATTCGGTCAGGCGATCGACGCCGCTCCAATCTTCGTGCCCGAGCGCGATCGGCAGCGCATCCAGATCGGTCGCGCGCGCGGTCGCGGTAATGCCGAGCTCGGGGAATACGCCCTTCAGGTCCATCCGCACGACCAGGGCTGGAAGCTGCTCCTGTTCTCGGACGTCGCGGATGCCAAGCGCAGTGCGGCGACCGTCGCGATCGCGAGCGTCCTGGCTCTCGTCGCCGCGCTGCTGGTCGTGCTGGTTGCCTGGCAGCGGCGGCAGGCCATCAGGGCGAAGCTCGAGGCGCATGACGTTCTCGAGCGGCGCGTGGCCGAGCGCACGGAAGAGCTGCGCCGGACCATGGAAAGCCTGGTGCAGAGCGCCAAGCTCGCGAGCCTCGGCCAGGCGCTTGCCGGCGTCGCGCACGAGATCAACCAGCCGCTCGCGGCGCTGATCACCTATGTCGCGAGCAGTCGCGTCCTGCTCCGCCGCAACGAGGTCGATCGCGCGGCCGCCAACCTCGACCTGATGTCTTCGATCGCCGAGCGCATGATGGCACTGATCGATCACCTGCGCATGTTCGCGCGCAAGGAGACCGGGACGCGCAGCGCCGTAGAGCTCGCGCCTGTCATCGACAATGCGGTCCGCCTGCTGCAATACCGCATCGACCACGAGCATATCGAGGTGGTGCGCGAGGCGCCTGCCGAGCCGCTCCATAGCCTTGCCAATCCGATCCGGCTCGAGCAGGTCGTCGTCAATCTGCTGTCGAATGCGATCGATGCGATGCGCGATTGCGAGCGGCGGGTGCTCCAGGTCCGGCTCGGCCGCCGCGACGACAGCGCTGTGATCGAGGTCGGCGACACCGGCGCCGGCATCGTACCCGAGCACCTCAAATCGCTGTTCGACCCGTTCTTCACCACCAAGGAGATCGGCGAGGGGCTTGGCCTCGGGCTTTCGATCTCGTACGGAATCGTCAGGGAGTTCGGAGGAGATATCTTGGTGGAGAGCGCGCCGGGCAAAGGCTCGACTTTCAAGGTCGTCATTCCGGTCGTGGATGTCGCGCCGGTTTTCCAGCAATCGGAACTGCAGGCATGAGCGGGTCCTTGCTCGTCGTCGACGACGAGGAGATCGTCCGCAATTCGGTGCGGCAGTGGCTGGAGCTGGGCGGGTTCACGGTCCGGGTTGCCGCGGGCGCGGACGAGGCCATGCGCCTCGTGAAGGAAACTCCGCCCGACGCCGTGCTGACCGATTTTCGCATGCCGCAGCGATCCGGGCTCGAGTTGATGCGCGACATTCGCCGCGCCGATCCTGATATTCCCGTCGTGCTCCTGACCGCGCATGGCGACGTGCCTCTGGCGGTCGCTGCGATGCGCGAGGGCGCCTACGATTTCCTGCAGAAGCCTCATGATCCCGAGCTGCTCTCGGCAGTCATGACCCGCGCGATCGAGCGGCGACAGTTGAAATTGCAGCTTCGCCAGCTCTCGGATCGCCTCGCCGCGCCCGGCGAGATCGATGCCCGCCTGATCGGCCTGTCGAAGCCGATGGTCGCGGTGCGCGCCAGCGTGCTCGAGCTCGCCGGTCACGATCGCGACGTTATCGTCACCGGCGAGACCGGAACCGGCAAGGAGGTGGTGGCGCGGGCCCTGCACGATTTCGGTCCGCGCGCGAAGGCGCCTTTCGTTGCCGTGAACTGCGCCGCGATCCCGGCCGAATTGTTCGAAAGCGAATTGTTCGGCCATGAGGCCGGCGCCTTCACCGGCGCACGTGGCGCCCGCATCGGAAAGTTCGAGCACGCGAGCGGCGGCACGCTGTTGCTCGACGAGATCGAAAGCATGCCGCTTCCGTTCCAGGCCAAGATCCTGCGGGCGCTGCAGGAGCGCGCGATCGAGCGGGTCGGGTCCAACAAGCTGCTGCCGGTCGACGTTCGCGTCATCGCGGCAGCCAAGGGTGATCTCGCGGCCGACAGCCGCCAGGGGCGCTTCCGCTCCGACCTTTACTTCCGTCTTGCGGCGGCGGAGGTCCACCTGCCGGCGCTGCGCGAGCGCGGCAATGACGTCCTGCTGCTGTTCGAGCATTTTGCCGCCGCTGCCGCCCAGGGCGCGGGCCGCACGATGTCGCCGCTGCGGGCGGACGATCTCGATGCGCTGCTCGCCCATGACTGGCCTGGCAATGTGCGCGAGCTGAAGAACGTCGCCGAACGCTATGCGCTGGGACTGGTCGCGACCGGTCGCAGCGTCGCCGAGATCCTTCGACGCGGCGAACCGGGAGCGCCGCAGCGGTCGCTCGCCGACCGCGTTGCGGCCTACGAGCGTGCGCTGATCGAGGCCGCCTTGCGCGAGCATGACTGGTCGATTGCCGCCGTCACCGAGGAGCTCGGCGTGCCGCGCCGGACGCTGAACGAGAAGATGGCGAAATACGCGCTGGCGCGGCCCGGCCGCAAGGAGCCCTGAGCCGGCGATTGATCGGCGGAAATCCGCCGATGTCGACATTCGCATCGGCGGATTCTTGCCGACGCTCCCGCCCTCGCGTGGTCGTCCTCCTCAAAAACTGCTCAATTTACGGCAATTCCCGCCGTTTTCGCGTGCCGCTCCCGATTGGCACGGCCGTTGCTGAAGCAGCGCCGAAACCATCCGGTTTTCCAATAAATCTGCGGAGGACGTCGTGAGTTCACAGGAAGCCACAATTCAGACTGTCGGAGCGCCCGTCACGGAGCAGCGTGCCGATATCACCGACATGAAGCGCCGGTTGCGCGCGATCTTCGTCGGCTCGGTCGGCAATCTCGTCGAGTGGTACGATTTCTACGCCTATGCGGCGTTCTCCCTGTATTTCGCCAAGGCGTTCTTCCCTGATGGCGACGAGGTGGTGCAGCAGCTCAATGCGGCGCTGCTGTTTGCTGCGGGCTTCCTGGTGCGCCCGCTCGGCGGCTGGATGTTCGGCCATCTGGCCGATCGCTATGGCCGGCGCAACGCGCTGACGCTGTCCGTCGTGATGATGTGCTTCGGGTCGCTGATCATTGCGGTGACACCGACTTATGCTTCGATCGGTCTGGCCGCTCCCGTCATCCTCGGCCTCGCGCGGGTCCTGCAGGGGCTGAGCCTCGGCGGCGAATACGGCACCAGCGCCACCTATCTCAGTGAGGTCGCCGACGAGAAGAATCGCGGCTTCTACTCCAGCTTCCAGTACGTGACCCTGATCGGCGGGCAGCTCTGCGCCATCCTCGTGCTGCTTCTCCTGCAGAAGGTGTTTCTCTCGACTGAGGAGATCCGGGCCTGGGGCTGGCGCGTGCCGTTTGCGTTCGGTGCCGTGCTCGCGGTCGTCGCGGCCTTGATGCGGAGCAATCTGCACGAAACCGACGCCTTCAAGAGCAGCCAGGCCGCGGTGAAGAAATCCAGCTCGATCCGCGCGCTGCTGAACTACCCGCGTGAGCTAATGCTCGTGGTGGGGCTGACCATGGGCGGCACGGCGGCGTTCTACACCTACACCACCTATATGCAGAAATTCCTCCGCCTGTCGGTGAAGCTGACCGACGACCAGACCACCATGGTGACAGCGGGAAGCCTCGTCTTCGCGATGGTGCTGCAACCGGTCTACGGTGCGATCTCCGACCGCATCGGGCGCAAATGGCTGCTGATCGGCTTCGGCGTATCCGGCACGTTGTTCACCATTCCCTTGCTGACGACGCTGCAGGCCACGCACGATGCATTTTCCGCCTTCCTGCTGATCGCCGCCGCCTGGATGATCGTGTCGGGCTATACCGCGATCAATGCGGTGGTGAAGGCGGAACTGTTTCCGACCAGCGTACGCGCAACGGGCGTCGGGGTGCCCTATGCGCTGACCGTCTCGATCTTCGGCGGTACCGCCGAATCGATCGCGTTATGGTTCAAGTCGATCGGCCACGAAAGCTGGTTCTACTGGTATCTGACCGGCTGCATCGCGGTTTCGCTGCTGGTCTATCTGACGATGCGCGACACCAAGGCGACCTCCGCGATGGATCGTCACGAATAGGTCGGGGTCCCCGGGCGGGCGGTGGGGTTCCTCACCGCCTTGCCACCACCACCCCCACCAGAAACGCCACCAGCAGCGCCGGCAGCGGCGCTTCGCGCACCATGCCGCGAACGATGTCGGGCCAGTGCTGTTCGGGGACGAGTCTTGGGGACCTGACTTCAGGCGTCGCAGGTATGTCCCAGCTCGACGCGAGTTCGGCGATCTCGCTTTGCGCGAGACGCACGCCGTCACGCACCCGGAAGATCGCAGCCTCCGATTGCTCCCGCGGCGCGAGCGCCGTCAGCGTCGCGATCGCCGTGCGTAGCGTCATCTCGCCAAAACCTTGCAGCCTCACCTGCTCCTCGGGATCGGACGTCATGCGAAATCCCTTACAGCGCGAAATGGCGCGCGAGGGCGAAGGCCGCCGTCGCGCACAGGACCAGCGTGGATACCGCGCCGGCCACGCCGCGCGCGAGATGGGTTCGCGTCAGGTGCCTGGTCATGATCGTGCTCCATGCTCTCATGGAAATGACGGCGAGAGAGGTTGGTTCCTCGCGCGACTGAGAGGGAGCGACGGGTTTCGCTGGCGCCAACGCCGAATCGCCAGGGGTGACTACTTCCGCAGCAACTCGCTCAATGCCGCCGTCGCCTCGGCGCAGCGGATGTCGTCGATCTCGCGGGACAGGCTGAGCGCGCTCGCTCTCAGTTCCTCGAGTTTCCAGCTCTCCGGATGCTGGTTTTCGAGTTGACCGAGACGCTTGTTCAGATCGTCCAGTCTCGACTGGAGCTGCCCGATGCTGGCATCTCCATTCACTTTCCAAACGCGTTGTGCACGCATCGTCGTTCCCCTGCTAGTCTCACGGCCTTGTGAGAGCGGTTCGTGGCCGGAATGGGAGTTTGTTTTGTCCGGCTTCAGATCGCGGGGAACCGTTGCAGATTCGCAACGTTTTGATGCGCGGGCGCCGGCCGCTGCACAATGATACCCGTAGGCATGGAATTTGATTGTGCCTCATCGCGACGATGGGTCGAGCCGGCCTGTGCGCGCGGTGCGCTGCTAGATAGGCTCAGGCCCGATGCACTCCGGAAGACGAGGGAATGAGGCGTGGCGAGATTCGTAACTATCGCAGCCGGCCAGCTTGGCCCGATCGCAAGGACCGCGAGCAGGACGGAAGTTGTCGCCCGGCTGATGGCCTTGATGCGCGAGGCGAAAGCCTGCGGCTGCGATCTGATCGTCTATCCCGAGCTTGCGCTGACGACGTTTTTTCCGCGCTGGTATTTTGAGGATCAGGCCGAGATCGACAGTTTTTTCGAGCGCGAGATGCCGGGGCCGGAGACGCGTGCCCTGTTCGATCTCGCCCGCGAGATCGGTATCGGCTTCTATCTCGGCTATGCCGAACTGACGGTCGAGGCCGATGTCGTCAGGCGCTACAACACGTCCATTCTGGTCGACAAGAGCGGCGCGATCGTCTCGAAGTATCGCAAAGTCCATCTGCCCGGCCATGCCGAGCCCGAGCCGTGGCGGAAATTTCAGCATCTGGAAAAGCGCTACTTCGAGCCGGGCAGCGGTTTTGGCGTGACCGAGGCCTTCGGCGGCGTGATGGGCATGGCGATCTGCAACGACCGTCGCTGGAGCGAGACCTACCGGGTGATGGGCCTGCAGGGCGTCGAGATGGTGCTGATCGGCTACAACACGCCGGTGCACAATCCGCCCGCGCCCGAGCATGACGATCTCTCGCTGTTCCACAACCATCTGGTGATGCAGGCCGGCGCCTACCAGAACGGCACTTTCGTGGTCGGCGTCGCCAAGGCCGGCGTCGAGGAGGGCGTGGATCACATCGGCGGCAGCTGCATCATCGCGCCCTCGGGCGAGATCATCGCGCGATGCACGACCAAGGGCGACGAGATCGCGCTGGCGCGCTGCGATCTCGACCTCTGCAACTCCTACAAGCGCACCACCTTCAATTTCGACCTTCACCGCCAGCCGCAGGCTTATGGGATGATCGTGGAACGGAAGGGCGTGACGACGACGGCGCATGGGATGCCGGTGTTGCGGAAGGGGTGATCTCCATCCTGACGACCGTGCAGGATGACGGAGCGGTAGAGGGCTGTGTCGCCCTCTGTCAATGCGCCTCGCCAAAAATATTCCACTTTACCGAAATTCGGTTTCGGCGTATGTTTCGTCCATCCCGGCTTGACCTTGAGGGGCGATCGCGCGTCGTCACGTTTCGCGAGCCGGGTTGCGGTGGACGCGGCAGCGTCGGCACGAGATGGTAGCGGGCAGGGCGGGTAGTCCCTGTGAGCCCGAAACCGCGTGCGGACGAGCGACGCTGAACGCGTACGGCAAAACCGTGTGGTCCTGGCCGTCGTTGCTACGGTCAAGTCCTGCGAAGGTGCGAGCGAGCCCAACCGGGCAGACTGCATCATCCAATTCGCGGGAGCGAGGGAGGCCAGAAGGAAAGTTCGGCTCCCGGGAGATCACGGCATAAGCCGTCCGACCATCGCGCAGGGAAGGCCGAGTGATCGGCACCACCTGTATGCTGCTGTGCGGTTCTTCCTGCGTGTGCATTTCGCGCAGCGGACCGCGGGTGCGAACCGGCACCCGGCCTTCCCTGCGCCCTCTTGGATTGGAGGGTGGAGAGTTGAAGCAAAGCTCGGGCGAAATCCGCCGCGAGGACGCGAAGGCGTGTCTGTGAGCTGAGCTGCGTGCCACAAACTCGATATCGTAGGGTGGGCAAAGCGCAGCGTGCCCACGTCTTGTTGCTTATGGAGAGAGATCGTGGGCACGGCGCTATGCGCCTTTGCCCACCCTACGGCACTGCGCACTTGGAGAACGAGCCATCGCCTCATACACCGTCATTGCTTCGTCGCTAGAGCTCGTCGCGATGACGGTGGAGAGGGCGATCGCCGCACTCCGCTCGCGTGCCCCGGACGCAGCGCAGCGCTCGGGCGATGCGAAGCATCGTCCGGGGCGGTGCGCTGCAGAGCCGGGGCCCATCCATCCGCATCGCGCCCTGTCGCCTTCTGGGTCCCGGCTCTGCGCCGCAACGCTTCGCGTTGCTGCTTGTCCGGGACACGAGGCCCGGGGCCTGCTTATCCGACCACCCGATCTCCCCCATCACAACCAATTGTCTTTATTAGGAAACAATCATTCCCTATTATCCCGCAATGCAAAAAGCCGCCCGCCGATCGCCGTCTGCCGCCCGTCCGCCCGGTCGTCCCCGGGAATTCGACATGGATACGGCGCTGGACCGCGCCGTGCGGGTGTTTCGTGAGCGCGGCTATCATGCGACCTCCATCGGCGACCTTACCGCGGCGATGCGGCTGGCGACGGGGAGCATCTACAAGGCGTTTCGCGACAAGCATGCGGTGTTCCTGGCTGCCTTCGAGCGCTATACGGCGCTGCGCCAGGAGCAGACCCGCAGCGCCGCCGCGCACGGCAAAAACGGCCGTGAGCGACTGCGCCATGTGCTGCTGTCCTATGTCGCGCAGTCCCAGGGCGCCGAGGGACGGCGCGGCTGCCTCGTGGTCGGCAGTGCGGTCGAATTGTCGGCGGTCGATTCCGTCGTCGCCGCCCGCGTCGCCGCGCAGCTCGAGACCAACGAAGATTTCATCGCCGGCCTCATTCGCGAGGGGCAGGTCGACGGCTCGATTCCCGGTCATGTCGCGGCCGACGACACCGCGCGGCTGATGATCTGCATCACGCAGGGCCTGCGTGTCGTCGGCAAGGCGCGTCTGCCGCTCGACGGAGCCCGCCTCGTCGGCGTCGCGATGAAACTGCTCGCCTGAATTTGTGTCATATTAGGAAATGATCGTTCCCGATTTCTCGGAGACTATGCGTCATGACGATGAATGCCACGATCGAGACCGCACCCGAACCGGATGCGGTGTCGCAGCGCCTGACCTTCGTGCTTGCCGCGGCCTGCGGCATGATCGCGGCCAACATCTACTATGCGCAGCCGCTGATCGCCCCGATCAGCGCCGCGCTCGGCCTGTCGCACGCAGCTGGCGGGCTGATCGTCACCATGACGCAGATCGGCTACGGCACCGGGCTGCTGCTGATCGTGCCGCTCGGCGATCTCGTCGAGAACCGTATCCTGATCTGCTCCGTCATCACGCTCGGCGCGGCGGCGCTGCTCGCCGCCGCGTTCGCCACCCATGCGTTGCCGTTCCTGATCGCCGCGCTGTTCATCGGCCTCGGTTCGGTCGCGGTTCAGATCATCATTCCCTATGCCGCGCATCTGGCGCCGGAAGCCATCCGCGGCCGTGTCGTCGGCAACGTCTCGACCGGCCTGATGCTCGGCATCATGCTGGCGCGTCCGGTGTCGAGCTTCGTCACCTCGGCGCTGTCGTGGCACGCGGTGTTCTTCGCCTCCGCCGCGCTGATGATCGTGCTGACGGCCGTGCTCTGGATGACGCTGCCGAACCGCAAGCCGGTGACGCGGATGCACTATGGCGAACTGTTGCTGTCGATGCCGCATCTGGTGCGGGCGACGCCGCTGCTGCGGCGCCGGGCGCTCTACCAGGCCAGCCTGTTCGGCTGCTTCACCCTGTTCTGGACGGTGGCACCGCTCCAGCTCGCCGACGCGTTCGGCTTCACCCAGCGCGGCATCGCGCTGTTTGCGCTGGCCGGCGTGGCCGGCGTGTTCGCGGCGCCCATCGCCGGACGGCTCGCCGATCGCGGCCATAGCCGCATCGCGACGCTGGTCGCGATGCTGCTCGCGGCCGGGGGCTTCCTCGTGACCTATCTCGGCGCGCCCGGCTCGATGCTGAACCTGGTCTGTCTGGTCGCGGCGGCAATTGCCATCGACGTCGGCGTCCAGGGCAATGTCGTGCTGGGCTTCCGCGCCATCTTCGGGCTCGGGCACGAGCACCGCAGCCGCCTCAACGGCCTCTACATGGCGACGTTCTTCACCGCCGGCGCGGCCGGCTCCGCGGTCGGCGCCTGGGCTTTCGCGCAAGGTGGCTGGACGCTCGCATCGGCCATCGGCCTCGCTCTGCCCGTCATCGGCTTGCTCTATGCGGCGACCGAATAGCCGCCGGCCACAGCAATTGTGCGATGCGGCCGTTTACCAGGCCGCGGGAGGCAGCCGGGTGATGCAATTTGCATCTCGCGATTCCGGTGCTGCTGTAGTACTTTGGTCTCAAGCGGGCCCGGTTAATGGGCGGCAGGGGGAGGCTGATGAGGCGTGCGGGGCTGTTTGGCGTACCGCGGGTACGGCCATGGTCGTGGCAGGCGTTTCTGCTCGGATGCGTCGTTGTCGCCATGTCGGCTGCGTTTCAGGGCATTTGCGTTGCGCTCGGCGCAAAGCTCTATTTTGCAGCGTTCCTGCCCGGCCTGTTCATACTCGGCATCGTTGCGGGCACGCCGGCGGCGGGGTTTGCCGCGCTGTTCACCATTCCCCTGGTGTGGTGGGCGTTCATTCCGCCCTTCTTCGAGTTCAACGCGCTGAGCAACGCAAATACCGATTCCATCAACCTGTTCTGCCTGCTCGCGGTGCTGCTGATTGGCCTCGCCGATCTCTGCCGCGAGACCATGAGGATCGTCCGCCAGGGCGGGTTGAAGTCCCCGGGCGAGAGCGCGGCAACGAATCCGCAATAATTCGCCCTTGCCCGGCCGTGCACGTTGCGTCCGCGCAACAGTCCGGCAACCATCCGCAAGCTTGCCGCGCGCCGCTAACTTTTCGAAAAAGATTTGGCCGCAGTTTCTCCCCCGGGAATGACGAGGGAGTTTTCGGACATGAACGGTCAAGCCATCTTGGAGAATGTGCGCCGCTATCGCGGCATCGCATCGCTTTATCGCCAGACCGCTGCGTTCCGCCCGGGCCAGAGCTGGTCGCTGCTGGAGCAGGCGAGCGATTGGGAAGCGCGGGCGTTGTCGGAGCTGGAAGCCTATTTCGCGTTGCGCGCGGACTACGCCGCTCCGCTCGCAGCCTGATTGTTAACCATCGCTCACGATATGATCGTCAGATCGGGTGCGGGCACCACGAATTGTCCGCCCCAGGCGCGAACCTCCGCCAGCTGGGCGATGATCTCGTCCTTCAGATTCCAGGGCAGGATGAAGACGTAATCGGGCCTGGCCGCGATCAGGGCGGCGGGATAACGGATCGGCAGATGCGATCCCGGAAGCAGCAGGCCCTGCTTATGCGGATTGCGGTCCACGGTGAACGGAATCAGCTCACGCGTGACGTCGCAATAATTGAGCAGCGTGTTGCCCTTCGCAGGCGCGCCATAGGCCAGCACCGACTTGCCCGCGCGCCGCGCCGCGACGAGAAAGTCGCGGATCGTCTCGCGCTTGGCCGCCACCTTCGCCTGGAAATCACGATAGCTCGCCGGCCGGTCGAGCCCTGCCAGGGTCTCGCGCCGGCGCAAGCTCTCGAGTGCAAGCGAGGCGCTCCGAGGCGCGTTCTCGCTGCAGACATGCAGACGGAGCGAGCCGCCATGCGTCGGCAATTCGTCCACGTCGAAGACGCGCAAGGCGTGTGCGCGAAAGACCCTCTCCAGGGTCGCGAGCGAGAAGTACGACAGATGCTCGTGATAGATCGTGTCGAACTGGATGGCTCCGATCAGGTGCAACAGATGCGGAAGCTCCAGCGTGGCGCGCCCGGTCTCGGGCAGGAGAATGCGCAGGCCCGCAACGAAATCGTTGATGTCGGGGACGTGCGGCAACACGTTGTTGGCAACGATCAGCTCGGGCCTGTGGCCTTCCGTGCGCAGCGCGGTCGCGACGTCGCGGCCGAAATAGCAGATCCGGGTCGGAATCCCCTTGGCGATCGCAGCGGCCGCCGGACCGCTGGCCGGCTCGATTCCGAGCGCACGGATGCCGGCGCGCAGGAAATATTGCAGCAGATATCCGTCGTTGCTGGCGATCTCGATCACCTCGGACGCTGCGCCGAGCTTCGCACGGACGATCATCTCGGCGGCATAGCTCTCCGCATGAAGCAGCCAGCTCTCGGAATAGGACGAATAATAGAGATACTGCTCGAAGATGTTGGCCGCCGGCTCGAATTGTGGAAGCTGGACCAGTCCGCAGGCGCGGCACACACGGGCATGTAGCGGATAGGTCGGCTCGGCGGGATCGGCCCGCTCGGGCGGCAGATAAGAATTCGCCAAAGGCGACAGGCCGAGGTCGACGAAGGTCTCGTCGAGCTCCCGCGTGCAAAAGCGGCATCGGTGCCTGTCCATGAACGGATCGTCCCGTTGTGCCGTCGTGCCGCGGCTGTTAGTGAATTCTCCCAAGCCACGGAAACTCCGACAACGTTGCGCATGATGCAACCCAAAAGGCGTTTCGGTGAACCGACGTTCGCAACGGCGGCGTCGCGGTGCGGGGGCCCGGGATGAAGTTCACTGCATTGGCGCTGCCAGGCGTGGTTGAAATCGGCATCGAACCGGAGACCGACGCGCGCGGATTCTTCGCCCGGCTGTTCGATGCTGAGGCCTTCGCGGCGCAGGGCCTGCCGACGCATTTCGCGCAGCACAGCCTCTCGCATAACGAGCGCGCCGGCACGCTGCGTGGCCTGCACTATCAGATGGGCCGACCGGAGGCCAAGCTGGTGCGGTGCGTTGCCGGCCGCGCGTTCGACGTGATCGTCGATCTGCGCCGGTCGCTGCCGACCTACGGACAATGGTGCTCGGTCGAGCTCGCCGCCGGCCGTGGCAATGCCGTATTCATCCCCGCCGGATGCGCGCACGGCTTCCAGACGCTCACTGAGGGCACCGAGCTGATGTATTGCATCGATGTGCCCTATGACGCGCAAGGCGCGGCCGGCATTCGCTGGGACGATCCATCGCTCGCGATCGACTGGCCGCTTGCCGACCCTATTCTGTCCGCGCGCGACCGCGCGCTGCCGTGTCTCGCATGAGGCGGGTGTTGGTCACGGGCGCGTCCGGATTCGTCGGTCGTGCGCTGTTGCCTGTGCTGACTGGTCGCGGCTTCGAGGTGCACGGCGTCGCGCGCGCGACTCAATCGGCGGTGGCCGGTGTGACATGGCATGCGGCCGATCTCCTCACCGAAGCCGGCCGCGCACATGCGCTGTCGGCATCGCGGCCGACGCATCTCGTTCATCTCGCATGGGAGGTGCGGCCGGGCCGCTATCGCGAGGATCCCGTCAACCGGTTGTGGGCCGAGGCGAGCATTGACCTGTTGTCACGTGCGCGAGCCCGCGGCACCCAGCGCATCCTCGGCATCGGAAGCTGCCTCGAATACGGACCGCAGAGCGGCCCGTGCGAGGAGCAGGTGAGTCAATGCCGTCCCACGACACTGTACGGACAAGCCAAGCTCGCGACGGCCGAAGCCTATATCGCGGCAGGCGCCGCCTGGGGCCGCGTGTTTGTCCCGTTCGGGCCGCACGAGCCCGAGGCGCGCCTGATCCCCTCGCTGATCCGGAGCCTTCGCGCGGGACTGCATTTCGATTGCTCGCATGGCGGGCAGCTTCGCGATTTCGTCTATGTCGATGACCTCGCGCAGATGATCGCCGCCGTGCTCGACAGCGAGCTCTCCGGCGTCGTCAATCTCGCCAGTGGCGAGACGCGCAGCCTGCGCAGCGTGATCGAGCATGTCGCAGGTCTCCTCGAAGCACGCCATCTGGCCAGGTTCGGCGCCGTCGATGCAACGGGCATCGACGCCGAGCCGATCATTGCCGCCGACGTCCGCCGCCTCCGCGGCGTGACTGCAGGCGTGCCGGTCGTCGGATTCCAGGAGGGCGCCGCGCGCGATGTTGCGTGGTGGATCGACCGTCAGCCGGGGAGGGGATGACGTGCGGTCTCCTCGCAACAGGCCGGCGGCAAGCGGCACCTGTGGCAATTACGGAGTTGTCTGGCTGCCCGCCTGTGCTAGCAACGGGCCGACCGAAATCTCCCTCACGTCGGCCGGGGCAAGCGATGATCACGTTCAACCGCATCTTCACGACGGAGCGTCTGCTCCAGATCATCGTGATTCTGGCGGCGACGGTTGCCATGAAGCTGATGAGCTGAGCGCGGGCGGATCATCGTCCGCCGAACTCGGGCACGTCGGGCAGATAGTTCGACCCTTCCGAGCCCAGAAAATCGAACATCGCCTGCGCCGGCGGCAGCAGCACCTTGTCGCTGCGGCGGATCACGTACCATTGCCGCACGATCGGCAGGCCCGCGACGTCGAGCACGATGAGTCGGCCCTCGGTGAGCTCATGCGCCACGGTGTGGGCCGAGATGAAGGCGATGCCGAGCCCGGCGATCACGGCCTGCTTGATGGTCTCGTTGCTGCTCATCTCCATGCCGATGATCGGCTCGAGATCGGACTTCTGGAACATGCCCTCCATCAGCGTCCGCGTGCCCGAGCCGGGCTCGCGGGTGAGGAAGGTCTCGTGGACGAGGTCGGTCAGGTTGAGGCCGGAATCGTTCTCCAGCCAGTGCCCCTTGCGCGCGACGATGATGTGCGGATTGCGCCCGAGCTGGCGGACGTCGACCGTGACGTCGGCCGGTGGCCGACCCATCACCGCGAAATCGAGGTCGTAGCCGTGCATGGCCTCGCGGATCTCCTCGCGGTTGCCGATGGTGAGCTTGATCTCGATCTTGGGGTACCGCTTGGAGAACGCCGCGATCGCATGCGGCACGAAATATTTCGCGGTCGAGACCGCGCCGAGATGCACGGTGCCGCCGGTCCGCCCGGCGAGCAGGTCGAGCGCGCCCTGGCAGTCCATGATGGCGGCCTCGACCCGCTCGGCCAGCGTCAAGACCTCCTTGCCCGCCTCCGTCAGCAGCATGCCGTCGCCGGTCCGCTGCACCAGCGGCAGGCCGGCGAGATCCTGAAGCTGCCGGAGTTGCTGGGTCACGGCCGGCTGGGTCAGCCCGAGATGCCCGGACGCCGCCGTCACGCTGCCTTTGGCCGAGAGCGCCGCAAGCGAGCGCAGCTGCCGGATCGTCAGATGCCGGAGCTGGGCCGCCGCATGGCTGGGGCCATTATAAGAAAATTCTTTGACACTCATTATGAATAGAAATTTTCCTTATTAAGCCGCCCCTGTCAATCTCCTGATGCCGGGACCGACCGTACCGACCTCCAGAGGGGAGGGAACTGGATACGGCGCCGGCAAAGGGGATGCGCAGATGACCGGGCAATTGAGGCTGGACGACCACCTTCAACGGTATTCGGAGACCGCACCTCATGCGCTCGCCGTGGCGGCCGCGGTCGATGCCATCGCGGCAGCGGCCATTGAGATCGCTGACCTGATCGCCACCGGAGATCTCGCGGACGCCTCCGGCCTGACCACCGGCCGCAACAGCGACGGCGACGTCCAGCGCGATCTCGACGTGCAGGCGGACGCGATCCTGCGCCGCTGCCTCAGCAAGCTGCCGGTCGCCGCGCTCGCCTCGGAAGAAATGCGCGAGGCCCAGATCGGCGATCGTGAGGCGAAGATCTGCATCGCGATCGATCCGCTCGACGGCTCCTCCAACATCGACATCAACATGACGGTCGGCACGATCTTCTCGATCCTGCCCGCCCCCGATGATCTCTCGCTTGCCTTCCATCAGCGCGGCTCGGCGCAGCTCGCGGCGGGCTTCGTCACCTACGGGCCGCAGACCTCGCTGGTGCTGACGCTCGGCGAAGGCGTCGACATCTTCACGCTCGATCGCAAGGCGGGTTGCTTCCGCCTCGCGCGCAGCGGCGCGCAGATTGCCGAGGCCTGCGAGGAGTTCGCGATCAACGCGTCGAATCGCCGGCACTGGGATTCGCCGGTGCGTGCCTTCGTCGACGAGTGCCTCGCCGGCGTCGACGGGCCAGCCAACCACGATTTCAACATGCGCTGGGTCGGCTCGCTGGTCGCCGAAGCCTATCGCATCCTCACCCGTGGCGGCATCTTCCTCTATCCCTCGGACGCGCGTGCCGGCTATGGCGTCGGCCGCCTGCGTCTGACTTACGAAGCGCATCCGATGGCCATGATCATCGAGCAGGCCGGCGGCTCCGCCACGACGGGGCGCGAGCGCATCCTCGATCTCTCGGCGCAGAGCCTGCACCAGCGCGTGCCGCTGATCATGGGCTCGAGCAACGAGGTGCGCCGCGTCGAGGAACTGCATTGCGATCCGCTGCTGGTTGCCAGTGTCTCAGCGCCGCTGTTCGCGCGGCGCGGATTCTTCCGGCTGTAAGGAGGGCGTCCGATGTCCAGGAAGCATCCCATCATCTCCATCACCGGCTCCTCCGGCGCCGGCACCACCTCGGTCAAGAAGACGTTCGAGCAGATATTTTTCCGCGAGAAGGTCAACGCGGCCTACATCGAGGGTGACGCCTTCCATCGCTACGACCGCGCCGAGATGCGCGCGCAGATGGCGAAGGAGGCCGATCGCGGCAACAAGCATTTCAGCCATTTCAGCCCCGAGACCAACTTGTTCGAGGAGCTGGAGCGTGCGTTTCGCGACTATGGCGAGACCGGCACCGCGACGACGCGGCATTACGTGCATGACGCCGAGGAGTCCGCGCTGCATGGCGCGGCGCCCGGCACCTTCACCGACTGGAAGCGGCTGCCGGAGAATTCGGACCTGTTGTTCTACGAGGGCCTGCATGGCGCCGTCGTCACCGACAAGGTCAATGTCGCGCGCTATGCCGACCTCAAGATCGGCGTCGTGCCGGTCATCAATCTCGAATGGATCCAGAAGCTGCACCGCGACCGCAGTGCGCGGGGTTATTCGACCGAGGCCGTCACCGACACCATCCTGCGGCGGATGCCCGACTACATCCACTACATCTGCCCGCAATTCACCGAGACCGACATCAACTTCCAGCGCGTGCCGACGGTGGACACCTCCAATCCGTTCATCGCGCGCTGGATCCCGACGCCGGACGAGTCGATGGTGGTGATTCGCTTCAAGAACCCGCGCGGCATCGACTTCCCCTATCTGCTCTCGATGTTGCCGCAGAGCTGGATGTCCCGCGCGAACTCGATCGTGTGCCCCGGCGCAAAGCTCGATCTCGCGATGCAGCTGATCCTGACGCCGCTGATCATGCAGCTGATCGAGCGCAAGCGCAGCTTGAAGTGACGAGGAGAGAATCCAATGAACATCTCGGTTCATGCCGAAGCCGACCTCACGGCGGTCACGCACAACGATCTCGCCAATGCCGTCCGCTTCCTCGCGGTCGACGCCATCGAGACCTCGCAGTCGGGTCATCCCGGCCTGCCCATGGGCATGGCCGATGTCGCAACCGTGCTGTTCTCGCGCTTCCTGAAATTCGACTCGGCGCATCCCAACTGGCCGGACCGCGACCGCTTCGTGCTGTCGGCGGGCCATGGCTCGATGCTGCTCTATGCGTTGCTGCATCTGACCGGCGGCGACGTCAGCCTCGACGACATCAAGGCATTCCGGCAATGGGGCTCGAAGACGCCGGGCCATCCGGAATATGGTCACACGCCGGGCGTCGAGATGACGACGGGGCCACTGGGGCAGGGGATCGCAACCGCGGTCGGCATGGCGCTCGCCGAGCGGATGGCCAACGCGCGACATGGCGACGGCCTCGTCGATCATTTCACCTATGTGATCGCGGGTGACGGCTGCCTGATGGAGGGCCTCAGCCAGGAAGCGCTCTCGCTCGCCGGGCATCTCGGGCTTGGCCGCCTGATCGTGCTGTTCGACGACAACGGGATCTCGATCGACGGGCCCACCTCGCTGGCGACGTCCGACGACCAGCTCGCGCGTTTCGCCGCCTCCGGCTGGTCGGTGCGCAGCATCGACGGCCACGATCCCGAAGCGATTGCGCAGGCGATCGCAGAGGAGCGGGAGACCGCCAAACCGTCGCTGATCGCCTGCCGCACCGTCATCGGCTACGGCGCGCCTGATCGGCAGGGCACGGAGAAAGCCCATGGAGCGCCGCTCGGGACCGAGCAGACCGCGGCCGCGCGCCGGACGCTGGGTTGGGATTATCAGCCCTTCGTGGTGCCTGTCACGGTCCAGAAAGCGTGGCGGATGATCGGGCAACGCGGCCAGGTCGATCGGCTCGCCTGGCTCGATCGCTATGAATGCGCGACGGCCGAGCAGCGCGACATGTTCGTCGAAGGCAAGGCGGTTGCCCTGCCGGCCGCCTACGCGCTGGCCGCGGCGAAGTTGCGCGAACGCTTTGCGTCCGAGCGTCCGAAGCTCGCGACGCGGCAGGCCTCGCAACAGGTGCTCGACGGCATCGCCGGGACGATTGCCGGCCTGGTCGGCGGCTCCGCTGACCTGACGCATTCGAACCTCACGCACGCCAAGCTGCAAGTCCCCGTCAAGCGCGGGACGTTCGCCGGCGACTACATCCACTACGGCATTCGCGAGCACGGCATGGCCGCCGCGATGAACGGCCTCGCTCTGCATGGCGGCTTCATCCCGTACGGTGGCACGTTCCTCGCGTTCTCCGATTATAGCCGGCCCGCGATCCGCCTTGCGGCCCTGATGCGGCTGCGCGTCATCCATGTGATGACCCACGATTCCATCGGCCTCGGCGAGGACGGCCCGACGCACCAGCCTGTCGAGCATCTTGCCGCGCTGCGGGTGATCCCGAACCTGCTGGTGTTCCGTCCCGCCGACGCGGTGGAGACGCTGGAAGCCTGGGATTGCGCACTCAATTCCGAAGACCGCCCCTCCGTGCTGTGCCTGTCGCGGCAGGCGTTGCCGACCTTCCGTAGCGATGCGCGCGGCAGAAACCGCGTCGCACACGGCGCCTATCTCGTCGTCTCGCCGGACGGCGGACGCGACGTGACGCTGATCGCAACCGGTTCGGAAGTGTCGATTGCACTGGAAGCCGCCCGCCTGCTTGCGACCGAGCACATTCGTGCGGCCGTGGTGTCCGCGCCTTGCTTCGCCCTGTTTGAGGAGCAGCCGAACGACTACCGCGCCACCGTGCTCGGTACCGCGCCGCGTGTCGGAATCGAGGCTGCCGTGCAGGGCGATTGGGCGCGCTGGCTCGGCGCTGAGGGCGAATTCGTCGGCATGCGCGGCTTCGGCGCCTCGGCGCCGGCGCCGGTGCTGTACCGCGAATTCGGCATCACACCGCAAAGCATTGCGGAAGCCGCCCGCCGGGCGGTCGCTCGCAAGCGACAATAAGGAGGACTTCTCGTGGCCCGTATCACACTTCGCCAACTGCTCGACCACGCGGCCAGCCATGGCTATGCGGTGCCGGCGTTCAACATCAACAATATGGAGCAGGGCATCGCGATCATGCAGGCGGCGGCCGAGGTCGACGCGCCCGTGATCATCCAGGCCTCGCGCGGCGCGCGCAGCTACGCCGGCGATCTCATGCTCTCGCACATGATCGACGCGCTGGAGCGGACCTATCCGGACATCCCGCTTTGCATGCACCAGGACCACGGCAATGACGAAGCGACCTGCGCGTCCGCCATCGCCCATGGCTTCACCTCCGTCATGATGGACGGCTCGCTCAAGGCCGACGCCAAGACGGCGGCCGATTACGATTACAACGTCGCGATCACCCGCCGCGTCGTCGATCTCGCCCACTGGGTCGGCGCCTCCGTCGAAGGCGAGCTCGGCGTGCTCGGCTCGCTCGAGCACGGCGGTGGCGAGCAGGAGGATGGCCACGGCGTCGAGGGTACGGTCAGCCACGACCAGCTCCTGACCGATCCCGACCAGGCGGTCGACTTCGTTCGTGCCACCAAGGTCGATGCGCTCGCCATCGCGATGGGCACCTCGCACGGCGCCTACAAGTTCAGCCGCAAGCCGGATGGCGACATCCTGGCGATGCGCGTGGTCGAGGAGATCCATCGCCGCTTGCCTAACACGCATCTGGTGATGCACGGCTCCTCGTCGGTGCCGCAGCCGCTGCAGGACATGTTCAACCAGTTCGGCGGCGAGATGCCGCAGACCTGGGGCGTGCCGGTCGAGGAGATCGTCCGCGGCATCAAGAGCGGCGTGCGCAAGGTCAATATCGACACCGACTGCCGCCTCGCGATGACGGCCGTGTTCCGCAAGGTCGCCGCGCAAACGCGTTCCGAGTTCGACCCGCGCAAATTCCTCAAACCGGCGATGGACGCGATGCGCGAGCTCTGTCGCGACCGTTTCGAGCAGTTCGGGACCGCGGGCCATGCCAGCAAGATCAAGGTCATTCCCTTGAGCGAGATGGCGCGGCGCTATCGCGCCGGCGAGCTCGATCCGCGCGTCGATGCCCGCGAGCCCGTTGCGGCCTAGTCAATCGGAAACAACAGAGAAAACAGCAGGAGAGAGACATGAACGCACATACCGGCACGGTCCGCGGCAAAGAGCGCTATCGCTCGGGCGTCATGGAATACAAGCGCATGGGCTATTGGGAGCCCGACTACACGCCAAAGGACACCGACGTCATCGCGCTGTTTCGCGTCACGCCC
Source organism: Bradyrhizobium ottawaense (assembly GCF_002278135.3). Classification (NCBI taxonomy): domain Bacteria; kingdom Pseudomonadati; phylum Pseudomonadota; class Alphaproteobacteria; order Hyphomicrobiales; family Nitrobacteraceae; genus Bradyrhizobium; species Bradyrhizobium ottawaense. The sequence continues at coordinate 6,355,635 of NZ_CP029425.2, read as the reverse complement.
CAGGAAGGCGTTGACCCGATCGAAGCGTCCGCGGCCGTCGCCGGTGAATCTTCGACCGCGACCTGGACCGTGGTGTGGACCGATCGCCTGACCGCGGCGGAGAAATATCGCGCAAAATGCTACCGCGTCGATCCGGTGCCGGGCACGCCGGGCTCGTATTTTGCCTACATCGCCTATGACCTCGACCTGTTCGAGCCGGGTTCGATCGCGAACCTCTCGGCCTCGATCATCGGCAACGTGTTCGGCTTCAAGCCGCTCAAGGCGCTGCGGCTGGAAGACATGCGTTTCCCTGTCGCCTACGTGAAGACCTTCCAGGGACCGGCGACCGGCATCGTGGTCGAGCGCGAGCGGCTCGACAAGTTCGGCCGGCCGCTGCTGGGCGCGACCGTGAAGCCGAAGCTCGGGCTTTCAGGCCGCAACTACGGCCGCGTGGTCTACGAGGCGCTGAAGGGCGGCCTCGACTTCACCAAGGACGACGAGAACATCAACTCGCAGCCCTTCATGCACTGGCGCGACCGTTTCCTCTACTGCATGGAGGCCGTGAACCGCGCGCAGGCGGCCTCCGGCGAAGTGAAGGGCACCTACCTGAACATCACCGCCGGCACGATGGAGGACATGTACGAGCGCGCCGAGTTCGCCAAGGAGCTCGGGTCGTGCATCGTCATGATCGACCTCGTGATCGGCTACACCGCGATCCAGTCGATGGCCAAATGGGCGCGGCGCAACGACATGATCCTGCATCTGCACCGCGCCGGTCACTCGACCTATACGCGGCAGAAGAGCCATGGCGTGTCGTTCCGCGTCATCGCCAAATGGATGCGGCTCGCGGGTGTCGATCACATCCATGCCGGCACGGTGGTCGGCAAGCTGGAAGGCGACCCCAACACCACGCGCGGCTATTACGACGTCTGCCGCGAGGACTTCAACCCGACCAAGCTCGAGCATGGCCTGTTCTTCGACCAGAACTGGGCGAGCCTGAACAAGATGATGCCGGTCGCCTCCGGCGGCATCCATGCCGGCCAGATGCATCAGCTGCTCGACCTGCTCGGCGAAGACGTCGTGTTGCAGTTCGGCGGCGGCACCATCGGCCATCCCATGGGCATTGCGGCCGGTGCGATCGCCAACCGCGTGGCGCTGGAAGCGATGATCCTCGCCCGTAACGAGGGGCGCGACTACGTCCACGAAGGTCCGGAGATCCTGGCCAGGGCGGCCGAGACCTGCACGCCGCTGAAGGCTGCGCTCGAGGTCTGGAAGGACGTGACGTTCAACTATCAATCCACCGACACGCCGGACTTCGTGCCGACCGCGCTCGAAACCGTTTGAGGAGACGCAGCATGAAACTCACTCAGGGTTGCTTTTCGTTCCTGCCGGATCTCACCGACGATCAGATCTATAAGCAGGTGCAATATTGCCTCGGCAACGGCTGGGCGGTGAATATCGAATTCACCGACGATCCTCATCCCCGCAACACCTATTGGGAGATGTGGGGCCTGCCGATGTTCGACCTCCAGGACGCCGCCGGCGTGATGATGGAGCTCGCGGAGTGCCGCAGGGTGTATGGCAACAAGTACATCCGCATCAGCGGCTTCGATTCAAGCCATGGCTGGGAATCGGTGCGGATCTCCTTCCTCGTCAATAGGCCTCCGCATGAGGCGGAGTTCGAGCTGGTGCGGCAGGAAGTCGGCGGCCGCGCGATCCGTTACACCACCGTGCGCCGGCCGGCCGCGCACGCGCCAACGTAAGCCATCCGCTTCCGCGCGGAGCTCTCCCTGCTCCGCATCCTTGGCGGACCACTGCTTCGCCGCTCCCCCGCGGCGAAGCTCCTTTTCTTCGAGGTAACGATGCTGGATGTTCCCCACGCAACGACGACTGAGCCCGGCGAGACCCAATTCGATCTCCGCAAGGAAGCCGAAGCGGCCGGGATCACCGACACGCTGCAGCAGCTCGAGCAGGAGCTGATCGGATTGAAGCCGGTGAAGAACCGCGTGCGCCAGATCGCCTCTCTGCTGCTGATCGAACGCATCCGGCAGCGCGCGGGCCTGGCATCGGCTCCGCCGACGCTGCACATGTCGTTCACCGGCAATCCCGGCACCGGCAAGACGACCGTCGCGCTGCGCATGGCCAAGATCCTGCACGGGCTCGGCTTCGTGCGGCGGGGGCAGGTGATCTCGGTGACGCGCGACGATCTCGTCGGGCAATATATCGGCCACACTGCGCCGAAGACCAAGGAGATCCTGAAGAAGGCGATGGGCGGCGTGCTGTTCATCGACGAAGCCTATTATCTGCATCGCCCCGACAACGAACGCGACTACGGTCAGGAGGCCATCGAGATCCTGCTCCAGGTGATGGAGAACCAGCGCGAAGACCTCGTCGTGATCCTCGCCGGCTATGGCGAGCGCATGACGAGCTTTTTCGCGTCCAACCCCGGCTTCCGCTCGCGCATCGCCCATCACATCGAATTCCCTGATTATGCCGAAGCCGAGCTGCTCGTCATTGCCGAGCTGATGCTGAAGGAGCGGGGCTATCGCTTCTCGGCTGCGGCCCGCGAGGCGTTCGAGAAATACATCGCGCTGCGCCGGACCCAGCCGTTCTTCTCCAATGGGCGTTCGATCCGCAACGCCGTCGACCGCATCCGCTTGCGCCAGGCCGATCGCCTGGTGTCCGACCTCGACCGTATGCTCGATGTCGACGATCTCGAAACCATCGATCCCATGGACGTCCTGGCGAGCCGTGTCTTCAGCGGCGGCGCCGATGCGCGGAGTGGAAAGCCATGACCAGAGAGATCATCATCGCTCCCTCGATCCTGGCCGCGGATTTCGCGCGCCTCGGCGAGGCGATCGCCGCAATCGACACGGCCGGCGCCGACTGGATCCATTGCGACGTCATGGACGGACACTTCGTGCCGAACATCAGCTTCGGTGCCGATGTCATCAAGGCGATCCGCCCGACGACGAAGAAGATATTCGACGTGCATCTCATGATCGCGCCTGTCGATCCTTATCTCGAAGCGTTCGCGAACGCCGGGGCTGACGTCATCACGATTCATGCCGAAGCCGGCGCCCATCTCGACCGCTCGCTGCAGGCGATCCGTGCGCTCGGCAAGAAGGCCGGTGTCAGCCTGTGTCCCGCGACTCCCGAGAGCGCGATCGCCTATGTGCTCGACCGCATCGATCTCGTGCTGGTGATGACGGTCAATCCGGGATTCGGCGGCCAGTCCTTCCTCGAATCCCAGCTCGAGAAGATCGAACGGATCAAAGCCATGATCGGCGACCGGCCGATCCGGCTCGAGGTTGACGGCGGTGTCACGCGCGACAATGCCGCTGCCGTGGCGGCAGCGGGCGCTGATACGCTGGTGGCGGGCTCCGCGGTGTTTCGCGGCAAGAGCGTTGCCGAATATGCCGCGAATATCCAGGCCATCCGCGTCGCCGCCGAGACGGGCCGGGTTCCAAAGCGGCAAGATAATGCCGTGCAGCCGATGCGCCTCGGCGAAGGCGCGCGCACCCGGTAGATTACGGGCGGCCTCACCAGGTGATTGCGCCGACGTGCCGATCGCTTGGAGGGAACCGAAGTTTTCCCGCAGTCCTACGGAGAATCCGGCGCGAGTCGGCATTAGCTTTCATGCCGGGGTAACCAACGGTGTCGAAGTAGACGTGTGATTAACGGCGACGCAATGCGCCCCTCCACAATCTGTGGTTCAAGGACTGCAGAGAGCGTGGGATGCACATTCAATATCGTCACTGGAATGCTGCCCATGGCTGGCGCGGAGCGGATGCCCTGCGCGAGCCGTCCCAGCTCGTGCTCTATTTCGGCAGCCGCGAGCAACTGGCGGACGGCCAACGTTATCGCGAGCTGCGCGGTCTTTATCCCGAGAGCCATATCGTCGGCTGCAGCACCGGCGGCCAGATCCACGGCGACGACATCTGCGATGACGAAGTCATCGCGGTCGCCTTGTGCTTCGCCCATACGCAAGTGCGGTTGGTGCAGGAGGTCGTCGAGACCCGCGATGCGTCGCGGGCCTGCGGTGCGCGCCTTGCCCGCCAGGCGCTGGCGGCCGATCTGGCGGGTCTGTTTGTCCTGTCCGACGGATTGGCGGTGAACGGGGGCGAACTGCTTGCCGGAATCACCGAGGTTCTGGGGCCGGATTTGCCGGTCACCGGCGGGCTCGCCGGCGACGGCACCCGATTTGAACAGACGATCGTCGGAGCCGACGCCGAGCCGTCGCCGAACCGCGTTGCCGCAATCGCATTCTACGGCGCCTCGTTCCGCTTCGCGCATGGCTGTGCCGGCGGCTGGGACGTGTTCGGCCCGCGTCGCAAGGTGACGAAGTCGGAAGGATCCGTGGTCGTGGAACTCGACGGCGAGCCGCCGCTCGACCTCTACACCCGCTATCTCGGGGAGGAAGAAGCCGAGGCGATGCCGGGTTCGGGTCTGGCATTCCCCTTGCGCATTCACGATGAGGCCGAGCCGGACCGGCAGATCGTGCGCTCGGTGTTCGCGGTGGATCGCAATGCCCGCACCCTGACATTCGCCGCCGACATTCCGGAAGGATGCACCGCGCAATTGATGCGCGCCAATTTCGACAGTCTTGCCGCCGGCGCTGGCGAGGCCGGCCGGCAGGCGCGCAGTGCACTTGCGGAGGGCGTTGACGGCGACAAGCTTGCCATCCTGGTGAGCTGTACCGGCCGCCGCAGGGTGATGGGGCAGCGCACGCAGGACGAGCTGGATGCCGTTGCCGCCGAGCTCGGCGAGGACGTCGTCCGGATCGGGTTCTACTCCTATGGCGAGATCGCTCCGCCGGCCGCGTCCGGCCGCTGCGAGCTGCACAACCAGACCATGACCGTCACCGTCATCGCGGAGGCGGCAGCTTGACCATGCACCGGCTGCTCGCAAGACAGATCCGCCAGTCGACGGACGAGTCCGGACAGGTCGACCTGACCAAGCTCTGCGAGCTCGTCGGTGCGGCCTACGAGGAGGGCGATCGCGATCGCCGCCGCACCGACCGTGCAATGAAGCTGATGATCGAGGAACTCGAACAGACGCACAAGCGCGCCGAACAGGATCTGCTGCGGGCGCGCGAATTCCTCGACAGCATCATCGAGAGCATCCCGATCGCGGTGTTTGCCAAGGATGCGAAGGATTCCCGCTACGTCCTGCTCAATCGCGCCGGCGAAGAGTATTACGGAATGCCGCGCGAGGCGATGCTGGGCAAGACTCCGCAGCAGATCTTTCCGGACCATATCGCCCGCGTCGTCAACGAGCAGGATCGCCGCGTCGTCGACAGCGGCGCGCCGATGTTCCTGGAGGGGCATCTGCTCGAGGTCGGCGTGAAGGGCCGCGATCGTCTCGTCAATTCGCGCAAGCTGCTGGTCAGGGACGGCAGCGGCGCGCCGCAATACCTGGTCGGCGTGATCGAGGACGTCACCGAGAGGATCACCAACGAGGCGCGGATCAGCCATCTTGCGCATCATGATGCGTTGACCGACCTGCCGAACCGCAGCGCCTTCAACGCCGTGCTCGGCGAACGGCTGGAGCGGGCGCAGGAGGCGGCGACCAGTTTTGCCGTGCTCAGCCTCGATCTCGACCGCTTCAAGGAAGTCAACGACGTGTTCGGCCACCCCGTCGGCGATCTGCTGATGCGGGCGGCGGCGGACCGGCTTGCCGAGGAAGCCGACGGCGCCTTCGTCGCCCGTATCGGCGGCGACGAATTCATGATCCTGATGCCCGACGACATCAGCCGCGATGACGTTCTGGCGCTCGCCGAACGCCTGGTCGAGACCATCGGCCAGGAGCTGGAGGTCGACGACTATCTCTCCCATGTCGGCCTCAGCGTCGGCATCGCGTTTTATCCGGACGACGGCGTGAATGCCGCCACGCTGCTCGCCAACGCCGACTCGGCGCTCTACCGTGCCAAGCGCGAGGGCAGGGGCCGGGTGCGCTTCTTCGAATCCGAGATGGACCAGGAGCTGCGCGACCGCAGGCTGTTGCAGCACGACCTGCGACTGGCGCTGGAGCAGAACCAGTTCCTGGTCTACTTCCAGCCGCAGGCGCGGGTGGATGGCGAGGTCATCGGCTTCGAGGCTCTGCTGCGCTGGAACCATCCGACTCGCGGCTTCGTGCCGCCGGACCAGTTCATTCCGCTCGCCGAGGAGAACGGGCTGATCGTCCAGATCGGCGAATGGGTCTTGCGCGAAGCGTGCCGCGAGGCGGCTTCCTGGCCGCGGCCGCTGCAGGTGGCCGTCAACCTGTCGCCGATCCAGTTCCAGGCCGGCGATCTCGAACGTTCGATCCACCAGATCCTGCTGGAGACGGGGCTGACGCCGACGCGGCTCGAGGTCGAGATCACCGAGGGCGTGCTGATCGGCGATTTCACCCGCGCGCTCAATCTGCTGCGGCGGCTGAAGGCGCTCGGCATCCGCATCGCGATGGACGATTTCGGCACCGGCTATTCCTCGCTGTCCTATCTCCAGTCGTTCCCGTTCGACAAGATCAAGATCGATCGCAGCTTCATCTCCAATCTCGAGGCGACGCCGCAATCGGCCGAGATCGTACGCGCGGTCCTGAGTCTCGCGCACGCCCTGCGTATCCCGGTCATTGCCGAGGGGGTGGAGACGGAAGCGCAGCGTGCCTTCCTGGCGCGGGAGGCCTGCGAGGAGATGCAGGGCTATCTGGTCGGTCGGCCCGCCCTGATCGAGCGCTATCTTGACCTGGTCGGCGTGACCGTGGAGCGCCGGCTCTACGCCTAGCCTTCGGGTCCAAGGCGCGGTTCATTTGGAACTTTGGCCCGGACATATATTTCCTAGCAGCGAGCCGAGGCTAGGCGCAGCAAATCTTTTGCACAACCGCCATCGGCCTGACGCAAATCGGGGCAATAAGCCCAGTGAATGCGAGGGAGGGTCTCATGGAGAACGTACGTCGCTACCGGGCGCTGGCGTCCCTCTGTCGTCAGCAGGCGGCCTACCGGCCGCTTCAGAACTGGGAACTCCTCGGCCAGGCCGAACATTTCGAATATCTCGCCGAGGTCGAGCTCAAGGCGCATTTCGACGCGTGCAATGTGCAGCACGACGAGGGCGACGCCGTACCCGCGACGTGGGAGACCCCGGTCGCGGCGTGATGGCGCCGGGCCGGCCCGGCTCAATGCGACATCAGCGTCGGGACCGTCATGGCCTGCAGCATGGCGCGGGTGACGCCGCCGAGAACGCGCTCCTGCAACCGCGAATGGCCGTAGCCGCCCATCACCAGGAGATCGAGGCCCTCGTCGGCCGCCAGCGACAGGATGGTCGGCTGGATGTCGGCGCGCGTCGCCGACAGGCCGACCGTGCGGGTCGACAGTCCGCGCCGGCCGAGATGTCTTGCCAGACCGTTCGCTGAAGCTTCGTCGGAGACCGCATCGGCCTCGTTGATGGTGATGATCACGATCTCATCGGCGCGCGCCAGGAACGGTGCGGCATCGTGCACGGCGCGGGCCGCGAGGCGGCTGCCGTCCCAGCAGATGCCGATCCGGTTCGCCTTGAAAGCTCCATGGAAGGTGTAGGGCAGGAACAGCACCGGGCCGCCGGCCTGGAACAGGATCTCGCGCGGCACGTCGTTGTCGAACGAGCCCTGCGCCGGATCTGGCTGAAGCACGACGCTGAGGTCGTGCAACCGTGCCATCTCGCCGAGCGAGCCGGCCGCGTCTACCGGGATCGCGCCGAGCGCGCGGCAGCCGTAGGAGATGCCGGCGTTCGCCGCTTCGATGCCAAACACCGCCAGCGCGGCCTCGGCCCGCTCTACCGCGCGCTCGCGTTCCAGTTCGAACACGGCCGCGACCGCAGCGCCGCCCTCCATCACGTAAGCCGCACTGGTCGCAACATAGCCGATCGCGACTGCGTCGAGATGGGCGTTGAACCGCGCCGCGAGCGAAATCGAGCCTTCGATCGCGCAGCGCATGGGGCGTTCGGTGGGGATGTGGACGAGAATGTCTTTGTACATGGCGCGCCTCCGATGAACATCATCCGGTGGCCGCATTTTTTCACTGCCCGAAGGACCCGCGTTGAGCTGCATCAAATGCGCAGGGACGACTTTCCCGGGGCCCGCGCATTCTTTGCGAAGATTTAATCGGATGGACGGGACGTCGTAAGGTGACGATGGCCATGTTGGAGGCAAGGCGACACCTTATCCAACATGGACATTTCGACATGAACGATCGCGTCAATTCCGACACCACGTCCCGCAAGATCCTGAGGCCGCGCCGGCTTGCGCTGCTCGGCACCGTGGCCGCGCTCGGCGTGGCCGTGCTGGCGGCTGCTCCCGGCTCTTCGCCGTTCGGTCCGAGCTCCTTCATTACCCCGACCCAGGCCGCCGAATCCGCCGCGACGCCGCCGGGCTTTGGTGACCTCGTCAGTAAGGTCAAACCCGCCGTCATCTCGGTGCGGGTCAAGATCGACCAGGACAACGACAAGAGCGCGATGCTGCAGCAGAACCGGATGGATCAGGACGAGGACACCCCGTTCGACCAGTTCTCGCGGCAGTTCGGCTTCCGTGGCCCGGGCGGCATGAACGGCATGCCGCGCCAGCGCCATCAGATGATCACGGGCGAAGGCTCCGGCTTCTTCATCTCCGCCGACGGCTATGCCGTGACCAACAACCACGTCGTCGACCACGCCGAGTCGGTGCAGGTGACCATGGATGACGGCACGAGCTACACCGCCAAGGTCGTCGGCACCGATCCGAAGACCGATCTCGCGCTGATCAAGGTCGACGGCAAGAAGGACTTCCCGTTCGTCAAATTCTCCGACCAGAAGCCGCGCATCGGCGACTGGGTGGTCGCGGTCGGCAACCCCTTCGGCCTCGGCGGCACCGTGACTGCCGGCATCGTCTCGGCCAGTGGCCGCGACATCGGCAACGGCCCCTATGACGACTTCATCCAGATCGATGCGCCCATCAACAAGGGCAATTCCGGCGGCCCGGCCTTCGACATGAGCGGCAACGTGATCGGCGTGAACACTGCGATCTTCTCGCCCTCCGGCGGCTCGGTCGGCATCGGCTTCGACATTCCGGCCTCGACCGCAAAGCTTGTCGTCGCGCAGCTGAAGGACAAGGGCGCGGTGACCCGTGGCTGGCTCGGCGTGCAAGTGCAGCCGGTCACCGCCGAGATTGCCGACAGCCTCGGACTGAAGGAGGCGCGCGGTGCGATCGTCGACAATCCGCAGGATGGCAGCCCGGCGGCCAAGGCCGGCATCGAGGCGGGCGATGTCATCACCGCCGTCAACGGCACCGCGATCAAGGACTCCCGCGACCTCGCCCGCACGATCGCGACTCTTGCGCCTGGCAGCTCAGTGAAGCTCGACGTCTTCCACAAAGGCGACAGCAAAACGGTGACGCTCGCGCTCGGCGAACTGCCGAACGAACGGCAGGCCAAGGCCGATGTTGGCAAGGACCAGCCGGGCTCCGGCACGCCGCGCCTCGGTCTTGCTTTGGCTCCGGCCGGTGACGTCCAGGGCGCTGGCCAGAAGGGCGTTGTCGTCACCGAAGTCGATCCGCAAGGGCCGGCGGCGCAGCGGGGCATCCAGACCGGCGACGTCATCCTCAACGTCGGCGGCAAGGCCGTCGCCAATGTCGGCGACGTCCGCTCGGAGTTGGCGCAGGCCAAATCGTCCGGCAAGCGCAGCGTGCTGTTGCAGGTCAGAAGCGCGCAGGCGACCCGCTTCGTCGCGGTACCACTCGCCTGAGGCGAACGCCGATCGGCATGGATCAAGAAAGGCGGCCCTCGAGGCCGCCTTTTTCGTTCGCCTTCAGGACTCCCGGGAGGCGATCGATAACATTCTCGTTAACGGCAGCGACGATGACGCGGTTCGTCCGAAAAAGCCGTGTTCGCTCATCAAAGTTCCGACTCGTGCAGGTCGCCGGCGGCAACGATGCCACCGGGACCAGTTGCAAGCGTGGAACTTCGAACTTGCCGCCGGTTTCCGGAACTGGCCGCTGGTTCGCATTTGATCGGTGCCGACATGGATCGATTGAAGCTCTCGCTGAGGAGGGCGCTACTCGTGGCGCCATTCGTGCTCTGGGGCGGAAACGCTCTCGGGCGGGACGACGGCCGCTACGCGGACTCACCCCTGAAGCCATGGTTCGACAGCCTGCGCAGCCACCTTGGTCCGTGCTGTTCGGATGCGGATGGTTTTGCCGTCGCCGATCCCGACTGGGAGTCGCATAACGGGCATTATCGCGTGCGTCTCGACGGCGAGTGGATCGAGGTGCCGGACGAAGCCGTCATCACCGAGCCGAACCGGGCCGGCCGCACCATGGTGTGGCCGGTGAAGACCGCGTTCGGCGTTTCGATCCGCTGCTTCATGCCGGGCAGCATGATCTGACACAGGCCAACGTCAGCGCTTGCTGGATTTGCGCTTCGACGATTTCTTGGTTGTCCTCTTCTTGGTCGTCCTCTTCTTGGAGGTCTTCTTGGCGGCCTTCTTCGGGACCTTCTTCCCCTTCTTGCGTGCCTTCGACAGTCCGATCGCGATCGCCTGCTTGCGACTCTTCACACGTCCGCCACGGCCTTTGCGACCGCTCTTGGCGGTGCCCTTCTTGTAGCGGCGCATCTCGCTCTCGACATCGCTGCCGGCGCTGCGCGAGTAGCTGCGCTTCTTTGCCTTGCGTGCCATGCATGTTCTCCCTTGGCCGGGGAGAACCATTCGACACGGGCATGGTTCCGAAGGACGCGGACAGTGTTCCAGGCGCAGCCTAGAAGGAATTCGCCAGCTCGATCTCGGCTTCCAGCACCTGGATACGACGTGCGGCCTCGCTGAAGGACAGATCGCGCGCATATTGCGCGGGCTGATACGCTTCTTCGCTCAGCCGTTTCAACCTCAGCCCCTGCGTCCGTGTCATCTGCTCGGCGAGGAAAACCCTGGCGTCGTATTTGCCCTGAACCTGCATGTCGCTTCTCCGTCCTGAAATCGTGACTTGACTATATGTTCTTATTTTGTTCTAACAAGCCATGGACAACAGAATTAATGAAATTCGACGTAAAATCAGCGCCTTGAGGGTTGAGATGGCCGGCGTCGAGGCCTCCGTGCGCGATCTCATCAACGGCGACCGCGATTGCGTCCAGCAAGCCCTGGCGCAGATGGATTTGCGCCGGAAGGTCAATTTGCTGATCGGCGAATGGAAGGCTGCTGGCGGCGGCGATGTCCTGCCTGACGTTCGCGACCGGGTGCGCCTTCGTCTCGTGAAGACAGCCGTCGGTCCCGAGCGCGCGAGCACGCGGCGCTGACACCTTTTGGGGGGCGCCGTGGAGGAGGACCCGGACACTTACCGGATCTTGAGGTTGCGCGCCGAGATTCTCGAATTGGGCTCGGCCATCCGGCAATTGCAGCGTGCGGGGCTCGACGATGCTGCGGCCCAACTTCTGATCGGACGCAAGCGGGCGCAGCTCGAGCAACTCGTGAAGACGAATGCTGCGAGCCGCCCGCTCAACTCTGAAACGCGTCGCCCGTAACGAGCTGACGCCGGCGCTCGACGATGTGGCGCTCGATTGCCGATCCCGCATCAAGAAAAAAAGCCCCGCGTCGCCGCGGGGCTTTTGATGTCATGTCGGCCTGAGCTCACTTGGTATTGCTCATGCCCTTGCTGCTCTTGTTCGTCATGGTGCCGCCCTGGTCCGAGCCGGGACCGGAGCCGCCCTGGCCGGAAGGATCCGCGCCCTTCGAGGCCTTGGTGTTGGCGCCCGTGGTCTGCGAGGACGACATCGATGATCCGTGTTTGGCCTTGTGCGACTTGGCCTGTGCGGCGAGCGGCGCCGCGGCGAGGCCGGTGGCCAAAATTGCGGTGAGAACGAGTTTTGCCGTTGTCATGCGGGGAACTCCCTGAGTTAAATTGACGCAGGCAGCCAACCGCCATTTGCCGAAGGAGTTCCCGACAAACGTATCTGCCGGGCCGCACGCACGCTTCAAGATTGCTTGTCCTCTGCGAGGATGAACACGACGCCGGTGAGTGTCGCGCCGATCGCGAACGTCGTCACCAATGTCAGGGCGAAGATGATTGCGGCCTGGCTTCCGCCGTGATCGAGCAGCTTGGCGACGGCGGGATTGGACAGGATCAGCGTGAGGCTGAAGGCGAGGCCGAGGGCTGCGCCCATCATCGCATGCGTCATCAGCTTGATGAGGCCGGTGGGAGAGATCAGGTCCGACGACTTTTTTGCGCGCATGGGAACCGCATCCCGAACTGACATGCAAACGCGGGCCATATTCGCCGGTTCCAAACGCATGAAGGAATTGTCATCACCGGCTTCATCCGACGTTCATGCCGGGCCTGCGAGGATGAGCGTCAGCAAAACGGGAACATTCGGTATGGGTAAGGTAGTCTTTCTTTACCGCTCACTGGCCTATCGCAACGCGGCTGCGGACATGCTGCGCAAGGCCCGCAAACTGCCGCGCGGTGCGGAGCGAAGTGCGGCCCGCCGCTACGCGAGGGCGCTACGCGATCTCGCTCAGACGGAAGCCTGGCTCGAAGGACGCCTCGCCGAGGAAGCGCGGCCGCCGCGGCAAACCAGGATGGCGGCGTCGGGCTAAAGCACGATCCGGAAAAGTGCGCAGCGGTTTTCCGAAAAGATCATGCTCAAACAACAAACCAAAGCGCGATGACGCTTCATCCTGATCGCATCGCGCTTTAGCCCGAGGCGCGTTGCAATTCGGCTGAGCTGGGGGCGTCGAATTTTCCGGGGGCGGCCGTCGCCGTCTTGCGTGTCAGCGGCACCTTGAGGCGGCACAACAGTCCTTCGGCTCGCCAATCGAATTGCGCCTGTCCACCGAGTTGGGACTCGACGCTCGCTAGCAGGCTCCGCGTGCCGAAGCCGCGCGATTTCGGCGTCATGACGAGCGGACCGCCGGATTCCTCCCAGCTCAGCGTCAGCAGCTGGTCCTCGACCTGCCAGCCGATCGTGAGCCGTCCCGACCTGGTCGAGAGTGCGCCATACTTGGCCGAGTTGGTGAAGAGCTCGTGCAGCGCGAGCGCCAGCGTCTGGGCCGTCGCCGGCAGCAACTGGACCTCCGGACCCGCCAATATGATCTGGCCGCCGAGCGAATAGGGCGCAAGCTCCTCGTCGATCAGCTTGGAGAGCTCCGCGCCCTGCCAGCTCGACAGCGACAGGATGGTGTGCACGCGCGCCAGCGCATTGATGCGTCCTTCGACGGCGCTGACATAGGCCTTGACCTCGTCGGCGCGGGTGAGGCGGACGATCGACTGCGCCAGCGCCAGAGCATTCTTGGCGCGGTGATCGACTTCCCGCGCCAGCAAATTCTGCCGTTCCTCGGCTCGCTTGCGTTCGGTGATGTCCACGGTGACACCGCTCACGCGCACGACGCGACCGCTGTCGTCGACCGTCGCGGCCGCCGTGCCGACGCACCAGCGCACCTCGCCGTCGGGCCGCACAATGCGGAACTCGGTCTCATAGGCACGCGTGCCCTTGTTGAATTCGGCGATCGCCTTGCGCAACTGATCGACGTCGTCGGGATGCAACAGCGCCTGGACGTTGGCCGGATTGACCTCGAAGCTCTCCGGGCCGACGCCAAAGATGCGATATTGCCCCTCGTCCCACATCCAGTCGCCGCTGATCCAGTCCCAATCCCAGGAACCCATCTTGCCGGCGGCGATGGCCATGCTGCGCCGTTGCTCGCTTTCGCGCAGCTTCGCGGTGGAGTTCTCCAGTTCCGCCGTGCGTGCGCGGACGCGATCCTCGAGCTCCTGATTCAGCCGTTCCAGCTCGCGGGTCTTGCGGTAGAGCTCGGCAAACACCTTGATCTTGGCGCGCAGCACCTCCGGCACGACCGGGACCGGCACGTAGTCGACCGCACCCATCTCGTAGCCGCGCAGCCGGTCGATGTCGCTGACCTGGATGGCGGAGATGAAGATCATCGCGGTCTTCTGGAAGCGCGGATGCTCGCGGATCATCGCGGCAAGCTCGAAGCCGTCGAGCTCGGGCATGCAGACGTCGACCAGGATCACCGCGATCTCGGTCTTGAGCAGCACCTCCAGCGCCTCGCGTCCGGACGAAGCGACCACGAGGTTCTCGCCGAGTTCCTTCAGGATCACCTCATAGGCGAGCAGCTTGGCCGGCTGGTCGTCGACGAGGAGGATGTTGACCTTTTCGTGGTCCATTCGCGGATCCAAACTCATCGGTGCAGCCACATGCGGATCGCAAGTAGCAATTGATCGGTGTTGACGGGTTTGGCGAGATAGTCGGACGCGCCGGCCTCCAGGCATTTTTCCCGGTCACCCTTCATCGCCTTGGCGGTCAGCGCGATGATCGGAAGGCGGGCGAAGGCCTGGTTTTCGCGAATGACGCCGATGGTCTGGTAGCCATCCATCTGCGGCATCATGATGTCCATCAGAACGATGGCGATCTCCGGATTGGATTCGACCAGGGTGACGGCTTCACGGCCGGTCGTGGCGGTCAGCACCTTCATGCCGCGCCGTTCCAGCACGCTCGACAGCGCGAAGATGTTGCGGGCGTCGTCGTCGACGAGCAGCGCGGTCTTGCCGATCAAATCCTCGTCGGAACTGTTCAGCTTCTCCAGCATGCGCTGCTTCTCGACCGGAAGCTCCGTGATCACGCGGTGCAGGAACAATGCGGTCTCGTCGAGCAGGCGCTCCGGCGATTCCACGCCCTTGACCACGATGCTGCGCGCCATGGTGTGGAGTTCCGCATCCTCCTCCGCCGAAAGCTCGCGGCCGGTGAAGACGACGACCGGGACGTTGGACAGCGCCTCGTCGTTGCGGATCTGGTCCAGCACCTCGAAACCGCTCATGTCGGGCAGCCTGAGGTCGAGCACCACGCAATCGCAGGGCGCCTCCCGCAGCGTCGAGAGCGCGCCGGCGCCGGTGTCCGTCGTCACGATCTCGATGTCGTCGTGGTGCAGCAGCTCGCGGATCGAAAGCTGCTCCGCCTCGTTGTCCTCGACGATCAGGAGCCGCTTGCGCCGCGGCCGTGCATACTCCTTGATCTGCGTCAGCGCGGCCGAGACGCCCTCGGTCGTCGTCGGCTTGTTGACGAAGGAGAACGCGCCACGCGCCAGCGCATGCTGGCGGTCCTCGTCGAGCGTGATGATCTGCACGGGGATGTGGCGGGTCAGCGGATTGTGCTTGAGCTGGCTCAGCACGGTCCAGCCGAGCATATCGGGCAGGAACACGTCGAGCGAGACTGCTCTCGGCTGGTATTGCTTGGCAAGCTCCAGCGCCTCCGCACCGCGGGCGGCGACCAGGACCTTGAATCCCTTGTCGCGCGCGAGGTCGACCAGTACACGCGCGTAATGCGGGTCGTCCTCGACGATCAGAAGGATGCTGTCGCCAGGCTCGAGGTTGAGCCGGTCGTCGGGAAGCTGCTCAATGACGCGCTGCTGCTCCGGCGCGGCGGCGGGCTGCAGCGCAGGCGGCTGATTGTTTTGCTGCGGCGCGGGTGCGGCGCGCGGTGCGAGCGTCGGGCCGGAATATTTGAGCGGCAGATACAGCGTGAACGACGAGCCCTTGCCCGGCGAGCTGCGCAGATGAATTTCGCCGCCGAGCAGGCTTGCCAATTCGCGACTAATCGCAAGCCCAAGGCCGGTGCCGCCATATTTCCGGCTGGTGCCGGCATCGGCCTGCTGGAACGCCTCGAAGATCAGCTTCTGTTTTTCCACGGGAATGCCGATGCCGGTGTCGGACACTTCGAGCGCGATCACCGCCGGCGCGGAGTTCAGCACCGGATGATCCGTTCCCCAGCCGCCGACCGCGGCGGTGACATTCAGGCGCACCTCGCCTTCCGCGGTGAACTTGAAGGCGTTGGAGAGCAGGTTCTTCAGGACCTGTTGCAGGCGCTTGGAGTCGGTGACGATGCTGCGTGGGAGGTTCGGATCGACGTCGATCTTGAACGAGAGATTGCGGTTGTCCGCCTCGTGCCGGAACGGCCGTCCGACGGTCTCCAGCAGGTTCGCGGTGAGGATTTCCTCGGCGTCGACCGTCACCGTGCCGGATTCGATCTTGGATAGATCCAGGATGTCGCTGATGAGATTGAGCAGATCGGTGCCGGCGCCGTGGATGGTGCGGGCGAATTCGACCTGCTTGGCCGAGAGGTTGCCGTCCGGATTGTCGGTGAGCTGCTGTCCAAGGATCAGGATCGAGTTCAGCGGCGTGCGCAGCTCGTGGCTCATATTGGCGAGGAATTCGGACTTGTACTTCGAGGTCAGCGCAAGCTCGGTCGCCTTTTCCTCGAGGGCGCGGCGGGCCTGCTCGATCTCCTGGTTCTTGCGCTCGACCTCGACGTTGCGCTCGGCGAGCTGCTGCGCCTTCTGCTCGAGCTGGTCGTTGGTCTGCTGCAATTCGCGCTGCTGGGTCTGGAGCTCGCCGGCAAGCTGCTGCGACTGCTTGAGCAGGCCTTCGGTCTGCATCGTCGCTTCGATCGAATTGAGCACGATGCCGATGGAGTCGGTGAGCTGCTCCAGGAACGTCATCTGCGAGGTCGTGAAGGAGACGAGCGAGGCGAGCTCGATCACGGCCTTGACCTGGCCCTCGAACAGCACCGGCAGCACGACGAGGTTCTTCGGCGCGACGCGGAACAGCGCCGAGTTGATCGGCACCACGTCGGATGGAATGTCGGCGACCACGCGCGGCCGCTTGTCGAGCGCGCACTGGCCGATCAGGCCGTCGCCGAACTGCAGCACGCGCTGATACGGATAGATGCCGTCGCTGGCGTAGGAGGCGAGCAGCAGGAGCTGCGGATTGTCCTCGCTCTCGATCTGATAGATCACGCCGGTATGGGCGTTCACCAGCGGCGACAGCTCGGTGAGCAAGAGCCGGCCGACGGTGGTGAGGTCGCGCTGGCCCTGCAGCATGTTGGTGAATTTGGCGAGGTTGGTCTTCAGCCAGTCCTGCTCGGTGTTCACGTCCGTCGTGAGACGGAGATTCGTGATCATCGTGTTGATGTTGTCTTTCAGCTCGGCGACTTCGCCGCGGGCATCGACCTGGATCGATCGCGTCAGGTCGCCCTTGGTGACGGCGGTCGCGACTTCGGCGATCGCGCGCACCTGCGAGGTGAGGTTGGCCGCCAGGAGGTTCACGTTGCCGGTGAGGTCCTTCCAGGTGCCGGCCGCGCCCGGCACGTTGGCCTGACCGCCGAGCCGGCCTTCGACGCCGACCTCGCGTGCCACCGACGTCACCTGGTCGGCGAAGGTGGCGAGCGTCTCGGTCATGTTGTTGATGGTGTCGGCGAGCGCAGCGACCTCGCCCTTCGATTTCACGGTGAGGTTCTGCTTGAGGTCGCCATTGGCGACCGCGGTCACCACCTTGACGATGCCGCGCACCTGCTCGGTCAGGTTTGCCGCCATGAAGTTGACGGTATCGGTGAGATCCTTCCAGGTGCCGGCGACGCCGGGCACCTGCGCTTGGCCGCCGAGCTTGCCCTCGGTGCCGACCTCGCGCGCCACGCGCGTGACTTCGCCGGCGAAGGCGTTGAGCTGGTCCACCATGGTGTTGATGGTGTTCTTCAGCTCGAGGATTTCGCCTTTCACGTCGACGGTGATCTTGCGCGACAAGTCGCCGCGCGCGACCGCCGTGGTCACTTCGGCGATGTTGCGGACCTGAGTGGTGAGGTTCGCGGCCAAGAGGTTGACGTTGTCGGTCAGATCCTTCCAGGTGCCGCCGACGCCGGGCACGACGGCCTGACCGCCGAGCCGGCCTTCGGTGCCGACCTCGCGCGCGACGCGCGTCACTTCGGCGGCGAAGGAGCGCAGCTGCTCGACCATGGTGTTCAAGGTGTCCTTGAGCAGCAGGATCTCGCCGCGCACGTCCACCGTGATCTTCTTCGACAGGTCGCCGCCTGCGATCGCGGTCGCGACCTCGGCGATGTTGCGGACCTGGGCCGTCAGGTTCGAGGCCATGAAGTTGACGTTGTCGGTGAGGTCCTTCCAGGTGCCGGCGACGCCGGGCACCTCGGCCTGTCCGCCGAGTTTGCCTTCGGTGCCGACCTCGCGCGCCACGCGCGTCACTTCGCCGGCGAAGCCGTTGAGCTGATCGACCATCGTATTGATGGTGTTCTTGAGCTCGAGGATTTCGCCCTTCACGTCGACGGTGATCTTGCGCGACAAGTCGCCGCGCGCGACGGCGGTGGTCACTTCGGCGATGTTGCGGACCTGGGCGGTGAGGTTGCCCGCCATCGAGTTCACGCTGTCGGTGAGATCCTTCCAGGTGCCGGCGACACCCGGCACGTTGGCCTGACCGCCGAGGCGGCCTTCGGTGCCGACCTCGCGCGCCACGCGCGTCACCTCGCCCGCGAAGCGGTTGAGCTGGTCGACCATCGTGTTCAGCGTGTCCTTGAGCTGCAGGATCTCGCCACGCACGTCCACGGTGATCTTGCGCGACAGGTCGCCGCCCGCGATCGCAGTCGCGACCTCGGCGATGTTGCGGACCTGGGCGGTGAGGTTGCCCGCCATCGAGTTCACGGAGTCGGTCAAGTCCTTCCAGGTGCCGGCAACGCCGGGCACGCCGGCCTGGCCGCCGAGCTTGCCGTCGGTGCCGACCTCGCGGGCGACGCGCGTGACTTCGCCGGCGAAGGCGTTGAGCTGGTCGACCATGGTGTTGAGCGTTTCCTTCAGCTGAAGGATTTCGCCCGACACGTTCACTGTGATCTTCTTCGACAAATCGCCCTTGGCGACCGCGGTCGCGACCTCGGCGATGTTGCGGACCTGGCCGGTGAGGTTCGAGGCCATCGAGTTGACGCTGTCGGTGAGGTCCTTCCAGGTGCCGCCGACGCCGCGCACGACGGCCTGGCCGCCGAGCTTGCCTTCGGTGCCGACCTCGCGCGCGACGCGCGTGACTTCGCCGGCGAAGGCGTTGAGCTGGTCCACCATGGTGTTGATGGTGTCCTTCAGCTCCAGGATCTCGCCGCGCACGTCCACCGTGATCTTCTTCGACAGATCGCCGCCGGCGACCGCGGTGGTCACCTCGGCGATGTTGCGAACCTGCGCGGTCAGGTTCGACGCCATCGAGTTGACGCTCTCGGTGAGGTCCTTCCAGGTGCCGGCGACGCCGAGCACGTTGGCCTGGCCGCCGAGCCGGCCCTCGGTGCCGACTTCGCGCGCCACGCGGGTCACTTCGCCGGCAAACGCGTTGAGCTGGTCGACCATGGTGTTGAGCGTCTCCTTCAGCTGAAGGATTTCGCCCGAGACGTTCACCGTGATCTTCTTCGAGAGGTCGCCGCTCGCGATGGCGGTGGCGACGTCGGCGATGTTGCGGACCTGCGCCGTCAGGTTCGAGGCCATGAAGTTGACGTTGTCGGTGAGATCCTTCCATGTGCCGGCAACGCCAGGCACCTGCGCCTGTCCGCCAAGCTTGCCTTCGGTGCCGACCTCGCGCGCGACGCGCGTCACTTCCGAGGCGAACGAGTTGAGCTGGTCCACCATGGTGTTGATGGTGTCCTTCAGCTCCAGGATCTCGCCGCGCACGTCCACCGTGATCTTGCGCGACAGGTCGCCGCGCGCCACGGCGGTGGTGACGTTGGCGATGTTGCGCACCTGTGCGGTCAGGTTGCCGCACATCGCGTTGACGGAGTCGGTGAGGTCCTTCCAGGTGCCGGCGACGCCGGGCACGATCGCCTGGCCGCCGAGCTTGCCGTCGGTGCCGACCTCGCGCGCCACGCGCGTCACTTCTGAGGCGAAGGAGCGGAGCTGGTCCACCATCGTGTTGATGGCTTCCTTGAGCTGAAGGATCTCGCCGCGGACGTCGACCGTGATCTTCTTGGAGAGGTCGCCGTTGGCGACCGCGATCGTCACCTCGGCGATGTTGCGAACCTGATTGGTCAGGTTGTTCGCCATCGAGTTGACGCTCTCGGTGAGGTCCTTCCAGACGCCGGTCACTTCCGGCACCTGGGCCTGGCCGCCGAGCTTGCCCTCGGTGCCGACCTCGCGCGCCACGCGCGTCACCTCGGAGGTGAACACGCCGAGCTGCTTGATCATGGTGTTGACGATGGTCGCCGACTGCAGGAATTCGCCCCGGAGTGGACGGCCGTCAACGTCGAGCTTGACGGTCTGGAGCAGGTCGCCTTGCGCCACCGCCGCGACCGCACGCGTCACCTCGCGGGTCGGCCACAGCAGGTCGTCGATCAGCGTGTTGACGGAGCCTTCCATGTCGGCCCAGGAGCCCGAGGCGAGGCCGAACTTCACGCGCTGGCGCGTTTTGCCTTCGCGGCCGACCACCTGGCCGACCAGTTCGAGCTGCTGCGCCATGCGCTGGTTGGCGGCGATGATTTCATTAAAAGTGTCGGCGATCTTGCCGTCGATGCCGAGATAGTCGCCGCTCATGCGGACGGAGAAATCGCCGCTGCGCATGGCCTGCAGGGCGAGCAGCAATTCGGCCCGGGAATCCGGATCCGATACACCGTTGGGCTTTGGCTTTGGGACGCGACGACCGGACCGTGATGCAGATCCGGGATCGAGGTCGCTCATACTGATTCCCCCGCAGGTGTCGGCCGAATCTATGGCCAGACGCGATTGGTCAACATAGAGCGTCAGCCAAATTCGAAATCAAGCGCCAACCTTGCGGCGCCAGCAAATGGAACCTGCTTTGCTCAGCCCGGCAAATATAACCACGATCCGCCGAATTGGTTCCATCCGAATTCGAAAAGGGCTGGCGTCCGCGATCCTGCGGCCCGCTCGTTCGTCCCCGCCACCCTTCGGAACGAGCGCCAACCCTCGCGGTTAGCCCGCAAAGACATGGAGAACGGATATGAAAGCAGGACTTGCCGCGATCGTCGTCGTGCTGTTTGCCGGGTCGGCCTTGGCGCAGGGCGGAGCGCCCAGCGGCCGCGGGGCGGTGACCGGCGATCCCGCCGCGAGCTCCGCCAGCCCGAGGGCGGATACTCCGACGACGGGGGCGGCGACCCGGTCGAACCCGAGCGGCAGCGGCACCTCGTCTTCGGGCGGCAAGGACGACAATGGGGATGCGGGCCGGGACCGGATGCCGGAGAGCGACCGCACCGTGCGACCGCAGAGCCAGCAACATCATCCGAACGACAAATAAATAGAGGGGGCTACTTGTCCGCCATGGTGCGCCCGGCGTCCTTGACCTGTGCGCGCAGCATCGGGAGCTGCTCGCGCGCAAACGTTGCGAGCGCCGCGTTATCGGGCGCCTTCAAATAGCGTTCGAGCAGGTCAATGGCCGATTCATATTCGGGAATCTGCGAGGCATAGAAGCTTCGGACGTAAGTCGGTCCGTCGGACGTTTCGGGCTCGACCAGCAGGCCCGCGCTGACCGACGTCGTCTTGCCGATGCGCGGCTCCGCGCCGATCGCCTCCTGGATCTGCTTCAGCGCCTTGTCGCGCTTGGCCGCTTCCTCGGCACGCAAGGCGGCGAGGTTCTTGACCTCGGCGTTGCCCTTCAGATCGGTGCTCTCCAGGAGGCCCTGCTGGAAGCGGCTGAAATCATAAAGGCCGCTGATGACGTCGGTTGCGCTCGGAGGGCGGTCGCCAGACTTTCGTTCACCGGTGCTGTCGGCAAGCGCTGCGGTGCTGATGAATGCCAGGATGATCGCGACAAGAACTCGCATCGATATCAAACAGCCAATGGCGTGCGGAGTTCCCTGAACATTACGATCCGGCAAGCGGGTTGCGACCCGAGAGTTCCGTCCCCACGTCTTCAATATGAAACAGTCTGACATCTTCAGGGATAATGCCGACAACTGTCTTCAGCTCGCCGAGCGCGCCGAGGGACAACCCGCCCACAAGCGCTTTTCGCGCATGGCGGACGCCTGGACGGCGCTCGCCCACGAGCAGGATTGGCTCGACGGGGAAATTCCGCCTCTCGTAGTCCGTTTCCCTCAAAAGCGGGATGCGTGAGGGCTCTGCTTTTCGTGAATCCGCGTGTGAGACCGCTCACGGAATGCAAGCGACCAATCCAGGATGATCAGGGGACAGTCGATCGCGTTGGTTTTCGCTTCCAGAAGGAGGTTTTGTGATGGCTCCACGTCTGGCTCTTCTTTCACTCATTCTCGCCTTTGGTGTCTCGGTCGCGTTCGCGACGGTGACGACGGTGCGCCAGGTTCATCTGGGGAATGCGTCGGCTGCGGTCCACGCGGCGCACAGCTAGCGCCTCGCCGGAACATTCGACGCCGCAGTGCGTAAGCGCTTCGACACATCAGGAGAGGTGAAAGCACATCATGGCCCATTCCGACCACGGCATCGTCAAGGACAAACGGGCGGAGGAACAGCCGCGCGACAAGCAGCGCGCACAGTCCGTGCACAAGACGGATCCGCAAAAGACGGGTTCGAAAGGCTCGCCGTCGCGGGAGGCGACGCGCGATCCCAAGCTCAACGACAACAGCAAGACGCCGGGCTCCGGCATGACGCCGGACGATTCCGGCGACGCGCCGAGCGGCTAGACGCAACGGTCAGCGCGAGGAACGAATCCTCGCGCGACGCGTCGACAGGTTGCTCCCGGTTGTCACGCCCCCGGTGCGCCGGAAGCAATCTCCAAGACGGCCCTGGCACGCCCCGTGCCGGGGTCGTTTGCTTATGAACGGCTCCTGTGGGTCAGCCCCCGGTGCCGTTCTCGGGATCCTCCTGCGTATGCCCGTCGGGCCCGCGGCCGAAAACGCCGAAGCTGCTCGACTTCACACCCGCAGCCGCGTCGACGCCGACGGCGGCCAATCCGAACTTGAGCAGTTCGCGGACCGCTGCCGCCCGCGTCGGCATGCGATGTTTGAACCGGAAATCGTCAACGGCGGCCAACTCTTCCGGCGTGAGCATGACCTGTAGGCGCTCGGCGCGAAGGTCGTTCATGGTCGATCACACAAATTGAGCAGGTTGAGTAGGTTACTCAACGAACCAACTTGGCGGGAGTTCCACAAGAGTCGAGAAAGACGCCGAATGAGTAAGAAAATATAACAAAATCAATGATTTATTATTGAAACGACTCCGGCGGTGGCGCATTCTCATGGAAAGGGAGAGAAGCCATGACGGACGAAGTCAGGTTGCCTCGCAAGCTTTCCGAAGAGCCGGAAGCCCCCAAGCCGGTGCGTCCCAGCCACCAGAAGGTCATCGAACAAGTCGAGCGCTGGGCCAACAGCCCGGGACTGCAGCCACCGAGGACGGAAGATGCGAAGACGATCTGAGCCACATACATTCGAACAGCGTCTCGGGGCGCAGAAGCTGCGGCTCGAGCATGAACTGTCGGGCCTGCCGGACGGCCGCCAGCGCGAAATTGTTCTTGCGCGCATCGATCAGCTTCAGACGGCCGCCGAGATGTACGGCTTTCTGATGCTACGGGAAGAGGCCGCGGCCCCTCGCTGATGGCCCCATGCGTTTGGTCTGCACGGTCCTCGAGGTGATGCGAAGCTTTCGCCGCAGCCACCAAGCCGACACCGACACGGCCGCCCATACCAGGATGGCGGCGACGAATGCGCCGATCACGGTTGTCGAAACCACGAGATAAAAGACTGCAGCGAACGCTGCGAGACCGATGCTCCCAAGGCCGGCACCGGCGGCATCGAGCGCTGCGGCCTGCTGCCCGCGTCTGTCTCCGCTGAGGCCGGCCTTTTCCTTGGCGCGGCGCTCATGGCTTTCGATCAGCGTTGCACTGGCGCAGAAGATGGCGGGGAGCGCGAGGAAGAGGCCGCCGACGGAGACGCCGAAACCTGTGGTCACGGCTCCCGCGAGGACCGTCGCCAGTCCGCCGAGCAGAAAGCGGATACCGTACTCGTACCACCGAGTCTGTTTCAGCGCCGATGCAGACATCTTGACCAGCATCAGGCAGCACCTCCGAAACCCGCGAGCAGAGCGAAGGCGACGACGAGCCATGCGGCAAAAGCGAGAATGGTGGCTGGCAGTGCGGAGAAATGAAACCTCATCAGGAGATGGCAGACGACGATGCTGTAGCAGCCGAGTGCGATGGCACCATAGATCATCGTCCAGCTTTCGGCGGCGACATATTGCGGGCCGTGCTGGACGACGGCGATGCTGAGGGTGGCCAGAGCGACCGACGGCGCCGCGCCGAGCAGGCCGGCAAAGCTCTTCGGCCGCAGCATGTCGCCCAGGATGGAGAAGGCAGAGACGATCAGGCCGCCGGCGATGAAGCGCAGGAGGTATTCGGTCATGGCCGTATCCGTGAGGCCTTGGACCGCCGCTTCGCCAGCGTGAACGGCCTGAACAGTCGCTCGACGGCGACGCCGAGCGCGAAACCGGCCACCACGTCGCTGGCCCAATGCGCCAGCACCACGATGCGCGTCAACGACAGCGCCACGGCAACGAAGCGGACCGCCTGACGCCGGGCAGGCGGCAACAGGTCGGCCGCCGAGGCGAGGGCGCCCATGTGCACGGCGTGACCGGAGGGAAATGCGTCGCGTGATCGCCCCGAGAAGGGGACGCCGCGCCAGTGGCCGGCCACCGTCAGCCGGTCCGGCCTGGTCTGATCGAACACGGATTTGAGAACATGCGGCAGCACGGCTGTCGCCAGCGAGACCATGAGAATGTGATCTGCAACGCGACGCTGCTGCGGTTGCCGCAGCCGGGTGTAGAGCCATCCCGCGGCGGCGAGCGCGATGAGCACATGCTCGTCGGCGCCCCAGGTCAATGTCTGGGCCGCATGCTCGAGGCCGGAGTTGGTGTGGTGCGCGATCTCGTTCGCGATCGCCGTATCGATCCGGGTGGGTTTGACTGTTACGAGCGCCATCGGTCCGCAGGCGAGATGTTCTTCATGACAAATTTGTAAAGCCCGGAATCAACGAAGGTTCCTGGGTTCGGCCGCGTCGGCACCAGGCCCGCGGGGCGCCGGCCACGCCGGCGCCCTCGTTCGAGGTTTACTTCGCCTGGCCGACGCTCGGCGCCTTGCCGAGCTCCTTGGCCATGTCGAGATGGTGCTTGAGCGCCGGCAGAGTCTTGCCGGCCCAATCCTTCAGCGCCGAATTGTCGCCGCCCTTGGCGTAGCGCTCGAACAGCGACACGGCATCCTCATGGGCGCTCACCTGGTAGGAATTGTAGTCCGAGCTGAAGTCCTTGCCATTCGCGCTCTTGAGCTTGTCGAGCTTGCTCTGGTGCGAGCTGTCGAGCGCCGTCGGAAGGGTCGCCTGCACCTTGCCGTCACCGACGAGACCCTTGAGCTCGGTGCTGGTCTTGGTGTGGTCGGTCACCATCTGCTGCGCGAAGCTCTTCTCCTGCGCGTTGCCCTTTTGCGTAGCGAGCTTGCTCGACTCGATCTCGAACATGTCGCTGATGGCGACCTGCTTGACGAAGTCGGCAGTCGTTGGCGCGACACCGAGCGCCGAATTGACGCCGGTCTTCTCGCCAAGAGATTGGGCGAGCGCGGGCCCTGCGACAAGCACGCAGGCAAGGGCGATGATGGTACGTCTCATGGTTCGGTCCCTCCGAGTGGGCGCGCGGCCTCTTGCCGCGCGATATTGCGCCGATCAACACGTCGTATGCGCCGAGGTTCCTAACGATTAATCCGCCGGATTCCGCCCGGTGCGCGGATTGATGGGATCGGTCGGCTTGCGTCGCAGCCGCTCGGGGAGAAACGGCTCAGCGGCGACGGCCGTGGCTTCGGCACGCACATCGGCATGGCGCTGCGCGCGCTCGTGCGGAGTCTTGTTGTCGTTGAAATGGTATTTTACATCGACGCCATCGACGGGATCGTTGACGCCGTGCTGGATGTCGCGAAAGTCGCTCATGGTTGACCTCATTGCTTTCCGGGCAGGATCGTTTCGAGCACCTGCCGCGCTGCTCCCTTGATCATCCCGCTCTCGTTCGGATCGCCCTTCAAGAGGGCGAGCGAGAAGTTCTTGGCCTGCTGAAGCGTGATATGCGGCGGCAGCGGCGGCACTTCGGGATCGGTCTTCACCTCCAGCACGACGGGCATCTCGCTTGCCAGCGCCTGCTCCCAGGCCGAGCCGAGCAACTGTGGGGTGTCGACGAAGATGCCGCGCAGGCCGATGAGCTCGGCGAAGCGTGAATAGGAGACGTCGGGAATGCGCTGCGAGGCTTCGAATTTGGGATCGCCGTTGATGATGCGCTGCTCCCAGGTCACCTGGTTGAGGTCCTCGTTGTTGAAGACGCAGACGACGAAGCGCGGGTCGCGCCAGGAGCGCCAGTATTTCGCGGCGGTGATCAATTCGGCCATGTTGTTCATCTGCATTGCGCCGTCGCCGACCAGCGCGATTACCGGACGGTCCGGATGGGCGTATTTGGCGGCGAGCGCATAGGGCACTGCGGCGCCCATCGAGGCGAGGCCGCCGGAGAGCGAGGCCGTCATGCCGCGGCGCATCTTCAGGTCGCGGGCGAACCAATTGGCGCAAGAGCCGGAATCGCTGGTGATGATCGCACGGTCGGGCAGGCGCGGGGACAATTCCCAGGCGACGAGCTGCGGATTGACGGGCGCCGCCGGCTGATGTGCCCGGCCATCCAGCGTCTTCCACCATGTCGCGACGTCAGCTTCGATACTTTGGCGCCAGGCGCCGTCGCTCTTGGGCTTCAGCCGCGGCAACAGAGCGCGCAGCGTCTCGGCGGCATCGCCCACGAGGCCGACCTCCATGGGAAAGCGGATCGACATCATGCCGGCGTCGATGTCGATCTGCACGCCGCGGGCCGCGCCTTCCTTCGGCAGGAACTCGGCATAGGGGAAGGCAGAGCCGACCATCAGCAGCGTGTCGCACTCCATCATCATGTTGTAGCTGGGCTCGGTGCCGAGCAGGCCGATCGAGCCGGTGACCCATGGCAGGTCGTCGGGCAGTGCTGCCTTGCCGAGCAGCGCCTTGGCGCAGCCGGCCGAGAGCCGGTCAGCGACGGCGATCACCTCGTCGGTGGCGCCAAGGGCGCCGGCGCCGACGAGCATCGCGACCTTCTTGCCGGCATTGAGCACTTCCGCGGCGCGATCGAGATCGGCCTCACGTGGCATGATGCTGGGCGCGCTATAACCAATGCCGGAATGCAGCGTGCCGTGTGCACGCGGCGGGCTCTCGTAAGGCTCTTCCTGCAGGTCGTTGGGCAGGATGATCACGGTCGGGGCCCGCCGCGCCAGCGCGATCCGCACGGCTCGGTCGATCAAGTGTCGCACTTGCGCAGGCGAGGATGCCTGCATGACGTAGGCACCGGCGACGTCCTTGAACATGGAGAGAAGGTCGATCTCCTGCTGATAGTGCCCGCCGAGAGCGTTGCGGGCCTGCTGGCCGACAATCGCCAGCACCGGCTGGTGATCGAGCAGCGCATCGTAGAGCCCGGTGATGAGATGCGAGGCACCCGGGCCCGAGGTCGCGATGCAGACGCCGAGCTGCCCTGAGAATTTTGCGTAGGCGCTGGCCATGAATGCCGCCATCTCCTCGTGCCGCGCCTGCACGAAGCCGATCTCGCCTTCCTTGCCTTGGGCCCGGTTCATCGCGCCGAACACGCCGTTGATGCCGTCGCCGGGATAGCCAAAGATGTGCCGCACGCCCCATTGATGCAGACGCTGGACGATGAAGTCGGAGACGGTCTGGGACATCGCGCGTGGCTCTCGGTTGTGCGTGAAGTTCAGAGAACGGCTCCTTCCCTGCGATGTTCCTGGTCCACTTCCGGGAACATCGGCGCCGGAACGATCGCTTGCTCATCCGGTTGATTCACATTGGCTGAGTGGAGGATTGAGATGCTGAATCAAGGCGAGCTGGGCCGCAGCGAGATGGGACGGCTGATCGGCAGCGACAAGGTCGAGGGAACGTCGGTTTACGGCGCCGACCGCAACCGGATCGGTTCGATCGAACGCGTGATGATCGACAAGGTCAGCGGCAGGGTGTCCTACGCCGTGCTTGGCTTCGGCGGATTCCTGGGCCTCGGCAACGACCACTACCCGTTGCCCTGGCAGTCGCTGAAATACGACACGGAGCTTGGCGGGTATGTCACCGGCATCACCACCAAGGAACTGGAAGGGGCGCCGAAATATGGCGAACGAAGCGATTGGAACTGGGGTGATGATGCCGCGGTGCGCGGCATCAACTCCTATTATGGTGTTCCCTTTGCTTGACGTTCACGGAAAGGGAGATCGATGAGCAAGGAACGGCCTAACGACGATCCCCGGCAGCAGAACGATTGGGGTTCGCACCGGCAGACGGACAAGCCCTGGAAGGGCAATCCGGAGAAGGAGCAGGGATCGGACGAGGAGAAGCCCGATCTCGAGAAATGGCACGAGACGAAGACGCACTGAGACAGGCGGGCTTCCCGTGAGACGTCAGAGACGAGCGCGGCACGCACTGTGCCGCGCTTCTTTTTGAGCCGGCGTTCACGAATGGCAGCGGGGCCCTCGCGAGGTGTGGGCCTCGGGGACCCTCGAAATGGAGATCCACCGTCGGAGAGAAATGGTGACCGCGGCGCAAAAGTCCGGCTAGACTGAACCCGATCTGAGCAAATTCCGGGAGGCGAATTAAGTGAAGACCGCGATCACCGAGCTGTTCGGCATCGAGCACCCCATCATCCAGGGCGGCATGCATTTCGTCGGCTTTGCCGAGCTGGCCGCCGCCGTGTCGAATGCCGGCGGGCTCGGCATCATCACCGGCCTAACGCAGAAGACGCCGGAATTGCTCGCCAAGGAGATCGCGCGCTGCCGCGACATGACCGACAAGCCGTTCGGCGTGAACCTCACCTTCCTGCCGACCTTCGCGGCGCCGCCCTATCCGGAATACATCGCGGCCATCGTCGAGGGTGGCATCAAGGCGGTGGAGACGGCCGGCCGCAGCCCCGAACAATACATGCCGGCGCTGAAGGCGGCGGGCATCAAGGTCATCCACAAATGCACCTCGGTGCGTCACTCACTCAAGGCCGAGCGGATCGGCTGCGATGCCGTCAGCGTCGACGGCTTCGAGTGCGGCGGTCATCCCGGCGAGGACGACATTCCCAACATGATCCTGCTGCCGCGCGCGGCGGAGGAATTGAAGATCCCCTTCGTCGCCTCCGGCGGCATGGCGGACGGGCGCAGCCTCGTCGCGGCATTGTCGCTGGGTGCCGCCGGCATGAACATGGGCACGCGCTTCATCGCCACCAAGGAAGCGCCCGTGCATCAGAACGTGAAGAATGCGCTGGTCGCCGCGACCGAGCTCGACACCCGCCTGATCATGCGCAGCCTGCGCAACACCGAGCGCGTGCTGAGGAACGCCAATGTCGATCGCCTGATCGAGATCGAGCGCGAGAAGGGCGACAAGCTGAAGATCGACGACATCCACGATCAGGTCGCGGGCGTCTATCCCAGGATCATGCTGGAGGGACAGATGGACGCCGGCGCGTGGAGCTGCGGCATGGTCGCCGGCCTGATCCACGACATCCCCTCCTGCAAGGAACTCGTCGATCGGATCATGACCGAGGCGGAACAGATCATCCGTAGCCGTTTGATGGGGTTCCTGGATGGGACGGCGGCGACGCGAAAGGTCGCTTGACACCGCTAAACTTCTTAACCACGGCGGCACTTGGCCGCTGGAATCGCAAGCGAGGCCTCCTAAATAAGGATAAAATATCCCTTTCAAAATCAATTTCAGGAGGCGTCCGTGGTCCTGAAAAGCGTTCCTTTTGCAGTTGCCGTTGCCCTCGTGATCGCATGGGGCGGCTTCGCGCGCGCTGACGACTACAAGCCAGACGAATATCTCGGCCTCGATCTCTCCAAGGCCGTGCTGTCGCCGAAACGTCTCGGGCCCGAGACGCACTTCGCTCCGGTTGCGCTGGAAGCGCGAGGCGGCAATGAGGCGCAGGCCCGCGCCGCACCCGTCGACACGCCGAAGAAGGTTGCGGCCGAACGCGTCCGTGCGGCCGAGCCGAAGGTTGCGCACGCCAGGCCTGCCCAGCCGCGCGGCGCAGCCCGGACCAAACTCGCGCATCGCCACGGCAATCCGCTGGATGCGCAGGCGAGGGATACCCGCATCCAGACCTGGCCGTGCCGCTCCGGCGGCATCTGCAACTGGCAGCGTTAACCCGGTCTGAGCGCGTCATCGGCGCGTCGCAAAACCGTAGGCGCGGGGTCAAGAAACCGTAAGGGTAGGAGTCAAGGAGCGCAGGCACCTTCCGTCGCGATTCGACGAAGGTTTCCTGAATGGCAACGCTCCGCGCTTCGCGCGCATGGACCCGGCGGCAATTCCTGGTCCGCTCGACCTCCAGCCTCGCCGTCGCCTCGCTCGGCACGCTCGCAACGCCACACCTCAGCCGCGCCGCCGATCGGCCGCAGATCGCGGGCGGTATCCAGTCCGGCGACGTCTCTGGGGACTCCGCCGTGATCTGGGCGCGCGCCGACCGCCCCGCGCGGATGCAGGTGGAATGCTCGACCGTCGAGAGCTTCGAGACCATCATCGCGTCAGCTTCGCGCGACGCTCTGCTTGATGCGGATTTCACCGCAAAGCTGCTGCTGAACGATCTGCCGCCCGGCCAGGATATCTTCTACCGCGTGCGCTTCGACGACATCGCGGCCGGCATTGCCGGCGAAAGCCGCGTCGGCCATTTCCGCACCGCGCCGGCCGCGGGCCGGTCGATCTCGTTCGTGTGGTCCGGGGATGTCGCGGGGCAGGGCTGGGGTATCGACGTTTCGCGCGGCGGCTATCGCAGCTATCGCACCATGCTCGATAACCGTCCGGATTTCTTCATCCACTCCGGAGATCACATCTACGCCGACTGCACGGTTCCTTCCGAGCAGAGGCTGCCGAACGGCGAGATCTGGCGCAACCTCGTGACCGAGGAAAAGTCCGAGGTCGCGCACACACTGGGGCAGTTTCGCGGCAATTACAGATACAACCATCTCGACGAGAATTTTCGCGCCTTCCACGCCGAGGTGCCGATGTTCGCGCAATGGGACGACCACGAGGTCACCAACGACTGGTCACCGGCCGGCAGCCATGACGAGGCCGGTTATGACGACGACGGCACCCCGCGCCTGGTCGCGCGCGCCCGCCGCGCCTTCTTCGACTTCATGCCGATCCGCGATATCGGCGCGCGGCAAGGCCGGGTCTATCGCAAGATCGCCTACGGCCCGCTGCTGGACGTCTTCATGATCGACATGCGCAGCTATCGCGACGACAGCTGGAACAAGGGCGGCGATCACCGCGGCTGGATTTTGGGTGCCGAGCAACTCGCCTGGCTGAAGCGCGAGCTCGCGGCCTCGCGCGCGACCTGGAAGGTGATCGCGGCCGATTTGCCGATCGGCCTGGTCAGCCTGGATGCCGTCGCGCTCGGCGATGGGCCGCCCGACCGGCGCGAGCACGAGATCGCCGACCTTCTGGCCTCCATCAAGCGCGCCGGCGTGCGCAACATCGTCTGGCTGACCGCCGACATGCATTACACCGCCGCGCATTATTACGATCCCGGCAAGGCGCAGTTTCAAGACTTCGAGCCGTTCTGGGAGTTCGTCTCTGGCCCGCTGCACGCCGGCACCTGGGGCCCGGGCGAGCTCGACAACACCTTTGGTCCGGTCGCGCTGTACCAGAACGGCTGTAGCGCGGCGCAGGGCGAGAATTTGGCGCCGTGTTTCGGACTGCAATTCTTCGGCCGCGTCGACATCGACGGTGCCAGCGGCGTGATGACTGTGACCTTGAAAGACGTGGACAATCGCGACCTCTGGTCGGTCGATCTCGAGCCGCAGCCGCAGGCACGACCTGCCGTGGTGGCACAGCATTCGTGAGGGGCGGGGCGATTATGAGCCCAGTTGTCATGGCCGGGCTCGTCCCGGGCATGACGGCTGAGAGGAATCGTGCGTGCAATGCTAACCCGATCTTGATTGGCCGCGCTGCCCATGCCGGGCTATGCTCCTCACTCCCGCCACCTCTTTTCCATCACCAAAGAGTCTGCCCACGCGGCAACGCCGCGTGCATCCAGCGGGTTGAACGACAGGAGCCTGTTCATGGACAATCTGAAGACCCAGGGCATCAGCATGCCCAAGCTCGGCCTCGGCACCTTCCGCATGCAGGGCGATGCCTGCCGCGCCGCAGTCGATAGCGCGCTGTCGATCGGCTATCGCCACATCGACACCGCCGAGATGTACGCCAACGAAGAATCCATCGGCGCTGCCCTTGCCGCGGCTCGCCTCCCGCGCGGCGAGCTGCACGTCACGACCAAGGTCTGGCATGAGAACCTCGGCCCCGACGCGATCCGCCGCGCCTTCGATGCGAGCCTGAACAAGCTCAGGCTCGATCATGTCGATCTCTATCTCGTGCACTGGCCGTCGAAGGCGGCGAACTGGGGTGCGGTGTTCGAGACATTGATGAAGCTGAAGCAGGAGGGGCGCACGCGGGCGATTGGCGTTGCCAATTTCACCACGGCGCTGCTCAAGACCGTGGTCGAGGACATCAGGGTGCCGATCGCCTGCAACCAGATCGAATATCACGCAATGCTCGATCAATCGAAGGTGCTGGCCTATCTCGCCGCGAAGTCGATCCCGCTGGTGGCCTATTGTCCGCTCGCGCAAGGGCGCATTGCCTCGGAGCCGGTGCTGGCCGAGATCGGCGCCAGGCACAACGCAACCGCTGCGCAGGTGGCGCTGAAATGGCTGCTCGACCAGGACGGCGTCGCCGCGATTCCGAAGGCCTCGCGCCGGGAGAGCCAGCAAGCCAATCTCGATGCGCTGAAGATCACGCTCGACGATGCCGACCGCAACAAGATCGCGGCGCTGCCCAAGGATCGCCGCTGCGTCAATCCGGGCTTCGCGCCGGCGTGGGATTAGCTTCGTCAACACGCCCTGCGAACGCAGAATAATCGTAGGGTGGGCAAAGGCGCCCTTGCGCCGTGCCCACCACTTCTCCTTGATCACTACGGAAGCGGTGGGCGACGCTTCCGCCGTCGCTCCTCGAGCTATGGCGGACAAGTCGCTTTGCCCACCCTACAAGACTGCGCGCAAGAGAAATGGCCCCGTGAGGGGCCATTTCCATATGCGCTCTGGATTAGTCCCAGTTGTGATGGCGATGGCTGCGCTTGATCACCACGACCTTGTCGCGATTGTGCCAGCCACGATGCCAACCATGGTCACGATGGCCGCGGAATTCGGCGCGAGCGCCGTACGGCCCGTGATGATGGTGGTGGTAGCCGCCGCGCTTGATCACCACCGTCTCCGCGCTCGCCAGCGTCGGCGCCGCGATCACGAGCGCACCCAGGGCCGCAACCACATAACCAAGCTTCTTCATGATGTCCTCCTCCAATCGAATGCACATTTAAACCGCGCATTGGCGCGAACGTTCCGGAGGAAACGCGGGAGAATTCTGAACAGCTGTTCAGGAGACTAATCGCAGCGTTGCTGCGCCGGCGTCGGCGCGCCGGTGGCGACGTACTTGCCGTCCCTGATCGTGTACTCGCCGCGCTCGCTGCGATTGTAGATCGCGCGCAGGCTGCTGCCGTCCTTCGCCAGCAGCAGCCCGAACTCACGGGCCTGGTGCAGCGAGGGGAAGTACACCATCACATTGAGCAGGCCCTCGGCGCTGACCCTGGCCGACACCACCTCGTTCTCGTCCCTGGCCTCGCCGAAATTGCGCCGGTACATCACCCGGCCGTCCTTCCGGATTTCGTAAGTCAGGAGCGCGCCCTTGTCGCGGTCAGGCCCGGTTGCGCAATCGACCGCCCACGAGCCGAGCAGGCCCCATTGCTCGACCGTCGCGGTCAGTGTCTCGGCACCTGCCGTGGAGGTGATCGCCGCCCACAGCATCGCAGCCGCGATCCAGCGGCTCAAACAACGCGTCATGTCCTGAAGAAACCCCGCCTCGAAGAATTCCAAAGTGTAGCATCCCGTCCGCTTCCGTCCATGGCTGCCGCCGATCGCTCGCGAATTTGATCCGCGTCAATGAGGCCGGTCTTTTCCGGCGTAGGATGGCGCTTCCCGAAGGCGAACCTGGATAGACCAATGCTGAATCAAGTCATGGATTTTGCGGGCGAAGTGCTGCCGGGGAGCTGCGCCGTGCCGCCTTATTCCGAGACCGCGTTTCTGACCGAGCTGGGCGATCGCTTGCGGTCCTCGCGCATGCGCTGCGCCCTGTCGCGCCGCGAGCTGGCCCGCCGTTCCGGGATTTCCGAGCGCTATATCGCCCAGATCGAGGCCGGCAAGGGCAACGTCTCGATCGTCCTCTTGCTGAGGCTGGCCTCCGCGATCCACGGCAGCCAGCCACAGGCGGCCTGACGCTTCGGGGTGACCGCCATGGGGCAACTCGTACTCGCGGCCAAGGTCACCCACGTTCCATCGCTGATGCTGTCGGAGCAACCCGGCAGCCCGTTACGCGATGCGCGCGAGCCGGCGGTCAGGTCTTTGCGCGAGCTCGGCCGGCGGGCGAAGGAGCGCGGCGTGACCTGCTTTGTGGTGTTCGACACCCACTGGCTCTCCAATTTCGGCTACCACATCAATGCCAATGCGCGGCATTGCGGCTCGTTCACGAGCCACGAGGCGCCGCAGATGATCCAGGATCTGCGCTACGATTTGCCGGGCGACACGCGCCTGGCCGAAGCCATCGCTGATAGGGCCGGGGACGCCGGCCTGAACGTGATCGCCCATCAGGTGGCCAGCCTCGGGCTCGAATACGGCACCGTCGTGCCGATGCACTACCTGAACCGGGACGGCTTCGCGAAGGTCGTCTCGGTCGCCTCGCCGCTATTCACCTCCTTCGAGGAGAGCCGGATCCTCGGTGAAGCGACCCGCCGCGCGATCGATGAATCCCGTGAACGCGTCGCAATCATCGCCAGCGGTTCGCTCTCGCATCGGCTCTGGCCGAACAAGAAGCTGGGCCCCGAGGCCTGGACGTCGGTCGCCAGCGAGTTCAACCGTCAGGTCGATCTGCGCGTGCTCGAGCTGTGGCAGAGCCGCCGCTATCGCGAATTCCTCGACATGCTTCCGGATTACGCCACCAAGTGCAACGGCGAAGGCGGCATGGCCGACACCATCATGCTGTTCGCCGCGCTTGGCTGGTACGACTACCGCGGCGCCGCCGAGCAGCTCTGCGACTATTTTCCGTCCTCCGGGAGCGGCCAAGTCAACGTGGAGTTTCACGTCGAGGCGTGAGGCCGCGGCCTCAGGCCCGCTTCTCAACATTGGCACTCCGGGCCGGCACCCCGAATTCCTTGCGGCAGACCTCGGCCAGCACGGCGACGCCCTCGCGGATCTGCTGGTGCGTCGGACTCGCAAAACACAGCCTGAGGCGCGAGCTGGCATGGCTCTTGTTGGTCGACCATTCCGGCCCCGGATTGATCGAGACTCCGGCGGTGAGAGCGGCCTGATAGAGTTTCAGCGTATCGACCTGGTCGGGCAGCTTCACCCAGAGGAAGATGCCGCCCTTGGGCTCCTCGAACTCGGCGGCCGTCCCGAACTGCTCGTTCAGCGCCTCCATCAGCGTGTCGAGCTTGGTGCGCAGCGCCTTGGTCAGGGCCGGCACGTGGCTTGCGAAATGCGGCTTGCAATAGGCGGCGAGCACCATCTGCTCCAGCGCGCCGGAGCCGGCATCCGTCTTCAGCGCCAGCATCCGCGACATCACCTCCCAGGGCGCCACGATGAAGCCGACGCGCAGCGCCGGCGCGATCGACTTGGAGAACGAGCCGATATGAATCACGCCGCCGTTCGGGCTCATCGCATGAATCGCCGGCGGGCGCTTCCCTGACCAGACGAGGTCGGCATAGCAATCGTCCTCGAAGATGGGCACGCCATACTCGGTCGCGAGCCGTACCAGCTCAGTGCGTCGGCTCTCGGGCATGATGCTGCCGGTCGGATTCTGCACCGTCGGAATGGTGTAGATGTATTTCGGCCGGATCCCGCGGCTCTTCAGGTCGGCCAGCGTCGCGGCCAGCACGTCCATGCGCATGCCGTCCTTGTCGAGGGGGACGCCGACCACATTGACGCCGAGCCGTGCCAGGCGGGTCAGCGAGCCCTGATAGCTGTCCTGCTCGAAGATCACTGTGTCGCCGCGGGTCAGCAGCGTCGCGTTGACGAGGTCGAGCGCCTGGAGCGAGCCGGACACGATCAGGAGATCGTCGACGGTGCAGTTGATGCCGGCATCGCGCTTGAGCTTCGTCACCAGGAATTCGCGCAAGGGCAGGTAGCCCTGCGGGCCATGCGCCAGACCGTAGGTCGCGAGCGACCGGCCTTCGCGCTGTAACGCTGAGGTGGTCGCCTCGATCAGGCCCTCGAGCGGCAGTTGCTCGGAATCGTTGTTGCCGCCCACGAAACTGTATTTGGCAAGCCCCGTCCAGCGCGCAGAAGGGGCCGGCAGCCCTGCCGGAAACAGGGGTGCGAAATCGAAGCTGGACGTCATGGGGGTGTTCCTCGTTTTGTTCTTGTTGAGCCAGCCGGCGTTGCGCCGGCCAATCTTGTTTCCTGGCCAACCGCCCGGGTCGGACGGCCTTACTTCCTGCCAACCGTCCGGGTCGGACGGACTCACTTCTTTGTGGCCGTCCTAGTCGGACGGCCCTGGCTGATGAAAGCGTAATGCGCATTGGCGACGCCGCCAACCATCAGGGCCTCGACCACGGGCTCGGCGATCTCGCCTGTCGCGGCCCAGTCGACGAGGAAATTGGCCCCGGTCCCGCCGCGCACGTCGTCGGTCGGAATGAAGATCGAGACTGTGGCCAGCGGCCTCACGGCCACCGGCGCCTTCAGATAACTCTCGACCTGCTTGCCTGCGGTGTCGAAATAGGCGATGCGTTTGATCACCAGTGCTTGCGTCTCGGAGGCGTTGTGAACACTCAAGGTCACCGAGAAGTCGACGCGCAGCTTGCCCTGGCTCATTGCGACGCTGGAATAGGCAGGCACGTAGAAACCACCGGAGATTGCGAGTTCCTCCTTCGGCTGCGCGGTGAGGGAATCGGCAAAGTTCTGTTCAATATTGACCTTGGATTGTGCGACGGCGGGCACGGCAAAGGCGAGGGGACATAGCAGCATTGCTGCGAACAGCCCTTTTCGCATGTGACGAATTGCTCGCTTGCCGCGCCGCAACCCGCCTCTAGGGTGCGGCAAAACGGACCAATTTGGCATGCATGAGCTCATTCGCGACATCACTCTCTGTATTCTATTTGCCTGGATGCTGGGCCTGCTCGCCCATTTCTCCCGGCAGCCGCTCATTCTGGCCTATCTTATCGCCGGCTTTTGCATAGGTCCATTCGGCGCGGGCTGGGTCCATTCGCAGGAATCGATCGGCGTCATCTCCGAGCTCGGCCTGATCTTCATGCTGTTCATGATCGGCCTGGAGATCGATCTGAAGAAGATCGTGCGGGCG
Source organism: Bradyrhizobium ottawaense (assembly GCF_002278135.3). NCBI lineage: Bacteria > Pseudomonadati > Pseudomonadota > Alphaproteobacteria > Hyphomicrobiales > Nitrobacteraceae > Bradyrhizobium > Bradyrhizobium ottawaense. Next base: position 6,318,479 of record NZ_CP029425.2, on the reverse strand, counting down.
GGAAAGGTGATCCTGTTCGCGGCGGGCGGCCAGCTCCTCGGCGGCTGCCTGCTCGGGGTCCTGTTCTTCGTCGGCATCGGCCTGTCACTCGGGGGCGGGCACTTCGATGCGGTCTATCTCTGCGTCGCCTGCGCGCTGTCGAGCACCGTCATCATCGTCAAGGTGCTCTACGAGAAACGCGAGCTCGACACGCTGCCAGGGCGCATCACGCTCGGCGTGCTGGTGCTCCAGGACATCTTCGCCATCCTGTTTCTGGCGGTGCAGCCGAGCCTCGCCAATCTGCAGGCCAGCGTCATCCTGCTCTCGATCGGCCGTGTCGCGGTGCTGGTCGCCGCAGCTCTGCTGGTCAGCCGCTACGTGCTGCCGCGGCTGTTCCACCAGATCGCCCGGCGGCCCGAGCTGATCCTGCTCGGCGCGCTGGCCTGGTGCTTTCTCGTCGCCGAGACCGCCGAGCGGCTGTCGCTGTCGCGCGAGATGGGCGCCCTGATCGCCGGCGTCTCGCTCTCGACCTTTCCCTACGCGCTCGACGTCACCGCCAAGGTCACCACGCTGCGCGACTTCTTCATCACCCTGTTCTTCGTCGCACTCGGCATGACCATTCCCGTCCCCGGCCTCTCCGTGATCGGGCTGGCGCTGATGATCGCGGCTTTCACGGTGGTGAGCCGCCTCGTCACCACCTTCACGCCGCTCTATCTGATGAAGCAGGGCTTGCGCGCCAGCCTGTTGCCGGCGCTGAACCTCGCGCAGATCTCCGAGTTCTCGCTGGTGGTGATCCAGACCGGCGTCGCCGATCACCATATCGCAGCGCAGACGGCGAATGCCGCCTCCTTCGCCTTCGTGGTGCTCGCGGTGCTCTCGACCTTTGCGATGAGCCGCAGCGACGAGATCACCCGCTGGGCGATCGGCCCCCTGAAGCGGATCGGCCTGCGCGACCTCGATCACGGCAACGGCCATGCCGAGGAGGGGCACGAGGGCGGCCATGGCGAGGCCCGCCGTATCGTCATCCTCGGTTTTTTCCGTGCGGCGAGCGCGCTGCTGGCCGAGATCGAACGGCAGACGCCGGTGCTGCTCGAGCAGATCACCGTGGTCGATTTCAACCCCAATGTGTACCAGACGTTGCTGTCGCGCGGCCTGCACGTGATCTATGGCGACATCAGCAGCGCGGATACGCTGCTCCATGCCGGCGTCGGCAAGTCCGAGATGATCATCCTCAGCGTGCCGGATTCGCTGCTGAAGGGCGCCAGCAACGAGAAGCTGGTCCGCCACGTCCGCGCGCTCAATCCGACCGCCCTGATCGTGGCCACGGCCGATCTCCTGTCGGACGTGGACGAGCTCTATGCGGCCGGCGCAAGCTACGTCACCGTGACCCGGCTCAGCGACGCTCATGAGCTGTTCACGGTCATTGAGGCCGCGCAGGCCGGCCTTCTGGCCGACAAGCGCGCCGAGCTCGACCAGCGGCTCGGCGAACGCCGCGAAGTGCTGCCCTGACGGCGCTCGGCCGCCTTCCGCTCCGGCCGTCTGCGCCTATATCCCTGGTATCTTCGGTGCAAGGCTGGGGTGCAAGGCTGGCCTCCGATGGCCCGCTGCCCGGAATATGCGGTTGCGTCCAGGACACTAGCGCCCCGGCTCAAGTCCGGCTAAGCCTCCCGGCATAACCGATAGAGATTGGGACATGCCCGATAGCGTTCAGGAAGTCTTGCAGGCCTTTGCCCGGGGTGAGCTCGTGGTCGTCACCGACGACGAGGACCGTGAGGGTGAGGGCGATCTGATCGTCGCCGCCTCGCTCTGCACCGCCGAGAAGATGGCGTTCATCATCCGCCATACGTCAGGCATCGTCTGCGCGCCGGTGACGACCGAGGACGCGCGCCGCCTGCGGCTCGATCCGATGGTGGCCCACAACGATTCCGCGCACACCACCGCCTTCACGGTGTCGATCGACTACAAGCCTGATGGCGGCACCGGCATCTCCGCCGAGGAGCGCGCCTCCTGCTGCCGCGCGCTGTCCAATCCCAATGTCGGCGCCAACGATTTCGCCCGGCCCGGCCACATCTTCCCGCTGATCGCCAAGGATGGCGGCGTGCTGCTGCGCTCGGGCCATACCGAGGCCGCCGTCGATCTCTGCAAGCTCTCCGGCCTGCCGCCGGTCGGCGTCATCAGCGAATTGATGAACGACGACGGCAGCGTGATGAAGGGCGAGCAGGTCGCGCAGTTCGCGGCCAAGCACAAGCTGAAGCACGTCACCATCGCGGACATGATCGCCTACCGTCAGGCGCGCGAGAAGCTGATCGAGCGGGTCTCGACCTTCGTCACCGAAAGCCCGATCGGACCCTTGCAAGGCTATGCCTACCGTTCGCCGTTCGATTCCATCGCCCACGTCGCTTTCGTCTATAACGGCGTCGGCGACGGCAAGAACGTGCTGACGCGCTTTCACAAGCCGAACATCGTCAAGGACATCTTCACCGGGCACAAGCGCATGGCCGCCGTGCTCGAGCATTTCAAGAAATCCGGCCGAGGGGTGCTGGTTTACTTGCGCGACGGCGCGGCCGGTGTCCCCGTGGCGGCGCTGCCGGACGAGTCGGCGACGGAGGCCGACCGCAACCGCCAGTGGCGCGAGGTCGGCGTCGGCGCGCAGATCTTGCGCGACCTCGGCGTCACCTCGATCCGGCATCTCACCTCCTCGGTGCACGACTACAAGGGCCTGTCGGGCTTCGGCATCGAGATCGTCGCCAACGAACAGCTCGAGAGCTGACGACGCCGTTGCTGGGTTCGCGCCGTTGCGCGATCCGGAATGACCGAACCAGGATGCAATTGCACTTGTTGCCGCGGCGCTTTAGTTTGTCGGGCAATTTCTGACGGAACCAGACGAAAGGACGTTTCATGAGCGTGCGCCCTCAGGCCAAGGACAAGCCGGCTGCGGCTTCTTTCCAATGGGACGATCCGTTCCTGCTCGACGAGCAACTCACCGAAGACGAGCGCATGGTGCGAGACACTGCCCGCGCCTATGCCCAGGACAAGCTGCTGCCGCGCGTCTCCAAGGCCTATCTCGAAGAGACGACCGATCGCGAGATCTTCAACGAAATGGGCGAGCTCGGCCTGATCGGCATTACGCTGCCGGAGGAATATGGCTGCGCCAATGCGAGCTACGTCGCCTATGGCCTCGTCGCGCGCGAGATCGAGCGGGTCGATTCCGGCTATCGCTCGATGAACTCGGTGCAGTCCTCGCTGGTGATGTATCCGATCTACGCCTATGGCGACGAGAACCAGCGCAAGAAGTATCTGCCGAAGCTCGCCAGCGGCGAGTGGGTCGGCTGCTTCGGCCTGACCGAGCCTGATGCCGGCTCCGATCCGGCCGGCATGAAGACGCGCGCCGAGAAGGTCGCGGACGGCTACCGCCTCACGGGCAGCAAGATGTGGATCTCCAACGCGCCGATCGCCGACGTGTTCGTGGTCTGGGCCAAATCGGCCGCGCACGACAACCAGATCCGCGGCTTCGTGCTGGAGAAGGGCATGAAGGGCCTCTCCGCGCCGAAGATCGGCGGCAAGCTCTCGCTTCGCGCCTCCATCACCGGCGAGGTCGTGATGGACGGCGTCGTGGTTCCCGAAGACGCGCTGCTGCCCAACGTCTCCGGCCTCAAGGGGCCGTTCGGCTGCCTCAACCGCGCCCGCTACGGCATCTCCTGGGGCGCGCTCGGCGCGGCCGAGGACTGCATGCATCGCGCGCGCCAGTACACGCTCGACCGCAAGCAGTTCGGCAAGCCGCTCGCCGCGACCCAGCTCGTGCAGAAGAAGCTCGCCGACATGGAGACCGAGATCGCGCTCGGCCTGCAGGGCTCGCTTCGCGTCGGCCGCCTGATGGACGAGGGCAAGTTCGCGCCCGAGATGATCTCGATCATGAAGCGCAACAATTGCGGCAAGGCCCTCGACATCGCCCGTGTCGCGCGCGACATGCACGGCGGCAACGGCATCTCGATCGAGTACCATGTGATGCGCCACGTCCATAACCTCGAGACGGTCAACACCTACGAGGGCACCCACGACGTCCACGCGCTGATCCTGGGCCGCGCCATCACGGGCATTCAGGCGTTCTTCTGAGCTCGTAAGGTTCCGCGGCAGGAAACTCTTCGACGTCATGGCCGGGCAAAAGCGCGAAGCGCGTCTTCGCGCGAGACGACCCGGCCATCGACGTCTTAGGCCGCGCGAGGAACGTGGATGCCCGGCACAAGGCCGGGCATGACGAAGTCAGCAGTATGAGCAAGCCATGTCCGACAATGACGACGTCCCGTTCAACCGCAACTTTCCGCTCAAAGCCGGCATCGTCGAGGAAGTCCGACCCGGCGTGCGCCGCGTGCTCTGCAACAATCCGAGCCCGTTCACCTTCACCGGCACGGTCAGCTACATCGTCGGCAAGGGCAATGTCGCGATCATCGATCCCGGTCCGGAGGATGCGGCCCATGCGGCTGCGCTGCTCGATGCCGTGCGCGGCGAGACGGTGAGCCATATCTTCGTCACCCACACCCATCGCGACCATTCACCGAACACCGCGCGGATCAAGCAGGCGACCGGCGCGCCGGTTTATGCCGAGGGCCCGCACCGCGCCTCGCGCCCGCGTTTCGAGAGCGAGAAGCACAATCCGGAATCCGGCGCCGACCGCGATTTTGCACCGGACGTCAAGGTCGCCCATGGCGATGTCGTCGAAGGCGACGGCTGGCGGCTCGAGGCCGTGGCGACGCCGGGGCACACCGCCAATCATCTGGCATTCGCCTGGCCGGAGCGAAAGTTCAACTTCGTCGGCGATCACGTGATGGGCTGGTCGACTTCGATCGTGGCGCCGCCCGACGGCTCGATGATCGACTACATGGACTCGCTCGACCGGCTCGCCGCACGCGAGGAGGATCTCTACTTCTCCGGCCATGGCCCCGAGATCCCCGACGGCCAGCGCTTCGTGCGCTTCCTGATCCGTCATCGCAAGGCGCGCGAGGCCTCGATCCTGCACCGCCTCGCCAAGGGCGAGACCGACATCCCGACCATGGTCCGCGCGATCTATATCGGCATCGATCCGAGGCTGACGACGGCCGCCGGCTATTCCGTGCTGGCGCACCTGGAAGATCTGGTCGCCCGCGGCGTGGTCGCGACCGAGGGCGATCCCGTGATTGGCGGGACGTATCGGATGGCTGGCGCGTAGCCTTCGCCGTCATTCCGGGGCTCGCGAAGCGAGAGCCCGGAATCCATTCATCGACAAACTCCGCCGCCCGATGGATTCCGGGTTCGTGCTTCGCACGCCCCGGATGACAGCCAGCTATTTCTTCACCGTCTTTGCCGGCGCCTTCGGCGGCGCCACCGGCGTCTTCTTCACCGGCTTGAGCGCGTCGGCATCGGCGGCGGTGTTGAGATCGTCGATGAATTTCTTGACGCGCGCGGCATTGCTGCCGAGATCGCTGTCGAAATTGCGCGAGGCAGAGCGGATGTCGACGCGGGAATCATCGCCGTCCGGCACGAACCTTATCGAAATGTCCTCGCGAAAACCCATGATCGGCGTGCGCGCCACCGCCTCGATACGGCCGATGCGGCGCGGCGGCTGCGGTGCGCGCTCGTCGATGACGATCCATTTGCGCTTGTTGACGAGTTGCAGCGCGATCGCATAGGCGCGGTCGACGGAAATCTCGAGCTCGACGGGCTCGATATCAGGGTAGAAATGGCGCTGCTGCTCCGCCGAATAGAGCCCGGCATACACCGCGGTGTTGGTGCCCTCGCCGGTGCGCAGGCGCGCCAGCGCGTCGAAACGCGGCGGATCGATCGGGTCGGTGGTGATGTCGTAGATCGCCGGCAGCTTGCGATATTGCAAGGCCAGATAGGCGGGATAGGCGAGGATCGCCCCGTCGATGAGCAAAGCGAGCAGGATGCGCGCCATGCCGCGCGAGCCGTTCTGCCAGATCGCGGCAAAGCCGGCGAGCCCGAACAGGATCGACAGGCCCGATATCGCGAGCCCGCCGAAGAAGGTCGCGAGCGCCGGCTTCGGCTCCAGGAAATCGAAGCGGACGATGATGATCGAGACCACCACCGCCACCACCGCGAACACGGCCAGATTGCGCGCCCAGCTCGCGAGGCTGGACACGGGCTCCGACTGATAGGGAGCGGAAAACCTGCGGGCCATCGAGTGAGCTCTGCCGGGGTTGGCGATGCCGGCCGATCTGGCGCGACGATGGGCCGTTGAGACCACGGCGCGGGGGCAAATTCAAGGGACTTACCCTCCCCTGGAGGGGGAGGGTCGATCGCGCGGAGCGCGAGCGGGGTGGGGTGACAGTGTCTCCATTTGAGGCGGTGACCGTGTGGAGAGATCACCCCACCCCGTCTCACATTGCGCTTCGCTTCATGTGAGCCGACCCACGGGCGAGCTCCGCTCGTCCCGGACCCTCCAGGGGAGGGTGGCCCCGAGCGCGCTTACGCCGCCGCGTTCGGGAAGCGATAATCCTTGAACTGGTCGCGCAGCGCCGTCTTCAGGATCTTGCCAGTGGCGGTGTGCGGAATACCTTCGACGAAGGCGACGTCGTCGGGCATCCACCATTTGGCGATCTTGCCGTCCATGTATTTGAGGATCTCCTCGCGGGTGGCCTGCTGACCCTGCTTGAGCTGCACGATCAGGAGCGGCCGCTCGTCCCATTTGGGGTGGAACACGCCGATCACGGCAGCTTCCGCCACGGCCGGATGACCGACCGCGAGGTTTTCGAGGTCGATCGAGGAGATCCACTCGCCGCCGGACTTGATCACGTCCTTGGAGCGGTCGGTGATCCGCATGTAGCCGTCCTCGTCGATGGTCGAGACGTCGCCGGTATCAAAGAAGCCGTCCTCGTCGAGGATGCTGCTCTCGACACGGTAATAGGCCTTGGCGACGGCAGGGCCGGAGACCTTGAGGCGGCCGAAGGTCTTGCCGTCCCAGGGCAGCTCCTTGCCGGCATCGTCGGTGATCTTCATCTCGACCGCGAAGGGCGCATAGCCCTGCATCTGCAGCACGTCGAGCCGCGCATCCCCCGTGGCGTTCTGGAACGGTGGCTTCAGCGCCGCGACGCTGCCGATCGGGCTCATCTCGGTCATGCCCCAGGCGTGACGCACGTTCGAGCCCATGTCGAGGAAGGCCTTGATCATCGAGCGCGGCATCGCCGAGCCGCCGCAGATCACCATCTTCAGGTCCGGCAGCTTGAGATTATTGGCGGTCATGTGCTGGAGCAGCATCAGCCACACGGTGGGCACGCCGGCGGTGTGCGTCACCTTCTCGGTCGAGAGCAGCTCGTAGACCGAGGCGCCGTCGAGCTTGGCGCCGGGCATGACCAGCTTGGTGCCCTGCGAGGGCGCGGAGAAGGCGATGCCCCAGCTATTGGCATGGAACAGCGGAACCACCGGCAGCATCGTCTCGGACGCACTGGTGCCGAGCGCGTCGACATTGTTGGCCATCAGCGCATGCAGCACGTTGGAGCGATGCGAATACAGCACACCCTTCGGGTCACCGGTCGTGCCCGACGTGTAACACATCGCCGCTGCCGTGTTCTCGTCAAAGTCCTTCCATTTGAATTTGCCGTCGGCCTCCGCAATCCAGTCCTCGTAGGCGACCACATTCTTCAGCGTCGTCTGCGGCATGTGCGCCTTGTCGGTGAGCACGACGTAGCGTTCCACGCTCGTCAGCTTGTCGGCGATCTTCTCCAGGACCGGAACGAAGGTGATGTCGGTCATCACGATGCGGTCCTGCGCATGGTTGATGATCCAGGCGATCTGCTCGGGGAAAAGGCGGGGATTGACGGTATGGCAGATGGCGCCGATCCCCATGATGCCGTACCACACCTCGAGATGGCGCCAGGTGTTCCAGGCGATCGTTGCGACACGGTCGCCGAGCTTGATGCCGTCGCGCTCCAGCATCTGCGAGACCTTGAGCGCGCGCTTGTGGATCTCGGCGTAATTGGTGCGATGGATCGGTCCCTCGACCGAGCGAGTAACCACCTCCTGCTTGCCATGAATTTTGGCGGCGTGTTCGATGATCCGGTGGCAGAGCAGGGGCCAATCTTGCATCAAACCAAGCATTCCGACGTTCCTCCGAGAAGTCGCTGGGCGCGTTGTCGCTCTCAGCGTTGGGCCAAAGAATTGTCATGAGTTTTAGCCTGCCGGACTTTCGCCGCAAATGGTCTTGTCGCGGCTATATGTCCGCTGGCGCGGCAATGGTTACCGCTGTGCTCGGGCTGTCGCTCGTGCTCGCCGAGAGGGCAGAGGCGCGAAAATATACGTCCCCGCTGGATATCTTCGGTATCGCCGCACCACGGCCGCGCCCCGCGGTTCATTCCGCCAGGATCCCGCTGCCGCGACCGCGCCCCGAGGAGGCGCCCAAGGCATCGGACGAGGCCCCGCCGGAGGCGGACGGCAAGCCTTCGGCGGACAAGCCCGGCGCCGACAAGCCCGCCGAGGCTGCGGTACCGGCCCAGAAGCCGGTCTCGGCCTGCCGTCTCGCGCTGACCGAGGAGATCGCGATCGCACCCTCGATTCCGGATATCCGCGGCCCCGGCGCCTGTGGCGGCGAGGATCTGGTGCGGCTGGAAGCCGTCGTCCTGCCGGACAAGCGCAAGGTGACGGTCAAGCCGGCGGCGATCCTTCGCTGCACCATGGCGTCGGCGATCGCCGATTGGCTGCGCAAGGACATGGCGCCGCTGGCCACCAGCCTCGGCTCGACCATTGGCGAACTCGACAATTTCGATTCGTTCGAGTGCCGCGGACGCAACCGCGTCGTCGGCGCGCTGCTGTCTGAGCACGGCAAGGCCAACGCCCTCGACGTCCGCGGCATCAAGCTGGCCAATGGGCAGTCAATCGGCCTCACCGACCGCACCATGTCGCGCGAGGTGCGCGAGCGCGTGCTGCACTCGGTCTGCGCGCGGTTTTCCACCGTGCTCGGCCCGGGCTCGGACTGGTACCATGAGGACCATATCCATCTGGATTTGGCGCAGCGGCGCAACGACTACCGGATCTGCCAGTGGAACGTCTGGGATCCCCTGCCGCAGGTCGCCCCGCTGCTGCCGGCGGAACGCCCCGAGGAGGCGCCACCGCGCGAGGTCGCGGCCAAGCCCGAGGTCAAGCCCGAGGCCAAGCCCGAGGCCAAGCCTGAAGAAAAGGAAGGAGCTGACGACGAGGCGGTGGAGAAGTCCGCGGCGCCTGCGAAGTCGTCCGTGAAGAAGGACTAAGCCACTGATCGGGAATCTCGATTTGGGCTAAGGGGCATTTCCAGATTGCAAGGTTTTGATGCTTTGGGCGTCAGAACCTTGCGATTTGGTTTTCGTGGATTCCCTCGAAGCGGGAAGCATGATTCCTTGTCTGCATCGGAGGGAACGATGCGGCCGAAGAAGCACAAGACGACGGGATCGAACGATCTGTTCCGGGCTCGGCTCGACCAGATCATCAATATGAAGCACGAGCTGGTTCTGCTCGCCGGCAAGGTCGATTGGGACTGGATCGACGGCGAGATCGCGCCGCTCTACAGCGAGAACGGCAGGCCCGGGATCGAGACGCGCTTCATGATCGGTCTGCTGTTGCTCAAGCACATTTACGGGCTGTCCGATGAGGAGGTGTGCGAGCGCTGGGTCCATGACCCATACTTCCAGTTCTTCACCGGGGAAGAGTTCTTTCAGCACACGTTCCCGCACGAGCGCTCGGACCTGAGCCATTGGCGCAAGCGGCTTGGCGACAAGCTGGAGTTGCTGCTGGCCGAGAGCTTGCGGGTAGCGCACGAGGCCGGTGCATTACGCAGCCAGGACCTCAAGCGGGTTACGGTCGACACCACGGTGCAGCCGAAGGCCATCACCTTTCCGACCGATGCCAAGCTGCTGCATGCGGCCATCAAGGGGCTCAACCGCCTGGCGATCAGGCACGGCGTCAGGCTGCGGCAATCCTATGCTCGCATCGCCAAGGCCGCCGCGATGATGGCCGGCCGCTACGCCCATGCCAAACAGTTCAGGCGGCATCAGCGGCAGTTGCGTATCCTGCGTAGCCGGCTGGGCCGGATCATCCGCGACATCCGCCGCAAGATCGAAGGCCAGCCAGCACTGGAGCAGGCGTTCGCCCTCCCGCTCGGCCGGGCCACGCAGATCCGCTCGCAGCAGCAGCGCCAGCGCGGCTGGAAGCTCTATTCCTTCCATGCCCCGGAAGTGGAGTGCATCGGCAAGGGCAAGGCCAGCGCGCCTTACGAGTTCGGCGTGAAGGCCTCCATCGTCACCAACAACCGCCGGGCTCCCGGTGGCCTGTTCGTGCTGCACGCCAGCGCACTGCCCGACAACCCCTACGACGGTCACACCTTGCGGGACGTCATTGACCGCACCGAGACACTCACCGGCTGTCCGATCGAGCGGGCCTATGTCGACAAGGGATACCGCGGCCACGACGCACAAAATCCCCGTCGCGTCTTCATCTCCGGCCAGAAGCGCGGCGTTTTCGGTGTCATCAAGCGCGAGCTGCGCCGCCGCTCCGCCATCGAGCCCATCATCGGACACCTGAAGGCGGAAGGCCACCTCGGGCGCTGCTACCTCAAAGGCCGCGCCGGCGATGCCGCCAACGTCGTCCTCTCAGCCGTCGGACACAACTTCCGCCGCATCCTCGCCTGGCTGAGATATCTCTTGTGCCTGTTCCTGGCCCAGCTATGGCGCACGCTCGCCCGGCCAGCCTCGATCAATCCGGCTTCTTAACGGACGACTGCGAAAAAGCCGGCGGCCGAAGGCAGCAAGTCCCAGCCGCGCAAGTCGGCAACAAAAAAGCGCCGGTGAAACCGGCGCTTTTGGATCTCAGAGATCAGCAGGCGATCAGTAGCTGCCCGCCTGGCCGGTCTGGCTGCCGCCGAGCGCCAGCCGCGAATTGTAGGGCGAATCGCCGTGCTTCGGCTCGAGCACCACGACGAGGGTGCCGAGCTTGACGCGGTCATAGAGATCGATCGCGTCCTCGTTGGTCAGGCGGATGCAGCCCGACGAGATCGAGGCGCCGATATATTCCGGCTGGTTGGTGCCGTGGATGCGGAACAACGTGTCTTTCCCGCCGGAATAGAGGTAAATCGCGCGAGAGCCCATCGGATTGTCCGGGCCAGGTGCGACATAGGTCGGCACGCCCAGGCGCGAAATTTCGCCGGGGGTGGGGTGCCAGGCCGGCCACTCGGTCTTGCTGCCCACCTTGGCGATGCCCGACCAGGCCATGGCCTCTTCGCCAACGGTGATGCCGTAACGGATCGCCTTGCCGCCATCCAGCACGTAATAGAGGTAGTGATTGTCGGAATCGACCACGATCGAGCCGGGCGATTCCTTGCGGTGGTATTGGACGATGGCGCGGCGGAACGGCTCCGCAACCGGGGTGTTCTCGTACCGAACCTTGGCGAGCAGTTCCTTATCCTTCGGCTTGAAGGCTTTGGTGTCGGTCGCCTCGAAATGCGTGGCCTGCATGCAGCCCGACAGCATCAGGCCGGCGGCCAGAATTCCCAACTTAACTTTCAGCGACGACATGATTTGGTTCCAATCAAAACAATACCGTGCGGAAGGCCTGAGCTTACCGCCCAAGTTCCTCGACTCCGTTAATCCCATTATCGTTGAAATCTGCCACAATTCCAGCACTGAAGGCCTTATCCCGCGCTGCGAGACCCAAGCTGTGGCTTTTCTGCCGCAAGTTTTGCGGCCCCGTGAAGATTTTTGGGCCAAAGGGGGCCGGACTGTCGAGTTCGTGCCACAGTTGAGCCATGGCACCGCCACAAATGCCAACGCTCCGTTAATGTGGTTGTCATCGTGAACTTGTCAGAATCGCGCTAAGGGCTGTCATTCTGTCGCAGGTTCTCTGGAGTCGTGCATGTTTTCGGTGTTTGTTCCCTCAGAGTCCGTCCTGAAGAAGGTTGTCATCGAAGATCTTACCGCGTTGCCAGAAAGCGCGGTCTGGATCGATCTCGTCAACCCGAGCGCGGCTGAGGACAAGGCGGTGGAGCGGCTCGCCGGCATCGCCATCCCGACCCGGGAAGACATGCAGGAGATCGAGATCTCCAGCCGTCTCTATATCGAGAACGGCGCCCGCTACATGACCGCGACGCTGATGTGCCACTCCGATACCGACATGCCCCGGACCACGGCGGTGACCTTCATCCTCGGCGACCACCGCCTGGTGACGGTGCGCTACGACCTGCCGAAGCCGTTCGCCCTGGTCGAGGCCAAGCTCGCCCGCTCCTGCACGCCCTCCATTACCGGCGAGATGGTGCTGATGGAACTGCTGGACGCCGTGATCGACCGCTGCGCCGACATCCTGGAGCGCTGCGGCGCCGAGATCGACCAGGTCAGCCACGACATCTTCGAGCCCGAGAGCGAGCGCCACGGTCACGCCAAGCAGTATTCCCAGATCCTGATCTCGATCGGCCGCAAAGGCGATCTGACCTCGAAGGTTCGCGAGAGCCTGGTGTCGATCGGCCGCGTCGTCACCTTCCTTTCGGCGGTGGTGGAGGGCGTGAAATGGTCGAAGGACATGCGCGAGCAGCTCAAGACCATGCAGCGTGACGTTTCCTCGCTGACCGACCACGCCTCCTATCTCTCCAGCAAGATCACCTTCGTGCTCGATGCCATGCTCGGCGTCGTCAATCTCGAGCAGAACAACATCATCAAGCTGTTCTCGGTCATGGCCGTCGTGCTGATGCCGCCGACGCTGATCGCCTCGATCTACGGCATGAACTTCAAGATGATGCCGGAACTCGAATGGGCGCACGGCTATCCGATGGCGCTGGTGATGATGCTTGTCGCCGCGATTCTTCCGTACTGGCTCTTCAAGTGGAAGAAGTGGCTCTGATCTCGTCGCGCTCGGAAAATAGCTACCGAGACCTTACGCCGGTCGTACAGACACGGTGAATCGTGTCGCAGAATAGATCGGGATTGAGGCCGCGCCGTGATGTGTTCGCCGTGCCGCAATTCCTCCGGTAAAATTTGAGCGGTGGGCTGAACGTTTGCGCGAAACTTGTCTGCGATAAGCAGTGCGTAGCCGCGAGGAACAACCATGGTTGAAAAACACATAACGTCGCCCCGCAACGTCATCGACCTGGCGAACTATCGTCAGGTCCTGGCGAGCGGCAAGGCGTCGTCGATGTCGGCACGCATGTGCCGGCACTGTGGTGCTCCGCTGCTCGACGGTGAGAACGACGACGACTGCTCGACCGCATTCAGCACGGCCGCTCCGCGGCCGCGCGACAGGTCACGTCGGATTCGAATCGATTGAGGAACGGAAGGCGAGGGCGATCCAGGTCTTGCGGCGGCGTTGTCTGGATCGCCTTGCTTCCCTTTCTCTTCAGGACAATCGGCTGTGACGTCCGATTGGCGGGTGCGCTAGAGAGCGACTGAACCGCCCATCCAGCCGAAAACGGGGCCTGTGTCGCGCTCTGTCAATCCATCCCGCCAAAAATATTCCACTTTACCGAAATTCGGTTTCGGCGTATGTGTTGCCCATCCCGGCTCACCAAGAGGGGCGATCATGTGTCGTCACGCATCGCGAGCCGGGCTTGCGGTGGACGCGGCAGCGTCGGCACGAGAGGTGCGGGCAGGGCGGGGTGTCCCTGTGAGCCCGAGGCTTCGTGCGGACGACGGCGCTGCTAGGCTTCGTCTCGTCTGTATGTTTCCGGCTTCGTCGACAGGGCTGGAAAAACTGCGGCGAAATGGCGGGCCGTGCGTACGGCAAAACCGTGTGGTCCTGGCCGTCGTTGCTACGGTCAAGCTGTTCGAAGATGCGCGCGAGCCCAACCGGGTGGACGGCATCGTCAATTCGAACGGCGAGGGAGGCCAGAAGGAATGGTCGGCTCCCGGGAGATCACGGCATAAGCCGTCCAGCCACTGCGCAGGGAAGGCCGAGTGATCGGCACCACCTGTATGCTGCTGTGCGGTTCTTTCTGCGTGTGCTTTTCGCGCAGCGGACCGCGGGTGCGAGCCAGCACCCGGCCTTCCCTGCGCCCTCTTGGATTTAGAGGGTAGCGAGACCAGGCAAAGCTCGGGCGAATTGCGCCGCGAGGCCGCGATGCCGTGTCTGCTACTTGAGCTGCGTGCCACAAACTCGATATCGTAGGGTGGGCAAAGCGCAGCGTGCCCACGTCTTCTATCGTGATGTTGGAGAAATTGGTGGGCACGGCGCTACGCGCCTTTGCCCACCCTACGGCACTGCAGCTGGGATATGCACTGGAGCATCGCAATGTGCGCCACACTCCGTTCTCGTGCCCCGGACGCAGCGCAGCGTCATCCCGGCGATGCGAAGCATCGTCCATGTGGACGGTGCGCTGCAGAGCCGGGGCCCACCTCGCCGCGTGCCGAGCCGCCCCTGGATCCCGGCTCTGCGCAGCGTCACTGCGTGCCGCAACGCGTCCGGGACACGAGAGAGCGAGGTTGTCGCCCTTGTTGCGTCACTGCAATGACGCGAACGGACTACACGTGCTGGCCACCGTTGATGTGGATCTCGGCGCCGTTGACGTAGGACGAGGTGTCCGTGCACAGCACGTAGATGATCTTGGCCACTTCGTCGGGCGTGCCGAGCCTGTGCATCGGGATCTGCTGCTCGACGATCTTCTCGGTGCCGGGCGACAGGATCGAGGTGTCGATCTCGCCCGGTGCGATGGCGTTGACGCGCACGCCGACGCGGCCGAAATCGGAGGCCATCTCGCGCGTCAGCGATGCGAGCGCGGCCTTCGACGTGGCGTAGGCGGCGCCCGCAAACGGGTGCACGCGCGAGCCCGCGATCGAGGTGACGTTCACGACCGAGCCCTTGGCCGCCTTCAATTCCTCGATCAGCCCGCGCGCCATCATGATCGGCGCGAAGAAGTTGACATGGAAGACGTGCGTCCAGGTGTCGAGATCGGTGTCGACCGAGCCGAGCCTGGAGCCGCCCGCGCCCTTCGGCGAGATCGCGGCATTGTTGACCAGCGCATGCAGCGTGCCGCCTTCGAGCCGGTTGCGGATGTCGGAAATCGCGCGCGTGGTATCTGCGGGGTCGGCGAGGTCGACCTGGATGTGGTCCTCGGGCCCCGCGTCCCACGGACAGTCCTCCGGAAACGGATGCCGCGAGCAGGTGATGACGCGCCAACCCGCCGAGGAGAAGCGGATCACGGTGGCGTGGCCGATGCCGCGGCTTGCTCCGGTCAGGAGCAGTGTGCGGCGCGGCGCATTGGACGAATGCGGCATGGACATCTTTCAGGTCGGCCTAAAGCTTAGGGGTACATCCGCGTCTTGGACCACTTCTGGCCCGCCGCGTCACGGCGAAATTCGATGCGGTCGTGCAAGCGGAACGGGCGGTCGTGCCAGAACTCGATCCGCGAGGGCGTGATGCGCCAGCCGCTCCAGCCCGGCGGCCGCGGCACTTCGCCGATGACGTATCTGGCCGCGACCTTCGCGATCGCCTGCTCGAAGGCGAAGCGGCTTTCCAGCTCCTGCGACTGCTTGCTCGCCCAGGCGCCGATCTGGGCCTGCTTGGGCCGGGTGGCGAAATAGGCGTCGGCCTCGGCCTCGGTCACCGGCGTCACGTTGCCGCGGATGCGGACCTGACGGCGCAGCGACTTCCAGTGAAAAAGTAACGCTGCCTTAGGATTTGCGGCGAGTTCGCGGCCCTTCTGGCTGGCGATGTGGCTGTAGAAGACAAAACCCTCGGTATCGAAGCCCTTCATCAGCACCATGCGCACGTCAGGCAAGCCGTCGGGGTCGACGGTTGCGAGCGCCATGGCGTTCGGATCGTTCGGCTCGCTCTTGATCGCCTCGTTCAGCCAGGCCTCGAACAATGCAAATGGCTCGTCGGCGGCGGTGAAATCACCGGATGTTAAGGGTGTCTGGTGTTTCATCGAGGTCGTGTCGGTCATGTCTGGAGTCCGAGTTGCGTCCCGCGGCCCAAAACGCGTTGTCGTCCGCTACCGCCCTATATAGGGCATGGGGACGCGTTGGCCTATCGGCGATCCGGCCGTCCGGCTTTGTCATGACGATCATTCTCATCGGGCTCGGTGCCGGAGGATGCAGCTTTTCCCGCAATGACAAGAGTGCCTACGCCAAGGCCGACGACAGCGACCTCACCGGTTCGATCGCGCGGCCGGCGAAGGACGCCCCGCCGACCGAGACCGATCTCGCCTTCGCCCGCAACGCCGCCTCCGACGTCCTCAGCAAGGGCGACAGGGATTCCAGCCAGCATTGGGAGAATCCGGAGACCGGCGCGCGCGGTTCGGTGACGCCGATCGCGCAGTCCTATGCCGCCGAGGACGGCCGCAAATGCCGCGATTTCCTGGCGAGCTACGTCAACGGGGCGACCGAAAGCTGGCTCCAGGGCGCCGGCTGCCAAAGCACCCGTGGCCGTTGGGAGATTCATACGCTAAAGCCGTGGCGGAGCTAGGATTCGGCGCGCGCCCCTAGTTGCAAAAATGCCACTCTCTCCCCACATGGATTGCAGGTGGGGCGGGGAGCCCTTTGAACAATTCGATTTCTTGAAGGAGACGTGACGGATGCGCGACCCCTATGAGGTCTTGGGGGTGCCGCGGAGCGCCAGCGCTGCCGCGATCAAAAGCGCCTATCGCAAGCTTGCCAAGAAGCATCATCCCGACAGCAACAAGGACGACCCCAAGGCCGCCGAACGCTTCTCCGAGATCAACTCGGCGAACGAGATCATCGGCGACGAGGACAAGCGCAAGCAGTTCGACCGCGGCGAGATCGACGCCGACGGCAAGCCGCGCTTCCAGGGTTTTCCGGGCGGTGGCGGGCCGCGCGGCCGCGCCGGCCCCGGCGGGTTCGAAAGCTATACGTTCCGCTCCGGCGGCGGCCCCGGCCAGGGCGGCGGCGCGTTCGAGGATATCCTCAACAGCATGTTCGGCGGCGGGATGCGCGGCGCCCGGCCTGGGGCCGGCGGCGCCGGGCAGTTCGAATTCGACACCGGCGGCGTCGGGCTCGATCTCGACGTGAATGTCGCCATGTCCGTCTCGCTGGAAGAGTCGGTCAAGGGCGGCGAGAAGCGCGTCCGGCTGCCGACAGGCAAGGAGCTCAACGTCAAGATTCCGGCCGGCGTCACTGAGGGCCAGCAGATCCGGCTCCGGGGACAGGGCGAGTCCGCGCAGGGCCATCCGCCCGGCGATCTCCTGATCACCATCAACATCGCGCCGCACGCCCACTTCAAGGTCGAGGGCGCCGACTTGCGGATCGATCTGCCGGTGACGCTCTACGAGGCGGTGCTCGGAGCCAAGGTCCGCGTGCCCACCCTCGGCAATGCCGTGGAGCTTTCGGTTCCGAAAAATACCTCCAGTGGCCGGACCTTCCGCCTCAAAGGTAAGGGATTGCCGAAATCTGGCGGAACCGGGGATCTCTTCGTCACCATCAGGATTATGCTACCGGACGGGAACGACGCCGAGCTTGAAGCATTGATGGAGAAGTGGCGGGACCAACACCCCTACAATCCACGTAGCGGGCTCGGCTAGGGCGCTAGCCGAGTCATCCCGACGATCGGAGCATTCTCTTCCCAAAAGGATGATGCTCAACATACGCCTGAAGCGCGGCTCGCGCTTCGACGCTGACGTTCGAGACGTGTCGGTTGCCCGGCGGGGCAGCCGATAAAAAGGTGCGGCCTCGAGAGGGGGACCAGCGCGGTACCAAAAACCCCAATCGAGGCCGCCCGCGTCGATCGGCGGATCGAACGCTGCTCATTTTCGCGTGATCATCCGGTGCGATAATGAGACGCGCCGATGTCTTCATTCCAAATTTTCAATGACGGAATCTAGGCACCGCCCTCGAGCGGCTGTCTAGGTGCCGTTTTTCTCGGCCTGATCATACACCGCCTGCGCCACCCGGGTCAGCCGGTCGCGATCACCGCCGCCGCTGACGACGTAGCCGACGCCGCGCTCGGCCCAGAACAGCGCGCCGTCCTTGTCCGTTTTGGCGTAGCGCATTTGCGTCGCACCATTCTCGGTCTTGGCGGTGTAGATCGTGTAGCGCTCGCCCGAGGCGCCCTCATACATCAGGAACGAGGCCGGACCGTTCGGTCCCGGCAACAGCCGGCCGCCGACGAGCTTCAGTCCGCTCGCCTCCAGGTTCGGCGCGAACACGGTCCAGCCGCAGCGCCGGGTCAGCCAGGCCTGCAGGTGGTCGCGCTCATTGCCGCCGACCTCGACGGGGTGGCGGACCTCCACGACATAGAGGCGGTGGGCGTCGAGCGCGTCCGCGGTAAAGCTCCGGAAGGTGGAGGGGGCATTGGCGGCGCCATGCCCGACCCAGCCGGCGGCGCCGCCGGCGACGAAGGCGACCAGCACGGCCGCCGCGGCGCCATAGAGCCATTGCCGCGGGCGGCGTTCCAGCCGCTCGAGCTCCAGCCGGGCCGGCACCGGCTCCTGGGCGACGGCATCGTAGCGGGCGTGCAGCATCTCCGCCATGGCGCGCCAGGACTGCACGCGCTCGGCCTCTTCAGGATGGGCGGCGAGCCAGGCCTCGACGTCGGCGCGGCGCTCGGCCGGCAGCTCGCCGTCGACATAGGCGTGCAGTTCGTCCTCGGTCACTGGGATATTGCGGTCGTTCATATCAATCGTCTCTGGCTCTGTGGCCTTAAATGTCGTTCAAAGCTCGACGTCGCGTAGCTCATCTTCATGCTGCTGGCGGATGACACGCGATGCATCAACCCTGCCATCATTTCACCCGCCTGAGCGTCGGGCGCTCGCCCTCCAGCGAGGCCTTGACGTGGGCGCGGGCACGGGCGAGGCGCGACATCACGGTGCCGATCGGCACGCCCTGGATGTCGGCGACCTCGCGGTAGCTCATGCCTTCCAGCATCACGAGGAGCAACACCGAGCGTTGCTCCTCGACGAGCGTCGCCAGCGCCCTCTCGATGTCGCGTCCTTCGGCTTCGGTGCCGCTGGCATCCGGGTTGTTCTCCGTCAGCTGCATGAACTGCGGCCGCCTCGCCAGCGAGCGCCGCCGGTTCTTGTTGAGGTTGGTCAGGATCGTGTAGAGCCAGCTCCTGACGTCGCCTCCGAGAAACAATCGCTCCGAACGCAGTGCTCGCACCAGCGTGTCCTGCACCAGATCGTCGGCCGCGTCCGCGTCGCGCGTGAGCGCGCGGGCGTAGCGGCGCAACGCCGGGATCATGGCTTCCACACTCTGGCGAAACGCACTCATTGCGGTCTTGACGTCCTGGTATCAGGCGCGAGCGCCTATAGCGATCATAACACCCGAACGGAACGGCTATTCCGGCGCTCGAAACAGCGTTAACGCAGCGTATTAGGGCTGTACCGCAGGGGAGGGCTGGTGTACCTCCAGACCTCACCAAGAGTTCGACGGGACGTTCAAAAATGGCGCAGAATTCGGGTCTGATGCAAGGAAAGCGCGGAGTGGTCCTCGGCGTTGCCAACAACCGCTCGATCGCCTGGGGCATCGCCAAGGCATGCCACGCCGCCGGCGCCGAGCTCGCCTTTACCTATCAGGGCGATGCGCTGAAGAAGCGCGTCGAGCCGCTCGCCGCCGAGATCGGCGGTCTCGTGCTCGGCCATTGCGATGTCACGGATGCCGCGACCATCGATGCCGCGTTCGCGGTGCTGAAGGAGAAATGGGGCAAGATCGACTTCCTGGTGCACGCGATCGCCTATGGCGAACAGCTCGACGGCCGCTACGTCGACACCACGCAGGAGAATTTCTCCAAGTCGATGCTGATCTCCTGCTACTCGTTCACGGCGGTGGCGCAGCGCGCCGAGAAGCTGATGACCGACGGCGGCTCGCTGATCACGCTCAGCTATTACGGCGCCGAGAAGTGGATGCCGCATTACAACGTGATGGGCGTCGCCAAGGCGGCGCTGGAGGCCAGCGTGCGCTATCTCGCCGCCGACCTCGGCGAGAAGAACATCCGCGTCAACGCGATCTCGGCAGGTCCGATCAAGACGCTCGCGGCGTCCGGCATCGGCGACTTCCGCTATATCCTGAAGTGGAACGAGGCCAACGCGCCGATGCGGCGCAACGTGTCGACCGAGGACGTCGGCGGCAGTGCGCTGTATTTCCTCTCCGACCTCTCGCGCGGCGTCACCGGCGAAGTGCATCACGTCGATTCCGGCTATCACGTGCTCGGCATGAAGCGCCCGGACGCGCCGGACATCTCGTTCGGCGGCAAGGACTAGCCTCAAATCCGGAATGCCCGTGCCCACGATCTATTACCTTCGCCATGGTGAGACCGAGTGGAATGCGCTCGGGAGGCTTCAGGGCACCAAGGACGTTCCGCTGAACGCGCGCGGACGTGGTCAGGCCGTGCAGGCCGGCAGCATTCTCGCCGATCTGTTCAAGCGCGAGGGCCGCGACAAGGCGGCGTTACCCTATGTGTCGAGCCCGCTCGGCCGTGCGCGCCAGACCATGGAACTCGCGCGCGCCAAGTTAGAGCTGCCGGTGGCGGATTACGCGCTCGACGATCGCCTGCGCGAGATCGGCTATGGCGTCTGGGAAGGTCTGACGTTGGCCGAGAGCGAGGCGAAGGATCCCGGCGTCTATGCCAGGCGCCTCGCCGACAAATGGACGGTCGGCCCCGACGGCGGGGAGACCTATGCCGACGTGCAGGTCCGCGTTCGCGCCTGGTACGACCAGCTGCGGACCGACATCGTCGCGGTCGCCCATGGCGGGACCTGCCGGGCCCTGATGGTGTCACTCGGCCTGGAGACCCCCGTCAGTGCCGCCGAGCTCTATATCGAGCAGGGCGCCGTCTACGTGTTCCGCGACGGCCGGCTGGAGAAGCATAGCTAACGGTGCCGCCGCAATCTCCGCCGTCATGCCCGTGCTTGTCCCGGGCATCCACGGACTTTCGCGCTCGCGGCAGCTAGAACGTGGATGGCCGGGACAAGCCCGGCCATGACGAATGTGGTACGCATTTGACCCTCCATCGAGGGCGCGTTACCACACGCCGGAACCGAGCCAGCGAGCAGCGATGTCCTTCAATACCTTCGGCCACATGTTCCGCGTCACCACTTTCGGCGAGAGCCATGGGGTGGCAATCGGCTGCGTGGTCGACGGCTGTCCGCCCATGATCCCGCTCACCGAGGCCGACATCCAGCAGGACCTCGATCGCCGCCGGCCGGGCCAGTCGCGCTTCACCACCCAGCGCCAGGAGCCGGACCAGGTCAAGATCCTCTCCGGCGTGATGGCGCATCCGGAGACCGGCGTGCAGGTGACGACCGGCACGCCGATTGGGCTCCTGATCGAGAACACCGACCAGCGCTCCAAGGACTATTCCGAGATCAAGGACAAGTTTCGGCCCGGTCACGCCGACTTCACCTATGAAGCCAAATACGGCCTGCGCGATTATCGCGGCGGCGGCCGCTCCTCGGCGCGCGAGACCGCGACGCGCGTTGCCGCCGGTGCCATCGCGCGCAAGGTGCTGCCCGACGTGAAGGTGCGCGGCGCGCTGGTGCAGATCGGCCCGCACAAGATCGACCGTGCGAAGTGGGACTGGGACGAGATCGCCAAAAATCCGTTCTTCTGCCCGGACAAGGACAAGGCCGCGTTCTTCGAGACCTATCTCGACGGCATCCGCAAGAACGGCTCCTCGATCGGCGCGGTGATCGAGGTGGTCGCCGAAGGCGTGCCGGCCGGCCTTGGCGCGCCGATCTACGCCAAGCTCGATTCCGATCTGGCGGGCGCGATGATGACCATCAACGCGGTGAAGGGCGTCGAGATCGGCGCCGGTTTCGGCGCGGCGGAATTGACCGGCGAGGAGAATGCCGACGAGATGCGCACCGGCAATGACGGCACGCGCTTTTTGTCCAACCATGCCGGCGGCGTGCTGGGCGGCATCTCCACGGGGCAGCCGGTGGTGGTGCGTTTCGCGGTGAAGCCGACCTCGTCGATCCTGCAGCCGCGTCTCACCGTCGATCGCAAGGGGGCCGAGACCGAAATCTTCACGAAAGGCCGTCACGACCCCTGCGTCGGCATCCGCGCCGTCCCCGTCGGCGAAGCCATGATGGCCTGCGTGCTCGCCGACCACTTTTTGCGCGATCGCGGGCAGGTGGGGCGTTGATGTCGCGGTACTAGCCCACCGCGCAGCTTGACGGCGCTACAACTTCGTCCGCAAATGCGGGCATGCAAAGCTCCGAGCTCCAGCGCATCACCAACTGGCTGATCGACGGCGCGCGGTCGTCAGGCACCCCGGCCGAGATGATCGCGGACGTCTGCGAGCATCTGGTCGACGCCGGCCTGCCGCTGTGGCGGTTCGGCATCTTCATCCGCACGCTGCATCCGGAGATCTTCGGCCGCAACTTCATCTGGCGGCAGGGCGAGGAGGTCGAGGTCGGCACCGTCGATTTCGAGATCCTCGATACGCCCGAATTCGCCGCGAGCCCGCTCCGCATCGTGTTCGAGCAGGGGATCGAAGTCAGGGGGCGCATCGGCGATCCCGACAACAAGCGGTTTCCGATCCTCGACGACCTGCGCGCCGAAGGAGCGACCGACTACATCGCGGTGCCGATGCCGTTTCTCGACGGCTCGGTCCACGCGACGAGCTGGGTGACACGGCATCCCGGCGGCTTCACCGACGACCACATCGCGGCGATCCGCTCCATCGTGACGCCGCTGGCGCGCGTCAGCGAGATCATCAGCCTGCGCCGCACCGCCGAGATGCTGCTCGACACCTATGTCGGCAACCGCGCCGGCGCGCGCATCCTCGGCGGGCAGATCCGCCGCGGTCACAACGACACCATGCAGGCCGCGATCTGGCTGTCGGATCTGCGCGGCTTCACCGCGCTGTCGGACCGGCTGCCGGCCGAGACCGTGGTCGAGATCCTCAATCACTATTTCGACTGTCAGGTCACCGCGATCCGCGGCCATGGCGGCGAAGTGCTGAAATTCATGGGCGACGGCCTGCTCGCTGTGTTCCCGATCGACGAATATGTCGGCGATGCCGCCCATGTCTGCACGCGCGTGCTGGAAGCGGCGCGCGAGTCCCGCGCCAGCGTCGAGGCGCTGACCTTTCCGGTTGGCGAGGCCGTCGAGCGCTTCCGCTTCGGCGTCGCGCTGCACGTCGGCAACATCCTCTACGGCAATATCGGCGGCGGCAACCGCCTCGACTTCACCTGCATTGGTCCCGCCGTGAACCTTGCCGCAAGGCTCGAGAAGATCACGGGCCGCCTGGGGCGGACCGTCGTTGCCTCGGAAGGTTTTGCCAATGTCTGCCGCCACGACTGGCGCGAGCTCGGCGAGTTTCCGATCGCGGGATTTTCCAAGGCGCAGCGCGTGTACGGGCTCGGCGAGGAGACGCCGGTTGTGATGGCCTAGCGGACGGCACCGTCGGCGGAACTAGTCAGCGCGCACATACGACTGCCTCAGCCCAAGCGTCAGGATCGTCAGAGTGATCCACAGCCGCAGCATGGCAAAGCTGAAGATGAAGACGAAATAGATCAGGTTCTTGCTGAACTGGGTCGCCGACGAGGTCTGCCAGAAATTCCAGATCGCGCTGCGCACCGCTTCCTGTCCATAGGCGAGGGCGACGTTGACGCTGCCGAGGACGATGACGGCGGCGCCGAGCCACAGTCCGCGCCGCGCGAATTCGCCTATGGCGGCAAACAGGGCGACGTTGCCGTCGTCGCGCTCGGCACGGACGATCATGAGCAGCACGAGTGCGGCGATCCATGCGCTCCAGAATCGACCGGGATGGGTGAACTGGTCGAATGCCATGCCGTCGAGGCCTGCCATCAGATGATACGAAGCCTCATAGCCGATCGCTGCGGCGCTGAGCGCCGCAGCGATCGTCACGAGCATGATCCGCCACAGGATCGAGAAGGAGAGCTTGAACTGGTCGCCCAATGTCAGCGTGCCGAGCGAGGATTGGCCGCCGGCCGCCTCGATCGATTGTCGTGCCGTCGCAAAGAACGCCAGCAGCACCGAAATGTCGGAAACGATGATGGCCGGCAGTGCCACGGCGCCGCCGCCGAACGCGATCACCCGCATTGCAGCCGCCAGGATCAGCCAGGGCAGGGCATGCAGGAGCTTGAACGGACCGAACGAGGTTTCGGGGCGGGCGGGCTCGAGCGCGAGCTGTTTGCGCAGTGCGACTGTCATCGCGTTGTGGTGACACAGGAGATTGAACCTGCGGTAGCGCGGATCGCTAAAATTGACCCGAAGCGGGCAGATAGCGCCGCTACTCCTCCGGCTCCGTCGTGAACAGCAGCGGATAGCCCTTGGCGCGGCCGGCGTCGGTGGCGCGGGTGGCCTTGGTCTCGGCGACGTCCCTGGTGAACACGGCGACGACGCAGGCGCCGAGCTTGTGCGCAGTGATCATCACCTTGTAGGCCTGATCCTCGGTCATGCGGAATTCGGCCTTCAGGATCATGGTGACGAATTCGCGCGGCGTGTAGTCGTCGTTGATCAGGATGACCTTGTGCAGCTTCGGCCGCTCGACCTTGGTCCTGGTCCGCGTCTTCGGCTTGGTGACAGTATTGTTCATTCCGCCTCCCGGACACGGCGGGCTCGAGTTCCCCGCCGCAGCGATCAGCCTGCGGCCTTCGCACCATATTGCAGGACCTGCACCTTCTCCAAGGTGATCAGCCCGCTCGACATCATGCCATCCAGGATGGGCAGGAATGCGTTGATGTTGTCCTCGCTGTCGACGATCTCGATCAAGAGCGGTAAATCTTCAGAAAGCCGCAGGATCTTCGACGTATGCAGCCGGCTCGATTTGCCGAAGCCCATGGGGCCGCGCAGCACGGTGGCGCCGGCAAGGTGCCGCTCGCGCGCGGTCATCACGATCGCTTCATAAAGCGGCTTGCCGTCGAAATGGTCGCTCTCGCCGATGAAGATCCGGAGCGAAACTGCCTGATTGGGGATTTGCATGGTCAGTTCCTCGTCAAGCGGTTGTAGCGGCTCGCCATCATATGGCCTGCCCACACCGACACCAGCCAGCAGATCACCGACGCCGCGATATAGGCGAGCGCGGTGTATCTCATGCCGCCGTGGAACAGGCGGAAGGTCTCCAGGCTGAAGGTCGAAAAGGTGGTGTAGCCGCCGCAGAACCCGGTCATGACGAATTGCCGGTGCTCGGGCCGCGCCAGCAGACGGCCGTCGGGGCCGGTCAAGGTCGCGTAGAAGCCGATGATCAGCGAGCCCGTTGCGTTGATGAACAGCGTCGCGAAGGGAAAGCCCGGCCCGGTGTCGAGCGCGAGCCCGACGAGATAGCGCGTCAGCCCGCCGACGATGCTGCCGACAGCAACCCAGCCGTAAAGCATCGCAGTGCGCCAGCGCTCGGCGGGAGAGTTCATCGGCCTCTAGCCCTTCTCCCTCTCCCCGCGCGCGGGGAGAGGGTCGGGGTGAGGGGGGCTCTCCACGAGGGAGGTGGCAGTTGGACTCGCGGAGAGTCCCCCTCACCCGGAATCTGCGTTTCACGCAGATTCCGACCTCTCCCCGCAAGCGGGGCGAGGTGAAGCCGCGGCCTGGCCAACGCTTCGACAAATGCCATCGCGTTAGCCTCCCAGACCGTCCGCAAGGAGGAAACCGCAGCTGACGGCGGCAAGGCAGAGCCCGACCGAGAACACGACATTGCCGAGCGCATGCATCGGTTCGCCGCTCCGCACGAGCGTCAGCGTCTGCAGGCTGAACGAGGACACCGTGGTGTAGCAGCCGAGAAATCCCGTCACCGCGAACAGCCACGGATTGGGCGCGGCGAAGGCCGAGCCGGGATGGGTCGCCAGCGCGCCGAAAATGCCGATCAGGAAGGCACCGGTGACGTTGATGGTCATGGTGCCCCACGGAAACGTCTCGCCCAGCCGCCGCGCGATCACGCCGGAAACGAAATAGCGTGCGCAGCCGCCGAGCACGCTGCCGACCATGATGGCGATTGCTCCGCTCAGCACGACGAACGACCTCTCATCCTCATTTGTCCTCCGCTGCCAGACCGTTGCCGACGGCCAATAGTCCCACGAGCGAGACCAGCGCGAAGCCGAGCCCCGCAAAGAACGTTCCTGCCGGACCATAGGCGTCCCACAGCGCGCCGGCGATCACGCTCGCGGCCAGCAAGGCAAGGCCGGTGAACAGGTTGAAATAGCCGAACGCGGTGCCGCGCAGGCTGGGCGGCGCGGCGTCGGCGACGAGGGCCGAGAGCAGGCCTTGCGTCAGTCCCATATGCAGCCCCCACAGCGCGACGCCGAGTGCGAGTCCGCCAAGGCTCGGCAGCAGCGCCAGCGCAAGATCGGCACACGCGAGGAAAACGAGCCCGAGCGCGAGCAGGCCGGTCCGGTTGATCCGGTCCGAGAGCACGCCGGCCGGATAGGCCGACAGCGCGTAGACGATGTTCATCAGCACCAGCACCGCCGGCACCCACATCGCATTGAGCCCGATATTCTGTGCCCGCAGGATCAAAAAAGCCTCGCTGAAGCGCGCGAGGGTGAAGACGACGCCGACGGCCACGACGCGCCAATAAACCGTGCCGAGCTGCCGCATCGCGGCGAGATTGAGCGGATTCCCTGCAGGCTCCCGGCTCGGATCCGGCTCCGGCTCGCTCACCGCGAACGCGATCAAGCCGAACGACAAGAAGGCCGGCAGCACCGCCACCCAGAACACCGCGGTAAAATTGTCAGCGGTCCACCACATCAGGCCGATCGCCACGAGCGGTCCGACGAAGGCGCCGATGGTGTCGAGCGATTGCCGCAGGCCAAAGCTCGCCCCGCGCAGGCCGCGAGGCGCGATATCGGCGATCAGCGCATCGCGCGGCGCGCCGCGAATGCCCTTGCCGACGCGGTCGATGAAGCGCGCCGCCACCAGCCATCCGACGCTGGGGGCAAGCGGGAACAGCGGTTTGGTGAAGGCCGCGAGCCCGTAGCCGAGCGCTGCGAGCAGCTTGCGCCGGCCGAGCCAGTCGGACAATGCGCCGGAAAAGATCTTGGTGATCGAGGCCGTCGCCTCCGCGATGCCCTCGATGAAGCCGACGGTGAGCGTGGAAGCGCCGAGCACGGTGACGAGATAGACCGGCAGGAGCGCGTGGATCATCTCGGAGGAGATGTCCATCAGCATCGAGACGAAGCCGAGCACCCAGATCCCCCTGGGTAGGGCGCTACGTGCAGCATTCGGTGTCGTCGTCGTCACGTCTTCGCCTTCTCCCGGCTTTCGTCGCCAGACAACAAAAAACCCGCCATCGGCGGGTTTGTCCATGCTCCCGCCGAAGGCAGAGGCCCAAAGTTTGCCCCTCCTCAAGCAGGAGTCATCAGCCCACCACGGTCATCGACCGGCGGGCGGTTATCGGGGGACTCCATCCCCATCTGTATGGCCAACCTAGCATGGAAATCGGGCCGGACAAGTAGGTGGGGCGCTCTCTCCCGCGGCTCGTCGTTCCGGCTTTGCGCAACGCGAGCCCCGATGATGCGAGCAATCTGGCGCGTTCCATCGGCGCGAGCGCGGCAACACGGCGGCAGCTTCGCGCAAGGGCGTGCACAGTCCCGACCCGCAGCTTCCTAACTCGAATGTGAAGCGCAAGCGATCTTCGCCCTTTGCGGCTCGGCGATTGCATGTCACCATCGCGTCATACGACGGGAGACTGCGATGCGTTTGCTGTTCTCGATCGGGGCTGTGCTGGTTGCCGGCATGTTTGCCGGAGGGGACGTCGCGGGCATCGCGGCACCAGGACCAAAATTTGAACCGCCAAAGAACCAGCCGCAGCGGTTTGCGGCCGACAGGGACGCGCAGACGGTCGACGTCGAGCTGATCCTCGCGGTCGACGTGTCCTACTCCATGGACATGGACGAGCTCGCGATCCAGCGCGAAGGCTATGCGCAGGCGATCCAGTCGAAGGAATTTCTTCAGGCGCTGAAGCTCGGACCGAACGGCCGGATCGCGGTGACCTATTTCGAGTGGGCCGCCTCGAGCGACCAGAAGATCATCATTCCCTGGCGGCTGATCGACGGCCCGGAGACGGCGGATGCAGTCGCCGCCGAGATCATGAAGACGCCGATCCGGCGCGCCTCGCGCACCTCGATCTCCGGTGCGATCACGTTCGCGATGCCGCTGTTCGACGAGGATCCCTATCGGGGCCTGCGCCGTGTGATCGACATTTCCGGCGACGGCCCCAACAACAATGGCGGTCCGGTCACGGTGGCGCGGGACGCCGCGCTGGAGAAGGGCGTCGTCATCAACGGCCTGCCGATCATGGTCAAGGAGCCGTCCTATTCGACCATGGATATCGACAATCTCGATTTCTACTACGAGGACTGCGTCATCGGCGGTCCGGGCTCCTTCGTCATCACGATCAAGGACCGCGACAAGTTCAAGGAGGCGATCCGCACCAAGCTGCTGATGGAGGTCGCCGGCCGCACGCCGGAGCGCCCCGTGATGCCCGTCGCCGACAAGGAGCCGCGCGTCAACTGCCTGATCGGCGAGAAGATCTGGTCGGACCGCTGGGGGCGCTGAGCGGCGTGCTACGTCGCCAATGCTCGCTGCCGTCTCGTGGCGACGATCGCGATGACGGTAGCGTCGCAGTCGGCTTTGTGGCGGATTAGCCACAACCCGGGCGAGCCGCGTTCGACCCGGTTCCAACTCGATTGCCGGCCGTTGCAAAGCAACCTAAGAGTTGAGTGTTCGTTTCTCTTCGTTTCCCATCTCGCACACGCAATTGCCGCATCATTCCCAGCACACATGGCTTCGAAAATTGGCGCCGTAGCAGCACGCTGCGTGGCGATCGCCGCCGCCTGCGCTTCCGTCTCGATGCTGCTGACGGCACGGGCCGAAGCCGCATGCACGCCCGCGGCCGGGAACGATGTGTCGGCCGTCTGCACTGGCGCGACGGCGGGCGGCTACGGCGGTGCCGGCTTCACCAATCTGAACGTCACCGTGGACACCGGCGCCACGGTCACGGCGGGTGCCGCGAGCATCACCTTCAATACCGGGAGCCTGCTGAATCGCGGCACGGTGAGCGGCGTCACGTCCGGCGTTCTCGGCGCCACGGCCACGATCACCAATTCCGCCCTGATCTTCGCGAGCGGAGGCACCGCCATCGATCTCAGCGGCAGCCTGACGTTGACCAATTCGGGATCCGTGCAAGGCAGCCAGAACGGTGTCCGCGCGGCGACTGCGACCATTGCCAATTCCGGCTTGATCGTCGGCACGTCCGGCCAGGCGATCAGCCTGAGCGGCTTTGGCGACATCACCAACAGCGGCAACATTTCCGGCAATTACGGCATTCTCTCGTTTTCCACCGTCAAGCTCGCGAACCGCGGATTGGTGTATGGCGACAATGCCGCCTTGTCGGTGAACGGCGCGACGATCGACAATAGCGGCACGATCCTGTCCGGCGGCACCGCCGTCGATTCCGCGGGCGCAACGATCGCCAATCGCGGCACGATCAGTGGCGCCAGCATCGGCATCGGGACCTCCGGCTTCACCTTGAACCTCGACAATTCCGGCAGCGTTTCGGGCCAGTTCGGCATCTTCACCAACGTTGGCAACATCGTCAATTCGGGCACGATCAGCGGCACCGGCGGCACCGCCATCGATGCATTCGTCAACCTCGCGCTGGTCAATTCGGGCGTGATCAGCGGGCAGACGACGGCGATCTTCGCACCGACCGCCGCCATCACCAATTCGGGCTCGATCGCCGCGGCCACCGCGGCGGCGATCGATGTTACGGCCCTCACCCTGGCCAATTCCGGATCGATCAGCGGCGTGACGTCAGGTGTTCACGGCGCCACGGCCACCATCGCCAACTCCGGCTCCATCACCGCCACCGGCGGCCCCGGCATCGATCTCAGCGGCAGCCTGAAGCTGACGAATTCAGGCTTGGTGCGCGGCAATTCCGACGGCCTCAGTGCCGCGAGCGCGACCATCGTCAACTCCGGCTCGATCGTCGGGAATTTGCGGGCCATCAACCTCGTCGGGGCCGGCGACATCACCAACAGCGGCAGCATTTCCGGCGGCTCCTACGGCATCGCTTCGTTTTCTGGCGTCAAGCTCGTCAATAGCGGCACCGTCTCGGGAAGCGTCTCCGCCGTTTCGGTGAGCTCGGCGACTATCGACAATTCCGGCGCGATCCTCTCCAACGCGGTTGCGATCGATGCCGGGATCGCCGCGATCAACAATTCCGGCACGATCGCGGGGCGGGGCATTGCGATCACAACCGTCGATCTCACGCTCTTCAACACCGGCACGGTGTCGGTCAGCGATCCCGGCGCTTCGGCGATCTATGCGTTGAGGGCCGATATCAGCAATGCCGGCCTGATAGCGGCGGCGAATATCAGCAGCCTGGCGATTTCCTTAAGTTCTGCGGCCGATACGCTCACTTCGTTCGCCGGCTCCCGGATCATCGGCCGCATCGATCTCGGCGGCGGCGCCGATCGGGTGGATTTCCGCGGTGGCAACTTCAATTACACTTTCAACTCGCTCGCGGGCGTGACCGTCACTTCGGCGGGGCCTTACATCGTGCAGGGATCGCGGGTCGTCACGGTCGATCCCACGCCTTTCGCGGCGACCAACCGCAACATCCTGGCGTTCTCCGCGGCGGTGACGTCGGCGCTGCCGCTGGCGGAGCCGCCTCCGCCCGCTGCGAGACCGGCGATGAGCTACGCCACGGGGGTCAGACCGGCGCAGGGCGCGCGCGAGGCCTTCGCCGCGGTGATGACGCCGCAGGGGCCGACGGCCGTCTATGGCGGCGGAGTGAGCATGTGGGCGCGCGGCTTCGCCGGCGAGCGAGATCAATCGGCAACAGGCCCGCTGCTCCACACCGTCAATCGCTTCCAGGGCGGTTTCATCGGCGGAGACTGGCAGGCCAATCCGTTCTTTCGTCTCGGCGCGTTCGTCGGCGCGGGCGCCATGCGGAGCACGGAGGATCTCAATCTCAACGGCGTCAGCTCGGATGTCGCGTTCGGCGGCGCCTTCGCCCGCGGCACGTTCGGCGACACCTTCCTCGACATGATGATCCAGCTCGGCCGCTTGTCAGGACATAGCTCCCGCGTGGTCAGCAACAATCTGGCGCCGACCGGGATCGAGACTGCCCTGGGCGACTACGCCGGCTTGTACGCGATCCCCGAACTCGGTCTCGGGCGTCACATCGAGCTGGGCGAGATGGGCGGCACGACGTGGCGGCTGACCCCGGTGGGACGCATCCGCTATCTCGCCGGCAACCTCGGCGGCTACAACGAGAGCGCTTCGACGGCGAGTCTGACGGTGGGCGGACGCCGGCTGTCGGAGCTCGAGGAGCGCGCTGAGCTGAAATTATCGGGAACGATCCGTAGCGCCGACTTTGCGGTGATCACCGGGAGCCTCCGCGTTGGCGTGCTCGGCGCGCAACGGGTGGGCGGTGCGGCGGTGAACGCCACGCTGCTCGGCGAGGCCATTCCGTTCGCAACGCCGGGCGCCGACACGATCTGGGGTGTTCTGGGCGGAGGCGGCCTCGAGCTCAGCCGAGGCGCGGCCAGCTTCTTCGTCTCTGGCGACTACCTGAAGGCGTCGGACTCGAGTGTGGTTTATGGCGGGCGCGGCGGGTTGAGGCTCGCCTTCTAGAACTCGGGTTGTCCGGACGATGCCCGCGCCTACCGAAGATGAGATCATTTGCCCCACCGCACCCGGCAGTTGAAATTAATCGATCGTTAACCGGCGCGTGTCCCTAATCGCGTGGTTTCTGTCCGTTTCGAGCCAGCACCCTGACATCTGCTGAGGCGAACGAAAGCGGGTTTGTCAGACCTGTCTCCGAGCAGTCCAATGGCCACCGTCACATCGAGCACCAACCAGATTTCGCCCGCCAACGAGCGGCTGTATCACCAGAGTGCTCTGGTCGGCGACTGGAAGGGCAATTGGGTGGGCAACAACCAGCCCGTCGGCTTCAAGGTCGTGAACATCCGCGGCGCCCGGGCGCAGGTCGAGTACACCCATAACGGGCACACCGAGCGCGGCTTTGCCGAGGTTCAGGGCACACTTATCACTTTTGGCGGGGTCACGGTCGGCACCAAGGACGGCAAGAACATGGTGATGCTGTTCTCCTTCGGGGGCGCCGGCAAGCAGACCGCGAATCTCGAGAAGCAGGCCCCGCCGGCTTCCGACAGCCGCCTCATGGGAAGCTGGGGCGGCTATTCCAGCGCCAACGGCAAGAGCGCGAGCTTCAAGGTGCTCGCGGTCAATGGCAAGGAAGCGCAGGTCAGCGTCACCACCGACGGCGTCACGCGCCAGGGCACCGGCTACGTCTACAAGAACGTCATCATGTTCGGGCAGACGCAGATCGCGACCGATGACGGGCAGAACGGCAAGGTCATCTACCAGGTCGGCACGAAATCCTTCATGGTGCCGGTGACGAAATATCCGCCGGCCGACACGTCGTCCTCCGTCGACAGGACCGCCTGAACGCGCGGCGCCCCGACACGCGCGGGGCCTGCTGTCCTCACCATTTCGGCGTCCGCTTCTCCACGAACGCCCTCAAGCCCTCCTGCGCCTCATCCGACGTCGCGACGTTGCAGAAATCGTCCACGGCGCTTGCAATGCTGCGGCGATAGTCGAGATCGATCTGGCGCATGAAGGCCGCGCGGCCCATGCGCAGCACCGCGGCTGATTTGCCGGTGAACTGCGCAGCGAGCTTCGCGACCTCGGCCTCGAGCTCCGCATCCGCGATGACGCGATTCACCACGCCGAGATCGCGTGCTTCCATGGCGCTGAAGACCCGGCCGGTGAACAGCAGCTCGAAGGCGCGGTGTCGTCCGACGATGCGCGGCAGATGCGCGTAGTGGATCGCGGGAATGACGCCGACGTCGATCTCGGGATAGCCGAACGTCGCGCTCTCGGCTGCCAGCACCACGTCGCAGGACACCGCCATGGTCATGCCGCCGCCCCGCGCCGCGCCGCCGACCGCGGCGATCGAGGGCTTTCCGAGCCCGTACTGGGCATCGTAAAGGTCGATATAGAGCGCCTGGAGGAATTCCCGGATCTCGGCGCCGGATCTGCCAAGCAGGATGTCGAGGTCGAGGCCCGCCGAAAAACGTTTTGCAATTGCGCTCGCCAGCACGACCACGCGTGCGCCGTCGTCGTCCGCAGCGCGGCGGAAGGCGGCAACAACTGCGCGGATCATCTCGAGGCTCAGCGCATTGACGGGCGAGCGGCGCAGCGTGATGCGGGCGATGTCGTCGAGACGCTCGTATACGACCGGGTCGTCAGATGTCACCGAGTTCTCCATGCTTCATTGAGGCAGCGCCTTCAACTGCCCCTCGATCTTGCGCAAGACTTCGCGGGCGGCCGCAAGGGCGCCATCGCCGATCAGCCGCCAGACATCGTCAGTCCGTTCCGTCAGATGCGGCATCGTCAGCGGCAAGAGGGCCCGCTTCATGACCAGCTTACGTTGCGGCGCGACCCGTGCAAGACCTCGGGCGCGCATGCTAGGCTGCGTGCGGGAGATTGCTCGCGACTTGGAGAGGACAGATGACCGACGAACATCCCATGATGGCCGGCTCCGCCACCGTTTTCGTCGTCTCCGACATCGCCGCGAGCCTCGCCTATTACCGCGACGTGCTCGGGTTCGAGGTCACCTTCGAATATGGTGTGCGCCCTTGTCCTATGCCTGCCTCTGCCGCGACGTTGTCGCTCTGCATCTGCTTGCAGCGGCCAGGACGAAACGATTGCCCGGGCAGGGCGGCCTCTGCATTTTCGTCCGCGACGTCGACCAGCTCTATGCCGAATTGTCCGGCCGTGGCGCCAGGCCATCAACCAGCCGGAGGATCGCGATTACGGCATGCGCGATTTCGACATCGTTGATGCCGATGGCAATCAGCTCACCTTCGGCATGGGTATCCCGGAACCCGGCTGAGGCGATGCCGGCGCAGCCTTGCTGGCATTCCTCATCGCCGGAGGGTATGATTTGCGAGGTTTTCGAAGGTTACCTGAATGTCCCGCCTTGCAACTTCATGCGGTCTTGCAGCTATCTTCGCCGTGCTCTGGCTCGGCGGCACCTCCGTTGATGCGCAAGTTGCACCGCTGAGGTATGTCATACCGGGCGGACCGTTTGGCTTTGGCGGCAGCGATGGCCAGAGCTCGGATCCTTACGGCAATTTTCCAAGCTTCAATGCCGGTGACGCAGGCGGGCGCACTAATTTTGCGAATGGCTTCTTCGTCGGCAGCCAGCGCGGCAACCTCAATTGGAGCGGGCTCAGTCAGACCGGGCAGAGTCAGACCGGGCTTAGTCAGAGCGGACTTGCCGGCAATTTCAGCGCGCTCTCCTATGACAGCACGCAGTTCGGCTACACCACCAAGACAGCTGGCGGCTTGCCCGTGACGTTCTTTGCCGGCTTCGAGACGTTGAAATATGGCAATGGCATCGGCAGCTCGGTGGCGCCGCTGACGTCGGGCGCGGTACCCGGCACCAGCGCATTTGCGGGCGTCGAGTTCAAACCGACCTCCAACCTCAGTCTGTCGTTCGGCGCCGGTTTCATCCAGCAGGACTCGGGTCGCATGGACAGCGATATCAGATCGAACATGCTGCCCGGCGAGTCGCCGGTCCTGGGCGGCCTTCGGCGTTAGGATCGCATCACAAGCTCCGGCGGACGCCGCTGCGATTTCGGCAGGTCCGGGCCGTACCCGAAACGCATCACGATATCGGGACGCCGCTCGCCCAGTCCGATTGAGGCCGCGAATTGCGGCCTCAGCGCCGCCACCTCGACCGGCTGGTTGACGAAGGAATATTTGAGCCCGAGCGCGGTCGCCTGCAAGCCGAAGCGCTGGCAGGCGCGGCCGACCGCAATCCAGTGCGATGTATCGCTGCGATCGGCCGCGAGCACGACGACGCCCGCAGAGCTGGCGAGCTGTTCCCGGTACTTCTTGTTTTCGCTGCGCTCCGTGAAGAAGAACTTCAGCAGCGGCCGTGCCAGCCATGACGGCAGAGACGGGTTTCCCGAGGCGGGCGAGAACAACCCGTCCATGGTCGCGAGCGCCTCCGTCTCGTTGAAGCGAATCCAACTCACGAGCTCGCGCATGAAGGCCTTGTCGCGCATTTGCACGGAGTTGCCTTCGAGCACATAGTCGGTGACCCCGGCGATCGCGGCGCGCTCGGTCATCAGGATGGCCGCGACATCAGGTTCGCGGCAGGCGCTTTCGAGCTGGCGCAAGGTCTCGGTTGCGGCCGGCCTGCCGTCGAACGCCGCGCGGGTGCATTGCCTGACCGGAATCGCGGCCGCCAACGCCGATGCGGCGGGCGGCGCTTCTTCGAGCGCGATGACGATCCGGTCGCCCTCAATGACCGGATCGGCGCGCCAGCCCAGCGTGGATGCGGCGAGGATGAGGTTTTCGGCGGCGCAGCCGAGACTGACGAAGAGGTGATGATCGTCCGGATCGACGGCCGGGCAGCGGCGCGTGAAGTCCGGTGCAATCGCGATCTCGTTGCCGCGAGCGGAGAAGATCCACGGCTGGGTGTTGTGGCTGTTGGCGGCGAGGGTGGCAAAGCGCACGAGCTCGCGATCCCTCGGCACGGCCTGCAGCGGAGCCCGAGACGTCGTCACTGCCTCGTCATAGGTCATCGTTGCCCCTGCGGCAGGGAAGCCGGCGATCGCAGCCGCGGGCAACCCGAGCGCGGCCCCGATGAACTGTCGCCGGTCAACCACAAACGTCCGCTCCATGCCCTTGCACAGCAAGCCTCTAGCACCAACGGGCGCCAGAACGATTGAGCGGAATCAAGATCGGATGGCGGGTCCAGGGAATCCTGGCTTGAGCATCACGACAAGCCCGCCACCAGCGGCCGTTGCAGGTGCTTGGCCATCAGTTCCGCCGCTTCGGCATAACGCCCGGTTTCCAGAATGTCGAGCAGGCGCAGATGCTCGCGCACGTGACGCCGCATGCCGTCGCGGTCGGCAAAGCTGCGATAGGCGAACAGGCGTCTGATCGAGTTCACGCGCCTGAGCGCTTCGAGAAAAAAGGGATTGCCGGCGCCGCGGATGATGTCTTCGTGGAATTCGCAGCCGGAGTGAAAGATCTCGCCGATCGTCATCTTCTCGAGCTCGCCTTCGAAGACGCGCTGCTGGCGCTCGCGCAGACGTACGATCACTTCCTGCGGCAGGGCAAAGCCCGGCTGCGCGATTGCCGCCGGCTCGATCACCGCACGAAACGCCTTGGCCTGTGCTTGAGATTCGGGACTCGAGACCGTCTCTGCGAAACGCCAGCCATAGCCCGGCAGGCGTGCGATCCAGCCCTCGGCAGCGATCCGGTCCAGCAGCCGCTGCAGCTCGGCCCGCGTGACGTCATAGCGGCGCTTCAGCTCCGCCTCGGTAACGTCGGTCGGCAGCCGGCTCGCGAGCACGTCGCCTGCGACGGACGCATAAACCTGCTCGTTGCGCCTGACTGCGGCGAGCGCCGGTTGGGCTGCGCCGCTTGTGGGATTCTTGGCCAGCACAAAGCCGCGATGCGGCTCGCCGCGCGCCAACCCCGCGGCCTCCAGAGCCTTGAGGCCGAGCCGGATCGGCGCGCGTGAAAGGTCCAGCGCGTCGGCAAGCCTTTGTTCGATCAAGCGGTCGCCGGCCTTCATGCCTTCGCGCCGGGCGAACGCCATGATGAGGCCGGCGAGGTGCTCGGCGCGTTCGGAACCGTCGGTTCGGGTGCCGCGCTGTCGGGAACTGTCGGATGCAGTCATTGCAGTGCACGCAAAGTTTAGGGCTTGACAGACTGTCCCATGGATTGTTCTTTTATGCAACAATATACAATCGATCCAGGGAGAGCCCGATGGCACGCGCGCCGGATGTCCATATTTGCGAGGTCGCTCCCCGCGATGGTCTGCAGAATCTCGACATCTTCGTTCCGACCGAAGCCAAATGCGCCTTGATCGACACGATCGCTGCTGCCGGCGTGCGCGAGATCGATGCCGGCTCGTTCGTGCCGCCAAAGGTCGTGCCGCAATTCGCCGATGTCGATACGGTGATGGCGCACGCGCTCACGCACAGGTCGGCAACCATCGGTGCGCTGGTGCCGAACGTGAAGGGCGCCGAGCGTGCCATCGCCGCCGGTGTCGACGTCATCTATTTCGTCATCTCGGCGAGCGAGACGCACAACCAGGCCAATGTGCGCCGGACGGTCGATGAGCAGATCGAGGGATTTCGCGCGGTTCGCGCCGCGATCGACGCCCGGCCCGTGGGGCAGCGTCTGCAACTGATGGGCGCGATATCCACCTCCTTCGGCTGCTCGCTCGAAGGCGAGGTCAGTGAAGCGGCGGTGTGCCGGGTGGCGCGCGCCTTTGCCGAGGCCCGTGCCGACGAGATCGGGCTTGCCGACACCGTTGGTTACGCCACCCCAAAGCTGATCGGCCAGATCGTTGCAGCCGTGCGACGCGAGGTCGGGCCGCAAATGACGTTGCGGCTGCATCTGCACGATACGCTCGGCGCCGGCCTTGCCAACGCCGTCGCCGGTCTCGAAGCCGGCATTCGCCGCTTCGACGCCGCCGTGTCAGGCCTCGGTGGCTGCCCCTTTGCCCCCGGTGCGCGCGGCAACATCGTCACCGAGGACCTCGTGTTCATGCTGGAGCGCATGGGCCTCTCCACTGGCATCGACCTCGACCGTCTGATGCAGACGCGCGAGATTCTCGCCCGACATATCCCGGCAAAACACTTGTCGGGGCATCTGCACGAGGCCGGCATTCCCAAAGTCCTGCGGAGCGCGGCATGACGCCGGTTGCGCGTGAGACGGCATCGGAGCTTCGCCCGCTCGCCGGCATTCGTGTCATCGAGTTCAGTCAGATGGTGATGGGGCCGAGCTGCGGCTTGATCCTCGCCGATCTCGGTGCCGACGTGATCAAGGTCGAGCCGCCCAAGGGCGACCGCACCCGCACTTTCAAGGGCCCAGCCGCCGGTTTCTTCGCCACCTACAGCCGCAACAAGCGCAGCATCGCGCTGGATACGTCGACCGCGGAAGGCCAGGACGTCGCACGCAGGCTGATCGAGAGCAGCGACGTCATGATCGAGAATTTCAGGCCGGGCTTGTTGAAGCGGATCGGCCTCGACTACGAGAGCGTCGCGGCCTTCGCGCCGCGCCTGATCTATTGCTCGCTCAAGGGGTATCTGCCTGGACCCTATGAGAACCGCCTCGCGCTCGACGAGGTGGTGCAGATGATGGGGGGCCTTGCCTACATGACCGGCCTGCCTGACCGCCCGATGCGTGCCGGGGCCTCGGTCAACGATGTCATGGGCGGCATGTTCGGCGTGATCGCGATCCAGGCTGCGCTGGCCGAGCGGCAGCGGACCGGCCGGGGGCGCTACATCCAGAGCGCGCTGTACGAGAACAACGTGTTCCTGATGGCGCAGGCCATGATGTGCGAAGTGGTCAGCGGCCAGCCGTCGATCCCGTATTCGATCAAGGACAGCCCATGGCCGGTCTACGATCTCTTCGACACCAGGGACGGCTCGAAGCTGTTCGTCACCATCGTCGGTGAAGAGCAATGGGAGGCGTTCTGCCGCGCCTTCGATCGTGAAGCCTGGCTCGTTGATCCGCGCTTTGCAACGAGCAACGACCGCGTCGATCATCGCGGCTGGCTGATCCCCGAGATCGCGAAGATCTTCAAGCCGTGGGACAAGGCCGATCTTGCCGCGCGCCTCGAGCAGCTCGATCTTCCCTATGCGCCGGTCAACAAGCCCGGCGATCTCTTCGATGATCCGCATCTCAACCAGTCCGGCGGCCTGACCGCCATTCGGCTGCCCGACGGTAACGAGGCCAAGACGCCGTTGTTGCCGATTTCCATGGACGGAAGGCGGCTGCCCAACCGCTATGATCCCCCTGGGATCGGCGAGCATAGCAGCGAGATACTGAGCGAGATCGGCATGTCTCCGGACGATATCGACACGCTGCGACAGGCAGGGACGATCAAGGTCGCGCCGTCCTGACCGATCGGCGTATCGGACAAGAAACAAGGGAGGAGGAGCATATGAGCATTACCAGGCGCCAGGCGCTGATCGCGGGCTCCGCATTGGCCGGAGCATCGCTGTTGCCGGAGCGATTGCTTGCGCAAAGCAAGCAGGTCTCGCTCGCCTTCGGACCGGTGTCGCCTGTCTACGCCATCGGCATGATTGCGGAGCTGAAGGGGTACTTCAAGGACGAGGGGCTCGATTCAAAGCTCATCACCGGCAATGCCGGGACGTTCGGACGCCAGACGCTGGCGGCGGGGCAGGCACTGTTCGCGCACGGCGATGCCAGCCACCCGCTTCAGCTCGGCGCCCGCGGCAAGCCCTGCAAGATCCTGCTCGCCACCGAGATGGTGTGCTCCTACGCCAACATCATGGTCCGGCAGGACCTCTACGACAGCGGGATCAATTCGGTCGAGAAGCTTGCCGACTACAAGCGGCCTGACGGTGCCAAGCCGATCGTTGCCGCCACCGCCATCGGCTCCGGCACCTGGGTGTTCGGCACCTATGTGTTCGAGGCGCGCGGGCTCGGTGATAGGGTGAACTGGGTCGCGGGCGGGGGGCCCAACACGATGTTCCCCTCGCTCCAGACCAAGCAGTTCGACGCCATCATGGCGCCGCCGAGCTGGATCGTCGAGGTCGAAAAGAAGGGCTTTGGCAGGACGATCTACGACACGTCCAAGCCGGGCGTGTTCGAGAAGGATTTCGGCGGCGCGCTGCCCGTGCTCGTGATCTACACGCTCCAGGACACGGTCGAGCAGGACAAGGCGTTGGTGCAGGCCTATGTCAATGCGATCTACCGCGCCATGGCGTTCGTGAAAGCTGCGCCGCTCGCGGAGGTGCAGGCGCTGGTCACGCCGAAGTATTTCTCGGGCATCGACCCCGATGCGGTCAGCGCCGAGCTCGGTTTCGACAAGTCGACCTGGGCCTATGACGGTGTCATCGACAAGCCCGCGTTCGAACGCGGCGCCAAGCCCTGGTACCGCAAGGGCACGGATATTCCCGAGACCAAATACGAGGATGTCGTCGACATGAGCTTCCTCCAGGCAGCCAGGGCGAAGTACAAATGATCGCCGCGCCGGGCCAGGGTCTTGCGCTCGCGCGCGACGAGGATGAAGCGACAGCGGCACGCACCCGCATCGCCGTGCAGGGACTTGCCAAGCGCTTCAACGCGTCCGGCCACGAGTTCGTGGCAGTGGATGACGTCTCCTTCGAGGTCAAGCAGGGCGAGTTCGTCGCGCTGCTCGGCCCGTCCGGCTGCGGCAAGAGCACCATTCTCAACATGGTGGCGGGGCTGTTGCCGCGCTCGGGTGGACGTATCCTGATCGATCAGGACACCGTCGAGACCGGCAAGGTCAACCCCAGGGTCGGTTATGTCTTCCAGCGCGATACGCTGTTTCCCTGGCGAACCGTGGAGCAGAACATCGGCTATGGGCTGGAGATCGCGGGATTGCCGAAGGCCGAGCGCGCCGGGCGCGTCGCTGCGGCGGTCGAGAAGGCGGGGCTCTCGGGCTTTGCGCAGAGCTTTCCACGCATGCTGTCCGGCGGCATGCGTCAGCGCGTCGCCTTGATGCGCACGCTGATTTTGGAGCCTGAGATCCTGCTGATGGACGAGCCGTTCGGCGCGCTCGACACCCACACCAAGCTGGAGATGCACAAGACGCTGCTGGAGATCTGGGAGCGCGAGCGGCAGACCGTGCTGTTCGTGACGCACGATCTCGGCGAGGCCTTGACGCTGGCGAGCCGCATCATCCTGCTTTCGGCGCGGCCCGGGCGCCTGAAGGAGGACTTCGACGTCGCCATCCCGCGGCCGCGCGATCCCGTTTCCGTGCGCGAGAGCGCCGAATTCGGCCGCCTCTATTCTCACATCTGGCACTCCCTCGGCGAAGAATTCCGCCGCACCAGGGCCGACTGACCATGTCCAACAGCCGCACCGTAATCCTGTTCTGGCAATTGGCCATTCTCGCGGCCGTGCTCGTCATCTGGCAGTGGGGCTTTGAATGGAGCAAGGCGCTGCTGCCGAGGGCTTACGTGCCCAAAATCCTCGATCCCTATTTCGTCGCCAAGCCGTCGCTGATCTGGCAGAGCTTTCTGCGGCTCGGCTGCTTCTCTGACGCCGGCGGCTTTGCCGCCTGCATCAGGGGCAACGACAACAATCTGTGGCTCGCCACGCTCGTCACGCTGAAGAATACCTGGTGGGGCTTTCTGTTCGGCTCAGCGAGCGGCATCGCGGCCGGCCTGATCCTCGGCCGTTCGGACTTCCTTGCCCGCGTGTTCGGGCCCTACATCGTGGCGCTCAACTCGATACCGCGCATTGCGCTGGTGCCGCTCGTCATCCTGATCTTCGGCCTCGGCGACCTCTCCAAGATCGCGACCGCATGGCTCGTCGTTTTCTTCGTGGTGTTCTTCAACACGTTCGAGGGAACGCGGGCGGTCGACCGCGACCAGATCGCGGCCGCCCGTCTGCTCGGCGCCAGCGAATTCACCGTGCTGCGTACCGTCGTGATCCCGTCCGCGCTTGCCTGGGTGTTCGCTTCGCTTTTGCCGGCGGTGTCCTTCGCGCTGATCGGTGTCATCGTCGGCGAGTTCATCGGCGCCGAGCGCGGCCTCGGCAAGCTCATCATCGAAGCGGAGGCGCGCGCCAATGCCAGCGAGATGATGGTCGCGATCTTCGTCATGATGTTCGTCGGCATCCTGCTGGCGATCGCGGTGCGCTCGCTGCAGTCCTATTTGTTGCGATGGCAGCCGCAATTCGAGCCGTCAGCATAGCGGCCCGGACGAGGGTGAGCGGGCGCGTGCAACGTCACCGGCTGAA
This sequence comes from Bradyrhizobium ottawaense, assembly GCF_002278135.3. Taxonomy (NCBI): domain Bacteria; kingdom Pseudomonadati; phylum Pseudomonadota; class Alphaproteobacteria; order Hyphomicrobiales; family Nitrobacteraceae; genus Bradyrhizobium; species Bradyrhizobium ottawaense. Next base: position 6,276,858 of record NZ_CP029425.2, on the reverse strand, counting down.
CCGCGCCACCAGCTCCACATGTGGCGTGTGCCGGAACTGATCGACCGGCACTACGGCGTCGATCTTGTAACCGCCGTCGATCAGCAGCCGCGCGTCGCGGGCAAAGGTTGCGACGTTGCAGGACACCGCGACCACGACGGGTACCTTGCTCGCGGCGAGCTTCAGCGCCTGCGCCTGCGCGCCCTGGCGCGGCGGGTCGAATACCACGGCGTCGAAGTCGCGCAGCTCCGGCGGCACCAGGGGGCGGCGGAACAGATCGCGCGGCTCGGCCTTGATCGGCTTCAGGCCCGGCGTGCGCGCTGCTTTTGCCAGCGCTGCGACAGCGCCGGCGTCGTTGTCATAGGCGGTGACGCGCGCTTTTTCGGCGAGCCGCAAGGCGAACGGCCCGACGCCGCAGAAGAGGTCGAGAACCTCCTTGGCCTTGCCGATGCGTTCCGCGACGAGCGCTGCCAGCGTCTCTTCGGCCGCGACGGTCGCCTGCAGGAACGAGCCCGGCGGCAGCGTCACCTCTGCGCGGCCCATCTTTATTGTCGGCGCCAGGCGTTGCAGCACCAATTCGCCATGCCGCGTCAGCCGCGCCAGGCGGTGCTGCTCGGCGACGCGCGACAGCGCGGTGACGAGCGGCGTCGGCAGCGGGCCGGAGCCACGCACGTCGACATCGAGGCCGTTGGCGGTGGCGGTGACCTGAATGTCCAGCGGCTTGGTCACCGGCATCCTGGACGTCAGCGGCTCCGCCAGCGCCCAGGCGGCGTCGAGCGCGCCGTCGAGTGCGGGATCGAGGATCGGGCAGCGATGGATCGGGATGACGTCGTGTGAGCTCGTCGCGGAGAAACCGACCTTGAGGATATCATGCGTGCCGAAGCGGCCGTGCAGCGTGACGCGCCGGCGCCCGGCGCCATGAGCATCGACCAGCGGCGCCACCTCGCAATCGATGCCGGCCTGCGCCAGCGTCTCCACCACGATGCCGCGCTTCCAGGCGTGGTATGGCTCGGTCGACCAGTGCTGGATGGCGCAGCCGCCGCAAACGCCGAAATGCGGACAGAACGGCTCGATGCGCTCCCGGCTTGCGACGTCGACCGCGAGCAGCTTGCGGCGGTCGGGATGGTTGCCTACGACGTGATCGACCTCAACGGTCTCGCCGCCCAGCGTGTAGGGCACGTAGATCGCTTCGCCGGCGTCGAGGCAGACGCCGTCGCCGCGATGGCCGACATGGTCGATGGTGAGACGCTCAACCACGGCGCGCGCCCAGGAAGAATTCGATATTGCCGTCGCCGCCCGTGATCGGCGAGGGGAAGATCTCGATGTCGGTGCAGCCGAGCGAAGCGGCAAAGGCGGCAATGTCGTCGCAGATCTCCCGGTGCACGGCGGCGTCGCGGACGATGCCCTTCTTGTTGTGCTTCCTGTCAGCCTCGAATTGCGGCTTGATCAGCGCCAGCAGGCTCATTGGTGCTGCGGCCAGCGACAGCGCCACGGGCAGCACGGTCTTCAGGGAGATGAAGCTGACGTCGATGACGACGACATCGGGCCGTGCCGGCAGCCGCTTGCCGTCATAGCTGCGGATGTCGGTCGCCTCCATCGACACGATCTTGGGATGGTCGCGCAGCGAGGCATGCAGCTGGCTGGTGCCGACGTCAATGGCGAACACCAGGCTCGCGCCGTTCGCCAGCAGCACCTCGGTGAAGCCGCCGGTGGAGGCGCCGACGTCGAGGCAGACATGATCCTCGATCTCGATGGGATACCGCTCCAGCGCGCCGGCGAGCTTGACGCCGCCGCGGGAGACGTAGGGGTGCGCGGGCTCGGCCTGGATCACGGCGTCCTCGGCAATCGTCTCCGACGGTTTGGCGACCGGCTTGTCGTCGGCGGTGACGAGGCCCGCCTCGATCGCCGCGCGCGCCCGCGCCCGGCTCTCGAACAGGCCGCGCTCGACCAGCAATACATCTGCGCGCTTGCGGGCAGGGGACAATCGACTCTCCAGGACAGGGCTTGTCGCTTATGTAGCGATCAATCGCGCGGCCGCCATCCGGACGCAAGTCTCGAACGCGGCCAGATCGTGCCAGACGTCGATTGGCATCGCGGCCGGCGTCACCAGCGGGCAGCCGTGCAGCTCCAGGGCATGGATCATCATGAGGTTGTCGACGTGGCCGAAATCCTCGACCGTCAGCCCCTGCGCATCGACCAGCCGCCCGTCCTCGGAGGTGACCTCCATGAAGCGACCGAGGCGGTCGGCATAGGCGGCGCCGTCGTTGGAATAGGCCAGGCACAATTTGCGGCGGCCGGCCATGTAGCCGAGCTCGTAGACGGTGCCGGGATCGGCGCCTGCGCCGCGGAACGGGGTGAGATTGGCGATGATGGCGTCAGCCGCATCCATCATCGCCTCGTTGCCGCAAAAGATCTGCCGTGCGGCATCGGGCGCGGTGAGGTCGATGGCGTTGTCGAGCGGATAGAGGCCGGTGAGCCCGTAGCGACCGCAGATCGCGACCTTCTGCCGGCCGATCTCGATTGCATCCGGCAGGAACACGTCGGGGCCTGCCAGATAGATCTTCATGACTGACTGCTTCGGAGAAATTCAGGCAAGCTTCGAATCGCGGCGAAACTGCGCTTCCCCACCCGCGCCTTTGTCGCGACCTCTCCCGCAAGCGGGAGAGGTGAAGAAAGCCACGATCAAGCCAGCTTGACCGTCTCGGCCTTGACGTCCTTGCCGAGCGCCTCGAACACCTTGGCGACGATGCCCTTGGCGTCGAGACCGGCGCGGCCGTACATCGCGGCCGGGGTGTCGTGGTCCTGGAACACGTCGGGCAGCACCATCGAGCGGAACTTGACCATGCCGGTGTCGAGCACACCCTGATCGGTCAGGTACTGCGCGACATGCGAGCCGAAGCCGCCGACCGAGCCTTCCTCGATCGTGATCAGGATCTCGTGGTCGCGGGCAAGCTTGAGCACCAGCTCGGTATCCAGCGGCTTCATGAAGCGCGCGTCGGCGATCGTGGTCGACAGGCCGTGGGCTGCGAGCTCATCGGCCGCCTTCTCGCATTCGGCGAGGCGCGTGCCGAAGGAGAGCAGGGCGATCTTGCTGCCCTGGCGAATCACGCGGCCCTTGCCGACCTCGAGCGGAATGCCGACCTCGGGCATCTCGATGCCGCGGCCTTCGCCGCGCGGATAGCGCAGCGAGCTCGGACGGTCGTCGATCGCGACCTGGGTCGCCACCATGTGCACGAGCTCGGCTTCGTCGGCCGCCGCCATGATCACCATGTTCGGCAGGCAGCCGAGATAGGCGTTGTCGAACGAGCCGGCATGCGTGGCGCCGTCGGCGCCGACGAGGCCGGCACGGTCGATGGCGAAGCGGACGGGCAGGTTCTGGATCGCGACGTCATGCACGATCTGGTCGTAGCCGCGCTGCAGGAAGGTCGAGTAGATCGCGCAGAACGGCTTGTAGCCTTCGCTGGCAAGACCGGCGGCGAAGGTCACAGCGTGCTGCTCGGCGATGCCGACGTCGAAGGTGCGGTCGGGGAAGGCCTTGTTGAAGATGTCGACACCGGTGCCCGACGGCATCGCCGCGGTGATGGCGACGATCTTGTCGTCCTTCTGCGCTTCCTTGACGAGGCTCTGGCCGAACACGTTCTGGTAGGCCGGCGCATTCGGCTTGGCCTTGGCCTGGGTGCCGGTCGCGACGTCGAACTTGACGACGGCATGGTACTTGTCGGCGGAGGCTTCAGCCGGGCCGTAGCCCTTGCCCTTCTGCGTCACGACGTGGACCAGGATCGGGCCGGTCTCCATGTCGCGGACGTTCTTCAGGACGGGCAGCAGATGGTCGAGATTGTGGCCGTCGATCGGGCCGACATAGTAGAAGCCGAGCTCCTCGAACAGCGTGCCGCCGTCCATCATGAAGCCGCGGGAATATTCCTCGACGCGGTTGGCGCGGTTGGCGATGATCTTGGGCAGGCGCTTGTTGATCTGCTTGGCCGCATCGCGCAGCGTGCGATAGGTCTTGCCGGAGTAGAGCCGCGACAGATAGGCGCTCATGGCGCCGACCGGCGGCGCGATCGACATGTCGTTGTCGTTGAGGATGACGATCAGGCGCGAGTTCATCGCACCCGCGTTGTTCATGGCCTCATAGGCCATGCCGGCCGACATCGCGCCGTCACCGATCACGGCGATAACGTTGTTCTTGCCGCCGGAGAGGTCGCGCGCCACCGCCATGCCGAGGCCGGCGGAGATCGAGGTCGAGGAATGCGCCGCGCCGAACGGATCGTAATCGCTCTCGCTGCGCTTGGTGAAGCCGGACAGGCCGCCGCCGGTGCGCAGCGTGCGGATGCGGTCGCGCCGGCCGGTGAGGATCTTGTGCGGATAGGCCTGATGGCCGACGTCCCAGATCAGCCGGTCGCGCGGCGTGTCGAAGACGTAATGAATCGCGGTGGTGAGCTCGACCACGCCGAGGCCCGCGCCGAAGTGACCGCCGGTCACCGAGACGGCATCGATGGTCTCCTGCCGCAGCTCGTCGGCGACTTGGCGAACCTGCTCGATCTTGAGCTTGCGCAGGTCGTCCGGCGTCCGGATGGTGTCGAGAAGCGGCGTTTTACTGTATGCGTTCACGGCGATTTCCAATTTGTCAGCGCCGGAAGGTCATTCCGGTGCGCGATGGGTTTGCACAATATCGGCGCAGCGCGAGTCCTCAAACCGTCGGAGCCACCTGCATGGGGCAAGGCCCCGTCTTCAAGCTTAGGTAAGCTTAAGTGCGCTCCGGTTCAGTCTCTGTGATCCCTGTCACTTAGATCGGCTTCGTCCGTCCCAGCCAATTTCATTAGCAGTTTGAAGCGCTTGTCGTCGGAATTCTCTGCCCACGCAAGGCTTGCAAAAAGCCACACTCCGCGCAGCTTTACACCAAAGCTTGGGCCAAAGCCAACCCGCAGGACCGATTGGGGGTATGCAGATGCAACCGGCGGGCCAGAGTGGTTAACCGTGGCCCGGGACAATGGGTTCCAGCCTTGCCGGGTCCCCTGGCAGGCTTTTTCGCCTGAATGAGATCTTTTTTTGGTCCTGAAGGACCGATTTCCGGAAGGGGCGGCATCCGATCCGCCTGCACGGAACCGCGGCGCTCAGCGGGATAGCGCCGTGCGATCGTGAAATCGATGCGGGCGGCCACGTGATGACGTTTCGGGGCTGCCATCAGAAGACTGAGCGGGAAAGTCTCGGCTTTCCTACTGCACGTCCAGCGGCGCGGTGCCGGTGGCCTGGCCGCTGGCATCGGTGGTGATCTTGTCGACGCGCGCCTCGGCCTGGCGCAGCAATTCCTCGCAGCGGCGCTTCAGCGCCTCGCCGCGCTCGTAGATCGTCACGGATTCCTCGAGCGGCACCTTGCCGTCCTCGAGCCGCTTCACGATCGTTTCGAGTTCCTCGATCGCGCGCTCGAAGGTAAGCCTGGAGACGTCGACTTGAGTATTTTCGGCCATATCCGTTTCCGATTGCCCGATTCGCTTTCCTTGCAGTGAAGGCGGGTTTTGCGGGCTTAATGTGGCGGGCGTCGTCAGGCGCCCATCAGGGCGCCGACATGCGCCGTAACAGATTCTTTCAGTCCTTGCAGGTCATAGCCGCCCTCGAGCACCGAAACAACGCGCCCCCCCGCGGACTTGTCGGCGAGATCCATCAGCTTGCGCGTCACCCAGGCATAATCCTCCGCGCGCAAATTCAGCGAAGCCAGCGGATCGCGATAATGCGCGTCGAAGCCGGCGGAGATGACGACAAGCTCGGGGCTGAATTTTTCGAGCTGCGGCAGAATCAAATTCTCGAACGCGGAGCGGAATTCCGGCCCGCCGTCCTCGGAGGCGAGCGGTGCGTTGACGATGGTGTCGTGGTCGCCGCGCTCGCCCGTGGCGCCGGTGCCCGGAAACAGCGGCATCTGGTGCGTCGAGCAGTACATCACGGTCGGGTCCGACCAGAAGATGTCCTGCGTGCCGTTGCCGTGATGCACGTCGAAATCGACGATGGCCGCGCGCTTGATGCCGTATTTGCGCTGCGCGTGGCGGGCGGCGATGGCGACGTTGTCGAAGAAGCAGAAGCCCATCGGCTTGCCGATCTCGGCGTGATGGCCGGGCGGGCGCACCGCGACGAAGGCGTTGCGATGCTCGCCCGCCATCACCGCTTCGGTCGCCGCCACCGCGCCGCCGACGCCGCGCATCACCGCTTCCCACGTGCCAGGGGACATCGAGGTGTCGCCGTCGATATAGACCTGCCCGCTGCTCGGTGCGATGTGGCGCAGCTCGGTGACGTAGTGCTCGTTGTGGCACAGCGTGACGAGATCGAGATCGCCCTCCGGCGCCTGGTCGCGTACCAGGAACTGGAAGCGCTCATGCGACAGCGCTTCCTCCACCGCACGCAGGCGATCCGGCCTTTCAGGGTGTCCCGGCGGCGTGACATGGTCGAGGCAGGCCTTGTGGGAAAGGAGAAGCGTGCTCATCAGGTCGGCCTCATGGATGCGGGCTTTCGACGTCGCTTGGCGCATCCGGCGCCAAAACGCAATGCAAATCCCAATCTATGCGTTTGAACGGGAATGGCAAAGGGTCGTCCCATTCTGGCCCGTTTGATCCGGATCAATTCACCCGCAGGATGCGGCTCAGCGGCAGCGGGCCGATCGGTCCGTGCGCCCGGAAGAACGCGAACAGCGCGTCCGCGTCGTAGCCGCCATATTGCGGCGCCGTGCCTTGTTTGGCGACGGTAAAACCATCGCCGCCGACTGCGAGGTAATCGTTGAGGGTGACGCGGTAGCCGCTGGCCTGCTCGATCGGCTTGCCGTTGAGCATCATCTTGTCGGCGATCACGCGCTCGCCGAATGACTTCGACGCATCCCAGGAATAGCTGAACCCGTTCGACACCTGGAGAATTCGCGGCCGCTTCGGGTCCAGCCATTGCTGCTCGAGCATGTCCTTGAGCTGGTTGCCGGTCAGGGTCATCGTGACGAGGCGGTTGCGGAACGGCTGGCTGGCGAAAACATCGCCGAAGGAGATCGCGCCGTTCTCCTTCGGGACGATGTCGGTGCGGATGCCGCCCGGATTGGTGAGTGCGATGACAGCGCTGCCATCCTTGGCGTCCCTGGTCGCAGCAAGCTGCGCGTCCGCGATGACGTTGCCGAGCGCGCTTTCACCGGCCTCGTTCGGCACGCGTGACAACGTCTGCGTCACCGATCCGGCCGGCCGGTTGGCGATCGGCGCCGAGAGCCGGTCATAGGCCTCGATCAGCGCGGTCTGCTCCGTGTCCTTCGCCAGCGAGGCATTGGCGACGATGACGTTCTCGGCTTTGGCATTGACGATGTCGCGGGTTACGGGATCGAGCTTGAGATCGATCGCGGTGACCAGCGTGCCGTATTTGTCGCCGCTGGTGACGAGCCGCCCGTCGATGTCGCAGACATAGGCGCGGTGGGTGTGGCCGCTGACGACGACGTCGACGGCGCGGTCGAATTTTTTGACGATGTCGACGATCGGCCCGGTAATGGCAGGGCATTCATTGTAGTCGCCGGCGGGCTCGCCGCCCTGGTGGATCAGCACCACGATCGCCTCGACGCCGCGCGCCCTCAGCTGCGGCACCAGCGCATTCACCGTCGCGGCTTCGTCGCGGAATTCGAGCCCGGCGATGCCGGATGGCGAGACGATGCCCGCGGTCTCCTTCAAGGTCAGCCCGATGAAGGCGATCGGGATGCCGTCGAATTCCCGGATATCGTAGGGCGGCAGCACGCTGTTGCCCGTCGCGGTCTCGATGGTGGACGCGGCGAGATAGCGGAATTTGGCGCCCGTGAACGGATGCGGCCCCTGGCAGCCGTCGACCGGATGGCAGCCGCCGTTCTGCATCCTGAGCAGCTCGGTCTTGCCCTCGTCGAACTCGTGATTGCCGACCGAGCTGATCGCTAGACCCATCAGCGAAAGCGCCTCGACCGAAGGCTCGTCGTGAAACATCGCCGACAGGAACGGGCTCGCACCGATCAGGTCGCCGGCGGCGACGAAGATCGTGTTCTTGTGCCCCTCGCGCAGCTGCTTCACCAGCGTCGCCATGTATTCGGCGCCGCCGGCCGCCACCATCACCTTCCTGGCTCCGTCCTCGGGATCGGCGATGCGGATGCCGCCCGGCGGCGGCCGCAGATTGCCGTGAAAATCGTTGATCGCGAGCACGCGCAGCTCGACCGGCGCGGCGGTCTGGGCCGAGGCGGGGAGGGCGAAGGCGAGAGTGAGGGCGGCGAGGATGGATCGGTATCGCATGGAACAAGATTAGTCGGTCCGCGCGAAGATTTCACGAAGGATTGTCGTGAACGTGCAGGCCTTCTTCCGACCTCAGTATCGTAGGGTGGGCAAAGCGAAGCGTGCCCACGGCCTCTCGTGACTTCGGGATTGATGGTGGGCACGGCGCAAGTGCGCCTTTGCCCACCCTACGGTGCCGAACTCGCGGAGACAGACCATCGCCCGTCTCGCACAAGGGGAAGAGCGCCGCTACTTCTTCTTCCGGTTCGCAAACGCATTGAACGCCGCCACCGCTTCCTCCGACTTGAGCCGCTCGCCGAACAGATGGCCTTCCTGGTCGATGCGGCGGGTGAGCTCTTCGGCGGGCGCGCGCAGCAATTTGCGGGAGGTTGCGACCGCCTCGGCCGGCAGCCGGCAGATTTCGCGCGCCACCTTGCGCGCCTCGACCTCGGTATGTCCGGGCGACACCACGGCGTTGACGAAGCCTGCCGCGTGAGCCTCCGCGGCGGAAAAAGTTCGCCCCATCACCAGCATCGCGAAGGCGCGCTGATATCCCATCGTGTTCGGCATCAAGAGGCTGGCGGCACCGACCGGCACCAGGCCGAGATGGATGTAGGGCGCGGAGAAGGTCGCAGCGTTCGAGGCCAGCACGTAGTCGCAGTGAAACAGCATCACGGTGCCCATGCCGATCGAGGCGCCGTCGACGGCGGCGATGATCGGCTTGACGTTGAGGGCGAGCGAATAGAGAAACTTGGCGCCTTCCGACAACGTCTCGGGGCGCGCGGTGTCGGCGCGCATGAAATCGTCGATATCATCGCCTGCGGTGAACACGCCTGAGCCGCCGGTGATGATCATGCAGCGGATGTCGGGGTTGTTCTGCGCGGTGTCGATCGCGTGGCTCATCTCCCGGTACATGTCCTGGGTGATCGCGTTCTTCTTGCCCGGGCGGCGCAGGGTGATGACACGCGTTCCGCGCTCTTCGGTGACGACGATATTGCCATTCGGCATGAGAGCCCCCTGCGCTCGCCGCGATGCTCGCCGCTTCGCGAGTCTCGCCGAGCATCAGCCTACATGATCCCGCAGGCGTGCCAATGCGCTGAGTCAACCTTTTCGGCGCCAACGCGCCGCAACAATTGGCTACAATGTTTCATTTGAAAAACCGGTGGTTGTGGTGCACGATCCCGCGCGGTTCCATGTGACCGATTGCCCGATTGATGATTGCCACAACCCGCGTCGACGAATCCTCGCTGCACTACCGCGGCTGGCGCGTCGTGCTGGCCTGCTTCCTGATGGCCTTCTTCATGTTCGGCTTCGGCCTGTATGGCCAGGGCGTCTATCTCGCCGAGCTGCAGCGCGCCCATGGCTGGCCGGGCACGCTGGTCTCCGCGGCCAGCACCTTCTCGTTTCTCCTGACCTCCGTCCTCGTCATCTTCACCGACGATCTGCTCGCCCGCATCGGCTTGCGGTCGCTGATCCTGTGCGGCCTGGCGGCGCTCGGCGCCTCGACGGTGCTGCTGGCGCTGATGCAGACGCCCTGGCAGCTCTATCTCGCCTATGCGCTGATGTCGGTCGGCTGGACCGGCATGGGTACCGTGGTCATCGCAACCGTGCTGAACTCCTGGTTCGAACGCCGGCGCGGGCTCGCGCTCAGCCTCGCGTTCAACGGCGCGACCTGCGGCGGCATCATCCTCGTTCCGCTGCTGCTGTCGTTGACCGGCAGCATCGGATTTCGCTCCGCCATGCTGGCGGCCACGCTCGCGATGATGGTGCTGGTGCTGCCGGTGGTCGTGACCTTCATCGGCTGGCCTGCCGGGACCTCGCCGGCTTCGGGCGGACGCCCTTCCGGCGAGAGCGCGGCCGCGCCAAGCCATTCCCGCAAAGCGCTGCTCGCCAACGCGGCGTTCTGGACCATGGTGCTGCCGATCGCGATCGCACTGCTGGCGCAGATGGGATTCATCATCCACCAGGTGAGTTTTCTCGAGCCGCTGATCGGCCGCCCGGCCGCAGGCGGCGCGGTCACCATCATGGCGGCGATGGCGGTGGTCGGCCGCCTGTCGCTCGGCCTGTTCGTCGACCGGCTCGATCCCAGGCTCGCCTGCGCGGCGTCGATGACGAGCCAGGCGGCGGCGCTGTTCGTTCTCGTGCAGAGCACGAGCCCGACCGTGCTGCTGGTGTGCTGCGCCGTCTACGGCTTCTCGATCGGCAACATGATCACGTTTCCGCCCTTGATCATCCAGCGCGAGATCGGCGCCGCCGCCTTCGCCGCCGCAATGGGACTGGGGACCTCGATCAGCGGCGTCGTCAGCGCCTTCGGTCCGGGCATCGTCGGCCTCGTGCGCAGCTTGACGGGCAACTACACGATGGCGTTTGCGATGTGCGTCGTGCTTGATCTCGTGGCGGCGGGCATCGTGTTGTGGCGGCCGGGGAGAACGGCAAAGCTCGCAGCTTCGTAGGCAGCGCAGGTTTGCACTCTCGTGCCCCGGACGCAGCGCAACGCTCCTTCAGCGGTGCGCTGCAGAGCCGGGGCCCATGTCACCGCGATCGCTTCCTTGGGTTGGGTCCCAGCTCTGCGCAGCAACGCTACGCGTTGCAGCGCGTCCGGGACACGAGCGGCCAACTTACCCCAGCAGCACCGCATCCGCCGCCGCGACCGATTCCGCGCTCTCGGTCACGGTGCGCTCGAGCGCGCCGGCCTGCACACTGATGTTCTCGGCGAAGAAGCGTGCCAGCGAGACGTAGCGCGCGGCGTCCGTGTTGCCGTCGGCCTTGGCGGCGAGCGCCTCGGAGGCGAGCAGGCAGCCGCCGAGCGTTGAGCCGAACTGCTGCAGATAGGGTGTCGCGCCGGCAAGCGCCTCGTTCGGCGCGGACGTCACGCGCTCCAGCAGCCATTTGCTGGTGCGCGTCAAGGCCTCCAGCGCTTCGCGCAGCTTGACGCCCGTGGTGCCAAAAGCCGGATCGTTCGACGCTTCGACTTTCTTCACCGTCGCTGCGAGCTCGTCGAGCAGCGCCCAGACGGCAGCGCCGCCATTGGCCGCGAGCTTGCGCGTGACGAGGTCGATCGCCTGAATGCCGTTGGTGCCTTCGTAAATCGCGGTGATGCGGGCATCGCGATAATGCTGGGCCGCACCGGTCTCCTCGATGAAGCCCATGCCGCCATGCACCTGCACGCCGAGATAGGCGACCTCGTTGCCGATGTCGGTGGAATAGCCCTTGGCCATCGGCGTCAGCAGCGCCGCGCGCGCGGCGGCATCTGCACGCACCTTGGGGTCCCTGGCGCGCGTCGAGACGTCGATCGCGACCGCGGTCGCGTAGCAGATGGTGCGCGCGGCGGCGGTCTGCGCCCGCATCCGCATCAGCATGCGCTTGACGTCGGGATGCACGAAGATCGCGTCCGAGCCGTCGCTCTTGCTGCCGACGGCGCGGCCCTGCTTGCGCTCCTGCGCATAGGACAAAGCCTGCTGATAGGCGCGATCGGCGACGCCGACGCCCTCCAGGCCGACGCCAAGGCGCGCCTGATTCATCATCGTGAACATGCAGCGCATGCCCTGGTTCTCTTCGCCGATGAGGAAGCCGATGGCGCCACCATGATCGCCCATGGTCATGGTGCAGGTGGGGGAGGCATGCATGCCGAGCTTGTGCTCGACGCCGCTCGCATAGATGTCGTTGCGCTGCCCCAGCGAGCCGTCTGCATTGACCATGAACTTGGGCACGAGGAACAGCGAGATGCCTTTGGTGCCGGCGGGCGCATCGGGCAGACGCGCCAGCACGAAATGCACGATGTTGTCGGTCATGTCGTGCTCGCCATAGGTGATGAAGATCTTCGTCCCCTTGATGCGATAGGTGCCGTCGGCTTGCTTCTCGGCGCGGGTGCGCAGCGCGCCGACGTCGGAGCCGGCCTGCGGCTCGGTGAGCTGCATCGTGCCGGTCCATTCGCCGGAGACGAGCTTTTCGAGATAGATCTTCTTCAGCTCACTGCTGCCATGCGCGTCCAGCGCCTCCATCGCCGACGCCGTCAGCAGCGGGCAGAGGCCGAAGGCGAGGTTCGAGGCGCTCCAGATCTCGGTACACGCAGCATTGATCGCGATCGGCAGGCCCTGGCCGCCGAAATCCTCCGGGCCGGACACCGCGTTCCAGCCGCCCTCGGTCCAGCGCTTGTAGGCGTCCGGCCAGCCCGGCGCGGTCGTCACCTTGCCGTCGCTGAGCTTGATGCCGTGCTCGTCGCCGACCTTGTTGAGCGGGGCCAGGACGTCGGTTGCGAACTTGCCGGCTTCCTCCAGCACGGCCGCGGCGATGTCGGCGTCGAAATCGCCGTAATGACCGGCCTCCACCGCAGCCTTGAGGCCGGCGCCGTGATTGAGCGACAGCAGCATGTCAGAAATCGGCGCGCGGTAGGTCATGGCTCACTCCCGTGGATAGGTCTTGGCGCCCTATTCCCATGAAATGGGGGAGGTCTCAATGGGGCGGGAGGGGCCGGACGGTGGCGGTCAGAACGGGGCCGTCGCGGGCCCATAAAGAGAGTGTAGCGCGGCCGATCCCGGGGCTGTGGTATTTTGCCCCTCCAGGCGGTTGAAATGCTGCGCCGCTCCCTATAGACCGGCTGCGACCAAGGGAATCTGCGGTAGCCAGTTCTTCCGCCGGCCCCAGGTCGCCTGTTGGGGCGTAGCCAAGCGGTAAGGCAGCGGATTTTGATTCCGCCATTCGGAGGTTCGATCCCTCCCGCCCCAGCCAGTTGATGTTGCTCGATTAATTGCCGTCGCCGTTGCTCCATTTGGAAAAGGTGGATTCCGCCGTCCGTTGGAGACCTCGCTATCTTTGTTCGCCACGATTCACTCACAACATCTTCCAGAAACTCGAAATCGGTCACCGGACGGTGTCCGCGATTTTCGCACAACGATCGCTCGGTCCCTGAGGACGAGCTGATCACCTGTTGGATTGAGCGCAGTACGCGTGACGGTCGTAGCTTGTGAAAGGATCGCACCAAGGGCCGCCGCCCTGACATTCAGCTCGTTAGTCATTTCATCGGAGCCAACTCGCTGTTGGCTTGAGTCGATGGCGCGGGTCCGCCGAGGGGGACTACCATTGAATAACTATTGCAGCGACGATCAACAGCCCGAAAAAGATCGGCAGCAATACCGGAGGTACGAGCCACCCACTAACACTGAATCTATCGATATTCGACCTTTGGAACCGCCTTTTCAAAACGGCGGGAGCGCAACACTCTCAGTCACCGATAATAGCCAGGGACGCTCGGTGATATGAGGGGATGGTGACGCTCCGCCGAATAGCGAGGCTGGTCATAACTTAATGTCGTGGGCAGGTTGTAGTCCGATTCCAGAGTAGCCATTTACAGCTTAGCGCAGCCTGATCGCTTTCGACATCTTTTGCCCTTGCGCGGACTTGATCGGACCCACCATGATCGAGTTTCCAAATTATAGTCGTTCATATGACCGAACGCGGCATGCCGTGCGTTTTTGGGGATACGATAGCGCGCTAGAGGCATCGTTTTTCATAGAGGAAGACGCGCTGAGGCGACTTCAACCGGACGCTCACCCCAATGAAACGGGTTTCCTGAACGCATTCGATTCCAACCGTGATGTGATCTGTGCCGCCGCTGCCAGGGTGTACGTCCGCGGCAGCAGGGGTTCTTACGATCTGATCGCCGCTAATTTTTGAAATGAAGACTGACGTCTTGATGGACGCGGAAGACTCCGGTTACGAGCACGTAGCTCGTTACGACTGCCAATCCAGAAACAATCAAAAAAGCCAGGGAGAATCGCATGAAATTCCGTCCGCTCCATGACCGTGTCGTGGTCAAGCGCATTGAGGCCGAAGACAAGACCGCTGGTGGCATCATCATTCCGGACACCGCCAAGGAGAAGCCCTCCCAGGGCGAAGTCACCGCCGTCGGCCGCGGCGGCCGCGACGAAGCCGGCAAGCTGATCCCGATCGACGTGCAGGTCGGCGACCGCGTGCTGTTCGGCAAGTGGTCGGGCACCGAGGTCACGATCGACGGCCAGGAGCTGTTGATCATGAAGGAGAGCGACATCATGGGCGTTCTCACTGATCTGCCCGCTGCCAAGAAGAAGGCCGCGTAAGCGCCAGTCAGTTTTCCTTACCCTGGGATTCGGCGTAGCCGGGTTCTCGAAGGATGAGGCCCGCAATTCAAATCTCATCCCTCGAGAGCTCGCCAGTTGCGCGGGTCTTTGGGATCTGACCGGTTGAAAACGGAGACCACTATGTCAGCCAAAGAAGTCAAATTCGGCGTCGATGCCCGTGACCGCATGTTGCGCGGCGTCGAAATTCTCAACAACGCGGTAAAGGTCACGCTCGGTCCGAAGGGCCGCAACGTGGTCCTCGACAAGTCGTTCGGTGCTCCCCGGATCACCAAGGACGGCGTCACCGTCGCCAAGGAAATCGAGCTCGAAGAGAAGTTCGAGAACATGGGCGCACAGATGGTGCGTGAAGTGGCCTCGAAGGCGGCCGACGCCGCAGGCGACGGTACCACCACCGCGACCGTGTTGGCCGCAGCCATCGTGCGCGAGGGCGCCAAGGCGGTTGCCGCGGGCATGAATCCGATGGATCTCAAGCGCGGTATCGACTTGGCAGTCGACGCCGTGGTCGCCGACCTCGTCAAGAACTCCAAGAAGGTCACCTCGAACGACGAGATCGCCCAGGTCGGCACCATCTCGGCCAACGGCGATGCGGAGATCGGCAAGTTCCTCTCCGACGCCATGAAGAAGGTCGGCAACGAGGGTGTCATCACCGTCGAGGAAGCCAAATCGCTCGAGACCGAGCTCGAGGTCGTCGAGGGCATGCAGTTCGACCGCGGCTACATCTCGCCCTACTTCGTCACCAACGCCGACAAGATGCGCGTTGAAATGGACGACGCCTATATCCTGATCTACGAGAAAAAGCTCTCCAGCCTGAACGAACTGCTTCCGCTCCTGGAAGCAATCGTACAGAGCGGCAAGCCGCTTATTATCATCGCAGAAGACGTCGAAGGCGAGGCGCTTGCCACCCTCGTCGTGAACCGCCTCCGTGGCGGCCTGAAGGTCGCGGCCGTCAAGGCTCCGGGCTTCGGCGATCGCCGCAAGGCCATGCTGCAGGACATCGCGATCCTGACCGGCGGCCAGGCGATCTCGGAAGATCTCGGCATCAAGCTCGAGAACGTCACGCTCAACATGCTCGGTCGCGCCAAGAAGGTGATGATCGACAAGGAGAACACCACGATCGTCAACGGCGCCGGCAAGAAGGCCGACATCGAGGCGCGCGTGGCCCAGATCAAGGCGCAGATCGAGGAGACCACCTCGGATTACGACCGTGAGAAGCTCCAGGAGCGTCTTGCCAAGCTCGCTGGCGGCGTCGCGGTGATCCGCGTCGGCGGCGCGACCGAGGTCGAGGTGAAGGAGCGCAAGGATCGCGTTGATGACGCGATGCATGCGACCCGGGCTGCGGTCGAGGAAGGCATCGTGCCGGGCGGCGGCGTCGCCTTGCTGCGTGCCTCCGAGCATCTCAAGGGGCTGCGCACAAAGAACGATGACCAGAAGACCGGCGTCGAGATCGTGCGCAAGGCGCTGTCCGCGCCGGCCCGCCAGATCGCGATCAACGCCGGTGAAGACGGCTCGGTCATCGTCGGCAAGATCCTGGAAAAGGAGCAGTACTCCTACGGCTTCGACTCGCAGACTGGTGAGTACGGCAACCTGGTCGCCAAGGGCATCATCGACCCGACCAAGGTGGTTCGCGTGGCGATCCAGAACGCGGCCTCGGTCGCGGCTCTGTTGATCACCACTGAAGCCATGGTGGCCGAGGTGCCGAAGAGGAACGCCGGCGGCGGCGTGCCCGCGGGTGGCGGCGGCATGGGCGGTATGGATTTCTAAGTGCAGCGTTCAAAGAAAAAGAAAGGTCCGGCAGCGATGCCGGCCTTTCTGCATTTTCTTGCGCCTGGTCGCGGTTGCCCTGCTCAATTTGCCAGAGGCCGCAATACTGACACGTCAGTACGGCTTTCAGCCTGAGCTCGTACCAGCCCTCAGGATTGTCGTCCCACTTGGAGGACCAAGGTGTGGGTAAAGATCAATCAATGTCGTTTTGGACGCCTCAAAAACTGGACGAGAAAGCTAAAGAAGACGCTGAGAAGGACAACTACAGTCCACCACATTCATGGTGGCCCGGCCGATACAGCATTGGTACCGAAGCCCGCGACAGGTACGATCGAGCTTTCAACCTTCATCACAGCGACAAGGACGAGTACTAGGCCGCCCCAGTTGGCGGCCTCTTTCATTTCATAACGTCTGGCGGAGGCGGCAACCCCGAGCCTTTCGAATATTCAGTCCAGTCCTGGTCAGGACACTCAATATTTCAAATGGACGGAACGATTGACCTTGGGAGTTCTTGGTCCTCAGCAATCGGTGACTTATCTCCGAAAGCAAAGCCGGCCGACCGGTCGACATTTTGCCCAATGCCCGGCGGAAGGTTTCAAGCGGCCTCAGATGCCACCCGCACTGAGGCCGTTTCCTAGGACCCGCGGAACCGGAAATTAGGGCGCCCCCTTGAACAAAGCGGGCGAAAATGTTGGGCACCGCCGCGCTCAACTGCAAAGAGCCGGGAATCTCACAAAGGCCGTGTAGCTCCGGCGCATCGCGTGACAGATACTCGCCACATAGGGCGCCAGCCGCAGGCGCTGACTGCAGCGAACCGACCGGATTAGATGCATCCAGGCCATCCAACGAGTGTCCGCACGCGCTGTGTGAGCAATTTGGTACAGACGCCGATCGCTCGACGTGTCTAGCCTCCTTAACGGGTGAAGCTCAACATACCTCTGACTCAAGGTGAAAATCATGGAAATCTCCAGGGAGACAAAAGCTGCCGTGCGGCCGGCACTGTGGGGAGCTGTGGCCGGAGCGATTGCTCTGGCAATCGTGGGGTTCGGCTGGGGCGGCTGGGTGACGGGTGGGTCCGCCGAGACCATCGCGAAGAATAGTGCTGCTACGGCTGTCGTCGCAGCTCTCACACCCATCTGCGTTGAGAAGTTTCGACAAGCCGCTGATGCGTCGGCGAACCTGGTCGAAATGAAGAAGGCGACCTATGCATGGGATCAGAGCAAGTTCGTCGAAAAAGGCGGTTGGGCCACGATGCCGGGAAGCACTGAGCCAAACTCGGCGGTTGCAAAGGCTTGTGCCGAATCGCTTGGTAGCAACAAAGCTGTGGAGCTGCGTGGATAGTCAGGCAAGTCGCGCGGCGGAAATCTGCGCAGTGACGCGCCCGCCTCTAGCAAAATCGATTTCGAAATTTGGCAAAGGTCAGAACGTGTTCGCGCAGGGAGATGTCGCGGTCGCGGTATTCTATATTCAAGAGGGAAAGATCAAGCTAACGGTCGTTTCGGACCAAGGTAAGGAAGCGTCGTCGGGATTCTGGAGCCGGGACAATTCTTTGGCGAGGGCTGCCTCAATGGTCATCCATTGCGTATTGCCACTACCACGGCAACGGAGGCCTGTGTCATCACGAGAATATCGAAGACGGCGATGATTGCAGCGCTCGAAGGCAAGCCGAAGTTCTCTCAATTGTTCATGGCTTATTTGCTCGCGCGCAATAGCCGGATTGAAGAAGACCTGATCGACCAACTCTTCAATTCGAGCGAGAAACGCTTGGCGCGCCTGTTGCTTCTGCTGGCCAATTTCGGCAAGGAAGCCAGCTCTCAGCCCATTGGCGTCAACATCAGCCAGGAAACGCTGGCCGAGATGATCGGTGCGACCCGATCACGGGTTAGCTTCTTCATGAACAAGTTCCGCAAGCTTGGCTTCATCAGCTACAATGGAAAGATCGAGGTTCATAGCGCGCTTCTGAACGCGGTTCTGCGCGACAAATCCGAGATAGACCGGAAGGACTGATCCCGCGCGGCCAAACCAAGCGCCGGGGCCAAACGCGTGACATCAGCCCACTTGATATCACGACCGAGTCCTGTTCGGCGGTGCTTTTTTTTCGCGGCAAGCTCGCGGTGCAGATCTCAAGTCAGCCTGTGAAATGCCGGCAAAACCTCTCGCACGAACTCACTTAGATCTAAGGCCTCGCCACTTTCCGCAATGTCCGAGAACAGAACCTCGATAAAAGGATGTTGCCGGTTGAACGCGCCGAGTCCTCCAACTTTTCCGCGTTTAGTCACGTCGGCAGTTCGTCGCGAACTGAGCCTCCCTCGTTCTCCCACCGCGACAGAGCGGCGGCGCCCGATCTCGCATTGCTAGGCGTATCCTTTGCTGAAGGCAGCTCGTTGCGACCGACTTCATTCTTGTGCCCGTGCGCCGTCAACAAGACGAAGCCGGCACGCCAGCTCTTGAATTTGTGGCTTTCCTCAGCGCTGGTCGAACCCTTGACGAGTTCGCCGGACGCGGTTGTTCTTGCGCGATGCTGCTGAGATTTGAACATATGCAGAGCCCTTTCGTTGGAAGTCTCCGCGCGCTCCGGCCAATCTCGACGGCTGACCAGGGTAGACTTGGATATATGGGGATCGAAGGGCCGAACAACGAGCCTCAGGCATAAATAAGATTGCCAAAGCAGTGCGCGGACAGGCTTTGCCCTGCGTCCAACCGACCCGCCTGGGTGCTGACAGACAGAACCACGGCAATCGCGGCTCGGCGCTGGTTCCGTTCTGTCGATCCATGGGATTCGCTGCGGGATGGTAAGACAGGCTGTCCGTCTGAGATCCTGTCGCCGAGGAGGCTGCCGCTCTTCCGCGCGTTGAGCGAGAGAGCAGGAGACGATGGGACGGTGCTCGCCTGCCCGATCGAACTCGAGCAGGCATCTCGTCAATGATTCGACAAGCCCGAGAATGGGATAGCAATTCGAGCAAAAGAGGCGCACCGTTCATGCAAGCTTGATTGACGTCGGCGGTACGCGGGCGGCGATCGAAGCAGTGTCGTCCGCAGCGCTGACCGGCACCTGCGCGCCGCCGCTCTGCGGCTCTTCGAGATGGTAACGATCAGTTCGATCGATCCATCTGATGCTCAGGAAGCGACGCGATGGCGTCCAGAGAATGATGCACGTGTCGACCTTGAGGGGGATGTGGCCGCGCCGAGCGCCTACACGCGGCGGATGACGGTGGAGATCGAAAGCGCGGCGTTCTGCTGGCGCCTGCCAGCCACATCGCCCTGTCCAGCATCTCCGATGAGCTAGCGATGCAGATCGCGCTCAGCCTCGCTGGCATTCTGGTGATTGTCGCGGCTGCATTGGTGCTGATCTCGATCGAGATCAAGCCGAGGCGGCGACCATGGCGGCAGGAAGAACTGGCCCGTGGCAAGTGATATTTCATATGGAAGGATCGATCAAAGTCGACCCGGTGAGGCAATGGGCAAATTCAAGATAAGCGTCGCACGCATCGAGATGATTTCGCCGAACGAACGAGCCGAGGACATCCGTTTGACGTTTCAATTCGAAAGCGATCAGACCAGTTTTGCCTTGCCAATCTTCCTGAACTCTCGCGACTTCGACGACACCGAAATCGTCAAGGTCGCTCGAAGCAAGTTATATGACGTCTTCTGGCAGCTCTGCGGTCAGTGCGAGGATTGGCAGTTGTCGGACGCCGAGCGTCGCGAACTTGCAAAGATCAACGTGCGGCCTGCCCGACAAGGTCGACGAGTCCGCGAATCAAAGAGCTAGCCGCCGGTTTGCCCACTCCGTCTGTTTGGGATGTCGGTAATTGTAGCATCTGCAGCCACTGCTCTCCTGCTCGCCGTCGTCCCGACAAAGGGAGAATCTGCTGCCTCAGGTTTTTCGGGACTGATCCTCCCTGTGAAGGTTGCTTCCTTATTTGGAAACGTCCGCCAAGTTATTGGAATTGCTAGAGGCGTTTTGGCCATTTTTTCCAAACTCGCCTTGAAACCGTTAGATAATCAAACTGAGTTTGATTCCGCCATTCGGAGGTTCGATCCCTCCCGCCCCAGCCAGAAGCTCCGCTTCCCTGAAATTGGCGAAGCCGGCCTTGTACAGATCCTTTGGCTGGTCTCGATTACGGCGTTGCGGCGGCCCAGGGCCGCCGCAGCCGCATCGGGACGCCGCCGCCGGGCGGCGGGTCGTCGTCGTCATCGAGCTTGCGCAGCGCGGTGAGGATGTCCGCAAGCCGGATCGGCCGATCCATGCCGGGAATCTCGCGCAGCGCGGGATGGGATTCGACGGCGTACATGTCCGAAGCCCACGATGACAATATGATCCGCTTCTCCGCTGTCGAGAGCTTGCCATCGTCGAGGACGGCGCTCGGCGAAGCATAATGCGCAGCGGGATGGAACAGCGCGCCGACACCGCCGGTGGTCGCATTGGCATTGGTCATCACTTGTCTCCCTCTACACTCCTTTCGAAGGGATGGTCCGATCGGCGGATGGCGATCCGGTCGCCATCCGCCATGGTGGTCGCTGTCGAACGCGTTCGACCGGCCTAAGCCGCTTTCTTCTGCTCGATCTGCGGTGACGCAGCACCCGCGATCTGGATCCGGCGCGGCTTCATGGCCTCCGGAATCTCGCGCAGGAGATCGATGACCAGGAGACCGTCCTGGAAAACGGCCTGCTTGACCTGGACGTAGTCGGCGAGATTGAACACGCGGCGGAACGGACGCGCGGCGATACCCTGATAGAGATATTCGCGCGTGGCGCTGTCCGGCTTCCGGCCCTCGATGGTGAGCGCGTTCTGTTCGGCGGTCACGCTGATGTCGTTGACGCCAAAGCCCGCCACGGCCAGCGTGATCCGGTATTGGTCTTCGCCGGAGCGCTCGATGTTGTAGGGGGGATAATTGTCCTCGCCCGCCTGGCGCAGCGTGCTGTCGACGAGGTCGGCCAGATGATCGAAGCCGATGGTGGAGCGCCACAGCGGCGCGAAGTCAAAGGTGGTCCTCATACCAAGTCCTCCAAAGAGCAAGATGGATACGAAGGAGCGCCGTTAGGGAATCGGAAACGGATCCGAAGGCCCCGACCCGGCGCCCGCGCCGGACCCATCGGGCATCCGGCACACCGCTCTCGCGGCGAAAAACGACTTAGAGTGCCACAAGTCCCTTGCAAGAGGGACGCGCAAAATTTTTTTCGGGGACCCCGGCGGCGTCAAGGAAGCGGCGAAAGAGGATCTTGACAGCAAAACAAGCCTGAATATTTTTTGCGCCGGAAGATGCTTCTTCCGACACCGCTAATTCGAAAAGGACCGTGAAAGACCGTCAGGAGTGACGACGATGCTCGATCAGGATTTCGCCCGCATCCGCGCGCACCGCAACAACCTCTCTCGTTATCGACGTTTGCTCAAGACTGAGCTGTCGGACATTGAGCGCCAGTTTATCGAACGACGCCTCGCCGAGGAGCAGACCGCGCTCGAGGCTCTCGCCGCCGATGCCTTCCCGGCCGCATTCACCGTTCCAAACGCGCCATCGGCGATTGCCACGACCGGAGTGGAACGATGAGTGACGTCCGCAACCTCCTCATCAGCGGCAGCGAGAAGGTGATCGGGCACTATCGCGTGTTGCTGGCCGGTGCCAGAAGCGAGAGCGAACGCGAGCTCTATCGCGCCCGGATCGAGCGCGAGCAGCGCCTGCTTGACGCTCTGCGGGGCGGCCTGCCGGATCGATCGGCGGCGTGAACAGGCGCGCATGTGTCATTCCGGAAATTTTTTCATTCCGGAAATTTGCTGGCGAGCACGCGGCCTTCCTGCACCAGCATGGCCACGAACGCCGTGATCTTCGGCGGCCGGAACCGGGCCGCGGGATACACGGCATGGATCCCGCCGGCCGGCAAGCTCCAGGATGGCAGGACATGGACCAGCCGGCGGGACTTGAAATGCTCCGCGACCAGGTAGTCGGGCAGCACGCAGAGTCCGCCGCCGGCGAGGGCTGCGCCCAGCACCGCAGGCGTCGTGTTGATCGAGATCGACTGCCGCATGCGGATCGTGCGGCTGTCGATATCGCGTCTGGTGAAGCGCCAGACCAGCGGCTCGTCGAGCGCGCCGTTGGCAATGAACGGCAGAGCCGCAAGCTCGTCGGGCGTCTTGCTCCGGAACGCCGCTGCCACGTCCGGTGCGGCCACCAGCAATTGCCGAAACGATCCGATCCGCCTGGCCTGCTGACTTGAATCGTTCAGCCAGCCGACCCGGATCGACAGGTCGATCTGGTTGGCGAGGAGGTCCGTTCGCGTGTCCGACAGGATCAGCTCGACACTGCAAGCGGGATATTTTCGCGCAAACTTCGCCGCCAGCGGCGCGATCATCGTTGCGCCATAGTCGTTCGGCGCGGCGACCCGCAGCATGCCCATCGGCTCGGCATTGGTCTGCGCGAGCTCGTCGACGGCATCTTCCGCCGTGCGCAGGATCATGACGCAACGGGCATGCAGCAACCGGCCGGCTTCGGTCGGCTCGACCCTCCTGGTGGTCCGCAGCAGCAAAGCCGTTTTCAATTCTGCTTCGAGCCGTGCCACCTGCTGGCTGACGACGGTCTTGGTGATGCCGAGGCGCTCGGCAGCGCGTGTGAACGAGCCGGCATCGACCACGGCTGCGAAATAAGCGAGGCGGTTGAGGTTGATCGCTTCCATGCGGTCGTCGCCATTGTTAGCTAATAGAAAACAATATGTACCATTATCTGATATTTATCAAATAATGATCGGCCGCTAGGTTTCTCTGCATCGAACATTGGCGGCCCGAAATCATGCAAATCACCTATCTCTTCGACCCTCTCTGCGGCTGGTGCTACGGCGCCTCGCCGGTGCTGGAGCAGCTTGCCGCGCACGGCGATGCCACCCTGGTGCTGGCACCGACCGGCCTGTTTGCGGGCCCTGCGGCGCGGACCATGGACCAGCATTTTGCCGCCTATGCCTGGCAGAACGACCAGCGCATCGCACGCTTGACCGGCCAGCCGTTCAGTGAGGCCTATCGCACCGGCATTCTCGGCAATACCGGCAGCCTGTTCGACTCGGCGGCAGCGACCCTTGGCGTCGTCGCCGTGGGCCTGGGTGGTCCGGCCCGTGAGCTCGAGGCGCTCAAGCTCTTGCAGCGCGCCCGCTACGTCGATGGCCGCGACAATTCCAGCCTTCAAGTCGTCGCCGACGTGCTCGAGGGCGCGCAACTGGCCGATGCGGCACGCCGCGTGCGGGCGCCTGACGATGCATTGATCGCGGCTTACCAGGCGCGGATCGCGGCCGCGCGCGCCGACATGACGCGATTTGGGGCCGGTGGCGTGCCGGCTCTGGTGGTCGGCGAGGGCGCCGGGCGGAGGCTGCTCGACGGCAGCATGCTGTTCGGGCGGTTCGATCTGCTGGCCGCACAACTTCGTGCCGCCTGATCACCCAAACCGATTTTCCCTGCAGAGTTCAATGGAGAGAGCCATGTTGTCGAGGAGACAGATCATGAGGACCAGCCTTGCCGCGGGTGCCGCCGCATTGTTCGCGGCCGCCGACGTCGGCCGTGCCGCGGAGGCCAAGCTGAGCTGGAAACATTTTCCCGCAGGCCCCAATGGATTTTTTCGTGCGCCCGTCCTGCTTTCCGGTCCGACCGAGGCGGTGCTGATCGACGGCGGCTTCTCCTATCCGGACGGACGCGCGCTCGTCGAGGCGATCAAGGCGAGTGGCAAGAAGCTCACCACCATCTATATCAGCCAATCCGATCCCGACTATTATTTCAGCCTGAAGCCGGTGCGCGAGGCTTTCCCGAATGCCAAGGTGCTGGCGGCGTCCGCGACGCTCGCGGCCATCAAGGCGAATGTGGAGAAGAAACTCGCCGTCTGGGGACCGCAGCTCAAGGAGAACGGTCCGCAGACGCTCGCCGATGTCGTTCTGCCGGAAGCGTCCGATGGGGCTTCTCTTGCGATTGACGGCGAGGCGATCGAAATCGTCAACGCCGAAGGTCTCGCCAACCGCCGCTATCTCTTCGTTCCGTCCTTGAATGCCGTGTTCGGCGGCGTGATGCTCTTCTCCGGCGTGCATGTCTGGACCGCCGATACGCCGACCAAGGAGCAGCGCGCAGCCTGGGTCGCCAACCTCGACAAGATCGCGGCCCGCAAGCCGTCCCTGGTCGTGCCGGGTCACATGGCGGCGGGCGTCGCCGTCGATCTTTCCGCTGTCGAGCACACCAGGACGTATCTGCTCGCGTTCGACGAAGAGTTGGCGAAGGCGGCTGACAGCGCTGCGCTGAAGGCTGCCATGGAAGCCCGCTTCCCGAATCTCGGCATGGGCGTCGCGCTCGATATCGGCTCCAAGGTTGCCAAGGGCGAGATGAAGTGGGGTTGAGCGGGAGAAGCTACGCCAGCGCGGCCGACAATTTGCGCATCACCCGGTCGAGCACCGCCACTTCTTCGGCGGTCAGCTCCCCAAGCAGCTTCGTCTCCCGCGCCAGCGCGTAAGGCACGATCTTGCGATAAAGCGCGCGACCGGCTGGGGTCAGCGAGACTATCAGCTCGCGCCGGTCGTCGGGATGGTGCTTGCGGCCGGCGATGCCGCGCGCCTCCAGGCCCTGCACGGCGCGGCTGACCTGCATCTTGTCGAGCGTCGTCAGCGGGCCGATCTCCTTGGTCGCAATCTCCGGGCGCATGCCGAGGATGGCGAGCACGCGCCATTCCTGCCGTGTCAACGCAAAGCGCTCGGAATAGACCTCGGCAACCGCCAGAGACACCTGCTCGGCGAGGCGTGCCAGCCGGTACGGAAAATATCGCTGCAGGTCCAGCTCGACGCCATCCTGCGCCGCTGCGACTTTGGCCGCTTCCCCGCGTGCCACGCTCGAACGTCCCATCACGCGATTCCCGTCCGCCGATCCACCCGAAAAATTCCTCGAAGTGGATTGATCCAGATCAAATTCAGGAAATAGTAACACCTGATACTAATTTCGCAACCGCAAGTCCAGGGAGCGAAACGCCATGAAAATCGAGAAGATCCATCACGTCGCCTATCGCTGCGTCGACGCCAAGGCCACTGTCGAGTTCTACAAGACCGTCATGAACATGGATCTTCTCGGCGCCATTGCCGAGGATCGGGTGCCTTCGACCAAGGCGCCCGATCCCTACATGCACATCTTTCTCGATGCCGGGAACGGCAACATCCTCGCTTTCTTCGAGCTGCCGAATTCGCCGCCGAT
Source organism: Bradyrhizobium ottawaense (assembly GCF_002278135.3). Taxonomy (NCBI): domain Bacteria; kingdom Pseudomonadati; phylum Pseudomonadota; class Alphaproteobacteria; order Hyphomicrobiales; family Nitrobacteraceae; genus Bradyrhizobium; species Bradyrhizobium ottawaense. Next base: position 6,251,566 of record NZ_CP029425.2, on the reverse strand, counting down.
GGGCCGCGATCCCAACACGCCGGAGTGGACCCAGCACATCGCCTTCCAGGTCAAGGACCTCGCCGAGCTGGAAGAGGCCAAGGCGCGCGCGGAGGCCGCCGGCCTCGACGTCGTCGGCGTCACCGACCACACCATCTTCAAGTCGATCTATTTCCGTGACCCGAGCGGCCATCGCCTGGAAATCGCGGCCTGGACCGCGATGCCCGAGCAGATCGACCGCATGAAGTCGGTCGCGCACGAGATGGTCGAGGAATGGTCGCGCACCAAGCGCCCGCCGCGCCACACCGCCTGGATGCACGAGAAGGAATTCGCGGACGCGCATTGATCCCCGGCACGCGCATCAGGAAGCGAACATGGCGAGCTACATCTATCCGAAGTTCGGTTACCGGCGCTCTCAGGAGCAGGCCGAGGGGATCGTGAAGCGGCATCCGATCGTGGTGATCGGCGCGGGTCCCATCGGCCTGACCGCGGCGCTCGACTGCGCCGCGCGCGGCCAGCCGGTCGTGGTGCTCGACGACAACGACACCGTCTCGATCGGCTCGCGCGCGGTCTGCTACGCCAAGCGTCCGCTCGAGATCTGGGACCGCCTCGACTGCGCGGCGCCCATGGTCGACCGCGGGGTGAGCTGGAATGTCGGGAGGGTCTTCTTCCAGGACCAGCTGTCCTACGAGTTCGATCTGTTGCCCGAGGCCGACCACCAATGGCCGGCCATGATCAATCTGCAGCAATATCATCTGGAGGAGATCCTCGTCGCCAAATGCAGGGCCAATCCGCTGATCGAGCTGCGCTGGAAGCACCGGCTGATCAGTCTGAAGCAGGCTGCCGACCATGCGACGCTGGCGGTGGAAACGCCCGACGGCATCTTCACCATGGAGGCGCAATGGGTCATCGCCTGCGACGGGGCCAATTCCGACGTGCGCAAGATGGTCGGCGCCGAGTTCACGGGACAGTTCTTCCAGGACCGCTTCCTGATCGCCGACGTCGCCATGAAGGCGGATTTCCCGACTGAGCGCTGGTTCTGGTTCGATCCGCCGTTCCACCGCGGCCAGTCCGTGCTGCTGCACCGGCAGGCGGACAAGATCTGGCGCATCGACTTCCAGCTCGGCTGGGACGCCGATCCCGATGAGGAAAAGGGGCCGGAGCGGGTGATCCCGCGCATCCGCGCCATGCTCGGCGAGGAGACCGAGTTCGCGCTCGAATGGGTCTCGATCTATCAGTTCGCCTGCCGGCGCATCGACAATTTCCGCCAGGGCCGGGTGCTGTTCGCCGGCGACGCCGCGCATCAGGTCTCGCCGTTCGGCGCGCGCGGCGCCAACACCGGCGTCCAGGACATCGACAATCTCGCCTGGAAGCTCGCGATGGTGCTGCGCGGCGAAGCCTCGGAAGCGCTGCTCGACAGCTATCACGAAGAGCGCGCCTATGCCGCCGACGACAACATCCTGAACTCGACGCGCGCCACCGACTTCATCACGCCGAAGACGAGAGTGAGCCGCTATTTCCGTGACGCGGTGCTGGAGCTCGCCCGCCATCACGGCTTTGCGCGCCCGCTGGTCAACAGCGGCCGGCTCTCGACGCCGACGCCCTATGCGACGTCGGCGCTCAATACGCCTGACGACAACGCGATGATGGGCGGCGTGCGGCCCGGCACCAATGCGGCCGATGCGCCGATCACGGTGGATGGCAAGCCCGCCTGGTTCCTCCATTGTCTCGGCGATGGCTTCACGGTCGTGGCCTTTGGCAAGGAGACCGACAAGACCGAGATCGCGGTGGGGCCGCTCAAAGCGAAGCTCATTGTCGTCGGCCGCGACATCGCCGATCCCTCCGGCCTGCTTGCCGCGCGCTACGGCGTTTCGCCCGGAACCACCTACCTGTTTCGCCCCGATCAATACGTCGCCGCACGCTGGACCGGATTCGACGAGGCAAGCATCGCGGATGCGATGTTGCGGGCCTCCGGGCACGACACCGCCGGACGGAAGGAGCTGGCAGCATGACGCTCAATTTGTCACCCAACATCGCCGATCCCGACGACTTCTACGCCGAACTGATCAACAGTCAGCGCGACCTCGACGAGGAGCAGGCGCTGCGGATGAACGCACGGCTGATCCTGCTGCTCGCCAATCACATCGGCGACCGCAAGGTCCTGACGGAGGCGATTGGCTGCGCCCGCAGGGGCGGCAGCTAGGCCGCGGGAACTCCGCCTCGGGATCGGGAGATCGCAGAAAGCAGCCGGCAGAACCGGCGGCAGGTTCCGTTTTGGGCGATCTCGCTGGCTGAATGCGGCACCGAGGTCAGCCGCGCCGAAAAGCCATCTGGGCAGAAGCCGCTTTCTTGACTTGGCTCAAGGTAAAATCGGAGAAGTTCGACACTTTCTTAGGCCCCACACCAAGGCCGGAGGAAGCACCATGCTAGGTCGAACCATTGCTGCAGCGTTGCTGTTCGTCACTTTGGGCCAGCCGGCGTTGGCTCAATCGCCGGCGGACCATCAAGGTCATCATCCCGGACAGGAGCAGACGCCTGCGTCGCCGCAATCGAGCTCTCCTGCCAGCCCGTCCGCCGAGCGGCAGAGTCCGATGCGCGGTGGAGATATGATGGGAATGATGGGGCGCGGAATGATGGGACAAGGAATGAAGGGGCATGGCACGGGCGGTGACGCCATGGAGCCGCCGGTCGTCTTCCGCATCATCTTCGCGCTGATGGATGCCGATGGTGACGGGACCCTCTCGTTGCCCGAGTTTCAAGTCGCTCACGAACGGATCTTCAAGGCAATGGATCGCGACAAGGACGGGAGGCTCACTTTCGAAGAGATGATGACGTTCATGCACAGGAGCAAGAGCTCCGTCCCGCAGCAATAGCGAGCGGATACCGGAGGGCGGGTGCGCCAAGCCATGTCGTTTGATCGGGTCTTGCGATGGGCTTTGGTTGCAATCGCAATCGCAGGGTTGACCGCGGGTATTCTCGCGCGAGCCGCGGGCCGACCTGATCTGGCCGATCTCGCCTGGGCGCTCGGCACGGCGCCCGTGATTGCAGGATTGGCGGCCTCGATCGTCCAGGACCTGCTGAGAGGCCGCGTCGGAGTAGACGCGATCGCGCTGCTGTCGATGAGTGCGGCGTTGGCGCTCGGACAGCCGCTCGCAGGCGCCGTGGTCGCGCTGATGTATTCCGGCGGCAATGTCCTGGAGGAGATCGCGATCGCACGGGCGGAGCACGATCTGCGATCCCTGGTTGATCGGGCGCCGCGGCAGGTCCATCGCAAGTCCGGCGAGCGGATCGAGGATGTTCCGATCGAGGACGTCGCGGTCGGCGAAGAGCTTCTGGTTAAAGCCGGCGAGATCGTGCCGGTCGATGGTGTCGTTGCGTCGGCCTTCGCTGCGATCGACGAGTCCGCGGTGACTGGCGAGCCGATTCCGATAGAGAAGACCCGCGGAAGCGCCGTTCTTTCCGGCTCTCTGAATGCGGGCGAGACCTTCCAATTGACCGTGACCGCGGCGGCCAGCGAGAGTACCTATGCGGGCATCGTGCGCATGGTGACTGTGGCGCAAACAGCGAGAGCTCCCTTTGTGCGGTTGGCCGACCGGTATGCGCTGATCTTCCTGCCGGTGACACTCGTCATGTCCTTCGTGGCATGGCACATCTCCGGCGACGTAACCCGCAGCCTTGCCGTGTTGGTGGCGGCGACGCCGTGTCCCTTAATTCTGGCCGCACCTGTCGCCTTCATCGCCGGGGTGGCGCAAGCGGCCCGCCGCGGTATCCTGGTCAAGGGCGGGAAGGCGCTGGAGGCGTTGGCCCATGCGCACACCGTGCTCTTCGACAAGACCGGTACCCTGACGGTGGGCGGAGCGCGGTTGCTGTCCGTAGAAGTCGCGCCGGGCGAGGATCCGGATGAGGTCCTCACGCTCGGGGCGTCGCTCGAGCAAGCTTCGCATCACGTGCTTGCGAAGGCCGTCGTCGCTGCGGCCCTCGCCAAGGGGCTCAAGCTGAAGCCGCCGGAACATGTCAAGGAGACCATGGGTTCCGGCCTCAGCGGCCAGATCGACGGACGCCAAGTCGTGGCGGGCTCGCGAGAGATGCTTCTCTCGCGAGCCGAGCTGTCGCCATGGGCGTTGCGGGCGATTCGACGTGCCTCGTGGCGCTCGGCGCTGATCGTCCTCGTCGCGGTGGACGGCCGCCTGATCGGCGCGCTGCTGCTGGCCGACGAATTGCGGGCCGACACGCCACGCGCGATCCGGCTGCTGCGCGACGCCGGCATCGCGCGGATGGTGATGGTCACGGGTGATCGCGCCGCGGCGGCGCAGGCCATCGGAGCGGCGCTCGATCTCGATGCCGTGCTGGCCGATCGCGTTCCCTCGGACAAGGTCGAAGCGGTGCGTAGCGAACAGCGGCTGCATCCGACCATCATGGTCGGCGATGGCATCAATGACGCCCCGGCGCTGGCCGTGGCTGACACGGGGATCGCGCTCGGTGCACGCGGTGCAAGCGCTTCCTCCGAGGCGGCAGATGTGGTGATTCTCACGGATCGGCTCGATCGGGTCGGCGAAGCGATCATCATCGCCCAGCGCGCGCGGCACATTGCCCTGCAAAGCATCTTCGTCGGGATGGGGCTGTCATTGGTAGCCATGGTCGCGGCCAGCCTTGGCTGGCTCGATCCCGTACCCGCCGCGATCGTTCAGGAGGTGATCGATGTTGCCGTCATCCTGAACGCGCTGCGGGCGCTCAATCCGCCCCTCGTCAGGAGCGGTCCGCGCCTCACCGCGGAGCAGGGGCTGACGTTGCATCACGATCATCAGGCCCTGCTTAGGGATCTCGACCGCCTGAGGCAGATCGTCGATGCGCTGGACGATGTGGTGCCCGAATCCGCCGCGATTTTGATTGGCGAGGCCCACCGACTGGTCCAGGGCAGCGTCGTGATGCACGAACGCGAGGATGAAGACAGCGTCTATCCGAAGCTCAACGAGGTGCTGCGCGACCGCCACGGACTCTCTGCCATGAGCCGTGCGCATCGCGAGATACTGCATCTCGCGCGGCTGCTCGCCCGGATCGCGGAGGATCTGCCGTCAGAGAAGATCGACCGCTACCTCATTCGCGACGCTCAGCGCGTGATCGAGGCGATCGAAACGCTGGTGCGCATGCACACGGCCCAGGAGGAGGACATCTACGAGGCCGTGGCCGCATAGGCGGCAGCGGCAATCGACCTCAATGCTCCAGCGGTTGCCAGCCGGCATGGTCAAAATACTTGCCGTACTGAGCGAGCGCCCACACGATCTTATTGGCTCCTTGATCGCGGCTGGTCCCGGCTTTCATCTTGGCCGCGCCGTCGATGATCTGCTCGAGGACAAGGTGAAGTTGCTGGTCGGCCTGCTCGGGCAGCTTGCAGTTTCCTACGACGTCATCGACCTGCGCCTGGATTCGCTTCGCCAGAGCCTCGTATTGCGCAGGCGTAAACACTTTGCCGTGAATGGGTGCCAGCGATTGCCTCATGGCAAGGCTGATGTCGTCCATGCCGCGGCGCAAGACGTCATCGGTCGGCCACTTCTTGCCGTGGTTGAGCACCGGCCCGGCGGTCGTGGTTGGTCCTTCATGCGTGTGTGGTCCGGCGGCGAGAGCAGACTGCCCCAGGACGAGACAGAGCGCGAGGGCTGCGGGTATGAGCGATTTGGTTGAGATGATCACGGGATTTCCTCCGAAGAGCTTCTTTGCTCTCAGGTGGGAGATTGCGGCATTCAGGAGTTTGCGCTGGAGCAAAGTCTTGAACGGAATGAGCTGCGGCCCCGCGACGCAGGATGCGTCGCGGGGCGGTTTCAGGCGGTCGTCAGGCGACGAGCTGAAAGAGAATCCTTCACGCTCAGCCTCGACCAGGCCCTGCAGCTCATCACGATCCGGCTTGAGTCAGCTCAATGCAACGCGGCGCGATCAGGTCAAGCTGGCGCCGTAACGTTGTGAGGCAACGACGGCATGGAGAAGCTCAAACGGGTATTTTGGGGCGGCTTGGCGGTTCTCGTCCTCCTGTGGCTGATTGCGGAGCCCCAGCCATTTGGGCCGGGCCCCTTCTTCCCACTTCGCGAGAGGATGGTGCAGCTGAGCGGCGTCCTGGCGATCGTTTGCATGAGCATGGCGATGATCCTCGCGCTGCGACCACGTTGGCCGGAGGCGTGGCTGGGTGGCCTCGACAAGATGTACCGCTTGCACAAATGGCTCGGTATCGCTGCCCTCGTGACTGCCATTATCCATTGGCTCTGGGCCAATGCCCCGAAATGGGCGGTCGGTTGGGGTTTGCTGACCCGACCGCAGCGTGGAGAAAGACCCACCATCGAGAATCCCATCGAGGCCTTCCTTGCGGGCCTGCATGGACCGGCGGAGGGGCTGGGCGAGTGGGCCTTCTACGGCGCCGTCGTGCTGATTGCCTTGGCGCTCATTCAAATGTTCCCCTATCGGCTCTTCTACAAGACGCATCGGCTCCTCGCCGTCGCGTATCTGGTATTGGTGTTTCACGCCGTCACGCTGATGAAGTTCAGCTACTGGATGTCGCCGCTCGGCTGGATCGTGGGGGCGCTGCTTGCGTTCGGGACATGGGCGGCGGCTGTCGCGCTGTTGCGGCGCATTGGCGCCCGTCGCCAGGTCCACGGCAGGATCACCGCGCTCAAATATTATCCCGGCGTCAGGGCAATCGAGACCGAGATCGAGGTGCCCCATGGATGGCCGGGCCATAGGCCGGGCCAGTTCGCCTTCGCCACGTCCGATGTCTCCGAGGGCGCGCATCCCTACACGATCGCCTCGTGCTGGAATGCCGCAGAGCCCAGGATCATCTTCATCACCAAGGAACTCGGGGACCACACCAGCCGGCTGCGGGAGAAGCTCCGTGTCGGGCAGGAGGTGAAGGTGGAAGGTCCCTATGGCTGTTTCACTTTCGACGACGATTGCTCGCACCAGATCTGGATCGGCGGTGGTATCGGCATCACGCCCTTCGTTGCCCGCATGAAACAGATGGTCATGCCGAAGGATATTCCAGGTTGCTCCGTCGCGCAGGCGGTTGACCTCTTTCACACCACCACTGATGTGGATGAGGAAGCCCTCGGCAAGCTCGCAGCAGATGCGCGCTCGGCGAATGTTCGTCTCCACGTCCTCATCGACGCCCGTCACGGACGACTGACCGGCGAACGCATTCGCGAAGCCGTACCGCAATGGCGCGAGGCGAGCATCTGGTTCTGTGGTCCGGCGGGTTTCGGGGAAGCGCTCAGACGAGACCTTAGCGCGCACGGCTTCCCCGTCGAACAGCGGTTTCATCAGGAGCTGTTCGCGATGCGATGATGAAAGTCGCACGTGCATCCCGCTTCCCAACTTGCCCTCGCAGCCAGTCCCTGTAATCTGCAGACAACAACGGGGAAGGGATCGATGGGAGGAGTTCTGGAGGGTGTGCGCGTGCTCGATTTCGGGCGCTATATCGCCGGGCCCTATTGCGCGACCTTGCTGGCCGAATTCGGTGCCGAGGTCATTCGCGTGGAGAAGCGCGAGGGCAGCGAGGATCGGTTCGTGGCGCCGGTCGGCGAAGGCGGCGAGGGCGCGCTGTTCCTCCAGGTCAACCGCAACAAGAAGTGCATCACGCTCGATCCGATGAAGCCGGAGGGGCAGGAGGTGATGCGCCGGCTGGTTGCGACCGCGGACGTCGTCGTCGCCAATCTGCCGCCGCAGACCCTGCGCGCGATGAAGCTCGACTATGAGTCCTTGAAGGCGATCAAGCCCGACATCATCCTGACGACCGCAACCGCGTTCGGCGGCCCGGGACCCTGGTCCGACCGGGTCGGCTTCGACGGCGTCGGGCAGGTCATGTCGGGGTCGGTGTACATGACCGGCACTGGCGATCCGCCGTACCGCGCCGCGGTGAACTGGGTCGATTTCGGCACCGCGCTGCATTGTGCGTTCGGCACGCTCGCCGCGCTGATCGAGCGCGGCAAATCCGGGCGGGGGCAGATCGTCGAGGGCGCGCTGCTCGCAACCGCGTTGTCCTTCACCAACGCGACGCTGATCGAGCAGGCTGTGATCAACGTCAATCGCGTGCCGACGGGCAATCTCGGCCAGACCGCAGCGCCCGCCGATATCTACCGCACCCGGGACGGCTGGGTGCTGTGCCAGGTCACCGGGCATCCGCTGTTCAAGCGCTGGGCGCGGCTGATGGGCGAGGAGGAGGTGTGGCTGAACGATGCCCGCTTTGCCGACGACATCAGTCGCGGCAACAATGGCGCCATCATCAGCGAGCGGATGGCGCGCTGGTGCGCCGGGCGCACCACGCAGGAAGCCGTCGATGCGTTGGGCCAGGCCATGATTCCGACCGGGCCGGTCCTCTCACCGCAACAGGCGCTGGATCATCCGCACATCCGCGCCGCCGGCTTCCTGCAGGACGTCGACTATCCCGGCCTGCCGAAGCCCGCGCCGGTGACGCGTGCCGCCGTCCGGCTGTCGGAAACGCCGGGCGACATCACGAGCCGCCCGCCGACGCTCGGCGAGCACACCGATCGCGTCCTCGCCGAACTCGGCTATGACGCGGCTGCGATCGCGGCGCTTCGGCAAAGCGGTGTCATCTAGAGCAGCTGCTTCAACGCCTTGGCGTCCGCGGGCGCCGCGCTCTTCTGGTCGTTGTCGAAATAGACATAGACGTCGCAGCCCTGCCGCTTCCACGACTTGATGCGCTTCGCCCATTGCGCCAGCGTCGCCCTGGTATAGTGCCCGTGATAGCGCCCGCCCGGCCCGTGTCCGCGGACATAGACGAAATCCGCGGTGCGCTTCCAGGGCGCCGGCGCGTCGTGATGGTCGGACAGGCACAGCGAGATGTTCTCGTCCGCCAGCATTTTGAGGATGCGCGGCTGATACCAGCTCGGATGCCGGAATTCGAAGCTGTAACGCCGTTTCCGCGACAACAGCTTGAAGAAGGACGCGAGGCGGTCCGCATCCGCCTGGAATTGCGGCGGCAGCTGGAACAGGATCGGGCCGGCCTTGCCGCCGAGCCGAGAGATGCGGTCCTCCAGCAGCTCGAGGCTGTTGACGGAGCGCTCCGACAGGCGCTTCCAGTGCGTGATGAATTTCGACGCTTTCCAGGCGAAGACGAAGTCGCGGCCGGTCTGCTCGCGCCAGCCTTTCACCGCGTCAGGCGTCGGCGTGCGGTAGAACACACCGTTCAGCTCTGTCGTGTCGAACTGTCCGGCGTAGTAGCGCAGCTGCTGCTTCAGCGTTACGCCTTCTGGGAAGAACGGGCCGCGCCAGGAGTCGTAATGCCAGCCCGAAGTTCCGACCAGAACGCGCGCCATTGTTTCCGTGCCCTCCGTTGCCTTTGCCGGAGAGGAACGTCCAGGCAGCCGATACGTTGCTGGTGAACCCGCCAACGCAAGGACCGGAACCGATGTACGCGCTGTTCGAAGGCAACAAGCAGATCGGCGATCCCTTTCCGACCGAGAAGGAGGTGTGGGAAGCCGCCCTGATCGAGGGCCTCGTGACCGACCCGACGTTCCGGTCGCGGACGAGGAGGGCGGCCGGCTTCTCCCTGCCGGATATCACGTGGCGCCCGTCGAGGAGACGTTCGCACCGCGGTCGGATTGGAAGTTGCCCCGCGAGATCTCGTGAACTAGTTCGACGCCAGCGCCGCCTTGGCGACTTCCGCCATCCAGCTCGACGCCACCGGCAGGATCGCGTCATTGAAATCGTAGCGCGGGCCGTGCAGCTCGGCGCCGTCGCGCAATTCGCCGTTGCCGATCCAGACGAAGGCGCCCGGCCGCTGCTGGAGATAGTGGGCAAAATCCTCGCCGGCCATGCTGGGCGCGAGGTCGCGCCGCACCTCGGCCTGCACCTTCTCGGCGGCGATCCGCGCAAGGCCCGCTTCAGCGGGCGTGTTGATCACCACACCCACACCCCAGACGATCTCGGGCGTCACCTTGACGCCAAAGCTGGTCGCGATGCCGGCGCAGGTCCGTTCGATGCCGTCGAGGATGGTGTCCTTGACCGCCTCGCGGTGGTACCGCAGCGTGCCGCGGATGGTGACGCGTCCGGCGATCTGGTTCGGCGCGGTGCCGCCTTCGATGGTGCAGAGCGACAGCACGGCGGTGTCGAGCGGATCGACGCTGCGCGAGACCACTGATTGCAGGGCCACGATCAGATGACCGGCCGCCATCACCGGATCGCGCGTCAGATGCGGCATGCCGGCGTGGCCGGCATGGCCCTCGATGGTGATGGTGATGCGTCCGCCGGAGGCCATGACGACGCCGTCATGCACGGCGATGGTGCCGGCGGCAAGGCCCGGCCAATTGTGAAAGCCGAACACCCGTTCCATCGGAAAGCGGTCGAACAGCCCGGCCGCGACCATCGCGCGCGAGCCGCCAAAACCTTCCTCGGCCGGCTGGAAGATGAAATCGACCGTGCCGCTCCAGCTGCTGTCGGCGGCGAGCAGCGCAGCGGCGCCGAGCAGCGAGGCGGTGTGTCCGTCATGGCCGCAGGCATGCATCACGCCTGATGTCCTGGAGGCGTAGGCAAGCCCGGTATCTTCGGTGATCGGCAGTGCATCCATGTCAGCGCGCAAGCCGACGCGGCTGCGCGCATGCCCGCGCGTCAAGGTCGCGACGATGCCGTGGCCGCCGATGCCCGCCTCGAAGGGAATCCCGAGCTCGGTGAGCTTGTCCTGCACGAAAGCGGCGGTCTCCTTCTCCTGAAGCGACAGCTCCGGGTGCGCGTGAAGGTGCCGGCGCCACGCGGTCAGTTTCTGGTGCAGCTCGGGTGTCAAGGCAGCGGTCTCTCGCAAAATTTCGGTTGCCGCCACCATAGCGGATAATCCGCGGCATGCATCAAGCGCGTTGGAATGCCTTGCGTGCAGCCACGCGCCGTCTCTCCCTCGTCATTCCGGGGCGCGCCTTTTGGCGCGAACCCGGAATCCATCGTGCAGCAACCTCTGGGGCCGATGGATTCCGGGCTCGCGACTTCGTCGCGCCCCGGAATGACGGCCAATGGGTGTCACGCCAGCTTCGCCAGCCCCGACCAGTCGAAGCTGATGCCGTGCCCGGGCCGGTCCGGAGCCTGTGCCTTGCCCTCCTGCAGCACCAGCGGGTGCTCGATATATTTATCGAGCCCGAAGCCGTGCGCCTCCAGATAGGATCGGTTCGGGCAGGCCGCGAGCAGGTGCACGGTAATGTCGTGCGCGCCGTGGCTGGTGACGGGCAGGTTGAATGCTTCCGCCAGCCGCGCGATCTTCATGAAGGCGCTGACGCCGCCGCAATTGGTGACGTCAGGCTCGGGATAGGACACCGCGCCACTGGCGATGTAGCTCTTGAACTCCCACAGCGAGCGCAAATTCTCGCCCGCCGCGATCGGCACGCCGCCCGCTTGCAAGATGCGCGCGTGGCCGGCGACGTCGTCGGGGATGATCGGCTCCTCGAGCCACGTGAGGTCGTAGGGAACGAAGGCCCGGGCGGCGCGGATCGCCTCCTCGACCGTCCATTTCATGTTGGCGTCCACCATCAGCGGAAAGCCGTCGCCGAGGTGCTGTCGCATCGCGGAGACCTTCGCGACGTCGGATTTGAGATCGGGCCGGCCGACCTTCATCTTGATGGCGCGAAAGCCCTTGGCGAGATTGCCGTCGGTCTGCTTGAGCAGCGCCTCCACGGAGAGATCGAGGTCGATGCCGCCGGCATAGCACGGCACGCGCGCGTCGAACCCGCCGAGCAATTGGTACAGCGGCAGCTTGGCGCGCCGCGCCTTCAAATCCCACAGCGCGATGTCGAGCGCGGAGAGCGCCAGCACCACGGGCCCGCCACGGCCGCCATAATGCAGCGCCCACCAGACGTGATGCCAGATCGCCTCGGTATCGTCGGCCTCGCGTCCCTCGATCAGCGCGGGGATCTCGCGCTTGAGGATGTCGGCGACAGCGCCGCCGTTGCGGCCCACGGTGTAGGTGTAGCCGACGCCCTCGGCGCCGTCGGCATCGCGGATGCGGCAGGTGATCAGCTCGAACGCGGCGATCTCGCCATGCGTGGAGTCGGAGAGCGTGACGGGGAGGGGGATCCGGTAGAGCCCGGTCTCGATATTTGCGATGTGCGGCATGTGGCCTCCCTTTTTGTTTTTGGTTCGTAGGGTGGGTTAGCCGAGCAGATGCGCAAAGCGCATGTGCTCGGCGTAACCCACCACTTGTGCTTCCACGGAGACGAACAGTGGTGGGTTACGCCTTCGGCTAACCCACCCTACAGACGGAAACTCACCGCATCGTCGCAAGTTGCACGGCCAGCGCGCAGGCGCGGTCGTATTCGTCGAGATTGATCCACTCGTCGATCGTGTGCGCCTCGTTCTGGCCGGCGCCGAAGGTCACGGTCGGAATGCCGTGGCGGACCATCCAGTTGGCATCGAGGCCGCCATTGGCGGTGCGGACGTTCGGAGTGCCGCCGACTGCGGAGACAGCCTCGACCGCGCGCTTGATGATGGGCTGGCTGTCCTTCATGCGGAACGGATAATAGTCGGTCTCGGCCTTGAACTTGACCCTGCCGGACTTGCCCTGCGCATTCGTCACTTTCTTTGCCGCCTTTTCGAACGCGGCCTTGTAGGCCTTGGTGATCTCCTTGAAGAACTTTCCGTCATGGCTGCGGCTCTCGCCCCGGACATGCACGTAGTCGGTGACGACGTTGGTGGCATCGCCCGCGGGGCGGCCCTCGCCGCCGGTGACGGGACCGACATTGCTGGTGCCTTGCCGCTTGCCCTTCACCACTTTGCCGAACCAGCCGCCGGCCTTCACCTCGGCGAGCGCGAGCGCCATGATCATGGTCGAGGAGATGCCGCGCTCCGGCGCGACGCCGGCATGCGAGGCGCGCCCCATGATCTCGACGGTCCAGCGATCGGCGCCGACCGCGCCGATCACGACGTTGGAGGCCGAGCCGCCGTCATAGTTGAAGGCCATCACGGGCGAGCCGAGCTCGTCCAGCTTGACGTGGCGCGCGCCATAGAGCCCGCTCTCCTCGCGCACGCAGAACAACAGCGTGATCGGCGGATGGTCGAGCTTATGCTTCTCGAGCTCGGCCGCCAGCGTCACCAGCACGCCACAGCCGCAGCGATTGTCGCCGCCGAGCGCGGTCTTGGCGGAGTTGACGATTTTGCGGCCTGATTTCTTCGGCTTGGCCCCGGCACACAGCGGCACGGTATCCATGTGGGTCATGAACATGATGCGCGGCTGGTTGTGCAGCGCGCCGCGGCCGGGCAGGTCGACGATCAGGTTGCCGGTCTCGGTCGGCACGGGAATGCGGGTGTTGGCGTCGTCGAGCCGGATCGCCTTTGCTGGCACGCCGCTCTCCTTCAGCGCGGCCATGAGCTCACGCCCGATCGCCGCCTCCTGTCCGGTCACGCCCTCGACGGCGAGGAAGCGCATGAGGCGGTCGGTGGCGGCTTTGGTATCGACGGGCATGATTATTTCCTTTGGCAGACCGGCCCGCCATCCTACGAACGCGGCGAGGTGTAAGTCAAAAAGATCAGCACGCCGAATGCCAGCATGGCAGCCATGAACAGCAGCACCGCAGGCAGGCCGGCGAGTGCCGCCACCGCGCCCGTCACCGACTGCATCAGCGCCGCGCCGAGGAAGAAGGCGAGGTTCACCGCCGCCAGCGCTTTGCCCGCCACTTGCGCATCGACGAGTTGGCGGGACATGCCGAACAGCAGCGGCTGGGCGGAGGTCGCAAGGCCGATCAGCACGAACAGGACGAGGTCGTATTGCGGCGGCATCACGGGCACGCCGAACAAAACGGACACGGGGTAATGCGGCGCCCCGAGCGCCATCAGCGCCAGCAGCAGCGCCCCGGCCATATGCGTGACCGCGACCAGCGCGCGGCGACGACCGAGCCTGCGGTCGATCATGCCGATGCACAGGGGCCCTGCGATCATCGCCAGCGTGAACGCGCCGAGCTGATTGCCGGCCTCGACCCGCGACAAGCCCTTGACGTCCATCAGCCACGGTCCGCCCCACAGGCCGCGCAGCACCAGCGAAGTTGCCAGCGACACCAGCGCGAGCGCAATCAGCCCTCGCAACGGACGTGAAAGGCCGAGCCTGAGCACCTCGATCATCTGCGACAACGGCGAGGAATCGTCCTTGTGCTCGGCCGGCTGCTGCGGCACCAGCGCGAACACGGCGAGCGCGACTGCGACGCCGCCAGCCGCGGACATCCAGAACCCGGCGCGCCAGCCGTAAGCGTCGACGACGAAGGCGAGTGGGCTCGACGACAACAGCATGCCGATATTGCCGATCGAGAGGATCGCGCCCGACCACAGGCCGAAGCGCGCCGCCGACAATTGCTTGGCCGCCAGCGTCATCGGGCACATCAGCATGCCCGACGTGGCAACGCCCAGCATGAACTGCCCGACCGCAAAGCTCGCAGCCCCCGTGGCAAAGCCCGACGCCATCGCGCCGACCACGGTCCCCGCGAGCAGGCTCAGCGAGACCGGCCGCACGCCAAACCGGTCCATCGCCGCCCCGACCGGGATCTGAGCCGCGGCAAAGGCAAAGGGATAGATCGAGGTGAGACTCGCCAGCGCCTGCGGCTCGATATGGAAATCGGCCGCCATGAGGTCGAGGCTGACCGCCGGAATGGTGCGCAGCAAGGTGGAGAGCATGTGGCCGCAGGCGAGGGCGAGCAGCGCGAAGATCAGCGCGCGGGTGGCGATGCCCGCGTCGTCGTTGGTGGCCATGGGCGTCCCGTCCCGAGGGGGTTTCGGGTGGGGATACATGATGGCGGGGCGGGCGCCAATGGCGGCAGCGCGCCCCCCTCATTCCGGATTGTGGCTTCAGCCGGCAATCGGCACGGCGTTTGCCGCCTGTCTGCGGGCCGACACGACGACGCGACTGATCGTATTGCCGGCCTCAGGCGGCGGTTATGAACCAGGACGGCCGCCAGACGTTGTCCTTGGGGAAACGTGGCGTCCTGCCAGGACGCGCCTTCACCTGCGGCCAGCGGCGGCAATGTCTTCATCCGAGAGTACAAGTCAAACGGCCAGCGAGGCGGCCCGCCGAGAGCGGAGGAGGAGCAATTCCTTGCTCTTGGTTCTCGCCGTGGGATTCCTTGTCTTTGGCGCCGCGGCGGGCGCTCTCTATTATACGTTGCGGCCGGACACCCTCCGCATTGCCGTTGGACCACCAGGCAGCGACGACTACAAAGTCATTCAGGCGATGGCCGATGCGTTCGGCGACGAAAGTCGGACGATCAGGCTGCTTCCGATCGAGACCAACGGAGCGGTGGAGGCTCTCGCGCTGCTTGGGGCTGGCAAGACCGACCTCGCCGTCGGCCGGGGCGACCTGGACATGCCTGCCGAGGCGCAGACCGTCGCCGTCGTGCGCAAGAACTTCGTCGTGCTGTGGGCTCCGTCTGGATCTGCGGGCAAGGGCTCGAAGAGAAAGCTCGCGCCGAGAATCAAGGAGGTCGCCGATCTCGCAGGGCGCCGCGTCGGCGTGATCGGCCGGACCCCGGTGAACGCCGCGTTGCTACGCGTCATCCTGAGCGCCTCCGGAGTCGAAGCGGACAAGGTGGTCGTGACACACGTCGGCACGGACCAGACTGAGGAGCTGGCACGCGATCTTACCATCGATGCATTCATGGCGGTCGGGCCGCTCGACAGCAAAGTCACGTCCGATGCCGTGGCTGCAACGGCGCGCCTGCGCGGCGAGCCGAAATTTCTCGCCATCGAGACGTCGGAAGCGATCGCCCTGAAGCATCCACGGTATGAATCGGAGGAAATTCCGCCCAGCGTCTTCAATGCGGATCCGGCCTGGCCGGGCGACAAGGTTGAAACGGTCAGCGTCAGCCACCTCATCGTCGCGAGAAAGTCTCTGCCTGAAACGACAGTCGCTGCCTTTTTCCGTCAGCTCTTTGCCGTTCGCCAGGCGATTGCAAGGCAGGTCCCGGGCGCTGCGCACATCACCAAGCCTGATGTCGACAAGGACACGGAGCTGCCGGTGCATCGGGGAGCGGCGGCTGTCATCGATGGAAACGAACGTACTTTCCTCGACCGATACGGCGATTACTTCTGGTTCGGGCTCCTGCTTCTCTCCGGGATCGGCTCGGCCGCTGCCTGGTTGCGTCGCTATTTGAATCGCGACGAAAGAGAGGAGACCACCGACCACCGCAAGAGAATCCTGGCCATGGTGTCCAGCGCGCGAACCGCGGGATCGAGCCAGGAGCTTCTGGTTCTGCAGCGCGAGGCCGACGCCATCATAGCTGAAACGCTCGAATGCTACGACGACGGCGCTATCGAGGAAGAGGAGCTCGCAGCATTCGGTCTGGTGCTCGGCCTGTTGAGCAACGCCATCGCGGAGAGACGAGCCGCGCTGCAGCCCGCCAACTTCGAAACCGTTCGAGGCGCGGCGAGCGCGCCGCGAGGTTGAGACGACCGGCGCTGCGACGCAATTAGTCTACAATGCCAAGGCGGGACCGAGGTCGTAGCCGGGAAGATCAACTTACGCTTGTGAGACCCGCTGTCGACGCGGTCGAAGTTCTCTGCGCCGACACGCATCCCTTGTCTATCGCGCCTCCTATCGTCGTCGTCTCGTCTATTCCGTCATTCAGTACGCGTGGTCTGATGAAGATTCGGAACAAAAGAGACGTCACCGCTCTTACCTTGGTCAGGAGACCTGCTCATGCTGTGCTCAAGGCCGCCACGGGTCATTCGCACGACGCTTGATCTTGCGAACGCAAAGCAGGTCAAGTCCGTTCGAAAGCGCCTCAAGATCTCCGATGCCGATCTGGTCAGGATCGTCGAAAAGATCGGCAACTCCCTGACGGCCATAGAGAAGGAAGTTCAGCTCGAAAAGCTCGAGCTCGTGGAGCAGAGCAGCGCCAAGGATGGACTCAAGGGTGGACTCACGTCCCCCGGATAGATTCGGTTACCCCATCGAAAAGGAGAACTCCGATGAACGGCCTGATTTACCTCATAGGATTAGTCGTCGTGATCGCAGCCATTCTGTCGTTCTTTGGTCTGCGTTGACCGCTCTTCCTGTGCGTTCGCGATGCGCCACCTCTTCCGGGTGAATCCGTTCGCAACTTCGCGTGCATCAAATGGATGATTTGCACCAGGTGAATACCATCATCGCCACGACCATTTGCGCGTTCTTCAAGGGACACCCCGACACGCAGATCGGGACCGAAGAGGCCAAGCTGCTGGCGAAGCAGATTGCCCAGGCGCTGGATGAGGCAGGGCTGCAGATTTCCGCTGTCGATCCGGCGAACGCGCCGCGCTAGCTTTTCGGCTGGCACCCGATGATGTGGCCCGGCGCTGCAGCACTTCGCGCGGGCGAATGCGTCCTGGAATTGTCGTGGGCAAGGGGCGCGGCGGTGTCGCTCATGTCCTTCTGAACGATCTGTCGCCTCGACGCTTCCGATCTACCTGCTTTCCTTTTAGTCCGGATCCAGCTCCCCCAGCAGCTTCCCCGCCTCGTCCAACAGCTCTCGGATCGTCCTTCGTTCCGCGATCCGCTCCTGCGTGAAGGCGCCATGCTTCTGGGCATTGCGGTTTCCCCATGGCGCGCCCGATCCGGGCGCGCCGCCGTGCATGCGGCAGCGGAGCTTGCCGCGCACCGCCGGCGCGCGGCAGGCGAGGCCGCCGCGCGTGCTGGCGCCGCAGCGCGCGCTCGCCGACATCGCGCGCGTGTTGCGGATGCGATCGGCACTCATGCGGTGATGCCTTGCATGGCCTCGGCCCGTTCGCGCTCGCCGGCGTTGCCGGACGGCACCGGTCCCGCCTCTATCGCGGTGCCCGGCTCGGGAGCGATGAGATGCGCATGCTGCGCGACATTCCCCACGATCGCGCTGCCGCCGTCCTGTACCGACAGGTTCTGCACCGTGATCGGACGCTCGCCGTTGCCGCGGTGGCGGTTGAGGGCCTCCATTTGGGCTGCGAAGGTGCGGGCCAGCCGGGTCAATGTGCACGAAATGCCCTCCTGCTGCGGGATGCCTTCGGCGAAGGCGAGACGGCAGGCAAAGCGCATGGTCGCGACGTGGACGGACACCATCTGCGCCGTCAGCATGGTCTCGAGAGAATTCCGCGGCGCGATGCCTTTCATCATCGAGATCATGAAGGCGAGATTGTCCTCATCGGGCTTCTGCAGGATCACGCTGGCTTTCGTCAATTGCTTGAGGATGCCATGCAGAGCGTCTTGATCGACGGCACCGAGCGCCTCGCCCATCAAGTGCTCGCCGGTCTCCGCGTCCGGATGCTGAATTGCGATCCGTTGTCCGGTGAGCTTGACCCGGGGGGTGGGCCTGCTGCCGTACCTGACGATTGGCGTCGTGCTGTTGCGTGTCATGGCTGTTGTCATGTCGATGTCTCCTTCGAGCCCACGGCATGCGCGAGCCGGCCCCTCTGGTGCGAGCCGACCCTCTCGGTTGCCGTGCGGCGATTGCGTTTTGAAATGTCGATGCTGGGCTTGTGCGCGATCGAAGCGAGGCCCACATGATCGTGGAGGCCGGGTGCTGACGCGGATCGCGATGATGGCATTATGCCCCTGTTTTGCCCGACGAGTCAAAATCGTTTCGTAACATCCGAAGCTCGCGGCCTGGCGTAAGTCCTTGTTCCGACAGGGGCCGTCTACTGTGCATGGGGTTGTTTTCGCATTTTTTGCTTGGAGGCGGCGCGCACGTGCCGTGCGGCGGAATGCGGGCGCCCGAACACGATTGCGAAATCCGGCGTGACCGCTATTCATGATCTTCACATGCGTCGCACCAACAAGCCTGCACAAGCGGCGCTGCTGATGTCTGGGGAGAGAACCAATGCAACGAACCGCCCGCCTGCTGGCCGTCATCGCCGGATTGTGCGCCGCTGCGCTGTCGACGCAGGCCTCGGCGCAGAAATATCCGGTGCGGCCGGTCAAAATCATGGTCGGCTTCAGCGCCGGTGGGCCGGTCGACGTCGTCGCGCGCATCATCGGCGATCGCCTGGGCAACAAGCTCGGGCAGCCCTTCGTGGTCGAGAACCGCGCCGGCGCCAACGGCATGATTGCAGCCGAAGGTGTCGCGCATGCGGAAGGCGACGGCTACACCATGCTCGCTTGCAACTCCTCCACCATCACGCTCAACAAGAGGCTATTCAAGGATATCCGCTACGATCCGGAAAAGGACTTCGCGCCGCTCACCACCGTCGTCTCGGCGCCGCTCGTGCTCGTGGTCAATCCGGAGAATCCCAAGACGGCGAACGTCAAGACCGTCGCCGATCTCGTCGCCGCGGCAAAGTCCGCACCCGGTGCGCTGGCTTACGGCTCGGGCGGCAACGGCAATCTTGCGCATCTCGCCATGGAGCTGCTCAGCCAGAGGGCCGGCATCAAGCTGATCCACGTGCCCTATCGCGGCGGTTCGGCCGCCGAGGTCGGCATCCTCGCCCAGGAGGTGCTGGCCGTGTTCGATCCGCTCTCCGCCGTGCCGCTGGTCAAGGCCGGAAAGTTGCGCGCGCTCGCGGTGTCGTCGGCCGAGCGGCTGCCGGCGCTGCCCGATGTGCCGACCGTCGCGGAAGCCGGCTTCCCCGGCTTCGACATCTCGTTCTGGGTCGGCTTCTTCATGCCGAAGTCGACGCCGGCGCCGATCCTGGAGACGCTGCACCGGGAGATCGCCGCGGCCGCGAAGGATCCGGCGGTCGCGGACAAGCTCGGTTCGCAGGGCGTGGTCAGCGTGCTGACCCCGGCCGAGTACGCCGCGAAGATCGCGAAGGAGACCAAGGAGCTCGCCGAGGTCGTCGCTGCCGCGGACATCAAGGCGGAGTAGGGAGCGCACCTGTTTCCATCGCTATTCACCGCCGGCCAGCTGCGCCAGCCGATCGAGCAGCGGGCGTTGTCCTGCGTTGATCTTCTCCCGCGCCTCTTCGAGCGTGAACCATTCGGCACGGTCGACCTCCGGGAAGACTTGCCGTTTGCTGCTGCGGGGCGGCCATTCCATCTCGAACGTGTTGCTGTGGATGCTGTGCACGTCGATATCGAGCTCGGCGGCGAACGCGGTGACGAGCTTGCCGCCGCGCTGCTTGACCTCGCCAAGCGCGATCAGCGGCACGGACAGCTCGAATCCCAGCTCCTCGGCAAATTCCCGTCGCGCGGCGGTCTCCGCATCTTCTTCGTCCGCATACTCGCCCTTGGGGATCGACCAGGCGCCGAGATCCTTGTTGCGCCAGAACGGCCCGCCGGGATGAACGAGAAGGATCTCGATCGCCCGGCGTTTGCGATAGGCGATGATCCCGGCACTCTTCGATGGCATCGCAGGTTCCGTGCAGAAGCGGTCCGCTTTGTCTCGGGAAAAAGTGGAACCGGCCGTTTTAGCGCAGGTTAGTAGCCAACGTTCGTTTGATAAAAGGGAGTGAACCATGATCCGCCTGTTGGCAACCACCGCATTAGGGCTGGTGCTGGCGAACGCCGCCTTCGCGCAATCGCCGAGCACGACCACGAAGTCTGAGCAGATGCCGCAATCCCAATCAAGTTCCACGGCGCCAGCGACGACCTCGCCATCCGGCGCGGCCGGCACGCCGCAGACCACATCGCAGCCGCAGCAATCACCGTCGACAGGAACCTCGGCACAGACGACGCAGAGCACCGCGCCGTCCTCCGGGGCTGCCAATTCCGGATCGGGCACGTCCAATGCTGCGAACAGCACGGACACCTCGCGGCCGCAGAGCGGCACGGCAAGCTCGAACACGACCGGCAACCAGCCCGCGACCCAGCAGGGCGCCAACCCGCCGCCGGCAAACACGAACCAGGCGCAGGATCGGTCCAATCCGCCGCCGGCCAATAGCAATCAGGCGCAGCAGGCGCCCGCTGCATCCGGGACCAACCAGGCTCAGCAGGCACCGACGGCGCCAACCGGCAATCAGGCGCAGGGCGAGCGGTCTGGGACCAACTCTCAGGCGGCTGCGCAGACCAACGTCAATCTGAACCGCCAGCAGGAGACGAAGATCAGCGCCTCGATCTCGCATCTGAACGTCCGGCCGCTGACCAGCGTCAATTTCTCGCTGAATGTCGGCACGGTGGTGCCGCGCGATGTGCACCTCTCGACCCTTCCGCCTGATGTCGTCGAGATCGTGCCGCAGTATCGCGGCTACAGCTTCGCGCTGGTGAAGGATGAGATCGTCGTGGTGGATCCTGCGACCTACAAGATCGTGACGGTGCTGCCGTATTCGGGGAAATCCACGGCAACGACGACGTCGACCGCCCGCGAGCGCAGCGCCAGCAAGTTCTCTGACCGCGATCGCGATGCGATCCGCAAGCATGCGAAAGCTCGTCCCGAGGGCCGGAGCGAACGGCAGACCACCGGAAGCACCGCACGCACCGAGATCCATGTCGGCGATCGCGTCCCTGATAGCGTCGAGGTCGAGGAATTTCCGAGCACGGTCTACCGTGATGCGCCCGACCTGCGGGAGTACCGCTACATCCATCGCGATACCCGGACTTATGTCATCGAGCCTCGCGAACGACGCGTGATCGAGGAGATCGATTAGTTCATCGCCGTCGGAAGCCGCCCACCGGGCGGCTTCTCGATTTGTGCGTCAGATCGCCGAACGTTCGCGTGCCGCGATACGGATGGCGCGAGCCTTGGTGCCCTTCGCCGCGCGGGCTGCAATCATGCTCCTCGCCTTGCCACGGGCCGAGGCGCTTTTGTGGAGCAGGGATACGAACCGCTTGCGCGCGCGGTTTGTCGACAGGCGCGCCGCAAGCTGTTCGGCCTTGCGAATGATGGTCGCGACCGAGGGTGTCAGGTTCACCGGGACCCAGGCGACATCCTTGGCCTTGGAGAGGCTGCCGATGCCTTCGCACGGCGCCTCGCGCGGCAGGTCGATCCTGATCGCGAGCGCCTCCGACCGCTCGGTCCAGTCCTCAGCCTTGGTGCCGGTGATGATGCGGACATAGTCGCGCGTCTCACGGGGCAGCTCGCTCTCCTTGGCGAGCCACTTCTGAACGCGGCCGGGACCGGCATTATACGCAGCCGCGGCGAGTCCGAGATTGCCGAAATCGTCGCGAAGCTTGCGCAGGAATTTTGCCGATGCGGGCAGCGCCTTCATGGGATCGAAGGGATCGTCGAGCCCGACTTCGGCGGCCGTCCCAGGCATGAACTGCGCCACGCCCTGGGCGCCGGCCTGGCTCACCTCGTTGGACTTGAAGCGGCTCTCCTGCCAGAGCAGGCGGGCAAAGAATGGCACGGGAATGCCGCTGGCCTCGGCGGCCTCGCGAAGCGCGCGGCAAAATCGCTCGGTCGGGGAAACCGGCGCCTGTAGGGCTGGCTCGTCCGCGCGGGGCGGCTCGATCACCTGCTCATAGGCGGCACGCGCGTTGGCGAGCTCGATGGCCTGCACACTTGCGAGGAAGAGTTCGACCACCGGAACAAGTGGGGAGGCCCGATTGTTTTGAATAACGGCGCGGTCGAAAGTTGATGTTTGCCGGGACGCCGACGGATCGAGGTCGCACATCAGAATCAAGAACGCGGCGCAAGCCGCGATGACAAATCGCATTTGCGGAGACAACCTCGAACTGGGGATGAACGGCCAGCGGTGCGCCGGCGATAAGAAGTTATTAACCGTCCGATTGCGGCAAAGCTGCGGTCTCGTCGGTTCCTTCGGTGTTACTACGGTGTTCCCAAACAGAAACGTCCCGCGGTTTCGCGGACCTCTATTTTTCGAATTGGACGAGCGATCATGATGCGATGGATGCTTGGCGCGGTGATGTCGCTGTGGCTCATCTGCCCGGTGCTCGCGGGCAATCTCGATGCAAAAGCGGTGAATGATGCCGCGCGGCCCGCAAAACAGCCGGCCACCGACAAGCTCAACGCATCGGTGCTGAAGCTTCAGGTCCTGCTCGATCGTGCGCAATTCTCGCCCGGCGAGATCGACGGCAAGCTCGGCGAGAACGCGCAAAAGGCGCTGAAGGCATTTGCCGAGCAGAACGGTATCGCATCCGAGAAGGGAATTGCGCCCGAACTCTGGGACAAGCTGACGGCAGCGAGCGAGGGAGCCATTGTCGTCGACTACAAGATCGACGAGGCCGACGTAAAAGGACCTTTCCTGAAGGAGCTGCCGGCCAGGCTCGAGCAGATGAGGTCGCTGAAGGCGCTGAGCTACACCAGCGCGCTCGAGGGGCTCGCCGAGAAATTCCACATGAGCGCGGATCTGCTCAAGGCGCTCAATCCGGGAAAATCCTTTGACAAGGCCGGCGAGACGATCGTCGTTGCGAATGTTTCCGCGCGAAGAGAGCTGCCTCGCATTGCACGGCTCGAGGTCGACAAGAAACAGGGGACGCTCAAAGCGTTCGACGGGAGTGGTGCTCTGCTCGCGTTCTACCCGGCTTCAATCGGTAGCCCGGATCGTCCGACGCCGAGTGGCACACTCAAGGTCACAAGCACCAACGAGAAGCCGACCTACCACTACAATCCCGAGTACAAGTTCAAGAGCGTTAAATCCAGGGAGCCATTCGACATCAAGCCGGGCCCGAACAATCCGGTGGGATCGTACTGGATCGGGCTGTCGGCGCAGGGCTATGGCATCCACGGGACGGCGGAGCCCGACAGGGTCAGCAAGTCGGCGTCCCACGGCTGCGTCAGGCTGACCAATTGGGACGCCCGCACGCTCGGCGACAACACCAAGCGTGGTACGCCCGTCGTCTTCCTCGATGCGCCGACGGAATCTTCCTCGATGCAGAAGGACAAGACGGCCGCCAGGCGCGCCGCGAATTAGTTCTTGCTAGTCCTTGGGGAAATCCTTGCGCATCGCCATCTCGGCGGCATCGCCCGGCGACAGCACGGTCTGATCGAAGGCCGCTTGCGGCTTCGTCATGATGTCGTAGAGCGAGATGCCCTTGATCGGCTTGCCCATGAGCTCGCGGACGCAGTCGGCGAGCGTGCCGTTGTAGACGAGATAGGGCGGACCTCGGTCCTTCTGCCTCTCGCCCTTCAGCGACGGCCACTTCTTCAATTCGGCCGGCGCGTCATAGGCGATCGACGATCCCTCTTTGAACATGCGTCGGGTCCCGGTGGCTTGGATTGCAGGGAATCCTAGAGCCGCCGGGTAAACACGCGTTAAAGAATTAGTTCAAATCAGGCGGCAATGAAGGCGAGCAGGGTGCCGTTGGCTTTGGCCGGCGGCACACAGAGCGCAGCCCCGCTGCGCACGGCGGCGGACCCCAGCGCCTTCTCGGTCGCGGACAGATCGCCGCTGACGAGCACCAGCGCAGCGCCGCCGCGGTCGGAAAGGCCCGCGAGCGGCACGCCGGGATAGCGTTTGGCGAGCTGGTCCAGCGTCAGATAGACGAAGTCGGCCCGATCGCCGCCGGAGGGCACCGTGACCGCGCCGTCGGCCTCGGCCGTCGGTTCGCGGTCGATCAGCCTGCCGAGATGCGCGGCGTCCTTTGCCGGCTCCGGCGTTGCGATCAGCGTCTGCCTGATCCGCTTCGCCGCATTGGCGTGCTTCATCAACTCGGGAATCCAAACCGTGTCACGCGTCTTGTGCTGGCAGGCGAAGATGCGTACCCCGCCGGGCGCTTCCGCTGTCGGCCACATGAAAGTGCGGAATTTGGCCGCCGAGACCGTGCCGTTGGGCAAGGTTACCGGACGCTCGAAATCGGTCGGGCCGATCGGCGTCAAGCCTCGTGCGCGGATCTCCTCCGCGCCTTCAGCGGAATCGACCGCGGTGAAGGCGATACGCTCGATGCCTTCGCCGCGCTTGTCGAGGAAGGCGCGCGCCGGCGCGTTGTGCTCGGTCGCCGCGAGCACGCCGAGCAGCTCCATATAGTCAGGGTCGAACATGATAGTGTAATTGCCGGTGCCCATATGCGCGCTGTGGGTGCCGCGCGGCGAGACGGTGAAGCCGAGCTGCCGATAATTCTCGGCAGCCTCGTCGAGGTCCTGAACCATGACCACCGCGTGGTCGATACCGATTATGTTCTTGAGGGCCACTGTTCTTTCCCCGCGCATGCAAATGACTTTGGGCCGCGTCGGCAGCCGCCGGTCCTGTCTACGCCGGATAGGCGGTCAAGTCATTTTCAATTCGGCAGGAGATGCGGAATTTCATTCCGCGAAATGATCTGTCGCCGCGCGGGCAGCATCAGCGAGCCTGCTCGAGATAGGCGGCCAGGATCGCGCGCTCCTCGCCGGACATTTCGGTGATGTTGCCCGGTGGCATCGCGCTGGACCAGGCCGCGACCCGGCCGATCAGGCGGATGTTGCGATGGATGTGCTCGGGCGCATCGAGCAGGATGCCCTTCGGCGCGGTCACGATGCCGGCCCAGACCGGCTCGGCGGCATGGCACATGCTGCAACGGGACATCACGATCTCCTCGACCGCGGCAAGGGTCGGCTGTGTCGGCAGTGCGCCCGACTTGACCTCGCGCGGTCCTGCGGCGGAGAGGAAGAGGATCGCAATCACGCTGATTGCTGCGACGCCCCACACCCACCATGGCGATTTCCGCCCCGCGTGGCGCTCGTTGAAGAAGTGGCGGATCACGGGGCCCAGCGCCAGGATGATCGCGACGATGATCCAGTTGAAGCGCGTGGCGTAGAGCAGGGGATAGTGGTTGCTGATCATCAGCACGACCACGGGCAGCGTCAGGTAGTTATTGTGGACCGAGCGCTCCTTGCTGGCTTTGCCGAGCCTTGGATCCGGCACCTGTCCCGCGATCAGGCTGGCCACGATCTTCTTCTGGTTCGGGATGATCAGCGCGAAGACGTTGGCGACCATGATGGTACCGATGATGGCGCCGATCTGGTTGAAGGCGCCACGGCCGCTCAGCACATGGGTGAAGGCATAGGTCAGTGCGACCAGGAACAGATAGCCGCCGATGGCGAAGGGCAGCTCGCGCTGGGCAAGGCCGGTACGGCAGGCGGCTTCATAGAGCAGCCACGCCAGTGCCAGGCTCGCAAGGCTGAACAGGCCGGCCTGGAACGGCGTGAGGTAGAGGATCGATTTGTCGATCAGGAACAGATCGGCCTCGAGATAATAAACCACCACCATCAGCGCGAAGCCGGACAGCCAGGTGGTGTAGGCCTCCCATTTGAACCAGGTGAGCTCGTCCGGCATCTGGGAGGGTGCGACCAGATATTTCATGATCCGGTAGAAGCCGCCGCCATGGACCTGCCAGGCTTCGCCCTGGACGCCGTCGGGCAGGTCACTCGTTCGGTTGCCCTTGGGCCTGAGGCTGAGGTCGAGGGCGATGAAATAGAAGGAACTGCCGATCCAGGCGATCGCCGCCACCACGTGGAGCCAGCGCAGCAGCAGGCTCGCCCATTCCGATATGATGGATCCCCACATGATCATCCCGTCAATTGCGACAGCGATGCCGCAGCTTTGATGACCGCAACCCCCGCCCTTACAATGTGTCGCACCTATCCGCGGTGTTTTCCAGTACGATGGGCGCAGCTGATGCACATCGTGCGGGCATCAGGTGACGTGGGATGCGGCAGAGCTTCGACGTGTCGCGGTGGTATCGATGTTCGAGAGATTGCAGGCCGGGAGGACAATTTGAAGAGCAGAATTTTGTCCGTCGCGATATCCGCGGGGCTACTGATTGCTACCGGTGCGCAGGCCGAGCCGGTGTTGCAGGGCAAGGACGCTTATGGTGATTGGCAAGCCGACAAGCCAGGCACGGTCAGGCTGATCCGGCCGCAGGATCTGGTCAGGCCCGGCGCCACGCGCTCGGTTGCGAGCTCGTCACGCGTGGTGCCGCGCCCGGCCGAGGCTGCGCTTCAGGTGCCGGCGGGGTTCAAGATCGAGCTGTTTGCCGAAGGCCTGCGCGCGCCGCGCATCGTGCGGGTGGCGCCGAACGGCGACGTCTTTGTCGCGGAGACGCGGGCCGGCACCATTCGCGTGCTTCGTGCCGGGGAGGGCAACAAGATCGCGACCAATGAAGTGTTCGCCAGCGGACTGAGGCAGCCATTCGGCATCGCCTTCTTCCCGAACGGTGACAATCCGCAATGGGTCTACGTCGCCAACACCGACAGCGTCGTCCGCTTTCCCTATCAGGCCGGCGATCTCAAGGCGCGCGGCAAGGCCGAGACGATCGTGCCGAGCCTGCCGCATGACGGCGGCCATTCCACCCGCGACATCGTCTTCACGCCTGACAACAAGCGCATGCTGGTCTCCGTCGGCTCGCTCAGCAACGTTGCGGAAGGTTTGGGCACGCCGCCGGGCGGGATGGAGGCGTGGTCGAAAACGCAACCGCTCGGCGCGGCCTGGGCAAGTGAGACCGAACGCGCGGCGGTGCTGGCTTTCAATCCCGATGGCAAGGAGCGGAAGATCTACGCCACCGGCATCCGCAATTGCGTTGGTCTCGCAATTCAGCCGCAAACCGGTCTGCCCTGGTGCTCGACCAACGAGCGGGACGGCCTCGGTGACGATCTCGTCCCCGACTATGTGACCAGCGTGAAGGAAGGCGCATTCTACGGCTGGCCCTGGTTCTATATCGGCGCCAACGAGGACCCGCGCCATGCCGGTGCGCGGCCGGACATCAAGGACAAGGTGACGGTCCCCGACGTGCTGGTGCAGCCGCACTCGGCCTCGCTCGGCATGGCCTTCTATCAGGGCACGCAGTTTCCGCCCGAGTATCAGAGCGACGCCTTCGCGGCCGAGCATGGCTCCTGGAACCGGTCGAAGCGCACCGGCTACAAGGTGATCCGCATCCGGATCAAGGACGGCAAGCCGACGGGTGAGTACGAGGATTTCGTCACGGGTTTTGTCGTGAGCGACACGGAGGTGTGGGGCAGGCCGGTGGGAGTAGCCGTGGCGAAGGATGGATCGCTGCTGGTGTCGGAGGACGGCAACGGCACGATCTGGCGGGTGACGCACGCGCCGCAGTGACGGTGCACCCCTCCAGGGGAGGGTAAGAAAGGCGCTCGCCTGACCTACCCCCGTCTCACGCTGGCTCCACCATCCACCGGCAGCGTCACGCCCGTAATGAAGTTCGCCTCATCCGACGCCAGAAACAGCGCGGCGTTGGCGACATCCCATCCGGTGCCCATCTTCCGACGCAGCGGCACCTTGCCGTCGCGTTCGGCTTCGACCTCGGCGCGGGTCTTGTGCCATTCACGGGCGCGGGTGTCGACGGCCATCGGTGTGTTCATCAGGCCGGGCAGGATGACGTTGGCGCGGATGCCGAATTCGGCGTTCTGGTAGGCGAGCTGTTCGGTGAAGGCGATCATCGCCGACTTCGTCGCCTTGTAGGCGACATAGGGATAATTCGTGATCGCCGCCATCGAGGAGATGTTGATGATGGCGCCGCTGCCCTGCGCGCGCATGATCGGGATCACCTCTTTCGCCGCCAGAATGCAGCTCTTCAGATTGATGGCGACGACGCGGTCGAACGCTTCCTCGGTCAATTGCAGCAGCTCGGCATCGCCGCCGGACAGGCTGACGCCGACATTGTTGTGCAGCACGTCGATCCGCCCCCAGCGCGACTGCGCGTCCTTAACCATCGCCTTGATGTCGGCCGACTTCGTGACGTCGGCCTTGAAGGCCGCGGCGGTGCCATGTTTCGCGGTGATCATCGCCACCGTTTCCTGCGCCGATTCCAGATGATGATCGACGCACAAGACCTTTGCGCCCTCGCGCGCGAAGGTCAGCGCGGTGGCGCGGCCATTGCCCATGCCTTCGCCGGGGCTCTGTCCGGCCCCGACGACGATGGCGACCTTGTCCTTCAAGCGCATTTCGGTTCACTCCCTGATCCGGACTTCCCATTATTTTCGTGCAGATTAGCAATCGCCCCGACCGGCGAGAAGGGCGCGGCTTTTGCGTTCATGTCATTGACATCGCATGGATTTGCATGTTGCGCCGGCCCAACGCGCATGGCTGGCCCTCGCGGTTCAGGAACCGTTCTGAGGTCGCCGCGTTTGTTGCGGAGCCTTTCCCGCGCTAGGCTCTGTCTTGGGGCTTCCCAACCGCCAGTGGCTTGCCGATGAATCTGCTCGACCCACAAGGGCCCGTGGCTGCGGCCAACAGCACGATTCTGGTCGATTCCGTCTTCATCATGCTCGTGATCGTGGTGCCGACCATTTTCGCGATTCTCGGTTTTGCGTTCTGGTTTCGCGCCTCGAATCCAAAAGCGCGCTACCAGCCTGACTTCGTCTATTCCGGCCGCGTCGAGATGGTGGTGTGGGCGATCCCTGCGCTCACCGTCATCCTGCTCGGCGGCGTCGCCTGGATCGGCTCGCATCAACTCGATCCCGCAGCACCGGTGCCGGGGACTGGAAGCCCGGTGCGCATCCAAGCGGTCTCGCTCGACTGGAAATGGCTGTTCATCTATCCGGACCAGCGCATCGCCACCGTCAACACGCTGACGGTGCCGGCCGGCGCCGAGCTGAACTTTCAGCTGACGTCGTCGAGCGTGATGAACACGTTCTTCATCCCGCAGCTCGGCAGCATGATCTACACCATGAACGGCATGGTGACGAAGCTGAACCTGCGCGCCGACAACGAAGGCAAGCTGCAGGGGTTGTCCGCGCATTTCTCCGGCGACGGCTTTCCCGACATGATGTTCGACGTCAACGTGGTCTCGCCGCTCGCCTTTCCGGAATGGGTGGCGACCACGGCGAAGACCGATGCCGTGCTGAATGAGGACAGCTACAAGAAGCTGATGCAGCAGGGCGTCGAGAAGGGCAGGCCGACCTACCGTCTCGACGATCCCCGGCTGTTCGATCTGATCGCAACCCAGCACATTCCGCCGGGACCGGGGCCGGAACTGCTCTCCGATGCAGGCCGTCCGCACAGTGGAGGCCACGATGCTCGGTAAGCTCGATTGGTCGGCCATTCCGTTCGATCAGCCCATCCCGCTGGTCGCGGGCGCAGTGGTGCTGGTCGCGATCCTGGGCGTGCTGATCTGGGTCGTGGTGAAGGGGCATCTGCCCTATCTCTGGAGCGAATGGATCACCAGCGTCGATCACAAGCGCATCGGCGTGATGTACATCCTGCTGGCCTCGGTGATGCTGCTGCGCGGTGGCAGCGACGCCATCATGATGCGGATCCAGCAGGCCGTCGCCTACCAGTCGCAGGGCTATCTGCCGCCGGAGCACTACAACCAGATCTTCTCGGCGCACGGTACCATCATGATCTTCTTCGTGGCGATGCCGTTCGTGATCGGGCTGATGAACCTGATCGTGCCGCTGCAGCTCGGCGTGCGCGACGTCGCTTTCCCGACGCTCAACTCGGTCGGGTTCTGGCTGACCGCGACCGGTGCGCTGCTGGTCAATCTCTCGCTCGTGGTCGGCGAGTTCGCGCGCACCGGGTGGCTCGCCTTTCCGCCGCTGTCGGAGCTGTCCTATTCGCCGGGCGTCGGCGTCGACTATTACGCCTGGTCGCTGCAGATATCCGGCGTCGGCACGCTGGTGGCCGGCATCAACCTCGTCACCACGGTGCTGAAGCTACGCACCAAGGGCATGAATTACCTGCGCATGCCGATGTTCTGCTGGACCACGCTGGCCTCGAACCTCCTCATCGTTGCAGCTTTTCCGATCCTTACCGCCACGCTCGCGATGCTGCTGCTCGACCGCTACCTCGGCTTCCACTTCTTCACCAACGAGGCCGGCGGCAACGTCATGATGTTCATGAACCTGATCTGGGCCTGGGGACATCCGGAGGTCTACATCCTCGTGCTGCCGGCCTTCGGCATCTTCTCCGAGGTGGTCTCGACCTTCTCCGGCAAGGGGCTGTTCGGCTATCGCTCGATGGTGCTTGCGACCATGGCGATCTGCGTCATTTCCTTCATGGTCTGGCTGCATCATTTCTTCACGATGGGCGCGGGGCCGGACGTCAATGCCATCTTCGGCATCGCCAGCATGATCATCGCGGTGCCGACGGGCGTGAAGATCTACAATTGGCTGTTCACGATGTATGGCGGCCGCATCCGCTTCGCGACGCCGATGCTGTGGGCGGTCGGCTTCATGGTGACCTTCATCGTCGGCGGATTGACGGGCGTCCTGCTCGCGGTGCCGCCGGCCGACTTCATGCTTCACAACAGCATGTTCCTGGTGGCGCATTTCCACAACGTCATCATCGGCGGCGTGCTGTTCGGCGCCTTTGCCGGCTTCGAATACTGGTTTCCGAAGGCGTTTGGTTTTCGTCTCGACGAACGCTGGGGCAAGCTGGCGTTCTGGTTCACCTTCCTCGGCTTCTTCATCACTTTCATCCCGCTCTACATTGCCGGCATGCTCGGCATGACCCGGCGCATGCAGCATTACGACGTCGCGGCGTGGCGGCCCTGGATGATCGTTGCAGCAATTGGCATGGCCGTGCTGACGATCGGGGTGATCTGCCAGATCGTGCAACTCGTGGTCAGCATCCGCAACCGCGAGTCGCTGCGCGACCGCACCGGCGATCCCTGGGACGGCCGTTCGCTGGAATGGGCGACCTCGTCGCCGCCGCCGGTGTTCAACTTCGCCTTCAATCCCGACGTGCGCGGCGAGGACGCCTATTGGGACATGAAAGTCCATGCCCAGCAGCAATCGCTCGAACGCGACAGGCCGGAATACCAGGACATCGAGATGCCCCGGAATTCCCCGACCGGCTTCGTCTGCGCGTTCTTCGCCACCGTCATGGGCTTTGCGCTGATCTGGCATATCTGGTGGATGGTGATCCTGGGCGGGATCGGCGCGTTCGCGACCTTCGTCGTGTTCGCCTGGCGCGACCACGACGAATACGTCATTCCCGCGCAGGAGGTCGCCGCGATTGACCGCATCAATCTCGAGGAACGACGCAGCCTCGTCAGCATGGCGGGGCCGGTCTGATGGCGATGACCGCGACCGCCGGCCATGCGCATGCCGATCCCCATCACATCGGGCTCGTCATCGAGCATCCCGGACCCGCTTCGAAGCGGATCGTGACCGCCTACGGCTTCTGGGTCTTCCTGCTGTCCGACATCGTGATGTTCTCCTGCTTCTTCGCGGCCTATGCGGTGCTGTCTGGGCAGACGGCCGGCGGCCCGAAGGGCTCTGAGATCTTCGAGCAGAGGAATGTCGCGATCGAGACGGTCTGCCTGCTGTTGTCGAGTTTTACCTGCGGCATGGCCAGCATTGCCGCCGATGTGCGCAACCGGTTCTGGTTCTATCTCGGCATGGGCGTGACTTGTCTGTTGGGACTCATATTCCTGACGATCGAATTCCGCGAATTCGCCGACCTCGTCGCGCGCGGCTATGGCCCGTCGCGCAGCGCGTTCCTGACCGCGTTTTTCTCGCTGGTCGGCTGCCACGGCCTGCATGTCTCGGCCGGCGTGCTGTGGCTCCTCACCATGATGGCCCAGGTGTTTGCGAAAGGCTTTCGCGCCGACGTCCTGCGCCGGATGATGTGCTTTGCGCTGTTCTGGCACGCGCTCGACATCGTCTGGGTCGGGGTGTTCTCCGTCGTCTATTTGCTTGGGAGTGCCGCATGAGCGATCAGAGCCACGCGCGGAGCGACCACGACCTCGCGCCGGGCGAGGAAGAGCAACACAGTGTCGGCACCCGTATTCTCGGCTACGTCGTCGGCCTTGTCCTGGCGCTGCTGCTCACGGCGACGTCGTTCTTCATCGCCGGCACCGATCTGGTCTGGCAGCCCTCCATCCCGGTTGCGTTGATCGTGCTGGCGATCGCGCAGATGGGGGTCCATCTGGTGTTCTTCCTGCACATCACGACCGGTCCCGACAACACCAACAACGTGCTGGCGCTGGCCTTCGGCCTGCTGGTGGTCTTCCTGGTGGTGGGCGGCACGGTCTGGATCATGGCGCATCTGAACGCCAACATGCCGCCGATGGACCAGATCATGCGGATGCAGTGAAAGACCGCCCAAAAAAGAAGAGCCGCTTGTTGTGACAAGCGGCCCAAGTCTAGGGAGGAAACGCCCGAGCAGGGCAATCGGGCCGGAGCCGGATTGCTGCCAAGGAAACGCTCGCGCAAGCGCTTGCGTTACCTTTATGAGTGCAGCAACTTGCAAAGGAGTTCAATTCCGGATCAATACGGTCCCGGACTACTACTCACGGATGCGTGAGGGAATTATTCACTTCGGCCGACGGCAGTTATAGGCCTTGCGGAAGCCGGCCGCCTGGGCGTCGTCCTCCGAGCAGAACCAGCGGTCCGGCTTGGTGGTCGCCGGGTAGCTCGGGCAACCCCGCAAATGATAGATGCCGATATTGCCGGTGACGCGTGCGCGCACCGCGAGCTTTCCCTTGATGCTGCAACTCGGTGGCATCGTCAGCTCCTCCGGGAACAGCACGGCCCGAATTTCCTTGTCGCGGTCCGGGCGGCAGGCGGCGCCCAGCAGTGCGCCGTCCTTCTTGCCCGCGCGGAAGTCTTGCGGTGCAACAAAACAGCCCTTCCAGATCCCGGCGGCGGCTGACTTGGCCTCGGCCACGGCCGGCTTGACGTTCGCCTTGATCGGCTCCCGCGCAACGGCAAAGCCGAGCTTGACCAGCTGTTCGTTCAAGCTGGCCTTGTCGCCCTCGGCCGTGCAGATCGCCCGGTGCCGTTTGCCAAAACTCTTCTCCGGCCCGACATCGTCACAGCGCACGGAGCGCTTGTTGATCAGCTTCGCCAGCTGGTCGCGAGCCTCGATGCCGCAGGTCCAGGGATCGGCGTGGTCGTCGATGCAGACCTGGTCGAGCTCGGGCGCGTCGACGCCGTCGAGCCGGTAGGTAACGTCGCCAAGCTGGATGGAGTTGCCGTCGCGGACTGTCGCGGCGGCGGTCAGCGCGGAAGCCGGCTCGGACGACGCCAGGACTCCGGACAAGGCGAAAAACAAAACGAGCGCAAAGGCGCGGGCGGCGGCAAAGACATTTCGGAAGGACATACGGTCTCGCTATCGATTGCTCGTGCGCCTGTTCCTAGCATCCGGATGTGGCGATACCAATGGTCTGCACCCTGCGAAGTGCGACATTCCGGCCCCGCGGCTTTACTCCCCGCCCGCTCTGACCCTATCGTTCGCGGGCCTTGCGGACCGTGCAGGCCGAATCGCCCGGGAAGCGGCGAGGGCGGGAGGAAAAGGTTGCGATGAAAGACCCCGTGGACGTGCTGATCATCGGCGCCGGCGCTTCGGGCGCGGCGGTGGCGTGGTCGCTGGCCGAGACCAAGATGCACATTCTCTGCCTGGAGCAGGGCGGCTGGATGAACCCGGCGGAATATCCCAGCACCGGCCGCGACTGGGAAGCCAAGTTCTACGGCGAGTGGTCGTCGAGCCCGAATATCCGCGGCCGGCCCGAGGACTATCCGATCAACGACGACAATTCGCCGATCAAGGTCGTGAACTACAATGCGGTCGGCGGCTCCACGGTGATGTACACCGCGCACTGGCCGCGGCTGCATCCCTCCGATTTCAAGGTGCGGACGCTGGACGGCGTCGCAGACGACTGGCCGATCGACTACGACACGCTGACCCCGTTCTTCGAGGAGAACGACCGGATCATGGGCACGTCGGGCTTGTCAGGCGATCCGCTCTCGCCGCTGACGCATCCGCCGATGCCGCAACAGCCGCTCGGATTGTCCGGCGCCATCATCGGCAAGGCCATGAACAAGCTCGGCTGGCACTGGTGGCCGTCGGATACAACGGTCGCGACGATGGATTACGAGGGCCGCGCGCGCTGCATCAATCTCGGCCACTGCACGCCGGCCTGCGCGCAAGGCGCAAAGTCCTCCACAGACATCACCTATTGGCCACAGGCGATCCGCGCCGGCGTCGAGCTGCGCACCCATTGCCGGGTGCGCGAGATCACCACCGACGAGAACGGTATGGCTTCGGGCGTGGTCTATTACGACAAGGACGGCGTCGAGCAGTTCCAGCCCGCGCATGTCGTCATCATCGCCTGCAACGGCGTCGGCACGCCACGGCTATTGCTGAATTCGGCGTCCTCGCGCTTTCCGAACGGCCTTGCCAATTCGTCGGGCCTCGTCGGCAAGAATTTGATGTTCCATCCCTACGCGCAGATCTACGGCTATGTGAAGGAGCCGACCGATAGCAACCGCGCGCCGCCGACCTGCCTGTGGAGCAAGGAGTGGTACGACACGGACCCCTCGCGCGGCTTCGTGCGCGGCTATGGCGTTCAGTTCGTGCGCGGGGCCGGACCGGTGTTTGAGGCTGTCGTCAGCGAGCAAAAGGGCATTCTGCCCTGGGGCGAGGATCATCACCGCGTCTTCCGCAAGCTCAACGGCCACCGGCTCGGATTTTCCGCGATCTGTGAGGATCTGCCGGAGGAGCATAATCGCGTCACGCTCGATCCCGTCCTGAAAGACAGCCACGGCATTCCCGCGCCGAAGATCGACTACACCATCAGCGAGAACAGCCGGAAGATGATGGAACATGCGCTGGCGCGTGGCCGGGAGGTTTTGGAGACCGCGGGCGCCACCGATATCTGCATCAACTCGCCGATCCCCTGGGGCGGTTGGCACCTGCTCGGCACCGCGCGGATGGGGACCGATCCCAAGAGCTCCGTGGTCAATGAATGGGGCCGCACGCACGACGTCAAGAATCTCTTCATCGTCGACGGCAGCATTTTTGTCACGTCAGGCGGCGTGAACCCGACCTCCACCATCCAAGCCCTCGCGCTCTACATCGCCGACCAGATGAAGCAGCGCCTCGCCAATTTGTTTGATTAAGGCCGCCATGTCCGCAGACAATCTCACGCGCACCCAACGCGACGACCTCCGCAGCATCGCCGCGATGATCGTTCCCGCCAGCGACGAGTACAAGGTGCCCGGCGCCGACGATCCCGCGATCCAGGCAGATATGCTCGCAACGCTTGGCCGCGATACCAAATTGGTCGCGGCCGCGCTGGATGATCTGGCGCGGCTGGCAGGAGCGCCGCTCGCCGAGCTCGATGCCGCCAGGCGCGATGCGGTGGCGCAGGAGTTTCGCAAACACGGCGGCGTCGCCGCCGCGACGCTCGTCCGCGTCGTGCTGCAATGCTACTACCGCGACGACCGCGTGCTGGGTTCGCTGGGGATCGAACTGCGGGCGCCATTCCCGAAGGGCCATGTGCTTCCGGATGGGGACTGGTCGCTGCTCGACCCGGTGAAGGCGAGGGCCGGTACGCTCAGGCGGGCGCCCTAGCCATCTGGGCAGTCCAGCCCTGCGCCCCCGGCTGGCACCTTGCGCGGCCGGGCACAGGCCACCATCTGTGTGAGCCTTCAAGGACTCTTGCCATGCTGGATTTCACCTCAGATATCGTCGATGACGCCGCGTCATCGCGAACGACGGCATCTGCGCCGGCCGATGACCGGGCGTTGCTGGACGCCTATTCCAATGCCGTGATCGATGTGACCGACCGGGTCGGCCCCGCGGTCGTGCGTGTCGAGACCGGGCCAAAAGTGCCGAACGGCCGTGAGCGCGGCGGACTCGGCTCGGGCATCGTGATCTCACCTGATGGCCTCGTCCTCACCAACAGCCACGTGGTCGGCACGTCGAAGGAGATCCGGCTGCGCGACGTCGAGGGCCATGTCGGCGAGGCCCAGGTGCTCGGCGTCGATCCCGACACCGACCTCGCGTTGCTGCGCGCCAATGGCGTGCGCGACTTACCCTATGCCGCGCTCGGCAACTCCAAGACCTTGCGCCGCGGGCAGCTCGTGATCGCGATCGGCAATCCGCTCGGCTTCGAATCGACCGTGACTGCCGGCGTGGTCTCGGCGCTCGGCCGCTCGATCCGCTCGGTCAGCGGCCGCACCATCGAGGACGTGATCCAGACCGATGCCGCGCTCAACCCCGGCAATTCCGGCGGCCCGCTGCTGTCGTCGAATGCCGAGGTGATCGGCATCAACACCGCCATCATCAACGGCGCGCAAGGCATCTGCTTCGCGGTTGCCAGCAATACCGCGCAATTCGTGCTGTCGGAGATCATCCGCCACGGCTATGTCCGCCGCGCCTATATTGGCGTCGCCGGACAGACCGCGCCGGTGCCGCGGCGGCATGCGGTGCTGGCCGGCATCGAAAACAAGATGGGCGCGCTGCTCGCGCAGATCGAGCCGGACGGTCCGGCGGCGAAGGCGGGGCTGTTGCCCGGCGACGTCGTGATCAGGCTCGACGGCGTCGAGATCAACGGCGTCGACGATCTGATCCGCGTGCTCGATCGCGACCGGATCGGCCGGCGCCTCGCCTTGGACGTGCTGCGGCTCGGCCGCCTGCGGGCGATCGACATCGATCCGATCGAGCGTAAGCCGCAGCGCTAGCGTCGGCCCCTCCGGGCGAGGTATGACGGTGTCATGCCTCGTCCCCGGAAACCCGCCGCATGATGCCGGCGCATGAGACCTACGACGTCATTGTCATCGGCGCCGGTGCCGGTGGCATGACGGCGGCGGCCGTTGCCGCTGCGCAGGGCCTGCGCGTGCTGGTGATCGAGAAGACCGCGTTCGTCGGCGGCACCACCGCGTGGTCCGGCGGCATGGTCTGGATCCCCGCCAATGCTAAGATGAAGGAGGCCGGGCTCTCCGACAGCGTCGCGGATGCCGTCCAATATCTGTCGAGCACGGTGCCCGAGCCCGCCAATGCCGGCCTGCGTGCCGCCTTCCTCGCGCGCGGGCCCGAGGCGATCGCCTATCTCGAAGCCAACACGGAAGTTCGTCTCCAGCCGGTGAAGACCTGTCCGGATTGTTATCCGGAGCGGCTGGGCGCAACGTCTGGCGGCCGCGTGCTGGAGCCGGTCGGTTTCGCTGGCACGCGGCTCGGCGCCGCTTTTGCGCGATTGCGGCCACCGCTGCCGGAGTTCACCCTGTTCGGCGGGATGATGGTCAATCCTCTCGACGTTCCGCATTTGCGCAGCGTTGGAAAATCGCTGCGCTCGACCATGCGCGCGGCGCGGCTGGTCTCTCGATATGCGCTGCAGCGGCTGCGCAGCCCGCGCGGAACGTCGCTGCATCTCGGCAACGCACTTGCCGCGCAGCTCTATGCTTCGCTGCTGGCGCGGCAGGTCGAAGTTCTCTTCAGCGCCGACGTCGAAGACCTCTCGATGCAGGGCGAACGCGTCAGCGGCGTGGTGATCCGTCATGGCTCCCGCGATCGGCCCATCGCAGCGCGCCGCGGCGTGGTGCTGGCGACCGGCGGCTTTTCGCACGATTCGAGCTTGCGCAAGCGCTTCTTCCCGGCGGCGGCTGGATTTGTCTCGGCGACCAACCCCTCCAGCACCGGCGACGGACTTCGGCTCGCGGCAACGACTGGTGCCGCGCTCAATACGGACGCGACCAGCCCGGCCTATTGGGTGCCGGCCTCGCTGTTCCGCCGCGCCGACGGCAGCCGCGGCGTGTTCCCGCACCTTGTGACCGACCGCGCCAAGCCCGGTGTGATCGCCGTCAACGCAGCGGGCCGGCGTTTCGTCAACGAGGCGCTGTCCCACCACGAGTTCGTGCTCGCCATGCTCCGTCATGGCGATGGCGAGCCGGACCGGCCGTTCTATTTGATCTGCGACCGCCGGTTCCTGTGGGCTTACGGCCTCGGCCGCATCAAGCCGTTCACGCGCAGCTATCGGCGCTATGTGGCGAGCGGCGAGTTGGTCGAGGCGCCTGATATCGCGGGGCTCGCGGCGAAGATCGGCGTCCAGCCGCCGGTGCTGGCGGCGACGGTCGCGAGCTACAACGAAGGCGCGAAGGAGGGGCGCGATGGCGAATTCGGCCGCGGCAGCACCATCTACCAGCGCCACCTCGGCGATATCAGTCACAAGCCCAATCCCTGCGTTGCGCCGATCGTCCGCGCGCCGTTGTTCGCGATGCGCATCCATCCGGCTGATCTCGGCACGGCGATCGGCACGAAGGCCGATGCGCAAGCCCGTGTGCTGCGCGAGGACGGCACGCCGATCGCCGGCCTCTACGCCTGCGGCAACGACATGGGCTCGATCATGAACGGCAATTATCCGGCGCCGGGGATCACGTTAGGGCCGGCGCTGACGTTCGGGTATATTGCGGGGCGGCACCTGGCGGAGGGGGCGATGATAGCGCCGAGTGCTGCGAAGGCGGTTGTCTGAGGAGCGCACCCGCTATATCCGCGCCATTGCGAGCGCGTAGCGACTTGTCCGCCGAAGCCTTGGCGAAGGCGGAAGCAATCCAGAATCCTTCGTGGAGGCAGTCTGGATTGTTTCGTCGCATCAGCGCAAAATTGCTGCGCAATTTTGTCGCGAGCTCCTCGCAATGACGCGTGGAGAGAGCTTGCGTCCTCACCGCTACTCCGCCGCCGCCGCAAAACGGCTGTTCTCCAGCTCCGCCTCCAGCCGCGCCGTCTCGGCCGCTGCCAGCTTGATATTGGCCTCCTTGACATGACCGAAGCCGCGGATCGTCTCCGGCACGCGGGCGAGGCGCGCCAGCAGCGGGAGTTGCTCCGCCTTCAGCCCGGCGATCCGCTGGTCGATCATCGCCAGATAATCCGCCATCAACTTCCGCTCGGTCCGGCGCTCCTCGGTGCGGCCGAACGGATCGAGCGCGCTGCCACGCAGGAATTTAAGCTTGGCGAGAACGCGGAAGGCATGGATCATCCAGCCGCCGAACTCCTGCTTCTGCAGCCGGCCTGTCGTCTTGTCGCGCTTCGCGAAGATCGGCGGCGCCAGATGGTATTTCAGGGTGAAGTCGCCGTCGAATTTTTCGGACACCTTGTTAGCAAAGCTGCCGTCGGTGTAGAGCCGCGCGACCTCGTACTCATCCTTGTAGGACATCAGCTTGAACAGGTTTTTCGCGACGGCCTCGGTCAGCTCGGTTGACGCTGGCGAAGCCGCACTCTCGGCTTGGCGCACCTTGGCAACAGCCGCGAGGTAGCGGCCGGCATAGGCTTTGTCCTGATAGCTGGTCAAGAACGCCGCGCGGGTGGCGATGATGTCGTTGAGCGACTTCACGGGCGCGGATGCACGGCTCTTGAACTGGAGCACGCTGCGCACCCGCGACATGTCGTGGGCGGCCATGCGCCCCCAGGTGAAGGCGAGCTTGTTCATCTCGATCGCGGCGCCGTTGATTTCGATGGCGCGCAGCAGTGCTTCCAGCGACAGCGGGATCGCGCCCTTCTGGAAGGCAAAGCCGAGCATGAAGGGGTTGGTCGCGATGCTGTCGCCCAACAGCGCGGCGGCAATGCCGGTGGCATCGATGATATCGAGGTTCTTGTCTCCGACGGCGTCGCGCAGCACCGTCTGCATCGTGCCCATCTCGAAGTCGAGATCGGGATTTTGCACGAAGCTCGCGGTCGGCTGCAGATCGGCGTTGATATAGGCTTTGGTCACGCCACGTTCGGCGCGGCTGAGCGCGGTGGGGCCGGCCGAGACGATCATGTCGCAGCCGAGGATCACGTCGGCGCCGCCCGTGGTGATGCGGACCGCGGAGATATCCTCCGGCCTCCGTGCGATGCGGACATGGCTCATCACGGCACCGTTCTTTTGCGACAGGCCGGTGAAGTCGAGCGCCGAGCAGCCGCGGCCGTCGACATGGGCGGCCATGCCGAGCAGCGCGCCGATGGTGATGACGCCGGTGCCGCCGATGCCGGTGACGAGGATGTTGTAGGGCGCGTCCAGCTCGCGTGCGGGCGGCAGCGGCAGGTCGGCGAAGAGCTGGCCTGAATCGACGGCCGAAGTCTTCATGCGCTTGAGCGAACCGCCATGGACGGTCACGAAACTTGGGCAGAAACCCTCGACGCAGGAAAAGTCCTTGTTGCAGTTCGACTGGTCGATCTGGCGCTTGCGGCCGAACTCGGTCTCGAGCGGTTGCACCGAGACGCAGTTTGAGGCCTGCGAACAGTCGCCGCAGCCTTCGCAGACCAGCTCATTGATGAAGGCGCGCTTGGCGGGATCGGGATAGAGCCCGCGCTTGCGGCGGCGGCGCTTTTCCGCCGCGCAGGTCTGGTCGTAGATGACGACGGTGAGGCCCTTGATGTCGCGCAGCTCGCGCTGGACGGCATCGAGCTCGCGGCGATGGTGGATGGTCGCGCCTTGCGGGAAGTAGTTTCCTTGCGGGTACTTGCCCGGATCGTCCGAGACGATTGCAAGACGCTTGACGCCCTCGGCCCAGACCTGATGCGCGATCTGCGCGACATTGAAGGCGCCTTCGGCGGGCTGGCCGCCGGTCATCGCGACGGCGTCGTTGTAGAGGATCTTGTAGGTGATGTTGATGCCGGCGGCGGAGGCGGCGCGAAGCGCAAGCAGGCCGGAATGGGTGTAGGTGCCGTCGCCGAGATTCTGGAAGATGTGCGTCTCGGTGGTGAAGGGCGATTGCCCGATCCAGTTCACGCCCTCGGCGCCCATATGCGAGATCAGATCGGTGCGGCGGGTCGGCATGCTCAGGGCCATGCCGTGGCAGCCGATGCCGGCCATGGCGCGGCTGCCTTCGGGCACGCGCGTCGAAGTGTTGTGCGGGCAGCCCGAGCAGAAGAACGGCGTGCGCGCGAGCTTGATCTGCGTGTTGGCGGTGACCGGATTGTCGAAGGCCTCCAGCCGCGCGAGCCGCTGCTCCAGCACCGGGCTGTGATGGCCGAGCTTGCGCAGCCGTGCCACCAGCGCGCCCGCGACGATGGTCGGCGTCAGTTCTCCTTCGCTCGGCAGCAGTGGCGCGCCGCGCTCGTCGCGTTTTCCAGTGACGGTCGGGCGTCTGGACGCATCGATATTGTAGAGGATGCGCATCAGCTGGTCTTCAATGAATCCGCGCTTCTCCTCGACCACGAGCACGTCTTGCAGACCCTCGGCGAAACGCTTGGCGCCGCTCTCCTCCAGCGGCCAGGTCAGCGCGACCTTGTAGATGCGAAGGCCCAGATCCTGCGCGTCCTTGTCAGTGATGCCGAGATCAGCCAGCGCCTGGCGCAGATCGAGATAGGCCTTGCCGGTCGCGACGATGCCGAGCCGCGCCGGCTTTGAATCGAGCACGATGCGGTCGAGCTGGTTGGCGCGCGCGAAGGCCTGCACTGCGGCCATTTTCGGGCCGAACAGGCGCCGCTCCGCCTCCAGCGGCGGATCGGGCCAGCGGATGTTGAGGCCGCCGGGTGGCATCTCGAAATCGTCGGGCAGCACGATCCTGATGCGTTCAGGGTCGCTGTCGATCGACGCCGAGCTTTCCACGGTCTCGCTGATGGCCTTGAAGCCGACCCAGCAGCCGGAGAAGCGCGACAGCGCGAACCCATAGAGACCGAGATCGAGATAATCCTGCAGCGTCGCCGGATTGATTACGGGGATCAGCGCCGCCGCGAACACCTGCTCGCTCTGATGCGCCAGCGTCGAGGACTGGCAGCCATGGTCGTCGCCGGCCAGCGCGAGCACTCCGCCATTGAGTGACGTGCCGGCCGCATTGGCGTGCTTGAGCGCATCGACCGAGCGATCGACGCCGGGGCCCTTGCCGTACCAGATGCCGAACACGCCATCGACCTTGGCGCCGGGAAACAGCCCGACCTGCTGGCTGCCCCAGACCGCGGTTGCAGCCAGATCCTCGTTCAGGCCAGGGACGAAGGCGATGTCGTGCTGCTGGAGGTGCGACTTCGCGCGCCACAACGCGTGGTCGTACATGCCGAGCGGGGAGCCGCGATAGCCGGAGATGAATCCGCCGGTGTTGAGACCCTGGAGCCGGTCGCGTTCGCGCTGCAACATCGGCAAGCGAACCAGAGCCTGTGTACCGGACAGGAAGATCCGCTTCGATTCGAGCCGGTATTTGTCGTCCAGCTCGACCTGCAACAGCGTCATGTCGGGGATCCTTGTTGTCCTGGTCCGGCGAGGGATTTTGCGCCGCGGGAGATTTGCGGCCTTGCGAAGCGGAAGCTCGCAGTCAAGAGCATGGGCCGGCGAAGTCAATATCGCTGGCCGCATCCGTGGCGCTCCTGCTAGTCATGGCTTCCAGTGGAGAACATCATGGCTGCAAAGGCATTCGACACCGAGATCACAGCGACGGCCGAGGCGCTGATCGGGCCGTGGCGCCAGCCGCGTCAGATGCTGCAAGCGCAAACCTACGACGCGCACGCGTCCATTCACGACGACGCCACCGCGCAGAAGCTCGGCTTCAAGGGCGGTACCATCGAGGGCCCGACGCATTTCAGCCAGTTCGCCCCGCTCGGCGCGCAGCTGTGGGGACGCGTCTGGTTCGAGACCGGCTGCCTGTCCGCGCATTATCGCAGCGTCTGCTATGAGGGTGAGGAGGTGCAAGCTATCCTGTCGAAGCCACTGCCCGGGACGAGCCAGTGCCAGATTCAAATGGTCAAGCGCGATGGCACGGAGGTGCTGCGCGGCACGGCCTCCGTCGGCGAACCGCACGCCGCGACCGCGCTGGAGGCGCGCCTCGCCGAGCTCAAGCCGCTCGCCGATCCCGTCATCCTGCGCGACGTCAAGGTGGCACAGACCGGCAAGCGGCAGACGGTCCGCATGGCGTTTGATCAAACCATGGGCGACCTTTATCCCTTCTCGCTGCGGCAGAAGCTCGCCGTCATCACCGAAAACTCGCCGTACTATTCGGGCGTCGACAACCCCTGGGGCAGACCGATCATCCCGATGGAGATGCTGAGCGTGCTGTTCCAGTATCGCTCGAAGGACGATCCGCTGCCTGCCAAGGGGCCGGCAGTCGGCT
The DNA here is from genome assembly GCF_002278135.3 of Bradyrhizobium ottawaense. Lineage (NCBI taxonomy): Bacteria > Pseudomonadati > Pseudomonadota > Alphaproteobacteria > Hyphomicrobiales > Nitrobacteraceae > Bradyrhizobium > Bradyrhizobium ottawaense. The sequence goes on along the minus strand of NZ_CP029425.2, from coordinate 6,208,124 downwards.
TGTTCGCCGACCAGGAGATCAGGCTGGTGAAGGGGCCGCTCTTCGTCGACGAGGACTACGAAGTCGAGCGCGAGATCGTCGCGCTTTCCGGCAGCCGCCGCACCGAAAGCGCCTGGGCCAGGACGCGTGTGTTCGACAAGGCGGGCACGATGGTGGCCACCATGCTGCTGAACATGGCGACGATGAAGGACTCCTATGCGCCGTACGAGGAAGAGTATCGGCAGCTGTATGGGGCGTAGGGGCGAGCCGCGAGTGCTTCGCCTCTCCCCGCTCGCGGGGAGAGGCCGGATTGCATCGAAGATGCAATCCGGGTGAGGGGGACTCTCCGCGAGTCCGTCTCTCACCGTGATTGCGGAGGCAGCCCTCACCCCGACCCTCTCCCTGTAAGAACGGGGAGAGGGAAAAGAGAGAGCGTCGCCTCGGCATGACGGCGGAGGCCGCCCATCCTCTAGGCAAATGCCCGCCGCGAAGTCGTCGCACAGGGAATATGCAGACGCCGATCGCCGACGTAACCTTCTGACCACACAACGAATTCCCTAACGTCCGGCGCGCCATCGCAATTGTACACAATGGCACGGCGCTTGCAGAACTCCGGCAAAGAGAGTTCTCGCGAGGGGCGGGCGTCATGCTGGACTCGAGCAAGCCGACATTGGGCGTCATCAACGCCGAGCCCGAGCCGATCAAGCTCGACTGGCCGAGCACCGCGCTTCTCATCATCGACATGCAGCGCGACTTCATGGAGCCCGGCGGCTTTGGCGAGACGCTCGGCAACGACGTCAGCCAGCTCGCGCGCGCGGTGAAGCCGATCGGCGCGGTGCTGACGGCGGCGCGGGACACCGGCATGCTGGTGATCCACACCCGCGAGGGCCATCTGCCCGATCTCTCCGACGCGCCGCCGGCGAAAGTCGAGCGCGGCGCGCCGAGCCTGCGCATCGGCGATCCCGGCCCGATGGGCCGCATCCTCATCCGCGGCGAAGCGGGCCACGACATCATTCCTGAGCTCTACCCGCTCGACAGCGAGATCGTGATCGACAAGCCCGGCAAGGGCGCGTTCTACGCCACCGAGCTTGGCGACGTGCTGGAGAAATACGGCATCGAGAATCTGCTGGTGTGCGGCGTCACCACTGAAGTGTGCGTCAACACCACGGTGCGCGAGGCCAATGACCGCGGCTACCGCTGCGTCGTCATGTCGGACGGCTGCGCGTCCTACTTCCCCGAGTTTCACGAGATGGGCCTGAAGATGATCAAGGCCCAGGGCGGCATCTTCGGCTGGGTCGCAACCTCGGCCGCGGTTCTGGAGGCAATGAAGGTTTCGACCACATAGGGGTATTGTCATGAGCATATTGACGGGGACGGCCGGCAAGTCTGAGTTCAATACGTCTGAGTACAAGCCGGCACTATGGACATCGGGCGACTGGAATGCGTTTTTCGGCTTCGGCACCAACATCCTCGTCAACATGCTGGTGCTCACGGGCCTGTTGCGCTTCGTCCTGAAGATGCCTGATAGTCTGGTGTTCGGCCGCATCCTCCCCGCGCTCGGGCTGATGATGTGCCTCTCGACTTTCTACTACGCCTACCTCGCCTACCGTCTGGCGCAGAAGACCGGCCGTAACGACGTCTGCGCGTTGCCCTCGGGCGTCAGCGTGCCGCACATGTTCATCGTCACCTTCGTGATCATGCTGCCGATCACGCTGAAGACCGGCGATCCGCTCAAGGGCTGGTCCGCCGGCCTCGTCTGGGTATTCTTCCAAAGCTTCATCCTCATGATCGGCGGCTTCATCGCGCCGTTCATCCGCAAGATCACGCCGCGCGCGGCGTTGCTCGGCACGCTCGCCGGTGTCTCCGTCACCTTCATCTCGATGCGGCCGGCGCTGGAAATGTACATGACGCCGCAGATCGGCCTCGTCTGCTTTGCCATCATCCTGGTGAGCTGGTTTGGCGGCGTGAAATATCCGCGCGGCATTCCCGCAGGCCTCGTCGCCATCGCCGTCGGCATGATCATCGCATGGGGCTCGAACCTGTTCGGGCTCGGTCTCGGTGGACTAAGCGTCAAGGGTGTCGGCGATGCCTTTGCCAATTTCGGCTTCTCGGTGCCGCTCCCCGCCGTAGGCTACGTCTTTTCCGGCTTCGAATTCCTTGGCATCATCCTCGTCACCGCCATTCCGTTTGGCATCTATGACCTCGTCGAAGCCATGGACAATGTCGAGAGCGCGGAAGCCGCCGGCGACGAATATCCGACCACGCGGGTACTCACGGCCGACGGCGTCGTCAGCCTGATCGGCTGCCTGATGGGCAATCCCTTCATCAACGCCGTCTATATCGGCCATCCCGGCTGGAAGGCGATGGGCGGCCGCATCGGTTACTCCGCGGCAACCGGCATCATGGTGATCGTGCTGGCCTGGTTCGGCATCATCTCGGTGCTGCTGGCGCTCGTGCCCGTGGTCGCGATCTCGCCGATCCTGCTCTACATCGGCATGCTGATCGGGGCGCAGGCGTTCCAGACCACGCCGGTCAAGCACGCGCCCGCGATCGTGCTGGCGCTGACGCCGCATCTGGCGGCCTGGGCCAAGCTGCAGATCGACACGATGCTCGGCTCGACCATGAATGCGGCGGCAACCGTCGGCGGCATGGCCGCCGACAAGGCGGACGCGGTGAAGGCCGCCGCGATCGCAGCGTTGCCGCAGCAGGGCGTGTTCTACCACGGGCTCGAAGTCATGGGCGGCGGCTCCATCCTCGGCGGCCTCATCCTGGGCGCGATCGGCGTCTTCATCATCGAGCGCGACTTCGAGAAGGCATCAGGCTTCGCGCTGGTCGGTGCGGTCCTGACCTATTTCGGCTTCATGCATGGCGAGGCCGTCGGCATTGGCGGTGGATTCGGTGTCACGCCCGCCGTCGCGCTGGCCTACGCTGCGATGGCCGCCGGCCTGTTCGCGGCCAGCAAGCTCGGCGCCAGCGAACACTATGCCGCACATCCGGAGATGTCGGCCGCGCCGGCGGAGTAGTCAACGAGGTCAAGCTCCTTGCGGAACGGCTGGGTGATCCCAGCCGTTCTCGTTCAGGGCCGTACGGCCGGCGTCTCCATCGGCAGGCCGCGCGCCCGCGACATCAGATAAAGCTCGAGCGCGACCAGCTCGGGCGAGCCGTAATCATAGGCCTGGGCGCGGACGCCGCTCATGCAGCTGCGCAGCCGCCGCTCCAGCGATCCCAGCGTTTGCCATTCGAGGCGGTAGAGCGGATAGCCGGTCGGCTGTCCTTGCGTGACCGGCGCGCCCGCAAGGCGCTTGTCGAAATTGTCGTCGTGGCAATTGGTGCAGGCGAGGTTGAGTTGGCCCTCCCGCTGCATGAAGAGGTCGCGGCCTTGCGCCACGAAGGGCTTTGCTTGCGGATCGTCGCCGGCGGTGATCGCGACACCGCGCGATTGATGGGCAACGAAGGCGGACAGCGCCAGGAGGTCGCGGCTCTCGTAAGGCAGTGGCGGCGCCTGCTGATGATTGGCGCGGCAGAGATTGATGCGCTGGTCGAGCGTGACGGGGCGACTGAGCGTCTTGTCGATGGCCGGATAGCGCGTAGCGACGCCCTTCATGCTGCTGTGCGCATCGCCATGGCAATCCGCGCAGGCTTTCTCCGCGCTGCCGGACTTCTTCGTCCAGAGCTGTTCGCCGTCGAGCACGAACAGCATGCCCGGATTGGAGGTGTCGTCATCCTGCATGGAGCGCGTGTCCGGGCCCATGAACGAGTAGCCGGACCGGCGCGCATCGGGCGGGATTTCACCGGCGAGCAGGGCTGGGGCCGCGGCGAACAAGGCCGCTGCTGCTATCGCGTGCCAAACGCTCATTCGACAGTGATCGACGCCGACGCAGTGGACGAATAGCCGTTGTCGCCGATCCATTCGAATTCGAACTTGCCGCTTTCCCTGGCGACCGTGAAGAACGACAGATAAGGATTGGCTGCGATCGCCGGAAACAGGTCGGCGCGAAAGACCTCGGCGCCATTGTAGCGGCAGGTGAAGCTCGTGATGATGTCGCGCGGCACCAGCTTGCCCTCCACGGTGTGGCGGAAGCCCGTCTCCATGATGTGCGAGGTCAGCGTGCGGATCTCGATGACGTCGCCGCGCTTGGCCTTCGCGGGAACGTTGATGAGCGCGGCCATCAGTTCATCTCCTCGGTGCAGGCGGCCAGCGTCACGACCACGTCGACGGCGACCTGCCAGAACGTGTCGTCGGACAGGCGCGCGATCGCAACCACCTTCTGGGTGTCTGCGAGGCGGATGCGGGTCGCGACCTGGGCGCGGCCGCAGGAGGGGCCGAGATAGAAATTGCCGATGTTCGGCTGCGGGTTCTTCTCGTTGAAGATGTGGATGCTCTTGACGTGGTCGTCAGCGGTCATCGGGCTTGCAACGCTCACCATCATCGGCACGGTGTTGCCGTTCTCGACCAGTGGCGGAATGTCGAGCTTCACCCTGCCGGTGCGAATCGGCGCTTCGCCGACGACGTTGCGGATCGCGGTATTGAGCATCGCTGGGGTCGCGTGAAGCCGACGCAGGGTGACGATCGGGATCGTGCCGGCGGCAGTGACGCCTCCGGCGAGGCTCAAAAATTGTCGTCGCGTGGTTGGCATGAACAGTCCTAGTCGCGAAGCGTTGCAAGAAAAGCCACGATGTCCTCGATCTCCGCCGCCGACAATATCGGCTTGCCGGTGAAGTTGCGCCCGACCCGCACGAAGCCGTCAATGCGGTAATAGGACGGCATGATGGTCTCCGGGTTGAAGCGGGCCGCATCGACCAGCCGAAGCCGCAACTGGCTCACCGACCAGCGGTTCCCGGCGCCTGTGAGGTCAGGTGCGAGATCGCCCTGGAACCGCGTTTCCGGGAAGGGACCGGAATGGCAGAGGATGCAGGTCGTGGTGCGCGCCAGCACCAGCGCGCGGCCGCGCACGGCATCGCCTGGCGTGCCCGTGAGCGATTCCACTATGCCGTCGCCGGCTACCTTGTAGGAGGCGAGTTCGTCCGCGCGCGCAACGCTGACGAGGGCGAGACTGGCGGCGATCAGCGCCACGCCATGGACGGAGGATTTAGCCAAAGGTGTCCGCCGTGATGGTTTGAAACCAGCGCTCGGCTTCGGTCGCCTCGCGGGCGCGCAATTCGCGCGGGGCATCGACCGGGCTCGTCGCGCCGCCTTCGACCTCGGCGAAGATGTCGCCTTTCGGCTGGTAGTTGCCGGCGAGGGAGAAGCCGTAACCAGGTGCCACGGTATTGTAGCAGACGCCTGTCAGCCGCGGCATTTCCGGCGCGCGGCCCGCGAGCAAAGCAACGATGGCAGCGGCGCAAGCCTTGCCTTGCCCGCTTGCGGCCGAGGCCGATTTGGGAATGCCGCCGCCGAGACAGGCGTCGCCGATGACGTGGATGTTCTTGACGAGCTTCGACTCGAAGGTCACGGGGTCGATCGGGCACCAGCCGGTCGCATCCGTAGCGCCCGCGATCGCGGCAATACGCCCCGCGCGCTGCGGCGGGATGACGTTGGCGACATCGGGCGTGTAGTTGCCGAACTCCGTGATGATGGTCCTGGTTGCAGGATCGACCGAGGTCACGCGGCCGCCTTGCGACAGCGCGACGCGCTCGATCATGTCGCCGTAGAGCTCCTTCCACGCCTTCTCGAACAGCCGCTGCTGGGAGAAACCGTCCTTGGCGTCGAGCACCAGCACTTTTGAGCGTGGCTTGTTCGTCTTCAGATAATGCGCGATCAGGCTGGCACGCTCGTAAGGTGCGGGCGGGCAGCGCGAGGGATTGGCCGGGATTGCAATGGCGACCGTGCCGCCGTCAGCCATTGCCTCCAGCTGCCTGCGCAGCAACAGCGTTTGCACGCCGGCCTTCCAGGCGTGCGGTATTTTCTCCGATGCAGCGTCGTCATAGCCGGGCAGGGCTTCGAAGTGGAAGTCGATGCCGGGCGAAATGACGAGGCGGTCATAAGCAAACGTGGCGCCATCGGCGGCCGTCACGCTGCGCTTTTGCGCGTCGACGGCCGTAGCGGCCTGAGCGGCGACGGTGATGCCCTCGGCGGCGAGCCTGTCATAGCCGAACTGCTGCGCTTCGATCTCGCGCAGGCCGGCGATCACCTCGTTGCTGAAGGGGCACGACGTGAAGGTCTTGTTCGGCTCGATCAGCGTCACCTGCAAGCCCGCCTGCGCGCGCTTGAGCGCCCGCGCGCAGGCCGCGCCGCCAAAACCGCCGCCGATCACGACGATGCGGCCTGCCGATTGCGCGCGCAGGATGGAGGGGACGGCGAACGATGTGGCCGCGGCGGTGATGCCGAGAAGGGCATTCCGCCGTGTCACCGGCGCATTCATGAATTTTGTCCGCAAAATACCGCGGCGGCCGATAGGCCGCCGCGGCTGCTCTTAGGCGAAGGTGATATTCTGGTCCCGCAGCGGCACCGAGCGGATGCGCTTGCCGGTCGCGGCGAAGTACGCATTGAGCACCGCCGGCGCGGCGACGCCGATGGTCGGCTCGCCGACACCGCCCCAGAACCCGCCGCTCGGCACCATCACCGATTCCACCTTCGGCATCTCGTTGATGCGCATCGAGTTGTAGGTGTCGAAGTTGGTTTGCTCGATCTTGCCGTCCTTGACGGTGCAGCCGCCGTAGAACAGCGCGGATAGGCCATAGACGAAGGAGCCCGCGATCTGCCGCTCGACCTGCGCCGGATTGACGACGTAGCCGGGGTCGGTGGAGGCGACGATGCGATGCACCTTGATCTTGCTGCCGTCGGTCACCGAGATCTCGGCGGCGCCGGCGACATAGCTGCCATAGCCCATGACCTGGGCGATGCCGCGGTAAACGCCCTGCGGCGCCGGCGTGCTCCAGCCGATCCTCTCGGCGACCGCATTGAGCACCGCCAGATGCTTGGGATGGTTGCCCATCAGCTTGCGGCGGAATTCGAGCGGGTCCTGGCCCGCGGCCTGGGCCAGCTCGTCCATGAAGCATTCCATGTAGATCGCGTTGTGATTGACGTTGACGCCGCGCCAGAAGCCGGGCGGAACGTGCGGGTTGCGCATCGCGTGCTCGACCAGCAGGTTCGGCACCGAATAGCCGAACGCGGCTTCGCCGGATTGGGCGACGCCCTGGAAGGCGGCCGGATCCATGCCGTTCTGCAGCGCTTCGGGGCGCAGCGAGAACAGGATCGATTGCCCGGACAGTCGATAGTGCAGCGCGACCAGGTTGTTGTCGGCGTCGAACGCGCCGGTCATCTTGCACTGGGTGATCGGGTGATACCGGCCGTGCGCCATGTCCTCTTCGCGCGACCACAACAGCTTGACCGGCGTGCCCGGCATCTGCTTGGCTATCATGACGGCCTGGCGGACATAGTCGGTCTGGCCGCGCCGGCCGAAACCGCCCCCTAACATCACCTTGTGCACGTCGCACTTGTCGGCCGGCAGGCCGGAAGCCTCCAGCACCGCTGCGAACGCCGCCTCGCCATTCTGCGTGCCGCACCAGACCTCGCATTTGTCCGCGGTGTAGAGCGCGGTGGCGTTCATCGGCTCCATCGTGGCGTGGTTCTGGTAGGGATAGGAGTAGACGGCCTCGACCTTCTTTGCCGCACTCGCAATCGCCGCCTTGGCGTCGCCGTTCTTGTTGCCGACATAGGCCGGCTGGTCGTTGTTGAGGCCTTCGGCCAGCCACTTCGCAATCGACTCGCTGGAGACTTTTGCGTTGTCGCCCTCGTCCCAGACGATCGGCAACGCCTCCAGCGCGGTCTTGGCGTGCCACCAGGTGTCGGCAACGACCGCGACCGCGGTATCGCCGACCTTGACGACTTTCTTGACGCCTTTCATGCTGGCGATCTTGGCTTCGTCAAAGCTCTTCAGCTTGCCGCCGAACACGGGGCAATCCTTGATCGCGGCATTCAGCATGCCCGGCAGCTTGATGTCGGCGCCGTAGATCATGGCGCCGGTGGTCTTGTCGACGGTGTCGAGCCGCTTCACGCCCTTGCCGATCAGCTTCCAGTCCTTCGGATCCTTCAGCTTGACGTCCGCCGGCGGCGTCAGCTTGGCGGCGGCTTCGGCTACCTTGCCGTAGGTCGTGGTCTTGCCCGATGGCGTATGGGTGATGACGCTGTTCGCGGCCGCGCATTCGGAGGCCGGCACCTTCCATGCGTCGGCGGCGGCCTGGATCAGCATCACGCGCGCGGTGGCGCCGCCCTTGCGGACATAGTCCTGCGAGGAGCGGATGCCGCGGCTGCCGCCGGTCGAGAAATCGCCCCAGACACGCTTGCGGGCAACGCTCTGGCCGGGTGTCGGATATTCGGTCGTGACCTTGGTCCAGTCGCATTCGAGCTCCTCGGCGACGAGCTGGGCGAGACCGGTGAGCGAGCCCTGGCCCATCTCGGAGCGGGCGATGCGGATCACGACGGTGTCGTCGGGCCTGACCACGACCCAGGCGCCGATCTCGGGCGAGCCGTCGGCCGCACGGACCACGGCGGGCCCGCCGAAGGGGAGGTCGAGACCGATGGCAAGGCCGGCGCCGAGCGTGGCGCTGCCGATGACGAAGGCGCGGCGGTTGAGCCGCGGCGAGATATGCTTATTCATGTGGGGATTTCCTTACGCGCTTGCGATCGTGTGGATCGCTTCGCGCACCTGCTGGAAGGTGCCGCAGCGGCAGATATTGGTGATTGCCTCGTCGATATCGGCGTCGGTGGGCTTCGGCTTCTCGTTCAGCAGCGCCGCCACCGCCATGATCATGCCGCTCTGGCAATAGCCGCATTGCGGCACGTCCTGGGCGATCCAGGCCTCCTGTACCTTGTGCAGCGTATCCCCGGAGGCGAGCCCCTCGATGGTGGTGATCTTCTTGCCCTCGGCTTCGCTGACCGAGACGCCGCAGGAGCGGGTGGCGACGCCTTCGATGTGCACGGTACAGGCGCCGCATTGTGCAATGCCGCAACCATATTTGGTGCCCGTCAGGCCGGCATTCTCGCGAATCGCCCAGAGCAGCGGCGTATCCGGCTCGACGTCGAGTGTGAAGGTTTTTCCGTTGATTGTTAGGTTTGCCATCGCAGTCCCCTGATTGGCCCAATCCACCGATTGAACTCAGGGGCGCAATGTGTCCGGCAAACTGGAACTGTTCAAATCAACAGTCCGAGGGGTGAAATGCGAAGAATTACGCCTCCGAGGGAAGATTGTGGGGAGGGTGGTGTTTTGTCTCGCCCTCCATCATGGTTGATTCGGTCGACCTTCCGCGGGCGCCAATCCATGGGTCTGAGGCGACGCCCGGCTGTGAAGGCCGGTTCCATGGCCGGTCGAGGCCACGGCGACAGTTTGTCCCTTTTGCCGGGGTGCAAGACGCAGGCGCTTTGGTACACTGCGCCGACGCCAGAAGGAGTTCCATGAACGTGCCGAGTCCCAACGTACTGATGCTGTACCCGCTGTTCTCGGCAGAGTCCTTCTGGACCTTTGGCGAATCCTGCAAGGTATTGGGCGTAAAGCGCCCGGCCGCTCCTTTGGGCCTGATCACCGTTGCCGCAATGCTGCCCGAAAGCTGGACGGTCCGGCTGATCGATTGCAACACGGCGTCCTTCAACGACGAGGATCTCGCCTGGGCCGACGTCGTCTTCACCGGCGGGATGATGCCGCAGCAGGCCGACACGCTGCGTCTGATCGAGCTCTGCCGCGCGGCCGGCAAGCCGGTGGTCGTGGGCGGTCCCGATCCGACTTCAAGCCCCCACATCTATGAGCGGGCCGACTTCCGGGTGCTCGGCGAGGCCGAGAGCGTCATCGACGAATTCATTGCGGCCTGGGAGGGTGGCGCGCGGAGCGGCGTCTTCACCGCACCGAAATTCCAGGCGGACGTGACCAAGACGCCGGTGCCGCGTTTCGACTTGCTCAAGTTCGAGGACTATCTCTATCTCGGGGTGCAATATTCGCGCGGCTGTCCCTTCACCTGCGAGTTCTGCGACATCATCGAGCTCTATGGCCGCGTGCCGCGGACCAAGACGATCGAGCAGATGTTCGTCGAGCTCGAGAGGCTCTATCAGATGGGTTACCGCGGCCATCTCGACTTCGTCGACGACAATTTCATCGGCAACAAGAAGTCGCTGCGGCAGTTCCTGCCGAAACTCGCAGAATGGCAGCGTACCCACGGCTATCCTTTCGAATTGTCCACCGAGGCCTCGGTCAATCTCGCCGACGATCCCGAACTGCTGGACCTGATGGGGGCGGCCAATTTCTTCGCCATCTTCGTCGGCATCGAAAGTCCGGATCCGGCGACGCTGGTCGCGATGCGGAAGAAGCAGAACACGCGGCGCAACATCGCCGAGAGCATCCACAAGATCTACGCCGCCGGCATGCTCGTCACCGCGGGCTTCATCGTCGGCTTCGACAACGAGAAGGTCTCCATGGCGGACGCCATGATCGACTTCATCGAGGAAGCGGCGATTCCCGTCAGCATGGTCGGACTGCTCTATGCCTTGCCGAACACGCAACTGACGCGCCGCCTGGAGCGCGAAGGCCGGCTCCACGCGGGCCACGATGTGGCGCCGACCATCGGCGCCGATCAGTGCACGGCCGGGATCAATTTCGATCCGGTGCGCCCGCTGCGCGACATCCTGACGGACTACAAGCGCGTGCTGGAGCACGTCTACAGCCCGGCCGCCTATGCGGGACGGGTCGATCGCTTGATGACGCTGCTCGACCGTTCGCGGCAGCGCCACGAACTCGCGGAAGGGGATATCCGCGCCAAGCTCGGTGCGATGGAGACCGTGCATCGTGTCGTCTCCGCGCTTCCCGAAGCGCGCGGGCCGCTGTGGCAGACATTCATGAACTGCGCCAAGCGCGACACGTCATCGGCGCGCATTGCGGTCCAGATGATCGCCGCCTATGCCCATCTCGGACCGTTCTCGCGCAAGGTCATCGCCGCCATCGATGAGCGGCTGGCGGCGCTGGACGAACAGATTCCGAGTCCAGCCGTGGCTGCAGGCGCGATCGAGGCTCGACATCTGGCCTGACATCCGGAGAGTCGATGGAACCGTCGACCCTTTGATGCTCTGCCCGGCGTGCCGTCCGGGGCGCAAACTGGCTGTCATGTGTGAGATCCCGGCTTGACAGCATGACAACCTCAAGCTGATCGTCATCAGGACGACACCGCGCCTGCCGCGATTTCGGCGTCTGGACGTTCCGCGGGCATTTGAATTGGCCCGCAAGGCTCCGTGCTCGTCTGCCGTTGCGACCGACGTCATTGCCGGAAAAGCTTTAGCGGGGTTGGGCCATGTTCAGGAAGGTGATCCGCTGGTCGGTTGCGCTGATTGTCGTGGCGGTGCTGGTCCTCGCGTATCTGCCTTCCTTCATCGCCGATTCCATCTACAAGAACGTCGACGACATCACCGATGGTGAGATGCCCGCCACCGTCACGGCCTTTCAATCGGGGCCGGACGTCGTCAGTACCATCGGTGGCAGCGGCGAGGGCTTGAACTGCAGCCTGCCGCCCTGGGCCAACATATTTTTCGACGGCGGCAGGGATTCCAACCAAAAGCGCCATCTCGTCCTGCAGCGCTTCAGGCAGGCATGCGTCTTTCACGATCTGTGCTATCGCCATGGCCTTGCGACCTATGGCTATAACCAGAACGATTGCGACCGCATTCTGCAGAACGCGGCTTTTCGACTCTGTCTCTACATACGAAACGGCAGCCAGGAGAGCAGCGCGGCGCGCTGTCAGACCGACTCCAAGATGGTTCTGGCAGGCGTGAGCCTCGGCGGATACGACGCCTATCGCGGCTGGGACCGATCGACCTATTTCGAATTCGATTCGGACCCGTCGCGGTCGAACGGATTTCTGGTCAGCCGTGTGGTGGATCATCCGTTCAAGGCGGTCGCGCCGGCGAAATACGGCAGCGACCCCGATCAGGTCATTCTCATGTTCGAGAACGTCCGCTCCAATCTTGCGGTGACCTGCATCACCTGCGCGAGTGTTCCCGTTCTCGACTGGACGACCGATCCCAACGCCGTCAGCGCCGAGTTGCGCTCGGTCGGTGTGATGCGCTTGCCGGAAGCGCTGCTCAAGCGCGAGCCCATGCTGTCCGAAACCATGCCGGTCTGGTTGCCGCCGCGCCGTCGACACGCGGCGCCGCATCTCCTCGTCGACGGAGCGGGCAAGGACCATCTGATCTGGATGAGCCGGAACAACCCGCAGGACAGCATGTCCTGCATCGTCGGCGCCGATCCGGCGCGTCTCCTCACCAATACCCTGCCGGCCCGGGATCTCTGCTCGGTCGATGCCGGCCCGTCGCTCAGCAGGGTGGAGGTCGACATGTTCGCGACCTCTCCGCTTCCGATGGAGGTGCCCGGAAGTTCGGATTTCGTCTACGCGACGTCGATCAGCACACAGAAGACAAAGGAGCAGCATCTGAGCTTCTGCTCCCGCTCTGCGTCCAGGAAGGTCGAGGACTCCGGAGGCGACGACCAGTCCAAATGCGTCACCTTCCCCGAACCGGAGGTTCGCAAGGGCGCGGCGCTCGGTGCATTTCAGAACTTTCCGCTGGTTCGCGCCGGACAGCAGATCTATTTCGCGCGGGACATCGATCAGCGGACGGATTCGCTGCTGACTGCCGCCTGGCAGCGCGCCTTCGGCAACAGCTTTTCGCCCGACGGTGCCCTGCTCGTGATCGACGTGGCGCCACCGCTCGCCGCCAAAGGGCCCCTTGCGGCCAAGCTGAAGAAGATCGTCCGGTTCAACATCGACGATCGTTTCGATCCGATGATGCCGATCACGCGCAAGGTGGACGATCTGCGATTCCTGAGCCTGGAGGCGTCGAAGTCGAGCGTGCACCTTCGCACGATCGATTTCGCCAGGGACAACCCCTCCGTTGGCAATGCGCGGCTGACGATGGGCAATGGTGACGTGGAGCTGGACCGCTCGTGGGCGGAGAGGCCCGTGCTGGTGCTGGAGACCAGGGAGGCGCGACCGAGGACCAAGCTGGTGTTCTCGCGTGGGGAGATAGCGGTCGAACCGGGCAGGCCCGACGTGTCCCGCGCGACGACCGAAGTGTTGACGCTGCAGACCCTGGTTTTCGAACGCGATGCGGCCGCGCCGTCGGATGCGCCATTCGTGAAATCGGCTGGCGCGGCATGCCGGATCGTCTATGAGTTCGAAGCGAACCACACCGATTGGCCGTGCTATCGCGCGTTCGACCCCGACCGTACGATGCGGGCCTCGCCGGCGACGCGGATGCAGGCTTCCCAGACGCTGGTTGGACGGTTCAGCCAAGGCGGCGGCCATGGCCTCGCATTTCCCGATCTCTGCCTGAAGTCGGAGCCGATCATCCTGAAGCCGCAAGGGGGCACGTTTGTGCCCCTGAGCGAGACTGCGGGCTGGAACGGTCCGCCAAGGCTGACGCGGACGATCAAATGCGAGCCGCTCGATGCCGCGGCAATCGTGAGCCGTCCCATCGCGCAGAAGGCTCCGTGAAGGCGGGCCGGCCGATTGAGGCGCGGACGCGCGTTCGGTCTACTTCACTGCCAGCCGCAGGAAGCTCATCACGCTGCCAAGTGCGGCAAAGCCGGCGCCGAGCGCCAGCGCGACGGTTGCGCCGTCGTGGCCGGCGAGCGCGAAGCAGAGTGCCGCGAGGGCCGCCCCCGTCGTCTGTCCCGTCAGGCGCGCGGTCGCGACGATGCCCGAGGCGCTGCCGCTGCGATGCGGCGGCGCGCTTGACATCACCGCCTTCATGTTTGGCGCCTGGAAGAAGCCGAAGCCCATGCCGCAGATCACCATCCGCCAGATGATGTCGGCAATGGCGGGGTTGGCCGGAAGCGTCGCAAGCAGCGCCATGCCGAGGCCGAGCAGCACCAGGCCGATGCCGCCGAGCAGGCCGACCGCGTGGCGGTCGGACAGGCGTCCAGCGATCGGCGCCATGATGCCGACCACCAGTGGCCACGGCGTCATGAAGAAGCCGGTCTCGACCTGCGAGCGGCCGAGCACGTCCTCGAAATAGAACGGCAGCGAGACGAAGGCGAGCCCCTGCACGGCGAAGGAGCACACCGCGGTCGCGGCCGACAGCGCGAACATCGGCCGACTGAACAGGTCGATCGGCAGCATCGGCGCCGGGTGGTCGGCGTGGCGGCGCGTCAGGATGACGCCGAGCGCGAGGGCCGTGACCAGCTCGATGCCCACGACGACCGGCGACAGATTATGGGCGGCACTGCCGATGCCGGTGATGAACAGGCCGAGGCAGGCCGACGCCAGCACCGCGCCGAGGAAATCAAAGCCGTGATCGGCGCGCGGCGTCTTCGGCAGCATCGCAAAGCCGATGCCGATGGCGACGAGGCCGAACGGGATGTTGACGGCGAACAGCCACGGCCATGGGCCGATGGCCAGGATGGCGGAGGCGATCGTGGGCCCGAATGTGAAGGCGGTCGCGACCACCAGCGCGTTGTGCCCAAAACCGCGGCCCAGCATCCGGCCGGGATAGACGAAGCGCACCAGCGCGGTGTTGACGCTCATGATGCCGCTGGCACCCAGCCCCTGCAGCGTGCGCGCGACCAGCAGGCTCTCCAGCGACCACGCCACCGCGCAGAGCAGCGAGGCGATGGTGAACAGGATGAGGCCGCCGAGATAAATGCGCTGGTGCCCGACGATCTCGCCGAGCGCGCCCAACGGCAGCAGCGTCGCCACCAGCGCGATCTGGTAGACATTGACCACCCAGACCGACTGCTCCGGCGAGACATGCAGATCGGCGGCAATGGCGGGCAGGGCGATGTTGGCGATCGCGGTGTCGAGCGAGGCCATCGCCAGCGCGGTGAAGATCGCGGCGATCGCCCAGCGCCGCTGCGCGGCGGGGAGGCCGTCAGAGATGGTGTGGTCGGGCTCGCGCGCGGCGGCAGGTAACGTGATCGTCATTGCGTTGGCGCGTGGCTCCGGCGGCGCGGCTCAAATCGGTCATTTCGCATGTACTACGGTGGGGCCGCGTTCCACAGGCATATGCTTGCATGCTGTGTATGCGTGAAGGTGGGGCGATGCCGCCTCGCGCTGCCGTATGATCGCGCCGCTGCTGCAAAAATCAGGGGATCGCCATGCAAATCGTCGTTCTGCCCGGTGACGGCATTGGACCTGAGATCACGACCGCCACAACGGGTGTGTTGCGCGCCGCCTCCGAGCGCTTCCAGCTCAATTTGCGCCTGGAGGAGCACGCGGTCGGGCATGCGAGCCTGAAGCTATCAGGCACGACCGTGCGCCCCGAGATGCTCGACATCGTCCGCGCCGCCGACGGCCTGATCCTGGGCCCGACTGCGACGTTCGACTTCAAGGACGAGGCGCGTGGCGAGATCAATCCGTCGAGGTACTTCCGCAAGAACCTCGACCTCTACGCCAATATCAGGCCCGCGCGCACCTATGCGGGGCGGCCCGGCCGCCTCGGTGATTTCGACCTCGTCGTGGTTCGCGAGAATACCGAGGGGTTCTACGCCGACCGCAATCTGGAGCAGGGCAATGGCGAGATGCTGGTCACGCCCGACGTGGTGATCTCGCTGCGAAGGATCACACGCCTATGCTGCGAGCGCATCGCGCATGCCGCATGCCGGCTCGCCATGAAGCGGCAGAGGCACCTTACCATCGTGCACAAGGCCAATGTGCTCAAGATCGGCGACGGCATGTTTCTCGAGATCTGCCGCGCGACGGCGAAGGCCTATCCAGGACTGAGCGTCGACGACATCCTGGTCGATGCCATGATGGCGCATGTGGTGCGCAATCCCGATCGTTTCGACGTCATCGTGTCCACCAACATGTTCGGCGACATCCTGTCCGATCTTACCGCCGAACTTTCGGGGAGCCTCGGCCTCGGCGGCTCGCTCAATGTCGGCGAGCGCTACGCGATGGCGCAGGCCGCGCACGGCTCGGCGCCCGACATTGCCGGACAGGACGTCGCCAATCCCGTCTCGTTGATCCTGTCGACCGCGCTGCTGCTGGCCTGGCACGGCGAGAAGACTGGTGCGGTCCGCTATGAAGAGGCTGGGCACGCGATCGAGGCGGCGGTGGCGAAGGCGATTGGCGAGGGCAGGGCGACGCGGGACGTCGGCGGCAAGCTCGGCACGATCGCGGCGGGGGCGGCGATTGCGGAGATCCTGCAGGCGGAGTGAGCGGTGCTTGCACATTTTTCTCGGGGCCCAAGACAAAAGTCCGAAAAACAACCCCGTGCACAGTAGAAGTCCCCTTGATTGACAAGGGATTTTCGAACCGCATTGCGACGGCAGTCGCGGCTGCGATCAGGTTGACCCGTCGGGCAAAAACGCTGGCCCAGCGATCCTGAAAAAGACTTGGATGCCGGTGAACGTGCGACGCCTATCAAGGCGGGTCACTTATCGGCTTGGCAAGCGCTGACCTACGATATCTCGCGGTGCCGCTGCCCGGCCAGCCCGCCAAGGCTCTTGACCTCGTGATCGCCGAAAGTTTTCTGATCGGCGCCGATCAGGTGATGGACTGAAGTACGTGGGTTCACGGCAGAAGTGTCATGAACTCATAGACGACTACGGCAGCGCCGAGACAGCGCCGCCAGGGATTCACGCCGCGGAAGACCTCGTCGGCGCCCCAGACGACGAGTCCGCCCTTCGCGACGATCGTCAAGCCGACGCTGACGTTGCCTGCGGAAGGCCAGATCCAAAGCAGAAGGCCCGCAACGATAACGATCTAAAGAAGAAGATTCGGCCACTGCGCGATGGTGATGGCACCTGTTTCGCGGCTCCGGAAGAACCAATCAACGAATCGCCGCACCGTCACGGAGCCGATCAGAGCGCAACTTGACCCTCTTCACGGCCCTTCCAATAAGTTATGCGGTTGGCTTTGACCCTGATCAGCACGATGCCCGGCGTATCGATGCCGTGGTCGAACCATTTGTCGAGATCGCTCGTCCAGTGCTGCTGGAAAGCCGCCTTGTCCCGGATCAGTTCGGCCGTCCCCTCGACGGCGACGTAGATCCCCTTCGAGAAGAGGCCCGCTTCCGACGAAAACCCGAGCGCGACTTTCGGATTTCGTTGGATGTCCGATACGGTGCGGGTCTGTTCATAGGCGAAGTAATAAGACGTGCCGTCGTAGGCGACATCGCCGTTGTTGCTCATGGGACGGTTGGCGATTTCGCCGTTCTCGGTGTGGGTCGAAAGAATGGCGATGTCGATGTCGGCCATTTCCTTCGCGATCTCGGCGAGCGATGTCTTGGACATGAACTTTCCTCCAGTGGGGCTGGAGCAACGGCGGGATGCAGGCCGTGTTCCCTGATGAATAGAGCGGGGGTCCATGCCCACCGGCCATTACTTCGCTGATGCAGGCTTGGCGGGTTTGAAGGAAAGGGCCGTCAGCGGGTCTGATTGACGCACTCTTTCTACCTCGAAATAAAACCGCCCCCGACATCAGCCGGGGGCGGTTTGGATGAGATCGTATCAGTGGCCGGTGCCGGGCTTGGTGGTCTTCGGGGGCTTGCCGTCTTCCATGCGGCCCTCATTGCGAAGATCGCGTCCCTCTTGAGCCTTGCGCTGGCTCTCGGGACCCTTGCCGTGCTCGTTCATCTCTTCCTTGATGTAACCGGCGCCTTCCTTGATCTTGCCTTCAACGCTCATGATTTTCTCCTTCGATATAGGAGATAAACGCGTTGGCGGACTCGGCGTTCCGGCATCAGAACGGCGCAGATTTGCGGGGAACCGAGTTGTGCCTTCCCGAGCGCCTAACGCGCCAAAATGGCAGAGCATTTGCGAAACTCATCGTGCTGAGTGCTGAACGTTCGTCGATGGGTGTCGCTGCGCGTTCATGGCGTGGCTCGGACCTTCCGAGCTGTGACGCTGGTGCACGACAGGCGCGCTGCTCACTCATCCGTTTCCGTTCAATTTCGTTTCGCTCTTCCGCTCTTCAGGAGTGGTTGCTGCCACGGGAGGGGCGACTTGCGCCATGCAGTACCTGTTGATCCGCAGGTGGTGGTTGAAGAAGCCGGCGGCGGGTCAGTGATCGTGCGCGCGCCTCTCACGAGCACGATTGACCGCCTTTGAAGGCAAGGAAGATGCTGGCGCGCTGTCGCCGACATTGTTGTCGGCGCGAGGTCGCGGCAAGACGGCTGGTAAGAAACCGGCGGGCTAAGTGACGTGGAGATCAACGCTCGTGGTGGAAAACCCTCACTCGAATACAAGCCCCAACGCCAACCAGGTCGCAAGAGACAAACAGACGCCAATTCCCAAATAGGGCAATGCAAGGCGCATCGGTCACTCCTCAGCTCCGAGACGCTGCGAAAACGCCGTCAGCTTCGCATGTTCGTCGTGCCCTGCCCATATTCCATACGATGTACGAGCTTTGGTTCACGTGGGCGGCAACGCACCCGACTGCATAATGAAGACGACGCCAACAGGAAGCAGACGTGCCTGATTTGACGCCCCCTTGCCGTACCAGGCTGATTTAATTTGACTTCGCATTTGGTTCAAAATATATAATTTATTTAATTATTTAATTGTGGGTATGGTGCCTGCCAAGTCCTTTCGATCTAAGGATTTTTCTTCCATGCTGGACTGCGAAACAGGCGGAGCAAGCGCGCCGCTCTAGCCGTTATCTAAAGAGGCGTGATCGATGCGCCGACCGATTGATACTGCACCCAGGGACGGAGAAGACATCTGGGTGGAAGATGTGACCGGGGCTGTTGACGTCGCTCGCTGGTCGCCTCAAGCAGGCAAATGGGTCTCCAAAGACGGCGCTCCAATCAACGCCGAGCCGACCCATTGGTCTCCCGAAACTGAGGACAGTGACCCAGAGGGCGGGCCATTGGGCATTCCGCTCGCAGCGGCTGTCATTTTGCTTCCCGCGATCCTGATTGGAGCGGCCTTACTGGGTGTGTTCGACACTTTCGGCGCACGAGCAATTCCGGAAACGACGCAAATCGGCGGCGAGAGTGCCCTCAGCTTCGAGCAACGGCCGGAGATAGGGGCGGGGTCGCAAGCGCTCCTTCAGCGCGAAGCAAGCGGAGCCCTGACGTACACGGTGCCGGCAGGCATGGTGCAGCCTGAGACATGGCCGGATCGAGATGCTCTGCACGCTAATGCGCGCGCCAGTGAACTGGACGGGGCGCGCAGGGAACTTGACGAGGCGGTCCAGCACGCGCACGCGGCAAAAATTGCGGCGGACGAGTTGCGGCAATCGCTGCAACAGGAGCAAGCGCGCAACGCTGCGCTTGCGAACGAAGTCGCCGAAATCCGCCGCGAGATCGATGCCCGCGACGCAGGATCGCGGAAGGCGGAGGATGTGGCCGCGCAGCAGAGAGAGGCGGCGCAGCGGGAGATCGCAGAACTAGAGCAGTCCCTGCAGCGCGAGCGGGAAAATAGCGCCGTCCGCGCAAGGCAGGTGAACGCCGCACAGGCAGCAGCGGCGAGCGCTGAGCAGGAACGCCACGAGGCGCAGTCGCGCGCCGCCGCGCTCGCGAGCGAACTTGCCGGAATGCCTCGCCGCTTGCCTATGACGGAAGCTGCGACCGCGGAGCAAAGCCAGGCGGCGGGGCTGGAGATTGCGGAACTGCGGCAGTCCCTGCAGCAAGAGCAGGAAAAGAACGCCGTTCTCGTCACGGAAGCCAAAGCAGCACAGGCAGCAGCTGCCGATGCCGATCAACAACGCCGCGCTCTGGAAAAGGCTCAGGCGCACGCCGCTGCGCTGGAGAGCGAACTTGCCGAAGTGCGCCGGGAGATCGAAGCACGCAACGTGCAACTGCGCGAGGCCGAAAATGCGACCTGGCAGCAGGGCCAGGCAGCGAAACAAGAGATCAGCGAACTGCGACAGTCGCTGAAACAGGAGCTGAGTAAAACCGAGGCCAGGGAGAGAGATCTTGCACCGGGGTGGCGCTCGACCCATGAGCGCGTCCTCGCCGAGCAAGCAAATGACGCCCCGGTCTTGCCGGCGACGCGGAGCGTGGAAGTGGCGGAGCCACCGACCGCTGCCGCCCAGAACGAGGCGGAGGCCCGTTTGATCCCGCGTGCCAGGGCGCTCCTCGATCAGGGAAATATCGGTGCAGCACGCATTGTACTCGAGCTCGCGGCTGAGAAAGACGTTGCGCAGGCAAGTTTCATGCTCGCCGAGACCTACGATCCGGCGGTTCTATCCGCCTGGGGTACTTATGGAACTCGCGGCGAAGCGGCCAAGGCGCGCGAGCTCTACGCGAAGGCACACAGGGCCGGTATTCGCGAAGCGAAGGAACGGCTGGATGCGTTGCGACCCTGAGAATGGGCTTCTTGCAGTCCGAGAGACGAAAGCTCGCGGTGGCTGAGCCGGAAGGGAACGACATGAAGAAGGCGCCAAAGTTACGCTCATTGCTCCTGCTCACTTGGTTGGTGCCGGTCGCTATGATGCTTCAAACGGCCTGCCTGGATGCGCAAACGGCGAAAAATGCCAAGGCCGATGCACAGCTCGACCGACGGCCGCTTCCGAAAGAGAACGAAAAGGACCGGATGAACGCCTGGACGGTCGGGCTCGCCGGGGGCCTGCTCGAGGGCGCGCCGATCCGCCTCGCCGCAGAAATGGCTCGCGTCGTCGACGACGGAGCAGACCTGCATCTCCTGCCGATCGTCACCCGGGGGGCCACCGACAATCTGAATGCGCTGCTCTATTTGCGCGGCGTCGATACTGCCATCATCAATTCCGACGCGCTCGAGGAGTATAAGATTCAGGCACCGCAGATCCGAAGCCGCATCACCTATCTGCTCAATCTCTTCCCATCCGAGCTGCACATTTTTGTGCGGCCTGAAATCACAAGCCTGCAGGATCTTGTCGGCAAGAAGGTGAACTTCAACACCCTGGGCACCGCGGCCGCCTATTCAGGACCACTGATCTTCAGCCGTCTCGGGATCGATGTCGAAAAGACATTCATCCCGCATCAGGTTGCCCTGGAACAGATGCGCAAAGGCGAAATGTCGGCCGTGGTGTTCATCACGTCGAAACCCGTCGACGCCTTCGTAAAGGGCCGTTGGGAGGCTGGATTCAAGTTCCTCCCGATCCGTTACGACAAGAAGTTCGAGGACTATTATCTGCCCGCGACCTTGGACGCCAATGAGTATCCAAATCTGATCAAGCAGGGTGAGCGGGTCTCGACCATCGCGGTCCCGACAGCGCTTGTCGCTTTCAACTGGCCGCTCGGCTCCAATCGCTACCAACGCGTGGCTCGCCTTGTCGAGTACCTGTTCTCGCGCATCGACCGCCTGCAGGCACCAGGCTTCGATCCGAAATGGCAGTCGATCAATCTTGCGGCATCGGTCCCGGGTCTCACCCGCTTCCAAGCCGCGCAGGAATGGCTGGATCGCAAAGCGCGCAGCGTACAGGCGAGGCCATGAAGACTGCCGCTCCTCCGCTCGCTGTCGCCTTCAACGTCGCCTGCGGTATCGCCTACGCGCAAAGTACGAGCGATCCCATGGAAACACTTAGGGCTTGTTCGGCGATGGAGGGACAAGCCCGGCTGGAATGTCTGCAAGACTTGTCGCGCAAGATTCCACCGTCCAGTCGGGGCAGCCGGGATGCTGGCTGGATCGTCAGCGAGACGACTTCGCCAGTCGATTATCTGCCGGTCGTCACCGCCACCGCCACTTCTGTCGGCAACTCGGATGGCGCCGCGATGCAGCTCGCAATCCACTGCCGCAGAGGCCGCACGGAAGTCATAGTCGCCGGACCGGCGCTGTCACGCAGCGCTAACGAATACGTCATCTCCTTTCGGCTGAATGCGGATACGCCAATGCAACTCGCAGCAGCGTCGCCGTCATTCGGATCCGGCGTCGCTTTCGGGGGCGACGTCGTAAAGTTGTTGAGCTCACTACCCGACGACGGCCACATCGTCGTGAGCCTTTTCACCCGCACTGGCCCGGTGCAAGGCGGACAATTCCTGCTCAGCGGATTCGAGAACGTGCGCAAGAAAATGGCGGCTGCATGCAAATGGCCACATGCCATCGCCAGACCGGGTAGGTGATGGTCAGGAAATGGGAGACACGAGATGATCAATCCAAAGTTGGCGATGGCACTCATCGGAGGCTTGACGATACTGCTTCTGGTCGGACCAGGCGCGCAGGCGCAGCAGGACAACCAGTGGATCCCGCAGGCGCGCGAGAAGAGCCAAGCGAGCAACGCGAAGCATCCGGGTGGACAGAAGCAGGTGAGCAAGCCGCGGCAGAACCACGCGATCAGGCAGGATCCTCCGAACAGCACGAAGATGGCTCAGGCTACAAAAACCGAGAGCGCGAAAAAGTCGCACCGGCTGGTGCTGCAGGTTAATTCCAACGACCCTGCGATGATGAACCTCACGCTCAACAATGCGAGCAACGTCGCGCAGTACTATCGCGATCTCGGTGAACCGGTGTCGATCGAGGTCGTCACCTTTGGTCCTGGCCTTCACATGCTGCGCGATGACACCTCGCCGGTAAAGCCGCGCATCGAGGTGCTCGCGATGAGCCATCCCGAAATCTCCTTTAAAGCCTGCGGCAACACGCAGGAAAACATGCGCAAGGCGGAGAACAAGGACATAACCCTGATTCCACAGGCCACGATCGTCAAATCCGGCGTCGTCCGCGTCATGGAGCTGCAGGAGCAGGGCTGGAGTTACGTCAAGCCGTGAGGTCCGGCGTCAAACCGGAGAAGGCGTGCGTTCGCGGGCCGTGGATTCAGGAGACCAACCCTAGAACTGATACCGCCTCAGCCCGCCGTCCACCGGGATCACCGTGCCCGTGATGTACCGCGCCACCGGTGAGGCAAGAAACACTGCCAGTGCGGCGAGGTCTTCCGGCTCGCCCCAATAGCCGACCGGAATTTCCTCTTCCGCAAAGCGCTCGCGATAGTCAGGCGCGTAGTTGCGGCGGATCTGCTCGCTCATGATGCGGCCGGGCGGGATGCAGTTGATGGTGATGCCGTGCTCGCCGATCTCGCGCGACAGGCCCTTGGCCCAGGCGTGCACGGCGGCCTTGGCGGCGAACGCCGCGTTGAGGCCTTCCGGCTCGGACTTGCCGGTGATGTTGACGATGCGGCCCCATTTGCGTTCGATCATCTGCGGCAGCAGCGCATGCGCGATGCGGCGGTAGCTGGTGAAATTCAGCGCGATCGCCTCGTCCCATTTGCTGTCGGGGGCATCGACCGGCAGCGGCCGGCTGCCGCCGGCATTGTTGATGAGGATGTCGACATGGCCGAGCTCCTTCACCGCAAAGGCGGCGATCCGCTCCGCCGCATCCTTGGCCATGACGTCCTGTTCGAGCGGCGTGATCAGCCCGGAGCCTTCCTCCTTCACCAGCTCGGCGAGAAGATCGGTGCGCCGCGCCACGCCGACGACGCGCACGCCCTCGGCGGCGAGGCCCTTGGCGATCGCGCGGCCGATGCCGATGCTCGCGCCGGTGACGACAGCGGTTTTCGATTTGAGCCCGAGGTCCATGGTGACACGCTCTCTTGTTTGGTTCTTGCTTATTGCTGTGCGTTTCCTGCCCGTCCCGCGCGCCTTGCGAATTGCCTGAGCGGGAGGAGCAGTGGTAACCAAGAGCGACGTTGAAGGAAACACGAAAAAGAAAAAGGCGTTGAGACGATGGTCTGGGATCCGCAGCAATACTTAAAATTCTCCGGCCACCGGCTCCGGCCCGCCGTTGACCTCTTGATGCGGATTCCGGATTTTGGCCCCCGCGAGATTGCCGATCTCGGCGCCGGCGCCGGCAACGTGACAAAACTCATCAAGGAGCGCTGGCAGGAGGCGAGCGTGACCGGCGTCGAGGGCTCCGCCGAGATGGTTGCCGCCGGCCGCAAGGCTGCACCCGATGTGGAATGGTCCCACGAGGACCTCGGCCATTGGCGCCCCGCCGGGCAGTACGACTTGATCTATTCCAATGCCGCACTGCACTGGCTGCCCAATCATGCGGCGCTGTTTCCATCGGTCATGGAGAAGGTGAGGCCTGGCGGCATGCTCGCGGTGCAGATGCCGCGCAACTTTCTGGCGCCGTCGCATGTGCTGATCGGCGAGACGGCGCTTGATGGTCCGTGGCGGTCCAAGGTCGAGCATCTCGTGACGCCGCCGCCGGTCGAGGGCCCGGCATTCTATCACGATCTTCTTGCGCCGATGTCGGCCAACATCGACATCTGGGAGACCGAATATCTGCAAGTGCTGGAAGGCGAGAACCCCGTCAAGGAATGGACCAAGGGGACTTGGCTGACGCGCTATCTCGACGTGCTCGCAGGCGAGGAGAAGATTGCATTCGAAGCCGCCTATGGCGCGCGGGTTGCGAGGGCCTATCCGAAGAATGCGGCGGGGCAGACCCTGTTCCGTTCCGCCGTCTCTTCATGGTCGCCCAGCGCAAGAGCTAATGCACTGCCGCAATGCGACATAAGCGCTCGTTCCCCTGGATGGAAGCAGGTGCCGGGTTGCGTAGACAGCGCTCGTCAAGATAGCTTGGCTGCGGCAAATTGGGCTTAGGTCTAGTTGTTCGGCCTGCGGATTGCTGCCACTACTCAAACCGGAAAACAAAAAAAGCACCCGGTTTGTCGAGGTTGTTGGGAGGTCTTCATGCGCAAACTGCTTCTCGCGGTCGCGGCGGCCGCGCTCGTTTTGGCCCCCGTTGTTGCGCAGGCCCAAACTCCGATCGTCATCAAGTTCAGCCACGTCGTCGCCAACGACACGCCGAAGGGGAAGGGCGCGCTGAAGTTCAAGGAGCTCGCCGAGAACTACACCGACGGCAAGGTCAAGGTCGAAGTCTACCCGAACTCCACACTCTATAAGGACAAAGAGGAGATCGAGGCGCTGCAGCTCGGCTCGGTGCACATGCTTGCCCCTTCGACCGCCAAATTCGCGCCCCTTGGTATCAAGGAGTTCGAGGCGCTCGATCTGCCCTGGCTATTCAAGGACGATCAAACCTATTCCAGCGCGATCAAGGGCACCATCGGCAAGTGGCTATTCCAGAAGCTCGAGGCCAAGGGCATTACCGGCCTCGCTTACTGGGACAACGGCTTCCACATGGTCTCCTCGAATCGTCCGCTGATAAAGCCGACGGATTTCCAGGGCCTCAAGTTCCGCATCTCGGGATCCAAGGTCGCCGACCAGTATTTCCGCCTGGTCGGCACCATCCCTCAGATCATGGCGTTCTCCGAGGTCTACCAGGCTTTGCAGACCGGCGTGGTCGACGGCTGCGAGAACACCGCGTCCAATTACTTGACGCAGAAGTTCTACGAGGTGCAGAAAGACATCACCGTTTCCTATCACGCGCATCTGCAATATGCGGTCATCGTCAATTCGAAGTTCTGGTCGGGCCTGCCGCCCGATATCCGCACCCAACTCGACAAGGCGATGGCGGAGGCATCCGACTACACCAACTCGATCGCGCGCCAGGAGAACGAGGACGCGCTGGCCGAGATCAAGAAGACAGGCAAGACCAATCTGCATTACCTGACCGATGCCGATCGCAAGGCGTGGCAGGACGCGATGCAGCCGACTTATAAATGGGCAAAGGGCCGGGTCGGGCAGGAAGTGCTCGATCTCGTCGCCAAGGAACTCGATGTCAAGATGAACTGACGGCCGCGCCCTGACAAGAACAATAGCAACGGTCGGGGGTGATCGCACTCCCGGCCGTTCGCTCTTGAATGGACGAGCCAATGCTGGGGGGACGAAGTTGCTGCGTGTGCTGAATCGTGTGCTCGATCATCTCGAGGAATGGCTGATCGCGACGATGATCGCGGCTGCGACGTCGCTCATCTTCGTCGCCGTGCTGCACCGCTACGGCGCCGGCCTGTCGATCGACATCGCCAAATGGGCGGAAGCCCGCAACCTGACCTTCCTCGCCGTCCCGGCGCGCGCTGCATTCGTCTGGCTTGCCGCGCTTGATTTGTCCTGGGCGCAGGAACTCTGCATCTACATGTTCATCTGGATGGCGAAGTTCGGTGCCGCCTACGGCGTGCGGACCGGCATCCATGTCGGCGTCGACGTGCTGGTCAACATCCTGCCCGGCGGATCGCGCCGCCGCGTCATCACCTTCGGTCTGTTGTGCGGCGCTCTCTTCACCGCCATCGTCGCCTATTTCGGCGCCGCGTTCGTGGGGCAGATGTGGCAGACCGGCCAGCAATCCAACGATTTGGAAGCACCGATGTGGATGGTGTATCTCACCATCCCGCTCGGGTCCGGCTTGATGTGCTTCCGCTTCCTGCAGGTCGCCTGGTCGTTCCATCGCACCGGCGAACTGCCGCATCACGACATGGCGGGTGTCGAGGGGGTCGAGGCGGATCCGGTGCATCCGGCGCCGGTCACGCATAGTCAGGTCGTCCGCGACGAGCGCAGCCCGCTCGGCTGGATCCTGATGCTGCTGCCAGTCCTGATCGTCGCGCTGTGCTTCGCGCATGCGGGCCATGTCATCACGCTGCCGCAGGGCTTGCGCGTCCTCATCGTGTTCGCGCTTCTGCTCTCCTTGATGCTGACGGGTATGCCGATCTCGATCGCGCTCGGTCTCACCGTGCTCAGCTTCATGTTCACCTTGACCGACGTGCGCACGGAATCGGTAGCGCTGAAGCTGTTCACCGGCATCGAGAACTTCGAGATCATGGCGATCCCGTTCTTCATCCTCGCCGGCAACTTCCTGACCCATGGCGGGGTGGCGCGGCGGATGATCACCTTCGCGACCTCGCTGGTCGGCCATTGGTACGGCGGTCTCGCGCTGTCGGGGGTGGTCGCCTGCGCGCTGTTTGCCGCCATTTCCGGCTCGTCGCCGGCGACCGTGGTGGCGATCGGCTCGGTGATCCTGCCGGCGATGGTCGCGCAAGGCTTCCCGAAGCGGTTCGGCGCGGGCGTGATCACGACGTCGGGCTCGCTTGGAATTCTCATTCCGCCGTCGATCCCGATGGTTCTCTACGCCGTCTCCACCAACAGCTCGGTCGGCAAGCTCTTCATCGCCGGCATCGTGCCGGGATTGGTCCTGGCCTCGCTTCTCGGCGCCACGACGTTCTATCGGGCCTGGCGCAACGACTATCCGCGGATGCCGAAGGCAACGCTGTTCGAGCGCTTCGATGCCTTCCGCAAGTCGATCTGGGGCATCCTGCTGATCGTGATCGTGATCGGCGGCATCTACAGCGGCCTGTTCACGCCGACCGAAGCTGCCGCCGTCAGTGCGGTCTACGCCTTCATCGTCGCCGTGTTCATCTATAAAGACCTGAAGCTGAGCGACGTGCCGCGGGTGCTGCTGTCGTCGGCGAATCTCTCGGCGATGCTGCTTTACATCATCACCAACGCCGTCCTGTTCTCGTTCCTGATGACTTACGAAAATGTGCCGCAAGCACTGGCGCAATGGATGATCGACCAGGGCCTGGGGTGGATCGGCTTCCTGCTCCTCGTCAACCTGCTGCTGCTGCTGGCGGGCAACGTGATGGAGCCGTCCTCGATCATCCTGATCATGGCCCCGATCCTGTTTCCGGTCGCGATCAAGCTCGGCATCGACCCGATCCATTTCGGCATCCTGATGACAGTCAACATGGAGGTTGGCCTCTGCCATCCGCCTGTCGGCCTCAACCTCTACGTCGCCTCCGGCATCGCCAAGATGGGCATCACCGAGCTCACGGTCGCGGTGTGGCCGTGGCTGTTGACGATGCTGGGATTCCTGGTGGTGGTGACGTATTGGCCCGGGCTGTCGCTGTGGCTGCCGCGATTGCTGGGGATGTAGCGATGGGAGCTGCACGAAGCGACCTCCCCCTCCAGGGGAGAGTGAACCCGGCTGCGCTTCGCTCCATCAATGGCAAACGGCTGTGAGATGCGGTTAGATGGCTCTCACCAGATCAGGGGAGCCATCTCGATGACGGACATTTCGAACAGCGAGCCGAAGGACGCGACGCCGTCCGTCGTCGCGCAGCAAACAACGATGCTGAACGCGCTGCCGTTTTCCGACACGCGGGATTTCGACGACGCCGCGCGTGGCTTCCTCGGAACGATCGAGAACGCGACGATCACGAACCCGCAAGGGAGGACGGTCTGGAGCCTCGAGCCTTACGGCTTTCTGTCCACCGATCAGGCGCCGCCTACGGTCAATCCGAGCCTGTGGCGGCAGTCGCGTCTCAACATGCAGCACGGCCTGTTCGAGGTCGTGCCCGGTGTCTACCAGGTACGCGGGCTCGACATCGCCAACATGACGCTGATCGAGGGCGACAGCGGCGTCATCGTCGTCGACACTCTGACCTCGATCGAAGGCGCCCGCGCCGCGCTCGATCTTTACTTTAGGCATCGTGGCCTGAAGCCCGTTGCTGCCGTGATCTTCACCCACACCCACACCGATCATTGGGGCGGCGCGCGCGGCGTGCTGGAGGACGACGCGCTCGCCACCGGCCGCGTGCCGATCATCGCTCCGAACCTGTTCATGGAGCACGCTGTCTCCGAGAATATCATCGCAGGCCCCGCGATGCTGCGCCGGGCGCAGTATCAGTTCGGGCCGCTGCTCGCCAAGGGGACGCGGGGGCAGGTCGATTGCGGGCTCGGTAAGTCGATGGCGGCAGGATCAGTTGCGCTGCTACGCCCGACCGATTTGATCATGGCGACCGGCGACAGGCGCGTCATCGACGGCGTCGAGTTCGAATTCCAGATGGCGCCGAACAGCGAAGCACGGGCGGAGATGCATTTCTTCATCCCGCGCTACAGGCTGTTGAACCTCGCCGAGAACTGCACTCATAATTTCCACAATCTGTTGCCGTTCCGCGGTGCCGACGTGCGCGACGCGCTGGCCTGGTCAAAATATCTGGGCGAGGCCTTGCAGCTCTGGGACGGCAAGGCGGAGGCGATGTGCGGCCAACATCATTGGCCGGTGTGGGGAGCTGACCGCATCGGCACGATGATCCGGCAGCAGCGCGACCTCTACAAATTTGCGCATGACCAGACCATCCGCCTGATGAATCACGGCCTCACCGCGGCCGAGATCGCCGAGACGATCCAGCTGCCCAAGAGCCTGGAAGGCGCCTGGCACGGCCGCGGCTATTACGGCCACATCCGGCACAATGTGAAGGCGATCTACCAGAAATATCTCGGCTGGTACGACGCCAACCCGGTCAATCTCGATCCGCTGCCGCCGGTGGAGTCAGGCAGGAAGTACGTCGAGTATATGGGCGGGGCGGATGCGATCCTCGCGCGGGTGCGTGCGGATTTCGATAAGGGTGAATTCCGCTTTGTCGCCCAAGTGCTCGGCCATCTCGTCTTCGCCGAGCCCGACCATGCGGCAGCGCGCGCGTTGCTCGCCGACACGCTGGAGCAGCTCGGCTACGCCGCCGAAAGCGCGACCTGGCGTAACGCCTATCTGTTCGGCGCGCAGGAATTGCGCCAGGGCATGCCGAAGGTGCCGGCGCGCCCCCCGATGCCGCGCGAGACGCTGGCTGCGCTGCGCACCAGCCAGCTCTGGGACGTGCTCGGCATCCGCCTCAACGGTCCCAACGCCGAGGGCAAGCGCATCGTGCTGAACTGGAGTTTTTCCGATACCGGCGAGACCTTCGTGCTCAATCTGGAGAACTGCGCGCTGACCTATAGCGAGGGCGTGCAGGCAGAGGGCGCCGATGCCAGCTTCACGCTGGCGCGCGCAACGCTCGACGAGGTGATCGCCAAGCTGACGAGCTTTCCGGAGGCGGTGGCTGCGGGCAAGGTCAAGCTGTCGGGCAACCCGATGAAGCTCGCCGAGCTGATGGGCCTGATGGACGAGTTTCCGCGCATGTTCGAGATCGTGGAGCCGAAGCGGGCGGTGGTGAGGTAGGTGCTTTCGCAACAATACCAGTGTCGTCCCGGCGAAAGCCGGGACCCATAACCACAGGATTGCGTTTTTGCGCGAGCTGGCAACTCCGAGTCTTCGCAAAACTAATGCTGCGGAGTATGGGTCCCGGATCGGCGCGCGCTTAGGGCGCGCTTGTCCGGGACGACAGTTGTGATTGTGGCTAGCCTACTCCGCGCTGCTCACCAGCTTGATCCGCGGCGACTGTTCCTCGGCGAGGCTGCGATAGGCGGCGAGGTAATCCAGTGCCATTCGCCGCGCCGTGAAACGCGCCTCGAACTGCTTGCGGATCGCAGTGCGGTCAAGTTGCGGAAGGCGATTGACGACGCCGGCTGCACTCAGGACATCCTCGACGACGAAGCCGGTCAGCCCCTCGTCGATGATCTCCGGCACCGAGCCGCGGTTGAAGGCGACCACCGGCGTTCCGCAGGCCATGGCTTCGATCATCACAAGGCCGAACGGCTCCGGCCAGTCGATCGGCAGCAGAAGGCCGAGCGCGCCGCTCAAAAAGTCCGACTTCTCGTGATCGCTTATCTCGCCGATGAACTCCACCAGCGGATTGTTCTCGATCATCGGCCGGATCAGCTCGTCGTAGTAATCCTGGTCGGCACGATCGACCTTGGCCGCGATCTTCAGCGGAATGCCGCAATGGGTCGCGATCTTGATGGCGCGGTCGACGCCCTTCTCGGGCGCGATGCGGCCGAGCACGGCGAGATATTCCTGTTTCGCCGGCTTCGGCGTCAGCAAGTTCTCCGGAAGACCGTGATGAATCGTGGTCACCCAGTTCGCCTGCGGCACCGGCCGTCGCTGCGCATTGGAGATCGAAATGACGGGCATCTTCGAGAAGGTGTTGAACACCGGCTGATGCTCCGGCAGGTCGAGCCGGCCGTGCAGCGTGGTCAGGAATGGCGTCGGCTGGCGGTGGAACAACGACCACGGATAATAGTCGAGATGGAAGTGGAGGAAGTCGAACTCCTCGTCGTCACATTTTTGCCGCACACGCTCCAGCAGCACCATGTGCAGTGCATTGGGGTCACGTACGGAACCGTCGAGACGGAGCGCCTTGGGCCACAGCGCATCCAGCTTGGCTGATGTCTGCGAGTCGCCGCTGGCAAATAGCGTCACGTCGTGCCCGAGGGCCACCAGCTCTTCCGTCAACCAATGCACCACCCGCTCGGTGCCGCCATACAGCTTGGGTGGAACAGCCTCCGTCAACGGAGCAACCTGCGCGATGCGCATCTCACCATCTCCTTTGTGCGATCATGATCGTAGAAAGCCCCCGCTTGTCGGCACCGGCAATGCCAGCCAAGGGAACGTTCCCGCACTTGCGAAGTTCCTTCCTCCAAAGGTTACTTATTCGACACGTCCGGTGTTCGTCGCGATGCTGCCATCACATCTTCGCAGATCGTCCGCATCCGCATGTCGTGATGAGGTTGCCCGGGAACCGAGGCGAACTGGTCGATGTTCAGTCGATCAGTAACAAAATGAAGACCAGCAAACGGGGCGATAGCCAAATGGATCATCTTTCTGGATACGCGCGCAGGCCATTTGCCTTTGTCTTGCGCTATCTTCGGATGCGAATGGCATCGCATCTGGTGATCCTGGCCGCGGTCGTTGCGGCGGTTGCCTGCTCCGTAGGCACCCAATACGGGGTCAAATCCCTTGTCGACGCCTTGTCTGCGGGTCCTTCGCAAGGCGGCGGCGTATGGCTGGCATTCATTTTACTCATGTCGCTGATCGCCGCTGACAACTTCCTGTGGCGGATCGCGAGCTGGACGGCGAGCTTCACCTTCGTTCGTGTCACGGGAGACTTACGACGTGACATATTTCGTCATCTGACCGGACACGCGCCGAGCTACTTCTCGGACCGGATGCCCGGCATGTTGACGAGCCGTATCACCGCGACGTCGAACGCGGTGTTCACGGTTGAGAACATGTTCGTCTGGAACGTTTTGCCGCCCTGCATTGCCACAATTGCGGCAATCGCCCTGATTGGAACCGTCAGTCCTTACATGGCGCTTGGCCTGATCGTGATTGCCGGCGGCATGGTGGTTGCGATGTTCCGCCTCGCCGCCGCGGGCAAGCCGCTGCATGACGATTTCGCCGACAAGGCCGCCGTCGTCGACGGCGAGATGATCGACGTCATCAGCAACATGCCCCTGGTGCGGGCCTTCTGCGGTATCGGCCACGAGCACGAGCGGTTCGACGCGACCGTGAGCCGGGAACTGACCGCGCGAAGCCGCAGCCTGCGTTATCTGGAAAAGCTGCGGCTGCTGCATGCCGCTGTGACCGTGCTTCTGACGATCGCGCTGATGGCCTGGGCAGTCACGCTCTGGCAGCAGGGCGAGGCGACCACCGGCGACGTGGTGCTGGTCTGTACGCTCGGTATCTCCATCCTGAGCGCGACGCGCGACCTTGCGGTGGCGCTGGTCGACGTAACCCAGCACGTTGCGCGGCTGACCGAGGCGATCGCCACGCTGCTGGTGCCGCACGAATTGCGTGATCATCCCGAGGCGGAGCCTCTGGTCAAGAGCGGCGCCGCGATCGCGTACAATAACGTCACCTTCGGCTATCCCGGCGGCGAGAAGATCTTCGAGCGCTTCAGCCTGCGGCTCCAGCCCGGCCAGCGCGTCGGCCTGGTCGGCCAATCCGGCGGCGGCAAGTCCACACTGTTCACGCTGCTGCAGCGCTTCTACGATACCGACGAGGGCAGCATCACGATCGACGGCCAGGACATTTCGAAGGTCACGCAGCAGAGCCTGCGCGAGGCGATCTCCGTGGTGCCCCAGGACATTTCCCTGTTCCACCGTTCCATCCGCGAGAATATCCGCTATGGTCGGCCGAATGCGACCGATGACGAGGTGCTGCGCGCGGCGATCGCAGCACGCTGCGATTTCGTCGAGAGCCTGCCCGATGGCCTCGACACCATGGTCGGCGACCGCGGCGTCAAGATGTCCGGCGGCCAGCGCCAGCGCATCGCGATCGCGCGCGCCTTCCTGAAGGATGCGCCGATCCTGCTGCTGGACGAGGCGACCGCCGCGCTCGACAGCGAGTCCGAGGAAGCGATCCGCGAGGCGCTATCGCGCCTTATGCGCGGCCGGACCGTCATCGCGATCGCGCACCGGTTGGCGACGCTGCGCAATTTCGACCGCGTGGTGGTGCTGAAGCATGGTAAGATCATCGAGGACGGTTCGCCGGAGCGTCTGATGCAGGGCCACGGGCCATATCGTGAGCTGGTCACGCGGGAAATGAGCCGGCTCGCGCAAGCCGCCGCGTAAACCCACAGTCGCGTTCTCGAGTCGGTTGCGTTTCGAAACAAGCGCAGGGGAGCAGCTCATGTCGGCCGAAGCCGTAGCCCAATTCGTCTCCGTGACGCGCACCTCCGAACAGGTTGCGGAACAGCCTTTCTACATTCCCATGACCGGGCCGTCGGCCCGGCCGCGGCGGTCCCTAAAGCACGACGACACCTTCATCGTGCTCGACAGCCATGGCGACATCGGCGCCTCCGCCGGCGGGCCGGACGGTCTGTTTCACTACGACACCCGCTATCTGGCACGGCTGGAGCTCGTGCTCGACGACCTCCAGCCGCTGCTGCTCGGCTCCAATCTGCGCGACGATAATTCGTCGCTCACCGTCGATCTCACCAATCCCGACATCTACCGTCAGGGCCGCCTCGTCTTCCAGAAGGACCTGCTGCACATCGTGCGCACGATCTTCCTGTGGCGCGGCACGGCCTATCAGCGCATCGGCGTGCAGAACCACGGCGACGGGCGGGCCAGTTTCGAGCTGACGTTGCTGTTCGACAACGATTTTGCCGATCTGTTCGAGGTCCGCGGCGAGCGCCGCCCGCGCCGCGGGACCGGCACGAGCAAATTGCTCGGGCCGACCGACGTCCTGTTCGAATATCGCGGCCTCGACGACACCGAGCGCACCACCGGCCTGCATTTCGACCCGCGTCCGACGCGGCTGTCGGTGAATGCCGCGACCTGGCAGATCGAGCTGGACCCGCATGAATCCAAATCGCTGTTCGTCGCTGTATCCTGCAACCGGCCGGTCGCGGAGAAGCCCGCACGCTTCTTCAGGGGCCTGCTCGCCCATCGCCGCGAGATGCGCCGGTCCACGATGGGCGCCGCCAGCATCGAGACCTCGAACAACATCTTCAACGAGGTGCTGTGCCAGGCCATGGCCGACCTCAACATGCTGATGACGGAGACGCCGCAGGGGCGTTATCCCTATGCCGGCATTCCCTGGTACTCGACGACGTTCGGCCGAGATGGCCTGATCACCGCGCTCCAGATGCTGTGGGTCGATCCGCGCGTCGCCAAGGGCGTGTTGCGCCGGCTCGCGCATTTCCAGGCCAAGGCGACAGATCCGCTCGCCGATGCCGCGCCCGGCAAGATCCTGCATGAGATGCGCGGCGGCGAGATGGCGGCGCTGCGCGAGGTGCCGTTCGCGCAATATTATGGCAGCGTCGATTCGACCGCGCTGTTCGTGCTGCTCGCCGGGAGCTATTTCGAGCGGACCGGGGACGAGAAGACCTTGATCGAGCTATGGCCGGCGATCGAGGCGGGGCTGGCCTGGATCGACGGTCCCGGCGATCCGGACCAGGACGGCTTCGTCGAATACCAGCGCGCGACCGAGAAGGGGCTCGCCAACCAGGGCTGGAAGGACTCGTACGATGCGATCTTCCATGCCGACGGCCAGCTTGCGGAAGGCAATATCGCGCTCGCCGAAGTCCAGGGCTACGTCTACGCAGCCAAGCTGCTCGCTGCGCGTTGCGCGCTGAGGCTCGGCAAGCCGGACCGTGCGCGTAAGCTCGAGGCCGAAGCCAGGACGCTGGCTGAGCGCTTCGAGAAGGCGTTCTGGTGCGAGGAGCTCGGCAGCTACGCTCCCGCCCTCGACGGCAAGAAGCGGCCCTGCAAGGTGCGGACCTCGAACGCCGGCCAGGTGCTGTTCAGCGGCATGATCCGCGAGGACCGTGCCCGCCTCGTCGCCGCCGATTTGATGCGGCCGCATTTCTTCTCGGGTTGGGGCATCCGCACGGTCGCCGTCGGTGAGGTGCGCTACAACCCGATGTCCTATCATGACGGGTCGATCTGGCCGCACGACAACGCGCTGATCGCGCTCGGGCTCGCGCGCTACGGCCTCAAGCATTCGGTCGCGCATGTCTTCAAGGGGCTGTTCGACGCCGCCACCTATATGGACCTGCGCCGGTTGCCCGAATTGTTCTGCGGCTTCCGGCGCGAGAAGCGCCGCGGCCCGACGCTCTATCCGGTCGCCTGCGCGCCGCAGGCCTGGGCCAGCGCGACGCCGTTCACGCTGCTGGAGGCGGCGCTCGGCATCGAGTTCGACGTGGCGCGCAGCGAGATTCGCCTGCGCAACCCGCATCTGCCGGCGTTCCTCAACGAGGTGATCCTGCGCGATCTCAGGCTCGGCGAATCCAGTGTCGATCTTCGTGTCAGCCGACACGGCGACGACGTGGCGCTGGAAGTCTTGCGCACGCGCGGCCAGATCCAGGTGTCGATCGTGCTGGCGCGCTAGCGGCGCGCAGGGAGAGTGTCATGCGTGCGATCGGAGCGTTGATCCTTGGCATAGCCATCGTCGCGGGCCTGGCGGTGGCCACGTCGCGCGCCGCAGAGGAGCCGCCT